>NZ_JBKKJT010000009.1:0-147257 GCF_046614675.1 Chryseobacterium cupriresistens | reverse complement strand
ATTTTGAAGAAAGTAGGGTAAAAATCAAAGACGTTCACCCTACGCAAGCTAACTCAAGGTCGCTTTTATAAATATAAATGTATAAAAAATATTTGGAAGTTAACACAGAATCTAAAGCCGGATGAATAAGGCTATTTATAAGGCGGGCTAAAGCCCACCTCTATTGAATAATGCTAAATAGATTTTTTTCCGCAAATCCCACAGATTTATACAGATGTTTGAGAAATACAAACGCATTCATCATTTATCATTATAAAATCCTTCTATCATTCGTTTTCATTAAAGAAATCATCTGTATTTAATTTTTCGCTAAGGCTTTTCTAGCTTTGTTATGATTAAAAATTAAGCTATGATTAAAGGAATATATGAAACCCATGTTCAGGTGAGCAATCTGGAAAATGCAATACAATTTTATACAGAAGTGCTGGGATTGAAACTTGCGTATAGAGATGAAACCAGGCCCATTGCTTTTTTATGGGTTGGAGAAGGGAAAGAATTTATGCTCGGACTATGGGAGCAGAAGGAGAATCTTCAGACCAGACATTTTGCTTTTTCCTGCAGTAAGGACGATATTCTGAATTATTCTGTAGAGTTTCTTGAAAAAAAGAATTTAAAACCTTACAACTTCCTGAAAAACGGGAGTGCCGAGCCTATGGTATTTGCATGGATGCCTGCGCTGGCTGTTTATTTTAATGATCCCGATGGAAACCAGCTTGAGTTTATTTCTGTTCTGGACGGAGAAGGGAGACCGGAATTAGGTGTACTCAGCTATGAAGAATGGATACAGCAGACTGGCCAATAATATAATTTACAATACAGAGGCGTAGGATTTTTACACCTCTGTATTATCAGCAAAATAATAAAATAAACATCATAAGCAGCATTTAAGCATTGACCAGCTTTTTCACTGCCAGGACATGTTTACAGGGTCCTCTCTCACCCTGATATTTACTGAACCATTCACAGGTACAGCGCGCACGCTCATTTTCAATGATAACTGTGTGATGCACACCGGTTCCTTTTACTCTGGCTTCTGTTCTTGTTTTATGATGATTTAAAATTTCTACTTTTCCGTCTTCAATCAATCTTTCAGCATCTTTTATCCGGGGATTGAGTCCGATAATACGGCTTAATTTAAAAGGAAGCCTGCGATAGAAAAATTCACTGTCATCAAGGTCGTAACCGAGTAATCCCATTGTAGCAAGCCTGCCGGTACTATTTTCAACTTTGTCAAAACTGATATTCTCTTCCAGAACAAGTGTGGCAGGATTGAAGGACTGGTTGGCATAGGCATATTTATCCAGGGCATCAATCCATTCGTCGGGAACATCCGAAATCAGGCTATCTAACACTGCGCCTTCCCCTGAGAAACCTCTCCAGCATTCTCTAGATAAAGAAAAACTGAAACGGATATTCCCCATACTGAGCTGCCATGTTACGGACTGCATATTGGCATGTGCAAATACCTGCATAGAATCGATATAAGGAAGAAGAGGCTCTAAAAGACGAAGCCTGTGAATTCCTCCTATGCAAACAGAATCTGTAGATTGTACCGGAGAAAAGATGGGTTTATTTCCACGTAAAATTAAGTAATAATCTGACTTTACCACTCCTTTCGGCATTCCTCTAAATAATTGCTGCGTCTGGATTCTATTGAAGGTATGGCGTTTCACTGATTCTGATAAATAGACCTGAACGGTCCCCAATCCTTTGATCCATTTTACAGGCAATGGGACTTTTCTTTCTATTATTTTATTTTCTTCCTGATAAATCCCAACTTCTTTTTGCCCTACAGAAAGCATAATTTTTCCATTCGGACGGATACTTCCCAAAGCATTTATCATAGGCTGATTGAAATCCACATTTGTTGTTCCGTTTTGAAGAAACTCTCCATCCAATCCATCAGGCAGTACATCTACTCTTGCATATACTCCTGCACAATGAGAAAAGCCTTCAAATCGTACTCTCCCATTTCCTGCTGTCACTATAGGATCTTTAAGGTGTGCCATCTGAAGCGGCGACAGATTAAAACTGGATTTCACAATGTTGGAAAGTGTGATCAGACATCGGGCCAAAATAAAGGGCTGCCCTACATTTCCCCAAAAGAAACAGGGTGCATCAGTATTTTTATATACCTCATTGTATTTGGCGAGGAACAACTCTTCAAGCGCACCTGTCCTAACTAAAGAGGATGCTCCTGAATAGTTGTAAATAAGCGTATCTTCCATGATCTATTTTTTCAGGAGTAGATTACAGATTTTTTTAAGGCTAGAGTTTTCTTTCCAGTGGTTTAATTTTTCAAGTACTTCTTTAGGAACCAATGAATGATTCAATGCCAATACTTCATGGTAAATTTCCAGAATTCTTTTCAGATTGGTAACCGGTTCTTCCATTTGAAGTACAATATTGGTAATCAATTCTTCGAGAGCAGTATTATGATTTTTGCTTACATTCAGCATGTGATGCTGCATAAGATCTGTGAATCTTTTCACCGGTGCCCACTCCAGTTTTTCGTGCAGACCAATCACTCTTCCCAGCCTTGCGTTATCCATCATCTGACAGGAAACATGTTCAAGCCAGATTTCAGCGGCAGTTCCTCGGATGGTTTTATCACCATCCAGGAAAATAGTCCCAAGAAACAGATAACCAATTTCATCCAGAGGTTTCTTGATCTGATACAGCGTATTGGCAGTATTCAAAACAAGGTTTCTTTCAAAAACTTCTGCAATTCCTGAATAAAAAAGACAGTACTTGATTACTTTCGCCAGGGCATTGGCAGGCGTATTGGGAAAACACAGCATCAGTGCAGGAATTTCATTAAGCTCTTTCTGCTCTGCTACAAAATATTCCAGGAACAAAGGTTCTTTTCTTTTTTCGAGATGATATTTTGGAATCGTAATATTCAGCTCTACCGGATAGTATGAGTTTTTCTTATTGTCAATGGTCTTCCATTGGTAAGCCCCTGAAAAGAATTCCACAGGAATATTTTCATATCCGAAACTTCTGAATTCTTCAAAAACAGTGTCAGGTGAACGTGTAATTCCGGCTGTCATCCACCATGAAGGATGTATAAACTTGCCTTCCGGTTTTTCATTTTTACCAAAGAAGAAAAGCAACAATTCTCTATATTCACCCTTTAGTCTTTTCTCTGTTTCTGCAACAGCTTCTGAAGTATCATCCAAAGCACAGCGCTGCAGGGCCAGCTGAATATCCAGATGATGAGGCTCTGTATTACTATTCTGATAATTCTCTAATCTCTCAACGAGAGTCACAGGGGAAATCCAGCATGGCGCGTGGGTGATAGGAAATAACAAAGGCAGTTTATCCCCGGATTTTATTTTTTCAACAGCATATACAGCGATCTCTTTAAAAGCCTGTCTTGCAGGACAATCTGCTCCAACATCTTCTATCGGGCCCAGTTTCTTCTGATAATTGGAATAAGACTCTCTTGTTATTTCTTCCTCCCTTGTTTTCTGATATATTTTTTCCAGATTCTTTAACTGAACCGGATATTTTTCCATTAATGCCAGCCCATAATTGATAATAGCATTGCACAGCAAAACATTCAGATAAGGAACTTCCCATTTTGCAATGGTTTTACAGGCCTTTAAAAATACAGGTTCCATCAGTTTCACAGAATCTTCATCCACATCTCCGGCAAACCTTATAAATCCAGTCAAAGCAATATCACAATGATAGCTATACGGATCGTCCATTGCCAAAGGCAGATAGAACATCAGATCTTCAAAATTCTGAAGTACCTGCACTGCATTTTCATCTGTAGCCAGCAATCGTTTTTCCGAAGCTATAGCTTCCAGCTCCGGCTGTTTTTCTTCAATATATTTTACTAAAAGCGGACGTACATTCGTCAATATATTATCTGAATAGTGAGAAAGTGCCTCAATCATATTTTCTGAAGCAGGTATGTATTTAAGAATGATCTTTGCTGCTTTTGACTGTATGCCATCATCTTTATTAACAAATGCTGTACTTAAAGCCACTCCGAGCATATCCGGATCCACCTTCTTTCTCTGAAATATTTTTTCGGTAAGTCCCAGGCTGGAAACCACCACTGTTTTTACCTCTGAGCTCAGCAAATTCGGAAGGTAATGCGAAAATTCTTCATTTTTAAATTCAGCAACCCCAACAATTTTTTTCAGGTGGGATAATATTGTATTCACGGCTTTTGACTGTGAAGAAACAAGGCCTGCAAGCAGTTCATCCTGCAGATCAGATAATTCTTCTTCCGTTGGTTTTAATGATGTAAAAGCATCCATAAACCAACCCGTGACATTTTTATTAAAGTTTCTGTTGGAAGCCAGAAGGCATTCTTTCAGGAATCTTTTCCTTTCAATTTTCTTCTCAGCAATGAGCTTTTGAACGATGGGAAACCATTCTTTACGGAAGGGTAAAGATTTGGAAGGAAATTCACATAAATACCAGAAATGTGTATTAAGTGTTTCAGGATAACGGTCAAGATCAGCCGGATAATTACTCAGGTGATGTCCCAATAATTCAGGTTTGGGCTGTACATATCCTTTCTCTGACCATCCTAAAATATCTTTATAATTGAAGGCTGTAAATTCTGCTTCAACAGATTCATTGATAAAGTCTGAAAACCAATCCGGGCATCCCCATTCCAGTATCTGCTCGGTCTGTTCTGCATTGCGGAAAAGGCTCCAGTAATTTTTACCAAAATTCTTTTTGTCCATACATACAAAAGAAGCTATATCTATAATGGAATGCTGGTTCACAGATCCTGCCGTGTGGTAGGAGTTTTTAGTCATTACAATTTTACTGATCTCACGGTCCATTTTCTTGATAGAGGGGATCAGTGTTTTCCTTTCTTCAATGCTAAGCTCTTTTAGAAAGGGAATAATCTCATGTACTTTTTCCTCGTTAAGGATCTCATAAAGTCTTTCTTTCATGGGCTTTAATTTGATGTATAAATTTGTTTCAGGTTATTCGTTTTATTCCATTCTTCAGGCAGTTTGATAAGAGCTTTCTCTGGTTCAAACCCATTATACTTTAACAGTTCATGATAGAGCCCGTACTTTTTGTTATTAAAAACCGTTTTCCCACCTGCTGAAAGAATGGAGGTCAGCAGTTTTCCTTTATATTTTTTAAAATTGTTTGAAGACCGTTTGTTAAAAAGGGTCTCAAAAGCCGTAACACAGGGAGTTTCATATTTATTAAACAGTCCCGGAGACAGAAATAAATAAGGCCTCTCCATGAAAAGTAAATTCATCTTCATTTCAACATTTAAAACTATTTCAAATCCTTCACTACAACATTAATACACAGTATTTTATAACAGCAGTTTTTTCCTGTGAAAACAAAGTCTTTAAAACAGGAAGTCCTATATAAAATTGTCATCAGTCCATCATCTTAAAGATCCGGACAAAAATTGAATAAATTATTTAATAAAAAATGTTTTCAGGGGTGTAACTTTTAAAGAATCCGATGGCAAAATCAAATGATATCTTGTCTATCCGGATTTTTCTTTGTACTAATGACCTGCTTTGCAGCCAATAACAGTTTAAATATTTTACCTTAAAACTTTCATTACTAAACATCCATTTATTCTCATTGGCTAAAATAAAAAAAAATGACTGACAGACAGTAAATTATCCCATAAAAGTGATTTTTTTAACAAATATTAAGTTAATAAAACAATAGTTGATAACGCTCTCAGTACAATAAAAATAATTCCCTGTTTAAAGATATAAAATTAAAAAAAATAGCTAAAAGCTCTATATTGTGATATTTACACAACATTTGGTGTCTTATTTTTAGTATTGATGATGGCTTACAACAAAATTATCTTACCGTACCGATACGTTAATTTTATTTAAAATAATAAATAGAGGATAGCCATTCAATAAATTTTATATATTTGCAAAACAAAATACTTGACAACTCAAACACTTTTCAATGATAAGCACAGAATTATTACTTTTAATAAACATCAATAAGCTACAGTCTGTAATTGCCAGAAAATTTGATTCTCTGAGTGTTCATGGTCTGGGATTCAATGACTTTGTTATTCTTTATGTGCTCTATTCTTCCTCTGAGAGCAGAATGAGGAGAATAGATCTTGCTGAAAAAATAGGTCTTACGGCATCTGGAGTCACCCGGTTATTGAATCCATTGGAAAAAATCGGACTGGTATCCAGAGAAAGCAACGAAAGAGATGCCCGTGTAAGCTATGTGGTCATCACTCCTAACGGTAAAAAGATATTTGAAGAAGCTAAACTAAGCGCAGAGAATATTACTAAAGAAATTCTTACATCCAAAAAAGGTAAATCTCTACGCATGGTCAATGAGCTTTTATTTGATTTGGGAGGAAATATCCAATAATGAAAAGATGAAAAATGCATTAAAAAAACAACTAAAAGAAAAAGCAAAAGACCATACAACAACAATGGGAGTTCTTGCTGTTACCAACAAATTAAATGGTAAACAATATGTTCAGGCTTCTTTACATCTGGAAGCGCTGGTGAATAAGATGAAATTTCTGCTAAACGGAGGCATGTTTACAAATCCTCAGTTACAGAAGGAATGGACAGAATCGGGAAGTGATTCTTTTACCTTTGAGTTTGCAGTTGTTGTTCCGGATCAGAACAATGAATTTATCAACTACCGCAAAGAGGTTCAAAAGGCTGAACAGTCTTATATTTCCGGACTCACTACAGAATTATATTAAAGTGATGTCAAAAAAATATCTATCTCCAACTTTTGAGGCAGGAAAACATCTGTTTACTAAAAATATACAAGGGGCCATTATTAATCTTAATCTCATCAGATTGAAGAAGGAAGCAGATTATTCTGAATATCCGGATCTGAAGCCCAATGAAAAATCAAGCGGTTTGGATGCTTATCTTACCTATATCAGGGAAACCGAACCTTATCTAAAGGAAAGCGGCGGAGAAATTTTATTTATTGGAAAAGGAGATCAGTTTCTGATAGGTCCTGAAAGTGAATACTGGGATCTGTGCCTGTTAATTAAACAAAAAAGTGTCGATGATTTTTTCAGTTTCGAAAAAAATGAAGCTTATATGAAAATCATGGGTCATAGAATGGCTGCAGTAGAGGACTCAAGGCTTTTACCATTGGAAGAAATAGTATTAAATACACAAAGGGATTAAATGAAAACAGTCAAAATGAATGAGGTGGAATTATGCTATGAGGTATTGGGTGAGAAAAATCCTGATACCATTGTATTAATTTCCGGATTGGGAAGTCAGATGATCCGTTGGGATCATACATTCTGTGATCTTTTGGTTGAAAAAGGATTCAGGGTTATCCGGTTTGATAACAGAGATTCGGGGAGTTCTGTTTTTAATACAAAAAGGGAAATACCTTCTGATAAAAGCATTGAAGAGATTTTTGCGATGCTCAGTAAAGAAGGGATTCCTTATTCTCTAATGAATATGGCGGATGATGTTATCGGTCTTCTTAATCATTTAAATATTGAAAAAGCTCATATTGCAGGACGTTCCATGGGAGGAATTATTGCACAGCTTTTAGGTTCCTATTATCCTGAAAGAGTTTTATCATTGACCATCATCATGTCAACATCCTTAAATCCTTCCCTTCCCAAGCCTGATCCGGAAGTGATGGCTATGATGACACAGGTGTCTGCTGATCCTGTTCTTCAGAAAGAAGAGTATATGAGAGAAAAGATCCATTTTGCAAAGAAAATATCGGGCTCGGGATATGCTTTTGATTCGAATCAGGAAAAAGCTTTGCTTGAAGAGGAACTTATACGTTCCAGAACCAAAAACGGAATCATCTGGCAGCTTTTAGCAATGGGTTCCTTTCAATATAATCCTGAAGTGCTGAAGAAAATAACTGCTCCGGCTTTAATCATTCATGGAACAGAGGATCTGATCTTTCATCCTGATTGCGGAAAAGATATTGCGGATTCTATTCCGGGTGCCAAATGGCTGCTTATTGAAGGAATGGGACATTTTATTCCGAGGGAATTATTTGATACAATCAGTGAAAGTATGGTCAGTATTATCAACAAAAAGCTCCCATATTAAAGGGAGCCTTTTACTATTCATCCTGTAAAGTTTGTATAATATGAATTGTCTTATCTTCATTATTGGCAAAATAAAGTTTCAGTTCTTCATACATAAAGTTCTTAATTTCCGTCTGCACTTTCGGAGTTCCAAGCTTCCATCTGGTTGAACCCAAAAATGTAAGTTCTCCTTGTACAGAAGCATAAAGCAAAAGGTATTTTTTAAGTCTTGCTGTAGTTATATTTAATTCTATATTTCTCTTTACGGCTTCCTCTTTCAAAAATATCTTGAATCCTTGTATAATTCCATCCAGTAAAGATCCTCCCAAAATGGTTTCTTTATAATTGGCGTACATCTTGATTTTAGGTGTAAAGATCTGGTAATCTGCAAAGGCAAATGCTACCGAATATGAATACTCTGTTTTTTTCCGAAAATTCAATGTAAAAAAATAGGAATTATATGGCAATCTCTTTTGCACTTCATCATCTATGATCTCAGCTAAACCATCTGGGTAATGAAAAATATTAATCTGCTTTTCATCCAGATTCATCAATACTTTTTATTTTCATATTTGAATCCAAAAATGAAAACCTTCTGAACAAATTGTTCAAAACCCGGTAACTCAATATCAGGCCCTTAAAAATATCTCTATCAGGAATGAAATCAATTGTCCATCTGCAGATTTCTTCATTATCAATATGCTGTATGTTGTCCAAAATCTTAAAATTCCCTTTTTCGGATTGTAAGACAGGTAAGTCATTAATCTCAATCGTAGAATACTCTGTCAATGCAATAATACCTGCCAATGATACATAAAACTTTCCTTGTTTATACTGATCAATAGTTTTTATGATTTCTGTATTAAAAAGTTTTTTTTCAGGACTGATCCATTTCATAACCAATCTATTATCTTTTTTCAGGATGAAAGTGATATCATAGATTTCTGCTCGAATAAAATCTTCAATAAAATAGCTTATTAATTCATTGTAGCCTAAGTGGTTCAGAAAACCTATATACATTGCAGGCCGCATTCTGATATGCTCCAGCACATTATATTCTTTAATCATATATTAAGAATCAAGATATTTAAATATATGAATTTTAAAAGTTTTATCGGGACTTTTGAAAACACCAATGCAGAATCTTTGCAATGTTTTTGGCATCGTCTACACCTCTGTGGTGGGTACCTTCTAAAGTCATACCTAATTCGCCCAAAGCTCTGTTCATTCCGACACTTTTCCTGATCGTAGGATGAATTTCACCAAATAATGTCTTCACATTGATATGGTCATCACTCATGGGATAATCTGTGTAGAATCTTCTTGCCTGGTTTTGAAGCATATTCAGATCATAGTTTCCATAGCTTGCCCATGTCAGTTCTTCGGAATCATATTCTGCCCTCAGGATATCGAAAGCATCATCCAGCATAATGCCTTCATGATCCAGCATATTTTGGGTAATAGTAGTCAATTCCGTACAGAACGGACTCACTTTTGAATACTGGGGTTTTACTAAAATTCCTTCATTTTTAGAGATCTTACCCGTTTTTGCATTCATGATGCATACTCCGATTTCAATGATCTCACTTTCCTGACCTCTTGGCGGCCGGTTTTCCCAACATGTTGCTTCGAGGTCTACTATTAATATATTTTCTGTTGTTTTCACTTGTTTAAAATTTAATTGTTAAAGATTGGAAGAGAGATGCAGAAAGAGGAAAGTTTTAATAGTATCTCATTTACTTTCAGCCTCCAGCCTCTGTCCTCCAGCTTATTGACTATTTACAGAATCTTACTTAAAATTCTGGCTGTATTATAAGCATCGTCTGCTCCGCTGTGATGGGTGCCTTCAAAACTCATATTCAAATAACTTAAAGCTCTTTTAAACCCTATTTGTTTATGTAATTTGAAATGTCTTTTAAATTCATGCATCACATTCATATAATTTTCTGAAAAAGGATTGGTTATCCCGAGCCAGTCACATTGTTCTATGATCTTATTATACATAAAAAAGTTTCGGTAAAAAATTACCGAAACTATACTTTAAGAGTCATCAACTCTTCTTTTATAAAATCAATGACTAAAGAATTCAACTTTTTGTTGATCCTTTTCTGCTCTTCTTTTTCAATAGCCATAAAAGCTGCCGAGAAGTCCTTATCGAAGTCTTCTAAAATATCCTGCGCAAAAAGGCCAATCACTTTACCTATCATTTTAGGCTCGAATTCGCCAATTTTGCTCAACACATTATTCAATCTGTTGGCTGTAGCATATTTTTGGATTTCCTCCCAGATCTCCTGAGCTTTTTCGCTGAAGTGAATCTGTTTCTGAACAGTTTTACCCTCTTTTTTAACCATTTTCGCTTTTTCGACCCATTTTTCATTCTTGTTTTTCAGAATGATTCTTGCGCCGTTTCCAAAGTATCTGGTTTTCAAAGTTTTTACAATGGTTCCTTCACACCTATTGTCTTCCAATTCGGGTAATCCCAGCCAAGCCGGAATTTTTGAATTGAAAACATTAGGGAATTTCAAAGCTTCCTCAAGACTTCCTTGAAACAAAATTTTTGCATAGAAAAATCCTGTCTCTTCAAAAATCTGATTGACTAATTCTGTATCCAAATAGGTAACTCCATTCAGTTTAATATCGAAAGCGTAAAATTCATTGTGAGGGGCATATTCAATACCTTTCTGTACTTTCACAGCATCTTTTACGGATTCTACTTCTTTATGCTGGTAACCGCCACCGAACAATTCACCGTAAATCACTACAGTTTCAACATCCGGGTGGATGGTCTTTACTTTCTGAAACACTTCTATTACATTATTTCTGTAGCGTTCCAAAACCTGATGGGCATTGAAAAATTTTTCATCTTTTTCGATGAAAGCAGTTCTCTTCGCGATTTTAATTTCCTTTCCGTCGGTAAAGAAAGAGAAATTAGCGCCGTGAACTTTTTCCTGTACGATGAAAACCTCATCCCCAAAACCCTGCATTCTGATCTGTTCGATCACGCGGGCCTGGTAAGCATTTTCTATAGCGTTATATGTTTTGAAAATCATTTTGTTTTAGTTTTTAATCGTTTCTGATTCGTTTTTTTCCATCTGGGTAATGTGTCTTTGGGCATGGAGTGAAAGAAAATAAATATATTCATATACATTGATTTTCCCCAGTTCATTCACTGTCATTGTAGTTTTATACAAAACGCCTTCGCCATTTTTCATTACCTCAAGATAGTTTAAGCATTGAAGAAATTGTTGGCCTATTAAGCTTCGGATTTCATCTAAGCTTAATTCTCCTTTCGGCTCCATATGTTCTGGTCTTATCCATTCAAAAGCACCATATTCACCTACTTTGTCAAAATTTTCTTTATTGAAACTGTAGTTTTTTATTTCAGATTCCAGATCAAGATCTAAAGAATTCTTCATTGCTTTTTTGGACCCTTTTTCAATAAGGATGAGCAGATAAAAATTCGTAAGATAAATGTGCTCTAAAATCTGCTGAATCGTCCAGCCTCCGTTTGAAGGCTGATGATTCAACGTTTTTTTATCTTTTTGAAACCATCCGTCTACATTATCAAATGTGAGCTTCAGATGTACTTTTATATCTTCAATAAATCTAAAAATGTCCATTACAATTCTTTAAAGTTTTGCAGCAGGTTTAGGATATTTTCCTTTCCTACCAGATTCATGGAGTGGCAATAGAATTTCGGAAGGTCCAGATAATGATCCATACAATATTCTACCAGCCATTTGGCGCAGTCGTATCCTGTTTTCTCAACAAATTCCTGAGAATTCTGTTTCAAATAGTGTTCGTCTGCAAGATCATGGTCAAAAGATATCATTTCCGGGAGTCCTTTTTCCAAGATCCTGTTGACAAACTGTTCGTAATTCCGAACAATGTGCCAGTCACTTCTGAGGAAAATATCCTGTTGGGTATAATGATAAGCCTCGATCGGATATCTTATATCATCCAGAAATAATAATCTTTTTGTTTTTTCCATTGTTAATTTTTTTAATTTGAAAAATAAATGTTCAATGCTTTAATTACACTTTTCACATTCGTGTTCGGATAAAATCCGGAACTGTTGATACAATTTATTTCCACTATTCTCCAGCCTTCTTCCGTTAAACAGATATCCATTACAAAAGCTTCTTCAAGATTAAAAAGCCTGATCATTTTATTAGCGAAGCTTAATCCATCTTCTGAAACTTTTTCTTCGAAAGGAACACTATCATTAAATTTATAATACCCGGCATCAATAATCTGTCCGCCAACGATCCAAAGTCTTGCTTCTTTTATTGTTCGTTTTGCTTCGGAAACCTGTATCAATGAATGTTTATTAATTCTATTATTTTGAGATTCCAGAGCTTCAAACACAAAATCCTTCCATTCGTTTTCTGAAAATACTTTTCCTGTAAAGATCTTTGCTTCACTGTAAGGTTTAATGAATTTAACCTCACCTTTCTTCCAGTTCAGCTGCTCAGAGATTCTATGAACAGAAACATGATGATTAAGGAGATTTTCACCATAATATTTTGAATATACTTCATACAGATGATTTCCTCCGTAAAAAGAACCCGGAAACCAGCCTGTATTCTGTTTTGCCAATCTTGCAATTGTCACCGAACCGTATACAAAAACATCTTTTCTATCTGTTTTGAACTCTATTTTTTCTGCGGCTGGAGGAATATTAATTACATCATAATCAATATTCAGTTCTTCCAATGCATCAAAAATTTTATAATGATCCGGATCTAAATAGACATTAGCCTGAATTAAGAAATGCATGGTTATTGGTTTTAAGGTTCTTTTTATTTGTTTTTCACAATCATTGATAACTCCAGCTTTACATCTTCAGGGAATCCTGAGAGACCTGGAATATCATTATACTCTAAAATTACTTTTTCTCCATTCTGTGTTTCCAGCACATCAATGGCAACTATATCAGCTTTGATATGTTTCTGTAAAAGTTGTACTTTTTCGATCCATTCATCTTCAGGATTTATAACTTCGTATTCTTGAGTTAAAGAATTGGCTTTCCAATATTTCCCTCGTCTTTTCATAGCCCAAACCTTATCATTTATAGCCAGATATCGAATATCATATTTATAATCAATGAACTTTTCGATGGTCACATAATCCTGATGAATAAACAATAAGTCCTTCAGCTCCTCCCATTGTTCTTCGGTTGAAACCAGGCTTTTTCCATATCCTCCATGGTGATTTCCTACTTTAGCTACAAAAGGAAATTTCATTTCCAGATTCTTCAAATGCTGAGTACTTGTCGCTGCATTAAAGTCAATAACCGGTAAACCCAATTTTTTAAGAGTATTCAGCATTGTCAGCCTTTCATATCCCATTAATAATGTGGAAGCTGAATTAATACAAGGAACTTCAGAGTAGTCAATCAACTCTAAAATATTTCTATATCTGGGATTGGGGTTAACGGCTCCCAAACGCCAGAAAATAATATCCGGCTTACAGACTCCATTGCTATCAAATGCATACAATGATGAGTCTTTTATTATAAATTCCGATGTCTGAACTTTCTTTTGAACTACATCGAATCCTGCAAAATAATCCTTCCAGTATTTTTCTCCATTGATAATTAAAACTGTTTTCATTTTTTTTATTAAAAAGATTACACCATCATATCAGCACAATTGGAACTAGCGAAGGCAAAAGGCTTTGCTTTAAACACATATCCCATTCCCAGAATATATCCCATAGCATCTTTCAGTGCTACATTGGATTTAAAATCCGGGTCGGTATTAATGTCTGCGTGTACCTCCATTTCCACACCATAAGCATCCAGCACAGAACAGATCGCGTATGCAATTTCAACGGATTTGTTGACTTCATTCAGCATTCGCTCCTTGATACTGATACTCTGTATTTCTCTTTCTTTTCTGATAAAGGTAAACGCTCCTTTTCCTTCACGAATAAACACTACTGCCGTAGCATAGTTGATGGCATCTCCGTATACGTGGGAGTCTGACCCCACACATACTTTCAGACGGTGTCCGTTGGCCTGTTCGCGAATGATGGCTTCTTCTACCAGCTGTGTGATAGAGTGCTGGAAAATTTTTCCACTCATATTCTGCCATATTTGTTGTTGCGTTTCCATTTTTTCTACATGTTTTAAATTTTGTTTTAAATTAATTTCTGAATTGTGAATCGTCAATTAGTTTTCACTGTCAATATTTTTAAATTCATTTGCAAAGCAAAATTCACTATTGACTATTCACTTTGCACTCCGAACCGGACTTGAACCGATACCATCAGTTTTGGAGACTGAGATGCTATCATTACACCATCAGAGTAAAATTGTTGATTCATTAGGACTCGAACCTAAACTCCAAGAATCAAAATCTTGTGTGCTGCCATTACACTATGAATCAATTTTATAATTGATAAATGTTGATTGATAATTGATGAAGTGCTCAGCAATCATTGATCATTAATCTCTTATCATTTATGTTTTTGTACGGGAAGAGGGACTCGAACCCCCAAAAGCTTGATCCTAAGTCAAGAGTGTCTGCCATTCCACCATTCCCGCAGGTTTTTATAAGTAATGAGTAATATTTTCTATTTTTATTATTACTCATTGCTCATTACTTATTATTCATATCCTGTACCTCTCCCCAGATTCGAACTGGGACTTTACGGGGTTTAAAGCCGTTTTCTCTGCCAATTGGAATAGAGAGGCGTTATTTTTATGAGTAATGAGTAATTGGTAATACTTTCTATTTTCATTATTACTCATTGCTCATTGCTCATTACTTATGTTATGCTAGGTTTGAGAAAGCTCTGTCTGTTTATAAATTATGCCTGCTAGTATTTGTAAAGATCTTCTGCTCTCGACAAACCTTTCTCATTTCCTAATGTATTTTGTTTAAAAAAGTAAAAGGCTGTCTGTTTTTATTGACTAAAGATCTTCTGCGCTCGACAGTCCTTTTTTCTCTTTTCTTTTTTTTGTGTGAATGGTAACTGGCCAATTTTTTCAATAAAATCTGAACTTTCATGGTATTAAATCAATTCAATATTGACCAGTTATTCACATCCAGTACTCTATAAGGGAATCGAACCCTTGTTTTCTGCTCGAAAGGCAGGCGTCCTCACCGTTAGACGAATAGAGCGTTATCCACAAACCAGGAATCGAACCTGGACAACAAGAGTACATTTCCTGCATGCTTCCATTACATTATCTGTGGTTGGTGGAAGTAGTAGGATTCGAACCTACTCAGCAATGAAGCAACAGATTTACAGTCTGCCCCGACTCTCCAACTTCGGCGTACTTCCGGATTTTTTTGAGCAATTAGTCATGATTCATAAGTAATTCCTCATTTTCCTGTTAAAAAGAAAAGGTCTGTCTTTATTGAATGTTTGATTAAAGATCTTCTGCGCTCGACAGCCTTTTTCTTTTATTAATAAAGGATATTCTTTGCTATAGATGATAAAAGATCATTGATAAAAGATTCTTATATTTTCTATAGTTTTTACTTTGAGATGGCTATGGGATTCAAACCCACTCAGTTGACACAACGGTTTTGCAGACCGTCCCGACTCTTCTACTTCGGCGAACCATCAGATTAAAAAATAAAGTCTGTCTTCATTTATTTGATAAAGAACTTCTGCGCCTGACAAACTTTATTTTACCTAAAAATTTATAAATGATATTCTTTAACTTTTAATTCATCCGGAGAGAAGAAAAGCCTGTCTGTATTTTTCGTGTTTGGCGTAAGATCTTCTGCTCTCGACAAACTTTACTTTTTCTCCTGAAACAATTAACAATTAGTTACCTGCGATTCTGGAAAGACTCGAACTTTCAACTTCCGGCTTAACAGACCGGTGCTCTGCCATTGAGCTACAAAATCATTGTAATTCCGGAAGGACTCGAACCTTCAACCTCCGGTGTATCAGACCGACACTCTAACCACTTGAGCTACGAAATCATTTGTATTCCATAAGGGGATCGAACCCTTGTCGTCCGGTAGAAAGCCGGATGCACTTACCACTATGCTAATGGAACCAATTGTCTGGAAAGCAAGATTCGAACTTGCGACCTCCCGCGTCCAAGACGGGTAAACAACCACCGTTATCTTTCCAGCTTTGAGGCTCACTTCTGTTTCTTTTCCGGGAGACAGCCGGATGGGAAATTTTCCATGAACCTTTTGTGATTCCGAGAGGACTCGAACCTCTAACCCTGGGTTTAGAAAACCCATGCTCTGTCCGGTTGAGCTACGGAACCATTTTTGTAATCCCAGAAAGATTTGAACTTTCAACCCCCGGTTTAAAAGACCGGTGCTCTAACCGATTGAGCTATGAGATTGTTTTAAAGTCGTGAATAGTCAATAATCAATTCGCTTCGCTTGTCAATTTTAAAATTCACATTCTTTGTAATCTCAGAAGGACTCGAACCTTCAACCTTCGGTGCCGTAAACCGACGCTCTATCCAATTGAGCCATGAGATTTTCTCCTTTGGGTATCTCCGGGGATCGAACCCTGTTCTCCGGTTCCACAGACCGGCGCTTTACCAAATAAGCTAAAGAAACCAAAAAAAAAGCGCCTCTTTTCGGGAGGCGCTTCATATATTTTTAACGTAAAAGATCATTAGCTGACCCACGTATATAAGCACCTTTTATCCACAATTTCACTATCAAGAATACATGCAACACCTGTCGGTTCCTGTCCGAATAGTCTTGAATATTGATTGAATATGTTGTGTAACTGTTTCATTTTATTTTTGTTTGTTTCTAAATTATTTTTAACTGAATCCTGAAAACCTGTTGCTTTCAATTTTCGGTTGCAAAGTAAATATGAATTTTTGGAATCCGCAAATAAATTTTCAAATTAAAATACTGATAATCAATTTGTTATACCCTATTTTTAGCATAGAGAATTTCTGTCCGCAATATTTTGCAGATATCTTAATTACCTAAATGACTGTCTCTCACCGGGTTGCTTATCACTCTATTTTATCGTATTAAAGTTTCATTGTTAATTAAAAATTTTACATGTTTATGGTTATTTTTTTTCATTCTAAATAATTTCTGACCTAAAAAACAAAAAACGCCTCGGTTTTCCGAGGCGTTTCTGTTGTATTTTGATTAATTTTTTACAAGTTTACAGTAAATAATTTCCAAAGTCAGCACATTTCGCCTCATTCCATATCACCTCATCATATCCGAATAATCCTTTGTTAGAAGGACTTTCGCATAGTTCTGCATTGATATGTGCTCTTTGTATTGTCATAATTTTCTGGTGCAAAGATAAATCTTTTTTAATATTATTTTATAATATTCACAATTTCGGGAAAGTTTTAGATAAGCAAAGGGATGTAAAGGAATCAATTAAAAATTGATTTGATAAAGCTGAATTTTCTTTAATTTTTAAATTCCTGAATCTTTAAAATTTAATTCCTGAACATTTTATTTCTTGCTGTTTTGAATCTCGAAATGTCCTTTAGAATCACGTCATCACCGGGATTAAAATATTTCAGTTCATTGACAATTTCTGAGCGGGTATTTACTTTTTCCGCGATGATTTCATAGGCTATATTTCTGATTGCAGCCTGCAATTCCGGATCTTTTTTGAATTCATACTTCATGGCTTCCAGATAAGTGATTTTTTTATAATCCGGAGTCTTCTCATACAAATCTTTTATTTCTGATTCCAGCTTTTTAACATCAAAAATATTGGTAAAATAGTTATTCAGACAGTTGAAGGCATCTTTATCCTCTTCCCATCCCTTCAACAATATTTTCTGCGCTTCCTCCGGCTTTTCCATTTTCTTACGGTATACCAAAGAAGCTTTCACCATCTGACTATTTCCTGTATAATCATCTGCAACGATCTGATAATAATAATGGGCATTTTTAAGATCATTTATTTCTTTGTAAAGATCGCCCACTTTTTCTTTCTGCTCCATTTCTTTATAAAGCTCAATAGCTTTTTTATGCTGTTTTGCTTTTTCATAGCAAACCGCAGCATCGGATTTATTATTCAGTTTTTTAAGATATACTACCGCTGCTTCATTATAAAGCCCTCCATTTTCAAGTGTTTTTGCACCTCTGTAATTATCCTGCAGCAGGTTCATATAGACTCTTGCTGCCTTTTTGTAATCTTTTTCGGCAATGTATTTTTCGGCAAGCTCCTCATATTTACTGCGAATCCTGTCGAAAAGTGAATTTTCCAGATAGAAACTGCCGCTTCTGCTTCCTTTTCTTCCTGCGGAATTTCTGTTGTTCTGCTCTTTATCTTTTAAAGAAGTGATCACCAGAAGAATGATGAAGGCAACCACCAGGAAAATGGCTAATGTACCCATCACACTCCAGAAGCTTTCATGGAATAACTGGGCAACAATTCCGACAACCTTAAACATCGCCAGCAGTACGAATGCTGCTATAAATTTGTCTATAAATTTCTGTCTATTCATCATCATCGGATTTTAAAATGGTTTTATCTTCCCTGAAAAGACGATAAAGGAGCAACAACACACAAATTACCAGAACCCACACAAACCAGTTGTATCCAAACATTTTGACCAGCGGATAAAATAAGTACACAAGCATGGCTACAAGGATAGCAATTAAAATAACCTTCACCCAGACAGGGACATTATCACCACCCACATTCAAAGATTTATTTTTAAACAGGAAAGAATACAATCCTACTCCCGCAATCATCAGAATCACCATATACAGGATGTCCGAGACAGGAGCCTTTTTTTCCAATGGTGTACCTTCCGTACCTATTGCCTTTACTTTAGCTTTGTCAATGGACGCCGAAGACGGATCCATCATATCTAACGTCCCGTAAAGTTTCCCTAATGAATCAGCCATTAACGCCTTTCTCTTTTTCAGAAGATATTTTACAACATCACCATTCACAGGCTTTCCTTTGGTGTATTGCTTTAAAGAATCTGAAATTTTACGTTTCAGGTTTTCTGTTTTCTGTTCTAAGTGTTTTGTAATTTTTTTGGTGTAAATGATTTTAAGAGAATCTCTGCTCTGTTTTTCTTTATTGACAAGCTTTTCAATATCCTTTCCTATTTCGCCGACCTCTCTGCCGCCAGCTTTTTTATAATTCTCCTTGTCTTTTTTTGTTTTGGATTCTATGATTCCGGCGTGAATAAGTTCCTGGGATAATCCTTTTCTCTCCCGATGATACATAGAATCTATCTTCAGATCAATCTCAGAGGTTCCGGACTGGAAAGCGATCATATCTGAAGGAGCTCTTACCGCATTGTTTTCAATAGTTCCTGATGAAGGACCTGTTTCTTCCTGTACTGAATCACTTTTATCAGAGGGCAAGGCAACCCTTAACACGATCGCTGCAATAATGAGTGCCCAGAATACCCTGCGGAAATTTTTTGTTCCTGCACTTTCATTTTTTCCATTGGCGCCCCGACCAAATAATACTTCCAGCCATGTAAATTTAGCAAAACCATCTCCCCGGGAAGTTCCCATAACATCAAGAGAAACGCCTAGTTCTACTGCGCGTTCGGGATACTTTTCAATATACTGTAAATATTTTTCTATTTCTTTTTTGTTCCCTGCCATTACTTTTTTAAGGTCAAACGGCAGATTGTTCATCCATTCTTCTTCGGTTTGTTTGGGCTGTAATGTTTCCATAACCTGTTCATCATCCACTTCAACCGTATAGCTTTCTATTTTTTGAGGAATTGAAACACCATTCAATGGTTTTCTAATGGTTTCTTTGATCATTTCCGGTTGTTGAATCAGAGAAAGCCAATCAATTTCTTCAGACAGTTTTACCAGTCCGAATTCAGGATGCATAATCAGAAAACGGGAATCAAGCTGAGCCCAGTCTTCGGTGTTTATTTTAGGATAAAAGATGGTATTTTCCGGGAGGAAAAGTCTGTCGTCCACACTTTGAAAGTACGCGTTTCTGCCTATTTCCTGTGGAGCATGATCTTTAAAAACAAGAAAACACCCATACAGCACATTGGGACGATCAGCCGGAATCGCAAAAGACTGTACCTGATTTAAATGAATTCCCAGCGTTTCCATTTCCTGAAGCCACACCACAGGCGAAGAGCCTCTGATCAAAAGTCCTTTTTTAGGATAGCTGTTTTTCGGGAAAGGTTTTATTCTAAGCTCCATAATCCACAATCTGTTCTATAAACGGTTTTAAAAACCTGTCACACATATCATCCATTGTTCTTACTTTCAACAGGGCATGTTCCGGAAGATAATATTCTGATCCTCCAAATTCTGTATAGGTAGCCAGCGAGAGAAATCCTCCCAATGTAGAAGGAATGAAGAATTCTTCAATACTCTTGTTACTGCTTCGGAAAGTCAGCATTCCCCGTGAATCGGTAATAATTTCGCTTCCATCAGGAAATGTAAATTTATTTTTATTCTGCTCTGCAAAGATTCTGATGTCATATTTATTTTTGGAAAAGTTCAGTGTATTTTCAGAAGCACTGTATAATTCATTTCCGGAAACGACCAGATTTTCATGCTGATTAATTCCGATTTTATTGAAATTATTGATGATCTTCAATCCGCTTCCTTTAAGCTTGGCGACTTCGGCTTCGGCTTTTATATTATTTTTTTCAAATTCTTTCTCCTTTCCGGTAATAGGTTCTACGGAAATATTTCCATCAATATTAATTTTGTAATGGGTAACATTATCAGGATGATGGAGATAAAAATTCCGTCCGAAATAAATCAGCTGAAAATATTCCGGAATATTCATTCCTGTAAGGTTTTGGTCGGAATACTCTCCTGTATTAAGATTTAACTTTGAAATCAGTTTCTGATCAGACTGATACTGACACAAAATAAAGTGCTGCTGCCTGTTTTTTGACAAGGCAAACTGTCCTTTGGGTTTTATGGAAATTTTATCAAACAACACTTCACAGCCATGATGGGTTTTATAATAATCATAGGAATGTCTGTCATAATAGTTATCGGAAAGATAAGTCTTCAGCAATTGTTTTTTTGAACTCAGAATGAAAAACTCTCCGTCATATAGAAACTTAGCAATTTTATTAACGGGTGTCGGGAACAAGATCGGATAGTTTTGCGGAAGATCTGTTTTCTTTCCGTTAAAGTTTTGAACGGATTGTTTTTGCTGCGGTGGATTGGCCCACAGTTCCTGCAATGGAAGTTTTATTTTCTGGATATGCTTTCTTGCTCCTTTGTGATGTTTGTAAAAATTGATTTCACCATCTGAGGCTGTCGTTACCAAAAACTTCAGCAGGTCCCTGTTCTGATGTACAACCCGCTGAATCTTCTCATCAGCCATGTTATCCTGATGGGTAATGAAAAAAACTTCAATATCCTTTTCTGAGTGATTTTCATTAAAAAACTTCTCCAGTGCTTCTGAAACTTCCAGAACAGCACTTACCTGATTAAGATTTTCCACTACTTCTTCCACTTTGTTCAGCGCAATGGGAGTAGCAGCCTGTCCTAAAGCGAAGATTTTACATTCAGAATGGGCTTTTGGGTGTTTGACAACCGCTATTGCTGAGGCATAGGCCAGTACTTTGGGAGTTCCCCAGTTTCTGAGAGAAGTGTCAATCAGGATAATTCTTTCAAAAATATTTTCTTCAGGCGGAATTTCTCTTTGCATATACAATGCCTCGTTATTCGCAACACGATTCATAAAGACATCGTCTTCGTTGGCAAATTCGGAAAGAAGCATCTGGTGAAAATCACCTTTGTTGGTCATATCAGAAATTCCTCCGATAGGCTGTTCACCGGGAGAAAGATGGCGCATGGGAATTTTCAGCCCACTCCATATTCTTTTGATCAGGCTTCCTATCTGAAAAGTTTTTGGTTCATCAGTTAATTCTTTGATAAAATCTTTATCCATATCTGCTGTTGTCTCTTCTTCTACTACCTCATCATCCAGTTCCGGCTCATCAATCAAGCCTTTCATGGCGTCAATGATAGACTGTACTGTAGGAAATTTTTCATTCAGATTTAAGGCGCTCAGATCTTTGTTTAAATCTATTGAACCTTCGTCTTGTTTTTCTGCACTGATCGCTAGTTCCTGCGGTCGTTTATAATAGATCTTTAAATAAATATCCGCATGAAGAGAGGCCACCCTGTTATGACTATTGCTGAACAAAGTCTGGAGCAATACAATTCTGTTCTGTTTCTCCTTATAAACTTTGGGTAGTGATTTTATTTTTTCAAGGAATTCAATTGGCTTTTCCGCGTTGAACTCAAAATCTTCACCGCTATAAAACTCAGCTGTACGTCTTAGCGGGCCTGCAAAGTCCGTATATCCATCCTGCATCGCATACAAAACCATAAGCAATGCCCCGAACGCAGGCCATCCCTGCGGCTGAAGCTCTTTCAGTATCTCCATTAGATAAGGCCTGTAAGCTATGGCTCCTACTCCGGGAATGGAGAGGAGATTGTTTTCATGATAACCGGAATCACCGGGAACATCTTCATCAGTTTTCCATTCCCAAAAATAATTTTCATAGGACTGGAAATAAGCCTTTAATTCCATTCTCTTGATTTTTCAGTAAGGCGGAATGAGCTTACGGATAATGGACGGAAGTCTGTTTCTTTTATTGAAAGATAATTCCCATTTCCATCCCACAGCAGCCATCCTTCCTCTTGATTATATTTTTGCTGCAACAGTGTGCTCAAATTTTTAAATTCAAAATCCAGACCTGCAGGCAATAAATGTCTGTCCTTTGTCCAGTAGGTCTTTCCGGGAAAGCTCAATAATGGAGTTCCCATAAACAGGGCTTTATCGCCCAGAATTGTCCATTTTATTTTTTCAAGCTTAAACTTCGGTAATGCAGCGATACTGTTTCTAATATCGGCAATATTACTCAGCAGAGCGATAACCGACTGTTCTTCATTGCTTTCTTTTAAGTTCACCTTAACCTGTTCGTGAATTCCAAAATAGTTTTGGTTTGAAGGTGGAAAACTAAGCTGCAATGCTTTGTCTATGGGAATCCAGAGCAAAGCTGTCCGCATTTTTTTGCTTGGAACCAAAGCATCTTTTCTGAATAAAAGCCCATCACGAAGTTCATACAGAATAAAGTCCGGCAATTGTTGTATTTCCGGAGCTGCCGCCTGTTCCTCGGTAAAGCCTTTCAGCCAGACCGTATCGTCATCGATGGCCATCTGAATATTTTTCCAGTCTCTGATCGAGCCCAGAAAATCTTCATCTGCCCGGGGAATTTCTGCCCGGAATTCTTTTAAACGCTTTGAAGAATCTTCTGCCATAAGCTTTCAATTTCCTGCTGAATATATTGTTTCTGTTCCGGATTTCTGATCCAGTCGCAACGGGTCTGCAGATATCTCAGTTTATCTTTAATCACATTTTGCTCTTCAAAGCTCAGCATTCCGCCATCCCATTTCTCCACCAGAATTTTTACGTCTTTCATGACTTCTTCAGGGTTGGGAGTTTTGTTCTGCATAGCCTGAGGATGAGAATCCGGATGATTATCTTTCTCAATCGTTCTGTTGATAATTCCTTCCAGAATTTCAATCTGTTCTTCTGTATCCCAGATATGTTTCAAAACCCATAGATCGGAAAGTACAGCTTCTTTTCTTCCGCAGATCAGTGCACTTGCAGCAATCAGATTCTGAAGTTTCACCGCTCTACGGTCGGAAATGGCAATACCTGTATTTCTAAGGTTCATAATGGTATTCAGATAGACTTCATAGATGGGTTTCAGATCTATTGTTTTGCACAGCTTCTGAAGTTGTCCGATCTCATCAGCATGAATTTCCGGAATTTCCGTTTCTTCTTCATTTTCCAGCTTTCTCCCTGCCAGAAGAACTTGCTGCAAAAGTTCAGGATTCACATAGTCTACACTGATTCTTACCAGAAAACGGTCAAATAATGCATTCAATGCTTCATCTTCCGGAAGAACGTTACTTGCTCCCACAAACATCAGTGCAGGTAAGTGCTTTGTTTCTTTTCCTCTTTTAAAAATCTTCTCATTGAGTGCCATCAAAAGGGAGTTCAGAATAGCAGAATTGGCATTGAAGATCTCATCCAGGAAAACCATGGAAGCCTCGGGCATCATTCCTTCCGTATTGGTAAGAAGTTCCCCTTCTTTCAGTTTTCTGATATCAAAAGGTCCGAAAATCTCGTTGGGTTCTGTAAAACGGGTTAATAAATATTCAAAGTTTTTCCCGTCTTTCACGGTTTTTGCCAGGGTTCTGACAATGGCTGATTTTGCAGTACCCGGAGGACCGTATAAAAAGGCATTTTCTCTTGCTAAAAGGCAGATCCCCAACAGATCTACGACATCATTTTTGCCTACAAAAGTTTCTTTTACGTAGTTTAGAACTGTATTAAGCTGATTTATATTCTGGTTCATTGACTTAAAAAATTAAAATTTCCACCATTTTTTCTTTTGGGGTTTCTGTTCTTCTTTGCTTTCTGCCTGTTCATTTCTTTTGCTGAATGAAAAGGCCATTCTCTGATAAGGATCTTTGATATCAAAGTACAATTGAGATCCATCATCAAGAGTAAGTGCATCCATGATCTTATTTCCATCCCTGACCAGACTTTGTGAAACATCCTGTTTATTGAAATGATGTCTGATCAGATCTCTTTCATCGGAAATTCTTGTAATAATATAGGGTGAATCCCTGGTTCCATCTCCTGTTTTTTCAAGGCATTCAAAAATAAGCTGTGCTATTGTCATTTCAATACTTCGTCCTTTATCTTCGCCCAGTTCTTTGTACGCAAAATATTTATAAATATGGGCTCTCGGACTCAGCAAAATATTGACGTTTACATATTGTATAACCTCTTCAAACTTTCCTTCATTGAGTAGATCCTGCATGTTTTCAATATCTTCCGAATAGGGATCATATTCAGGATCATTGATTACCAGCTCACGGCATTTCAGGAACGTTTCTTTGGTGGGGTCCGCTAAAAATTCAAATACTTTCTCATACGTTTTCATTATTATCTTCGGTTATAGTTTTTAATTCTCGCCAGAATGCGTCTTTGTGCATTCCGAATTCGGCAATCAGTTGTTTATTGATAAACGGAATTTCTGCCAGTTTATCATCTTTTTTTTCAACAATTCTTTCCAGATATAGCTTTCTGTAGGTACTGTCTTTCAGTTCTTCAGGCCAATTTACGTTTTTCAGATCAAGATCATATCCTATTCCGGAATAGTGAAACTGTGTCAGAATATTTTCCAGCATGGGGATTAAAGCATCTTCGGGATCCACAGTATGTAAAGCAGTCATTACCTGTGGCAAAAATCTGAGTGACATATCTGCGGATAAGATGGAAGGAATATCCCGTGTTCCTTTGAATCCGGGAATAAGATTTTCAATATCCTTTTCGGTATTTTCTCTGATGAGATAAAGCTGTGCGCTGTGATAGAGAATCTTGGCGGCCCATACGGCTGTCTGTTTGTTACAGATTAAACGGTCTGATAAAAATTCAAGTCTTTCTTTTTCGAATTCTGTTTCAAAATAATCTCCTGCTTCCGCCTCTTCCTGAGGGGAGATTTGCTGTAAGCTTGAAAAAAGAGTGATACATTCTTCCTTACGAAGCAAAAAGATCGTGTCTAAAAACGGTGACTTGGTTTCCATGATCTAACAAAAATAAAATTATTTCGGTGAGAATAAAACTTTTGTGAGGAAGATTCTTGTTAAATATGGTTTCTTTATGGTAATTATGAGGTTTGAAAACGTAAAGACACTAAAAGAGTAAGCATTGTAATACTTTTTAAGGCGTGAGAACATTTCGGCTTCGCTCAATGCGAGATTTTCAGCAAGGTAAATCTTGAAATCTAAACCTTATAGATTTTAAAACCTATAAGGTTTGAAATTACATATTCATTACTATAAAAGATTGCTTCGTCGCTAAAGCGCCTCGCAATGGCTACTGTGATACGATTTCAATGATATTGTTTTCCGGATCAAGGATGACGCTTTCATAATAGCCGTCTCCAGTGGTACGTGGTTCTCCTGCAACGGTGTATCCGTCTTCTCTCAACATTTCTGTAAGCTCGTCTACTTTTTCTTTGCTCCCAACAGAAAATGCAAGATGGATAATCCCATACTGTTGAGATTCGTAAGAGTTTTCAGTTTCTCTGATATCCGGTCTGGTCATAATTTCAAGGCGACAGCCGTTCTCAAAACTTAAAAAATAGGATTGAAAATTTTTAACAGGATTGTGATACTTTTCATTGGAAACGGCTCCGAAATATTTCTGATAAAACGCTCTGGATATTTCCAGATCTTTCACCCAAACAGCGATATGTTCAATTGTCATAGTTTCAATTTTTACGGTTTGACTGTTGCAAAAGTAGCCGCTGGCCTTTAACGATACCCGCTCCACATTATTCTTTTATTGTTCTGTATTTACCAGGTGACATTTTGAATTATACAAAAGACTTTAATTAAAATCTTATTTAAAGCATTTATTGATAAGATCTTATACTGTCTGTAAATGAGAGAAGGCTTCATTGTTTCCATTTTCGTAATGGCTGAAACAAACTAAAAGTTATTATCTTTGTCCCATTCAAAATAACATTATGAGTATTCACATCAGTGCAAAAAAAGGAGAAATTGCTAAAGTAGTATTGCAGCCGGGGGATCCACTTCGTGCACAGTATATTGCTGAAAATTATTTAGAAAATGCTAAACTGGTAAGTAAAACCAGAGGAATTTTTTATTATACAGGTCTTTATAAAGGGAAGAAAATCACTGTAGGAGCAAGTGGAATGGGTTTTCCAAGTATCGGAATCTATTCTTTTGAACTGTTCACAGAGTATGAAGTAGACACGATCATCAGAATCGGGACTTGTGGTGCTTACAATACTGATCTTCAACTTTTTGATATTTTAAATATTGATAAAGCGGCCAGCGAAAGTACGTACGCCAAATATGCATGGGGAATTGAAGAAGAAATCCTTTCTCACCAGGGGAATATCTTTAATACCATCAACGAAACGGCTAAAGATTTATCATTGAATGCTAAAGCCATCAATATCCACAGTAGTGATATTTTCTACAGAAAAGATCCTGCTACTCCTGAAATTGCAACAAAATACAACTGTCCTGCGGTAGAAATGGAAGCTTTTGGTTTATTTGCCAATGCTCAGCATTTAGGAAAAAATGCAGCGACTATTCTTACGGTAACTGACATTATCCCAACCCACGAAAAAATCTCTGCTGATGAAAGAGAAACAGCTTTGAATCCAATGATGGAGCTGGCTTTGGAATCGGCGATAAAGAGTTTATAAGAGCCAATACATTATAAGAAAAGAGCTTTACTTCATCAGTAGAGCTCTTTTTTATAGTCTGAAAAAATTTCTGGCCGTTTCTGTGATCTCGTCTGCGACTTCGGAAATGCTGATCTTCTTCAGGTGGGCAATCGTTTGTGCTACATAAGGTAAAAACGAAGGTTCATTTCTTCTGTTCTGCATTCCGGGCATATTTTTCGGAAGCATAAAGGGAGCATCGGTTTCAATCATCATTCTATCAAGAGGTACATATTTTATGACGTCTTCCAGATGTTTAAATCTTTTGTCATCACTTATGGCTCCGGTAAATCCTAAATAAAATCCTTTATCCAGATATGTTTTTGCTTCCTCCAATGTTCCGGTAAAGCAATGTACAACGGCTTCGGGTAACTTTGAAAGATAGTCATCTGTGATTTCATTAAATCTTTTAAATGCTGCTCTTTCATGAAGGAAAAGTGGTTTATTAACTTCTATCGCAAGCTCCAGCTGTGCTTTATAACATTTTTCCTGGATCGCTCTCGGAGAGAAATCACGGTCAAAATCCAGCCCGCATTCGCCTACTGAAACCACATGATCCTGCTTTAATAGTTTTCTGAGCTCATCAATACTTTGTCCATTAAAAGATTTGGCATCATGGGGATGAATTCCGGCTGTTGAAAATAAAATTTCGGGATATTCTTCGGCAATTTCAGAAGATTCTTTACTTCCTCTTACGCTGGTTCCGGTGAGAATCATATGCTCAACTCCGTGATCCAAGGCACGGTTGATAATTTCTTCGTGTTCATTATAGAACTGTTTATTGGTCAGATTAATGCCAATATCAATATAAGTGTTCATATATTTTTTACTTTTTATTCGATGTTAATTTCTAAATATAAAATGGAAACTGGTAGAATTCTGTTAGAAAAACTTTTGTTCTCATTGATTCGTAGCTTATGTTTTATATCTGCAAAACTGGAAGTATGGTACGCAATGTTTTTACGCAGTTAAAAAGAAGAAAAGTAAAAAGACAAAATACTTTACGATTAAAAAATCTGCTTGTCTGCGGGAGTTTTTATTTTCCCACCGATTTCACAGATGGTGCAGATGTTTGTGGATACTCTATTCGTTGATAAATTTTTCGAGAAAGCCGATCAGTTTTATTCCGCCGTGGCTCCAGCGGATTCCGTGACCTTCTTTTTCCCGGACTTCAAAGACCAGCTCATGTTTATAATGAAAGAAGACATTCCACCAGGTTTTATTGTCAAGAATTTCATAGATTTTTGCCATGACCTTCTCCTGTTTCTGCTGATTGTTCCCTTTTATTTCGCCCCAGAAATCATCCATTCTTCCAATGTGTTTTTCCCAGGCTCTTTGTGCAATGGTAATTTCGTTATTGAAAGGTTCCTGACAGGCATTGAGCAGCATGGTTTTCAACGGTGGAATGCCATTTTCATCGCGGATGCTTGCAGAGGTTAATCTTTGTCCTAAAATATTCAGCCAGTGTTCAAAAGGAATTGCTTCCAGCGATGCTGCTTTTACCTCATCAGAATCGTTACTTTCCAGAATGGGAATGAATTTTCCAAAGCTTTCCTGCCTGTCAATAATTATTTCTTCATTAAAATAAGGCAGCTGCCATTCTAAAGTATTCTGCTTAAACCTATGAATATTTTCCTCCAGAGTTTCCAGGTGTTCTTCTGCTAAAAGGGCTTTGTATTTACCCTTCCATACTTCTGAAAACAGTGGAATATAAGGTTCAAACATATTCATACTTACTTTGTTTTGATAAGATTAACAGAAAGATTTTCTTCACTGATCAGATAACCAATAAGATTGAACCATTCTTTGCAGTGATCGAGAATCCAGGCATCAGAAGAAATAATGATTCCCGAACTTTCTGCCAGAAATTTATCAGGATTAAACTGAAGATCAGCTTCCCAGTTGAGTCGATTCTGCTCAGCATATTCAAGAACAAGCTGTTTGATTCTTCCACTGTTGGAAACCGGTTGATCAAAAATCCATACAAGTTTCTGAATATGATTTTTCCGGTAAAAAGAAGCAATCAATTCAACTGCTCTTAAGGTTTGATTAACTCTTTTATAAGTTCCATGCACTCCTGAAAGGTCACGGATACAGCCATCCAATCCTTCAAAAACATAAGCTTCAGAAAGCAGACTTTCCAATAAAATAATAACATTGAAACCATCAAGATATATTGTTTTCTCTTTTAAATCTGAAATATCAACATGCTTCAACTGTCTGTTATGAAGCTGTACATCGGATGCCGACATTCCTCTCAAAGCTTGTATCTGACGGGTTTTCAGACGGTACCTGTTACCAACGAGATCCGAAGCCGCTTTTTCCGGGTAATCTCTGCTCAGCAGGTACTGCATGTCTTCAACGGCCAGTTTTAGCTTACTGACCTGTTTCTCTGAACCGAATAAAGTATCATCGCCGGTATTTTTTCCACGGTTTCTGTTATTCATATTCAAAAATAAAGTTTTTGGTGGATGTTAGAAACCACCCCGTCAAAAATTCTTTGAATTTTTGACACCCCTCCAAAGGATGGGAATTTCACACCTTTGATTGTTAAATTTGTCAATGATATCATTTTTCTCATTCTGAATTGGGATCTGTTATATTTTCTACAACAAAAGAGATATTTTGTACAACGCCGTGATATTTATTAGAAATAAGTTTGCAAAGACTTAAAAAATACTTTTATGAATACACTGAAAAAATTATGTTATCTGTCTGCAGCAGTGCTGTTATCAGCGTCTTTCGTTTCATGCTCGAGTGATGACAATGAAATCATTATTGAACAGCAGACTCCCTCACAAGTACTGTCTTCTACGCCATGGGAAACTACCGGAGCTAAAGATAAAAACGGAAATAATGTTGCCCTTACTGATGCCAGTGTAGCCGGATATATAGGGTTTGCTTATTTCAAGACAGACGGAATGTTTGCGATCTACAGCCTTACAGATGTATTGAGATTTATGGGAACATGGTCTGTAGATGCTCAGGGTAAAACAAGAACTATTGCTGCCTTAAACCCGGACGGAACCACTATTTTCACCCGCGATGTTGAAATTCTTGTGTTGAACAGAAATGAATTCACCTACAGAATCCGTCCTAATTCCAGTGATCCGTCTGTGTATTATGACATTATCCATACGAAAACTTCTCACGCTGAGCCAGCTAACGGGCAGCTTACTTTGGCTTCTACTCCATGGGAAACAACAGGTGCCAGAGATAAAAGCGGAAATAATGTTGCTCTTACTGATGCCAGTGTAGCCGGATATGTAGGATATTCTTACTTCAAAGCTAACGGAACTTTTAAAATTTTCGGTTTAAATGATATACTGCGATCTGAAGGAACATGGTCTATTTCTCCTGATGGAAAGAAGAGAACGCTTACGACTCCAACTTTTACGCGTGTTGTGGATATTCTGCTTTTGAACGAAACAACATTTACTTACAGAATTACCCCAGATGCGGCTAACCCAGCTGTATTTTACGATATTATCCATACAAAAGTCAACCATAAGGAGCCTTTGTAATGATTATTTTTTTTATAATAAGGAAGAACCTGCTCAGTAACGGGCAGGTTTTTATATGTTTTAATTAAAGGAATGTTCCGTTAGTAACTTATCATTTGTATTCTTCCCACCATTTTTTCCAGTTTACTTTTCCCAGCTGATCCAGATTTACTTTTTCCCCGATCATCGGAAGGGTAACCGGGATATTGTTTTCTTCAGCATGTTTTGAAGCCAGCTCTAAAGGTTCGTACCAGATATGCTGTGCAAGCTTGAATTTGGAATTGTGTACCGGGATAAAGTTTTGGGCTTTTAATTCTTTTATTTCTTTCATCAGCTGGTCCGGCAATGTATGGATATAAGGCCACTTTTCGTTATACTGTCCATTTTCCATTACTGCCAGATCAAATGGCCCGAATTTCTCTCCGATTTCTGTAAAATGATTCCCATAACCGCTATCTCCTCCTAAAAACAGATTTTTGGAAGGTGTTTTTAAAACGAAGGAGGTCCAGAGCGAGATATTACGGTTCAATAATCTTCCTGAAAAGTGTCTTGCCGGAGTAAGCGTGATTCTGAAGCCTTCTGCAATATCTATACTTTCCCACCAGTTCTTTTCAATAATTGTATCAAATGTCCAGCCCCAGTATTCAAAATGCTGTCCGGTCCCTAGCCCGCAAATAACTTTTCCTACTTTATCTTTTAATTGCTGAACGGTTTTATAATCCAGATGATCCCAATGGTCATGTGAAATAAGAAGGAAGTCAATCTCTGGCATATGTTCCGGTTTGTAATAATCGGATCCCTGAAAAGCTTTTATTGAACCCGGCATCGGAGAGGCATTTCCACTGAAAACTGGATCTATTAAGAATGTCTTTCCATCAACTTGTATGAAATAAGAACTATGCCCAAACCATATCAGCACATTTTCATCCGGTTGAAGATTTTTAAGATCAGTCTCTACAAAAGGGAGCGTTGTTTTGGGTGATGTGTTTTCTATTTTGCATAGGCTTTGAAGGAGTAATTTAGTCATACTCTCTCCTTCTAACAGTGCCGGGGTTGTCAATATATTCTGAAACCGGCCGTTCAGATAATTGGGCAGTGTACTGAAATATTCTTTTCTTTTTTCATCGGGAAACTGTCCCAGCTGCTTTTTTAAACTTTTCATTTATTTTATTTTAAATCCATCCCGGTTTCTAAAGAAATGCTCTTTATCTTATTGGGGTGTGAAACTTTACTATAAAATAAATATAAGCATAAGATTCTGAGATGTGAAAATAAAGGATGTTGAAATTTTAATTCTTTATGATTTAATGAAAACTATTCTTAAAAAATCCATTTAACCAGTCCAAGTACAAAGATTCCTAACACTATGCAACCTATTATCATTAAAGCAAAAGTCTGCGCAAATTCTGTCCAATACTTTTTTTTATCGAAAGTAAAATCACTGTGGTTGATATAATAGACGTCATATACCAAAGGATCTATGCGCAAATCCGGCCGAAAATGTACAATTCCCTGGATATATCTTCTTCGTAGAGCTTTTAAATTTCCGATATAGTAGCTGTAACCGGCATCAGTTCCGTCAAAATCTACATCTGCTGCCGAACCATTGTGCTTTACATTCAATACATAAATCTTGTTTCGTGGGCTGATACTTACATCATATACATCCGGAAGGTTATATTTTTCCAGATCATGATAAAGAATTTGATCTATTGTTCCATCGGCTCTTTCGTAATGAATTCCTTTATCATCAACCTGTATCTTTCGGACTACTCTTTTTCTGATTCTCTTCTGATACCTGAAGAAACGGTATAAACCAAAAGCAAGAGCCGGATAGTATAATATTGCCACAATAATAAATATGAACAGTTTATCACTCACCACAACGGGTAATCCCAATACCAGCAGAAATGCCGTCAACAATAAAAGCACTCCAAAAGTCCTGGTTATCCAGGTCATGAAGCACCATGTTTCAGATGTTAATGGCAAAAAATCTTTTCTTGAATCCTCTTGCATCTGTTTAATATACGAAAAAAGTAAATAATACAAAAGAGTCACAGCGGCACCATGACTCTTTTTTATCAAATTGAAAATAAGATATAATTAAATTGAAACTATGAAATCGTATAGGTCTTTTCTGTAGTGGTATTGTAGGTATCGGAAACCACATTGTCTACAAACCTCCACTCTGCAGTAGAACTTCCGGTGGTAAATTTCACATGCAGATATCCTCTTTTATAAAGATTGGCATATTCCAGGTCATCAATCAATAATGAAAATGCCTGAGCCAGTTCTATCGCTTTGGCAGGATCCGAAGTGATTCCCAGATATCCTTCAAGGCCGGGAGAAGAAACGGAACTGCAGGCAAGTTCTGTCCCGATAAATTTACCCTGTGCATCAGTCAGTTTTCCTAACCATGCATTGTGGGTGTCTCCTGCCAGTACCACTACATTTTTTCCTGCAAGAACAGAATAAAGCTGTTCTCTTTCTATGAAATATCCATCCCATGCATCCAGATTGTATGGTAAAGTCGTTGTGATTCTTGCAATTTCCTGCGGTGTCAATGTAGGATCCTGTTGTTGATGTCTTGTTTTAAGAATAATCAACTGAGTGATGGTATTCTGAAACACCTGCATAGTAGCCGGCTGTGCACTTCCATACTGTTTAATTTCCGCAAGAATCTGATTCAGCAGCATCAAAAGCTCTGCAGGAACCATCATTTTCGTCATTAAAATCTGTTGTCCAAGCACTTTCCATTTGGCTGTATCACCATTGATCTGGGCATTCAGCCATGACATCTGCTCGTTTCCGATCAGTTTTCTGCTGGTGCTTAAGAAATCTGTTTTAAACTGTGTCTGATTAAAACTTCCTGTATTATCAAGATAATCCGAATATTCCATTTGTTTATCCCTTGCAATCACCCTTGTATCCATCATGTAAAGGGAAACGATATTCCCGAAGCTGAAACTTCTGTAAATTCTCATATCTTTCCCTGTTTTAAGAGGAATATATTCGCTGTATGCCTGAAATGCAGCCATTTTTCTTGCCTGAAAATCTCCTTCGTTCGGCTGATGGTTTTCTGCTCCTGTTTTATAGGTATCATTGGCAAACTCATGATCATCCCAGACACAGATGAAAGGCTTTTTCTGGTGAAGAAGCTGAAGATTTTTATCTCCTCTGTACTGCCTGTATCGTTCCCTGTAATCATTGAGGGTAAGGATTTCCTTTGCCGGCTGATGCGCTCTTCCCAGCTGATTGGTGTAGGGGTTTGTTCCATATTGTCCGGGAGCATATTCATAAATATAGTCTCCAAGGTGTACGACAACATCTGCTTCAGATTTTGCAATCGCACCATACACATTGAAAAGTCCTGCAGGAAAGTTGGAACAAGATACGACAGCCATTTTTACTTCACTTACAGCATCAGATTTTGAAGGTAAAGTAAGGGTTTCTCCTGTTACGCTGACTTCCTTAGTTGTATTGTTATAGAATCTGTAATAATATTTTGTATTGGAAGAGATATTCTGTACATCTACCGCTATAGTAAAATCATTTACCAGTGCAGCATTTGCCTGACCTCTTCTTACTACTTCTGAAAAATTGCTGTTTTTACTGATTTCCCATGTAATCTCTGCATCTGTTCCTTTTGAATACCGGGTCCAGATAATAATTCCTGTTGCGCTGGGATCAAAACTTGCTACCCCGGATTCAAAACCTCCGTTTTGGAGATTATCGGGGGCATTTCCATTTTCAGTAAAATCGTCGCTGCAACTTTCAATTAAAGGAGCTAAGAAAATTCCTCCGGCAGCCAATAGTGAATTTTTAAGAAACCTTCTTCTGTTGAGTGGATTGTTGTTTTCCATCATTACTTTTTTTGCAAAGCAACGGTATCCGGAGAAGACGGCTGTTAACTGTGTTTTAAATATATTTTATGATTTTTTAAACAAATGTTTAATGCTATGCATAAGAAATTAAATCATGACACATATTGCTGTAATGGGCAAACACAAAAGGAAACCTCTCCGGCTTCCTTTTTTAACAAGTTCCATAGAAGAAGCTTGTTTTCATCAAATATATTATTTAAGGTCTTCTTTTATTCTCCTAATTCCAGCTGGTTTCTGACCAAATTAAAATATTCTCCTTTTTTGGATACTAATTCCTGGTGGTTACCCTGCTCTACAACTTCGCCCTTTTTCAAAACAATAATATTGTCTGCACTTTTTACTGTGGATAAACGGTGTGCAATGATAACAACAGTTCTTCCCTTAAAAAACTCCTGTAAATTATCATGTATAATTTTTTCATTTTCTGCATCCAGTGCAGAAGTAGCTTCATCAAAGAAAATAAAATCCGGATTTTTATATACAGCCCTTGCAATAAGAATACGTTGTTTCTGTCCTCCGCTTAAATCATCTCCTGCGGCTCCTATTTTGGTATCAAATCCTAAAGGAAGACTTTGAATCATTTCGTATATATTGGCTAATTTACAGGCACTGATCAATAATTTTTCATCTGCGTCTTCCTGCATGGCAATATTCTCCCTTATGGTTCCGCTGAATATGTATGAGTCCTGAAGAACAACTCCACAATTGCTTCTCCACCAATCATGATTGATCTGAAACAGCTCTTCCTGCCCGATGTTCAGATCTCCTTCTGAAGAAGGATAAAATCCCAGAAGAAGTTTGGATAATGTGGTTTTCCCACTTCCGCTTTCTCCAACAATGGCAAGAACTTTCCCGTTAGGAATTTTAAAATTGATATTTTTTAAAACATAGGGCTGATGTCCCCCCGGATATTTGAACCATACATTATTTAAACTAATATCCTTACTCAGCAGAGCCTGATTTCCCTCTTTTAAATTAAGGTTTTCATCGGTTTGCTGTAGAATTTCCTGAACTCTTTTATACACTAAACTTGAATCCTGAAATGAGCGGAAAAACGCGACCAGATTTTCTATGGGTGCGGAAGCAATACCTATAATATATCCTATACTCAGCATCTCACCAACCGTCATTTTCCCAAGTGATACCCAATACACGCAAAAAAAGGTAGTTGAAAATATAAATAACTGTTTAATAATGCTGGTAACATTGGTTTGATAAATATCCAGGATAAGACTTTTTACTTTGGTCTTATATATCTTTTTCTGCAGCTCTTCCCACTTTGATATTCTTGAAATATGAGCATTACTAATTTTAACGGAAACCATCCCGGTAATCATCTCAACAAGATGATTTTTGCTTTCTGAATTTAATTTAAAGGCATAATAATCTATAATCCTTCTTTTATTATGAAACAAGTAAATCCATACAGTGGAAAAAACGGCAATTCCCAGAAACCCTAATGCTATATACCGGTTATATATTAAAAGCCTTATTACTAGTACAATCAGTAAAAAAACTGATAAAATATTCGATAGCAATTGCCTGGTTAATAACTGTTCTATTTTTGACTGTTCTTCTATTTTCTGTAATAGGTCTGTATATAATCTGTTTTCAAAAAAAGAGACGGGAAGTCTGACTGTTTTCTGCAGCAAGTCATTCAGCATTTTAATGCTTACCTGTGAGCTAAAGTGTACTCCTACAAAATTCTGAAGGATATTGATGAGTATCTGCCCTCCATACAAAAGCATCTGAAATCCAAAAATTCCAATGATCACTTTTCCTTCTTTCGACTTCATTCCTTCGTCAAACATCTTCTGAATCAGCTGAGGAAAGATATAGGAAATAACGGAACTTATCGTAATTAAAAAAATCAGCAGTCCAATTTTGAAATTTTGTTTTTCTAAAACTGAACGAATATAGCTTTTGAAAATTTTTAAATCCTGCTGTTCAAAAGGAGGTTTAAACTCAACAAACTCTTCTTTCGGGATTAATTGTAATCCAATCCCTTCGTTATCTGCGGACGAAATCCAAAGCTTTACAAACTGCTCTTTTTTAAGCTTTAGCCTGCCATATTTGGGATCTGAGATATAATAAAAATTATTTTTGATTTTATAGAGTACAACAAAATGCTCCTGCTCCCAATGTAAAATGCAGGGTAAATGAACATCCTCGTTCAGTGTAGACAAAGGAACCTTAAAGGGAGTTGTATGAAAATACAGCTTTTTACCGGCATCATTAATATCTGCCAGAGTAACCCCGGATCGGGTAACTTCAGTAAGGTTTCTCAGATATACCAGATCACAATCTTTGCCGTAATATTTTAGAATAATCTTAAGGCAAACCGGACCGCAATCCATCTGTTCTATTTGGGAATAAAAGGGAAATTTGTTGAACACAATAATAAGTTAAATTGTTATGCCTAGTGTTTTTAGCTTTTTAGTAAATTCTTCATCGTTTACTAATTGCTGGTTATTGGATATTTTATCTAAATAATTTTCTATTATAATTTTCACTAATTTTTGCGGAGAACTTTTGATATGAGAAAAATTCTCGTTCAGATAATCTAAAAAATCTTCATCTTCAATTTTGTCGATACAGCGCATGGCTATCAGTAAATTTTCCTGATCGCCTGAAAATTCATTTTGCTTTAGCAGAGCATTAAAGATCTGCTGAAATATCAGTCTTGTTTTTTTCTCATCCTGCGAAGATTTAAGAATGGCGATATAAGAGTTGTTAATAATATGTTTTAACATCCCCTGCTTATCAATAAGGGGAAGGTCTTCAGCCAGATTTTTGCAGCTCTCATTTTCATGTTGGTTAAACATGAAAAAAGCCAATATCTTCAAGACTTCTGTCTTGTACCGCTCTTCATTTTGAGTACGTGCAAAAATTCTGATTTTATTAAGTGATTGTTCTCCAATAATTATGGCAAAATAAGGAAACGTGTTACTCTGAACTAAAGCACTTTCAATAGCCCTGTCAATATTTTCCTCTGCCAGTACAAAATCATTTTCCACGTAATTTTTATACGCAAGCAAAGCATAGTCTAAGCTTATCATCCCCTGATGAATAGGTTCTATGAAATAGGTATTCATACTTTGCATTTTTGAATAAAGGTAATTTCCTAAGGTAGTATTCCCTGTACGAAAAGCAGAAAGTGATTTTTCAGACAGGTTCATATAGTAAAACAATCCTGCCTGGATATCTTCCGGAATATCTTTTCTAAATTCTTCAATCAGATTTTCGAAAATATGTCTTGGTTTTTTCACCTCATATTCCCTGAATTCTACTGTTTTTATTTTGTCTAAAATTATTGTTTCCATACATCATCTATTAAGAAAGCACAGCTTGTTCATTAATATATCTTTGAAGAAGAATTCTGTCGTCAATATTAAATTTGAAGGAAGGACACGCCGGGATATTATCATACCAGTTTTTCGGACATGCTCCACCACACAGAGGAAGGAATTTACAGCTTTTGCACCATGAGTTGTTGTCCGGTATTTCATTAAACCAGTTTCTCATGACAACATTTTTGCTGTCTACATCTTTATCTTTCACAATGTTTCCGGCATAAAACTCAGAGTTATCATATTTTGGAGTGTACGGAATTTCCCAACATGTGGAGACATTTCCAAAAGCGTCAAATACTTCTGAGGTCTGGCTTACTACCATACAAGGTTTAGTAACTCTTTCAGGAATAATCTGTGTTTTAAATTTCGCTTTTGATTGCAGAAGCTTCATATAAACTTCTATTTCAAGCTCAGCAAATTCTTCTTTTGACACGCCTTTAATAGTAGCTTTGTTATCACCCCAGTCGTGGATAGGAGCAAGATAGAAACTTACGTGCTGAAGGATTCCTTCTGCTTCCAGATAATCAATAAAATCTATCACATTGTAACTGTTCTCTTTATCCACATTACATCTGATATTGAAACTTGCTTCTTTTTGATATAATTCTGAATTAACAATTTCTTTGATATTTTTAATGATAATATCAAAACTGTTAGAACCATTTTTCAGATATCTTCTCTTATCATGGAATTCCTGAGTTCCGTCAATGGTGATCTGATATTCTGTAACCCTGTAATTTTTTACCAGTTTTTCAAAAAGAGAATATTTAAGGCTTAAAGCATTTGTAATAATTCTTGAAGAATATTTTAAATTTTTCTCTTCACAAAGGCTGATTAAACGGGTAGATAAATTAGAGATAGCCGAAAGACCTGTTAACGGCTCTCCTCCATACCATGTAATACTCAAGTGTTCCAGATCGTTTGACAGACTTTCCATTTTAGTAATGATTCTGTCGTATGTAAGATCTAAAACTTCTTTTGACATACTTTTGTTAGTATGCAGCTGGCCGCAATAGTGACATCCCAGCTGGCAGTTTCCTGAAGGCTGAATCACATAAGAAAGTGTTTTCAGATCCTGATGATCTACCGACATGATGTTGTCTGAAAGGATTTCTCTTAACTCATCTTCAAACTCAGGTACATAAAATTCATTTTTTATCAGGTTGATAAAAATTTCTTCGGGAATCTGAGTGGTTTCAAGATTACATATTTTTTCATATAACCCTTTTTTCACTTCAATGGATGTTCCGGAACGGGTAGAAAAAAGAATGACATGATCATCTAAAATTTCCTCGTTTTCTATGGTATGGATATATCTTGATAATTTGTATTTCATAATTATTTTATTTTAATATTAAATAGAGTAGCACGAATGCTACTCTACTTTTTACTTTAGTTGTAACTCCAACATTCGTTACCACTGCAAGTTTGTGTACCTCCGAATCCCCAGCAGTCATTCTGACTTGTGCACGTTGCCGCTAGTTCTAAAGGTAACTTACCTCCTTTGATTGTCTTTACTGAACTTTCGCTCATTCCCTGTAGCTTATTTTCAGTGATTTTTTTAGACAGTTCAAACAATTTTTTGTTTTTCATCACAATAAATCTTAGGTTAATTTTTTCTCTTGTAAAGTTTTAATTCCACACAAGACCCTGCAGAACATAAATTTGTGGAATCAGAGTTCTATTAGTTATAACTCCAGCAGCTGTTACCACTGCAAGTAGCTGTACCTCCGAATCCCCAGCAGCTGTTCTGACTTGTACAGTCTGCTGCTAATTCCAAAGGAAGTCTACCTCCTTTGATTGTCTTTACTGAATTTTCGCTCATTCCCTGTAGCTTGTTTTCAGTAATTTTCTTAGACAATTCAAACAATTTTTTGTTTTTCATGACAATAAATTTTCATGGTTAATAATTCCCCTGAACAGTTTTAATTCCACACAGGGCTATACAGAACACAAATTTCTTTATGAAAAGCTCCAGCAATTAGGATCTACGTGCAGATCCGGCCTGCACCAACTACAGGTACATTGGCTACAATGGTAAGCGAGTAAGCCACCGGTAATAAATACAAGGCCCTCTTTTTGCAGTTTTTTCATTTTGACATTTGTGATTTCCTGAGAAATCGTTTTAAGCTTTTTGTTTTTCATAGAAGTAAGTTTTTTATGTTTATTACGAATCTTAACTCTATAAAAATTAATCAAGCCTATGTAGACGAATTATTGGTCAAAATAAGCCCAACAACTGTTTAATGCACATGGGCTGGTTCCATAACCCCAACATGCATTTGCACCGAAACATGCACAGTCTGATATAATCTCTTTTTGTATTCCCCCCTTAATAACTTCAACTGATTCTCTTTTCATTCCTGGGATTTTGTTCTCAGTAATTTTTTTAGACAATTCAAACAGTTTTTTGTTTTTCATCACAATAAATTTTCATGGTTAATAGTTTGCTGAAAAGTTCAGGCTTCAGAGAAGGCTCAATAAAAGTCTTTATGAAAAGCTCCAGCAATTGGGGGTATTCGTTGAGCAGATTCCGCAATAGGAATTACAATCGGGATGTCTAATGCAATCATCGACAGTAAAGTCTTTCCCTGCGTAGATAGTGAGAACTTCATGTTTGTGTAGTTTTTTGAGCTTACCCTGAGTTATCTTTTTGGATAACTCTTCAAGTTTTTTGTTTTTCATGGTTATTAGTTTTATCCTTTAGTGTATTAGTTTTGTAGTAAAAGAACAGGATTACAGCCGGGGGTTTTCATTTTGAGTTCTCCCCTTGTCTATATCTCCGGTATTCACCTTTTTTACTTTGTTGTTTCCAAATGTTTTGGATATGCTGAGTGATATGGATCTTAAATTTGATTGCGAAAGAGTTTCAATATATCCGTCATTATTATATAGTGTATTACGGGAGTTTGAAAGATTCAGCATATCTTTTACAGAAAGCTTGAATTTAAAATCTTTATAACTCTTTGAAACCTCAAGCTGATTATTGATAAAATAACCGTTTTTCTTATTAACTAATGTATATGGAGAGGTGTAACCAAAGTTATAGCTTATGTTCCAGCCTTTATTCCAAAGATTATTTCCACTAATTGTAACGGAAGAGTTATTATACCAAGAACTAGGATGAACATCATAGATATCTGCATTATTGATGTAATACATTCCTGTTGAAAGATTAAACATCCATTTGTTTTCAAACAATGGTTTGTTATAGTTCAATCCCACATAAAGACGCTTTACATTACCTTCAAAGTTTTTGGGCCTTGTAACAGAAACATTATCTACAACCTCTGTATAAGGAAGAATAGGATTTTTTACAATACCGAAATTACTTACAAACACCCAGGTTCTTTTTATGCTGTAGCTCGCATTAAATAAATACATCTTTGCCACATTAAGATCAGGATTTCCGGTTTCCCACCAGGTTTCATTATTCTTATAAATAAATGGGTTCAAATCATCTACATAAGGTCTCCATAATGCAGTTCTATATCCCAGAGAAACTCTGTTGTTCTTATTGATCATATAAGAAAGGTTGATGCTGGGTACAATATTGTTGTAGCTTCTGGAAAAGTTCTCGCTAACCGTATTTTGTTTTGCGTTGATGTTTGTGTTTTCATAACGAAGCCCCATGTTTACATCCAATGCCGAAAACAGTTTTTTCTTAACATTGGTATATAAGGCGTTGATATTTTCATGATACGTAAAATTATTAGAAAATAGGGTATTTAATGTACCGTCTGCATTATAATAGGTATAAGGATTATCCGTAGAAAGCCAATTAAGTTTTCCTCCTGCTTCGAAACTAAGTTTTAATTTTTCGAAAGTCTTGGAATAATCTACTCTTACCGTATAATTGTCCTTCTTATAATCATTATATATTAAGTTTGAATATGGGCTGGTCAAATTGAAAAACTCTGTCGTATTATCTCTGTGATGGGTGTAATAATCAAAGTTGATATCCAATCGCTTGGATTTTTTATCATCATTAAAGCTGTAATAAACATTTCCTCCGAAAAGGTTCAGCTTATCATTTTGTGTATTTACCGTTCTGTTTTCAAAAATTCCTCCTGTAGTATCATAGTATATATTCCTGTTTTCAAGTGAAGATTCAGGTGTTTTGTGATAATATTCCAGAATACCTCCTATGCTGCTTCTTTCATTAAGCTCGTAATCAAAACCTGTATTTCCTCCAAAGTTGGTTTCTTTAATCAGCGTACTTCCTATAATCTGATTTCTGCTGAATTTTGAGCTATAGTTATCAATACTGTTTCTTTGCAGGTCATTATTATTTTCAAAAAACAACATGGTATTATTTGAAAATCTGTTTTTATGATAATTTAAGGCAATATTTGCCTGCTGGCTGTTTTTTCTGTTTTGCTTATCTGTAATGGTAAAACTTCCTTTCAGTCCATCTGTTTCCAGTTTCTTCAGCTTCAGATTAATAATCATTGCATCCTCCAGATCATATTTTGAGGAAGGATTGGTAACCAGCTCTATCTTTACCAGATTAGAAGCCGGCATAGCATTAAGATATTGTATTAAATCTTTGCCTTTAAGAACTGATTTTCTGTCATTGATGTAAACAGAGGCGTTCGTTCCCAGAAGAGTTATTTTATTATCATCTAATTTTAATAATGGTGTTTGAGAGAGAACTTCGGATATGTGATTTCCTACAACCAAATCGCTATTTTCAACATTAAAAACAAAACGGTCATCCTTTTGTTCAAAAAAAGGTTTTTTACCATTCACTTTTATTTCTGCAATTTGTTTTTCTATAACTGTTTTAATGGAATCTTTCTTCTCTTGAGAGAAACCCAACAAGGGAAGCACAACACTTACACATATTAATATTTTCCTCATTTACTTTCAATATTTCTGATGCAAACATCATGATTATACTCAAAGTCTACAAGATTAGTAATCCAAAATTGATCAATACCGGTATATCCTTTTCCAAAAATTTACAAATTCCCGACTCATAGAGATCAATATACAACTGATAAACAAATACTTATATTTCATTGATAAAAATTCGATGATAATTCATAAATTTGCAGTGTATTTAGAAATATGAAGAAGTTTCATTTAATTATTTTAACTGTTTTCCCTGTTTTTTTCTTTTCTCAAAGCATAAAGGGACTAAAAATTCCAGACTCGTTAAAGAATAAAAGTTATAAGTATATTAATGATGCTTACAATAAAGTATTCCAGGTTGACAACGATAAAGCTGAGCTTTTAGCCAATTACATTCTATTAAAAGGAAAGAAAGAAAATAATAGGGACATCCTGTTTGATGGATATTATAATATAGCACGGGTAAAAAATCTGAAGAATGAAAACGGGCATCCCTTTGCAGATTCACTCATCTCTGCCTCAAAAAACGTTAATAACTACGATTACCCGGCAAAATCTTATATATTAAAGGGTATTTTATTCAACAATGAAGGGAAATACAAAGAAGCTTTAGATGAATATACTGTTGCTATCAATTTGAATAAGGCTGAAAACAAGGAACAATTTTATTATGTAAGCAAGCTTATTGCTATATTAAAAACTGCGACAGAGGAGTACGAGGAGGCTTTGCCACTTTTTATAAAATATTACAATTATGAAAAGGATAAAGTTAAAAATACAAACCTCGATGCTAAAAACTATATTTCGTCCATTTTTTCCTTAGCTAACATCTATACAAAATGCAAGGATTATAAAAAAAGTATCCGGTTTGCAGATCTCGGATTGGCAGAATGTAAAAAGTATAATGATTACTCCAATTACAATTATCTGCTTATGATAAAAGGAATCAGCCTTTTTTATTTAAAGGATTTTTCGTCATCTTATGTCATTTTATCCAACATTGAAAAAGGATTAATTAATAGTAAAGACTATATTAATTTAGGTATTTTATACTATTATCTTGGAAAAATAAAATATGAAAATCACAAAGAAGAAGAGGCTGTAGAGTATTTTAAAAAAGCAGATTCTATTTCCTTCAATTTTAACGGCTTCGAGGCCATAAAAAGAGATGGATATGAAATTCTAATTGATTTTTATAAAAAGAAAGGAGACCTCAAAAATCAGCTAAAGTACATTGACAACCTGATGTATAGTGATAGTATAATAGCTGTGAACCGAAAAAATCTTTCAAAAGAAATTCTGAAAAAGTATGATACCCCTTTACTTATGAAAGAAAAATTAAATATAATTGATAAACTGAACCATCAGAATATATGGTTAATAGTTTCTCTGTTATTTATTACTTTACTTTTCATATTTATTATCCGAAAAAACAGGAAAAAGATAAAAGAATATGAAAAACAGGCTAAAATACTGTTAGAAAAACCTGTAATAGTTCCTGCTCCTGTATTTATAGAGGAAATTAAACCAGAAAGTAACACAGCTCCCTCTGCTTCTATTGAAAGAAAAGAAAAGACGACCAAGAATGATCTCTCTACCAACTCAAAATTTAAAATATTAATTGACAAAATTGAGGAATTTGAGAAGACAAATAGCTTCCTTGCGAAGAATATTACATTAGACTCTCTTTCAAAAGAGTTTGACACCAACAGAGACTATCTTTCTAAGCTCGTGAATGAATTAAAGGGTAAAAACTTTTCACAATATCTGAACGAACTTAGAATTAATTATATCGTCGAAGAATTAAAATCTAACGAGAAAATAAGAAAACATACCATTGCTGCAATTGCAAATGATATAGGCTACAACAACGCTGAATCTTTTACGAATGCTTTCAAAAAAATAACGGGGACTCTTCCTTCTTACTACATAAAAGCACTCAACTAAACCAAAACAACAACACATTAATTAACAATACGTTACCACCTGATCTTATCGAAATTTATCAATTTCGGCATGTATATTTTCGTTCTTAGCAAGATTAGAACTTTATTTGCACATCAATTTATTAAATCAATTTTAAATCATTTTTACTAGTGAAAAAGCTTAAGAAAACAGAAAAAAAATTATCTTTAAACAAACTTCAAATGTCTAAAATAACACGTGGACTGAATTCCATAAGGGGAGGTTTAGGTATAGACAACCCAGGTTTTGCAGGAGACAATGGAGCGAACGACACAGTTGTAAATAAAACACTTGATACGATCGATATCCAAACAGGAACAAACTAAAAATTTAATAACTACTTCAACATTTTATCAGTAATTTTGGAAAAAATTACTGATTTTTCATTCTATGAAATACATATTAATTGTACCTTTCTTTTTATCATGTACTATTATTTTTTCTCAGAAAATAAGTATTAAACATTTTAATGAATACAATATTGAAAAACTGCAGCCTTTAATTTCTTATTTAAATTCTGAAATACAAAAGAATTATAAAGAAAAAGACAAGGCGGTAAAGTATGATAATCTTTTCAGAGTAAGTATGGCAGCACAAAACTATGATACTGCTTTAAGTCAGCTTGATTCAGTACGCAGTGTTTACAGAAAAAGTAATCCCATTATTTCATATGCTATGGGAACACAGTATGAAATTTACATAAATGCTCAAAAAAATAAAGATTCGCACAAAAATTTTCAGGAAAAATATAAAGAAGAATTTCTCAAAAAATATGAAAGTCTGCCTATAAAAACACAGATCATACTTCCCCGCTATTTCAATGGTGATACCGAGAAAACAAAAAAAGAAATTCTGGCTACTCTTAAAAATGATTTTGAGAAAAAAGACAGCGTAGATCTGAAAAAAGCTTTACAACTATGCAGAAGTTATAACTCATATATAACAGGACCTACATTTGATATTGCTAAAAATTATTTAAAAGAACTCGACTCCAGGAACTTTGAGGTAAAAGACAGTTTATTAATCAATAATGAAATTAGTATAAGGGTTGTTTTAAATAAAAAAATAGCTAGTCCGGAATCTACCATCCTGGTCAATTCCATCTATCCTGATGCAGAAGATGCGAATGATCAAAAAGTACAGGCAAGCTATGGTTATCATTCTGTTTACATATATCCCAGAGGAAAATATACGAGTAACGCTGCCATAGAACCTTTTGAGCATGAGCAGGAAGATATAAATAAGGTTATAGACTGGGTGATAAAACAGCCATGGAGCAATGGCAAAGTAGGAATGATCGGAGGCAGTTATCTGGGATTCAGCCAATGGGCAGCCGCTAAAAATATTCATCCGGCTCTAAAAACTATTATTCCACAGGCCTCTGTAGGAATTGGCGTAGTAGATTTCCCCATGAATAATAACATCTTTGCTTCCTATTCTCTTCGTTGGATTAACTATGTTACCAACAATAAAATGCTTGATGCAGGTTTTAAAGATGAAGATCAATGGAATTCTGTTTTTAAAAAATGGTATGAAGGTGGTGAGGCATTTAACAAGTTGGATTCTATTGCCGGTAAAAAAAATATCATATTTCAGCGCTGGTTAAAGCATCCGGCATTTGACAGCTATTGGCAGAAAATGATTCCTTACAAAAAGGAATATTCTAATATCAACATCCCGGTTTTAACCATTACGGGATATTATGATTCTGATCAGCTGGGAGCGTTATACTATTTCAGAAATCACTATAAATACAACAAAAACGCTAATCATTATTTGATTATCGGGCCCTATGATCATTCGGGAGCTCAGGGTTATATCAAAAATAATCTAAAAGGATATACTATTGATTCTGAAGCCAATATGGATATCGCAAATATAACAATGGAATGGTTTGATTATATTCTGAAGGGTAAATTAAAACCAGCTTTCTTAAAAGATAAAATTAATTATCAGGTAATGGGAACCAATAAATGGAAAAGTACTTCAAGCATTGATAATTTTGATAAAAATAAATTAAAATTCTATATCACAAGCCAACATCAGCTTTCTCCAGCAAAAGATAGAGATAAAGACTTCACACCACTTACGGTAGATTTAAAAGACCGTACCAATGCAGATGAGCTTTTTAAGCAAAAAGATAACGTGCTGGATAGTAAAATTTACAGTCCGGACGCCGTTGTATTTTCATCAAAGCCATTTGAAAAACCGGTGGAATTTACAGGAAATTTTGTGGGTAATCTGAAATTATCTGTTAATAAAAAGGATGTTGATGTATATATGAAACTTTATGAAAAGACCAAAGAAGATAAATATTTTCTATTATCCACCTATTATGGAAGAGCAAGCTATGCTAAAAGCTCAGAGAAAAGAAAATTGCTGTGTGAGAACAAAGAAACAAGTATAACTGTTACCAACAATGAATTTGTAAGTAAAAAAATGGAAAAAGGAAGTAAACTGGTTTTAGTATTAGGAGCTATAAAAAATCCACTTATGCAGATCAACTATGGAACAGGAAAAGATGTAAGCGAAGAAACCATCAAGGATGCTGCAGTTCCTATGGAAATAAAATTTTACAATAACAGCTTTATAGAAATCCCTATTTCACTTAATTAATGCCACGTTTTCCATTTCAGTTTTTTGATACATTTGTTGTCAGATCACCTATTTTTTCATACAAAGAATTTCAGGATAATTTCTCTGGTGAAAACTTCGCCAAGGGATCTTTAGAAAAATATTGCAACCATACAATTTTTAGAGAAGCTATTTATTTAGCTTCTCTTTCCTTATATGATGAGATAGAGAAATTGATGGATCGTGAACATACAACGTCTAATTTGCCAAATGAAAAAACAAAGATTTCATTATTAAAATATTATAACCGCTCAAGTACCCGCTGTACCCCATTTGGTTTATTTTCAGGAGTTAGTATAGGAAAATTTGAAAAAGAGACTCTATTTCCGATATTCTCAGAGCCTACAAAAGTAAGAGATACAAAGCTGGATATGCATTTTTTAGTAGCGCTATCAGAGCAGCTTCTTTTAATTCCGTCCATTAAAAATAGTATCTCTTTTTTTCCTAACAACAGTATTCATAAGGTTGGAAATAAAATTCGCTTTGTAGAATATGAAAATACAGGAGGAAAAAGAGATTACATCATTTCTTCCGCTCCCATTTCCAAAGAGTTAGAACTTATACTACAGTTTTCAGAAACGGGTAAAACAATTGACCAGCTTGCCAGCTCTCTTGTTCATGAAGATATATCTTTTGAAGAAGCCCGGGAATTTATTGATGAGCTTATCGGAAATCAGGTTTTAATAAGTGAAATTAATCCAACAGTTTCGGGAGGAGATTTTCTGGAACGATTAATTTATATGCTAAACAAAATTGGCAGGCATCAGGAAAAAGATATTTTGGTTGCTATTAAAAACAAGATCAGTGAACTTGATTTACATTTTGGAAATACGGCAGAAGCATATTCTGAAATTGAGGAACTCATCAAAAAGCTGAATGTACAATATGAAAAGAAATATCTTTTTCAGACAGATCTTTATTTTGAAGATGAAACAAATTTATCCTATCAATGGAAAAAAGAACTGAAGAAAGGAATCTCTTTTCTAAATAAAATTGCTGTTCCTTACAAAGAATCTGCTTTAGAAAAATTCAAAAAAGCCTTTTATGAAAGATTTGATAATGAAGAAGTTCCATTATCTTATGCTTTAGATCCGGAAATAGGAATTGGCTATTTACAAGATATTCCGGCCAAAGGAGTTCATCCTTATATTGAAGATTTAATCCTGCCCTATTCTAATCAGAAACAAGAAATTCAGGTAAATCTTAATCCAGTACAAATTATTCTCAATCGTAAATTACAAAAAGCTTATTGGAATAAAGATCATGTAATACATTTAACTGATGATGATTTTAATGGTTTTGAGGAACAGTGGAATCAACTGCCAGATACATTGTCCGTTATGACCGAAATCATTTCAGAAAATCAGCAGGAAAAATTATTTTTAAAATCTGCCGGTGGAAATGCCGGAAAATTATTGGGCAGATTCTGTTCAGAAAAATCATCTATAAAAGATTTGTTGAAAGCCATTGCTGAAAAAGAACAGGAACTTAATCCGGACAAAATTTTAGCAGAAATTGTACACTTACCCGAATCCAGAATTGGAAATGTGATCAGAAGACCTTCTATAAGAGAATATGAAATTCCTTATCTGGCGGGCTCTGCATTAGAAAGAGACAATCAAATTTTTGTGGAAGACTTGTACCTGTCCATAAAGAATAACCAGTTATTCCTAAGGTCAAAGAAGCACAATAAAGAAATTATTCCTCATCTTACGAATGCCCATAATTATTTAAACAACTCTTTACCTGTCTACCATTTTTTATGCGATTATAATAATCAGAATGTAAAACCTCATTTATCATTTAGCTGGGGTGGTTTATCCCAAATCTATGATTTCCTGCCAAGAGTTGAATATCAAAATATCATTTTGTCTAAAGCACAGTGGAAAATTGATCCTGAACAAATTCATTATTTTGATTCCATTCTTCAATCTGGTAAAAGAGAGCTTTTGTTTCAAAATATTGAAGAGTGGAGAAAATTAAAACAAATTCCACAATGGATACAGTGGGTAAAAGGAGATAATACACTGGCGGTCAATCTGAAAAATTATGATTTAATTCAAATGTTTTTATCATCCGTAAAAAATGAGAAACTAATTTTTATTGAGGAGTTCCTGTATAATGATCAGTCAGATTATATTCATCAATTCGTTTTCTCTCTTTATAAAGATCTATAAATAAGATGATAACCAGAAAATTTCATCCGGGAAGTGAATGGCTTTATTTCAAAGTTTACACCGGGATCAAAACTTCAGATACTATTTTACAGGAAGTTATAGAACCATTAGTTGAACAATTACAAATTCAAAACCTTATTGATCAATGGTTTTTTATACGATATAACGATCCTAAACCCCACCTGAGAATAAGATTAAACCTTAAAAATATAACTGCCTGTAGTATGATCCTGGGAATGATCAATTCCTTATTTAAGGACTATCTGGAATCGGGAGAAGTCGCTTCTATCATTATGGATACCTACTCAAGAGAACTTGAGCGTTATGGTGAAAACACGATAGGATACGCGGAAGACCTCTTTTTTAAAAGCAGCCAATTGATTTTAAACTTTCTGGAATACAGTGATGAAGAAAAGATCATTACTTCTTTATTTTATATAGATCAAATTTTATCAGCATTCAACCTGTCTCCTGAAGAGAAAATAGAGTTTGCAAAGCGTTCTGAAAATGCTTTCAAATCAGAATTCAATGCAGATAAGAACTTAAATAATCAGTTAAAGAAAAAGTATAATGAGTTTTATCCTCATTACTTTGAATTTATTACCTCTGAGGAATATGAAGAAATCAGAAATTTAATAAAAAGTAATATCACTGAAATTGCATTAAAGCCTGAAGAACTTTCAAAATTAGAAAATGATAATGTATTAAAAATAAAACCCAAAGATTTCTTCAAAAGTGTTTTTCATATGCATATTAACCGATTGTTTATTTCCCATCAAAGATTATTTGAGATGGTGGTTTATGATCACTTATTCCGTATTTATAAAACAAACAGAGCCTATTCTCTGAAAAAATAAATTTGAATTTTGTGAAAAATAAAAAACCGCTCACATGATGTAAGCGGTTGATTTTCTGTGGTCCCACCTGGGCTCGAACCAGGGACCACCTGATTATGAGTCAGGTGCTCTAACCAACTGAGCTATAGGACCTCAAAACTTGGTTAAATTTTGTGTTTGCAAAAATAGTAAAATTTCTTTCACTACAAAATTTTTTATTGCTTTTCTTGGCAAAGTTCTACCAGCACGCCGTTGGTGGACTTCGGATGAAGGAATACAACTAATTTGTTATCAGCACCTTCTTTCGGTTCTTCGGAGATAAACTGAAATCCTTCTTTTTTTAATCTTTTTACTTCCTCAAGGATATTTTCAACCCCAAATGCGAGATGATGGATGCCCTCTCCCTTTTTATCAATAAATTTAGAGATCGGGCTTTCAGGATTACTGGCTTCCAGCAGCTCGATTTTACTTTCTCCTGTTTCGTAAAAAGAAGTTACCACGCCTTCTCTTTCCACTGTTTCTTTTTTATAGGATTCTTTTCCTAATAGTTTTGTAAAAAGTTCATCAGAAACACCTAAAGACTTTACGGCAATACCAATATGTTCTAGCTTCATAAATAGTAATCAATATAATTAATCGTAAATTTGATACTACAGTTGAATTTCAAAGTATCAATTCAAACAAAAGTACTAAATTTGCAGAAATTATGGAAAGTAACAGACAAAGAAAAGTAGCACAGATCATTCAGGAAGACTTCGCGGAGCTTTTCCGCAAACAGGCTGCAGAAAGCAAACAGAGCATATTGGTATCTGTTTCAGATGTAAAAGTAACTGCCGACTTAGGAATTGCCAAAATTTATTTAAGTATTTTTCCACAGGAGTTCCGTACCGCTGTGATGAAGGAGATTGAAGAAAACAAACCTCAATACAGAAATTTCATTGGCCAGAAAATGGCAAAGCAGGTGCGTATTATTCCACAACTTAACTTTTACCTGGATACCGCTCTTGATGATGTTGAAAGACTGGAAAGAGAATTAAGAGGCGAAGGCGACAATCCTGTTTTATAGATCTTGAAGAATATTGCATTTTACATAGCATCCAGATACCTTTTGGCTAAAAAAGGAAGTACTGCCGTTACGTTCATTACGTGGCTGGCCGTAGGTGCCATGACGGTTGCTGTGGCTGCAATGTTCGTCATTATTTCGGTATTTTCAGGACTTGAAGACCTGAATAAAGACCTTATTTCCAATCTTCATGCTGATCTTACTTTAAAAAGCACTTCCGGAAAAACAATTAAAAATCTGGATAATGTCACAAAAACTCTCATCAGCAACAAAGAAATCAGCAGTTTCTCCCGTGTTATTGAAGAAAAAGTTTACATCAGCTTCAATGGAAAGGGTGACATTGCCTATTTAAGGGGTGTAGATTCTGCCTATGTAAAGGTAAATCCTATCAATAAAGAGGTATTCTACGGAACGTATCCAAGTTTCAGATATTCGAATGAGGTATTAATGGAGAACAGTCTGGATAACAGACTATCAATTCCTGTAGATTCTTCCAATCATTATGCAACAGTCTTCATGCCCAAACCGGGAACAGGGATTATCACCAAGGAAGAAGACATCTATAATAAAAGAGATATTCTGGTAACGGGTGTTTTCCCCGGAAAAGATCAGCTGGACAATTATATCGTTTCTCCAATTGAGCTTACGGAAGAATTACTTAGTCTTCCTAAAAATTCGGCTTACCAGATTGTTATTAAATTGAAAAATCCGGAAAATGCAGATGCAGTAAAACAAAGTCTGCTTTCTTCACTGGGAAAAAATATTGAGATCAAAACCAAGGAAGAAGAGAATGCTGCTTTCTGGAAAATGATCAACACTGAAAAGCTTTTTATTTACCTGATCTTTGCGTTGGTTATCTTTATTACCACCTTTAATCTTGCCGGAGCCATTATCATCCTTCAGCTTGATAAAAAAGAGCAGGCAAAATCATTGATATCACTCGGCTTTCCTTTAAGCCATTTAAGAATGACCTATTTCTACACCGGACTCCTGATTGTTATTTCCGGAGTAATTACCGGATTAATTTTTGGAACAGCACTTTGCTATTTCCAGCTTTACACAGAATTCTTCAGAGCCAATGAGGTTCTGCCATTCCCGGTAAAAATTGTAGGAAAGAACTATCTTATTGTAGCCCTTACGGCTTCCTTATTTGGAATCACTATTTCTTGGTTCTTTTCAAAAATCAGCAAAGAATATATTACTAAAAACTAATATTTTAAGTTTATATATTACACACAATTAATATACTTGGGTTTCATTTTTTCGTACCTTTACGCCCCAATTTTAAAAAATGAAACAAATTTTATCTTTTTTTCTTTTAAGCGTTGCATTTATGAGCGCTTTGGCACAGGCTCCGGCTGGATATTATAACCAATCGCCAACCTTAACAGGTGCAGCTCTGAAAACAGCTCTGAAAACTATTATCAGCAACGGACATATAGACAATGGCTATGGAGGTTTATGGACTGGCTATGCCACTACTGACCGTGATTATTTTTATGAAAATGACGGAACAATTCTGGATATTTATTCTGAAAACCCCAATGGAGCGGATCAGTATAATTTCACCCTGGGAACCAGTCAGTGCGGATCTGCCGGATATTCTAATGAAGGTGACTGCTACAACAGAGAGCACGTTGTTCCTCAAAGTTTGTTCAACAATGCTTCCCCAATGGTCGCTGACATTCATTTTATCCGTGCTACAGACGGAAAAGTAAACGGAATGAGATCCAACTATCCTTTCGGAATTGTAGGAACCCCTTCTTTCACCTCTAAAAACGGATCAAAACTAGGCACATCTGTATCTGCAGGATATGCAGGTACCGTATTTGAACCCATTGATGCTTTCAAAGGAGATATCGCAAGAATGATTCTTTATTTTGTAACAAGATATGAGGATAAACTTCCTAACTTCACTTCCGGTGATATGCTTGGCAACACAGCATTTCCGGGATTACAGCCCTGGGCACTTAATCAGTATTTAGCGTGGAATGCAATGGATCCGGTATCGCCGGAAGAAATTGCCAGAAATAATGCTTCTTATACTTACCAGGGAAACAGAAACCCTTTCATTGATCACCCTGAATATGTTACCCAGATCTGGGGAGCTCCGGTTATTGACAGCCAGGCCCCTACAGCAGCAACCAACCTTGTTGCCAGCAATCCAACTTCAAACTCTATTGCTTTAAGCTGGACAGCTGCAACAGATAATGTGGGAGTAACATCTTACCAGATTTACGCCAACGGAACATTAAAAGCTACTGTTTCAGGGACAACTACATCTACTATTGTTTCAGGATTATCTCCGCTTACTCAATATACATTCTATATCATTGCTAAAGATGCTTTCTCAAACTCTTCTCCACAAAGCACAACCGCTACAGAAACCACTCTTGACACACCTGCCGGAGGAGGAAGCTGCGGAACTGAAAATTTTGAAATGATCACCGGCCCTGTAAATACATACATGACAGTAAACTGGACCAACAATGGAATTTCATGGACTGCTACAGACGCAAGAGTTGACCAGACCATCAATAATAAAGCTATTACCATAAAAAATGGAACTTTAACAAGTTCAACTTTCTCAGGTGGAGTTCAGAGTTTAACATTAACAACTCAATTGAAATTCTCCGGAAGCGCAGGATACTTCAATGTTCTTGTAAACGACGTCAATGTAGGAACTATTCCTTACAGTAATGTTGTTACTACAACTACCATTAATAATATAAATGTAAGCGGAAATGCTGTCATTAAACTGACCAATTCTTCTCTTACCAACAGAGTGGCTCTGGATGATCTTAGCTGGACATGTTTCGGAACTACGTTAGCTACCACTGAAAACCAAAAGGACAAATCAGACTTCACTATCTACCCTAACCCGGTAAGAAATAATGAATTATTTGTAAAAGGAGAAAACCTTAGCAAAATTTCAAAAGCTGATATCTATGATCTTTCCGGAAAATTAATTGAAACGATCGCCAACCCTTTCAGACATTCAAATAGGATCAGCCTTAAAGGTTTGCTTAAAGGAACTTACATTCTGAAAACAGAAAATTTCTCTACTAAATTTATCGTAGATTAATTATTAAAAAATATTTCAAATTAAAAGACTGGATTTATCCGGTCTTTTTTTTACTTTTGATAGATGGATTCCAATAAAAAATTAGGATTGATAGGACGAAACATTTCCTATTCTTTTTCTAAAAAATTCTTCGAAAACAAGTTCCAAAAGCTCATGCTGAAGAACTTCTCCTACGATATTTTTGATCTGAACGAAATTAATGAAGTAGAAAAACTTTTTGCTTCTCCGGACCTTTTAGGTTTCAATGTAACGATTCCTTACAAAGAAAAAATAATAGATTATCTGGATGAATTAAGTGATGAAGCGGAGAAAATAGGCGCCGTAAACTGCGTTCTTATTCAGGATGGTAAAAAAACCGGCTATAATACAGATGCATTCGGTTTTGAAAAGACGCTTCTTTTGCACAGAAAACCTTCACAGGATAAAGCCTTGATTTTAGGAAACGGAGGAGCTGCAAAAGCCGTCAAATATGCTTTGGACAAGCATAATATTCCTTCAGCCACCATTTCCAGAAGTACGGAAATCAATTTTGAAAATCTTGATCAGGAAACTGTTGCTGAACATAAAATTATCATTCAGTGTACGCCGGTAGGTACTTTCCCGAACGTGAAAGACTGTCTTAATTTTCCTTTTGACGGGCTTTCTTCAGATCATCTGGTTATCGACCTGATTTACAATCCCAATTACACCCAATTCATTATCAATGCCTCTGAAAAAGGAGCAAAAACTGTGAATGGCTATTATATGCTTGAACAGCAAGCAGAAAAAGCCTGGGAAATTTGGAATTTTCAAAAAAAATAACATAAATTAGTACTTTAATTGGCCTTACAGCTATATTTAAAGGATATTAATGCCACTCACATAAAAGATTTGCTATGACTACAGAAAACAATCTTTCTGAAAACGAAGAAAAGAAAAATCCTAACGAAGTATCTCAGGACACATCAGAAAACACGGTTTCTCATGATGCAAACCACCATGACGATGATACAGAACATCTGGATGAACATGAAGAAGAAATTTCCCTTGCCGATGCTTTAAAGGAAATGGAAAAAATCATCAACACTCCCAACGCCGGTGAGAATTTCAAAAGATTCAATCAGCTGAAGGAAAAAGCAAGTCATTATATCCATGATGAAGTGGAAGATAAAAAGCATGAATATGTAGAAGCCGGAAATCCTGCTGAAAATTTCAGCTATGAACATCCATCTCAGGCAAAATATTCTGCATTGGTTAATATCTTCAAGGAAAAACATGATGACTTCCAGAAAGGACAGGAAGAAGAACAAAAGAAGAATCTGGACCACCGCCAAAGTATTATCGAACGACTTAAAAATCTATACACAAGCTCTGAACCGGGAATCAATCTTTTCAAATCTATTCGCGAGATTAAAGAAGACTGGTCAAAAGCCGGACAGGTTGCCAAGTCTGAATTCAAAATTCTTAATAATAATTATTTCCACCATCTGAATCAGTTTTATCAGATGCTGGATCTGAATAAAGAATTCTTGGAACAGGAATACAGCCACAACCTGGAAAAGAGAGAGCATATCATTGCCCGTGCTAAAGAGCTTGAAAATGAGCCTGTAATTCAGAAAGCGTTAAACGAGCTTCAATATCTTCATAAACTCTGGAAAGAAGAAGCAGAGCCTGTTGCTGAAGAGTTCCGCGAAAAAACATGGGAGGAATTCAAAGAAATTTCCAACAAAATTCACGAAAGGAAGTCTGAACTTTCCGCATCCATTGAAAAAGAACAGACTGTAAACCTTGAAAAGAAGAATGAGATCATCTCTGAAATCAAGAAACTGTCTGAACCTTCGGAAACGCCCAACCACAACTACTGGCAGAATGCCATTAAAAGAGTGGAAGATCTGCGTTCTGAATTCTTAAAAACAGGAAGTGTTCCAAGAAAACTTTCCAACCAAAACTGGAATGATTTCAAAACGACACTAAGAGGCTTTAATACAACGAAAAATAATTACTACAAATCGTTGAAAGGTTCTCAACAGGCGAATCTTGAAGAAAAATTAAAACTAATCCAGACTGCACAGGACAATATGAATAACGAGGAATGGGATATCGCCGTTCCGTTATTCAAAAAACTTCAGGAAGACTGGAAAAAAATCGGCCACGTTCCAAAGAGCATGACCAATAAAATATGGGATGAATTCCGTGACGCCTGTAATGCATTCTTCAACAATTACAGAGAGAAGAGCAATACTTCTACCGACAACTGGAAGGAAAACTATAAAAACAAAAAAGCCCTTCTTGATGAACTGAAAGAAGTTTCCAATGAAGAAGGAAGCATCGAAAGAATTGAGCAGATCAAAACTTCATGGAATAACATCGGAAAAGTTCCGAGAGACAAAATTTCAATCAACTCTGAATTCAACAAAACATTAAGAGAGAAACTGAAAATAAATAAAATCAACGAGCTTGAACTGAAAGAAGAAGGTTTATCTGAAAATCAGCTTACCGACAAAGCAAGAAAGATCAAAAATCAAATCTCTGACCTTGAGGCAGAAATCGTTAAACTGGAAAACAACCTTTCTTTCTTCAACAAACCTTCGAGAGAAAACCCTCTGTTAAAAGATACTTACAATACGATTGATGAGAAAAAAGCTCATCTTGAAACATTAAAACAAAATCTCCACAGCATTATCAGTGGAGAATAACACATAACAAAATGAATAAAGGCGGAGCAAAGCAATTTGTCTTCGCTTTTTCTTTTTATAAAACATGAACAACGACGAATTTTATATTAAAAGATGTATAGAGCTGGCTCGTAAAGCTCTTGGAAACACCTATCCCAACCCTCTTGTAGGAAGCGTTATAGTACACAATGGAGAGATCATTGGCGAAGGATACCATCACAAAGCCGGAGAAAACCACGCAGAAATCAATGCCATCAATTCCGTTAAAAATAAAGATCTGATCCCGGAATCAACGATCTATGTATCTCTGGAACCATGTGCCCACTATGGAAAAACTCCGCCTTGTGCTTTAAAGATTAAAGAACTGGGATTTAAAAAAGTGGTGATTGGTGCTATGGATTCCCATGACAAAGTGAACGGCAAGGGAAAAAAAATCATTCAGGATGCTGGAATTGAAGCCGTATCAGGAATTCTTGAAAAAGAATGCATTGAACTGAACAAAAGATTTTTCACCTACCACGAAAAGAAAAGACCCTATATCATTTTAAAATGGGCAGAATCCGGTGATGGTTTTCTTGATAAAGATTTTAAACCGACTGCTGTTTCAAACTCGTTAGTGAATCAGTTTGTTCATCAGTTAAGAGCTGACGAGCATGCCATTTTAGTAGGAACTCAAACTGCATTAAATGACAATCCAAGCCTTACCGTAAGAAATGCAGAAGGAGTAAACCCTGTCCGGATTTTAATTGATTTTGATCTAAAAGTTCCTGCCAGCTTCAATATTTATAACAATGAAGCAAGAACATTGGTTTTAAATTCTGTGAAAGAAGCTATTGAAGGACATATTCAATTCATTAAAATCAACAAGGCTGATTTTCTGGCTGAACTCACGGAGGTATTGTATAAAGAACAGATACAGTCAGTTATTATCGAGGGCGGCCGTTTTACGCTGCAGGAATTTATTAATGCAGGTCTCTGGGATGAAGCAATAGTGATAAAAAATGAAAATCTTATCCTTGAAAATGGTACAAAAGCCCCTGAATTCAATTATACACCTACTAAAGTTGAAAACTTCAGAGATAATACGATCTCATTTTTCAACCAAAAATAAAAGAAAAGCCGTCTAAACTGACGGCTTAATTTATGATCATGGTGCAGAATCGTAAAGCATTTAATATTTTTGCATCAACAAAGCAGGAACCTCCAATGACGTTTGAATATAAAACCATAGAAAAACCCATAGAAAATACTCTTTTAAAAGAAAAAGGGAGCAAATTCATCGGATTTGCTTTTCCGGTAACCAATGAAAAAGAATTAAAGAGTGCGCTGGAAAAGATCAGAGAAGAACATCCGAAAGCCACTCATCACTGCTATGCCTTCAGAATGGGATTAAATGGTGAAAATTACCGTGCCAATGATGATGGTGAGCCTTCCGGAAGTGCAGGTTTGCCAATTTACAACCAGCTTCTGGCTAATGAAATCACCAATGTACTTGTCATTGTTGTCCGTTATTACGGGGGAACCAAATTAGGGGTTTCAGGATTGGTAAAAACCTATAAAGAATCGGCAAAGATCACATTGGAAGAAGCCAGCATCATTACCAGAGAACTGGAAACAGAAGTAGAGATCCGGTTCAACTTCAATCAACAGAATACGATTTTCACCTTACTTTCAAAATTTGATGCTAAAGTTTTGAACTTCGATGCGAATGAAAACTGTATTCTTACCGCCTCACTGAAACTGGCACAAAAAGAAAGCATCTCAGAAAAGCTTTCCGAGATGCAATATGTTTCATTTGAATTTAATGACTAATCCCTTCTTCCACCAAGAAGCAAAGATGCCCAGTAAAGAAGTTGTGCCAGAGAGCCTAAGGCTGCCACCACGTAAGTTCTTGCTGCCCATTTCAGGCTGTCCTGTACTCCAACAAACTCTTCTGCAGTTACAGTTCCTGTATCTTTAAGCCACTTCATCGCCCTGTTACTTGCATCGTATTCCACGGGAAGCGTTACAAAAGCAAAAAGAGTGGTCATCGCAAACATTGCTACTCCGATGGCAAGAACAGTCGTATTTCCATTTGGGTTTTCAATTGTTCTTGATGCCGCCATTACTGCGATACCCGCAATAAGAACAAACTGCATCAGATTAGAACTTATATTTACAATAGGAACCAGCTTTGAACGTAAATTCAGCATAGAATATCCTACCGCATGCTGCACTGCATGTCCGCACTCGTGAGCTGCTACTGCCGCTGCCGCTGCATTTCTCTGCATATAAACTCCTTCCGAAAGGTTCACTGTTTTATCTGCCGGATTATAGTGGTCCGTCAACTGCCCGGGTACTGATATTACCTGAACATCATTTATCCCGTTATCTCTCAACATCTTTTCCGCTACTTCTTTGCCTGAAAGGCCATTTCGAAGGTGTACATTGGAATAATATTCAAATTTCGATTTCAATCTGGACGAAACCCACCAGCTCACCAACATTGAAATACCAATAATGATATAATAACCCACCATTTTATATAAATTTTGTGTTTAATTTTACCCATAATCATATAAAAACTGTGCCAAAGTATACGATATTATTATTTATATTTGTCCTTTAATTCCTCTCAAAAAACATGTCTACAGTTTCAATTATTGAAGTAAAAACAGCGGGTCAGCTCAAGCAATTCGTAAAGTTTCCGATGGATTTGTATAAAAACAATCCCTACTATGTTCCGTCTTTTATCAATGACGAAATCAACATCTGGAATGCTGATGAAAATCCTGCGCTTCAATATTCTGAGGCAAAACAGTATCTTGCCTATAAGAATGACAGGATTGTAGGAAGAATTGCCGTTCTGATCAATCATAAGGAAGAGAGAGAATTAGGAATTAAAAAAGTTCGTTTCGGATGGATCGATTTTATTGATGATGCTGAAGTTTCAAAGGCATTAATTCAAAAAGTAGTTGATTACGCTAAAGAAAAAAGTATTGACAAAATTGAAGGGCCTATGGGCTTCACCAATCTTGATAAAGCTGGAATGCTGGTAAAAGGTTTCGACCAGCTTGCAACCATGATTGGAATTTACAACCATGCTTATTATCCTCAGCATCTTGAAAACCTGGGTTTAATCAAAGAAAAAGAATGGGTGGAGTTTGAAATCATTTTCCCTGAAACCTTACCGGATAAAATCCACAAGTTCAATCAGCTTATTTCTGAAAAGTACAAACTGAGAGTTTTAAAATTCAAAACGAAAGAAGAGATTATTCAGTATGTGGATCCTATGTTTGATCTTTTGGATGAAACTTACAAACACCTTTCCACGTACACCCCTATTTCGGACGAGCAGCGTAAAACCTACAAAGAGAAATATTTCAAACTCATCGATAAAGATTTTATTGTATGTATCGCTGATGAAAACAACAATCTGATCTCATTTGCCATTACAATGCCTTCTTATTCCAAAGCGCTGCAAAAATCCGGAGGAAAACTGCTTCCATTCGGCTGGTGGCATTTCTTACAGGCAGGAAAGAAAAATGACAGAGCCAATTTTTACCTGATCGGAATTCACCCTGATTATCAGAGAAGAGGAGTCACTTCTATTATTTTCAAAGAAATCTGGGATATATTCAGAAAAAAGGGAGTAAAATACCTTGAAACCAACCCGGAACTCGAAGAAAACAAAAGTATTCAGCTGTTGTGGCAGGATTACAATCCGGTAAATCATAAAAGAAGAAGAACGTATTCAATGAAACTCAAGTAATTGATAATCTATCTTATATAACACCTAAACTTTGAATTTTATGAAACCACAGCTCATTATATTTGCTATTTTAATTGCTGGATTTATCAGTTATAATATCTTTTTCCAGTCACCTGATGACAAAACAAACACCGTAATCAATATTCTTTTTGCTAGTATTCTTTTTGGATATATTTCCTTTATGGCCTATACTCTTTTGAAAAAAATGAAAAAATAGACGATAACCATAGCCCAATAGGTCATTTAATCACTTGTTTTTATTCCTCAATAAATAAATTCAAAATATCCACGATATACATGATGGGATGCAATTTTTCCAGAGTTACTACAAAAAAAGGGGAAAAACACCACGAAAAAATAATCATAAAAAGCTAATTTTTATTGATTCTAAATTACCGGTTTAGCTCATTTTCATCCGACTTTTAAGCTGATAAATTTCATGCTTTCTTGTTTATTCGCTAAATTTGCAAATTGAGATAATAATGCAAAAATGAATTTACCTGAAAGTTATATTCCAATCCTTATCCAGGCTGGTGTAGCAGTAGGATTTGTAGCGGTTTCTTTGCTTGGAGCACATTTCTTAGGTCCACAGCAGAAAAAAGGAAACTCTGTAAAAAACCAAAGCTGGGAATGTGGGGTTCCTGTAGAAGGAAACGCCAGAACACCGTTTTCTATCAAGTACTTCCTGACTGCGGTATTGTTCGTACTATTCGATATTGAAATCGTATTCTTTTATCCTTACGCTGTAAACTTCAGAGAATTCGGTATGGAAGGTTTCCTTGCCGTGCTTACATTCGTTGCGATCTTCTTCGTAGCGTTTTTCTATGTCTGGAAACGAGGCGCACTGGATTGGGATAAATAAATTTTAACATTAAAAGATTGAATAATTTAATCATTTAAAAACAGAGATGATTAAATTTATAAAAGTTTTAATCTTTAAATATCAACAAAAGAAAATGTCAGATAAAAAACCAGTAATAAGAACAGATGCACCTGCTCCCGAAGGCTATGAAGGAGAAGGGTTTTTCGCAACAAAACTGAGCAGTGTAATCGGGATGGCAAGAAAGTTTTCACTTTGGCCGTTACCCTTTGCAACCTCTTGTTGTGGTATCGAGTTTATGGCTACCCTGAACCCGACATATGATGCTTCAAGATTTGGTATGGAAAGAAACTCTTTCTCTCCAAGACAGGCAGATATGCTGATGGTTTGCGGAACTATATCAAAGAAATTAGGACCTGTCCTGAAAGAAGTGTACACTCAGATGGCTGAGCCGAAATGGGTGGTAGCAGTTGGAGCTTGTGCTTCCAGCGGTGGTATTTTTGATACGTATTCTGTACTTCAGGGAATTGACAAGATTATTCCGGTAGACGTTTACGTTCCCGGATGTCCTCCAAGACCTGAACAGATCATTGAAGGTGTAATGCAGGTACAGGCTCTTGCAGAAAGCGAAAGCATCAGAAGAAGAGACATGCCTGAATATCAGAAATTATTAGATTCTTACAACATAAGCAACTAAACGGAAATGACAAACGAATTTGTATTAGAAGCAATCACAAGAGAATTTCCGGAATCTGTCATTTCAAGCTCAGAACCTTATGGAATGTTGACTATTGAAGTGAAGAAAGAAGATATTAAGAAAATCATTCACTATCTGAAAGATTCATCACTGGAATTTAATTTCCTTACGGATATCTGTGGTATTCATTATCCTGAATTCCCTGAAAAGGAAATTGGTGTTGTATACCATTTGCACAATATGATGGCCAATTTCAGATTACGTCTGAAAATCTTTATGTCCAGAGAAAATATTGAAGTAGACTCTCTTGTAGAGCTATTTGCAGGAGCTAACTGGATGGAAAGAGAAACGTATGATTTCTATGGGATTAAATTTAAAGGACACCCGGATCTCAGACCTATTTTAAATATGGAAGATCTTGGATACCACCCAATGTTGAAGGAATATCGCCTTGAAGACGGTACAAGAACCGACAAGAACGATAGCATGTTCGGAAGATAAAAAAGCGAATGGCCAATGGCAGCTAGCCAATAGCCAGAAGCAAATAGCTAAAAGCAATCATTATGAAAGATAACTCATTATCTAATATACTAAACCAGTACGAAAGTAAGGAACAGATTGACGGACAATTATACACCCTGAATCTGGGACCTACCCACCCTGCTACGCACGGGATTTTCCAGAATATCTTAACGATGGACGGAGAAAGAATCCTTCACGCAGAGCAAACCGTAGGATATATCCACAGAGCATTTGAGAAAATTTCTGAAAGAAGAAACTATTCTCAGATCACTACCCTTACGGACCGTATGAATTACTGTTCTGCACCCATCAATAACTTAGGCTGGCACATGACAGTAGAAAAACTGATTGGCGTAGAAGTTCCAAAACGCGTAGACTATATGCGCGTTATCCTGATGGAGCTTGCCAGAATCGGTGACCACCTGATCTGTAACGGGGTAACCGGAATGGACTCAGGAGCTATTACAGGTCTTACTTATATGTTCATCGAAAGAGAACGTATTTATGATATGTATGAGCAAATCTGCGGAGCCAGAATGACAACCAATATGGGAAGAATCGGAGGTTTTGAAAGAGATTTCACTCCTAAATTCCATGAGCTGATCAAGGATTTCTTAAAAACTTTCCCACCAAGATTCAAAGAATTCTGTACTTTATTAGAAAGAAACAGAATTTTCATGGACAGAACCATCGGTACAGGAGCTATTTCTGCCGAAAGAGCTTTAAGCTACGGTTTCACAGGTCCTAACTTACGTGCAGCAGGGGTAGATTACGATGTACGAGTTGCGCAGCCTTATTCTTCATATCAGGATTTCGACTTCATTATTCCGGTAGGAACTTCAGGAGATACTTACGACCGTTTCATGGTTCGTCAACAGGAAGTCTGGGAATCAATCAAAATTATCAAACAAGCATACGAAAATCTTCCGGAGGGGCCATTCCATGCGGATGTCCCTGATTTCTATCTTCCTGAAAAGGCAGATGTATACCAGAAAATGGAAGCATTGATCTACCATTTCAAAATCGTAATGGGAGAAACCGATGTACCGAAAGGAGAAGTTTATCATGCTGTAGAAGGTGGAAACGGAGAATTAGGTTTCTATCTTGTGAGTGACGGAGGAAGAAGTCCTTACAGACTTCACTTCAGAAGACCATGCTTCATCTACTATCAGGCATACCCTGAAATGATTACAGGTTCTGTAATTTCAGATGCCATTGTAACGATGTGTAGTATGAATATTATTGCGGGAGAATTAGACGCATAAAAAGAAGATGTCAGACATCAGATTTCAGATGTTAGACTCTTCGCTTTATATATAAATTTAAAATCTGATGTCTGAAATCTGGCATCTGAAATCTTAGATAAAAAATGAGCGAAACAATAGCTTTTAAACCGGAAAGTTTAGCACAGGTACACAAAATTATCGCAAGATATCCTGAAGGAAGACAAAAATCTGCTCTTCTTCCTGTACTTCACTTGGCACAGAAAGAATTCGGAGGATGGTTAGATGTTCCTATGATGGATTATGTTGCCGGACTATTAAGTATCCAACCGATCGAAGTATATGAAGTGGCTACTTTCTATACGATGTTCAATATGAAGCCGGTAGGTAAATATGTACTGGAAGTTTGCAGAACAGGACCTTGTATGGTTTGTGGAAGCGAAAAAATTCTGGATCATATCAGAACCAAACTGAACATTAAGGATGGAGAAACTACTGAAGATGGTATGTTTACTTTAAAACCAGCTGAATGTCTTGGAGCATGCGGATACGCACCCATGATGCAGCTAGGGAAATTCTTTCATGAAAATTTAACGATAGAAAAAGTAGATGAAATCCTTGATCTTTGCAGACAGGGACAAGTTGCTTTAGACTAATAGAAATTTTAAATTCTACATTTTAGATTTTAAATTATTCAGTTATTTTCTTTAATAATTATAAAAAGCTAGAAGCCAATGGCCAATAGCGAAAAGCATAATAAACAATGAGTAAAAAACTTTTACTTAAAGACGCACATATAGAAGGTATCCGCTACTTTGAGACTTACCGTAAACAGGGAGGTTATACAGCAGCTGAAAAAGCCTTGAAGATGACTCCGGACGAAATTCTTGAAGAAGTAAAAGCTTCAGGACTGAGAGGTCGTGGTGGAGCTGGATTCCCAACAGGAATGAAATGGAGCTTTCTGGCCAAACCTGAAGGTGTTCCAAGACACCTTGTTGTGAATGCGGATGAATCTGAACCTGGAACATTCAAGGACAGATATCTGATGGAGTTCCTTCCTCATTTATTGATTGAGGGAATGCTAATTTCTTCTTACTGTTTAGGATCCAATACTTCTTATATCTACATCCGTGGAGAATATTCGTGGATTCCGGATATCCTTGAAGAAGCTATTGAAGAAGCTAAAGCAGCAGGATTTTTAGGTAAAAATATTTTAGGAACCGGTTTCGATCTTGAAATCTATGTACAGAGAGGTGGTGGAGCATACATCTGCGGTGAAGAAACGGCATTGCTTGAGTCCCTTGAAGGAAAAAGAGGTAACCCGAGATTAAAACCACCATTCCCGGCTGTAAAAGGTCTTTGGGAAAGACCAACAGTGGTAAACAACGTTGAATCTATTGCGGCAGTAGTTCCGATCATTGATATTACAGGTGCTGAGTATGCTAAAATCGGGGTGGGAAGATCTACAGGTACGAAATTGATTTCTGCTTGTGGGAACATCAACAAACCGGGTGTATACGAAATCGATATGACGATCACTGTAGAGGAATTCATTTATTCTGATGAATATTGCGGTGGTATTAAGGATGGTAAAAAATTAAAGGCTTGTATTCCTGGAGGAAGTTCTGTTCCGATTGTTCCAGCAAATCTATTGCTAAGAACCGTGAACGGAGAGCCAAGATATATGAATTATGAATCATTGGCAGATGGTGGTTTTGCTACCGGAACCATGATGGGTTCAGGAGGTTTCATCGTTTTGGATGAAGACCAGTGTATTGTAGAACACACCATGACATTGGCGAGATTCTACAATCACGAAAGCTGCGGACAATGTACACCTTGCCGTGAAGGAACGGGATGGATGTACAAGATTTTAAAGAAAATCGAGAAAGGAGAAGGAAAAATGGAAGATATCGATCTGCTTTGGGATATCCAGAGAAAAATCGAAGGAAATACGATTTGTCCGTTGGGTGATGCAGCAGCTTGGCCGGTTGCAGCAGCGATCCGTCACTTCAGAGATGAATTTGAGTGGCACGTGAAAAACCCAGAGTTGTCTCAGACACAAAATTATGGATTGGCACATTATGCTGACCCTATCCCGGCTGTTGAAAAGAACGCATAAGTAAAAGATGAAAAAATTATTGGTGGTCGGCTTAATGATGTCGAATTTTGTATTTGCACAGAATAAAAAAACTGATACTGCAAATTATAACAGATCCGTTGAAGAGGATTTATCATATTTAGTAAGTGAGAAAGAGCAGATTAAAGCTGAGAGAAAAGAAAAGCCTTTACCATTAAGCAAAAAAGGTCAGGTTTTCGTATTTTACGGTTGGAACAGAGCCGCTTACAGCAATTCTGACATCCACTTTACCGGAAATGGATACGATTTTCAGCTGAATAATGTAAAGGCACAGGACAGACCTACAAAATTTGGAATTGTCTATTTTGATCCGAGCTGGTTTACTGTAACACAGTATAATTTCAGAATAGGATATTTTATTAAAGACAATTTAGCATTGGTACTTGGGATAGACCACATGAAATATGTAATGGATCAGAACCAGACTGTAGGTTTCAAAGGTCATATTTCAGATCCTGAGTATGCAGCAATGGTTCAGAACGGGCAGGTTAATCTTGCAGATGAGAAGTTCCTTACTTTCGAACATACAGACGGGCTTAATTATGAAAACTTAGGTCTAGAGAAATACAAAAATCTTGTTCATAAGAAAAATATAGATTTAGTATGGTCTTATGGAGCCGGAATCGGATTTATGTTTCCGAAAAGTAATGTAAAACTTTTTGGTAACGAAAGAAGTGACCGTTTCCACGTTGCAGGTATGGGAACCGATATCAGATCCAGTCTTAACCTTGTATTCTGGAAAAACTGGATGCTGAGATTAGAAGGAAAAGCCGGTTATATCAATATGTGGGATATTAAAACTACATTAAATAACAAACCGGACAAAGCACGTCAGGATTTTGTTTTCGGACAGGTTCTTGGAGGAATTGGATATACATTTAATACAAAGAAATATAAATAACAAAGCCTATTGCTTAACGCATAAAGCTTAAAGCATATCATATGAGCGAAGAAGTTAAAAAATTCAAAATAACTATAGACGGACAGACTACCGAAGTTTTGCCTGGTACTTCTATTCTGGAAGCTGCAAGACAAATTGGTGGTAAATCTGTGCCTCCTGCAATGTGCTACTACAGCAAGTTGGAAACCAGTGGAGGGAGATGTAGAACTTGTCTGGTAGAAGTTTCTAAAGGATCTGAAGCAGATCCTCGTCCTATGCCAAAATTAGTAGCAAGCTGCAGAACTAATGTAATGGACGGTATGGAAGTAAAAAATCTTACTTCTGAGAAAGCTCAGGAAGGAAGAAAAGCCGTTACCGAATTCCTATTGGTAAACCACCCGCTGGACTGCCCTATCTGTGACCAGGCAGGAGAATGTCATCTTCAGGACTTAGGATATGAGCATGGTGTTGAAAATACAAGAACAGAATTCGAAAGAAATACTTACGAAGCTGATGATCTTGGACCGAACATCAAATTAAATATGAACCGTTGTATTCTTTGCGCAAGATGTGTACTGACAGCCAACCAGCTTACAGAAACAAGAGAACACGGTATCCTTTTCAGAGGAGATCACGCTGAAATTTCAACGTATTTAAATAAAGCTTTAGACAATGACTTCATCGGAAACGTTATCGATGTTTGTCCTGTAGGAGCATTAACAGACAGAACAGCCCGTTTTGCCAGCAGAGTTTGGTTTACAAAACCAATGAACGCTTCTTGTAAATGTGATAAGTGTTCAGGAAAAGCTGTAGTATGGATGAAAGGTGACGAAATTGTAAGAGTTACTGCCAGAAAAGACCAGTGGGGAGAAGTGGAAGAATTCATCTGCGATACATGCCGTTTCGAAAGAAAATCTTTATCAGACTGGAATATCGAAGGTCCTAGACATATCGACAGACATTCTGTAATTTCATTGAACCACTACGAAAAGCCAAAAGACGAACTAAGAGTTTTAGACAATCCGATGGCTAAAGAAATCAGTGAAAAAGACGAAAAATAATTAATAAGACATCAGATTTCAGATACCAGACTTCAGACAGCAAATTAAATCTGACATCTAGCATCTGACATCTTAATATCTAAATAAAAATGGATTTACTTACATTTAAACTTATACTTGTACTAGCACTTTTTCTGCTGTCACTTACGATTGCAGCCTACTCTACCTGGGCAGAAAGAAAAGTTGCCTCTATTATGCAGGATAGAATTGGTCCCAACAGAGCCGGACCTTTCGGATTGCTGCAGCCTCTTGCTGACGGTGGAAAGTTTTTCTTCAAAGAAGACTTTACACCTGCCAATGCAGAAAAATTCCTTTTCGTATTAGGACCAGCGCTGGTAATGTTTATTTCATTGATTACAGGAGCTGTTATTCCTTGGGGTAAAAGTTTAAATATTGCAGGTACTTCTTTTGATCTTCAGGTAGCAAACATCGATGTTGGTGTACTTTTCATCATCGGTATGGCTTCCATCGGGGTTTACGGAATTATGATCGGAGGTTGGGCTTCGAACAACAAATATTCATTACTAGGTGCTATCCGTGCTTCTTCTCAGATGATTTCTTATGAATTGGCGATGGGATTAGCACTTCTTTCTATCATTATGATGTCTGGAAGTTTGGATTTAAAAGAAATCACTGAAAGTCAGACTACAGGAAAATTATGGGGAGTTATTCCATGGGTTTCAGGATTGAACTGGAACATTTTCTACCAGCCGATTGCATTCCTTGTTTTCTTTGTAGCTGCTTTGGCAGAAACCAACAGACACCCGTTCGATTTACCTGAGTGTGAATCTGAATTGGTAACAGGATACTCTACAGAGTACTCTTCCATGAAGTTAGGTTTATATATGTTCGGAGAATATGTGAACATGTTTATTTCCAATGCGTTCATGGTAGTTCTTTTCTTCGGAGGATATAACTATCCTGGTATTGAATGGGTAACTCAGAACTGGGGTGAAAATGCTGCAGGAATCTTAAGTATCGTAGCATTCCTTACGAAAACAGTAATCGGAATTCTGATCTTCATGTGGATCAGATGGACACTTCCAAGATTCAGATATGACCAGCTAATGCACTTAGGATGGAAAACACTAATCCCTATGGCATTGGTAAACCTATTAATTACAGGAGCTGTAATTTTAGCGTTTGGAAATTAAATTATCTAAACCTAACAGGTTTTTGAAACCTGTTAGGTTTGTGTGAATATTGAATATTAAAAATTAAGATAACAGACAAGATTAGTCTAAAATCTGGTGTCTAACATCTAATATCTATAATTAAATGAAACTTACAAACAGATCAAAAGTTGTTTCCAATAAAGAAATGACCCTTGCTGAAAAAATCTACCTTCCTGCGATCTTTACAGGAATGGGGATTACATTTAAGCATGCTGTAAGAACCGTGATAAAGGGTGCTCCCGCAGTATATTCGTATCCGGAAGTACAGAAGCCAAGAACCACCATCTGGAGAGGCCAGCACGTTTTGAAAAGAGACGAAGAAGGCAGAGAAAGATGTACAGCTTGCGGACTTTGTGCGGTAGCTTGTCCTGCAGAAGCCATTACAATGACTGCTGCTGAAAGAACTAAAGAGGAAAAACATCTTTACAGAGAAGAGAAATACGCTTCAGTATATGAAATCAATATGCTAAGATGTATTTTCTGCGGTATGTGTGAAGAAGCTTGTCCTAAATCTGCCATCTATCTTACCGACAGGTTGGTAGACGTAGAAACCAACAGAGGTTCTTTCATTTACGGAAAAGATAAATTAGTTGAAAAAATAAATGAAAGGATTGATATCACCACAAGACAATCCGAGAAACAAAAAAATGCGGTAAAATAATGGATCAGTTTTTATTTTTCTTGGTGGCGTTTTTAGCTGTGGCAAGTGCAGTTTATTTTGTATTTGCAAGAAATCCTCTATATGCTATTTTGTCATTAATTGTTACGATGTTTTCAATTGCCGGAATGTACATTCTTCTCAATGCACAGTTCCTGGCAATCATCCAGATTATTGTTTACGCAGGTGCCATCATGGTACTTTTCCTTTACATCTTAATGATGCTTAACCTTAATAAACAAGACGAAAGTAAGAAGAACAATACTTTAAAATTTGTTGGAGTTTTTACTGCATGTCTTTTATTAATTGGAGTTTTAGGGGTATTCAGAGGAATTCAGGACCACCACATTGTTGTTGAAAATGTAGACAGAGGGGTAGGTCTTACGAAAAATCTGGGTAGACTTTTGTTTAATGAATATGTTTTACCGTTTGAGCTTGCTTCCATCCTAATTCTGGCAGGTATTGTAGGCGCGGTATTAATCGGTAAAAAAGATTTATAAAATTATGGGAGAAGTAAATACATTTATACAAAGCATCCCTTTGGACTACTTCATCATTCTTTCATCAGTATTATTCTGTTTGGGAGTAATGGGAGTATTGCTTAGAAAAAATGCTATTGTGATTCTGGGCTGTGTAGAGCTTATGCTGAATTCTGTAAACCTTTTATTGGCAGCTTTTTCAGCGTATAAAGGCAACGGCGACGGACAACTTTTAGTTTTCTTCATTATGGTGGTAGCAGCGGCTGAAGTAGCAGTAGGTCTGGCAATTATTGCTATGCTATATAGAAACACCCGTTCTGTAGATGTGAGTATATTTAATAAATTAAGAGGATAAGAATGGAGAATCTAGTATATGCAATAGTACTTTTACCACTTTTAGGGTTTCTTATTAACGGGCTGTTCGGGAAAAATCTTCCAAAAATATTGGTAGGATCTCTGGCTACTGCTGTAGTTTTCGGATCTTTCTGTATTGCAGTAAGCCTTTTCATGAATTTCAATTCTGAAAGCCAGCCTGTCATTGTAAAAGCTTTTGAATGGTTTAGAGTCAACGGAGTTCAGATTAATTTTGGATTCCAGATTGATCAGCTTTCTTTAATGATGGTAATGATCATTACGGGTATCGGTTCACTGATCCACTTATACTCTATCGGATATATGAGTCATGATAAAGGATTCTACAAGTTTTTTACTTACCTGAATCTTTTCATCTTCTCGATGTTACTTTTAGTAATGGGAAGCAACTACCTTATCCTGTTCATTGGATGGGAAGGTGTAGGTCTTTGTTCTTACCTGTTGATCGGATTCTGGTATACCAACGAAGAATATGGTAAAGCAGCAAGAAAAGCTTTCATCATGAACAGAATTGGTGACCTTGCGTTATTGATCGGTATCTTCATGATCGCTTCTCAAACCAATGCTGTAGATTATCTTTCTGTAGCAGAAAACGCTTCAAAATTTGAATTAGACGGAACAGTGATTATCTTTATCACAGCGAGTTTATTCATCGGTGCTACCGGTAAATCTGCTCAGGTTCCATTATATACATGGTTACCGGATGCGATGGCGGGACCAACTCCTGTATCAGCGTTGATCCACGCGGCAACGATGGTAACAGCAGGTATCTATTTGGTAGTAAGATCCAATTTCTTATTTACTTTAGCACCAACTGTACAGGGAGGAATTTTATTCATCGGCTTCTTAACCGCTGCTTTGGCAGGGTTCTATGCACTTCGTCAAAACGATATCAAAAAAGTGTTGGCTTATTCTACTGTTTCACAGCTTGGATTTATGTTCATCGCTTTAGGTCTTGGTGCCTATACAACAGCAATGTTCCACGTAATGACACACGCATTCTTTAAAGCGTTATTATTCTTAGGTGCAGGTTCTGTAATCCATGCTATGAGCAACGAACAGGATATGCGTTTCATGGGAGGCCTTAAAAAATATATTCCTCTTACCCACGCTACATTCCTTATCGGAACATTAGCCATCTCAGGTTTCCCTTTATTATCGGGTATGATCTCTAAAGACGAAATTTTAGTAGCAGCTTTCGCTAAAAACCCGATTTACTGGGTAATCTTATTTGTTTTAGCGGCAATGACTGCAACGTATATGTTCAGACTATACTACCTGACATTCCATGGAGAATTCAGAGGTACTGAAGAACAGAAACACCACTTACATGAAAGTCCGTCAAATATGACATTACCATTGATCGTATTGGCAATTCTTTCTGTAATCGGAGGTTTTATCAACCTGCCACACTTCATCGGTCACGGGCATTATGCCAAACTGATGGAATGGTTAAAGCCGGTTCTTACGGAACAAAGCTACAGCCAGATGGAAGCTACTCTTTCAGGAGTACCTTTCAATACTGAAATGATCTTATTAGCAGCTACAGTCTTGATGTTTTTCACTGTATGGTTCATCGTTAGAAATACTTATGTAAGTAAGAAAAAGATGGCTGTTGCAGAGGAAAACTATACCGGATGGGAAAAGCTTTCTGCTAAGAAATTATACGTTGACGAACTTTACAACGCATTGATTGTAAAAACTGTTGAAGGATTAGGACGCGGAGGAAAAATGTTTGATAAGGGTATCTTAGACCGTTTTGTAAACTTTGTAGGTGATGGTGCTGAAGACAGCGGAAAAGCTATGAAGCGTGTACAGAACGGAAATGTAGAGACATATATCCTTATCATGTCTTTAGCGGTGGGAATTATATTAATTGTTAACTTTTTATTACAATAATAATGTCTTGTTTGTTATTAACATTATTACTATTACCTCTAGTAGGTTCGGGATTAGTTTTTGCCTGGAAGAATAATTCCAGCAAATATTTGGCGCTTGGAATTGCATTGGTACAAATGCTCCTTACGTTCTACGTACTTTCGGATTTTGATTTTACTCCGACAGTAGACAGCGTATTGCAGCATGAAATCAATTATCCATGGTCACAATTTATGAAGAGCTCTCTTCACTTCGGTATCGATGGAATGAGCATGCTTCTTTTATTACTGACCAATATTCTGGCTCCAATCATTATTTTATCATCTTTCAACGAAAATCTAAACTATAGAAATACATTCTACGGACTGATTCTGTTGATGCAGTTTGGTCTTGTAGGAGTATTCACTTCTTTAGACGGATTGTTATTCTACATTTTCTGGGAAGTAACTTTGATTCCAATTTGGTTCATTGCCGGACTTTGGGGACAAGAGAATAAAAGGTTTGAGTTCACTACGAAATTCTTCGTATATACATTCGTGGGATCATTATTTATGTTAGCCGGATTGATCTATGTGTACAACCACTCTGCATCATTCGCTTTAACTGATCTATACAATGCACAGCTTAACGAAGTACAGCAGACTGTGGTATTCTGGTTTATTTTCTTTGCTTTTGCAGTGAAATTACCGGTATTCCCTTTCCATACATGGCAGCCTGACACGTATACCTACTCTCCTACTCAGGGATCTATGTTATTATCAGGGATCATGCTGAAGATGGCAGTATATGGTGTAATGCGTTATTTACTTCCAATCACTCCGCTTCCGATTGCCGGAATTTCCGGACAGATCGTAATTATTCTTGCTATTGTAGGAATTGTTCACGGAGCTTTGATCGCTATTATCCAGACGGATATGAAGAGAATCATTGCATACTCTTCCTTCTCTCACGTAGGATTGATGGTAGCAGGGATCTTCGCTTCAGCAGTAGTTACTTTAAGAGGAACTTTCAATGTAGAAGGTGCTGAAGGAGCTTTGGTACAGACATTTGCTCACGGTATCAACGTGGTAGGATTATTCTACTGTTGTGATATTTTATATAAGAGATTTAAATCAAGAGACATCAGACAAATGGGTGGTCTAGCTAAAGTAGCACCTAAGTTTGCGGTGTTGTTCCTGATCATTATATTAGGTTCAATGGGAGTTCCATTAACCAATGGATTCATCGGGGAATTTATTTTGTTGAAATCGGTTTATGATTTTAACGGAACAGCAGCAGTAATTGCTGGTCTTACGGTAATTCTTTGTGCGGTGTATTTATTGAGATTCTACGGAAAAGCAATGTTTGGAGAAGGAGATGAAGCCGTTTTAAGTACAGCAAAAGATTTATCAGGTGTGGAATTTTCTGTATTGGCAAGTTTAGCGGTTTTTGTGATTTTACTAGGTATTTTCCCACAGCCGGTAATCGACATGGTGAGTAGTTCGGTGAAGTTTATCTACCAATCAATGGTAAGTTAATTTGATATTTTAAGAAATGAGTGTTTTAATTATTGTTTTCCTAACGGCAGTTATTGCGTTATTTTCAGGAGTTTTTGAACAAGGAAAATTCGCAAGATACATTGGGATTTTGGGATTAATCATCGCATTGTACGTAAGTTTTATGCCGGAATGTTCGTTTTTCGACCATTACAAGCATATGTATGAGTACAGTGACAATACCGCATTATTCACTAAAATATCAATCGTAACAACATTATTGTTATTCTTCTTGGGCGGTTTTGCTTTCAGCAACCACAGAAGCCACCAGTCAGAATTATATGCATTGATGCTATTCGCATTATGTGGAGGGATCATCCTTTTCGGATACCAGAATCTGGTGACGATGTTCTTAGGAGTTGAGATCCTTTCTATTCCATTATATGTAATGGCTGGAGCTAACAAAACGGATTTAAGATCCAACGAAGCTTCTATTAAATATTTCCTTATGGGTGCATTCGCAACAGGTTTCTTACTGTTTGGGATTGCGTTCATCTATGGAAGTGCAGGAAGTTTTGATCTGTACAAAATCCACGACTTTGGAGTAGCAAATGCTGGAAATGTAATGTTTATCTTAGGAGTATTACTAATTCTTTGCGCATTGGCATTCAAGGTAGCTTTAGCACCTTTCCATATGTGGAGCCCTGATGTATATGCAGGTTCTCCTTCATTAATCACAGCTTTCATGGCGAGTGTAGTAAAGATCTCAGGATTCTTTGCCCTGTTCAGATTGATGACGCTTGGTTTCGCTGGGGTTACTCACGAATGGATTAATGTTTTAGGGGTATTCTTAATCATTACATTACTTTTGGCAAACGTTATGGGTCTTGCTCAGACGAATGCAAAAAGAATGCTGGCATACTCTTCAGTATCTCACGCAGGATATATCGGATTGGTATTCTTCGGAATGACAAGTCTTTCTACTTATAACCTTGCCTTCTATCTGTTTGCTTACTCTTTATCTACAGTAGGAGTTTTCATGTGTCTGATCTGGGTAGAGAAATTAAAAAGAGAAACGTCTTTCGGAGCTTTCAAAGGATTGGCAAAAACAGAACCTTTATTGGCAACAGCAGCAACGATCTCAATGCTTTCAATGGCAGGAGTTCCGTTAACAGCTGGTTTCATGGGGAAATTTGCTTTATTCTCCCAAGCGATGAACGGTGCTGCATTCTTAGTACTGGTAGCTGTGTTAGGTTCTGCCCTATCCATTGCTTACTATCTAAGACTGATCATTGCAATGTTCTTCTTTAAAGAATCAACATTCAAATCGTCAGAAAAAGTAACTCTTACATACAATATCATTGCAGTAATTGTTATTGCCCTGATCATCATCCTTGGAGTTTTCCCGGATCTATTTGCAAGAATGTTCGGATTGTAAAATCAGAACTCTACAATATAAAAAGCACAACTTCTCAGTTGTGCTTTTTTATTATCTTATTTAAATAATTAATATCTTACCCAAAAAAGTTACAATTTTTGTTTATCAGTAAATCTATATTCTGTCTATATAAAAAACAGTAAAGAATTATAAAATACCTTGCAGAGTTTCCCAAAGCACCTGCAAATTATATACAATAAAATAAAAATTCCACACGATCAATATTCTGCTTTTTTCATAACTTTACTTTAAATTTTTCAGCTCTTGGCTAATCTCTATAAAAAAGACTCTCCCTTTCAGGTTTATATATCATTCAAAAAATATTTGGATGTTCTGGAACATATCCGGTATAATGACAGACTGGAATACAGGGTCAATTATGCAGAGTCATTACTAGAGAGCACCAGAAATTTTAAAGACCTTAGAGAAGGCTTTCAGGATACAGCCCTTCTTGAAAAATACGAAGACCTCATCAGGCTGCTTCTTGCAGACCTTTTCCCGACAGGCCTCACCAGAAACGAAATAAAAGCAGCAAGTATTCCGCTCTCCAACATTACCTTTAACTATACCGAAAGATTTAAAGATATTCTGAAAGATGCAGGAAAAGATTTCGAAATAGAACTCAGGAATATTTCAGATAATGAATTCTATGTATTTTGCTGTTGTCTGATTCTTCAGAGCTATTTCAAAAAAGATATTAAAAGTACACTTCCGTTTTATTATGACATCCCGAATAAGCAGGGAATCATGAAGCATTATAAAATTACGGTCAATTCAGATTTTACGGAAATTACTCCTACAGAAGATGCCAAAATTCCATCTGATGATATTCTGGATATGCTTTTGGAAAATCTTGATGATTTTAAACTCTGGAAAAAGTATTTCCCTTCACAATCGTGGATACTGAAAGGATTTACCATTATTTCACTGGTAGACTGTACCTCTGAAGTGGCCCTTTCCGATCTGAAATCCAGCATGATTGAAATTGATCCGGAAAATATGAATCCCAATGAAAATCTGACTGAAATTTTCAAATCTTATTTTGATGTTCCAGAATTGAGCTTCGGACTGATGACGTTCAACAAAAAGGAACAGAAACTGGATAAACTTCCGATTTACGAAAGTCTTCTCACAAATCACATTCTTGATTTCTGGATCAATGCATTTGATGAAGAAACCCGCAAGAGTACCTTCAATAATTTAAATCATAATTCAAAGCCTGTCGTTGTTTCCAATGTAAACAACCTGGAAGAGAATGTCAAGCTGCTTCCTTCCTTCAGTATTTTAAAAGACAATAATGTCAACAGTTTCATGGTAATTCCTATCATGAAAGATGGAGAACTCCTTGCGATCATGGAATTCACCTCTCCGATTGCCGGAAGTTTCAATGGCTTAAAACTTAAAAAACTGGAGTTTTTCACTGATATGGTTCTCTTCTCTCTGAACAGGTTTTACTTTGAGAAAAACTATCAGATAGAAGCCATTATTCAGCGTGAGTATACAACCATCCACGACAGTGTGGTCTGGAAGTTCAGAAATGAAGCTGAGAAATATTTTACGGCATCGCTCGGAAAAAAAATATATACTTTAAAACAGATTGCATTCAAAAATCTTACCCCGTTGTTTGGGGTTTCGGATATCCGTTCTTCTTCTGAAAAGCGTTTTAATCTGATGCTGCAGGATCTCAACCAGCAGATTGAATGGCTGAACGAAATTCTGACACTCACCAACTCGGATTCCGAAAAATTTATACTGGCACTGGATGTTTTTGAAAATGAGATCAACAATGAGATCAAAGCGGATACGGAACAACGTTTTCAGAGATTATTAAGGGAAGAAATTCATCCTTTTTTACAGGGAAAACTGGAAGTAAGAACCTCCAGAGAAATAAAAACAAAAATCAAAGACTACTTTTCACATATCTTTACTTCTACGGATCTGTTTTATCACCACAGAAAAAAACTTGATGATTCTATTACGCTTGTTAACCGGAAACTGGCAGATATGCTGGATGAAAGCCAGGTAAAAGCGCAGGAAATTTTTCCGCATTATTATGAAAGGTTTAAATCTGACGGTGTGGAACACAATCTGTATATTGGTTCTACCATCGCTCCTGAGCTGCACTATACTTCAAAAGTAGTCCACAAACTGAGATACTGGCAATTGAAAACCATCTGTAAAATGGAACTTGAATTTCAGTCGTTCAAAAAGTATCTTCCGGTACCACTTGATATTGCTTCACTGATTTTCGTCTATAATGAAAAAATAGACATCCGTTTCAGAATGGATGAAAAACGTTTTGATGTAGACGGAGCCTACAATTCCTATTACGAGATTATTAAAAAACGTCTGGATAAAGCCCATGTGAAAGATTCTTCCGAGCGTATCACCGCTCCCGGAAAAATCACCATTGTCTATTTCGGAATGGAAAATCAGAAGGAATATTTAGATTATATTTCGAAACTCCAGAAAAAAGAGGTTTTGCAGCATGACGTAGAATTTTTAAGAGTAGAGGATCTTCAGGGAATCACTGGATTGCTGGCGTTAAGGGTTTCTTTTACACTTCCGCAGGAATAAAAATGATGCTTCTTTAATCCACAAAATAAGTATCCGGCTTCTTCAATTCCCCTTGAGGAATTCCTGCCTGCTCAAAAATAGAAAACTCAATCGTACGGCAGATGCTGTTCAGGGCAAGGTCATTTTCCTCTTCACCAAAAGGTTCACCAATCTCCTGAATAATGGCATCAAGAGCAATAAAGGTATAACTGATCAGCAGAACGATCAATGGCATCATCCATCCCAACGTATCTACCAGCCCGAAAGGAAGCCAGAAACAATATAAATAAACGGTACGATGCAGCAAAACACTGTAAGCAAAGGGTAATGGTGTATTGTAAATCCTTTCACACCCACCGGAAATAGTAGAAAACTGGTTCAGCTGATGATCCATGGAAGTCATGACAATGGTATCAATGTTTCCTTTTTTATTCTGTTCGTTGAGCCAGTCTGCAATAAAACCAAGAATAATATTGGGAATAAATTTCTTGTTCTTCACCTGTTCCAATTGTTCTGATGAAAGCAGTCTCTCAAGATGTTCTGTACCAGATTTATCTCTCAGCTGAAAGTTCAGTGACCATGCAAATGCAGAGATCAGCTTGATGATTTTCTCTTTTTCCTCTTTAGCTTCAGGCGAAGAATCGTTTACCAGCGATAGGATCTGTCTTGTAAGGGATCTGGTTTCAATGACCAGTAATCCCCAGAGTTTCCGGCCTTCCCAGAAACGGTCATAGCTTGCAGAATTACAGAATCCCATAAAAATGGCAAGAGCCAGTCCTATTAATGTAAAAATAGTAGGATTGAGATGTACTTTATAATCAAAAATTTTTCCTTTGAAAAAATAGATAGCCAATGAAAACAGCGTGATAATGGTAAGCTGAACAACAATTTTCTTCAATACGGATCCTCTCCATATAAATAACATTTTCAGCCAATTCGTACGCTGTCTGACGATCATTTGTGTGGATGTTTATTAATTAAAGACTAAGAAAAGCCACCCCGAAAGATAAAACGGAAATAATAATTCCAGCCATAAAAATCTTGTAGGTAATGGATAAAAGTTTGTACTTCCTGTTAAGAACTTTCCCGAGATAATACAGATCCTTCACCATTGAGTCATAAATATAATCCCTGTCTTTAATAAGGTCTTTCATGGCGTTGTTATAGTCATCAAACAACATCTGCTGAAAGTTTCCAAAGAACAGCAGGTTTACTTTTCTGTTGGCAATATCCTGAGAAGTAAATGTTGATTTGGTTACATTCGGTTTTGTAGACAGAATCGCAAATATGATCGTCAGTACACTTGACAGCAATAGTATGAAACTTGGAAGAATCAGATGTGAATTTTTAGGAGCATCCAGCTTCGGCACAAGCACGGAAAGACACACTGAAATAATAATGGCATTTACCGATAAAAGAATATTGGCTTTGCTGTCTGCAATGTCACTTAGTCTCGTATGATTGTTCAGTGTCACCCTGAATAAGGTATCTACACTTCTGTCCGATTTTTCTTTTTCTTTTTTACCTTCCGAAGCCTCCTTTTTGTTTTCTTTTTTCTCTTCTTCTTTTTCCAGCTTCTTTTCGATTTTTTTAATATTTTTCTTTTTCAGGGGTTCCCAGTTTTCTTTAGCATAATCCGTATAAAAAGTATGCTTATTTTTTAACATATCCAGATTTCCGGCATTCCATTCTTCATTGGAAAAACATCTTACATTCGTTAGTTCCCATTCTTTTCTCAAAGCATCAGAAATATCACTATAATCATGACCTGCAAAATGGCTGAAGTCAGCATCTTTTACAATTTTTTCCAGTAAATTCTGGGGTTCGTAATGAATTTTCGTAGCCAGAATCAGTTTTTCAACATCTGCAATATAGTTTTCAGGATAATTTTCCTGATGTAAAAAGGCTTTCATCACCTCCACACTTCTTTCTTCATGGTTCAGGGCACATTCTATATACCCTGTATCATGAAACCATAATGCAACAAGAACCTTTTCCTGATCCTCTTCAGAAACAGGGGTATTTTTCATGATTTCCTCAGCCTTATTAACGGTATAGGCAGTATGGATAAAATTATGATAAAAATATACTGAAGATAACTTATCTTTGAATAAGATTTCAACATAATTTTTAGCTTTTTGTAAAATGCTCATCCCTGAAATTTTGTTAATGTAAATTTATGAATTTATCCTTTAAAACTCATCTAAAAAATACTTCTATTGTTCTTCGAACGGTAATGTCCGCAGGAGCTCTTTATTCCTGTGCTACATATAACGTACAAAAGGGCAAAAACTTATTTGAAGTAAAAGATTCCGAAATAAAATCTGAAAGTGATTTTAAACTTTTTCTGATTGGAGATGCAGGAAATGCAGATGAACCTCAGGCACAAAAAACACTGAATTTACTGAAAAGTAAGCTGGATTCTGCCGACAGCAATTCTATGCTGATCTTTTTGGGCGATAATATCTACCCTAATGGTATGCCCAAAGAAACAGATAAAGATTATGCCCTGGCAAAACAAAAACTGGAAAATCAGCTAGCTATCACCAAAAATTTCAAGGGAAAAACATTAGTAATTCCCGGGAATCATGACTGGTACAATGGACTGGAAGGATTGAATACCCAGGAAGGACTGGTTAAAAAATATCTTGATGATAAAAAAGCTTTCCTTCCGAAAAATGGCTGCCCTATTGATGATATCAATGTTTCTAAAGATATAAAGCTTATTGCCATTGATACAAAATGGGTGATAGCAAACTGGGATAATTATCCTGGAATCAACAAAAACTGTAACATCAAAACCCGTGAAGATTTTTTCACCGAGTTTAAAGACCTGATCATTAAAAATCAGGGCAAAAAAATAATTGTTGCTTTACACCATCCTATCATCAGCAGCGGAACACATGCAGGTTTTAATTCTGCAAGATCTCATCTTTTCCCTTTAAAGAGTAAAATTCCTGTACCTGTAGTGGCCAGTGTCATCAATATATTAAGGAGTTCCTCAGGAGCCAGCCCCGAAGATATCAATAATCAACATTATGCAGATCTGGCCAACCGACTGAAAAGTATTGTTCAGGATAAGGAAAACATTATTTTCGTATCCGGTCATGATCATAATCTGCAATATCACGAAGATGGAAATTTAAGACAGATTATTAGTGGCGCAGGCTCTAAAACAGACCCGTCTACCATTGTAGAAAAAACAGACTTTTCCTACGGAGGAAGTGGTTTTGCGGTTTTAAATTTCAGAAAAGATGAAAGTACAGATGTTGAGTATTTTTCAACCAAAGATGCCCAACTTCAAAAGCTCACTCATATTTCCGTGATTTCCAAACCGGATGTATTCGTCAATAATTTCCCTAATTCTTTTCCTGCCACATTTTCTTCCACCATTTACCCGGTACAGCTAACTGAAAAAAGAAAGTTTTACCGCTGGCTTTGGGGCGATCATTACAGAAGATACTACGGAATTCCTATTGAAGCACCAACCGCCAATCTTTCGGAATTGAACGGAGGGTATATTCCTTTCAGGGAAGGTGGAGGAAATCAATCCAACAGTTTACGACTGAAGTCTGCAGATGGACAGGAGTTTGTAATGCGCGGTGTGAAAAAAAGTGCGATCCGCTTTCTTAACAATATGGCTTTTCAGAAAAGTACATTAGGAGAAGAACTTGCAGATACATTTCCTGAGAAATTCCTGCTGGATTTTTACACAACCAATCATCCGTTTACCCCTTTTACGATTGGAAACATGTCGGAAAAGCTGGGTATTTTCCATAGTAATCCAAAGCTGTATTACATTCCTAAGCAGCAAGCTTTGGGAAGGTATAATGAAAACTACGGGGACGAAATGTACATGATTGAAGAGCGTTTTTCTTCAGATCCTAAAACATTGGCTTATCTGGATCATGCAAAAGATATCGTTTCTACAGATGATGTACTAAAAAATCTTAACAAAAGCGATAAATATTCTGTTGACAGAGAATCTTATATCAGAGCAAGGTTGTTTGATATGCTTATTGGTGACTGGGACAGACATTCGGACCAGTGGAAATGGGCAGAATATGAAGCGGGTGATAAAGTAATCTATAAACCTATTCCTAAAGACAGGGATCAGGCATTCAGTAAATATGATGGTGCAGCCTTCAGAATCATTATGAATGTTCCTGCCATTCGTCACATGAAAACCTTTACAGAAGATATCAGCAGTGTAAAATGGCTCGCTATGGAACCTTATCCGATGGATCTTGTGTTCTTAAAAGGGGCAGACCAGAATGAATGGGAAACCCAGGCAAAATATATTCAGGAGCATCTGACTGATGCGGATATTGATGAAGCTTTCCACAATCTTCCGAAAGAAGTGCAGGATGAAACCATCGATGAAATTCAGAGAAAACTGAAAATAAGAAAGACAAAACTACAGAGCTATGCCGCTCAGTATTATGATGTACTGCAGAAAAAAGTTCCTTTGGCAGGAACGGTAAATCCTGATAAGTTTGTCATCACCAAAAACGGACATTCCGTCCTAGTGCAGCAATATAAGCTGGGTAAGAATAAAGATCAGAATGAACTTGTTTTTGAAAAAACCTATCATGATTCAAAAACAAAGGAATTATGGATTTACGGACTGGAAGATGATGATACCTATGTAGTAACCGGAAGCGGAAATCCTAAAATGACGATCCGGCTGATTGGTGGATATAATCATGATACCTATAACGTTGCTGATGGAAGAAAAGTGAAGATTTATGATTTTAAATCTCAGAAAAACACCTATAATGCCGGTAATGCAACCAAGAATATTACAGATGATTATGACATTAACAGCTATAATTATAAGCATCCTAAATATAATTCCGTTGCAGGATATCCAAACCTGGATTACAACCCGGATGACGGTGTGATCGTAGGCGTCCTGGCCAATTACACAGTAAATAATTTTATCCGCGACCCATTTACTCAGAGGCACAGTTTAAAAGCTAATTTTTATACAGCTACAGCAGGATTTAGCCTTACCTACAAAGGAGTATTTAAAAAAGCCATCTCAGGCTGGGATATTAACCTTGATGCATTTTATACGACTCCAAGGTTCTCTCAAAACTTCTTTGGACTTTCCAATGAAAGTGAGTATGATAAGGAAGAAACAGAAAGAGAATATAACAGAGCCAGAATTTCCAAGTTCAACTTTGCTCCATCCATCTCTCAAAAGAGCTGGATGAATCTCAGCCACCAGTTTCAATTGACTTTTGAAGATAATAAAGTACAAAGAAAAGCCGGCCGTTTCATCAACCAGTCTCCGGATGTGAGACCTGGAGTATTCAACAGCCAGCAGTTTGTTGGAGCCAATTATACTTTTGGTTATAAAAATGCTGATAATACGGCCTTCCCTACTCTGGGACTGGAATTTATGCTGAATGCAGACTGGAAAGCAACTCTTTCTGATTTCAATAAGAATTTCGTAACGGTAAAAGGAAAACTGGCCATTGACCACAGGATTGATAAAAAAGGAAAATTTGTATTCGCCAATTCCAGCAATGTAATGTGGATCAATAACAATAATTTTGAATTTTATCAGGCAGCGGCTATCGGAGGTAATAATGGAATGAGAGCCTTCAGAAACGAAAGATTCTCAGGAAGATCCTATTTTACCAATAACTCAGAAATCCGATGGGATTTTGGAAGGGTAAGAAATAATATTGCTCCTGCCAACATGGGTATTCTTATCGGATATGATATCGGCCGTGTATGGAATGACCATGAAAATTCCAGAAAATGGCATCAGTCTGCCGGAGCTGGAGTATGGCTGAGTATTGTAGAAATGATGTCTGCCAGATTAAATTATTTCTATGGTTCAGATGGTGGAAGGATTTCTGCCGGAGTAGGAATGAAATTTTAAGTTTTACACATGAAATAGTTAATGATGAGCTTTATAGCCTCAAATCAGTTTTAATAAAATTTAATCATTCAAATTTTGACTCATATTTTTTACCGATAAAACAAATATGGCTTTTATTGAAAAGCCATATTTTTCATTTATATAGGTACTATTTACATTTCTTATTCTCCTGAAAACTTCATACTGATACATTAAATGTATAAGAGTTTCTAGGTAATATAATTTGATGATTTTAACATTGATTAAAAAAAGGAATAGATACCAATCTGTTTATAATTGCAAATTGGGTAGATAAATATCTACAAAAAAATATAAAAATCACAAAATAGTGATATTTAAAAAAAATAATTAAGTTGCATAATTATTTCAAGCCTTTTTGATACATGTAAATCATCCTATCACTCAATTCTATTCACTTCTTTGCAAATCACGGATTATAAAAAAAAAATAATTTTGTTCTCTATAATCACAAAATATACATCCGATGATCAAAAGATTATTTCTTACATTGTTTCTAATCACAGCATTTTCTGCCAATGCACAGATCGGGATCTTGACATCTACTCCACAGAGAACACTGCATGTCAACGGTTCGTTACAACTGGTAAAAGAATTAAATGTAGGAGGTTCTGAAAATGTACAGGGTACTGCAGGAAAGGAGGGAGAGTTTTTAAGTTCTAATGGAGCCGGTACATCACCAACCTGGCGAACGATAGAATCCCAAAGTTTTTTAAAGATTGTTTTTACGGGGCAAAAAACAAATATCTCACCTGGTACCGGTAGTTATACAGGAAGCAGCAGCGCAACAAACTATGAAGCACCATCCAGGAACTATATCTATAATATCGTCAATAAAATAGATAATAATTATGTATCGTATGATGCCAATACAGGGATATTTACTGTTAGCAGAGCCGGATATTATAACATTTCAACTTATTTATCATATAACCTGAGTTTAAACGGAACCAATCAGACAGCAGGAACGGCAATATCCAGACTTGAGAGAAGTTCAGATACGAGTGATTATATTTCAGCAATGTCGACAGGACATGGAGAAAGAACAGAAAGTATATATCATCAACTGACAGGTATCAAGTTTCTTAATTCCGGAGAAACCTTTTCTCTCAGATGTGTTTATACCCAGAACTTCAGATTAGCATCAGGAAATATCAGCATTTCTTATCTGCTGCCTTAAAATTGAAAACACAAATATTTAGCACTACCAACAACAAATACTCAATCCAATGAAAAAAAATTTATTACTGACATTGTTTTTAGTCATGTCATTTTTAGCCAATGCACAAGTTGGGATATTAACACCAACTCCCCAGAGAACATTGCATGTCAACGGCTCACTGCAGCTGGTAAAAGAATTGAACGTAGGAGGCTCTGAAAATATACAGGGTACCGCAGGTAGAGAAGGCGAATTTTTAAGTTCAAATGGTGCAGGAACAGCTCCTACCTGGCGAACTATAGAATCTCAGAATTTTTTAAAAGTAGTCTTTGTAGCCAATAAGGACGATATATCACCAAATACAGGAAGCTATGCAGGAAGCCATTTAACCGGAACCTTTGAAAACTTTGCTCAAAATTTTATTTATAATATCGTTAACAAAATAGATAATAATTTTATTGCCTACGATGCAAACACCGGGATATTTACTGTCAAGAAAGCAGGTTTCTACAATGTAGCAACCTATTTTACATATGATTTAAACCTCAACGGAACTAATCAGACAGCAGGAACTGCAACGTCACAACTACAGAGAGAGGCTGATACCCAAAACTTAGTTTCAGCAGTATCAACAGGACATGGAGAGAGGACAACACAAGTATATCATCAGCTTGCAGGCATACAGCCTTTTGCTGCCGGAGAAACTTTCAGGCTAAGATGTAAATATACCCAGGATTTTAGATTATCAAAAGGTAATATCAGTATCTCCTATCTTACTCAGTAAACAATAGAACATCAATTACTTCCATAACATTCATTTATTTTAAAAACCCTTCAGATTTCTCTGTAGGGTTTTACTTGGTGTGTTATGGAAACGGAAAGTATAATAATACCTGGCCATTCTGATCATAATTATAAGTCCATTTTGATTTGGATATTTCCGGCTGCGGAGGTATACCGGTATCAGGATAATCAGCATATTCAGTCACTGATTCCTTAGCTCTAAAATTATTTTTTGATAAACTCTTTTCATAAAAATCATCATTAATCAAAAATAATTTTTTAAATGGATTTTTAGCATTGTCAAAATCTGAATATACAGTAGTTGTGAACTGTTTATCCTTACCAGTATCCTTTTCTAATGTTTCACTTTTAGAAAGGTTACTATTTCCATCAAAATAATATGTTGTAAAAAACTCCTGATAACCACGCTTAGTATATACACTTATTGTATTGGATCCATACGTATAGGTCCTTGTCATCTCCAGTTCGGCAAAACTTCCATTCTTATAATACTTTTCAGCCTTAACAGGTCTGTTATTTTCCGTCAGATAAGAAGTTGTTCTATACCCGGAAGTCGTTTCCGATTCAAAATAATCTACCTGTATCTTATTGTTTGTATAAGTTAACTGAGTAACTATATCAGGATAAAAAACTTGGGTATTTGCTGTTACAAAATAGTTCCTTCCGCGCATTTTCTGTAAACGTCCGTTTTCATAGAAAAACTGATAATATTTTTCCGGACTGCGTAGTGTTGTGCGCTGATCCATCTCAAAAATGTATCCTTTATCAGGTTGTAAATCTTCAGTTTGATTTTCATTTACAGTTATAGATTCATCATTAGTACTACTGCAAGAGGAAAAACCAAGTACCAACAGGATATACAATATTTTTTTCATAGTTATTTAATCGGCTGTAAAGATAAGGCTTATAATGAAAAACTGTACACATTTCCTCCTTCATCTTTCCCTTTCTCATCTGCGATCATTAATGTTTTATCATCAAAGAATACAATAGCTTCCTTCTGGGAATTATGGTTCAAAGGAATTTTTTGAATTTTAGCAGAATTAAAATCGTTAGCAGTAAATCCGGTAAGAACGTGAACATTTTTATGGGTAAGCAAGACAATTTTATCTTTTGTACTGTTGATACTGGCAGAGGTAATAGCTGCATCATTATATCCTCCATCAAGCTTTAATTTTCCTATTAGCTTAGCTTCAAAATCCCCCTCTTTGTTAGGTACCTGGAATATAAGAAAGGTTCCATCAAAACCTTTGCTTCTGTTTTTGGTGAATAAGTAAAAATTCCCGTCCATTTCAACAAAACCTTCACAGTCGTACAACAGGTTCGACTTTTTCGGAGGAAATTCTGTCTGCCCCTGATAATGAAATTTTGTAGTCTGAACAACTTTGGTAACAATTTGTTTGCTGTCTTTCAAATCTGTTTTTAAGATCGCCAGATCCTGTCGGTTATTATCATTATTACCAAAATCTCCGATATAAATATTTCCCTGAGAATCGGATATGATGTCTTCCCAGTCGGTGTTTTCAGCATTTTCCACCGGTATTTTTGCCAGCATGTCACCTTTATCACTCAGACCATATATTGCATTTTTATTTCCTTTGTCTTCTATCGCCCAGATGGTTTTCTTATCTTTTGACAAAGTAATTCCGGAAACTTCCTTCAACTTTTTAGGTAAGGTAAACTGGACTTTCAGTTCATCCTCCTTAGTAGGGGAATTCTGAGCTTTTGGATTGCAGCTCAATAAAAGCAAAGCAGGTAAAATAAGAAAACGTAACATATTTATTTTTTATTTTTTTAACTGAATATAAGAAGCATTAATTGTTCCAATCGGGAACTATGAAAGTTTTTTTGCTTTTTCCCAGAGAACATCCATTTCTTCCAGTGACAGATCTGCCAGTTTCAGATCCTGTTCTTCAGCAAGACCTTCCATTTTCTGAAATCTTGAAATAAATTTTAGATTGGTTCTTTCCAATGCAGAATCCGGATTGATTCCTGAAATTCTGGCATAGTTGATCAGAGAGAAGAAAACATCACCCAGCTCCTGTTCTTTCTTATCCAAATCTGTTTCAGCATGGAACTCCTGAATCTCCTCATCTACTTTTTTCCATGCGTCTTCTGCATCATGAAATTCAAAACCTATCCCTTTTACCTTATCCTGAATTCTATACGCTTTTACCAAACTTGGCAGACTTTTAGGAACTCCGCCTAAAATAGACTTATTACCTTCTTTTAACTTTAATTTCTCCCAGTTCTGCTTCACTTCTTCTTCATCCTTCACTTCAGTATCTCCATAGATATGAGGATGGCGGAAAATCAGTTTTTCATTCAGGGAATTGATAACATCTGCAATGTCAAAACTTCCTTTTTCAGAACCTATTTTAGCATAAAAAACAAGGTGAAGCAGGACATCGCCCAGCTCTTTCTTTATTTCCTGTAAATCATTTTGCAAAATAGCATCTGAAAGTTCATACGTCTCTTCAAGGGTAAGATGACGAAGGGACTCTAACGTCTGTTTCTGATCCCATGGGCATTTTTCACGCAAATCATCCATAATATCCAGTAATCTTCCGAAGGCCTCCAGTTTCTCTTGTTTCGTATTCATAAATAATGGGAAATTCAATCTTATACAAATGTAAGGGTTATTCGGGCATCATTACAAACGTTGGAAGTAAAAGTTGCGGAGTGCAGAATTTAGGATAGATTTGATATGTAAACCTAACAGGTTTTCGAAACCTGTTAGGTTTGGAATATTAACCCCCAATTATTTACTGCCAGAAAACAAAAAACCTTGTCCGGAATTTCCAGACAAGGTTTTATATTTTTAATTCAGAAATGAATTATCCTTGTTTTCTGTGGGTGCTCTTTGGAGCTGATTTTGCTGCTGAAGTCGCTTTAACTTTCGGAGCAGCAGGTTTCTCTGCTTTTGGAGCTTTTTTAGCTTCTTTTTCAATGCTTACTTCTTCAGCAGGTTCTCCGTCTAAAGTTTCAGGTTCTGCTTTTACAAAGCTCTCAGGCGTAATATATCCTGCTTTTTGAAGGATGTTGTACCACTGAGCCAATTTCTTGATATCAGAAGAATATACTCTTTCTGTGTCATAGTTTGGAAGAGAAGCCAGCATAAAATCTTTCAGATCTGCATCAGAAGATTTGTGAGAGATAGTTTCCTTATAGTCGTTGTTTTTAGCAATATTTTCAAATACTTCAAACAAAGGAACTTCTTTCTCAAATGTAAACATGGCGATATTGTCCAATAAACTTACCTGGCTTGAGTTTCCAATGCTTACTTTTTTCTTTGAGGTAACATCTTCAATGATAAATCCGTTTCTTAATTGAGAAACTAATTTGAAAAGTCCTGGTTTTCCAGAAATTGAAATTATTTTTTCTAACAGCATAATTTTATTTTTTGTAAATTCTGCAATCAGCACTAGCTTTTTGCTTTTTATTATTTCTTTTTAATCCTTGTTTAATTATTTTGGAAATCTCATTTTGTAACCGATGTTTACGTCACCCTGAGAGATTTTCGTCAGCTTACCTTTTACCAGTTTCTTCTTCAGAGCACTCAGGTGGTCGGTAAATAAAATCCCTTCAATGTGGTCATATTCATGCTGAATTACGCGGGCTCTAATATCGGAAAAAGTTTCTGTATGTTTCACAAAATTTTCGTCATAATATTCAATAACGATTGTTCCTTTTCTTTTCACATCTTCTCTTACATCCGGAATAGAAAGGCAGCCCTCATTGAACTTCCATTCTTCACCTGATTCTTCAAGAATCTGAGCGTTGATGAATACTTTTTTGAACTCTGCCAACTCATCTTTAATATCCTCATAATCCTCATCTTCTGCAAGAGGCGTCACATCTATTACAAACAGACGGATATCCAAACCAATCTGTGGCGCTGCAAGACCTATGCCATTTGCGCTGTACATGGTTTCGAACATGTTATCTATCAGTTCCTGTAATTCGGGATAGTCTTTGTCTATATCTTTTCCTACTTTTCTCAAAACAGGATCCCCAAAAGCTCTTATCGGTAATATCATCTTAATCTTTGTTCTAAAAAATTCTGCAATATAATTGTTGCGCTTACTTTATCTATTAATCCTTTTTCCTGCCTCTTTTTCTTGTTTTTTCCACTTTGGGAAATAAAAAAAGAAGCCATTTTGGATGTAAATCTTTCATCGAAACGGTGAACTGCAATATCCGAAAATTCTTTTTTAAATTCTTCTATAAATTTTAAAATATCGGTTTCCACTTCCGAAACATTTCCTTTCAAATCTATGGGAAGTCCAATCACTACTTCATCTACCTTATTTTCACTGAAATATTTTTTCAAAAATTCCATTAAAAAGCGATTCTCCACAGTCTCCAGCCCACTGGCTATAATCTGCATATCATCGGTTGCAGCGATACCACAACGAGCCTTTCCGTAGTCTATTGCAAGGATTTGTCCCATAAGTCTGCAAATTTAGTAAAATTTACTGATTTTATTCATAACGCAGTTTTTTTATATAAATCATGTTTTATTCCATTATTTTTTTTATAATTTTAATCTTCCAAAAAACAATTATATGAAGAAACTCATCCTCGTAAGACATGCGAAAAGCGACTGGCCGGAGGAAACGGAGGACTTTGACAGACCTTTGGCAGACAAAGGTTTGGAGGATGCTATGCACATGTCCAGATTCCTGAAAAGCAATAATATTTCTATTGATCATTTTGTGTCCAGCCCTGCGGTTCGTGCACTGAATACCTGTAAGATTTTCAATCAGGCCTATCAGCTGAACTGTTCAACTGATGAAAAACTATATAACCCTTCGGAAAGAAGCTTTGAATCTGTAATTTATGATCTGGATGACAACCTGACTTCGGTGGCGTTCTTCTCTCACAATAATGGAATTTCCAATTTTGCCAATTCCATTTCTGAGGATATTTTCCATTTCCCCACTTGCGGAGTGGCGGGTTTTGAGGTAGACTGTGATTCCTGGTCAGAGTTCGACGGTGCCAAAAAGAAACTGCTATTCTTTTATGAACCGGGGAAAATATAATTTCACTTTTCTGTTTTTTTATGTTACAATAATTACCCTTCTTTTCTCTTGTCAGAAACAGAAGAAAAATTACTATGAATCTATTGCATTCAATGACATCAAACTTTCCTCTTCTCCAAAACCCGGAAGCTGGCGGTATAATCATGATGAGCAATTCCAGACATTTGAAGATTTTCAAAAATTAAAAAAGATAAAACCACAACCCGGAAAAAATATCATTTATCTTCAGCCTATAGGAACATTCGATGAACTTCAGAAAAAAGAAATAGCACTTACCCAACACTATTTAAAAACCTATTTTCAGCAGGAAACAAAGGTTCTTCCTGTTTTACCCAACACTATTTTCCCTGAAAAAGTTAAAAGAATTTCAAAGGAAGGACAGGAACAGGTTCTTGCAGGATATGTACTGGACAGTATTCTGATCAAAAGAAAACCTAAAGATGCTATTGTATTAATGGGTATTACGGAGAAAGACCTTTTTCCATTACCGGAATGGAATTACGTATTCGGACTGGCTTCATATGAGGATGGCGTGGGAATAACCTCTATATACCGATTTGCAGACGGACAATTAACAGATTCTAATTTTAACAAAAGTCTTTTAAGATTAATAAAAATCAGTTCACACGAGATCGGGCATATGTTTGGAATAAGCCATTGTCTGAATGCCAACTGCGTGATGAACGGAACCAATTCATTAAGTGAAACTGATTATCATCTTGCCAGAGCATGTTCACTCTGCCAAAGAAAACTGAATTCAAGTATTCATTATGATAATAAAAAAAGATTACTTGAACTAAAAAATTTCTTTGAAAAGCAACATCTTAACACAGAACTTTCCCTGTCACAGCAAGACCTGAATCTTGTACAATAAACCAACATTCCTGTTACCGACTGCCTATTCCCCTCCACCGGAGGGGTGGCAAAAATTCAAAGAATTTTTGACGGGGTGGTCTTTCGGCTAAAGCCATTATCGCTGTAAACATGAAAAAACGACCTTTAGCCCGTTCCTATTGAATTATTTCAGTTTTAATTTTCAATAATCATTAAAATGAGTGTTATCTGAATAAATTAGTGGCATTCGTAGTTAACAAACAAAAAAAGAACGGACCCACGCCCGTTCTCCATAGAATATTTTATAATCTCTATTTTATTTCTTCTTCAAATCCAGATCATCAAAATCAAAACTGAAATCTGTTACATCAGAAATCGCCTTTAATTTTGCAGATTCTGCTTTTCCGTTTTCGTCATAGCTGAAAATGATATAGGCATCCGCATCATAGCTTCTGTCGTCCCATTTGATAATGAAAGAATTATTGGAATAAGGAAGCAGCTCTCCTTTTAACCTTGGAGAGTTTTTGCACGAAATTCTGTAGCTATTTCCCTGTTGTGTAATTTCTACATCACCAAACCAAATATCATTGTAAGTTCCTGTAAACTGTTCTGCTTTTGGCTGCTGCGCTTTTTCTTTTTTGAAGGCTTCAGATTTTGCAAAAGCATCTTTCTTTTGTTTGCTGAATTCAGCTTCCATTTTAGACATTCTTTCGCTATAGGTTTTCAGCCAGTTTCTGTCGGCAACCCCAAGATAAGAATCTTTAACGGTATTCGTAATGGTATTGAAAGCTGCTCCGGACTGTTGGTTCGTCAATACTACAATTCCCAGTTTCATATCGGGAATTAAAGTAAATTGAGTAACTGTTCCGATCAATCCACCGGTATGCTGTACCTGTTTATGTCCTTTCACATCACTCAGAAACCATCCTAAACCGTATCCGTAGAAACTTGTATCATAAGGATTTTTCGCAGCCACTCTATCTGGAATCTGCAAGCTCCAAAGTTGTTGAACATTCTTATCCGAAACCAGTTTTTTACCATCTTTTGTGGTGAAATTATTTAGGAGACATTCTGCCCACGTGGTCATGTCTTTAATGTTACTCATAATTCCTCCTGCAGCATTACCCGTTTCGTTCCAGTCGTGGGGAACAGCAATTGCTTTTCCGTCTACCGGAGCGTGTGCATCAATTTTATTGGCAACAGCCTTTGCTCTGCTGTAGCTTCCGAAACTTGAAGTCATTCCTACAGGTTTCATAATTCGCTGTTCAATAAATTCCGCCCAGCTTAATCCGGAAATTCTGTGGATAACTTCTCCGGCTACAATAAACATGATATTGTTATAATCCAGTTTCGTTCTGAAAGGATTTTCCGGTTTCAGATATCTCACATTGTGCACAATATCATTAACGGTTAAATTTCCTCCTTCCGGAAAAAACATAAGATCTCCCTGTCCAAGTCCTAAGCCGGCTCTGTGGGTAACAAGATCCTTGATCGTAACATTTTGAGAAACGTAGGGATCGTACATTTGAAATTCAGGAATATACTTTGAAACTTTATCATCCCAGTTCAGTTTTCCTTCATCTGCTAAGATGGCTAATGCTGTACAGGTAAAGCCTTTTGAGTTAGAAGCAATCCCTACCAGCGTATTGTCATCCATTGGCTGCTTTGTTGTAAGAGAACGTACTCCAAACCCTTTGGAATAGATCATTTTACCATCTTTCACAATTCCTACCGACATTCCCGGTACATCAAAGGTTTTCAGGGTATTTTGGATCAGTTCGTCCAGTTTTTTTTCTTCAACCTGCGCATTGGCTAATCCTACGGTTAAAAGAAAAATGAAAAAAGAAAGTTTCTGTTTCATTGTTTATTTTAATTTTCCCAAATTTACTAAATATTAAGAGATGCTAATTTTAGCGTTGTTAAAACTTTACAATAAATCAGTTGTATTCATGAAAAAGCCTATTTGTATCTGTATTTTCTTTCTTTTCACAGTCAGCGGTATCAAAGCCCAGGACAGAACTGCCAATCCTTTGCTTTTGCAAACCTGGAATCTCAGTAAAATGGATACTTATATTTATACTTATGAAAAACAGGATGGTTTTGAATCGAGAAGAGAAGGAATCAGATTTCAGAAAAACGGAAAAATTACAGGGAATCTGATTAAATCAACCTTAAGATATGATACGCTGGAAGAGCCTGTTACCAAAAAAAATGAAAAGCCGGACCGTTACATCGGAAGCTGGAAAAAAGCTTCAGACTCTACAGTAACGTTAGTTTTTCCTTCTAATACTAATATGACCGGCACTTTTGTTATTTCAAAGCTTACGGAGAATCAACTGAAACTGAAAAAGGTTTTCAGTGCGGATATAGAAAAGAAACTGGATTCCATCAGGAAAACAAGAAATATTACCGATTAGGATCTCCTATAAATTGATAAAAGCTTCTTTATATTTGCACTCTTAAAAATGGCAGTACATGACAAAAATTCTTCTTCTTTCCGATTCCCATTCTTATATTGATGACCGTATCCTGGAATATGTTTCTCAGGCTGACGAAGTATGGCATTGCGGAGATTTCGGAAGTCTGGATGTCATTGAACAGCTGGAAAAAATAAAACCTCTGAAGGGCGTTTACGGAAACATTGATAATGCTAAAATTCAGGCAGAATTTCCGGAAGTGAACCGTTTCTTTTGTGAAAAACTGGAAGTTCTCATGATTCACATCGGAGGGTATCCGGGAAAATATACACCACTTACTAAAAAAGAAATGGCAGAAAAGGCTCCGAAATTATTTATTTCCGGTCATTCTCATATTTTGAAAGCGATGTATGATGAAAAAAATGAGCTCCTCCATCTGAATCCCGGAGCCTGTGGAAAACAAGGCTGGCATAAAGTGAGAACAATGATGCGCTTTGTGGTGGATGGTGAAGAAATCAGAGATCTTGAAGTGATTGAACTGGGACCGAGAGTATGACAGGCGAAAGGGTTTGAGAGTTTGAGGGTTTAAAGGTAAAGGAGTTTGTGTTCATCCATTTTACTTTCTACCTTTGCACAAATATTGGTTCATACAAACCTTTAAAAAATTATGAAGATCGGTGATAAGGTTTCGGTAGTAGACGAGGATTTAAGCGGGGTAATTACTTCCGTGAAGGTTAATATTGTCGTTTTTAAAGATGAATATGGCTTTACCCATCAATATCCCAAAGAAAAACTGGTTCCGAAAGATGCTGATCTGTATGAAAATATAAGAGTTGTAAGAAAAGCAGAACCTAAAAAAATCATTTCCAAGAAACATCAGAAAAATCATTTGGTTTTAGACCTGCATTTTCATAATTTGGTAAAGAATCCCAATGACTATGACAGCTTTGAAAGATTGTTTATACAAAAGGAAAAACTGATTGAAGTGATTGAGTTTTGCAGAAAAAACAACCTGAAGAGACTGGAAATTGTTCACGGTATTGGTGACGGTACTTTACAGAGGATGGTTCGAGATGTATTGGAAAGCCAGGTTAATATTGATTTTTATAATAAGGAAATACTTCACCATCAATCGGGTGCGGTAATGGTAGAATTTCACTAAATTTGCAGGAATTGAAATATGAACGTACTTAATTTACTTTTTACCAAAGACGGATTGATCTGCCAGATTGTTAAAAACAAAAACATTCTGGAGGAAAAGTCTTATTTCGTTACTGAAGAGACACCAGCCAATCTTATTGACCAAAAGCTGGACGAAGTTCTTATTAAGCAGCGCTACGACGAGATCCATGTGATTTCAGCATTGAATCATTTTACCCTGATGCCGGAAGGCTTCTCTGAGCATGAGGCAGGATTTGATCTGATTGCTTTCAACGCTCCGACTGACAGAGAAAAAGAAGAGCTGATGCTTTCGATCAACAAAAAATTCAATATTCAGTTTTATTATACTTTCCCGAAAAACTATTATAAGAAAATAAAAGAGCTGGCATTACCGGTTCATTTTAATTTCTCCGGGGAAAAGTTTCTAAGTTCGATCAATAATAAAACCAGTAAGGAAATTCATATTAATCTGTACCATAACCAGTGTGAATTTTTTGCGATCGATAATAAGAAAATTATTCTTTATAATAACCTGGATGTCAATTCTGAAGTAGATTTCCTTTACTTCATTATGTTTACATTGAGCAAGATAGGTTTCGGAATCAATGAAACCAGTTTTTATGCTTATGGAGAAACTACGGAAAATGAAACGTTTATTTCCGAACTTCAGAAATTTGTTAAAAACCTGAAAATTGTTTTTGACAATATTCCCAACAAAAATTTTATACTTAATTAGGTTACAGGCTGCAGGTAACAGCAATTAAAACACATTCACCTGCCTCCTATAATCTACTACCTAAACCCTAACAACAATATGTTCAGAATCATATCAGGCAAATGGAAAGCCAAAAAAATTGCCGCTCCTAAAAACTTTGAAGTAAGACCTACCACCGATTTTGCGAAAGAGGCTTTATTCAGCATTCTGGAAAATAAATACGATATGCAGTCGATTTCCGTACTTGATCTTTTTGCAGGAATTGGCTCTATCACCTTTGAATTTGCTTCCAGAGGATGTCAAAATGTAACGTCTGTAGAATTGAATCCGAAGCATACCGCCTTTATAAACACCACTGCATCTGAGCTTGACATGGCACTTCAGATCAATGTACAGCGAGGAGATGTTTTCGACTGGCTAAAAAAATTCAGAAATAAAAAATCTTTTGAGATTGTTTTTTCTGATGCTCCTTTTGAAATGGAAGAGAAAAAATACCACGAGCTGATTTCTCTTGTTTTAAACAATAAATACCTTAAGGAAAACGGAGTTCTTATTGTAGAGCACCAAAGTCGTATGAAACTTGACCATCCCAATTTAATAGATACCCGAAAATACGGAAACGTAAGTTTCAGTTTTTTTGAACCCAATAAAGAAGATAATCAGGAACTTTAATTCCTGATTATTTTTTTGGAGATAACCGGAGACTCTTCACCCCATTTTGTTATGGCTTCCAAAACAGGTAAAAGCGTCTTTCCAAAGTCCGTTAATTCATATTCTACCACTAAAGGAGGTTTTTCTGTAAAAACTTTTCTGTCAACAATTCCATCTTCCTCCAATTGCTTTAGCTGCAAACTCAATGTTCTTTCCGTAATGGTAGGAATAGACTTTCTTATCTCGTTATAGCGCTTAGCACCGCCAATAAGGTGATGTAAAATTACTGCTTTCCATTTCCCTCCGATAAATTTCATCGTAACGCTGGTACAGCAGGGATAGGATTTATTATCTATTGTATACATTTTTATACTATCATTTTTTACCGTTATTGCAAAGTTAGGAAACTTAAATTAATTTTGTAACTATAAAAATGATAGTATAAAATTATGAACTTTTTAGACCAAATGAAAAACAGGTATACTGTAAAAAAGTATAATCCACAGGGAAAAATCAGTGAAGAACAAATTGCAATGCTTCAGGAGATTTTAAACTTAAGTCCTTCCTCCATTAACAGCCAGCCATGGAATTTTATTTTCGTTAATGATCCGCAACTGAAAAAGGAATTGGGTGACAAGTCTTATTTTAATAAAGAAAAAGTACTGGATAGTAGTCATGTAATTGTTTTTCAAGTGATCAGAAATATAGAAAACTTTGAAAAGCAAATTGAAGAAAACCTTCCTGAAGGTTCTGTTAATTATTACCGAACGATGGTAAAACCTAAGGGAGAAGAAGCAATAAAATCATGGCTTGGTCATCAGGTATATTTATCATTAGGAGTTCTTTTGTCTGCATGCGCAGCAATGGGAATAGATTCTACTCCAATGGAAGGAATTGAACCGGAGGGTTATGATGCTGTTCTGAATAATGAAAAATATGAAACCTTATTTGCCGTAGCCATCGGACAGAGAGATGAAGCAGATGCTAATCAGCCGAAATTCAATCCGAAGAAAAGGCTGAATGCTGAAAAAGTAATTATAGAGGCGTAACATAAACACAAATTTCACAATCTCTTTCACAAAGGCCTAATAAAAAAGTCTGCTTCAATATGAGGCAGACTTTTTATTTATAATACTTTCAATTCTAAGTCAATGGATTTTCCGAAGAACTTCTTTGAAATTTTCTCAAAATTCTTGGTAATATCCGAAAGATAGAAATGATAATTAGGCTTTGAGTTATGATCATGTAAAAGATTATACTTATCAAGAATGATCTTCAGATGATTGGCTACAATATTCGGAGAGTCAATAACACGGACTCTGTTTCCATAATACTGTTTAATCTCATCAATTAAAAGAGGATAATGCGTACAGCCAAGAATCAGAGTTTCAATATTTTTTAATTTATTATTACTTAAATAATTATAAATAATAGCATGGGTGATGGGATGGTTTTTAAACCCTTCTTCAATAGCAGGAACCAATAATGGTGTTGCCAGTTCGTCTACTTTGATCCATTTATTATGCTTTCGGATACTCTTTTTGTAGAGCCCTGAATTTACGGTTGCTTTGGTAGCAATTACGCCTACATTATTATGGATTTCATATGATACTTTTTCGGCCACAGGATTAATAACGTCTATGACAGGAACTCTTCCTGCAACGGACTGCATCACTTCATTCAAAGCATTTGCCGTTGCCGTATTACAGGCAATTACAATCGCTTTACAGTTCTGCTCAAGCAGGAAATTGGTGATCTTTGTAGAATATTCAATAATCGCATCTTTGGATTTTTCTCCATAAGGAAGGTGCTTTGTATCTCCAAAATAGATCAGATCTTCGTTAGGAAGAAGTCTCTTGATTTCTTTGGCAACGGTAAGACCTCCTACTCCGCTGTCGAAAATTCCGATAGGCTGGTTGGGTGAAAGATGTGAATAATCTTGTTTTTTTGTTTTCAAATGAGTTGAAATTTTATACAAAAATAGTGAATTTTATGGCATGCTGTATACATACAAACATTATACAATAAACAAATCCGAAGCAATTCCGTCTGCCATAAACCAATGTTTTTCAGGAATTTTTAAATGTTCATTCTCAATGATTAAAATACCTTCCTCCATTTTAGCTTTGATTTCTCTATGAAAATGTTCTAACAATCTCTCTGAAAATTTATTTTTTAAACTTTCCAGATCTACACCCCAGATGGTTCGTAAGCCTATCATAATCATTTCATTAAACTGATCTTCCTGGGAAAGAATTTCTTCTTCTTTGGCAAGAAGTTTATCATTCAGTTTTTTGATGTACTGCTGATTATTGGCGACATTCCAGCTTCGGACATCAAATCCGTTATAGGAATGTGCTGACGGTCCTATTCCAAGATATTCATTGTATTTCCAGTAAGCAGAATTGTGGCGTGAGTAAAAGCCAGGTTTGGCAAAATTGGAAACTTCATAATGTTCAAAACCATGATCTTTTAAAAAGTCGGATAGATAATAGAATTCCCTGTTTTGCTCTTCTTCCCGGGGACTTTTTATTTTCCCTTTGGAGATCCAGTTTTCTAAAGCTGTTTTAGGCTCAACAGTTAATGCATAAGATGAAATATGAGGAACTTCTAAAGCAATTGTCTTATTCAGGTTTTCTTTCCAGATTTCAAGATTGGATGTGGGCGAACCATAGATCAGGTCAATACTCAGGTTTTCAAAACCGGAATCCTGAGCCCGTTTGATGGAGCTTTCTGCTTCTGAAGCACTGTGAGCCCTGTTCATCAGTTTCAGATCTTCTTCAAAAAAGCTTTGTGTGCCAATGGACAATCTGTTTACAGGTGTTCCGGCAAGCTGTTTTAAAAAATTTTTATCTAAATCATCGGGATTGGCTTCCAAGGTAACTTCTATATCTTTTTCAAAACTGAAATACCGTAATACTTCGTCTATTAAAGAATTAATTTCATCCACAGAAAGAATAGAAGGAGTTCCTCCTCCGAAATACAGGGATTTCAGGTTTTTGTTCTGCAATTCATCTTTTCTCAGCAGTATTTCAGTTTTCATGGCACGAAGCATTTGATCCTTGAAATTCAGGGATGTTGAAAAGTGAAAGTTGCAGTAACTGCATTTTTGTTTACAGAACGGAATGTGAATATATATCATAAAAAAAGCTCTGAAAAATTTCAGAGCTCAAATTTATTTAAATTAAATTAATTAGTATCTAAATCCTCTAGCATTAATAAAGTTGTCGAAGTTATATCCAAGACCGATCATGAAGCTGTTTCCTCCATAGCTCTGGATATCAGATAATCCAAGGTTATAAGTAGCTCCGATCATGAATTTGTTGAATCTTACCTTTACAATTGGAGAGATACTCAGGTCCTGATTGTCAAATCTGTTCTGAACCGTTCTGTAGCTTACCCCGAAAGAGAATGCGTTGATATCGTTAGAGAATGTCGCCATCAGGTTCCAGTCGATCATTCTTGTTGAATTTGTGTTAAGGTTGATCAATGCTGACGGTGCAATGGTAATATTATCAGCAATGTTCCAGTTGTATCCTAAATTTAAGAAGAATTTAATTGGAGAAGGCTCGTAGTTGTTTACGATAGAGGCATCATTACTTAATGCGATATCATTTACGGAAACACCCCCGAATAATCCTCTGTAGGTAGCGGCCAAACCGAAGTTGGCATACACCATGAAGATGTTACTTTCTTCACCTCTCAATAATGGGTCTCCTCCTTCTTCAGTATTGATTTTTGAATAATCAAAATTCATGTTATAGAAGTTAACACTTGTACCGAAAGAGAACTGGTCTTTTCTGTCTCCTTCACTACTTAGCGGAATAAAATATGAAGCACCAGCCGTGATACCACCCGCAGAGATCGGTCCGTTACTGTCTCTGAACACGGAAATACCAGCACCTACTCTATCAAAGATATTCGCATTGATCCCGATTGACTGCACATTCGGAGAATTACTAAATTTTGAAAATTGTTGTTGATAATTGGCGTTGAGCTGTACGTAATCTGTTTTTCCGTATTGAGCTGGGTTGAACAGGAACTCACCATCCAAAAGATATTGCTGATAGTATGGTAGTGATTCTTGTGCTTTGTATGCATTTGACAAAAGAGCTAAACATACGATAGCATATAGTTTTCTCATAACAAATCTTGATTTCAATTCAACAAATATAAAAAAAATCTCAATATATTTTTAGTTTTCCAAATAATTTCTCCATTTTTTTACAGCATCCGCCATATCTTTGGGCATTGGGCTCTCAAAATATAATTCCTTCTTTGTTGTTGGGTGTATAAATCCAAGGGTATGGGCATGAAGGGCATGTCTTGGCAAAATTTCAAAAACATTTTTAATAAATTGCTTGTATTTGGGAAGATTTACCCCTCTCAAAGGTGTATGTCCCTCATATCTTTCATCATTAAACAAAGTATGGCCAATATGTCTGAAATGCGCTCTGATCTGATGGGTCCTCCCCGTTTCCAGCTTACATTCTACCCAGGTCATATATTTGAATCTCTCAAGGACTTTATAATGGGTCACAGCGTGTTTCCCCTGGCTGCCGTCTTCATAAACGGACATCTGCATTCTGTTTTTAGGATGTCTTCCGATGTGGCCTCTGATGGTCCCCTCATCATCCTGCATATTTCCCCACACAAAAGCCCAGTACAGTCTCTTTGTAGTTCTGTTAAAGAACTGTTTGGCAAGGAAGCTCAATGCATATTCATTCTTGGCAATCACCAACAGTCCTGATGTATCTTTATCAATCCTGTGTACAAGCCCTACTCTGTCAAGATCGGATTTCTCACCGTTCTTTTCAAAATGGAAAGCAAGCGCATTCACCAATGTTCCGTCCCAGTTTCCGAATCCGGGGTGTACTACCATTCCTGCTTCTTTATCTACTACTACAAGATCATCATCTTCATAAACAATATTCACCGGAATATCCTGTGGAATTATGACATTTTCTCTTGGAGGGTGCGTAAGCAAAACTGAAATCTGATCTCCCGGTTTCACCCGGTAATTCTGTTTCACCGCAGTTCCGTTCACGATAACATTTCCGGCTCTGCAGGTCTGTGAAATTTTATTCCTTGAAGAATTCTGTCTGTATATTAAAAGGAACTTATCAATTCTTAATGGTTCCTGTTTACTGTCAACAGTGATATTAAGATGTTCATATAAACCTTTATTTTCCTCATCAATATCGATGTTTTCGATACTGTTGGAATCTAATAATTCTTCATCTAAAAAATCTTCGTTATCTTCTGACATTGTTTTATATTTTTTACACAAAAGGCCTCAACATTTTGCAGTTGAAGCCTGTATTTTTGATATTAATCTGATTTTATTCTACGACAACCTTCTTAGCTTTCGGCTTTTGTGAAGGCTGCTGAGTGGTTGTTGCAGCCGGCTTGGCTGTACTTCCTGCTGCAGAGGTAGTGGTGGAAGTTTTAGGCTTCTCTGTACTTTGGGCTGCAGGTTTAGAAGTGGTAGTCTGAGGTTTTGGAGTCTCAGTTTTCGGTACTTCAGGTTTTGGAGTTTCTCTTCTAGGAGCTGGTACTACCGGAGCTTCATAACTTGGCTCACTATGTACTTCTTCATATCGTACCGGAGGAAGTGAAGTATCTACTTTCATACGATAGATAGAATTCAGCTGCTCTACTTTAGCTCTTAATTCGGCAGGAGTCCTCTTACTTGCCCAAAGATCGATCTGCATTCCCTGATCACGAACATCACCGGAAGCAGGATCCTGATAATAGATAATATCAGACTCATCTTTACCTCCATCTTCATGCTCTACCAATCCTACTTCAAACATACTTTTGGTAATGACAGCTCTTGCTTCTTTTACTGTAAGTCCTACAACATTAGGAATCGAGATATTTCTCATCGGCCCGGATCCTACTACCACATCAATAGTAGAGAATCTTGGTAAACGGGTACCCGGATTTACCGCATTTCCTTTATATAATATTCTTAAAAGAGCATCTTTCTGAATACTAGGCTCATAAATCGTATCTCCGATTTTAAGGCCTACCTGATCCAATCTCTGGAATGCCAGTCCTGAATATTTATTGATCACATTCGGCACCGCAATAGGAGCCCATGTTCTCGGATTTACTTTTAGCGTTACCGTTCTTCCGTCTTTTACACGGGAACCTGGCGCAGGATATACCTGCAATACCTGGAATGGTCTGTATTTAGGATCATAATTGGCACTGTCTACTTCATATTCCAGCCCCGTATCATCTAATATTTTAACGGCATCATGCACTGATTTATTTACAACATTGGGAACAGGAATTTCCTGACCGTGATTAGTATGGTACTCCAACCAGCGAAATGTAAGCCATACAAGCCCCACGAAAACACCGATGGCTACTACTAAATTCAGTAAAACTTTCCAATTGAAAAGTGATTTAAGCATACTTAAAAATACTTTAATTATAACCGCAAATATAGCTAATAATTTTAGAATGGACTTTTTATTTAACACAATTCATTTTTGATTTTAAAATTTGCCGATTTCCCATATTGCATTGCATAAAATGATTAAATTTGCCTTAATTGATACTATATGGTTATGAATAAAAAAAGTGTTGCCGTAGTAATGGGAGGCTATTCCGATGAATATGTTGTTTCCTTAAAAAGCGGACAATTGATTTATGATTCTCTGGACAGAAATCTCTATGATGTATATAAGGTAGTAGTCCTTAAAGATAAATGGTATTTTTTAGGGGAAAATGACACAAAATATGCCATCAACAGAGGAGATTTTTCTGTGACTTTAGATAATGGTGAAAACTTAAAATTTGATGTTTGTTTCAATATCATCCACGGAACTCCGGGAGAAAACGGAGTTCTTCAGGCATATTGGGATGCTATTGGACAAAAATATACAGGCTGCGATTTTTATCAGAGTGCTCTTACTTTCAATAAAAAAGACACTCTTGCCGTATTATCAAAATACGGAATTCCTTCTGCTAAAAGTATTTATTTAAGAAAAGGGGAAGACATCAATGTGGATGAAATTGTAGCAGAATTGAATCTCCCACTATTTGTAAAACCTAACCAGTCCGGTTCTTCTCTGGGAATTTCAAAAGTAAAAGAAAAATCAGAACTTATTGCTGCCACTGAAATTGCATTCAAGGAAGATGACGAAATCCTGATCGAAAGTTTCTTAGATGGAATGGAAGTTTCCGTAGGCGTTATTGATTTTAAAGGAGAAACCATTGTTTTGGGAATCACAGAAATTGTTCCTACCAATGAGTTTTTTGATTATGAGGCAAAATATGAAGGTGCTTCTGAAGAAATTACACCGGCAAGAATTGACGAGGAAACCACAAAAAGAGTGGAAGAAATCGCTAAAAGAGCTTATAATTCATTAGGAATGAGTGGTTTTTCCAGAAGTGAATACATTCTGATGAACGGAATTCCTTATATGCTTGAAATGAATACCAACCCAGGATTCTCTCCTGCAAGTATTCTTCCTCAACAGGCAAGGCATTATGGAATTTCCATCATGGATCTGTGTGGAAATGAAGTTGAAAAAGCACTTAATAAATAAATAGAAGTTAGAAATTAGAGGTTAGAAGTTAGAGATTGAATACACTTTTAACAAATAATTCACTACTCAAAATCATAACTCGTACAACATGAAAATTGCTGTTTTCCCAGGGTCTTTTGACCCTATTACACTAGGACATTACGACATTATAGAAAGAGCGGCACCGCTATTTGATAAATTAATCATTGCTATAGGGCAAAATTCTCAGAAAAAATATATGTTCCCTCTTGAAAAAAGAATGGAATTTATCCAGAATTCTGTAGCAGAATTTCCCAATGTGGAAGTAGATTATTTTGAAGGACTTACCGTTGATTACTGTTTTGAAAAAAACGCACAATACATCATCAGAGGACTGAGGAATCCGGCTGATTTCGAGTTTGAAAAAGCAATTGCCCATACCAACAGAACTTTAGCCCATAAAAAACTGGAAACGGTATTTTTACTGACTTCTTCCGGAAAATCATTCATCAGCAGCAGTATTGTAAGAGAGATCCTTAACCATGGAGGGGAATACGAACTGCTGGTTCCTGAATCCGTGAGAGTAGAGCGATAAAAAAATATAATTGATGAGCGATAAATGATAATTGATATAATGGCCAAGAATTTGCTTAAGCAGAAATCATTCATCAATTATCATTTATCAACAATCATTTATAATTATATATGCACGAACAGTTCAATTTTGCAATAGAAGTCCTTGGGACCATTGCCTTTTCCATGTCCGGAAGTTTTGCAGCAATGCAGAAACGGCTGGATCCGTTCGGGGTGCTTATTATTGCATTTGTAACTTCTGTAGGAGGAGGAACTGTAAGAGACCTGCTGCTTGATATCCCTGTTTTCTGGATGCATGATATTCTGATGTGTACCCTGATTCTGGTGACCAGTATTTTTTCAATGATCTTCAAATCTCTTGAGAAAAACTTTAAAGTCACTTTATTTATCTTCGACAGCTTCGGGCTCGGATTATTTACCATAATTGGTGTACAAAAAGGTTTAAATGCAGGAATCCACCCCATGATCTGTATTGCATTAGGAACCATAACCGGCTGTTTTGGCGGTATCATCCGGGATATATTGCTCAACAGGATTCCTTTGATTTTCAGAAAGGAAATTTATGCTACTGCATGTATTGTGGGAGGAGCTGTATTTCTGTTGATGACCAAATATTCTGTACTTTCCTATACTTTTGTACAGATTCTCACCATTCTCCTTATTGTTGCCATACGGACACTTGCTGTAAAATACCACTGGCAGATGCCTAAATTTTACGGCTATGATCATAATAATTCGGAAATGTAATTTAAAAAGACACTTTTTATCTCCACTATAAAAAACAAAAAGTCCTGAAAAATTCAGGACTTTTATAGTATATGTTAGGATGACTAGAAGAATTTTCCTCTGTTTCTCATATTCGGGTTATGCATATGCTTCTGCATGGTTGGCATTTTCAACTGTTCTTTCATCATTTTGATCTGATCGGTCATCATTCCAGCACTGTCTAATCTCTTTGCTTCTTCCAACAGCTTCTGCCCTTCCTGTTTTCTTCCTTTGGAAATAGCGGCTGCCGCCAGATTCAAAGTAGCCATTGCTCTGTCGTGTTTCATATTCAAACCATATTCCAACGCTTTTTTCATGAAAGGTTCTACTTTCGCAGGGTGATCCTGAGCTTGTGTCAACCCTGATAAATAGTGGAAATATCCGTATTGAGTCTTATGAAGCTGTGTTTTATAGTCTGTAATTTTTGATAACCATTCTCCGGCTTTCTCCATATTCTGCTTTCTTAATTGCCAGAATGCCAAAAGGATATATTCATTTTTAAAGAATAGCAAGATCGGAAATGCAGCCAAAAGAAAAACAACAATACCCCATCCCAGATTTCTTGTGAAAATCATCATATAAAGTCCTAACAGGATAAGAAGTGCTGCTACTGCAATTTTTATGTATTTATTCATTATTAAATTTTAGAAGTGCAAAGATAATAAATTTAAGGCTTAAAGTTCAAAAAGTCAATGGTGAATGGTCAATTCGCTGTGCCTGTTAATTTTTATAGCTGTGAGAAATTCACGTTTCACTTTGCAAAGCAAAAATTGACTATTGGCTCTACGCTTCGCTTTTTATTTTTTCAAACGTCTGGAAACAGAAATCATAACCGTTCTTTTCATCTTTCTCATGGCAGATTTCGTTGGTCATTTTCCAGATTTTCGGATCTATTTCCGGAAAGAATGTATCAGCCTGAAGGTCTGCTTTCACCAAAGTAACTTCAAGTTTGTCCACTACATCCATAGTCTGCTCATAGATATTTCCGCCACCAATAACAAAAACTTCTTCATCAATCTTCCTGGCAAATTTCAATGCTTCTTTGATGCTTCCTACAATAAGAATTCCTTCCTCAAACCAATCTTTCTTTCTTGACACAACAATGTTGGTACGGTTCGGAAGAGCTTTTCCAATACTTTCATAGGTCTTTCTCCCCATAATAACCGGATGTCCGGAAGTAATATCTTTAAAATGTTTCAAATCTTTAGGAAGATGCCAAAGCAACTGGTTTTCAAAACCAATTTCATTTTTCTCTCCCATTGCCACCACTATTGTTGTCATTCAAATAATTTTTTACAAAATTAGCACATAATTTGTATATTTGGTTAGCACAAAAAATTTAAAAAAATAAACTATGAAAAATAAAGGATGTCTGGGTGCAGGAACCATTGGTATTGCCCTTCTTATTATTGTTGCAATTCTATTCTTCTGGGGAAAAAGCGGATATAACAGCTTTGTCAACAAAGAACAGACTGTGAACGCAAAATGGTCTAATGTAGAGACTGTTTATCAGAAAAGAGCCAACCTTATTCCTAACCTGGAAAGAACCGTAAAATCGTATTCAAAATTTGAGCAGGAAACTTTAACACAAGTTGTGGAAGCCCGTTCCAAAGCTACTTCCATCAATATTGATCCTACGAATATGACCGAAGCTGATCTGGCTAAATTCCAGGCAGCACAAGGAGAATTATCGGGGGCATTAAGCAGATTGATGGCCGTGGTGGAATCTTATCCTAACCTGAAAGCAGACCAGCAGTATATCAACTTCCAGAGAGAATACACTGCTATTGAAAATAGTATCAGAACTGAAACGGTTTACTATAATGATGCTGCAAAGGATTATAATACTTCCATCAAGACTTTCCCGAATAATATTCTGGCGAATTTCACCAACTTCAAAGAAAAACCTTATTTCAAAGCTGACGCAGGCGCTCAAAAAGCTCCTGAAGTATTCAAATAATAATGGGTAATTTCCTAACAAATCAACAGATCGCTTCCCTTGTGGAAGCGATTCAGTCTGCGGAAGATCATTCTACGGGAGAGATCAGAGTGCATATTGATTCCAATACGGAAAACCGCGATGCCAAGACTGCATTTGAAGTTTTCAAAAAACTGGCTATGGATAAAACAGCAGACAGAAATGCAGTACTCTTCCATGTCAATTTTGAACAGAAATATCTTACCATCATTGGAGATACCGGCATTCATGAAAAAGTAAAACAGTCTTACTGGGATCATCTTCACGATTATATCACCGCAGAATTTGCCAAAGGAAATTATTATCAGGCTCTGAAAAGTGCCATCCTGGAAACAGGACTTGAACTCAAAAAACATTTTCCTGTAGAAGGAGAAAACCCAAACCAACTTCCAAATGAAATTACGTTCTCTTAAAATAGTATTTTCATTTTTACTGCTCTGCTTTTACACTTTTGTATCAGCACAATATACCATTCCTGAAAAGCCAGCAGTGCTTTATCCTGTTTTTGATGAAGCCGGATTACTTTCCCAGCAGGAAAAAGATGCACTTAATCATAAACTGATCAAGTTTGCAGATTCTACCTCAACGGAAATTGAAGTTGTCATCATCCGTTCTACCAAAGGAGAAGATGTAAATTTTCTGGCCACCATGTTTGGTGAAAAATGGAAAATCGGAAAAAAAGGAGTAGACAACGGAGTGGTTTTCCTTATCGCAACAGAAGACAGAACGATGTCTATCCAACAGGGGCGTGCCGTAGAGCAATACCTTACCGCTTCAGTAGCTGGACAGATCTTAGATTACATCGTCACCCCAAATTTCAAAAAAGGACTTTGGTATGAAGGGATCAATGGTGGAACCTCAGCGATTATGGAGGCTGTTGAGGGAAAATTCAAACCTGTAGCTACAACGGCTCCTTCCGGTAATGGAAGTGCCTTTAAAGTTCTTATCATTGCTTTTATTATTTTCATCATCATTGCTATCCTTTTTGGAAACAGAGGTGGTGGACGTGGCGGAAATAATGACGACGATGATGATGTGATCATCACCAGAAGAGGACGCAGAAATTATCCTGGCGGTTTCTTCCCATTCCCTGGCAGCTTCGGAGGAGGTGGCTTTGGCGGTGGAAGTTCAGGTGGCGGAGGCGGATTCGGAGGCTTCGGCGGCGGTGGAAGTTTCGGAGGAGGCGGTGCATCCGGTGGATGGTAATCAAGAAATATTCAAAAATGATATAGAATCAGATCATCACGATCTGATTTTTTTTATTTAAAAACCAAAATAATACTGATTTATTAACTTTTATTAATGTTAAATTGATATTTAGCTGTTAAAAAGTTAATAAAACATCATAAAAACCACCTTTTATTCAATATTTTTTCACTATATTTACGGAAAACAGGATTATGAAGAAGACGCTGGTAGTATTTGCACACCCTTATCTGGAGCACTCCAATTCGAATGTAGAGCTCATCAATTTCTACGTTCGCCACCAGCATTATACCCTGAGAGATCTTTACGAAGAATATCCTGACTTTCATATCGCAGCTTTCCGGGAAAGGAAACGCCTTAAAAACTATGAACGTTTTATCTTCCAGTTTCCCCTGATATGGTTCGGAATGCCTCCTCTTCTCAGATTATGGATTGATGAAGTTTTCGACAGAGACTGGCTGAAAGAGGGCGAACATAATCCACTCGAAGGAAAAGAAGTCTATATTCTGGTAACCACCGGCGGAAAAGAAAGATCTTTCAGCAAAACCGGAACTTATCAATATACCATAGATGAACTCATCAGCGGGCTTATTGTTTCATTAAAAGTTTTTAAAGCGGATATCAAACATATCAAAATTGTATACGAAGCCAATAAGCTCTCTAAAAAAGAAATTATTTTACACAAAAAAGAATTTACAGAACTACTCAATCAATAGCATATGGAATCCAGCTTAGCGATGAACACATTAATTTTCCTGGGTGTAGCCATTATCATGGTTCCATTGGCCAGGAAATTAGGGCTGAGTTCTGTCATCGGTTATATTTTAGGAGGAATTATCATAGGCCCTTATGTCCTTAAACTTACAGGAAACAATGTTAACGATATTATGCATGCCAGCGAGTTTGGCGTGATCATGCTTTTATTTTTGGTAGGTTTGGAACTGGAGCCACGGAAGTTCTGGGAAATGCGAAAGAAGATAATGGGATTGGGACTGTCACAGATGGCTCTTACCATTCTGCTGCTTTTCCTGGTATTCACAAGCGTAGGCTGGAGAGTAGACAAAGCCATTGCTATTGCCATGTGTTTTGCCCTATCTTCTACAGCTATTGTTCTGCAGACTTTACAAGAAAAAAACAACCTCAAGACTACCGCTGGAGAAGCTTCATTTTCTACCCTGCTGTTTCAGGATATTTCGGTAATTCCTATTCTGGCCATATTGCCTATTCTGGCCAATTATAAAGCCAAGCATCATGACAATGAAATTCAGATTCTGATCCAGAAACTCCCGGAATGGCTTCAGGCCGGGACGGTTATTTTCGGAGTAGCATTGCTTATTTTATTGGGGCGATATGTATTTGTTCCTTTTCTGCGCTATGTTTCAAAATCGGGAATGTCAGAGCTATTGACTGCTTCTTCATTATTTCTGGTTATTGGGGTTTCGGAGCTGATGGTGGTGATCGGCCTTTCACCTGCTTTAGGTGCTTTCCTGGCAGGAGTAATGCTTGCCAACAGTGAATTCCGTCATGAGCTGGAAGCACAGATTGATCCGTTCAAAGGCTTGCTTTTAGCTGTTTTCTTTGTGAGTGTAGGGTCTACCATTAATTTTAATATTATCCAGCAAGATCCCTTATTTATCTTCAGTACTGTTTTTGCCGTGCTGGCTGTAAAATTCGTGGTTTTATACACCATTGGAAAATTCTTCAGGATAGATACTCCCCAAAGTCTTTTTTATGCATTTGCCCTTTCTCAGGTAGGAGAATTTGCATTTGTACTGCTTAATTATGCATCGGATCTTTATCTTTTAGGGCCGGAGATGAATGCACAGATGATGGCTGTTACGGCAATTACCATGTGTATCACTCCTATTCTTCTCATCATCAATGACAAATTTATTACTCCGACATTTATCAAAGAAATTCCTGAAGAGGAACATGACTATAATATTCTTGACAGCAATGTTACTCAAAAGAAAATCATCATTGTAGGTTTCGGGCATTTTGGAAGTACCGTAGGACGTCTTTTAAAAGCCAATAAAATATCAGCTACCGTTTTGGACCGGGATTCTGACCGTGTGAAGCTTCTCAGAAGCTATGGTTTTAAAGTCTATTACGGTGACGCAACGAGAATTCCTATTTTAAGAGCGGCAGGAATTGAAGATGCTGAAATTCTCGTTTTATGTCTGGATGATCCGGATGATAATAAGTTTATTGCAGAACTTGTCCGTGAACATTATCCCAATGTGAAAATTTTTGTAAGGGCAAAAAACAGGATTGATGCTTATGATTATCTGAACAGCGGAGTCAATCACATTTACCGTGAAACATTAGGAACGGCTGTGGATATGGCTGTGGATGTACTTCATGAAACGGGAATGAGAAAATACGCAGCAAGACGTCTCGGACAAAGATTTATGGCTATTGATAAAGCGTCAATCCGGAAGCTGGCAAAAATGAAGGAAAATGATGAAGACATTACCCTGTTTACCACAAAAGAAATCCTCCAGCGAGAGGAGGAATTATTAGCTTATGATAATCTTAATTTTGAAAATAAAAACTGGGAAGGTTCCTCATCCGCAGATGAAGAAGATGAGGAAGAAACCCAGGATTAATTTATTGGATGTTTACGCTTCCACCGCTGCTTTCGTCTTTTATCACGCTCTTAAGCTCTCCTTTTTTCGAGATATCCACACTTCCACCAGATGATGCCCCGGCATTTACACTGGAAACAGCACTTATATGTATACTTGCTCCACTGGAAGCATCTGCCTCTACATCATCAGCGATAACTCCTTTAGCAGAAACGCTGCTCCCTGAAGAAGCACTCACGTCTACTTTTTTTGCTTTACCGGAGAGATCAAGAGTTGATCCTGATGAAGATTCAATATCAAGGTTTACGGCCCATATTTTACCATCGAAACTACTGCTGCTGCTTACATTGATATCCATATCATTCGCTTCAAGGTCTCCGGAAATACTTCCTGCACTTGATGCTTCGATATCTGTTTTTTCCTGGGTAAATTTATCTTTTACAATAATTCTTGCTGCTGAATCGGCAAGGAGTTTTTTAAAGTCTTTTGCATAAATCTTCGCTGTCACTTTACTGATATTCATCACTCTGATCCCCGGCTTATAATGAATGTGCAGTTTCCCGCCATCATTTTCTACCAGAATTTCATCAATGATACTTTGAGGGGCTGAGATTTCAACTTTCTCAGTTTCAGATTTTATAATTTCTGCTTCAATGGCCTGTGAAACCTGAATTTCATCAAAATCACCGTTAAATTCCTTATGCTGTATCGGGCCGCTTTCTTTGCTCACTACTTTCTCTACCCAATTACTTTTGTCTCCTTCCCGGTCTCTGTTTCTGTTCTCATGTTTATCATTACATGAGGCTAAAGCCACTAAGGCTGAAAAAATAAATAAAGTACTTGTTTTCATGCTTATTTCTTTTGTTAATTTTTTTATTGATTTCTTTATTTAAATAACAACTAATTTATAAAAAATATTACATTACATTTGAAAATACTGTAAATACCACAGAGAGCTTAAAGAAATACATACGCCGAAATATGTTCTATGATACAAGTTTTTAATATCTTTATGCTTTAATAACAACTATATTTATGAAGAATATTTCATCGGTATTATTAATTTCTGCCTTGGCGTTCAATCAATCTTGTACTACAATGAAACAGACCGATATTCAACAGGAGCTACCTGCACCTGACCCCTCTTTAGCTTCCAATCCTTTTATGAAGAAGAGCAAGCTTCAGTACGAAGCTCCGGAGTTTGACAAAATCAAAAACGAACACTTCAAACCTGCTTTTAACTATGGTTTAAAGCAACATGAAGCTGAAATTATAAAAATTGCCAACAATCCGGCTGCCCCTACTTTTGAAAATACCATCGTTGCATTGGAAAAAAGTGGTGAAGTACTGAGAAGAGCACAAATTGTGTTTTCAAATCTTACCAGTGCAAATACAAACCCTACTTTACAGGCTTTGGATGAAGAATATGCCCCTATTTTTGCTGCACATTCCGATAAACTGTACCTGAATGAAAATCTTTATAAAAGAATTCAATCCATTAAAGAAGACGGTCTTGATTCCGAAAGCAAAAGACTGGTACAATATTATAAGCAGAATTTTGAAATTGCAGGAGCTAACCTTTCTGCAGCGGATAAAGAAAAATTAAAGCAGCTCAATCAGGAACTGGCTTCTCTTTCTACACAATATGCCAACAAATTACTGGAAGCAAGAAAGCAAGGTGGAGTTTTCTTCTCAGACGCCAAAGAACTGGATGGACTTTCTGCTGATGAAATTGCAGCGGCAGCAGCTGATGCCAAAACAGCAGGACAACCCGGAAAATATCTTCTGACTTTACAAAATACAACACAGCAGCCTCTTTTACAAAATTTAAAAAACAGGGCTACCAGAGAAAAGCTATTTAAAGCTTCATGGACAAGAGCTGAGAAAGGAGATGCCAACGATACGAGATCAACCATCGAGCAGCTTGCTAAACTAAGATTGAAGAAAGCACAGATTTTAGGCAAGAAAAACTTTGCAGAATGGAAACTTCAGGATCAAATGGCAAAAACCCCTGAAGCAGCAACAAAACTTATGAACCAGATTGCTACTCCTGCAGTGGAAACAGCAAGACGTGAAGCAAAAGATATTCAGGATCTTATTGATCAGCAGAAAGGAGGTTTCAAAGTAGAACCCTGGGACTGGAATTTCTATGCTGAACAGGTAAGAAAAGCTAAGTTTGACCTTGATGAAAGTGAAATTAAACCTTATTTTGAAATTACAACCGTTCTTGAAAAAGGAGTTTTCTTTGCTGCTGAAAAATTCTACGGACTTACATTCAAAAAGAGAACAGATCTTCCGGTTTATCATCCGGACGTAGTAACATATGAAGTTTTCGATCATGATGGAAAATCTATTGCCATTTACTATCTGGATTTCTATACAAGGGATTCTAAAAACGGTGGTGCATGGATGAGTAATTTTGTTGAGCAGTCTTATTTACTGGGAACAAAACCTGTAATCGTGAACTGCTACAATTATCAGAAACCTGCTCCGGGAAAACCTTCCTTAATCAGCTATGATGATGTTTCAACCATCTTCCATGAATTTGGCCACTCTATTCACGGAATGTTTGCCAGCCAAAAATATCCTTCACTTTCAGGAACGAATGTACCGAGAGACTTTGTGGAATTCCCATCCCAGATTAATGAGCACTGGGCTTTAGATCCTGTTGTTCTGAAGAATTATGCTGTACATTATGAAACAAAACAACCTATTCCACAGGCTTTGGTAGATAAGATCAAAAAGGCATCTACTTTCAACCAGGGGTATATGACTACTGAGTTGGTTTCTGCTGCTGAACTCGATATGGATTGGCATACAGTAAGCAATGAAAATCAGTTTATTCCTGTTTTAGATTTTGAAAAGCAGTCTTTAGCCAGCCATGGATTTAATCTGGCCACAGTTCCGCCAAGATATCACACGCCTTATTTTGCACACATCTGGGGAGGTGGATATTCTGCAGGATACTATGCTTATTTATGGTCTGAAACTTTGGATAATGATGCATGGGAATGGATCAGTAAAAACGGAGGATTAACCAGAGAAAACGGTGACCGTTTCAGAAAGTATATTCTGTCCGTAGGAAATTCTGTAGACCTGAATCAGGCATTCAGAGACTTTACGGGACATGATCCGGATATCAAACCTTTATTGAGAAACAGAGGGTTTATTAAATAAATCAAGGGAAGCATTCTTTAATCAGAGTGCTTCTTTTTTATACCTATCTGTGATAAATAAATTTTCTATGTTTCGGCTAAAGCCGGTGGATTTTTGTTTATTTATTTGAACGGGCTAAAGCCCGTTTCTATTGAATATATAACAATTCAACATATTAATTCCATTATAAAATTCAAATAGGCAGAACTCCTTTCTAACGAGATTCATTATTTTTGCATTTAAAATTTAAAATACAATATATGGACTGTCCATGCTGTTCAGGAAAATCATACGAAGAATGCTGCAAGCCTTATCATATGGGAGAAAAACATGCTCCTACGGCTGAAGCTCTGATGCGTTCAAGGTTCTCTGCTTTTGCCATTCCAAATGGTGAATACCTGATGGAAACTACTCTTCCGGGAAAAAGAAAATACCACAATAAAAAAGATCTGCAGGAATGGGGAGAAATCAACCAATGGACGAAACTGGAAATCATCAGAACTCCGGCTTTAAATCATGTGGAATTTAAGGCTTATTATACCGATCAGGACGGGCATCCGCAAGTTCATCATGAGTTTTCTGTTTTTCAGAAGATGCACGAACGCTGGTATTATGTTTCCGGGGAATTTTTGGATTAGTAAGTATAGAGTTATGCTTTGCGTATAGAACCACCCCGTTAAAAATTCTTTGAATTTTCGCCGCCCCTCCACCGGAGGGGAATGCCAAGCAACCAATACCTATTATCAATAAAAATGAGCCACAGGATTATCTGTGGCTCATTTTCTTATCTGAAACATGTCCGAAAAAATCGGGCATTTATATTTTTAGTGAGCTTCGTTTCCGTCAATTCCGTGAGCATGACCATGTGCCAGCTCTTCTTCAGTTGCCGGACGAGTGCTTAAAACTTCCACGTCGAAATCTAATACTTTCCCAGCCATCGGGTGGTTAAGATCTGCTACTACAACTTCCGGAGTAATTTCTACTACAAAAGCCTGGAAATTATTCCCCTGATTGTCTGATAAAGGAAGAATAGCTCCTACAGGCGGAAGTCCTGATTCTTTAAACATTTCCACTGGTAACTGTGCAATGGCATCCGGCTGTCTTTCACCGTAAGCTTCTTCAGGCTGAATTACAAAAGCCGCTTTGTCGCCAGCTTTTAAACCTAAGATATTCTGTTCAAATTTTGGAATCATCATTCCCACACCATACAAAAATGTAAGTGGATTTTCTGTTGTTGTTTCTTCTACAAGAATCTTACTTCCATCTGGTTCGATCGTGTGAAGTATATACTTTACAGCTACAACGTGATTGTTTTCGATTGTCATATTTTTTCTTTTTTTCGTGATTTTGCCTCACGATTAATCATACAAATATACTCTTTTTGAAATGATTCAATGAGCTTGAAAGATAGGAGATGGAAGATGAAGCTATGAAATGCATAAGGAAATATAATTTTCCTTTTTACTTTACATTACTTACATAATAACTCCCCGGCTTTATTTTTTTCTGTCCTCCTCCCTCTTTTTCTGTCTCAGGACAAAAAGATACAGGCTCTCTACTTTTGTTCTGGCCCACGGTGTTTTCCGCAGAAATTTAAGGGAAGAACTTATGCTTGGGTTATCTGTAAAACATTTAATATTGATCTGCTCGCCCAACCTTTCAAAACCTTTATAATATTCTACCAGTTCTTCCAGGATAGCATCAAGTCTTTTTCCGTGTAGAGGATCTTTGGACTGCTGTTCCATCTTTTTTTTACAAAATTAATTGATTATAAGTTTATATGGAAATCCACACCACTCTTCCTTTTTTGTTTCTTATTTTTGAAGAAGCTATTCCTTACCAATAAAAATTATCCGTTACAAAACATGAGCAAAAACAACGAAGCGAACAGGAAGAAAAATAAAAAGAAAATTGATCAGAAAAAACGTAAAATACAAAATGCAGAAGCTGAAAGAAAAGCAAGGTTAAAACAAATCCGGGAAGATTTCAAAGCAAGAGAAGCTGATAATAAACCATAATTGTCTTGATCCGAAGTAAGGAAACCTTAATTTTTTAAATGAAGTATTCTCTATCTTTACATTGTAATAGCTGCAAAATAATTCTCTGCGAAACAACTTGAAAATTACGCTGCATATAGTCTTTTTAATTCTCAAATTTAAATTATGAAAATCCTCCACACTGCCGACTGGCATTTGGGTAAGCGCCTCGACCGTTTTTCAAGACTTGAAGAACAGGTTTTGGTTATGAATGAAATTGTTCAGATTGCTGACGAACAAAACGTTGATATGGTTTTAATTGCCGGTGATCTTTTCGATAATTTCAATCCAGGTGTAGAGGCTGCTGAACTTTTTTATAAAACATTAAAACGTTTATCCCTGAACGGAAAACGTCCTGTGATTGCTATTTCCGGTAATCATGATTCTCCCAGCTTAATCAATGCTCCCGATCCTCTGGCAAGAGAGTGCGGAATTATTCTCATTGGCCATCCTAAAGCGGAGATTGTGCCTTTCGGTACAGAATATTTCAACATTACCAACTCAAAAGAAGGTTTCATAGAACTGAAAATTGACGGGATCAACTTTCCTGTAAGAATTCTTCATACTCCTTTTGCGAATGAGGTCCGGTTAAAGGAATATTTTGGTGAAAATAAAGAAGAAGAAATCAACAAAGTACTTGCACAGGAATGGAAAAATCTTGCAGATCAGTTCTGCGATGATACCGGAGTGAATCTTCTGACTGCTCATTTATACATGAATAAAAGAGGGGCAGAAATTCTGGAAGAACCGGAAGGAGAAAAGCCGATTAAGATAGGAAACGCAGACTTGATTTTTTCGGACAGTATTCCCGAGCAGATTCAATACACAGCCCTCGGTCACCTTCATGGTTTTCAGAATATCGGTACGAAGGAGAAACCGGTTATTTATTCATCTTCTCCCCTTTGCTACAGCTTTAGTGAAGCCGGACAAAAGAAGTATGTTTCCATTATTGATGCAGAGCCGGGAAAAACAGTTTCCTACGAGAAGAAACTCTTGAAAAGCGGCAGAGCTTTAGTCCGAAAAACATTTACCTCCATTGAGGATGCTGTTCAATGGCTGGGTGAAAATCCCAATACATTTATTGAACTTACGCTGGAAAGTGAGACTTTTTTAACGGCAGACGAAAGAAGATTAATCTACCAGTCTCACAACGGAATTGTACACCTTATCCCCAAAATAAAAAATCTGGAATTGGCAGAAAATCAAAACCAGGAGATCAATTTAAGTCAGGATATTGATATTTTATTCAAGGATTATTTTAAATCTAAAAACGGCGGGCAGGAAGCCAATGAAGAACTGATGAATTTGTTTAACGAAATTTTAAATGCATAAGCCATGATCCCTGTTCAATTAACTATCGAAGGACTTTACTCGTACCGGGAACGCCAGACCATTGATTTCAGAAATCTCACTGAGGCGGGGCTGTTTGGGATTTTCGGGGCTGTGGGTTCCGGAAAATCATCAGTTCTTGAGGCCATTTCGTTTGCTTTATATGGTGAAACGGAACGTCTGAATATGCGTGATAAAAGGGCTTATAACATGATGAATTTAAAATCAAACAGTTCATATATTGAATTTGATTTTATCAATTATGAGAATAAACTGTTCCGTGCTTCCCGTGATTTTAAGAGAAATTCAAAAAAGTTCGAAGAGGTAAAACCTAATGCGGTTACATTTTATGAAAACATCAATGGCAAATGGATTCCTTTGGATCACTCGAATGCAGAAGCTATTATTGGCTTAAGCTATTCCAACTTCAAAAGAACCATCATTATTCCGCAGGGACAGTTCAAAGAATTCCTTGAATTGGGTGCTGCAGAAAGAACGAACATGATGAAGGAAATTTTTAACCTTCAGAAATTTGACCTTCAGAACAATGTTTCTGCACTCAATGTAAAAAACAGATCTGAACTGGATCAGCTGGAAGGACAGTTAAAAGGTTTCGAAGAAATCAATGAAGAGAAAATCCGGATTCAGAAAGAGCTGCTTGCAGAGGAACAAAAAAAGCTCTCCGAATCCAATGAAAAACTGGAAAAGGTTTCCCAGACCTATCAACAGCTGAAAAACCTGAAAAGTGACTTTGACAGTTTACAGCAGAATAAAGAAAAGTTCAGTAAACTCTCTGAAGAAAAGCCTCAGATGGATGCTCTGGAAATACAGGCAGAATTATACGACAGGATTTTCAGAATTTTCAACCCTTTGATTATTGAGAAAAATAAACTCTCGAAAGAAATTGCTTCAAAACGAAACGAAAAGGAACAGCAAATCAAAGACTGGCAGGAAACTGAAAAGGGTTTTAATACTGTAAAAGAACAGCTCATGGTCCTTGAACCACAGTTTAAAGCCTTAGAGCAATCCAGAATTCAGGAAAATGATTTGAACCTTATCATTCAGATCCTGAAATTTTCTGAAGAAATCAAGATCCTGAACGAAAGAACCCGGAAAGGTTCTGAAAAAGTAAAAGAAGTAAATCTTAATAAAGAGAAAATTCAAAAGACTATTGATGAGCTTTCCGCACAGATTAAAACCTTAAAAGAGCAAAAACTGGATTCTGCCCTGCTTTCTGAAGTGGGCAACTGGTTTATTCAGCAAAAGAATTTAAAAAAATCGCTTCAGGAACAAGCTGAAAAGATCGGGAAACATCAAAAGCAGATCGGAGAAATTACAGAAGAATTAAAGCCTTTTGCTTATACCAAAAATTATAAAGAAGATTTCAGAATCAGAAAAGAAACCTTAGAGACTCAAAAAAAGGAACTTTCCCAGAAACTGGATCATCTCAAAATACAAAAAGAACTTTCCCGTTTTGCCAGTGAACTTCATGACGGAGAAAACTGCCCGCTCTGTGGTTCTAAAGAACATCCGCATATTGTGGAATTTCATGATGTAAATACTGAACTACAGGAAATTCAGGAGAAAATAGCATCGCTTGAACAGGAAGGAACAGGACTTCAAAAGCAGGAGGCTGAAATTGACAAGATTCTGGACCGTAAAAAGATCTTTGAGGAACAGCTTCTTTCGGAACAAAAGATACTTCTGCAGATTCAGAAGGATATTGAAAATCATCTGCTGAATTTCACCTGGAAACAATTTGCTTCCAACCAGGAAGAGGAATTTGAGAAAAAACGCTCAGACTCGTTTACGCTGGAGAAAAAGATTGAAGAAACGGAACGGAATATCGCTTTAGCCAGGGAAAATTTTGACAGAGAATCCAAAACACTGGAAAAATATAAGAGTGCTCTGGAAGCTTTCCGTCTGGAAGAAGTTTCGAAGCAGGAGCAAATTAATATCAGCCGTTCCGGTCTTAAAATTCTCGAATGGGATCTGTATGCTCAAAAGGAAATAAAAGAAATTGAAGAATCGTATCAGAAGCTTGCTTATTCTAATAAAGAGATTGAAGAAAATTACCTGAAAACTGTAGAACAGGAAAAAATTCTTTCTCCGAAACTGGCAGAGCAAAAGGCTATTGTGAGCCAATCTGAAAAGCAGATTACAGAGCTGGAGAAGGAAATTTCAGGGAATGAAGAAGCAGTTGTCAAAGCATTGGCTGATCAAAATTTCACAGAATTTAAAGAAGTTGAGAATATTTTACTTCAGGAAATTAATGTTGAGCTGGTGAGGACTAAAGTTCAGCTTTTCAAAGTTGAATTTGAAGCTTTAAAGAAATTCATCGGAGAGCTGGAGTTAAAACTGAAAGGCCTTTCGTTCAATAACGAACAGTTTTCTATCGCTGAACAGCAGTTCACCGAAGCACAAACCGAACAAAAGCAGATTAGTGATTCTGTAGTCACAAAAACTGCTGAAATAGATCGTCTGGAAAAGGAATTTGTAAAAAAAGAGGAACTTCTGAAAGAACTTGCACAACTTCAAAAACGCTCAGAAAATTTAAAAATCATGATGAATCTTTTTAAAGGTGCGGGTTTTGTACAATATGTTTCATCTATTTATCTGAGACAGCTTTGTGATCATGCTAATGTGCGTTTTCACCGGATGACCAGAAATCAGCTGAGCCTCCAGCTGAATGAGAATAACGATTTTGAAATTATTGATTACCTCAACGAAGGAAAAAGCAGAAGTGTCAAAACACTTTCCGGAGGCCAGGCATTTCAGGTATCTTTAAGTCTGGCTCTGGCTCTTGCAGAAAGTGTTCAGGCCAATGCGCAGGCCGATAAAAATTTCTTCTTTATTGATGAAGGTTTTGGAACTCAGGATACGGAATCTGTGAATATCGTTTTTGAAACGCTCACCAATCTGATGAAAGAAAACAGGATTGTAGGAATTATTTCGCACGTGGAAGAACTGAAAGAGAAAATTCCTACAGCACTCAATATTATTAAAGACGAAGAAAGAGGAAGTCTGATTGAGATTGTTTAATACTATATTTAAAACAACAAAAGCCACAAAAGAAACAGATCTTTCGTGGCTTTCACACCTCACAAACTTTCCTGTTACAGTCCTTTTATAACAGGCTTCACTTCATTTCCAAACAATTCTATCGATTTCATCATCACATCATGAGCAGGATCTCCTACATCCATGTGGCCGATAAATCTTGTAATTCCGAAAATTTCTTTCATATAAGCAATCTTGTCTGCTACTTCCGCCGGACTTCCGATAAATAATGCACCATCTTTACTTCTTCCACCTTCATATTGTGCTTTTGTATAAGGAGCCCAACCTCTTGAAACTCCAATTCTGTCCATCTGTGATTTATAATTATGGAAATATCCATCCACTACTTTCTGATCATCACTCACAAAAGTATGGGAGTGAATTGCGATCTGCATTTTTGAAACATCATGTCCCGCTTTTTGGTATTCCTGCTTATAAAACTCGATCAGATTTCTAAACTGGATTGGCATTCCTCCAATAATAGCTACCACTAATGGCATTCCCAATTGTGCTGCACTCAAAACAGACTGCGGCGTTCCCCCAACGGCTCTCCAGATGGAAAGTTTTCCGTCATTTTTTGCTCTTGGGTATACCGTCTGATTCTGCATCGGTGCACGAAGTTTTCCTGACCAGCTTACATTTTCTTCAGAATTGATTTTCAGTAATAATTCCAATTTTTCATCAAATAGCTGTTCATAATCATTCAGTGAATAGCCATACAAAGGAAATGACTCGATGAAACTTCCACGTCCGACAAAGATCTCTGCTCTTCCGTCTGAAATTAAATCCAGCGTTGAAAAATCCTCATACACTTTTACCGGCTCCGAAGAACTCAAAACAGTAACGCCACTGGCCAGTTTTATATTTTTTGTAATGCTTGCTGCTGCTGCCAAAACAATCTCCGGAGAGGAAACAGCATAATCCGGACGGTGATGTTCTCCCATAGCAAAAACATCAATTCCTACCTCATCCATCAATTTTACCTGATCCAGTATTTCACGGATCTTAATTCCTGCATCTCTATATTTCCCGGTTGACTGGTCAAAAGCCAGATCACCGAACATTCCTATTCCTAATTCCATATTGTTGATTTTAGTGATACAAAGTTACCACTATGGAAAATCAAAAACATTGATGTTTGTTAAGATCGGAAGGGCTGTTGAATACTGATGATTCTTTTGTTGGAAAACGCAAAGGCGCAAGGAATTTTTATTTTTATGATTTTTTAAGGCGCAAGAAAATCGAAGATTTTCAGCAAAGGCAGAATGATATTTAGATTAAATTTTATCCCAAATCAAGCAGATTACGCAGATTTCCATTGCATCTGCTTAATCTGCAAAATCAGCGTGAAATAAAATTACAAATCATAAAATTTTATCGCAGATAAAATCCTTGCGTCTTACAACATAACCTATTTAATAATCTTGCGCCCTTGCGTTTTCCAAAAAACATAATACTTGTGTAGCAAAAAAAAAAATCCAGCCTTTCCGACTGGATTGTATTATTATTTCTTCAGATACAAATCAAAATAATCTGTAATTTTCTGCATCAGGTGAACTCTGTCTTTCCCGATCACATTATGCGGATGTCCCGGATAAGTAAAGTAGTCCAGCTGAACTCCGTTATCAACAGCAGATTTGATGAATTTAATAGAATGCTGCCATACGACTACATCATCCTGTGCACCGTGAATCATCAGTAATTTTCCTTTCAGGTTCTGAACTTTATCCAATAGATTTGCAACCGCATAACCTTGTGGATTTTCCTGCGGAGTATCCATATATCTTTCTCCGTACATGATCTCGTACATGCTCCAGTCGATTACAGGTCCTCCTGCTACACCCACTTTGAATACATCCGGCTTACGAAGCATAAAACTTGTTGTCATAAATCCTCCGAAGCTCCATCCATGAATTCCCATTTTATCTCCGTCTACATAAGGAAGAGATTTTAAGTACTCTACACCTTTCATCTGGTCGTTCATTTCTGTAGTTCCCAAGTTTCTGAATACAGCCTGCTCAAACTTCATTCCACGGTTAGAAGAACCTCTTCCGTCCATTGTAAAAATAATGTATCCGTTCTGAGCCATATATTCATACCAAAGGTTTCCTGAGGCCGGAAAGCTGTTCGTGATCAGCTGTAAGTGTGGTCCGTTGTACAGATAAACAATAGTCGGATATTTTTTGTTCGGATCAAAATTGGTTGGAAGAATAATTTTTCCATACAAAGGAGTTCCGTCATCAGTCTTTAACACTACGTTTTTAATTTCCGGTCTCTGATAATTTTTTAATGGATTTTCAGAAGTAAGGATATTCGTAGTTTTTAAATTAGCTGTATTGATAATGTTGGCAACTCTCGGTGAATTCGCATTGCTGTAAGCATCATACAGATAATTCCCATCGCCGCTCAAAGTTCCGATGTGCATTCCTTCTGCATTATCAAGCTTTTGCATTTTGAAGTTGGTCCAGTTGATTCTGTATAAATGTCTTTCCAAAGGAGTCTCTTTTGTTGAGGTGAAGTAGATCTCCTTTTTCTTTTCATTGAATCCTAAAATATCTGTTACCAGCCAATCCCCTTTTGTGATTTGGGATATCAGTCCTTTTTCAAGGCTGTAGTGGAACAAGTGGTTGTATCCAGTTCTCTGGCTCTGCCAGATAAAGTCTGTATTAGAATTCGGGAAGAAAGTAAGCGGGTGCTGCGGCTCTACATATTTGCTGTCTGTTTCTTCAAATAATGTTTTTACCAATTCTCCTGTAACAGAGTCATACTGATTCATTTTCATATGATTCTGAGCTCTGTTCAAAACTCCTACAAAAATATATTTTGAGTCCGGGCTCCATGTAACCGCTGTCAGATACTGATCTTTTTCCCCTTCAATTCTTAAGAAAGTAGTAGATTGTGTTTTAATATTGAACACCCCTAATGTTACCTGATGAGAAGTCTGGCCAGCCATCGGGTATTTGATGTTGTGATTGACAGCAGGTGTTACAGACCAATCGATGATCGGGTAATCTGCTACCATGCTCTGATCCATTTTATAGAAAGCTACACTCTCAGAATTCGGGGCAGGAAAAATTCCGGTATCAATTCCGAATTCATTTCTGTGAACGGCCTGTCCGCTAATGATATTTTCATTGGTCTCGTTGGTTACAGCAATGGTCTTTCCGTTCCTGTTGACAAATAAATTATTCTTTGCTGTGAAGGCAAAAGTATGGCCGTCACCAAACATTTTAACATTGGCAGCATTCTGATCAATAGCAGCTGTGCTTTTTATTTTCCAATCGTTTCCGGATTTTTCAATCCAAGACATTTTGCCCTCTGTCGTAAAATATCCATTGGAATTCCCTGTAAATTTAATAGGAGGAACAGCTTTAAGCTTATCATTGGAAAGATTTCTGTTCAGCTGACTCAAGGAGATCAGGGTATCCTGTTTGTTGGTTTTCAAATCTGTAATCAGATAACCGCCTTTTACTGCCTGAATGTATGATTTTCCGTCTGCAGACCATGAAAATTGGGAAATATTTTTCACAGCAAGGTTGGTCCTCATTCCATTTACAGCCTCCGCCATGGTAAACTTCTGGGTCTGGGCAAATACCGAACTGCCTAAAACCAGCATCAATAAAGAAAATTTATGTAATTTCATTGTATAAAATTGAATCCTTCAAAAATAAGAAATAAAAACCATTCGTTAAGAAATGTTAAATTAAAACATTCATAAAATGGAATTCATGTATTCAATGGAAATATTCCTTAACTTAAGAGTAGAATTTTTAAAGGAGATTAGAATAAGTCAATCATGAACTGTCAATCCGCTGCGCTTGTCAATTGGATGCTGGAATCAATTCACCATTCACTTTCGAAGCAAAATTGACGATTGATGTTAAATAAGTCAATCGTGAATAGTCAATCCGCTGCGCTTGTCAATTGGATGTTGAAAGAAATTCACCATTCACTTGCGAAGCAAAATTGACAATTGACAAAAAAACTCATTTCTTATCCTATATCAATGACTTGTATAGGTACGCTGTCCTAAATTTGCATTATTAATAACAAACAAAAAATACGAAATACAATGGCAACAAAATGGATTTTAGACCCTACGCATAGTGAAATTACTTTCAAAGTAAAACACATGATGATCTCTAACGTAAAAGGAAGCTTCAGAACTTTCACTGCTGAAATTGACTCTGAAGATGAGTTTTTTGCAAATGCTAAAACTACTGCTACGATTCAGACGGATTCTGTATTCACCAACAATACGGACAGAGACAACCACTTAAAGTCGGCGGAGTTCTTCAATGCTGAAGTTCACCCTACGATCACATTTGAATCTCAGGCATTAAACAATACTGTTGTAGGTAATCTTACCATCAACGGAATTACAAAACCTGTAACACTTGATGTAGACTTCGGAGGAATCAACGTAGACCCATGGGGAAATACAAAAGCAGGTTTCTCTTTTGAAGGAAAAATCAGCAGAAAAGACTTTGGATTAAACTGGAATGCTGCTCTTGAAGCAGGAGGTGTAATGGTAAGTGATGATGTAAAAGTAGCTGGTGAATTACAGTTTGTAAAGCAAGCATAGTTAATAACATATATTTTAAAAGGTTCAGGGATTTTTCTAAAAGCCTTGAACCTTTTATTTTTTATAATCTTCAATATTTATGAACCTCAACGATCTTCAAAACATTAGCGACGGTTTTAAAAGTACACAGAGAATGCCTGTTTTATTTCTTGGACATGGTTCACCAATGAATGCCATTGAAGAGAATCAATTTGTACAGGGTTTCCGGAAAGCAGCCTCAGAAATTCCAAAGCCCAATGCAATTCTTTGTATTTCTGCCCACTGGTATACGGACGGAACTTTTGTAACGGCTATGGATATGCCGAAAACCATTCATGATTTTTACGGTTTTCCCAAAGCCCTTTTTGATGTGCAGTACCCTGCACCGGGAAATCCCGAACTGGCAAGAGAAACTGCAGAGTTACTTCTTCCTGTAGATGTGGAAGAAGATCATAGCTGGGGACTTGATCATGGGGCATGGTCTGTGATCAAACATATGTATCCTGATGCAGATATTCCGGTGATCCAGCTGAGTATTGATTATACAAAACCTCCTCAGTATCATTATGATCTGGCAAAAAGACTGAACAAACTTCGTGAAAAAGGTATCCTGATCATCGGAAGTGGAAATATTGTTCATAATCTTCGTCTTATTGACTGGAAAAACATCAATACAGTAGGAGCCGGCTGGGACTGGGCAGTGGAAGCCCGTGAAAAAACCAACAACTGGCTTCTGGATGGCAATTTTCAGAATATCATAGATTACCAGAAACAGGGTACGTTCTTACAATATGCTGTTCCTACTCCTGATCATTATCTCCCTCTATTATATACTTTAGGATTGAAAGATCAGGCTGAAGAGCTTACTTTATTCAATGATGAGCTTATCGGGGGTTCATTGAGTATGACAAGTGTAAGGATTGGATAGCCTTCTCTATATTAAAACAAAAAGGAAATACCTCAGCTGAGATATTTCCTTTTTTTTATAGGGTTATTATTTTATTGTACAGCTTTTAAAACATTGATATTTCCATAGCCATAGCTTGAATTAACATTTGGATAGTAGGTTGAAGCCTGTCTCATTTTAGTAAGAACCTGGTCTCTTGTCCATGATGGATTTTTAGCCCAAACGAGTGCCGCAATTCCCGCTGTAGCTGCTGTAGCCACTGAAGAACCACCCACATAATCTGCCTGACCATTGTAATAGCTCAATACAGGAACGGTATTTCCTGAAGATCTCTCCATCTGGAAGGTAAAATCAATCTGACTTCCCGAGTGGCACACATCACATTTCTGATTGGAAGTATTTTCTTTCACTCCCGTTATAGCATGAGTTTCCGGCATGGATGCAGGGAAAATTACTCCGACAAAGCTGGTAAAGCTGGTTGAGGTACCTCCGGCGCAGAAAATCAGTTTTCCTTTAGAATAAGCATATTTAACACCGTCTTCAATTTTTCCAACGGAAAAGATGTGTCCCATCGACATAGAAATGATTTTTACATTGGTATTGTTACCCAATTCAGTGAAAGCCGTTTTTACAGCAGTTTGCTCACTGGATGTTTCAAGAACAACATTTTCTGCGGCTCTGTAAGCGATCAGATTGGCATTATAAGCTACTCCTACAGGTAATCCTGCATTATTTCTCGGAGCTGCTATTACAGAAGCCATTTTTGTTCCATGCCCGCACTGATCTCCTGATCCATCTGAATTATACACTCCGTATTTGCTGATTGTTCTTCCTGAAGAAGCTCCATTATTAAAACTTCCACCCAATAAAGTCTGTTCAGGAGAAACACCTGTATCAATAAGCCCGATGGTTACGCCTGCTCCGGTACTATAGCCCCAGGCTTCAGGAATGCTGTGTTTAGTAAAAGCCCACGGTATTTTTGCACCTGGCGTTGTTGAGGTATAGTCTGCAGTACTTAATGTAGATGATGAAAATCCACACCCTGACGAACCGCTTCCTGAAGATTTTGCAGCTGCATTATATTGAGCTTCAAATTCAAAATAATGATAATCTGCCGGTTCTACATATCGGATGTTCTTCATTTGGCGAAGTGCGGAAACAGTTTCCTCATTTTCAATGACAACATCCATCTGATTAAGATACTGATCTGAAAGAAGAAGGAAATTTCTTTCGTCTTTTCCTTCATACTTTTTGATCACAGAAAGAACTTCTTTTTCGATATCATTGCTGTTTGGAGATTTACTTCTATCGAAATCATCTTTAGAAGTTCCAAAACCGATCGATACCATTTTATTTCCGCGGAAAATAGCACTCCATACGAAATGATCGGATTCATTCTTCCAATTGAAAGTACCGTCCGTTTTAATCGCCTGATTGATCCTTTCGTTGATTTGTTTTGCAGTCAACGGATCTTTCTGGGACATTTCGGTTTTTACATTTTCGTTCTGAAGATCTTCTCTGGTGCACGAGTTTAAGGCAAAAAATATTGCCAGTAGGAATACAGTTTTTTTCATATGTTATAATTTTGGTTGAGACCACAATATAACACTTTAACGGGAATTAAAAATTGAAAAAAAATGAATTTAGCATTACATGAATATTAAATTACAATACTTTCTCGTAGCACACACTTTGCTCTATTCCAACGTATTGACCATAATTAGGTATTTTGTAAAAACCACTTTTTTCATACACCGAGATGGCACTCTTAAGGTCCCTGGAAGTTTCCAATACAGCTTTTGTAAAGTTCAATTCTGTTGCCCAGCTTTGAAGTTCTTTCACAATAGCGGAACCTAATCCTTTTTTTCTGAAATCAGGATGGGTAAACATTCTTTTTATTTCTATGGTATCTTCTGAAAATGGTTTGAATGCTCCGCAGGCTGCTGGAATATCATCTATATAGGCTACGATACAGTTTTTGATAGTATCTATTGTATTGAACTGAGCAAAGAAGTCATCATTTTCTCCATTATGTTCGGATAAAGTAGCGTCAAGGGATTTTACAAGAGTTTGAAAATCTGTATTGGCAGAATCTGTTCTGAGTATATTCATCTAGTTGATTTAACGATTTAAAAATTGAAGGATTTAAAGATTTGTGAAAACAAAAAGCTCCCTTCCGGAAGCTTTCAAGTATTTTGTATTAGTTGACAACAAATTTTCGTTCGTTAATCAATTCTGCAATGGCCAGCATATCTTTACCGATCAGTCTGTCATCTTCAAGCTTGGCAACTTTAGAACGAAGAATTGCAAAGTTTTCTTCAATTACTTTAGAGCATTTCGCAGGTCTCCTGAATTCAAGTCCCTGAGCGGCAAACATCAGCTCAACAGACAGAATATTCACAAGATTTCCCAGAACCTGATTGAATTTTCTTCCTGAAATACTTCCCATAGAAACATGGTCTTCCTGTCCTAAACTTGTTGGAATAGAATCTGCCGACGCCGGGAAGCATAATGTTTTATTTTCTGTAACCAAGGCTGCTGAAGTGTACTGAGGGATCATAAATCCGGAATTCAATCCTGAGCTTTCCGTTAATAATCTTGGAAGTCCATATTTTCCTTCTAATAATAAGTAGCTTCTTCTGTCTGAAATATTCCCTAGCTCTGCAGCTGCTAATGTAGCATAATCTAAAGGTAATGCCATCAGCTGTCCATGGAAGTTTCCACCTGAAATAGATTCTTCAGCACTTAATACGATCGGATTATCCGTAACGGAATTCAATTCTGTTTCTGCCATTCCTCTAAGATGCTCAAAAGCATTTCTGCTGGCTCCGTGAACCTGTGGTACACATCGCATGGAATAAGGATCCTGCACTCTTTCACAGTCTTCGTGAGCTTTCAAGTTTTCTGATCCCTTTAAGAACTTAAGCATTCTTGCCGCTACTTTTTTACTGCCTTCAAACGGTCTGATATCGTGAAGTTCTTTTTTGAAAGGGCTTGCAGAACCTCTGTACGCTTCAATACTCATAGCTGCCGTCATATCCGCCAGATCCAGTAAGTATTCAAATTTTTCAAGTCCTTTGATGGCATGGGCAAGGATAAACTGTGTTCCGTTGATCAGCCCTAATCCTTCTTTCGGACCTAAAGCCAGTGGTTCAAGGTCATGCTTTTTCAACACTTCCATGGTATCGGAAACCATATCTCCTTCCCAAACCTGTCCTAAGCCAAGTAAAGGCAATACGAGATGCGCTAATGGAGCAAGGTCTCCGGAAGCTCCTACAGATCCCTGTTCAGGAACCACAGGAATGATATCTTTCTCAAGCATGAGAATCATTCTTTCAATAACCTCCAGGGAAACTCCCGAAAATCCTTTAGAAAGAGCATGTACTTTAGCAATCATCATGATCTTGGAAAGTTCTTTATCAATCGGTTTTCCTACACCTACCGCATGAGAAATGATCAGGTTATATTGTAACTGAGCGGTTTCATCCGCTGAAATTTTAGTATCACATAATGGTCCGAATCCTGTATTGATTCCATATACGCATCTGTCTGACTCTACTATTTTCTGTACGTTTTTCTGAGATTTTAAAATTTGTTCTTTTGCAGCTTTGTTCAGCTTCGCTTTATTTGGTTTTTTACATATTTCCAGAACATCATGGAAAGTAAAAACATCTACCCCGTATATCATTTCTAAAAAATTTCCTTAAAATTACGCATTTAACAATAATTGGAAAAGCTAAATTTCAATCTTCTATATTTTTATAAAACAAGCGAATTAATTTACTACATTTAGCCCCGAAAATTAAAAACAATAACACATGAGACTGAAAACTCTACTCCTTGCTTTATGTGTAGCAAGCACAGCTGCTTTCGCCCAGAAAGTAAAATATTCAAAAGAAGAAAGAAAAGAAATGAACCGCTATCTGTTTAACGAAGGTTTCAATACTGCAACAGATAAAAAAGTTTCCACCATTATTTTAAAAGATAATACAGAACATCAGGGTTACAGTAAATCCTGGGAAAAACAGAGGGGACAGATTCTTTCCATCACCATTGAGGATGTTGATACCAGAAAGCCAATAAAATTTGAGGCAACCGATATTGCTGAAATGTATTTATATGCTACAGAGACTGAAAAGTCGATGAAAGCGGCAAAGTTTATTTCAAACATGAGAAATTACAGCACAAAAAAATATAGCAAATCTGTTACCGACGATGCCATTCCTTACGAAAACCAGATTGTTTCTTTAAAAAACAAGAAAGAGCCCAGAGCTTTTTTAATGCAGGTGATCAATCCTGAATTTAATGAGCTTATTACGGTTTATCATGATCCGTTTGCTTCAGAAACAGTGAGTACCGGGTTTGCCGGTGCCCCTGCATTTGGCGGAGGTGTTATTAAATCTTATTATATAAAGAAAGGCAATAAAGTAATGTGGCTTCACAAAGATGATTTTGAAGACAACTATGACTTTTTGTTTGGTGACAATCCTGAATTCATGAAAAAATATCCAAAAAATTCTGTAGAATGGAATTATTTAAGCTTTCTCATCTATCAGTATACCGAAATGAACCACGGATAGGATACACTATCAAAATACCGGAACCTGTAGAATTATCTGCAGGTTTTTCTTTTTTTAAATAGGGAAAGTTTCCTTAATTTTGTTATATGAATCCTTCTTTAGAATTACAGCTCAAAACCTTACCATCTGAACCCGGCGTTTATCGTTATTATGATAAAAACGAACAGCTTTTGTATGTGGGAAAAGCTAAAAATCTGAAAAAGAGGGTACTATCCTATTTCAATAAAAACCTTTCAGGATACAGGATCAAAATAATGGTCAGCAAAATCCAGCGATTGGAAACGACAATTGTAAACAGCGAGTATGATGCACTTTTATTGGAAAATAATCTGATTAAAGAGTACCAGCCGTTTTATAATGTTATGTTGAAGGATGACAAGACTTATCCATGGATCTGCATCAAAAATGAAGATTTTCCAAGAATTTTTCTGACCAGAAATATGATTAAAGATGGATCCGAATATTACGGTCCGTATGCCAAAGTGCGCCCTGCAAAGATATTGCTGGATACTATAAAACATATTTATAAGCTTAGAACCTGCAATCTGAATCTTTCCCCATCCAAAATTGCGGAAGGCAAATATAAAGTCTGCCTGGAATACCATATCAAAAACTGTGAAGGGCCCTGTGAAGATCTTGAAAGCAAGGAAGATTATGACGAAAAAATAGATGCTATCCGCGGAATTATCAAAGGGGATTTCCGTAAGGCAAAGGATTATCTAGTGAATCAGATGATGAAGCTGGCTTCCAATCTTAAATTTGAAGAAGCTCAGATCATTAAGGAAAGACTGGATATTCTTGAGGATTATCAGGCTAAAAACACCGTTGTAAATCCGAATATTGATGATGTAGATGTTTTCGGAATGACCAGTGATGAGACCGCTGCTTATGTCAATTTCTTTAAAATCAGAAACGGAAATATCATCCAGAGTTTTACCACCGAGATTAAAAAGATTCTTGAGGAAACGGATGAAGATATTATGGAAGAAGCTTTGATTGAGATCCGTCAGAAGTTTTCTTCAGATTCTAAGGAAGTTCTTTTACCGTTTCATTTGTCTGTAGAAATCCCAAATGTAAAACTGATTGTTCCCAAGGTAGGAGATAAAAAAAGAATTGTAGAGCTTTCTGAAAAGAATGCTAAAGAATACCGTCTTGAAAAGCTGAAGCAGGTTCAGATTGTAGATCCTGAAAGGCATACTAACAGAATTATGGCCGAAATGCAGAAACTACTGAGAATGCCTGTAGAACCAAGACATATTGAAGGTTTTGATAACTCCAACATTCAGGGAACGAATCCTGTGTCTGCATGTGTTGTTTTCAAAGATGGAAAACCGAGTAAAGCAGATTACCGAATTTTTCATCCTAAAACGGTAGAAGGGCCAAACGACTTTGCAACGATGGAAGAGGTCATCTACCGCCGTTACAAAAGAATGCTTGATGAAGGAGAAAGCCTTCCTCAATTAATTCTGATTGATGGTGGAAAAGGACAACTTTCTTCTGCTGTTAAAAGCCTGAGGTTATTAGGACTTTATGGAAAAATTACCATTGTAGGGATCGCCAAGAGACTGGAAGAAATATTTTTCCCGGAAGATCCTATTCCTTTATATCTCGATAAAAAATCTGAAACGTTGAAAATCCTTCAGCGTGTTCGTGATGAAGCCCACCGGTTTGGGGTAAAACATCACAGAACGAGAAGAAAAAACTCTACGATAAAATCTGAACTTGAAGAAATTCCTGGAGTTGGAGAAAAAACAATCGAATTGCTTTTGTCTAAACTGAAGTCTGTAAAACGAATCAAAGAAGCCAATTTTGAAACTCTTGAAGAAATTCTGGGGAAAAGTAAAGCGAAAGTGATTTGGGAATTTTTTAATGCTAATTGATAAACTAATGCAGTACAGCAGCTAATTTGTCACAAACAAAATGAAGTTTTAATGCAAAAACTCATATACTTTTTTCATTTACTCAATAAGAGACAAAAACCAACAATCCCCAGTACAAAAAGGAAATTTATCAATAAAAAACACAAACAAATAAATATTTTATTAAATATTAGTATTATTTATATTTTTTCCATAAATTAGTAATATCAACTAATGACAATAATGCTATGAAAATTCTTCTCTTTTTATAAATCCAATCACATTTCATTTGACATCCAATTGCTTTTATATCTATAAGACTCTTGTAAAATGCTAAAAGAATGAAAAACACATCAACATATATATTATAAAGGCTCTTTTTAAGAGCCTTTTACATGTATTATTTTTTTATAATCTTACCCATATATTCCCCTTTATTTGTTTTTAACTTAATAAAATATATTCCTGATGGAAGTTCTGCTACATCAATATTTTTATTATTGTAGATAATATTCTTCACAAGTTTTCCGGAGGCATCAAAAATTTTCACGATTTCTATTTTAGAATTTTCGTTCAGTCTTATTGAAAAATATTCTGAAACAGGATTAGGATAAATCTGCAGATCTGAATTTCCTTTTTTACTTTCTGCGCCTGATATTTCATGGGTTGCCAGATAAACAGGCAGTGGATCAGTCACTACATACAATTCACTTCCATGTTCTTTGGTATTAATGGTCAGAAATAATTTCTCACCATCTGTTCCCATTTTCTGAATATTTTCATTAACCAACAGCTGATTATCATCGTTTGTCACAAAAATATCCATCGGAGAGGTTGAAACACCGTCACTTTTCCATACCTTTTGGGAATCCCCATTAAGAAAGTAAAGATAATTGTTGGCACACGTCATATCTTTCACTGAAGAAAAATTTTGGGATAAATCAGATGTGCCATTCGCTGTTCCATCTGTTTTCCACAACTGTGTACTATTGTTATTGGTAAAAAATAACTGATTTCCACATTTTTTAAATTTTACATCACCAAAAAAGTTTCCCGCTAGTATCTGTTCTGTCCCTGCCACTGTTCCATCTGTAGAATGCAGCGCTGGAGAAGGATAACCTGAAGTGACATAAAAAAGCTTATTATTAAATATTATTGTTTCTCTCGCAATACTTGAAGAGCCATAAGGAGCAGCGTAAGATTTCAGTAATGTAGCAGATGCCTGATCGCCGTTTGAAATCCAAAGCTCGTTTTGCCCGGAGCTGTAATTCGCAGGAGTATTTTCCTGTTGTTTTGTAAAGAATAATTTATTATTAAAAGCATTCAGTACCTTAATATCTCCATTTGTCCCATCCTGATAGGAAAACTGTATTACCTTTTGGGTATTGGCTTCAGTAGCATCTGTTTTCCAGATCCCAAGTTTTCCATTATCTTTTGCCACAAAATAAGCAAAACCATTCAGTATTGCAGTTTTTGAATCTACGGAATAAAGACTTCCCATATTATCCTGGGAAATATCTTTGACCATACTAACAGTATTGGATGTATTATCAATCTTCCAAAGTTCAGTTCCTACCACATTATTGTATCCGGCAAAAAGTAATGTATTATCGTTCAAGCTGGTATACGGTACCCTGCTGGTAATATTCGGGGATGATATTGACAAAGTATTGGCTTCTGTACCATCTGTTCTGTAAGCTGCTTCTGGAGTGTAAAGATAGTTTCCTACTTTAATGAAATTGTCATTAAAGTCACTGCCCATACCTATAAACGAATTTCCTCCAAAGCTGGATATTCTCTCAATCTGCTGTGTATTTTTATTTCTCTTATAAATCTGGCTGTTATACTGTCTGTCTGTCGCAATGAAAATAAGATCATCATTCAGTACCTGAAATGCATGAGGCAAAGAACTTTCAAATCTACTGATGTCCGAAGCTATTGTAGTCTGATGGGTCACCGGATTTAGTGAAAATAGTTCAGTGCCATATTTGGGGGTATTTCCGGTAAGATAAATTTTAGAATTCAGGTCTACAAAACTATTATTATTTGGCATTCCAAGGCCTGTAATCTCAAAACTCTGTGAAGAATTTCCATTCACTATCCAATATCTGTTTCCATAATTAGCCATCGTAAGAATCAAATGATTATTATCTGAGCTGTTCCCATAAATCAAAGCTCCTGCGTGCGTATTGAAGAGAACAGTTCCGGCTTCTGTACCATCTGTTTCCCAGATATAATTACCATACACAGAGTTAACACCGTTGGCACTACTTTCAAAGAATATTTTGTTATTATATTTTACAAATTTTTTCATTGCCATAGAACTTGTAGCTCCAGGCATTAGATTTTTCAACAGATAAGTTCCTGCCGTTGTCCCATCAGAAACCCATGGTTCATAGCCATTTGCTGCATCAAAGCCTGTAAAAACAAAATAATTATCAGCGGCAGCTCCTTCCAGCTGCGGATAACCTACAGATTTTATGGATACTGTTCCCGCTTCTGTTCCATCTGATGAATATAATTCATATCCCGCTGTTCCTGTTCCAAGATTAACCACGAAGTATAGTTTATTTTTAAAAATCAGTGCTTTAAAATCGCCATTAATACTTCCACCTGCATTGGGAACGATATCCTTTAATAAAGATGTTCCGGCAACGGTTCCATCTGATTTCCATATCTCTTTTCCATGTGTGCCATCATCTGCTGCCAGGAACAAAGTATTGTTCAAGGTATACATTTTTACATCACCGGAATATTGAAATGTTTTTAATAGCTGCAGACTATCTGTAACGGTATTGTAAGACCAAAGTTCATTGTGGTGGTAGAAAAAGATATTATTTCCGACCGCAGCAGTTGCAGCCACCGAAAACTCAAAATTCAGATCTTTTACCTTGGATGTTCCTACCGTGGTTCCGTCTGTGACCCAAAGCTGATTATTGGACGAACTATTGCTTTGTACAGCAATAAAGTAAATTTTATTATTGAGCCTCATAAAAGACGGATCTCCAGTCATCCCAATGCTGTACCCCGGAAAAACATTCTTCAGCAGAATTGATTTTTGAGTACCCGGATCAAAACTCCACAGTTCCCTTCCTTCCTCTGTAGACTTGGTGGCTGTGAAAAGAATATGATTATTGAATTTTATAAAATTATCAGGATCACTGGAAGCCCCAAAATTAATTTCGTTTAACTGGGTATTAAATACACTTTGTGCACTCGAAAATACTGACAGTATTGCCAATATAGAAATGTAAACTTTTTTCATATCTATGTAGTTAAAATAAATCCTTAATTCTAAAAAGTTATGAATTAAGGATGATATTTTTCTTATTATTGATGTAAATTATTTTGCTGTAAAGACTTCTTTGGAGAATCTTCCGTCAGTCTGTGGAATATCTATTACAATATTCCCGTTTTCAAAATATCCGATGGTAGTATTTCCATCAGCCATTTTTACAAGGAAAACAGCACTCTTAGAAGTCGTTTTGAAAACAGCAAATGGTACGGAACTTCCGGATTTTGCCAAGATAAACTGATTAGAATCAATCTGTATTTTCTGAAGATCAAGTTTCCCGTTCGAGTAATTATTTGCTTCCGGAGTTCCTGCAGATACAACGGTTTCAGAAACTGTATTCTGTACGTTTTCAGCAGCATCTGATATTTTAGCAGGCTTCATTTCTACCGGGCTGGAAAGTGGAACATGTGTCAGAGCCTGCTTTAAAGCATCAGGAAACCCTTCTTCAAATTCCTTTATATCTGAGCGCCCTTTGGATTCTAAAATGACCTTTTTATTGCAGTCTTTGAACTGCAAAATCACTTTATTTGTAAATAAGCTCTTATCATTCAGCACTTCAGCATTAATTACATTACAGGAATTATTTCTAGCCTCAGATGGCCATTTGTCCATTGCCTCAGTTAAAATTTCATACTTTTTTCCCTGTAGCCCTTTAGCCAGATAAGCTTCCAATCCAAAACTGCTGTTTTTAAAGGTTTTAAATTTTTCCGGAATTACTACATATTTATAATCTGAAACCTTCTGCGTAAAAGCCATTGTTGAGCTTATTACCAACATCAGCATTAATAACTTTTTCATTTTTATAATTTTAATCGTTTCTAAATGCTCCCATATCCAGTTTTAAGGAGAAGAAATTGGAATAAAAATTAGATCCGCCAATCCCTGAATTTGTAATGGCATAATCCAGTGTAAGCCCTCTGTATCTTATTCCAAGACCTGCACTTGGCTGGAAAGAAACTTTTCTTTTAAGATCTTCTATATCTGTAATTGACTGGAATCTGTTGATCCCCAATCTCACAAAAATCATTTTCTGGTATCCCAGCTCAGCTCCTGCGTAAGGACTGATACTGGCAAAGTCTGTAGAAATTAAGGATGCTGTTTTAGCAAAATCCACATTTATACCTGCTTCCGGCAATACATATACGCTGCTGTTGATTTCAAATAATTTGCTGGCCCCTACATTCAGTTTAGGCATTGTAAGTTCCAGTTTATCTTTGGGAGCAGGGTTAAATTCTTCCCCGTTTACAACAGTAGAAAGTTCTTTCTGATTGACCGTCCAGAAGTTGACAGTAGTTGTAATATCTCTTACCATCCCCCCGAACTTCCATCCGTTATCTGCTTTATAAATCGCCCCAACATCGAAACCAAAACCATAACCATTAGCAAATTTACCCACATTTCTATATACAATCTTAGCATTGATCCCGACATCTAATTTCGGATTTCCTCCTGGTCTGAAAGCATAAGAAAGAATTGCAGCATAATCGGATTGAGAGAACTTTGTGATTTTATCATAATCAATATTCCCTTCAGAATCGATCATCTGGGTTGTATTTAAAATATTATCTACTCCCAGTCTTACTACGGAAACCCCAAAAACACCTTCCTCAAGTACTTTTGCATAAGCCAGATAGTCATATTTCGCAATAGACTCAAAGTATTCTGCATGCATTGCTGCTCCCTGCCAGTCTCTTTCAATGGACATCAAACCTGCGGGATTCCACATAGGAGAATATACATCATCCTGGTTGGTAATTACCGCTCCTCCCATTGCAAGGCCTCTTGCTCCGGCTCCGATATTTAAAAATTCATTGGAATATTTTCTGATAATCTGAGATTGAGAAAGCCCAAACAACATTGAAAATGCAAGTAAAAAATATTTTTTCATCATATAAATTTGATGCTTAGTTTAAGTTTTTAGTTTTTCTGGCTTTTATTAATCCGTTTGCAATGATTGCCAGTATCATAACACCTGAAGCGACATAAAATATAGGGCTCATATGTTCTGATTCTCCAAAGATAAAAAAAGCTAGTATAATTCCGTAGACAGGTTCTAAATTAACTGTTAAAATTAAAGTAAAAGGTGATATATATTTCATTAAATTCACAGATTCCAGCATGGGAAAAGCAGTAAAAACACTGGCTAACAAGCATATTAACGCCAAATCCCTGTAGTTTATTTCATTCATCTGAAAAATTTGTCCCGAAAGCAGATAAAATATCATTAAAATGAACCAACCACAGAAGATTTCATAAAAAATAATGTTTCCCGAACTTGTTTTCCCAAACATTTTACCATTAAAAACAGAAAAAACAGTCCCGAATATAGCACACAAAATTCCATAAATAATACCTTCTTTAAAATGAAATTCTGTTTTAAAAATCAATAATATACAGGCCACAATAACAGTTCCCATTACTACTTCAGATATATCAATTTTCCTTTTGAAAATAATGGGTTCCAGAATCGAAGCAAAAAGTGTTGATAAGGAAAGGCAGCTTAAGGCAATTGAAACATTGGAAACTTTAATAGAATAAAAGAAACAATACCAGTGAAGTGCCATTGCAAAGCCTATAGCAGCCAGCTGAAAGAATATTTTCCTGGACACCTTAATGCTTTCCTTTTTAAAGAATCTGATAAATACATACAAAAAGATTGAGGCAAACAACATTCTGTAAAACACAAGAATCTGAGCATTGGCCTGAATCAGTTTTCCTAAAATTGCGGTGAATCCCCATAAAAAAACTATTAAATGTAACCTGAAAAGCGCCAATTTATGCATAACCTATCCCCTTTTGATTTTAACGTGCAAATTTACAAATACGCTTTTATAAATCTTACAAAAAAACATAAATTTATATTAATAAAAAGATGATAAATAAAGTTTTTAATAGTTTTTACTCTTAATTCAGGACGTTTTCTAATAATTTAGTAAAAATCAAAACCAATATGATATCAAGTCAGGATTGAAATCAACAACATGGTCTCTTAAATATCATATAGAAAGTATTACTGGCAAACCCATATAGATATAAAAAAACCCTGAAAATTTGTTAAACTTTCAGGGCCTTCAAATAATAAACTATTAAAAAAATAAACTAGGAACTTAGAGTATTTTGCAGAGAATATCACCTCTGTTACTCTAGTGTAAAGTTAGAAAAAATATAAATTATTTAAAAATATTTTTTAGTTAAAAATTTCACAATTTACTATAAACCAAATAATTAAACATCTGTTTTACTTCCAATTTATATTCCTCATAAAAATAGTATCTTTAAGCGTAAAAAATTGAAAATTTTATGGACATCGAATTCAATAAACGAGAGGATCAGAACAGATTAAAATTATCTGAAATAAATCGCTTACTCACTGAGATTAAAAAAGGAGGTGGTGAGAAAAGGCTTCAAAAGCTTCGTGATGAAGGAAAAATGACAGCAAGAGAAAGAATAGATTATCTCCTCGATAAAGATTCAGATTCCATAGAAATTGGAGCATTTGCAGGATATGAAATGTATCAGGAGCATGGAGGATGCCCTAGCGGAGGTGTTGTAGTTGTTATTGGCTACGTTTCCGGAAGACAGTGTATTATTGTCGCTAATGATGCATCTGTAAAAGCTGGTGCATGGTTTCCTATCACAGGAAAGAAAAACCTGAGAGCACAGGAAATTGCTATGGAAAACAAGCTTCCCATCATTTATTTAGTAGATTCTGCAGGTGTTTATCTTCCTATGCAGGATGAGATCTTCCCGGATAAGGAACATTTTGGACGAATTTTCAGAAATAATGCTAAAATGAGTTCTATGGGAATCATCCAGATCTCAGCCGTTATGGGGAGTTGTGTAGCTGGAGGAGCTTACTTACCCATCATGAGTGATGAAGCTATGATTGTGGATAAAACAGGCTCTATTTTCCTTGCAGGAAGTTATCTGGTAAAAGCAGCTATCGGAGAAAGTATTGATAATGAAACATTGGGTGGAGCAACCACTCACTGCTCTATTTCAGGAGTAACGGATTATAAAGCTAAAGATGATAAAGATGCTCTGAACAGAATCAAAAACATCATGAAATCTGTCGGAACTACTGAAAAAGCGGGCTTTGACAGAATAGAAAGTTTCCCACCAAAAGAAAATCCTGAGAATATTTTCGGAATTATGCCGGTCTCAAGAGCTGAGCAATACGATACCTACGAAATTATCAAATGTATTGTGGATAACTCAGAATACGAAGAATATAAACCAGACTATGGTAAAAGTATTATCTGTGCAACAGCAAGAGTTGACGGCTGGTCCGTAGGGATTGTTGCCAATCAGAGAAAGCTGGTTAAAAGCGGTAAAGGAGAAATGCAGTTCGGAGGAGTGATCTACTCTGATTCTGCAGATAAAGCAACCCGTTTTATTGCCAATTGTAATCAGAGAAAAATACCATTAATTTTCTTACAGGATGTCACCGGATTCATGGTGGGTTCAAAATCAGAACATGGCGGGATTATTAAAGATGGTGCTAAAATGGTAAATGCGGTTTCCAATTCCGTAGTTCCTAAATTCACTATTATAACAGGAAATTCTTATGGAGCAGGAAATTATGCGATGTGTGGAAAAGCTTATGATCCCAGATTAATTGTTGCATGGCCTTGGGCAGATTTAGCGGTAATGGGTGGCGCACAGGCAGCAAAAGTACTCACTCAGATTCAGGAGTCTACCTTAAAGAAACAAGGAAAAAATATCTCAGAAGAAGAGCATAACGAAATTCTGGATACCATCTCAAAGAAATATCAGAAACAAACTGAATCTACCTATGCAGCAGCAAGATTATGGACAGATGCCATCATCAATCCTGCTGATACGAGAAAATGGATTTCTATGGGGATTGAAGCTGCAAACCACTCTCCTATCACGGAGAAGTTCAATCTTGGAGTAATACAGGTCTGATATTATTGTTATACTTTTCAATAAATTAATCCCTTATCGCATTGATAAGGGATTTTTTATACCCATTCTAGAAATTGACAATAAAAACACTTTAAAATCCTTTATTTAACAGGCAAAAAGCTTATATAATATAAAAAAAGCAAAAAAAATAAAATTCACAGATAAGTAATATATAATCATTTTTTATATTTTCAATATTATCAATTACAGAATATTATACATTAAAATCAACATTAAACAATAAAACACAAAACATTAAACATTGATAACCAACACTTTATATTTCAATTTATAACATTCGTGCCATATTTTTTTTTAATATTGCAGTAATAAGCAAATGATGAACAAAATGAAACAATTAAGTACAAGACTTCCCTTGGCTGTTGGTGTTTTTTGTTTTCTATTGAGTACAAACCACCTAAGTGGTCAAAAGTCAAAGAAGGATTCTATAAAGAATAAACAAATTGATGAAGTTGTTGTTACTGCACTTGGGATAAAAAGAGATCAGAGAAAACTAGGCTATGCCATTACCAAGGTTGAGACCAAAGACATTACTCAGGCTGGGGTCGTTAACCCTATGGAGGCTCTTCAGGGAAAACTGCCGGGGGTAGAAATAACGGCAGGATCCGGAGGCCCGCAGTCCAGTGCAAGGATCCAGATCCGTGGAAATACATCATTAGGCAACAATAACCAGCCGCTGATAGTAGTTGATGGAGTAATTATTGACAATGGAGTAACCGGTGCGGATTCCTGGGGTTCCGGTTACGATTTCGGTAATGAAATGAAAAACCTTAACTCAGATGTTTTTGAGTCCGTTTCCATATTAAGAGGTGCTGCAGCATCTGCACTTTATGGTTCACGGGCTGCTAATGGGGTTATTGTCATTACAACCAAGAAAGGAAAAGGTACGAATGGATTAGGTGTCAGGATAAATTCTTCTCTTACTACACAGCACGTCTATAGCAGCCCCAGGTTTCAGAATGAATTTGGTGCCGGTTTTGGATCCAACTTTTCAACGGATACTAATGGAAACCGTTTTATAGATCCCAACAATTTTTTTTACAGCTACGGGCCAAAATTTGACGGAAAATCTGTACAGGATATTGATGGAAGAACAATTCTATGGAATCCTCAGCCGGATAATTATAAGGATATTTATCAGGTAGGATTTGATCGTAAAAATTCATTCGAACTCTCCGGAGGAAATGATAAATCTACTATTCTGTTGAGTTATACCAATCAGGAAGCTGAAGGTATTCTTCCCCGTAATAAGTTTATAAAAAACGCTTATTTTATCCGTGCAACCCATCAGTTTAGTAAATATTTGCAGGTAGATGCAAGTTTCAACTATAACCGGTCTTTCGGGCAGAACCCCGTACCTCAGGGAGGAAATGAAAGTCCCCTCTTCAGTTTTATATATGGCACTCCAAGAAGTTTTGATGCTGTTTATTGGAAAAACAATTATCTGGATCCTGTAAATGGGGGAAGGAAACAAGACAGTGCGGATCCTTATGGTATGACGTCTACTTATTTTAACATTTTCCAGAACACAAGAACCCAGAAAGAAAACAATTATATAGGCAGGCTTGAGCTCAGATCCCAGCTAACAGACTGGTTAAACTTAATGATATCAGGCAACTTCAATAATTATGATTTCCTGAATGAATTTAAAATACTTGGAGAAAACCCCGGATTTAATGGCGGTGGCTATAGTATTTTGGAAGGTAGAAAAGAACAATATACTACAAAATTTTTATTGAATGCCAACTTCAAATTGTCGGAAAATATTACTCTTAATGCATCTGTTGGTGGAGAAGACTTCAGATCCAAATACAAAGCCACAAGGCAATGGACTAATGGAGGGCTTAATTCTCCTGGCGTTTTCCAGATCCAGAACTCAATAGATCCGGCAGGAAGCGAGGTCTATTATACCGATGGTAATCAGTCGCCGAAAAGAATTCAGGGACTGTATGCTTTTGCTAATTTCGCCTGGAAAGATCAGCTATTCATTGACATTACAGGTCGAAACGACTGGTCTTCCACATTGGCATACCCTGATGGACATGGAAGTATAAGCTATTTTTATCCTTCATTTGTTGGAAACTGGATATTTTCTAATTCTTTTAAACTTCCAAAATGGATCAATTCCGGAAGTCTGAGAGGAAGTCTGGCATGGGTGGGAAGAGATACTTCGCCATACAACACAAGTTCCGGTCTCTATTACAGACCCGACCCTTCTGCTTATAATTCCCCTGATGGCGTGCGCATTCCGTTAGTGGGTTTCAATAGTAATTCTCTTGCGAATTTAAATTTAAAAAATGAATTGAGCAGATCCATAGAATTTGGATTAAATATGGCCTTTTTCAATAACCGGCTGGATTTTGATGTTTCTTTTTATAAGACCAATACTACCAATCAGCTGTTAACACTTCCTTTGCCACAAGAATCAGGACTCAGTCAGCAGCAGATTAATGCCGGAAATCTGCAAAATCAAGGCATAGAGGTAATTGTCAACGCAATTCCGGTGAAACTACCTAACTTCAAATGGAATACCACAGTTACATTTTCTCAAAACAGGGATAAACTTATTGAGCTCTATCCAGGAGTTACGGAATATGTCCTGAACTGGGCCATGGGCACTGACGTAAAAAGTATAGCAATACCTGGCCAGCAATACGGTTTGATACAGACCAAATATGCCTATGCAAGATATCAGGCATTGGATGCGAATGGTAATAAAATTGATGATCCCAGAAACGGAATGAAAGTGCTGAAAGCTGATGGCTCTTACCTGAGATCAGATTCTTACCAAAACCAGGGATATACTACGGTAGGAAAGTTAACTCCTGATTTTTTAGCCAGTTTCAGAAATACTTTCAGGTATAAAAATTTATCTTTAAGTCTACTGATTGATGCAAGAGTAGGGGGTGATATTCTTTCTGCCACATACAATTATGGTGTTCAGTTTGGCAACCTTTCATCCACATTAAGGTACAGGGATGAAGAAAGAGGTGGAATCAAATATATTGATTCGCAGGGCAACACTCAATACGGGGTAATTCCCGATGGAGTATTTGGCCAGAATTCCATCATAAAGGATAAACAAGGAGTCACCAGAGATGTAAGCGGTATGACTTATCAGGAAGCTTATGAAAAAGGGTGGATCAATCCCGTAAAAACATCTTCCTACTACAACAGATTAGCTTCATGGGGAAATGGTATCCGGGAGCAGGCTGTGTTTGAAAATACATGGGTCTCCCTACGTGAAGCACGCCTGACCTATTCCTTTAAACCAGAAATCATCAAATCTCTTGGAGTCAATACTCTCAACCTCTCCCTTATCGGTAGAAACTTATTCTATATCTACAATAAATTACCAGATGGAATAAATCCTGAAGGAAAATATTCCAACAGCGCAGGTAGCTTTGCTGAATATGGAGGTGCACCTATGTCGAGGTATATAGGATTTAATCTGGATTTCTCATTCTAGTTATTTCTTATTCTAAAAATTATCAAAAATGAAAAAAATACTTATACTTACGCTATCGTTTTCTCTGTTTGTATCTTGTACCAGTGATTTTGCTGAGATTAACACCAATCCGGTAGATAAAATAAAAGCTACACCTGAAGAACTTTTGCCTTTGGCAATTATGAAAGGATTTGATGGCAGCTTTGAATACTACTATGATTACTACCGCAGAATTATGCCCTGGACTCAGACGTTGGTTCCCAGCACAGGCAATTCTCCTCAGTTTATGGCTGACGGCTCCAATATGAATCAAAGAAAAGATATCTTTTATGGAGATCATGGTGCTTTACTTACAGACATTATATACAAAATTGATCATATGCCGGCTGAAGATCAAAAAAAATACGTGAACATTAAAAGTATTGCCACGATTTTAAAAGTTTATTATGCATGGTATGTAACAGATGTGAATGGAAGTATAGCTTATACAGAAGCATTCCAGGCCCGCTACGGGGGAACACAAACTCCTAAATATGAAACACAGGAACAATTGTATGATGTTTTTGACAAGCAGTTAAACGATGTATATACTGCAATTCAAAGTGCTGATCAATCTGTACAGGTAGATCCGGGAGATAAAGACTTATTCTTTAAGGGTGATATAAGCAAATGGAAACGGGTAGCTAATTCACTCAGATTAAAAATTGCGTCAAGACTCATGAAAAGAAATCCTGCCAAACTAACTGCCATTGCTGTACAGGTTTTATCAAGGGATGAAATTAACGGTACGGCACAGAGCTTCATGTTACGGACTAAAAGGCTGACAGAGCATGGTAATTTCAATCCTGTAGGTATGTCTGCTGCAAAACCTATGGTTGACTTTATGAATGAAAGCAAAGATCCCAGAATATCTATATTTTTCCAGCAAAATGATTATTCCCAGGAAAACATAGATAAGCTGGTAGCAGCCGGTAAAATGAAAAAAGCTACGGAAAGCCAGCGTTATGTTGGTGGTTTTGTCAGCCCTAACATGGTTTCAGCGGATATGAGCCGTTACTATACTTCAGCAAAAAGATTATTAAATGGAGTGAATTATGATACCATTTCAAGATTACAGTATAGAATATGGAGGCCGGAAAATATTTCAAAAGGTATTATTGGGACAGGAAATGCTATATTCCCAATTCTTACTTATGCTGATTATTCACTGTTGAAAGCAGAACTGGCTGCAAGAAATCTTATTCCTGGCAATGTAAAAGATCTTTATGAACAAGGAATCAGAGCTTCTATTGAAACCTATAATTATATTGCCAAAGAAGCATTGGTAGATGATTATAAAACAGCCTATGATACCGATATTTTAGCTTATCTAAACCAGCCTCAAATCAAATTTGATCCATCATTAGCCCTGGAACAGATTATCATTCAGGAATATTTAAACTATTTCAAGCAACCCAATGAAGTATGGGCATTGATTAAAAGAACAGGATTGCCTAATGTATCGACTGCGCTTAAGCTGGAAAATCCATTCAGTGAATCCGGAGTTCTGTTAATAATGCCAAGAAGAATTGTTCTTCCCACTCCTTCAAAAGACAATCTAAATTATCAAAATCAAAAGGAAGCACTGGACCAAATGAAGCAGGATCCTGAATTTGGAGCCAGTGAAAGCGATATAAAAGGTCGAATTTGGTGGGATAAGAAATAAATTACATCAATGTTATTTACTTTTATTGTTTAATACAGAAAAGTGCAACATCTCCATAGCTATTTAATTAATCGAAAGGCCATTTAAACAAATAATAAATTATCTATTAGCATTAGAATCTTTACAGCCTTTAAGTCATCCTTAGGGTCTAAGCGCCATACTTTGCAATCTTCATTATTTTAGGCTCTTGGATCCTTAGAGGATGATAATTTGAATTATGGAGATTAACAAAATAAGTGAAAGATGATTTCAGGAGCTGTTTCCCGCTATCCATTCATACTCCTCGCGCCTGCGCTCCCGCCCTGAGCAAAGCCGCAGGGTCCCACGCTCCAATCCATTCACCCTCCAACCCAGCTGCGGGGTAACCATTCCTATCGGGGCTAGGATGGTGAATGAATCATCAATGATAAATTATAAAATGATGTAACGAAGTCCGGGATACCGATTCCATGGTTATCTTTCAATGGAGTTATTGGTTGCAATGGCGCCTTTCTTTTTATTTGGTCTGCTTCTTTCCTACTGTGTCATTCCGCAGGAATCCAGCCTCCTTTATTAGAGTCTTTATGATTTTTTTAACTCAGACGGTTTGATACTGTAAAATTGTTTGATGATACT
>NZ_JBKKJT010000008.1:0-163518 GCF_046614675.1 Chryseobacterium cupriresistens | reverse complement strand
CCTACCCTAGCCCTGATAGAAATGGTTACCCCGCAGCTTGGGTTAGAGGGTGGGGGGCTCTTCGGCTTCGCTCAGGGTGACAGCGTTGGAGTGCGTGGGCGCGAGGAGTATGAATGGATAGCAGGAAATAGCTCCTAATAAAGTTCGAGAGTTGGAGGGTTGGAGTGTGGGCGGGTTTGAAGAAATAGCAACAAGTTTATACTATATATAAAATAAGCTTAATCAAACAATCTAAGCTGCTGGTCGCGGGTTCCCGTGAAGTTGGATGTTGAAAGCTTTGGAAATTCTTTGCCTTCAAAAAACTTCTTTCTGCCGATCTTAAAGGTGGTATGAATCATTTCTGCAATATTTCCCTCTCCTTTTTGTCTTTCAAAATATCTTTTATCTCCAAGTTTTCCACCCCGCATGGATCTGATGAGATTTAGAACTTTTTGTACCCTGTCCGGAAAATGAGCTTCAATCCAGTTAACAAAAACAGGTTCTACGGTATCATTTAAGCGTACCAAAGTATATCCGAAACCTAAAGCACCGGCATCCGAAATGGCTTTCAATATATTTAAAGGTTCATCACTATTGAGTCCCGGGATAATGGGCGCTACCATAACATGTACGGGAATATTGTTTTGGGAAAGGATTTCCACTGCTTTTAATTTATTTTTTGCAGAACTCGTTCTCGGCTCCATCTTTCGTCTCAATTCTTCGTTGATGGTTGGAATGCTTAGAGAAACTGACACCAGTTTTTGTTCTGCCATAGGTTTTAAAATATCAAGATCTCTTAACACAAGCGCATTTTTTGTCAGAATATTGACAGGATGTCTGTAATCAAGACATACCTGCAGTAATTTTCTGGTAATTTCAAATTGTCTTTCCGCCGGCTGATAGCAGTCGGTGTTTCCGGACAATAGAATCGGGGCAGCTTTGTATCCTCTTTTCTGAAAAAATTTCTCCAGCAACTCAGGGGCATTTTTCTTTACCATGATTTTTCTTTCAAAATCAACCCCGGCACTATAACCCCAGTATTCGTGGGTTGGCCTTGCAAAGCAGTAAGAACAGCCATGTTCGCATCCCTGATAAGGATTCATCGAATATTCCATTGGAAGGTCTTCACTTTTAACCTGATTGACAATGCTTTTGGGAAATACTTCCGTAAAAGAAGTCTTTACGGTTTCGAAATCTTCATCTTCTGGTTCATAGGTATACCTGTCGAAACGATTGACAACGTTTCGCTGAGCTCCCTGACCTTTTATGAAATTTTCGTTTTGCATTCCGGTGTAAAATTAGAATGGAATTTTTATAAAATAATGAGTTTTAACATTAAAGTTTTCCACAAAAAAATCCAACACTTTCAAAAGCGTTGGATTTAAACATAATTAAATATATTTTTTTACTACTTCAGCGCGAATAATTCTACTCCATGAGTTTCATCATCATTATTTTTTTCATCAAAGTGTCTGTGATAGTCCGAATAGGAATCACTATATTTTTTATCTTTTTTAGTCAAAATTTTTTTAATGCTTATTAAACTCAATACTGCCAAAAGACCAACTCCTCCTGCCAGTAAAACTCCAACTTCTTTTTTCATATTTTCTCTGATTTATTATTGATACCATTGCAAAAAGCATACCTATTTTATTTTTTTTAATTATAAATTTTGTTAACATTCAACTTTATTTTTAGAAAAATTACAATCTGCTATTTTTCTTATATTTAAGATAGCAATGGTTTAATTATTGTACTTAAAAATAAAAATATTATTATGGAAAATCCAGAAAACATTGACAGAATGACAACCTTGAGCCAAGTGATGAAAACGCTTTCTGAACGAGGAATACACAGAGAGTTCAGAATGAACGAAAAATGTGAAATGAAGTTTGAAAATTCTGAGAAAGTGTATCAACCCTCTGAACTGGTCATTTTAAAAACTTATCGCTTCGAGGGAGACAGCAATCCTGATGATAACGCCGTACTGTATGTAGTGAAGGACAATGCAGGAAATCGTGGGATGATTATAGATTCCTATGGTGCAGACAGCAATTATCCAGGTGAAGAATTTGATAAGTTTTTAAGAGATATCCCTATTCAGGAAAGTGATGAATTCAATTTTTAACAACTCAATCACATATTAATTTTTTAAACCATTAAGGTTGTTTTCAATTAAAAACTGTACAGTGGTTATGACTGGCAGCCAAAGGATCTGTCTTAATGGTTTAAAGAATTATTCTTCAGTTTTTCCCTTTTTTCTGAACACATTATTCAGGAAGCCTTTCTTTTCTTTTTTCTCTCCTTCCGCACTGGGAGTTTCTTTTTTATTTTTTATTTCCTGTTTTATTTCTTTTACCGATTGTTTCATATCCTTTACAGAAGAAACTGCTTCTTTGACTTTCTTTTCTGTTTTTTCAACATTTTTACCAATCAGGGTTTTCTTCAATCCCTGCTCTATTCCTCTCCAGAAGAGATTAAAGAAAGACTTTGTGGGGTCACGTTCCACATTTTCTACAGTAACGGCTTCCGGAAAGCGCCCTGAATCCGATCTCAGAAAAACATTGGCAACAACAGTCAGAAAACCTTTCTTCTCATGATTATTCTTATTTAATACGGCAATTTTTAAGTCTTTATGTTTAAGATTAAAGGTTCCGTGCAATCCCGCAGGATTTCCTTTGAAATTAAAAAGCATTTCCTGAATAGTTCCTGCAGTAGCTGTCACATGAAGGTAAGGCCTGATAAAAGGATTGATTCCATTTGCCGGAAGACCGGTTGTTTTTCCGGAAATTGCAAATCTATCATTATGATCTGCAACATCAAAGTTCCAGTTGACAGAAAGTGGTGACAGGTTCATGAAAGAACAATTGATGTTAATATCTACTTTTGTTGATTTTCCTTTAATTTTAGCTGAATTCAGGTTTTTAACGTTCATATTAAAGTTGCTAAAGGCCAATTTTCCCGGTCCCATACTTTCGGGAGTATCTTCTTCGTAGACTAGGACAGAGTTTTTCAGATCCAGGTTATGAATGGTCATCGGAATCTTAATGGAACGCAGCATTTTAGAATATAATGCTTTTATTTTTGGATCGTCCTTAGGAATTTTACTTCTGAAAATATTGGCATTTGCAGACTCAATGCCTACCTGTGAAGCATGTATCATTTTATTATGAGAAAACAGATCCCATTCTCCTTCTGCGGTAATTTGTCCGGCTTTTATATCATAGAGATCTCTCTCAACAGGTATCATTTTGATAAACTGCGCTCTTGAAACGAGAGGTTTCATGGCAAAATTGTTAATCTGCACCTTATTTTTATTCAGCTTAAGAAGCCCAAGGCTCATGTTGTAAAACTGAGTTTTATAAGCGAGGTTTCTGGTGGTAATATAATAATCTTTCACTTTGAAGGACATTCCCGGCTGATTGGGTTTAGGTGATAATTCAATATTATTTACCGTTGCATTAAGATCGTGGAAAGTCAAGGGCTGTTTTCCTTTATCATAAGTAATGTTTGAATTTTTTAAAGATGTTTTTCTTATAATAAGTGATTTAATAATACCAGGCTCAGGAGATTTACTGGCTGGTTTTTCACCTGCTTTAAAGGTTCCGTTTACATTTTCTACAAGAAGATCCTTGATATCAACATTCAGCTTTTTGTCAATGAATTCCAGTTTATTGATATTAAAAGCAATATGATCTGTTTTTAACACTACTGTTGCTTTTCTCTCTGCAGGATGCCCTGGTGTCAGTACGACATCCCTGACTTCACCGTTTGCAGGCTTCAGCGCAAGACTTCGCATTGTAATATTCTGAGCATTGGAGTATTCAATATCCTTTCCGGCAATGGTAAAATCTTTGTAACCTATCGGAATAACCTGTTCAGAAGTTTCTTTATTAAACATCAGCTGATTGATATTTACACTAAGATTCCCTACTGACAGAAGATTATTTCCATCCGGTTTTGTGATCTTTACTATGGCATTATCCAGCTTTATATTTTTTAAATCAACTTCAAAATTTGATTTTTTTTCAGCTTTCTTAGTCTTTACTCCTGTATTATAGACTGTCAGAACAGGATTCCGGAATTCTGCATTCGTAAGTGAAACTTTATTTTTGTTTAAAATAACATCCGTAAAATCCATTTTGGGAACTGCAAATTCAAATAATCGAGCCTTTTTAGGATAAAACTTTTTAAACTGAGCAAAGGAGAGCAGCGGAGTCAATCTGAAATTCTCAACAGCCATCTGCCCGTTACTTGTATTGATACTACTGATGGTAACCGCATACGTATCATCAGGACGAAGAAAGAATTTTTCTCCTTTGATGCTGTATTTGTCAAAAACGACGGGTAGTTTATTTTCTACAGATTCTTCTGTCATCTGTAAATTTTCTACAAACAGATCCAGTTGTTGTACAGATAGAAATTTCTGCTTTGTATGCCTGAAAACAGCAATTTTACCTTCGTTAATTCTTATATTTTCAAATGAAACCGGATTTCTTTTCTTTCCGGTCTTGCGGTCGACAGGTTTAGCAAGAATGACATTCAAATTAGGTTTAGCCAGCAAAAGGTCTGACGAGCTGATTCTTTTATTAAAAACAGCATCATAAATTCCGAAACGGCTTATTTTCAAGGTATCAATAGTTCCCTGCAAACCAATAACGTCTGTATTTTGCGGATCTTTACTATTAACTGAAATTCCAGTAGCAAAAATATTTCCGGTTCCTAAATCCACATCTAGGGTTTTGTAGGAAACCTGATAGTCAGTATTCTTTTTTATATATTCCGGAAGCTGGGTTTTGAGCCAAATATTTAAACCGAAATTCGCGGCAAGAAGAATTCCTGCCAGAACTCCGAAACCTATGAGTAAATTTTTAATCCACCTATTCATATCCTGATCTTGTTAAATGTAAGTTTAAATATAAGATTATTAAGTGCAATTTTTACTTGTTTACACTTTGTAATAATAAAATTAATATGATTTATCACTTTAAAAAGGAAAATATTTCATTCTAAAAACAGCAAAAGACCATCTCAATTGAGATAGTCTTTTGTCAATAAAAACAACATTCGTTTATTGTAGTAATTAATTATTCTTTTACTATTTTTTTTGACGCAGCTTCTCCTCGTCTGTTCTTAAAAAAAACAATATAATTTCCCTGCTGCAGATGAGAAACATCTATAACATTTTTTCCATTCTTAAGGTTTCCAGCCAACGCAGTTCGCCCGTCAGCGGTATATAAGACATAGGATATATCTTCTTTGGAAATTACACTAATCACATTCTTAACGCGGGTTGCATCAATTTCAGCAAAAGACAACTTACCTTTTGCCATATCATGTACTGCTAATGTTGCATTAGGATTATATCTGTAAGTAAATGTTACTGGCATTCCGTATTCATTATTAAAATCATCCACCAGATAATATTTTATTATATAGTCAATTGGGAATGTTCCGGAACCTGTATCTGCATTCCACATAGTATACCCACTTGAAACTTCAGAATTTGCAGGAATATTGATTGCCGGTTTGGAATTTCCGGGATAAACTGCTCCTAAAATTATAAATGGCAGACATGTATTCTGGTAACAGAATTGAAAACTACTTCCGTCAGCATTGATAATATTCATAACTTTTGCACGAACATTAATCGGAACAGCAGAGTTATTTTTAATTTTATAGTGTAAGGTTGCCAGATTTTCATCTACAGTGTTATAAGTAATAACACTTCCGTCATTTATTGGTGTCTCATCTTCTCTTGCTAGACTAAGCTGCGCTTTCCCATAAAAAGAGATAAGAAAAGACAGAAATATCATGTAGTAATTAATATTTTTCATAATTTTTAATTTATAAAACCAGGAAGCTATATAGCAAGCTTCCCGGATTGTGAGAAATTACTTAATAATTAACTTTTTAATAACCGGTTCCGCATCTTTTTCTTTAATAGAAACCAGATAAGTTCCTTTTACAAAATTGTGTACAGAAATCGGAGTATTAGGCTCTGCATTTTCTTTTTCAAGAATTGTTCTTCCACTGACATCAAAAATTTTAATGTCTGCCTTTCCTTTTCCGTCAATTTTGAAATAGTCTTTTGCAGGGTTAGGATATAACATATGTTCATTATTTGTCTTTTCAGCAGCATGAACCCCTAGTGTTGTGTTTATGGCAAATGGCCCTGCTGCATTAACAATTTCGCCGGTTGTACCATCCAATAAAAGCAAAGCAACTTTTATTTTATCCAGGTTATATGCAGTTGGAACATCTGCTGTAAATGTATAGTTTACAATCTGACCGTCAGTTAGTGTGGAAGGTATAGATCCTGCCTGCCCGGCATATCCTCCCAACAGCATTCTGCCCACATGATCATAAACCATATCCGCAGCAGGCACCGGGTTGGGTTTACTTTCATATCCACCCATAGATGTAGTGCTCCCTGCATAGTAATTTGCCTGGTTATAGCCCGAAGTAGTACCTTTTACTTCATCTTCAATAACTACAGCAGCGAATCTGAGGCTAGCATTGGCAAAGTTGGTTCTGAAAACAGCAGATGCATTGAATGTTAAAATTCTTCCTGCCAGGGAAGATGTTGCATTTAGTGCAACAGGAACAATCAGTGATTTCCTCGCACTAATAAACTCAGAGAAATCAGAACTAACACCCTGTCTCAGAAGACTTCTGTCTACATTCATTCCTGGAAAGCTATTAAAATTTGCTCCTGTATTATATTCAGCCAAAGTCATAGGATCATTATTATGTACTGCAATTCCTATAAAATCATTAGGAAAACTATTTTCAGCATTATGCATTGCAACAGCTCCTCTCGGGCAATAACCACACCATGTTCCCGTACCTTCTTCAATCACTACTTTTTTAGGCGAATTCTGGCTAACAGTATTAAATAAGACTGAAAGTGTATTGTCTGCAGGAGTAGAATCCGGAAAGCCATTGACCCCTGTAACAGATACATTAATATTCTTTTCTACTAAGGAAGAGTAATTTACAGCAACCGAATGCATAATTATTTTTTCATCATCAGGAGCTAAAGGCGTAGGTAATGCTATTACAGCAGAATGGTCTGCACCATCATTCCAGTTTAGGGTGATATTATTAATAGTTTGTGCTCCATTATTTTTTACAGTTGCTTTGATAAAATAATCTGTATTTGTCAATCCGTAACGGCTCAAAGAGACATTTTTAAGACTTACATCATAATCTGCAAGACTCTTGACCCGGATATTATCCAAAATAAGATAATACTGATTTGTGCAATCATAATGTCTGAAAGAAATATAGACTTGCTGCCCGATAAAGGAACTTACATTGATAACTCTGGACTGAACCCCACCTGCTGCCACCGTTTCTGTATACACAGGTGTGGAAGCGGTAATAGCTCCTGAAGCGTTGGTTGTTGTAACATATACTGAATACTTTTCGTTTGGCTTGTTAGAATCTGTTGCCAAATTATAGATCAGATATGCATTAGAAGCAGTAACAGCACTTAAGTCTATTAATGGAGAAGTAATCAGGTTATTGGGAGTAAGTGCCTGTTTCGAATATGAAGCCATACTTCCCGAGCCGAGATTGGGATATATATTGGAAGCACTTCCATAAAACCATTGTTTCCCATCACCGTCGATATCTGTACTCACCCATCCGTTGAGCCCACCAGTATTAAAATCCTGACTGTAATAAGTCTGTGAATAGTGTATCCCGAATATCAGGATAAGCACTGAAAATAAAATCTTTTTCATTTGTTTTAAAATTTAAGATTAGTAAATAATAGTTTTATAAAAATTCATAGGTGTTGGTTATGCCTATCTTTTCTTCTCTCACATTCAGTACGGTTCCATTACCATCCATTACCATCACGATAATTTTAAGATGATCACGATGGTAATCTGAAGGAATAGAGTATTGAAATGACCGGGAGTATTCATTGGAAATTTCTGTCTGGGAATCCGGAATATTTTCTCCTGCAACAGATGAAGTCAGTTTAGCCCGTAAAACATTATGGTGTACATAATCATAAATTGTAGGTGGCCCCAAAGCAGGAACATAATTCTTTTGTTTACCCACCAGCTCGTCTTCTACTATAAACGCAGCCAGCTTAAGTCCTAAAAAGGCTTGGGCAAAAGAAATCCGGGCATCAACATTCAGAGTATTGCCAGATATATCAGAGCCTATTCTTATCCCTATTTTACTGAAGGCTTTTAACTGAGACAGCGGTAAAGACATATCTGTATAATTTTCACTGTCATCCCACATCGTATTTCTGTTAATGAACATTGTGGGCCAGCCCAGATCCACCCCGGTTACATTTTTAAACTGCTCTACCTCAGCACTTACGGCATTCGACCATGGATCCTGCCCACTAGGGCCATGAATTCCGATAAAGACAAAACCATCATCGGTCTGCAATTTCAGATTTTTAGCTCTGGCCCCTGCACGGGTACAGTTTCCACACCATGTGCCGGTAAAATCTTCATATAAAATTCTATGTTTAAAGTTGACTCCGTCATTGATGACAGCATTTACAGATATAGGATTTGCAGGGAGGTTTCTGTATCGGGCACTAATAGTATAAGCTCCTTTCTCTACAGGCGTATAGAGATTTCCGTTTATCAGCTGGTTATTGACAAAAATTTCACTTTCTGCCGTAATGTCATTATTGAGATTATCCTTTATTCTGAAAGTAAAGCTTTTTCCCAGTAATTTTTCGTTACCACCTTCTGAAGAAATGGTAATATAAGTTGCAACAGTATCTCCCTCATCACTCGCAGACCCCCTACAGGAAGACAATACCAAAAAGAATAAAATCACACAATTTAGAAATAATAACTTTTTTTTCATTGTTTGTTGAATTTTTTAATAGGTTTAAATAAAAACTAAAATTTTATATGGAGTTGTTAATAAATGAGTTTAAAATTTAAACATTAAAATTTTGATAAAATCAAAATTTTCTTTATTTTAATATGAACTTCGCATTAAAATTACACAATTAATTATATATTAGCAAAATAATATTTGTTTAATTATTAAAAATAATATTTATGATGAAAATGACTTTTTCAGGGCTTTTTATTTTTTGCTTAAGCTTTTTTTATGCCCAGGACATCCCTAATGTCTCTTTAAATACTATATCGGGTGACAGGATCGATTTTTCCAAAATAGATTCCTCCAATCCTGTTATTGTCAGCTTTTGGGCCACCTGGTGCCTTCCCTGCATGGAGGAACTTACTGCTATTAATGACAAATACGAAGATTGGAAGAAGGAAAGCAAGTTTACCCTGCTGGCAGCTGCTACAGATGATGCCCGTACAGTTTCAAAAGTGAAAACCCTTGTCAAAAGCAAAGGGTGGCCCTACACGGTATTACTGGACTCTAACCAGACTCTTAAGAGAGCATTGAATATCAACAGTATCCCCCACACCATACTCATCCATAAAGGTAAAGTGGTATATTCTCATGTGGGCTACTCTCCCGGAGATGAAGATGAACTGATCAAAAAGATTAAAGAATACAATACCAGCAATTAATTATGCGAAAAAAAATAATTTATGGAACTGCTCTATTAACCAGCATTCGTCTTTTTAGCCAGTTATCTGTAAATCTTGAATCCAATTCACAATATTATATTGATGACAGCAAAGTAAAACTCTCCGAAACCGAAAAAGAACAAAGGCTAAGATCAAACAACTACCTGAATATCAGCTATAAATTAAACAAATTCACAGCAGGGGTACAGCTTGAAGCTTATGAACCAAAAGCCTTGCTCAATTACTCACCGGCTTTGAATAAAACCAACCTGGGAACTTATTTTGTTAATTATAATAACGAAAAGGCGGGAGTAGATGTCACATTAGGGCATTTTTATGAGCAGTTCGGCAGCGGTTTAGCTTTACGTGTATGGGAAGACAAACAGCTTGGGATTGCAAATTCCCTGCTGGGAGGAAAAATAAAATATACAGATCCCAGCCAAACCGTCATCATGAAAGCATTAATAGGTAAACAGAGGTTAGGATTTAATCTTTCAGACGGATTAATAACAGGACTGGATAGCGAACTGAAACTGGACAATATGATAAAGGCAAAAGACCTTCATACCAGTATCGGATTCAGCTATGTCAATAAATATGAGGACAATAAGGAAAACAGCAAATTCCCTAAAAACGTAAGTATCTATTCGTCCAGAATGAAAATGGAATATTCAAATTTCGCAATGGAATTGGAATACCTTTACAAAACCAAGGACAATATCAAGCAGGTAAACGTATTGGATCCGAATAATATATTTTCAGGCAATGCTTTTCTGCTTAACCTTTCCTATGCTACAGACCGGTTCGGAATCATTGCGGGACTAAGAAGACTGGAAAACTTTAATTTTTATTCACAACGAGACCAAATCGGAAATATTTATCATAATTCCGTACTGAATTATATCCCCTCACTCACCAAACAATATGACTATAGCCTGGCCAATATTTATGTTTATCAGGCACAACCAAGGCTGTCATTTCTTCCTCAAAAGAAATCCGGGGAAATAGGTTCCCAGCTAGACATCTTTTATAAGATAAAAAAGGGAACACTATTGGGTGGAAAATACGGAACTGATCTTTCTCTGAATATTTCAAACTGGTATGGATTAAAGGGAACCTACAGATCATACATTAATGATATCCGTGACTATAAAACGGATTTTCTTGCTTTAGGAGAAAAATATTACTCAGACCAAAGTCTTGATATCAGAACCAGGCTGAAGGATAAATGGAAGGTTGCCCTGGTATTTATTAACCAGTACTACAACACCTACAGAGTCGAAGAAACAAGTGGAGAAGTAAAAGCACAGACCCTTATTCTGGATAACATTTACAGATTTTCCAAAAGTTCTATGAAACTGGAACTGCAGCATCAATGGGCAAACGGTTACCATGGAAATTGGGCTGCCGGTCTTTTCGAATATAATTTTAACAAAAACTGGTCGATTTTTGCCAATGACCTTTACAATTACGGAAATTCTGATAAAGAAAAGCAAATGCACTATTATACCGGAGGCCTGGTTTTTAGAAAAAACAGTACAAGAATTCAGGCTTCTTATGGCAGACAAAGAGGAGGATTGCTTTGTGTAGGCGGTGTTTGCAGATTTGTTCCTGAGAGCGCCGGCCTTTCCCTGGGCATCAGTACCAGTTATTAAGTACCAGTAATTCAAATTAGATTAGTACTATGAAATTCAGAAATTGGTTTTTATTAATTCTACTATTTTTAGCGACAGGAATTAATGCGCAGATAAAAAATCCTGTAAAGTTTAAATTCACCATCAACGATCTGGGGAACAATCAATATGAAGCCGTATTGAATACTACCATGGAAAGCGGATGGCATATTTACTCTAAAGATTTACCGGAAGATACCGGAATTCCGACGGAGTATAAAGTGACAGGAAAGAATATTGAGTTGATTGGAAAATTTACCGAAGTCGGGAAAAAACATGAAGAATTTTCTGAAGCATTCGGAGGTACTATTGTTTTTTATTCCAATTCTGCCGGATTTAAGCAGAAATTTAAATTAAAAGATCCGGCAAAACCTGCAGATGTCACTTCTGAGATCACGTATCAGACTTGTGATGACAGAGTTTGTCTGGCTCCCAATACATTAGAATTCAATCAAAAAGTTACTCCAAAAGAAACAGCGGAAGAGACTGCAGCCGAGGAAACCGCAGGCCCTGCAAAAGACTCTGTAAAAATAACTGAGACGGTTACTGAAAATCCTGCAAAAACTGAAGCTACGATCACTGAAACTTCAAAACTGGATCCAAAGCAGCTCAAAATTGCCACCATCGATTTCAAAAAGCCATTGACAGATTGCGGTACAGCGTCTACCAAAGTGGATGAAAATTACTGGACGTATCTATTCCTTGGATTTATCGGAGGATTAATCGCTTTGCTTACGCCATGCGTGTTCCCGATGATTCCATTGACGGTTTCTTTCTTTACCAAAGGAAGTAAAAACAAAGCCAAAGGAAAAAGAGATGCTCTTATTTATGGGTTTTTCATTCTTCTGATCTTTGTTTTACTAAGTATCCCTTTCCATATTATTGACGGAATTGCCGGAAATATCTTCAATGAAATTTCCACAAGTGTATGGTTGAATATTGCATTTTTCATCATATTCATCTTCTTTGCCGGAAGTTTCTTCGGGTATTATGATATTACACTGCCAAGTTCTATTGCCAACAAATCTTCCAAAGCGGAAGAAGCAGGAGGAATTATCGGTATTTTCTTCATGGCATTAACCCTGGTGATCGTTTCTTTCTCATGTACAGGACCTATTTTAGGAAGTTTACTGGGAAGTGCAGTAACAGGTTCATCCAATGTTCCTATGCTGCTGACATTTGCGCTGGCAGGATTCGGGCTGGCATGGGCAATTATTTTTGGACTGCTGGCATTATTTCCGCAGGCATTACAGAGCCTTCCGAAATCCGGAGGATGGATGAATACGGTAAAAGTTGTTTTAGGATTCGTAGAACTGGCATTGGCATTGAAATTCTTATCTAAAGCAGATCTTGTTTCCAAAACATTCTTCTTAAAAAGAGAGCTATTCATTGCCATCTGGATTATTATCGCCTTAGGATTGGCTTTATACTTATTAGGATTCATCAGATTCCCGCATGATGATAAAAAGCCTAAAATCTCCATAACAAGGAAGATATTGGGAGTATTGGGAATTGGGTTTGTGATTTACCTTGTTCAGGGGTTAATCCCGTCTGACCGTCCTAAACTTCAGTTATTAAGCGGAATTTTACCTCCGCTGAATGTGAGCTATTTCCATGATGAAAAAGATGGAATTTTAGGAATGCATCCGGAGCACGACTTCTTCAAAGCTGTGGAACTGGCCAAAAAAGAGGACAAACCCATCCTGATCGACTTTACAGGATACGGTTGTGAAAACTGTAGAAAAATGGAGGAATTTGTATGGAGCGAACCGGATATCTTACCAATTCTTCAGAACGATGTAGTACTGGCTTCTCTCTATGTAGACGACAAAGAAGAACTTCCTGAGGATCAGAAAACCAAAATTGACCTGGGAGACGGACAGATCAAGAAGGTAAAAACAATTGGGGACCGATGGAGTTTATTCCAGCAGGTGAACTTTAACAACAACTCTCAGCCTCACTATGTTTTAATTACTCCTGATGGTAAAGTAATCAACACGCCTGTTTCAGGATATATGCCTAAAGAGGATTTCAAAAAATTCCTTGAATGCGGGGTAAATTATTATGCCCACTGAGAAAATTCATTTTTAAATAGCCTTAGCTTAAGATATCTGCATCTAAGTTAAGGCTATCATTTAATATTAGTTCTTTATTTCGAGTTCGATCACATATCCCTCATGTCCTCTTACATTGATAAAGTTCCCTCCTTCAAATCCCAGATACTGTCCTTTAATTCCGGTAAGCCTTCCTGTAAATTCAGGCTTTTTATCCAAAGTAAATGAAGAAACTTTTTCAGGTTTTTCAAAAGGATAATCAAACATCCACAGCTCTTCACCATCACTGTAAAATTTCTGGAAATCGTCAGGAAAATATTCTTTTATCTTTTGTCGGAAATCGGCAAGGTCTACTTCTCCTTCAAAATCATCCTGCAGCATCTTTCTCCAATTGGTTTTATCTGCCAGATGTTCTTTTAAAGCTACTTCTATCATTCCTGCTTCGTAACGGTTCTCTGTTCTTGCGATAGGCAATGCAAAAGTTGCACCCTGATCAATCCATCTTGTAGGAATCTGTGTATTTCTGGTTACTCCTACTTTTACATCTCCTGTATAGGCCAGATAAACAGTGTGTGGCTGCAGCTGAATTTGTTTTTCGATCTCAAGATCGCGTTCTGCAATATCTAAATGTGCTGTAGAAAGTTCCGGGCGGATAATGGTATCGCTTGCATAAGGGCTTTCAAAAAAACAGTTTTTGCAGAATCCCATTCTGTAAATCGGTTTATTTTCACCACAATTTACGCACTGGAATCCTGTATGTTTTATGCTTAACTCCTTTCCAAACAGCTCATTCATGTGGATCAGATCCCCGGAAAGATTGAGGTAGTATTGGATTGGCTTAGCATCGTAGCTTGTCATCTTTAAAATTTGCCCTTGAAACTGCATATTATATTTATATTACTTTTTTAAGTAAATTTAATGATTATATTTTTCAAAAAGTAAAATTTATATTTTTGTAATCATAAAAAATACAAATGGTTTATCTTGTAACAGGCGGTAGTGGGTTCATCGGTTCCCATTTAGTTGAACGATTATTAAGAAATGGACATTCTGTCATAAACATTGACAATTTTGATAATTTCTATGACTATCAGGTAAAAATTAAAAATACTTTGGAGTCAATCGGTAAAAATTCGGATTTTGAGTTCTCGGATAAAGAGACGGATATTCCTCGTTTGGTTTCCCTCACCCATTCAGACCAATATTCCCTCTATTGGCAGGATATCAGGGACCTAAAAGGCCTTGAAAACATCTTTAAGAATCATCATATTGACATGGTGATCCATCTTGCTGCACTTGCCGGTGTTCGCCCTTCTATTGAACGTCCTCTGGAGTACGAGGAAGTGAATGTACGAGGTACTATGAATCTTTGGGAACTGTGTAAGGATTTCCATATTAAAAAATTCATCTGTGCATCTTCATCAAGTGTTTATGGAAACAATGAGAAAATTCCCTTTGCGGAAACAGATAATGTAGACAATCCTATCTCTCCTTATGCTGCTACCAAGAAAAGCGGAGAAATTATAGGACATGTTTACCATAATCTATACCATATAGATATGATCCAGCTCAGATTTTTTACAGTATATGGACCAAGACAGAGACCTGACCTTGCCATACACAAGTTCACAAAGCTTATTTCGGAAAATCAGGAAATTCCTTTCTATGGTGACGGAAATACTGCCAGAGACTACACTTATATAGATGATATCATTGATGGAATTACCAAATCTATTCTTTATCTGGAAAACAATTCAGGAATTTATGAAATTGTGAATCTGGGTGAAAACCAGGTAATCACTTTGTCTGCAATGGTGACTACTATTGAAAAGACATTGGGAAAATCTGCCATCAAAAAAATTCTGCCAATGCAGCCGGGAGATGTCACAAAAACGAATGCCGATATTACAAAAGCAAAGGATTTGATAAGGTATAATCCGGCCACAGACTTCCAAAATGGCATAAAAAAATTTGTGGAATGGTTTTTGAGAAAACGACAATAAGTAAATGGCTGACATAGCTGCCAGTTAGTTTGTGACAGCCATTTATAAGAAAATATTATAAAAAGAATTGAAAATCAAGTATAAAAAAGTTTATTATACAACCTATTTTTATACTTTTGCAAAAAATTAGAAAATTATGTACTGGACATTAGAATTAGCTTCATATCTAAGTGACGCACCTTGGCCAATGACAAAAGCAGAGCTTATTGACTACGCAATCAGAACTGGTGCACCAATGGAAGTAGTAGAAAACCTTCAGGCCATTGAGGACGAAGGAGAAATTTATGAATCTATCGAAGAAGTATGGAGTGACTATCCTACTGACGAGGATTTCCTTTGGAACGAGGACGAATATTAATAAAGCGATAAGCTTTAGGCTGCGTGCTTAGAGCTTTTTTGCCCTTTTTATATATAATTTACACGATAAGTGTTATTTAAAACGCTTAAAGCATTTTGCATTAAGCATAAAGCAAAAAATTTATGAGTTTTTTAAACAAAGTTCTTAAAGGGTTTTTGGGAGACAAAAAAGCGCAGGACCTAAAAGAAGTAAAAAAAGTTGTAACAAAAATCAGAGCTGTAGAACCTAATATCCAACAATTGTCGGATGATGGGTTGAGACAAAAGACGGCTGAGTTTAAAGAGAATATAAAATCTGCAACCAGCAAGATCACCGCTCAAATAGAACAGATAAAAGAGCAGATAAAAAATTCAACCAACGTTGATGAGAAAGAAGCTCTTTTCTCAAAAATTGAGTCTTTAAAGAAAGAATCTTACGAAATTGAAGAAAAAGTTCTGGTTCAGATTCTTCCCGAAGCTTTTGCATTGATCAAAGAAACGGCAAGAAGATGGGCTCAGAATGGAGAAATCCGTGTAACGGCTAGTGACTGGGACAGAGAACTGGCTGCTGCAGGGAAAGATTTCGTTAGTATTGAGGGAGACACAGCTGTTTGGAAAAACTCATGGGACGCTGCCGGAACTCCTGTAGTTTGGGATATGGTCCACTATGATGTTCAGTTTATCGGAGGGATTATTCTTCACAGTGGTAAAATTGCCGAAATGGCAACCGGTGAAGGTAAAACTTTGGTAGGAACATTACCTATTTATTTAAATTCACTTCCTGAAAGAGGGGTACACGTTGTAACCGTGAACGATTATCTTGCAAAAAGAGACTCGGCATGGATGGGTCCTCTTTATCAGTTCCACGGCATGTCTATCGATTGTATCGATAACCACCAGCCGAACTCTGATGGAAGAAGAAAAGCATACAACTCGGATATTACCTATGGAACGAATAACGAATTCGGTTTCGATTATCTGAGAGACAACATGGTGACATCACCTTCAGAACTGGTACAAAGAGAACTGAACTTTGCTATCGTGGATGAGGTGGACTCTGTATTGGTAGACGATGCCAGAACACCATTGATCATTTCAGGTCCGGTTCCTCAGGGAGACAGACAGGAGTTTGATGTTCTTAAGCCTTCTATCGACAGAATTGTTGAAGTACAAAAGAAAACCGTTTCTGCTATTTTCAATGAAGCGAAGAAATTAATCGCTGCAGGAAATACAAAAGAAGGTGGATTCAAATTACTTCAGGCATACAGAGGTCTTCCAAAAAACAGACAATTAATCAAATTCTTATCGGAAAGCGGAAACAGAGCATTGCTTCAGAAAGTTGAGGCGCAATACATGCAGGACAACAACCGTGATATGCCGATCGTAGATAAAGATCTTTACTTCGTAATCGAGGAGAAAAACAATCAGGTAGACCTTACAGACAAAGGTGTTGAATACATGTCTCAGGGTAACTCTGATCCTAACTTCTTCGTACTTCCTGATATCGGAACTGAGATTGCTGAAGTAGAAGCTAATAACCTTTCTAAAGAAGAAGAGTTCGAAGCTAAAGAAAAACTTTTTGCTGAATTTGCTGAAAAATCTGAGCGTGTTCACACCATGAGCCAGCTATTGAAAGCTTACACATTATTTGAAAAAGATGATGAGTATGTGGTGATTGATGGTGAAGTAAAAATCGTTGATGAGCAGACAGGACGTATCATGGAGGGACGTCGTTACTCAGACGGTCTTCACCAGGCAATTGAAGCGAAAGAGAATGTAAAAATTGAAGCAGCTACTCAAACTTTTGCAACCATTACGCTTCAGAACTATTTCCGTATGTACAACAAGCTTGCGGGGATGACAGGTACTGCTGAAACCGAAGCTGGAGAGCTTTGGGAAATCTATAAATTAGACGTTGTGGTAATTCCTACCAACCGTCCTATTTTAAGACATGACAAACAAGACTTGGTTTTCAAAACCAACAGAGAAAAATATAATGCTGTAATCGAAGAAATTGAAAAATTAACAGCACAGAAAAGACCGGTATTGGTAGGTACGACTTCTGTTGAAATTTCTCAATTACTATCAAAAGCACTTCAGCTAAGAAAGATCCCACACCAGGTATTGAACGCGAAGCTTCACAAAAAAGAAGCGGAAATTGTAGCTGGAGCAGGACAGCCGGGAGTTGTAACCATTGCAACCAACATGGCAGGTCGTGGTACGGATATCAAGCTTTCTAAGGAAGTAAAAGATGCAGGAGGTTTAGCGATTATCGGTACGGAAAGACACGATTCAAGACGTGTTGACAGACAGTTGAGAGGTAGAGCGGGACGTCAGGGAGATCCGGGAAGTTCTCAGTTCTATGTGTCTCTTGAAGATAACTTAATGCGTTTGTTCGGTTCTGAAAGAATTGCTAAAATGATGGACAGAATGGGTCACAAAGAGGGAGAAGTAATTCAGCACTCTATGATCAGTAAGTCTATTGAAAGAGCTCAGAAGAAAGTGGAAGAAAATAACTTCGGAACAAGAAAAAGACTTCTTGAGTATGATGACGTAATGAATAAACAGCGTGACGTAATCTATAAAAGAAGAAAGAATGCTCTTTTCGGAGACCACTTGAAGTATGACATCACCAATATGATTTTTGATGTAGCTAATTCTATCGTTGCGAAAGGGAAAGCTTCAGGAAATTATAAAGATTTTGAATATGAAATCATTAAAACATTTACGATGGAATCTCCGGTTTCACAAAATGATTTTAATAATAAGAATGTTCAGGATCTGACCAATATTTTATTCAAAGCAGCTCAGGAGGATTATAGAATGAAGCTGAATCTGTTGAAAGAAAAATCATTCCCTATCATTGAGAATGTATACCAAAATCAAGGTTCAATGTTCAAAATGATCCAGGTTCCTTTCACAGACGGACACAAAACAATGACTATTGTAGCTGATCTTAAAGAAGCATATGATACTCAGTGTGAAAGTTTAGTGAATGATTTTGAAAAGAATATCACTTTATCGATTATCGATGAAAACTGGAAGCTTCACCTTCGTGAAATGGACGACTTAAGAAGATCATCACAGGGAGCTGTGTATGAGCAGAAAGATCCATTGGTAATCTATAAGCAGGAATCTTTCCACTTATTCAGTGAAATGATCGATAAATTAAACAAAGAAATTATTTCTTTCTTATATAAAGGAGAAATTCCAGCGTAAGAAAAATTTAATAATATCATCTAAAAACCGCTCTGGCATTGGCCAGAGCGGTTTTTTGTTATTCATTATATAATAATTTTATGATAAATATCAATATTATTATTTATTTAGAACAGTTAAAAATAATATATTTGCAGAAAATTTGATTTTCATGAAAAATGTACTGATCTGTGCTTCCGCACTGGGAACAATGTTGGTTTCTGCACAAAAAAAAGACACCATCAAATCCAATGATATTGAAGAAGTAGTTGTTAACGGAAGATATTATCAGAAGTACAAGCTGAATGAGGTTTCAGGTTCACTGAGAATTCAGACCCCTATTCTTGAGCTGCCACAAAATGTACAGTCTGTAAGTTCACAGGTTCTTGCTGATCAGATGACTCTAAATATGTCTGAAGGAATTGTCCGTAACGTAAGTGGGGCAAGAAAAGTAGAACACTGGGATAATGTATATTCCAATGTTTTCATGAGAGGAGCAGGTATTGCTACTTTCATGAACGGGATGAATGTTTCTTCTACTTGGGGACCCATCAATCCTGACGCATCTATCATAGACAGAATAGAGTTTGTAAAAGGTCCTGCCGGATTTATGGGTTCTATGGGAGATCCTGCTGGATTTTATAATGTAGTGACTAAAAAACCTACAGGAAAGTTTGCCAACAGTGTGCGTTTCACAACGGGAAGCTATAATCTTTTCAGAGGAGAAGCTGATCTGGATGGAGTTTTTGTAAAAGACGGGGTTTTAGACTACCGTATCAATTTAATGGGAAGCTCCAACAATTCCTGGGTAGAAAATGATAAAACAAGCAAAATCATTGTTGCACCTTCCATTACTTTCAGACCTACAAAGAGCACTACATTTACGGCTCAGTATAACTATCAATACTTAAAATTCAACCAGCCTGGAGCTTATCTGATGTCAAACGACGGATACGCTTCACTGAATGTACATACCAACTTTAATGATCCGAACTTCAAGAAAACTGAAGTAAAAGACCAGAGTTTATTCTTAAGTTTAGACCAGAAGCTTTTCAAAGACTGGGTTTGGAGCACACAGTATGCTTATATGGATCTGAATTACGACGGAGGTTCTTGGTGGGGAACTTTTGATGCGAACAATAAGAATGTTTTCAACAGAACTTTAAGCAACTGGCAGGCAAAAGGAAAAAATCACATTTTCCAGACCTATGTTAGAGGAAAGCTTAATACAGGAAATATTGTTCATAAAATAATCGCAGGATTCGATTACGGAGACAGAAAATACAATGCTGACTTTTCATCCTATTCGAAAATTGTAGATGGTAAAGAAACCTTATTATTTCCTATTAACATTTATAATGTGAATTATGGTGTAGATCCTTCTCAACTTCCGTCTTCTGATTTTTATACATTAAACACTTCTGCTCCGTTTTATAATGATCAGGGCGTAAAATATACATCTTATTATGCTCAGGACCAGATTGAAATGTTTGACAATAAACTGAGATTAACATTGGCAGGAAGGTATACCAGCGGTAAAACCTATTCTGCATATCCTAATCTGAGCCCGGGAACACCTGTTGTACCAGATACAGCGGGTGAGTTTACTCCAAGAGTTGGGGTGAGTTACTCTATCAATGAAAACTTCTCAGCGTACGGAATTTATGATAAGACTTTTGTACCCCAATCCGGAACAGGAATTAACAAAACCAAAATTACAGATCCCTTCAGAGGCCAGAATATTGAATTCGGACTTAAAAAAGACTGGTTCGGTGGAAAATGGAATACCACTTTTGCGGTTTACGAAATCCGAAGACAAAATATTCTTGTAGCAGGAAATGCCAATGAAAACGATGGAGTTGCGTTTCAAGTTGCTACAGGCGAGCAAAGAGCAAGAGGTTTTGAAACCGATATCAAAGGAGAGATCATCAAAGGTCTGAATCTTATCATCAACTATGCTTATACAGACGCTAAAACCGTTAAAGACACAGATCCTGCAAGAATTGGAGTTCAGTCTCCAGGAAATGCAAAAAATGTTCAGAATACCTGGATCAACTATAGATTCCAGAATGGTGTTTTAAATGGTTTCGGTATTTCTGCAGGATATCAATATCAGGGAGGAAGACAATCCTGGTATGGGGTAAGTGCCACAAAAGATCAGAGTCTTCCTGATTATTTTGATACCAACTTCGGCGTTTCTTATGTTGCTAAAAAATTCGATATTAACTTTATGTTGAACAATGTTCTTAACAGAAAGCTTTACAGCGGATATAGAGGTGATGGAGGAGAATATGCCTGGATCTACAATGCTCCGCGTAACTGGAGAGTATCAATAGGATATAAATTTTAAAAAATCAAAGGTTAGCCCCTCATGGGGTTAACTTTTTGCTATGAGAAAAAAGCATCATCATAAAAAGAAAGTGTCTCCCGCAAAAAAATGGTCTGCAAAGCTGCATTTGTGGCTGGGTTTATCTGTTGGAATCATTGTATTTATAGTCTCTCTTTCAGGGACTTTATATGTTTTTAAGGATGAAATACAGAATAGCTTACGCAAAGAAGCCATTTACCTGAAAAAGGAGGATATCGGAAAAAAGCCATTGTCTATTCATCTGCTTCGTGAAAAAGTTACGCTGGAACTTAATGAAAAATATCCCGTAAGTGCTGTAGAAATTCCTTTAGACAAAACAAAAGCCTATCAGTTTGAATACTATGACAAAAGCAAAAAGGGATGGAATTATTTTCAGCAGGTACACATCAACAAACTAGTCTATGTGAATCAGTACACCGGGCAAATCCTGGCAGTTTATGATGAAAAGTATGATGTGTTCAATATTCTGAAATATATCCACTGGGGACTTCTGCTTAATTCAGAATGGGGACCGTATACTGTAGGAATCCCAACTGTTATTTTCGTCATTATGCTGATTACAGGGATCATTTTATGGTGGCCTAAAAACAAAAATGCAAGAAAAGGACGTTTTTGGTTCAATTGGGAAAATGTAAAAAACTGGAAGCGTAAAAACTATGATCTTCATAATGTTCTTGGATTCTATGCATCATTTATTGCGCTGCTTCTGAGTGTTACCGGACTATATTTTGCCTATCCCTATGTAAAAAACACTTTTACTTTTGCACTGTCTGGTTCATGGGAACTGCCAAAGGAAAAAGAAAGAAAATCCCCGGACTCTCTGATGGCAAAGAATGAAGCTGTTTTTGATCTGGCTGCGGCACAGACTGAAAAATTATATACAAAATCATCCAGCTTCAGAATGACTTTGAACGGAAAGAATAAAAAAGGAAAAGAACTGAAAAATCTCCCGGTAACGGTTTACGGAATGGATGGAAGATACAGTGAAAGAAACATCCTGACATTCGACAAATACTCCGGAAAACTACTCTCCAATAAACCTCATCACAATCTCAATACTGCCGAGAAATATTCCAACGCCAATTATGACATCCATACCGGTTCCTACTTCGGAATCATTGGAAAAGTGATCTGGTTTATAGCCGGCCTCACATGTACATCGCTCCCTGTAACCGGATTTCTGGTCTGGTGGGGAAAAAGAAAGAAAAAAGGAAAGAAAATATAATGAAAAAAGTGCTTTTATCAGCTGCCTGCTTAGGAACTGCCACTGTTTTTGCTCAGGTAAAAGATAGTTTACAAACTAAAAATGTAGACGAGGTTGTCATGACTGCTTCCAGAAAAAAGGAAAGCATAAAAGAAGTTCCAAGTTCCATAACGGTGGTAGGAGAGAAACAGATTCAGTCTCAGCTGACCGTTAACTCAGATATCACAAGCATCCTGCAGTATACCGTTCCCAGTTTAGGAACCAATTCGGGACAGACATCCAATACAGGACAGACCTTAAGAGGACGTCAGGTTCTGGTTTTGATTGATGGAATTCCACAGTCTACCCCACTTCGTAACGGAGCAAGAGATTTAAGAACCATTGACCCTTCAGCCATTGAAAGAATTGAAGTAATCAAAGGGGCTTCTTCCATTTATGGTAACGGAGCAGACGGAGGGATCATCAATTATATTACAAAAAGAAGCAAAACAGATAAAAAAATCTCCGGAATTTCACAGGTCGGGCTTACAGGGCAGCCTTATGGAGGCACTTTAGGAGTAAGAGCCAGTCAGCTTTTATCAGGAAAGATCAACAAGTTTGATTATACCCTTTCATTAGCCTACGAAAGAACAGGATATACAAAAGACGGTGATGGTGTTTTGATAAGTCCTACCTATAGCATTGCGAAGATGGACAACTACAACGGACTGTTGAAAATAGGTTATGACATCAACGAAAATCAGAGAATTGAGGCTTCTTACATTGGCTATTCATCAAGATCAGATCTGAATGTAGGATTAAAAACAGGAAAATACGGCATCAAGCCAACGATTGGTGAAGGAATTGGGAAAGGTTTGGAAACAACTCCCCAGGGAACTCCTAAAAACCACAACATAAGAGTAAGCTACGACAATAAGAACCTGTTTGCAGGAACTTCTTTGAATATCAACCTTTACTATCAGGATTTTAAAACCGTTTACGGCTACAGTGACACCTTTTTCAATGGCGGACAGTCTAATGTCATTTCAAAAAAGGCAGGAGCAAGATTCAATTTTGATACCCAGCTTTGGAATTCAGCAAACTCTCAGGCGGAAATCATCTACGGAGCCGATATTCTGAATGATGAAACCGTTCAAAAGCTGGAAGACGGACGTTTCTGGACTCCCAATATGAACATGACCAATATTGCACCTTTCGTACTGGCAAAAATAGATCTGTTTAAAAAGTTCACCATCAAAGGAGGACTTCGTTACGAAAACATCAAAGTAAATGTAGATGACTTCAATACCCTTTCTACCCTGAAAAGTGACGGAACTTTCACCAAAAGTATTCCTGTCGCGGGTGGAAAACTGAACTACAATGCATTGGTAGGAAATATTGGAATTCGTTACAATATTGAGCCTTATATCAACCTTTTCGGAAGCTTCTCTCAGGCCTACTCTATCAATGAGTTAGGAAGAATTTTAAGAACCTCAACCTCTGAAACCATCAAAAACCTGGAAACAAAACCAATCATCGTAAACAACTACGAATTGGGAGCAACAGGACAACTTTCCGGCTGGTTGAACTATGAATTAACTTCTTATGTGAGTACCTCTAAACTGGGAGCATCATTCGTACAAAGTCCAGACAGAGCATTGATGATTCAGAGATCTCCCGAGGTTGTATACGGGGTAGAAGGATTTTTACACTTTAGCCCTATAAAATGGATTCAGTTTGGTGGAAGCTACAGCTGGATGGAAGGAATTACTTCTGTAAAAGATGACGGTGATTATTCAACAAAAATCAACAACAGCAGAATTTCTGCGCCTAAAGTATTGGCATATGTTCAGGCAAGACCTGTTCCAGCTCTATCCGTTGGTCTTGATATGCTTCACTCTTTCCAGCAGAACAGATTTGAACCAAATGCCAAGACGGGATTGTATGCTTATGGTGAAGGATATGTACCTGAGTATACTGTTTTCAATTTCAAATCCAGTTATGAGGTTAACAACAACTGGAGAGTATCATTAGGTATTGAAAACCTTTTCAACAAACTGTACCAGCCTGCCATTTCATGGTGGACAGCAAGAGACAGTGATTTTACTAATGCTCTTGGATTGAGAGGGACATTCATGATTGAATACAAATTTTAATTAATCTAAATAAAAAGTAAAGCATATCTTTGCTTTACTTTTTACTGTTATATGAAGAAAAAGCATCATCATAAAAAGAAACCGGGCTTTATCAAAAAATGGTCCGCCAAACTGCATCTGTGGTTCGGATTGGGAATAGGCTTCCTGATCTTTATTATCTCTGTTACCGGGGCATTGTATGTCTTTAAGGATGAAGTGGAAAATATCACCCGAAAAGATGTCATCTACCATCACGAGCAAAATATAGAGCAGAAACAGGTCCTTCCCATCAGAGTGATGGAAAAGGCTGTTGCGGAGCAGGTAAAAGAAAAGTATCCTATCCACTGGGTAAATGTTCCTATTGATAAAAAAATGTCCTATATGTTCTTCTGGTATGAACATAATACAGATGCCTGGAACTATTTTGATGAATTTCCTATCTACAAACAGGCCTATGTAAACCCATACACCGGAAAAGTACTGAGAGTCTATGATGAGAAAAACGGATTCTTCAATATTGTAAAAATGATCCACTGGAGCTACCTCCTGAAACAGGACTGGGGAACTTATGTAGTGGGAATTCCTGTTATTATTTTTATTATCATGCTGATCTCCGGGATCATTCTATGGTGGCCCAAGAACAAAGCAGCCAGAAAACAGCGTTTTGCCTTCAAATGGAAAAATATTAAAAGCTGGAAGCGAAAAAACTACGACCTTCATAATGTACTGGGATTTTACGCATCGATCTTTGCTCTGATCTTTTCCATCACGGGACTTTTCTATGCATTCTTTGTGGTGCAGGCGATGATCTATGTGATATTTTCCGGTGGAGAAACAAAATATCCCGACTTCTCACATATTAAAACAAAGGCACCTATCGAATTGAGAACAGAAGGAACACTGGATAAAATCATCAATACAGTACAGACAAAATATCCTGAATCTTATGGTTTCGCCATCGATTTAGGACATCCGCATATGGATGATCACGAGCACCCCAACTTTGAAGTATACGTAAAGCATCTTTCTTATTCATACCATAAAAGCAGCAGCTTAATCTTCGATGAAAACTCAGGAGAATTGCTGCATACTCATGACCCGAAAGACAAAAACTTCGGAGAAAAGGTTGTGAACGCCAATTATGATATTCACGTAGGTGCTATTCTGGGACTTCCTACCAAGATCATTGCATTTATTGTAAGTATCATTTGTGCCTCGCTTCCGGTTACCGGATTTATGATATGGTGGGGCAGAAAAAAGAAAAAAATAGTAAAAACGGTTTAACATATTAAATAAAACCCTATTAATAATCCATTAATACAATCTTTTTTATAATTTTAGCCCCTAGAATTTAATAATAGAAATGTCATTAATAGATTTATCAAAACAAGTTGCCCTTGGAGTTGACATCGGCGGAACCAATACTAAATTCGGAATCGTAAACCACCGTGGAGAAGTTCTGGATAAAGGAAACCTGAGAACCGATGCTTATGACAAAGTTGAGGATTTCATTGATGCTTTATATGACCATGTTTATCCAATGATGGAAAAGTATGGAACTGAAGCACACTTTGACGGAATTGGAGTAGGCGCACCTAATGCAAACTACTACAAAGGAACGATAGAACTTGCTCCTAACCTTCCCTGGAAAGGCGTTATTCCTTTCGCTGAACTGATGACGGCAAAATTCAATCTTCCTTGTACAGTAACCAATGATGCCAATGCGGCAGCTCTTGGAGAAATGCTTTTCGGAGCAGCAAGAGGAATGAAGGATTTCATCATGATTACACTGGGAACAGGGGTAGGCAGCGGAATCATTGCCAATGGAAGTTTAATCTATGGACATGACGGGTTTGCCGGAGAATTGGGTCATACGATTGTAAAACCGGGTGGTAGAAAGCATTGGAGCACAGGATCAGAAGGAAGTCTGGAAGCGTATGCTTCTGCTACAGGAATTACCATTACAGCCAAAAAAATGAGGGCGGAATTTCCGGAATCCATGTTGAACCAATATCCTGAAGATGCGATCAATTCTAAAACAGTATACGAATGTGCTATCAAGGAAGATCCTATTGCGATTGAGGTTTTCAGATATACGGGTCAGAAACTGGGTGAAGCCCTGGCTAATTTTGTTATGTTCTCTTCACCGGAAGCTATTCTTCTGTTTGGAGGAGTAATCAAAGCGGGAGATTTTATCTTAAAGCCTGCTAAACTGCATATGGAGAGAAACCTTCTTCCTATTTTCAGAAATAAGGTAAAACTGGTATTCAGTGAGCTTGACGAAGCAGATGCTGCCATTCTTGGAGCAAGTGCTTTGGTTTGGGAAAAATAACTGAACGCTATTTTAAATAATTCAGAGCATCCTCTTAGGGTGCTTTTTTTGTTCCCACAGATTGCACAGATTTTCACAGGTTATTATTCTATATTTTCTTGTGATGATTTGTGAAAACATTCGTGTTATTCGTGTTTAAAATTAAAATGCTTCGACTAAGCTCAGCATGACAGTGCTAATACCGGCTGCTTTAAAATGTCTCAGATATCAACCATTCACATTTGTATTGAATCCATTTTGACCACAGATCGCACAGATTTTCACAGATGATTATCCTATATTTTCTTGTGATGATTTGTGAAAAACATTCGTGTTATTCGTGTTTAAAATTAAAATGCTTCGACAAAGCTCAGCATGACAGCGCTAATACCAACTGTTTTAAGCTATCTCAGACATCAACCATTCACATTTGTATTGAATCCATTTTGACCACAGATCGCACAGATTTTCACAGATGATTATCCTATATTTTCTTGTGGTGATTTGTGAAAACATTGGTGTTATTTGTGTTTGAAAACCATTTGTCACATCTATCATTGTAATTTACGTTTCAGACATAAAATCGTGTTCAAATGAAAAAGTTTTTCCTATTTTTGATCAGCTTTTCCGGATAAAGGAAGAGATCATAAAACAATATAATTACCTACAATGGACAATAATAATTTAGAACAGATTACTTTCGGAGGCGGATGTTTCTGGTGCGTGGAAAGCTGTTTCAATATGCTGAAAGGGGTACAATCTGCTATTTCAGGATATTCAGGTGGACATAAAGACAATCCGACTTATCAGGAAGTCTGTACAGGAGAAACCGGACATGCGGAAGTGGTACAGATTACTTATGATCCGTCAGTTATTTCTTATGAACAGCTGATGGATGTGTTTTTCTTCCTTCATGATCCCACCCAACTGAACAGACAGGGAAATGACATCGGAACCCAGTACCGTTCTGTGATTTACTATAAAGATGATGCAGAGAAGGCAAAAGCCGAAGAAGCCATTAAAGTATCTCAGGAATCGGGAAGATGGGCTGGTACCTATGTAACGGAATTAACGAAATTTGACAAATTCTGGCCGGCAGAACAATATCATCAGGGGTATTATAATGAAAATCCGACACAGCCGTATTGCAGCGCTGTAGTGGGACCAAAAATCCAGAAGTTTAAAAAACACTTCGGAGAGATGGGAATGCTGAATGCAGAATAAAACAAAATGTAATTCGGACATTTACAATCAATATAAAAATAACAGAAGCGAAGAGGAACCTCTTCGCTTCTTGTTTGATGCAAACATGCGTATACCGGGAAACATTCCTGTTGAATTTTAAATATTGGTGAAGGAAGTCTATTCTGCCTGTATCATTTCGTGTTTACCCGAATATTTTCTAATGATGTATTCTGTGGCTGGTTTTAATTCTTTTTTGTTTTCCGGATCAACTCCATCCATAGTAAAAAACTCAACTTTCCCTCTGACTTTTGAATACCACATTTTTCCCAAAGCATTTTCTACTGTAAGTGTATCTTTTCTTGTAACCCGTTTAAAGTACTTAATCCGAATATCATCCTTAGGAACAATATTCAATACAAGATTTTCTTCATTGCAATCGGCAAGCTTATATTCATTTTGATCCCAGTACATACAATTCTTTTCAACTGCGGGAAGAGTCAAAAAACCGAATGGTTCATATACATTTCTGTTTCCTGATGAGCAGTAATAATTTCCGATCAAAAATCCTCCAAGCATTAATATCCCTAAGAGACCAAAACTATTTTGTCTGGCAAACTCCGGCATTTTAAAATGCTGCTCATTAATGATATTAATATTAATTTTAGACAGCCTCTCTGATATAACCTCCTCATCCTGATCCACACTTATTTTTACCGTGGTCAGATTCTTTTTTTCATCATTTCTGATAAAAGTCCTTGAAAAATCATTGAAGTCTTTATAGCCTATATACTGGCTCATCTTGTTGAGCCTCTCTGCCTCAATATTCCTGCAGCTGTTCCCTTCTACAAAGTCTTCATAATATCGTATGAATGTTTTCTCTGAAATATCATAGAATTTCAGATTATCAATAAAACAAAGATGCAGATAAGAAGCCAATCCACTTTTTGTGGTTTTCTCCGACTCTTTTCTTGCCTGCTCAAATACTTCATTAATCAGTAGTTTTTTCTTGGACATAAACAGTGTTTTCGGGCATTACAAAGTAGATGATTTTCAGTCATACCTCATTACGGATTTCCGTAATAACTCCACACTTCATTACTGTCTATTGATGTCTATGTTTTGTCTAACATCTCTATTCTTTTTTACCGCAAATTTGCCTTAGAAATCAACAAAACATGACCAAAAACTGATTTCAAAAAAACCAGAGAAAACAGAGATTAAACTCCGGATCGGGAAGCAGATGTTTCGCCTCCGTTTTTAAAGGTTCACTTCCCTAAAAAATTAAGAAGCGCTTCGAAATTTTAACAGTGTACAGCTCATGATCAATGCATCGTGAGAGGAAGAAATACGATTTCAATTTCGAAAATTTTAAAGGAAATGATCCAAATTATAATGATGCTATTAGGCTTAGCATTTTCAGATAGTAATGCCAATACAACAGCAACTGATAACAATAACTACGAATCCTCTACAATGAGTTTTACAACCGAAACAGGAATGGCTCCGGAAGACACCAGTGGAGAAACAGGGCAGATTTTGCCTCCAAAAAAATAATTAAACAAAAGGGCAATGAAAATTGTCCTTTTTTTAATATCTTTAGTTGTTATCAATTATTATCATGTATCCCGGTTTTAAATTTGTAGGAATTTTTCTTTTATTCATTAGCTGCAATTTTTCTGAAAACAGAAATCCTCCGGTAAAAGCCCCTTCCACTGAAGCGGACAAAATGTATAATGAAGCGGCAGCTTTATATAATAATGATAATGAAAAGGCATTTACCCTTCTATCTAAAGCAGAGAGCATTTATAAGCTAAAAAATGATTCAGCTGATATTGCATCGTGTTTAATTATCAAGGCTATTATCCTCAATGATATCGGAGATTACCTTAGCAGTAATGAAAGAGCTATCGATGCATTGTCCTTTTTAAAACTGCCCAGAGACTCTGCCTATCTTCCTTCCATTTATAATAACCTTGCAATATCTGAAAAAAATCTCAAGCATTATTCTGAGGCTCTCAACTGGTATCATAAAGCTTTACAGCTGAGTTCGGATAATTCTCAGAAAATCACTATTAAAAATAACATTGCAGACACCTACGGAAAACTGAAAAATTATCCGAAGGCAATTCATATCTATCAATCTCTTCTTAAGGAAAAAAACCTGCAAAAAAATGAGATTGATTATGCCCGGATTTTAGATAATTACAGTTATATAAGCTGGCTTGAAAACAAAAACTACAATGCAGAACCCAATCTGTTAAAAGCTTTTGCTCTCAGACAAAAAATCAACGATAAAGCGGGTATGATATCCAGTCATTCTCATCTTGCTGAGTATTACTTACACTCGGATAAATCAAAAGCCTTGTATCATAACCATCAAAAATATCTTTTAGCAAAAGTAATCAAAAATCCAGGTGACAGGATAGAAGCCATCGAATTTCTGGTAAAAAGTGATACAAAAAGCAACTTACAAGACTATTTTGCAGAATATCAGTATCTGAATGACAGCATCCAGCTATCTAAAGATAAAGCAAAAAACAGATTTGCATTAATAGAATTTGATGTAGAAAAGAAGAACGCAGAAAACCAAAAGTTAAAAATTATTACTGTTCAAAAACAAAACAGGATTCTGAAGCAGAATGTAGTTTTAGGAATTCTGTCTTTAACTCTGATTGGCGGCTGGATTGTTTACAAGAGAAGAAAAAAAGGGCTGCAGCGGGAAAATGAATTAAGAATAAAAGAAAATCAACTTCATCTTTCCAAAAAAGTACATGATGTGGTGGCCAATGGGATTTACCAGGTGATGACGAAGATCGAAAATCAGGAAGATTTTGACAAAGAAAGAGTACTTGATGAGCTGGAATTTGTCTACGAAAAGTCCAGGGATATTTCTTATGAGAAGACCGCTTCTGAAAATAAGCCGGAATTCAGTAAAAGAATATCTACCCTTATTGCATCGTTTAATAATGAAAATGTAAAAACTTATCTTGCCGGAAACGACGAAACTATATGGAAGACCTTGAATGATTTTACCCGGGAAGAAATCTATCAGGTGATGCGGGAACTTCTTATCAACATGAAAAAACACAGTCATGCCACCCTTGTTGCCTTTAAATTTGAAAGAAAAAATAACATCATACAAATTCAGTATACAGACAATGGCATCGGTATCCCGGGAGGAATTATCTACAAAAATGGTTTAACAAATACGGATTCCCGTATTGAAACTATTCATGGAGAAATTATTTTTGACACTGAAACCGAAAAGGGATTGAAAATTTATATTTCATTTCCTGCTTCTTAAAAAAGAAAAAGAATGTTCAAAAAAATTTTAATAGCTGAAGATCACGAAAGCAGCAGTATTTCTGTACAGAAAACATTAGAAGACCTTCATATTTCCAACACAGATTATGTTTATTATTGTGATGATGCATTAGCTAAAATTCAAAAATCCATTCGTGAAGATGATCTTTATGATTTGTTAATTACAGACCTTTCTTTTGAAGAAGACCATAATATACAGAATCTTAAAGATGGAAAAGAACTGATAAAAACCGTTAGAGAGCTTCATCCTTCGCTGAAAGTTATTGTATTTTCAGCTGAGCACAGATCCGGGATTATAGATAGCCTGTTTAATGAATACAAAATCAATGGTTTTGTCCGTAAGGCCAGAAATGATTCAAAAGAACTGAAAAAAGCAATCGCTTCTACCTACGTGAATGAAAATTATCTTTCCCTGGATCTTAAACAGGAAGTAAAGAAGCTCAACAATTATGAGTTTTCCAACTATGACATTACTTTGGTGTCTCTCTTATCGCAGGGAGTTTTACAGAAAAATATACCAGTTTATCTTCAGAATAACGATATTAAGCCCAACAGCTTAAGCAGCGTAGAGAAAAAACTCAACAGTATGAAAGAAGATCTTCAAATAACAAGTAATGAACAGCTTGTTGCTTTTTGTAAAGATCTGGGAATAATTTAAACTTTATCAGAGTCATTTTCGTATACAAACCTTTCATTTTTTGGAAGGTTTTTGCTTTACGGTTTTCCGTAAGGATTGGTTTTTAGAGGATTGTACTTTTGGGATGTTAATCAATAAATAATTTTATGAGTTCACAGATAGCTTTTCGAAAGTCTCAGAATTAGGATTTTGATCTAAACCTTTACAATAATTAAAAATACTAAATAATGGAAGCGATCACCCAAAATGAAACAATATTTTATCATGACAGCTCTATAAAAGTTACGCAGTCAAGATATATAACACATTCAAAAACATATGCTATGAGGAATATCTCTTCTGTTTATATTTTTGAAATTATTAAAAGTAAAAACAAGGCCCTTCTACTGATCATTGTAGGTTTTATACTCCTTTTCTCAAAAGAGTTTTTTTGGATGGGAATAATAATTTTAATTCTAGGTTTTTGGTGGTTTTTTACTATTAAAAATCAATATGCAGTACGAATAAGCACAAATGCTGGAGAAGTTAATAGTATTGTATCAAAAGACAGAGATTACATTCAAAAAATTGTAAACGCATTAAATGAAGCAATTATTCATCGAGGATAATTAAAAATTAAATAAATACCATGAAAAAACTATTTTTTACAGGCCTCTTTGGTTTAGCAATATTATTTCCCGACAGCCTTTCAGCTTATAGCACCAATGTGATTTTTATCAAAGAACTTTCTGGCAAAAAACCCAGAAAAAGTAAGATGAATAAAAAAAAACAAGTCGAAAAGACAAGTTTATGCAAGATCATACACTTCCAGTAAAGGATGTTCGTATAATGGTCAACAATTATATGTAGGATCCAGAGGAGGATGTTATTATTATTCAGGAAGCAGCAAACAATATGTGGACAGATCATATTGTACCAACTGCAATTAATATTAAAAAATTAAGTTAATTACGGTTTTCCGTAAGGTTCTTTTTCACAATAGACTTACTTTTGATGTAAGAAATGATGAAAAAAACTAATAACACCCAATATAATTTTATACAGTTCGAAAAAGGTACCTCGTCTGAGATACCTTTTTACTTTCTTATCATTTCCGTATGCGGAATATCATCTTCCAGATATTTTTTCCCTGTATCTACAAATCCGAACCCGCTGTAAAATCTTAAAAGATAATCCTGTGCGGATATTTTGATTTCAGAAGTGTGAAAACGGTTTTCTATAGTTTCTACGGCATATTGTATCAACTGTTTACCGAGGCTTTTTCCTCTCGCCAGCTCTGTGGTCAGAACCCTTCCTATAGAAGTTTCATCATACTTTATTCCTTTATCAAAAATCCGGCAGTAGGCCAGTACCTGTCCCTCTTCTTCAGCCCAGATATGAACGGCTTTCTGGTCATAATTATCCAGATCAGGATAAGGACAATTTTGCTCGATAACGAAAACATCAATACGGGCTTTCAGTACTGCATATAGTTCCGGAACAGTAAACTCATCAAATGTTTTGATTTTCCAGATCATATTACTCATCGAAACTTATATTATTATTAGTTAAAAACTCATTGGTCTTTTGGATAAAGTCAAGAATTTTATCTCCTCCTTCTTTCTTTTCTGCTGAGGTGATATACAATTCGGGAAGATCTTCCCATGTTTTATGAAGTTCAGCTTTATAGTCTTCAACATTTTTGATAACGGCATTCGGTTTCAGTTTATCTGCCTTTGTGAAGACAATGGAAAACGGTATTCCACTTTCACCACACCACTGGATAAATTCCAGATCGATTTTCTGCGGAGTATGCCTTACATCTACCAATACAAAAAGGTTGACCAGATTTCTTCTGTTCAGAATATAATTGGTGATCAGCTTTTCAAAATCCTTTCGCTGGACTTTTGAAACCTTTGCATAACCATATCCAGGTAAATCGGTAAGATACCAGTTCTCGTTCACTAAAAAATGATTGATCAGCTGGGTCTTCCCGGGAGTCTGCGATGTCTTGGCCAGATCTTTATGATTCATCATGGCATTGATCAGTGATGACTTTCCTACGTTCGACCTTCCGATAAAAGCATATTCGGGAATATTGGGTTCAGGGCATTCCTGCCATTTTCCACTGCTCTTTACAAACTCTGCTGTTTTGATAATCATTTTTGAATGTATTTTAGAAAAATAAACCATTAAGAAAAGCTCTTAATGGTCATTATATGTTTTAAACTTTATCTTTTATCCAGTTATACAGGATTTCATTGAATTCATCCGGCTTTTCCATCATGGCAGCATGGCCGCATTTGTCAATCCAGAATAAATCGGAATTCGGAATAAACTTGTGCATATCTTCTGCCACTTCCGGTGGAGTGACATTATCCTGTTTACCCCAGATCAGACAGGTAGGTGTCACAATCTTCGGAAGATCATTCAGCATGTTGTGTTTGATGGCACTTCTTGCCAGCATTACCGTCTTTATTCCCTTCATTCTGTCATTAACGACTGCAAAAACTTCATCTACAAGATCTTCTGTGGCCACCTTTGGATCATAGAAAACTTCTTCTGTTTTCTTTCTGATATAAGAACGGTCATTTTTTCTTGGAAAGCTGTCTCCGAAAGTTCTTTCATAAAGACCGGAGCTTCCAGTAAGAACAAGATTCTTAACCAGATCAGGTCTCGCCAAAGTCAATATAAGTCCTACATGCCCACCCATTGAGTTTCCTACAATAGTTACGGGACCGGAAATATGACTTTCTATAAACTTGATAATATATTTTGCAATCGTGGTAAGATTCGTATTGAGTACCGGCAGATCATAGATCGGCAGCTGAGGAACATATACTTTAAAGCCTCTATCCGAAAAAAAATCTACCATTTTATCGAAATTACTCAAACCACCCATTAACCCGTGCAACAGCACTAATGGATGTCCTTCTCCCGCTTCTACATAGGAATATTTCTTTTCTTTTTTTGTACTAAATATCATAAAACGCCTTAATAAAGCCCTGCAAAAATACAAATTAAACCTCAAAAAAATTTTGATAATCCTAATTTAAGATAAAAATAATATAATATTCTCCTTTTTAACTTTTTTTTTCAGAACCTCTCTATTATGGCTTAGATAACACTTTCAACAAGTCTCTTCATATCAGTATTTTACATTATTGAAATTCAATCTTTAATAAAACTTATTAACATTGAGTCAAAAAGTGGGAAAAAGTGGGAAATTTTGGAAATTATTATATAAATTTGTCCCAAATGAAAAATTTCATTGGGACATATGAGTGTAAAATTGACGACAAAGGCCGCTTAAAAGTTCCTTCATCTTTAATCAAACAGATGGAAAACTTCGACGATAAGGCGTTTGTAGTCAAAAGATCTGTGTTCCAACCTTGTCTGGAAGTTTATCCTATGAATGCATGGGACAAACTGATGGGTAAAATTAATAAACTGAACAGATTCATAAAAAAGAATGCTGATTTCATACGAATGTTTACGGCAGGAGTAAAAACAGTAGAGTTGGATAATGCAGGACGATTACAGATCTCGAAAGATCTTACGGTTTTCGCAAATCTTCAGAAGGATATTGTGATCACCAGCGCAGGAGAACTCTTTGAGATTTGGGATAAAGAAGCCTATGAAAAGGTAATTGCCACCAACGAAGCTGATTTTGCAAGCCTTGCCGAAGATGTGATGGGCTCTTTCGATGAAGAATAATAGCAGTAGGTTATTAATTGATTAGTAGTAAATAAAAAACACAATTAAGCATGTATCATAACCCCGTTTTGTTGAAGCAGAGTGTTGATGATTTGGTGACGAATCCTGACGGAATATATGTGGACTGCACCTTTGGAGGCGGAGGCCACTCAAGAGAAATCCTGAGCAGACTTTCCGACAAAGGGAGATTGTTCAGTTTTGATCAGGATCTGGATGCACTTAAAAATACAATTGATGACCCAAGGTTTACATTAGTGAATCAGAATTTCAGATTCCTGGAAAACTCCTTGCTGATGTATGGCATTTCACAGGTAGATGGTGTTTTGGCAGACTTAGGTGTGTCTTCCCATCAGTTTGATGAAGCAGACAGAGGATTCTCAACAAGAAGCAATGCTCCTTTGGATATGAGAATGAATGTGATGCAGAATCTTGATGCCAAAAGAGTGATTAATGAATATGAGGAAGAAGAACTTGCAGACATTTTTTACCACTATGGAGAATTGAGAGAAGCAAGGAAGCTGGCGAGAGAAATTGTTCATCACAGAAAAACAAAAAGTATAGAAACCACGGAAGATCTGAAAAAATTGTTCAGCTACATTCCGCCTCACAAAGTGAATAAGTTCTATGCCCAGCTCTTCCAGGCAGTAAGAATTGAAGTCAACCAGGAGCTTGAAGTATTGAAAGAAATGTTGGTTCAGGCTTTTAATGTGTTGAAACCGGAAGGAAGATTAGTCGTTATTTCTTACCACTCTCTGGAAGACCGTTTGGTAAAAAGATTCCTGAAAAACGGAATGTTTGAAGGAGAACCGGAAAGAGATATCTACGGAAATTATAAAAAGGCATTTGAACTGATCAAGAGTAAAGCGATCATTCCTGATGAAAAGGAGATTGAAGAAAACTCAAGAGCAAGAAGTGCCAAGATGAGAACGGGAATTAAAGTATAAATGTGAATGAGTGAATCGTGAATCATTTAGCAAAATAAAACTGACTATTGACGCGAAGTAAATTCACTGCGAATCAAATTGACATAATAAATTGGCAAAAAGAACAACAAATCGCCCTCAGAAAAGACTCACTTTTATAGACATTATAAAAGGAAATTTTCTGAATCGTGATGAGATCAAAATACATTACAAGTATTTTCTTCTCTTGTTCGTTCTGATGATGGCCATGATTTATACTAACCATCTCGTCAATAAAAAAATAAAAATTGTAAACGCCTTAAAGGAAGAAACAGAAGAATACAAATCACGGAACGCTTACGCTCAAAGTAAGCTGATCAAAGTAAAAATGGAATCAGAACTGGGGAAAGAGGTTGCACGGGATTCATTGATGACCCTGGAAAACCACCCTCACAAATTGCTAATAAAACTGGATAGTACAGATGCAAAAGCAAAATGAATACGACAATAAACGTAAGAAAACGTTACGATGGGGCTACCTCTTTGCAGTGGTAGCTTTGTGCGTGTTTGTAATGTTCTTGGCAAGGATTGTGATCCTTCAGAATACCAATGTCCAGGAAATAAAAGATGATTACATTAATAAAAACTATCGTGAGGCCACTTTAAAAGCGGCCCGCGGAAACCTTTTTGCCTCTGACGGCTCTATCCTTGCAACCACTGTAATGCGATACGACATCTATCTTGACTTCAAAACAATGAAAGATACGGTGTACACCAACAACATCGGAGCGCTTACTGATTCTCTGAGCAAAATGTTCGGAAAACCAAGAAGTGAATTCAGAAAGAAGTTTGACGAGCAGAAAAAAAAGAAAAACCAGTACTACACTTTGGTGAAAGGACTTGATTTTGATCAATATGACAGAATCCGAAAGTTCCCGATCTTCAAAAAAGGTAAAAATAAAGGGGGATTTATCGTTGACAGAAACTATAAAAGAGAGTTAGCAACATCAGAAATCGGAGCCGGAACCATCGGTATGGACAACGGTGAACTTAAATCCGGACTGGAAGGTGCTTTCTCAAAATATTTAACCGGGACAGACGGCAAAAGACTCGAACAAAGAATCAATTCTTCCCAGTGGAAACCTATCGACTTCTGGAAGGTTCAGGAGCCGGTAGACGGTGAGGATGTTTATACGACTTTAGATCTTAGAATTCAGGACATTGCACACTCTGCTCTTGAGAAACAGCTGATTAATTTCGAAGCCAAACATGGCACCGTAATTGTCATGGAAGTTGAAACCGGAAAAGTACGTGCTCTTGTTAATTTAAGAAGAACAGAATCAGGAGATTATGAAGACTCTTACAACTATGCCCTGAAAGATAATATCGAACCTGGATCTACTTTTAAAACCATTTCTCTTTTAGCAGCAATGGATGACGGATTCATTGATGAAAATACAACAGTAAATGTAGGAAACGGAGTTTGGGTATATGCAAAACAAAGAATCTCTGACGGCCACGGTGGAGGAACATACGATATCAGTGATGTGTTGGCGAAGTCCAGTAATGTGGGTACAGCTAAGCTGATCACAAAGTATTATGCTGAAAAGCCACAGATTTTCCTTGATCACCTGAAACGTTGGAAATTATTCGATAAAATGGATATCGAGCTTCCGGGAATCACAAAACCGAAGATCGTAACACCGCAAAATAAAAGATGGAATGCCGCAACACTGGCTTCTATTTCTTACGGATATTCTTCCAACATCAATCTGCTGCAGCTGACAACCTTCTACAACGGAGTTGCCAACGGAGGAAAAATGCTTAAGCCCTTATTCATTGATAAAATCATGAAAGACGGAAAAGTGATGTACAGCGCAAAACCTGAAGTAATGGTAAACAAAATGGCTTCGGAGAAAGCTATTAAAATGATGACCAGTGCATTAACCAAAGCAGTAGAAAAAGGAACCGGACGAAGCATCTTTACTCCCAACCTGAAAATGGCAGGAAAAACAGGTACCGCAAGATTTGAATACTGGCTGCCTGGCCCAATGAAGTACCGTGCATCATTTGCGGGATTTTATCCGGCTGATGCTCCAAAATATACATGCTATGTCATGATCAGTGAACCCAATACCGCAAAAGGATTTTATGGAGGTTCCGTTTCAGCGCCGGTGTTTAAGGAAATTGCAGGAAAAACATTCCTGAAAACGCCTCAGAATATTGAAAAAGAAATGCTTGTAGACAAAAAGGTAAACCTTAGCAAAATGGTGGAGCCTAATGTCAAAGTAGCGGTCAATGATAAACAAATGCCTAATGTGGTAGGATTAATCGGGAAAAATGTAATCCCACAGTTGGAAAACTTAGGCTACCGTGTCGATTATAAAGGAGTCGGAAGAATCAAAGAACAATTCCCTCTGGAAGGCACCACGATAAGTAAAAACCAGAGAATTTATTTATCTCTGCAAAATTAAAACAAGGTTCGGAAGATCCATTAAACCGGAATAGGGCAAAGCCTTATTGATAAAGATGATTATAACAGAATTAGTAAACAGAATCCCAGTACTGGAAATCCACGGCGATAGCAACCGTGAGGTAACTGAGTTGGTGATCGACAGCAGAAAGGTTACAAAAAACTCTCTTTATATTGCCATGAGAGGAACAGTGGTGGATGGACATTCATTCATTGCCTCTGCTATTGAAAAGGGAGCTACCGCAATTGTTTGCGAAGAATTCCCTGAAACATTGGTGGAAAATGTAACCTATGTTCAGGTAAAAGATTCTTCTAAAGCCCTTGGTCATCTTGCTTCAAACTTCTATGGAAATCCTTCTCAGAAATTAAAACTGATAGGAGTTACAGGAACTAACGGAAAAACATCCGTTTCGACCCTTCTTTTTGATGTTTTTAAAAACCTTGGATATCCGGCCGCTTTACTTTCTACTGTTGAAATCAGAATTGGTGAAGAGGTTATTCCGGCTACCCACACCACTCCTGATGTGATTACCATCAACAGGATTTTAGCGGAAGCTGTTGAAAAAGGATGTGAATTTGCTTTCATGGAAGTAAGCTCACATGGAATTGCCCAAAACAGAATTGAAGGATTACACTTCAAAATAGCGGGCTTCACCAACCTTACTCATGATCATTTAGATTATCATAAAACGTTCGAAGAATATTTAAAAACAAAGAAAAGATTCTTTGATCAATTAGAAGATACCGCTATTGCCATCACCAATGTGGATGACAAAAACGGGAATGTCATGCTTCAGAACACCAAGGCTAAAAAGAAGTCTTACGCTTTGAAAACCATGGCAGACTATCACGGGAAATTATTGGAAGTGGATTTCAACGGAATGTTGTTGAACTTCAACGGAAAAGAGTTCTGGACGACATTAACCGGGAAATTCAATGTATATAATTTACTGCTTGTCTTTGGAATTGCTGCTGAACTAGGTTTTGAGCAGGATGAAATTCTTCAGGCTATCAGCAAATTAAAAAGAGTTTCCGGAAGATTTGAAACCTTCAAATCCGATGGTGGAATTTTCTTTATCGTAGATTATGCACACACTCCGGATGCTTTGGAAAACATTCTGGACAGCATCAACGATATCAGAACCAAAAACGAAAGATTAATCACCGTATTCGGCTGCGGAGGAGACAGAGATCACTCCAAAAGACCTGAAATGGGAAATATTGCCACTAAAAAATCAACCCTGGCAATCATCACTTCAGATAATCCGAGAACAGAAGATCCTGCACAGATCATCAAAGAAATTGAAGCAGGCGTTGAACCACAGAACTTCAGTAAATACACTTCAATTCCGGACAGAAAAGAAGCCATAAAAATGGCCATCAAGTTTGCAGAACCTAAAGATATCGTTTTAGTTGCCGGAAAAGGCCACGAAAACTATCAGGAGATCAATGGTGTGAAACATCATTTTGACGACAAAGAAGTAATTAATGAGCTTTGGAAATTAATGTCCAAATAGATTGAAAGATTGAATTCATTTAAAGATTTAAAAATTTGATAATGACAAAGAATTTTGAAAATTTTCCTGTATACATCAAAAGCTTAGATCTTATTGAAAAAGTCTATATTTTTCTTCAAAGTCAAAGTTTTGAAAAAGAATATGAATTTAATAACCAGATAAAAAGAGCGAGTTTTTCTATAAGTAATAATATTGCAGAAGGCTCAGAATATAATAATAACAGACAATTTATTAGATATTTAAAAATTGCGAAAGGCAGCTGTGCTGAAGTCAAAAGCATGCTGATTGTAAGTAAAAGATTAAAATTAGGTGACGAAAATAAAGCGGAAGAAATTATTGTCCTTTCAAGAGAAGTTTCTTCAAACATATCAAAGTTTATTAAGTATTTAAGTGAAAATATTGAGAAGCCCAATCTTTAAATCTTTAAATAAATTAAATTTTTAAATAATAAAAAACAGAAACATGCTATACTATCTATACGAATATCTAACCAACCATGGAATTCACGTTCCGGGATTAGGAATGTTAAAATACATTTCCTTCCGTGCCGGAATGGCTGTACTGTTCTCATTGATTATTGCTCTTGTCTACGGGAAAAGAGTAATCAATTACCTGAGAACTAAACAAATGGGAGAATTGGTGCGTGATCTGGGATTGGATGGGCAGAAACAAAAAGAAGGAACTCCTACAATGGGAGGGCTTATTATTATTTTGGCAACCATCATTCCGGTATTGCTGTTTACAAGAATTACCAATGTGTACATTGTGCTGTTGTTAGTTTCTATGTTCTGGATGGGTGCTATTGGTTTCCTTGATGATTACTTAAAGAAAATTAAAAAAAATAAAGACGGTTTAAGTGGTAAATTCAAAATTGTTGGTCAGGTCGGATTAGGGCTAATTGTCGGAATTACAATGTATTTCCACCCGGATATTACCGTTAAAAGAAAATATGCAGATGCTAAAGTGGTAAACAGGAACAATGTAGAGCAAAACTTTATGCCTACAGAAAAAATTACCGTTTCCACTGTTCCTTTTGCCAAAAATAATGAATTCGATTATAGTGGAATTTTATTCTGGATGAATGATAAAGATGCCCATGAGTGGGCATGGATTGTCTTTATTCCGATCGTGATCTTCATTGTAACAGCCGTTTCAAACGGAGCGAATATCACCGATGGAATTGATGGTCTGGCAGCAGGAACAAGTGCCATTATACTCCTCACGCTGGCTCTTTTCGCCTATCTTTCAGGGAACATCATCTTTGCAGATTATCTGAATATCATGTTCCTTCCGAATATGGGAGAAACCACCATTTTTGCAGTGGCAATGGTAGGTGCCGTAATTGGATTCTTCTGGTACAATACCTATCCTGCACAGGTTTTCATGGGAGATACCGGAAGTTTGATGCTGGGAGGAGTAATTGCCGTTTTGGCCATCATTTTAAGAAAAGAATTGCTGATTCCTGTATTATGCGGAATCTTCTTAATTGAAAACCTGTCTGTAATGCTTCAGGTAGTTGTTTTCAAATACAGAAAAAGAAAATATGGGCTGGAATATGCTCAAAACAACAGACTCTTCAAAATGTCACCATTACACCATCACTATCAAAAGGAAGGATTCCACGAGAGTAAAATCGTGAACCGAATGATTATCATCGGAGTAATATTGGCCATTGTATGTCTGATCACATTAAAAATGAGATAAAAAATAAAAGCTGTAAGCAATAAGCCTAAAGCTTAAAGCCTATAGCATAAAGCTTTTATAATATGAAAATAGTTGTTTTAGGAGGTGGAGAAAGCGGATGCGGAGCTGCTTATCTGGCTAAAAAGAAAGGTCTGGAAGTATTTCTTTCAGATAAAGGAGCCATTAAGGATAACTATAAGCAGTTTCTTACCGAAAATGAAATTGAATTTGAAGAAGGAAACCATGATGAAGAAAGGATTTTAAATGCTGACTGGATCGTAAAAAGCCCGGGAATTCCGAAAAAGGCAGACATCATCAATAAAATTCATGAAAAAGGAATCAGACTTTCCTCTGAAATTGAATTTGCTTCTGAATTTACAGATGCCAAAATCATCGCCATTACCGGAAGCAACGGAAAAACAACCACAACTTCCCTGATCTACTATATCCTGAAAAATGACGGATTGAATGTAGGTTTAGGAGGAAACATCGGATACAGCTTTGCCAAGCAGGTGGCAGATGAAAACCATGAATATTATGTACTGGAGGTAAGCTCTTTCCAGCTGGATGATATTCAGAATTTCAGACCTTATATTTCTTTATTGTTGAATCTGTCTCAGGATCACCTGGATCAGTACAACTACAATTATGAAGAATATGCATTGGCCAAATTCCGAATCACAGAAAATCAGGAGAATGATAACTTCTTCATCTACAATAAGGATGATGAAATGAGTAAAAATCTTCTGGAAAAGCTTGAAATAAAGGCGAAAATGATTCCTTTCTCAACCAAAGAGAAATTAACGGAAGGAGGTTTTGTGAATGATGATGAAATTGTGGTTAAAATGAAAGACGAATTCGCAATGAAAGTTGAAGAATTGTCTCTATTGGGAAATCACAATGTGGCCAACAGCTTAGCAGCTTCTATTGCCGGTAAGATATTAAAAATCAACAATGAAAGCATCAGACATTCATTGATGACTTTCCAGGCCGTAGAACACAGATTGGAGTTCGTTACTGAAATTGATAACGTAAAATACATCAACGACAGTAAAGCAACCAATGTAAATGCCACTTACTACGCTTTAGAAAGTATGAAAACACCAACCGTATGGATTGTTGGTGGATTAGATAAAGGAAACGACTATACCGAAATTGAAGATTTAGTCAAAAGAAAAGTAAAGGCAATCGTTTGCCTTGGAATAGATAACAAGAAGATCATCGATTTCTTTAAAGATAAAAAAGAGCTTATTTATGATACTTCAAGCATGGAAGAAGCAGTGAGAATTTCAAAATCACTGGCTAAAAAAGGCGATACCGTCTTATTATCTCCATGCTGCGCAAGCTTTGACTTGTTCAAAAGCTATGAAGACAGAGGACGCCAGTTTAAAGAACAGGTATTAAATACCAATGGCCACTAGCCATTAGCCAATAGCATTAAATATGGACGAACAGAACACAGAAAGCAGATTTGAATTTCTAAAGGGCGATAAAGTACTTTGGATGGTCATCCTTGTGATCTCCATTTTCTCTATTTTCCCGGTATACTCTGCAAGTTCAAATCTCGAATACATAGTCAATAACGGGACCACAACAGGCCACGTTATCAAACATATGTTCTTTGTAGTTCTGGGACTAGCCATTATGAGACTGGTAGGAACTATAAAATATGAATACATCGGAAAGCTCAGCAGTATTTTGCTCGGCCTGATGATTATTCTGTTGGTTGTTACCATGTTTACCGGACAAACCATTGATGGAGCCAGTGCTTCCAGATGGCTGAAAATTCCGGGAACACCAATCTCTTTTCAGCCTTCATCATTTGCCTTTTTAATGCTGATCATCTATCTGTGCAGGTATCTGACCAAAAAGATCACCAGGGAAAGGCTTCCGATAGAGAATATCATGTATATTTTCGGGCCTATCCTGCTTGTTTTTGTATTGGTAGCCAAAGATAACGGCTCAACGGCATTGATGATTTTAATGGTTTCCGTGGTGGTTCTTATCATAGGACAGCTTCACTGGAAATACATTGCAGGATTTATCTCCGCATCATTTGTAGCCATTGTGTTCTTTTTATTGATTGCTTTAAATACCAATATGATCGGTGGAAACCGTGTTCACACATGGATGAGCCGTATTGAAACCTTTACATCAAGCAAAGCCAAAACAGCAGATGTAGATGATGAAAGTGTAAAAGCAAAAAATTATCAGGTAATGCAGGCCAAAGCAGCCATTGTACACGGCGGAATTACCGGAATGGGGCCAGGAAAAAGTGCATTGAAACAAATGCTTCCGCAATCTGCCTCCGACTTTATTTTCGCAGTGATTGTAGAAGAATATGGAGTGATAGGAGCCGCATTCCTGATCAGTTTATACCTGATCATGATGATAAGGATTGTAATGATCGCCAGTAAAATGCCGGCATTCTTTGGATCGTTGCTCGTGCTCAGCCTCGGGGTGATGATTTTTATTCAGCTTTCAGTAAATATTGCTGTAGCGGTGAATCTGATCCCGGTAACAGGACAGCCTCTGCCTTTGATCAGTTACGGAGGAACCTCAATGCTGGTGACTTATTTACAGTTAGGTATTATTTTAAATATAAGCTCAAGAATTCAGATTTATGACGAAGAAGGAATGGGCAAAAAACAAAGTATAGCAGAAATAAACGATATCGCTTAAAATGGACAAAAAATTAAGAATATTATTATCCGGCGGAGGAACAGGAGGACATATCTTCCCTGCCATTGCCATTGCTGATGAGATCAGAAAAAGATTTCCTGATGCAGAATTTTTGTTCATTGGTGCCAACGGAAAAATGGAAATGGAAAAAGTTCCTCAGGCAGGCTATAAAATTGAAGGAATTGATATCGCAGGAATCGACAGAGGTAATCTGTTATCCAACCTGGGACTTCCTTTTAAGATTCTGAAAAGTTTATCAAAGTCTAAAAAGATTATCAAAAACTTCGCTCCTGATTTTGCTGTAGGAACAGGAGGATTTGCCAGTGGACCTGCTCTTTATGAAGCTAGCAAAATGGGAATTCCGATTTTCATACAGGAACAGAACGCTCACGCTGGGGTAACCAATAAAATTTTAAGCAAGAAAGCCAAAGCCGTTTTCACAGCCTACCCAAAAGTAGAAGGCTTTCCTACAGAGAAAATAAAGTTTCTGGGAAATCCGATTCGTGAGAATATTGTTTCAGGAATGCAGGAAACCGCTCAGGCAAAAGAGAAAATGGGATTGGATAAAGATAAACTTACGATTCTTTCTGTAGGAGGTTCTTTGGGATCCAGAACATTGAATAATGCCTGGAAAGAAAATATTGAGAATCTGAAAGAAAAAGGATATCAGTTAATTTGGCAAACAGGAAAGTTGGATTACAAAGAATTATCTTCCAGCCTCCAGCTTCCAGTTTCCATTCATTTGAAAGAATTCATCAAAGACATGGAACTTGCCTACTCTGCTGCTGATATCATTGTTTCCAGAGCCGGAGCTATTGCCATTTCAGAGTTGGCTGTAGCACAAAAGCCGGTGCTTTTGGTACCTTTCCCTTTTGCAGCGGAAGACCATCAAACCAAAAATGCCATGAACCTGGTTGAAAAAAATGCTGCCAGAATGGTAAAAGACACTGAAATGCAGGAAAAATTCTGGAATACATTATCAGAAATCTGCGAAAATGAAAGGATAAGAAAAGAAATGTCCGACAATCTGAAATATTTTGCCAAACCTAATGCCGCAAAAGAGATTGTAGACGAGATTTTTAACGTAATAAAATAGTTAGGAAAGGCTTCGACAAGCTCAGCCTGACATGAGTAAATAAAACAGTTAGTATTAGAGGTGTCACCCTGAGCTTGTCGAAGGGCCAGTAAGCAAACACTAATGAATGAAAATATATTATGTATACATTGTAAAATGTTCCGATAATTCTTACTATACAGGCTTTATCAATGATTTGGAAAGAAGAATTAACGAACATAATGACGGATTAAATTCTGAAAGTTACACGTATACAAGAAAACCTGTGGAACTTGTTTTCTACCATGAGTTTAATGATGTTAATCAAGCTATAAGATTTGAAAAACAAGTTAAAGGCTGGAGTAGGAAAAAGAAAGAAGCAATAATAAATGATAACTGGGATTTATTACCACTGTTATCAAAAAATAGGATGAAAGATTAGAAGGCTTCGACAAGCTCAGCCTGACACCGTTAAAATATAGTTTATTAAAGGGGCATGGATGTTAGTTGATGAAAGTCTTATAATATAAAATATTAGTAATAAAACTCTGAACTGGTTAAAGAGTTATTAAAGATTAAAATATAAATGAACATTTTACAAACATATCAGACTTTTTACTTCGTCGGAATCGGAGGTATCGGAATGAGTGCATTGGCACGCTATTTCAATGCGTCCGGAAAAAAAGTATTGGGTTACGACAAAACCAATACAAAACTTACTCAGAATCTGATGAATGAAGGCATTGATATTGTTTTTGAAGACCTTATTGATGAAAGGATCACATCCCTTCAGAAAGAAGATACGTTGGTAATTTATACTCCGGCTATCAAAACGCTTGGAATATTGGATTATTTCAATCAAAATCAGTTTGAAGTTTTAAAACGTGCTAAAGTTTTAGGCTTAATTACTGAAAATACAGACTGTATTGCCATTGCAGGAACTCATGGGAAAACCACCACGTCTACCCTTGTAGCCCATTTGTGTAAAGAGGCCGATCTTCCTTTCTCATGCTTTTTGGGAGGAATTTCTGAAAACTTTAAATCCAACTTCCTGTACAACGGTTCTACCTATTCTGTAGTAGAGGCAGATGAGTATGACAGAAGCTTCCTGAACCTTTCTCCGGACTGGGCAGTAGTAACTTCTACAGATGCAGACCATCTTGATATTTATGGAGATAAGAGCCATATCGAAGAAGGTTTCAGACACTTTGCAGCTTTAGTACCTCAGGACAAACAGCTTTTTGTAAGAAAAGGTCTGGAAATTGGCAGAGGGCACCAAACCTATGCAGTGAATGAGCCGGCAGATTATTATTCAGACAATCTGCGTATGGAACATGATAAGATTTATTTTGACTTCCATACCCCCACTGAAACAGTGAAAGATTTTGTCTGGGAAATACCGGGAATTCATAATGTGGAAAATGCCACTGCAGCACTGGCTATCCTGCATAATTTAGGCGCAGATTTTGATACGCTGAAAAAAGCAATTGCCAATTTTAAGGGAATTAAAAGAAGATATACCAAACATATTTATCAAAACGGTAAAATTTACATTGATGATTATGCTCACCACCCTACAGAAATCAATGCTGTAATGAGCTCAATCAGAACATTTTATCCGGATAAAAAACTTCTGGTAGCCTTCCAGCCTCACCTTTTCAGCAGAACAAGAGATTTCGCAGACGGATTTGCGGAAAGCTTAAGTAAGGCAGATGAACTCATTCTTCTTGATATTTATCCTGCAAGAGAACTTCAGGAAAATTTTGAAGGAATCACTTCAAACTGGCTGCTGGAGAAAGTAACATTAGATAAAAAAGAGGTATCGCCTTTATCCGATGCTTTTGAAAAAATAAAAGAAAAAGATTTTGACATCCTTCTTACTGTAGGTGCAGGAAATATAGACACCCTGTATGATCCTATTTGTGAATGGATAAATAAATTGTAAAAAGTAATAATGTATTTACGTATTCATGAATACATTTTACATAAATACATGAATACAAAAAATGTATGAAAAATAAATACAGAATATTAAAAATTGTTGTCACCGTAATTATCCTGGGATTGTTACTGAGCTTCTCGTTGAGGAGATTCAGCCGTGAGCAGATTACGGACAATAAGATTTCTGTAAAAATGAGTGAGAAAACACCGGTGTATTTTGTTGATGAAAAAGACATCAGGGAAATTGTAAAAAAAGAAAATCCATCAGGGAAAGTAGGCGATCTTAATATTCCTGCTTTAGAAAAAAAGATCAATTCCTTACCGGCAGTAGACAGTGCCAATGTTTATCTGAACCTGAACGGAAAACTGAACCTGGATATCAAACAGAGGGTTCCGGTCTTCAGATTAAACAAAGACGGAAAAGACTTTTATGTGGACGAAAAAGGAATTGAATTCCCAATTTCAAGAACCTATTCGCACCCATGTATGCTGGTAACCGGAAACGTACATCCGGATGAATATGAAAAACTGGCAGAACTGGTAGAAAAGATTGACAAAGATGATTTCAGTAAAAAATATTTTATCGGAATCTCTAAAAGTAAAGACAGTTACAGTCTTTTGACCAGCGAAGGAAACTACAGAGTTGAGATCGGAGACCTTGATAATATTGATTTTAAAGTAAGAGGATTTAAAACGTTTGTGGAAAAATACCTTGTGTATCAGGACCCTCAGAAATACAGCATGGTTTCTGTAAAATATCAGAATCAGATTGTCACTACTTTAAACCCTTATTTTAAAGAAAATGACAGTATTTTAAAGGCAGGAAAGATGGAACTGGCAAAAGTTCCTTCCCCAACAGCCGCTAAAAAGACGGAGGGTAACCCCAAAATTGCAGAGGTAAAAAAAACCGGTTCCTCAACAGTAAAACCGAAAGAGGGTACAAAGCCGAAAACCCATACAAAAGAAACGAAAAAGGCGGAGAAAAAGCCACCCGTCAAGGCCCAGTCCAAGCCTAAGGCAAAAGTAAAAATAGAATAAGTCCCTCAGGGCATTTAATACACAAATAGGAAACTATCCTTATAGATAAAAAAGTAGAAAAAAATCAAATCGATATAAAATGGAAAATCAAGAGTATTCAGTAGGTCTGGACATCGGGACAACGAAGATAGTCGCGATTGTCGGAAGAAGGAATGCACACGGGAAGATAGAAGTTCTCGGTGTAGGAAAAGCTAAGAGTCTTGGTGTTCATAAAGGTATTGTGAATAATATTTCACAAACCATTAATTCAATCAAGGCTGCAGTCTCCGAAGCACAATCCAGCGCCGGAGTTCCTATCCGCAAAGTTACGGTAGGTATTGCAGGAAAACACATCCGTTCTCTGCAGCACTCCGATTATATTATGCGTGAACATCCTGACAAATTTATTACAGACGACGACATCGAAGCATTAAAAGATCAGGTAAAAAAGCTGGTTATGCTTCCCGGAGAAGAAATTATCCACGTACTTCCTCAAGAATATAAAGTGGATTCCGAGGGGGAAATTCAGGAACCTGTCGGAATGCATGGAAAACGTTTAGAAGCCAACTTCCACGTCGTAGTAGGGCAAATGGGCAGCATCAGAAATATTGCAAGATGCGTTCGTGAAGCCGGATTAGAAATGGAAGCCCTTACTTTAGAACCATTGGCATCTTCTGAAGCTGTCCTTACAAAAGAAGAAAAAGAAGCCGGTGTAGCCATTGTTGACATTGGTGGTGGTACAACAGATATTGCAATCTTTAAAGATAATATCATCCGTCATACCTGTGTGATTCCGTACGGAGGCGGAATTATTACCGAAGATATCAAAGAAGGCTGTTCCATCATAGAAAAACATGCAGAACAACTGAAAGTAAAGTTTGGTTCGGCTGTTCCCGAATTAGAAAAAGACAGTACTTTTGTAACCATTCCCGGACTTCACGGAAGACCGGACAAAGAGATTTCTTTAAAAACTTTAGCGCAGATCATCAATGCAAGAGTAGAAGAAGTTTTGGAAATGGTGAATACAGAGCTGAAAGCTTACGGTGCTTTTGAACAAAAGAAAAAACTGATTGCCGGAATTGTTCTTACGGGTGGTGGTTCAAACCTGAAACACCTTCGTCAGCTGGCCAATTATACGACAGGTTTCGACAGCAGAATCGGTTTTGCGAATGAATATATCGCCAATGATAAAAATCAGTATCTGAAAGGCCCTGAATTTGCTACCTCTATCGGATTACTGATGGAAAGTTTAAAGATCAGAGACAAAAAACAGAATATTGACGAAGTTGTAGAAGTTGTTACAGAGCAGCCAAAACCGGAAGTTACTGCAGCACAGGCAGAAACAGCTCAACCTGTTCAGCAGGCAGCCCCGGTTCAGGAGCAGCAGTCTTTCGAAAATGAAAAGCAAGAGAACAGAAAAGCGAAATTGACCTTCGGGCAGTCGCTTATGGAAAAAGTAAAAAAATTCTTTGAAGAAGTAGAGTAAATAAATATAAATGATAAAAGATTAATGATCAATGATACCTGAAATAGATTAATATTTATTAAATTAAAGACGAATATCATTCATCAATTATCATCTATCACTTATCAATTATTAAAAGTATAGTTATGGAAAATATAGGTACACAAGGATTTTCATTTGATTTACCAAAAGGAAATTCATCCATTATAAAAGTAATCGGTGTAGGGGGCGGTGGAAATAACGCTCTGAAGCACATGTACGAGAAAGGAATCCACGGAGTAGATTTCGTGATTTGTAATACGGATGCTCAGACTTTAGATAATAACCCGGTAGCCAATAAAGTTCAGTTGGGAACTTCTATCACAGAAGGTCTTGGAGCTGGTGCCGATCCTGAAGTAGGAGAAAAATCAGCCATCGAAAGTATTGAAGATATCAAAGCTGCTATGGGTCAAAACACCAAAATGGTGTTCATCACTGCCGGAATGGGTGGTGGTACAGGTACCGGAGCCGCTCCTGTCATTGCTAAAGTAGCGAAAGACATGGGAATTCTTACCGTAGGTATTGTTACGGTTCCTTTCAGCTTTGAAGGGAAAAGAAGACTGGAACAGGCAGAAAACGGTCTTGATAAATTAAGAAACAATGTTGACTCACTTATTGTCATCAACAATGATAAACTAAGACAGCAATTCGGAAACCTTGGATTCAAGCAGGGATTCTCAAAAGCCGATGAAGTGTTAACCAATGCTGCGAAAGGTATGGCAGAGGTTATTACCGGTTACTTTGATGTAAACATTGACTTTAGAGATGCTAAATCTGTACTTCAGAATTCAGGTACTGCATTGATGTCTACAGGAACAGCTTCAGGTGAAAATAAAGCTGAAGAAGCGGTAAGAAAAGCCCTTGATTCTCCATTATTGAATGATAACAAGATTACAGGTGCTAAAAACGTATTATTATTGATCAGAAGTGGTGCTGAGGAAGTGACCATGGATGAGATCGGTATTATCATGGACCACATTCAGAAAGAAGCTGGAAACACAGCGGATATCATTTTCGGGGTAGGTGCAGATGAAGAATTAGGAGATGCGGTAAGCGTTCTTGTGATCGCCACTGGATTCTCTAATGACAATAAAAAATTTGCAGGGCCTACAGAGAAAATCAGAATCAGTCTTAATGATAGTTTTGAAGCACCTAAAAATTCTCCTTTCAAAACAAGAGAAGAAAGAGAATCTGCTCCTGAAGCAACGCATGATTTTGGTGGGAAAAACCTTTTCAGACTTGATGACGAAGAACACGACACTCCGTTCAATGTGACGTCTACTGAAAAAAAAATGATTATTGAAGAAGAACAGCCAAGAACTGAAATAAAATTCTTTGATAAAGAGGAAGGTACGGTAAATACTCCGGAACAGAACTGGAGAAATGAGGAGGAAGGAGAAGAAGAATACAGCTTATTCTCTATTGATGAGGAGAGTGAAGATCCTAATGATCTTGAGATCCAGTCTTTCTCATTTGATTTTGAAAATAAAAAAGAAGAACCACAATCCGGAACTCCTTTTAACAACTCGTTTTCAAATGAAAAGCCTGTTGAATTCAGTTTCTTTGTAAATGAGCCTATCAGAAATGAACCTAATACGGATTTCGGACAGCCAAAAGCAGAGTTTAATACACCTACAAATGCCGCTGTAGCTGAACCAGCTCAAAAGATTGAAACTTTCTATCAGAAACAGGAAGAGCCAAAAGTTGAAACGAGACCAGCTTTTGAAAACAAAACAGAAATTGAAACTCCAAAAACTGAAGAATCAGAATTCACTTTCGTGAATAAAACGATTGATCAGGACAGAGTTATTGAAAGAAGAAATAAATTAAAAGAATTCAACTCGCGCTACCAGAATTTTGACAGCACAAGTGAATTCGAATCTATTCCGGCTTTTAAAAGAAAAAATATTTCGATCGACGGAAACAATGCTTCAGACCAGAATATCAATACTTACCTGTCTGATAACAATGGATCCATGCAGATCAGAGAAAACAGATTTTTAAATAAAGATGTAGACTAAATTGCTATTGGCAGCTGGCTACTAGCAAATGGCTTTCGAGACCATATAAAAGCTATCAGCCAACTGCCAGAAGCCAAAAGCAAACAAACCATGAGTTTAGAAAATACAATAAACGAAGCTATAAAAACAGCAATGAGAGCTAAAGACAAAGTGGCTTTGGATTCTCTGCGTGCTGTAAAATCTCAGATATTACTGCTTAAAACAGAGGCTATCGGTGCCGAAGTAACAGCAGAACAGGAAATTGCTATTCTTCAGAGAATGGTAAAACAACGTAAGGATTCTTACGACCAATTTACGGCACAGGGAAGAAATGACCTTGCAGAAGTCGAAGATGCTCAGATGAAAGTTATCGAGCAGTTTCTGCCAAAACAGCTTTCTGCTGAAGAATTGGAAACAGAAATTAAAAATATTATTTCTGAAACCGGAGCTGAATCCGTTAAAGATTTAGGGAAGGTAATGGGAGTTGCATCAAAAGCATTAGCCGGAAAATCAGACGGAAAAAGTATTTCCGAGATGGCTAAAAAGCTCCTTTCTTAATGCGATTAGTTTTGGGATTTTGAGTTGATCTCAATCCTGCAAAACTGTGTCTCATTCCATAACTTAGGATATACAACCTTTGCATATCGATTTGATTAAGAAGCCCGGAACTCTTCAGTTCCGGGCTTCACTTTCTTTGGATATTAAAGTTTGTTAATCAGTTTTTAATTCTAAACTGAAAAAGAATTAAGCTACTACCATATTTCAGAGAGTATTTAAGTGGTTGATTGCTTGAGGGAAAGCTTTAAATGTTTTTTTCACGGTCGTTTGTTTTTCAGAATCATTTCAAATTTAATAATAATATTTTAATATTCCTATAGTTAATTCACGTTTTTTAGAATATTATTGCAATATTAACAGTCGGTTAATTTTATATGACTAATCAATTGATAGTTTTTATATATTGAACAAACGCAAAGAATTGCTTAACTTTGTAGGGATAAAAAACAAAATATATGTATCCAACAGATTTAGTAATGCCTATGAAGGCAGAGCTTACAGATAAAGGTTTTCAGGATTTAACAACTCCGGCTCAGGTAGAAGAAGCTTTGAAACAGTCCGGAACCACATTATTGGTCATCAACTCTGTATGTGGTTGTGCGGCAGGTGCTGCAAGACCAGGAGTAGTATACTCTTTGACAGGAGACAAAAAACCAGATCATTTAACGACTGTGTTTGCAGGATTTGATACTGAAGCAGTAGTAGAAGCAAGAAAACACCTTGCTCCATTCCCTCCAAGTTCTCCATGTGTAGCGCTTTTCAAAGATGGTGAATTGGTTCACATGCTGGAAAGACATCACATTGAAGGGAACCCTGCAGGAGCTATCGCAGCAAATCTTCAGGCCGCATACGATGAATATTGCTAACAAGCAATCAACTAAATACCAAACCGTTACAAAATTTGTAACGGTTTTTTTATTTAATGCCGTAAAAAATTTTCTGAAAATTCAAATATCATTATATTTGTTGAAATGGCAACCAAAGCACTTTTCAATACCGTAGTTAACTGGTTTATCCGTCAAAGGATTGATCAGATACAGAATTTTATAGACCATCCGATTGAAACCCAGAAAGGTATACTCTTTTCTCAGCTGTTTCATGCGGAAGATACGGAATATGGTAAATTATACGGATTCAATTCTATCTCAAGTTATCAGGATTTTAAAAACAAAGTTCCTATTGTTACCTATGAAGAAATGGAACCTTTTATTGAAAAAGCAAGACAGGGACATAAAGACGTAAGCTGGCCGGGGCTTATTAAACATTTTGCCAAATCATCGGGTACCACCAATGCTAAAAGCAAATTCATTCCGATCTCTGCCGAAAGCCTTGAATACTGCCACATGAAAGCCGGAAAAGACATGGTTTCGATTTATGCCAACAACCATCCCGAAAACCAGCTTTTTAATTATAAAAACTTACGCTTAGGTGGAAGTTCCGAGCTTTATGCGGATTTTAATACAAAATTTGGAGATTTATCTGCGATCCTGATCGACAACCTTCCGTTTTGGGTAGAAATTACCACTACTCCCAGCAAGAAAGTTTCTTTGATGGGAGAATGGGAAAGTAAGCTTAAAGCAATTACATCCGAAGTAAAAAATGAAGACGTGGGAAGTATTCTTGGAGTACCAAGCTGGATGATGGTTCTTCTGCAAAGAGTATTAAAGGAAACCAATGTAGGAAGTATTTCGGAGCTGTGGCCTAATTTAGAGGTGTTTTTTCACGGTGGAATCAGCTTTAAGCCCTACAGGGAACAATTCAGACAGATCATCGGAAAAAACATCAATTACTACGAAATTTACAATGCTTCCGAAGGCTTCTTCGGTATCCAGGACAGATCAGACAGTGATGAGATGCTTTTAATGCTGGATTATGGGATATTTTATGAGTTTATTCCAATGGATCAGTTCCATTTTTCAAATCCTAAGGTCGTAAGCCTGGAAGATGTGGAATTAGGAAAAAATTATGCAATGGTGATCACGACCAATGGAGGACTCTGGAGATACCTGATTGGTGATACCGTTGTCTTTACCTCAATCAATCCGTTCAGAATAAAAATAACAGGAAGGACAAAGCACTATATCAATGCTTTTGGGGAAGAACTGATGATTACCAATGTAGAATCTGCTCTTGCAAAAGCCTGCGAAGCAACAGGAGCACAGATCACAGATTTCACGGGAGCACCGGTTTTCATGAAAGGAAACGAAGGAGGCGCTCATGAATGGATTTTTGAATTCAGCCAGCACCCGGATGATCTGGAACACTTTATTGATGCTTTTGACAAACACTTAAAGACCATCAATTCAGACTATGAAGCGAAAAGATACAACAATATGACTCTGAAAAGGCCGATTGTACATATCGCCAAAGAAAATCTGTTCTATCACTGGCTGGAAGCTAAAGGAAAGCTAGGCGGACAAAATAAGGTACCAAGACTAAGCAATGACAGAGAATATATTGATCCATTATTGGAAATGAATAAATAAGAGAGAAAGACTCCTAACTCTCAATTGCATATAAAAAAGCCGTAATTCTGTTGAACTACGGCTTTTATTATTTATTTGCTTAAATCTTCTTTTACTTTTTTCGCGGCTTCTTCTACTTTCGAAGCCCCTTTTTTGGCAGCCTCTTTTGCATCCTGCCCTACTTTGTTGGCCTCAGCTTTGATATCCTGACCCGCTTTATTAAGATCCTGTTTTGTCTTATCTGCAGTGGCATCAATCTTATCTTTTGCCTTCTGTGCGGCATCATCAATCTTATTACCCGCTTCATCTACCTTAGCTTTCACATCTTCTTTAGCGTTGTTGATCTTTGCAGTATCCACAACGTTTGGTGTTTCTGTAGTGGTAGTGGTTGTAGTGGTAACTGATCCGTCAGGATTTTCTACCTGTTCTGTTTTTGTTGTTGATTTTGTACATGCTACCGTGAATACTGAGATCACCAGTGCAGCTAAAATTTGTTTTTTCATATTGTTTATTTTTTAATGGAATCTGGATTTATTCTGATTTAGTTTCCTGCGCAGCCGTCTTTTCTGCTGTTTTTAGTTTCTTTTCGGCTTCTGCTTTTTTCTTTTCTTCTTCCTGTTTTGCTTTATTTTCTTTTTCGAGCTCGGCTTTAATTTTATTTTCTTCGTCCTGAAGCTTTTTAGCCTGTTTTACAGAATCAATATACTGGGGAGAAGACATTCGTATTTTGCGTGCAATATCCACTGAAACGGCTCCTGTAGAAAAGGAATCGACAGCAGTAGTATCATAACTTATTTTAACTTCCTGCTCAGCCCCGAATCCCGGTGATTCTTTCTTCGAACAAGCAGTAAAAAGAATGATAAAAATAAAAATCGCAGCCAGTAAATTTTTCATGGAACTAATTTAATAGAAATTCCGCAATTACAGGATAGTGATCCGATAATTTCACAGACTGGTCTACTTTATAGCTTAGCGGAATGATTGATTTCGAACTGAAAATATAATCAATTCTCAAAGGCACTTTATAATCATGGAAACTGCTGGCACTGCCCTTTCCGGCAACCAGGAATGCGTCCTGAAGGTCTTTTCCAAGGTTATAATACTCATATGAATTGGGAACAGAATTAAAATCTCCGGCCAGAATAACAGGATAAGGAGATAAATCTATCATTTTTCTGATTCTTTTTACCTGGTCTTCATGTGCCTGAAATGTAGGAGTCATATGAGAAAGTAGCGTTGATACATTTCCCAAACCTAGTTTATCAAGTTTCGTAAACATAGATTTATGAAGTCTGAAGGGTTCAAGATACACATTAATAATTCGGATTACTTTTCCATTAATGTCTATATCAGCATAAAATGAATTTCCACGTGCTTTCTCGTCAATAAGCTCTGCTTGTCTTACAATTTTATGCTTGGTTTTAAGAATAACCGACGGGTATTTTATAAGATCACGCTGTATAACACGGTTTGTATCTTTTTCCTGTACAAGAATAATATCTGCATCCTGTGCCTTGATATAATCTTTTACTTTATCCCAGCCATATTCTCCATATTTCACATTAAAAGTCAATACCTTAATATCACGGATTGTTTTTAAATTTTCTGTTTTTGGGGAAAAGTTGATCCATCGTCTGATCGGATTATAGAAAATAAATGTACCTAATACAAAAGCAATGGCTATTTTTTCTTTTTTGAAGATCCAGATCAGCGTTAGAATTACATGTGCCAGTATCAGATAAGGAAAACCAAGAGACAGAAGATTCAGGTTGCCTAAAATGTTTGGTGGAATCCATGCATTCCCCAATGTGCATAACAGCAAAACAGCAACAACGATATGTATAAATAGTAATATCTGGTTCGACTTCATGAAAAAACGGTCTTGGTACGATTTTCTTTCAACAAAAATCCTACCAAGCAGACAATTTTAACTCTTTTTATGATTATTTATTCTCCGTAGAAAATGTTACTGCGACAGGATAATGATCTGAAATACTTACAGAACGGTCAATTTCGTAAGATATTGCCTTTAATGACTTTGAAGAAAAAATATAGTCGATCCTGATGGGGAATTTATAATCGTGAAAACTGGTTGCACTTCCTTTTCCTGCAGTCAGAAATGCATCGTCAAGCCCATCAGATAAATGATAATATTCGTAAGAATTGGGAACAGAATTGAAATCACCTGTAAGGATAACAGGGTAAGGCGAATTGTCAATTACTTCACGAATAAGCGCTACCTGATCCTGATGTTTTTTAAAGGTAGGAATGAGTCTCTTAACAACATCTTTTATTTTTTGTTCGTCGTTATCGGTATCTCCGTTAAGTTTCACCATCTCTTTTTGAAAGCGAAATGGATTGAGATAGACATCAATGAACCTGTAGGTTTTGCCTTTAATTTCTATATCAGCCAGCACACCGGGAATTCTTACCTCTTCATCTTGAGGATCAATAATCTGCTGTTTAATGATTTTATGCCTGGTCAGAATTGTTAAGCCGCCTCCGGGATTTGCTTTCTGATAACCATCAAACTGATATTTAATACCCGCGTCCTCCTGTAAAAGAATAACATCAGCATCCTGAGATTTCAGGTACGGTCCTACCTCTTTGTTTCCTATTCTGCCAGCCCTTGTATTAAAAGAAATCACTTTTATTTCAGCGTTTCCTTTCTGATCAGAATAGTTAACCCATCTTTTTACAGGATTCATAAATGCCAAACCCGCCAACATAAATACAAAAGCCCTTTTTTTCCAGCTTAATACCCAGAATATGGTCAGGATCATATATAAAATCATGAGAACCGGGAATCCTAATGACAGCAGATTAAACCATGGAAAAATCTTTGGCGGTACGTAAGCGTTCAGTAAAGTACCCAGCAGCAGAAACAAAATTCCCAGATGGATAATAAATACTATGAGTCGGAAAATCTTCACAATGTTACTTTAGTTGAATCTGTATAAATGCTTTTTCCATATCCTTGCCAAAAGCCATCCAACCAAAGCTCCTCCTACGTGAGCAAGGTGGGCAATGCCTCCTCCGTTTCCTGATACTCCAAGATATATTGAAATTACAACAATAATTGGTAAAAGATATTTTACTTTAATCGGAACAGGAATAAACATAATTCCGATTTTAGCATCGGGATATAATGTGGCAAAAGCTGCTACTACTCCGAAAATAGCGCCGGAAGCACCCATCATACGAGATATAAGCAGGTTATAATATTGACTGGATAATTCCTGTCCTTCAACTGTTGTAGCACTGATCTTCAGACTTCCCACATAATCAAGTGCGGCTTTTGGATAAATTTCGGCCGCGCTAAGTCCCATATCTTGTAAACCAGAAATAATTTGCTGAGCTTCTACAAAATTCCAAAGATTGAATAAGAAAAACGAGCCTAGTCCACTTGCGAAATATAGTATCAGATATTTTTTATCTCCCAATGTTTGCTCCAGAATAGGTCCAAAGCTAAATAATGTAAACATATTAAATAAAATATGCATTATACCCCCAGGCTCTCTAAATGGAGCGTGCATAAACATATGGGTAATAACCTGCCAGGATTTAAAATTGGGAGAGAATGGATAAAACCCAGAAAGTGTATCGTATAAATTCGGAAGCATAAAATTAGCAACCAAATAAACAATAATGTTGATAATAATAATGTTCCTTGTAATGGGTGGTATATTGTTAAACATATTTTTTAAAATTTGTTTTTAAAGTCATTAAACGGAACTTCATAAAAGCATCTTTTGCCATCCGGTAAAAATTCCGGGAAGCCTAATGCTGTAAAGTCTTTGATCAGTTGTTCCGCATCTTTTTTATAAATAAAGTCAAATCTGGATTTCGACTGCATTTTATTCCATTGGTTATGGTAATACTGCATGAATTCTTCTTCCGTCTTGTAATCCAGGATCTCAAAAAGGTTCTCCAGGAATTTCATGGCCTGGGTTTCTTTCAGCCCTTCCGGAAGTGAATCTATTCGAAGTACACTTTCATGAGCAATTTTCATGTCAAACCCTAATTCCGGAAGATATTTTTTGATCGAATTGTATTTTGCCTTTTCGATTTCATTCATATGATACTCCAGGGAGAAAAGAAGAGCATGGCTGTTTGTGCTTGATTTTCTGGTGGATTTGTTTCCTTCAGAAACCAACAGTCTGTGCATTCTTCCCAGATCCAGCATTAAAGTGACATCTCCTTTGTTAAAAAGCCAGTATCCATTGGGAAGCCTCATCAGATCTTCATCAAAATCCTCATCTTCAAACAGATTAATCTTTGAAGGCTCTGCTGTAATATTCTGATGGTACATTTCCGTAAGGTTCTGAATTTCCTCCGGATGTACTACATTTTTCTCTTCCAGAAACGGATTATAGTCTTTATCTACAATGATTTCAGGCATTTTGAAAACACCTCCGCCGGATCCTCCTCCATTTCCTTTGCTCGGAATAGGTTTATTCATCATTTCATCCAGTTCGGGATCTCTGTCGAAATCCAGGCTTGGAGAAACATTGTAAATCCCTAAAGATCTCTTAATGGTTGAACGAAGCAAAGCAAAAATAAGATGCTCATCTTCAAATTTCACTTCAGTTTTCTGTGGATGGATGTTAACATCTATTTTCTCCGGATCAAGTTCCAGAAAAAGGAAAAAGGATGGCACATATCCAGGCTGAAGCAGGCCTTCAAAAGCTTCCTGTACTGCTTTATTGAAGTATGCACTTCTGAAGTATCTTCCATTAACAAAAAGGAACTGCTCGCCTCTTGCTTTCTTGGCCCCTTCAGGTTTAGCAACAAAACCATGAAGTTTACACCAGATAATGTCTTCTTTAATAGGAATCAGAAGCGGCTGAAGCTTTCTTCCGAAAACATCCACAATACGCTGCATCTGGCTTCCTTTTCTCAGTCTGAAAACAGCTTCATCATCATGAAAAAGGGAAAACTCCAGATTCTCATGAGCCAGTGCAACACGCTGAAATTCATCAATTACGTGTCTGAATTCAATATTATTATTTTTCAAAAATTTCCTTCTTGCAGGAACATTGTAGAAAAGATTTTTTACTAAAAAATTTGATCCGTCTGCTGTCTGAACCGGATCCTGAAACTGGAAAACCCCTCCTTCGATATAGATATTGGTTCCAATGGAAGTATCCTTCTGTTTTGTTCTGAGCTCCACCTGGGAAACTGCTGCTATAGAAGCCAGCGCTTCACCACGAAATCCTTTGGTGGCTATCTTAAAGATATCTTCAGTTCCTTTGATTTTTGAGGTAGCATGCCTTTCAAACGCCATACGGGCATCTGTTTCAGACATTCCTTTTCCGTCATCCACCACCTGGATAAGGTTTTTCCCGGCATCTCTGATGATCAGTTCAATTTTCGTTGCATCTGCATCAATAGCATTTTCCAAAAGTTCTTTCACGATGGATGCAGGCCTCTGCACCACCTCTCCTGCTGCAATTTGGTTGGCTACATGATCCGGTAAAAGCTGAATAATATCTGACATAAAAACGTAAATCAACTTACAAAAATAGTCAATGAAAACGGGAATTAAAATACTAAAATCGTGATTTAATATTTAATTATCAACATTTTTGCCTATTTATCCCCAACCGGTTTTTTTAATGTTTGTAATGAAGGGCGTTAGCAAGTTTATTGCTCCAATCCGGAAATCTTTATTTCAACAATCGTTAAAAACAGGACAAAAACAAGTCATTTTTACATAATTAAATTAATTTTTAAGAAAAATGCCCCTATTCTATGATAAAATAAGGGCACTTACAGCTAGTTTATACAAAAAATTAATAGTGTGTTTTATATTTTAATCCTCAAAGACAAGCTTTCTTTTCTTTTCTCTTTTAGGAATTCCATGGATTTTATCATACAGATAAGCAAAGAGATTAGGTTTTTTATAAATCCTGCTGTATCTGTATTTTGTGTTGAAATGACGAATATGAATTTTATAAGCATCATATCCGATGACAATCAGAAGACATATGCTGATCACATAGAATACTCTGAATTCCAGATAGTAATATGTTAACCCCGAGAATACAGCGCCCATTACATAAGCAAGCATAATACTCATGAGAAGTTTTGCCCTGCCAATCAGCTCCCCGTTTTTTCTGTATTTTTTCTGGGTAAACATGGATACCAGAATTCCCAGGTCGGTAGTGGTTCCGGTAAGGTGGGTCGTTTTCACAGAGAAGTTGGAAATACTTGCGGTAAGACCGTTCTGAAGTCCGGTGGCAAAAAGCATCAAAGCCACTAAATATTCTGTTTCTTCCAATGTTTTCTGGTAATAAAACTGTCCGTATATTCCTACAAACAGAAGACATATGATTTCCAGCACAATCGGCATGGCATGGGCGAAATATTTACTTTTCTTATTAAAATTGATAACAATAAAGTTGGACAGGAAGCTTCCGAAGAAGAACAAAAAGATCCATCCGCCTACAACTCCTACCTGTGTCCAGTTTCCTTTACTGATTTCTGCCGCTAAAATAGCGTAATGTCCTGTTACGTTTGACGTGAAAGAGAGGAATATCAACAGGGAAGCAATGTTTATAGTACCTGCCGTGAAGGCAGTCAGCGTTCCCAACCTGATGTTGTCTCCCAATGTCCTGCTGTTACTATAATTTCTTAACATTTTTTATTTTTTTAAATTGTGTTTAATTTTCAGACTTCTACAAAAATCTCTGCCAGCCTTCCTCTTTCCGGAAGTTTTTCTCTTACTTCGACCGTAATTTCATGAGATTTCAGTTCTTTGCATTTCCTGATATAAGGAATCAGATCAAATTTTCCGTTTCCTCTGCTTTTGATGGATGGAGAATAATAAGCTTCCTCAATGTTTTCCGCCTTTACATATTGGTTGAATGTTCTCTGGAAACTTCCTGTGAAAATGTCGCAGATGATTTTATTGACCAGATGAGGATATTTATTGCTGATAATTCCCAAAGCATCACAGAATTCTGCAGGTCTTATTTTATTGAATACCGATGTTTTGGTACTGAACAAAAGATCTCTGATAGAATCTCCGGAATCATACCCGGAAGTCAGAAAAATGTTATATTGGTTCTGATCTTCTGCTGCTTCTTTCTCTTTAAGTACTTTTTTCAATATATTCAATGACTCAAGAGAGTAATCTGTTGCAATTAAAATTGTTTTAGTCATGTTCTTATTATTTTGTATTGTGTTTATCTTTTTTGATGATACAAAACTAGAACGACCATATTAGAAGATCTTTGGAATGGAATTAAAATGTGATTAAAGAGATTAAAATAAGATTAGAAAATTGTTAACGGGAATTAATATGGCGAAAAGCTCTTTGCATTTTTGCCATTTCGCTTTTTCGTCAATTTGCGATTTTGCCTATTGTTATTCTGGTTTACACTTTGGCTTGTTCCCCCTTCTGAGTGCTGTAGAAATTAGGAAAACGCATTTGTACCGTTGTTCCCTGGTTTTCGTGAGAGCTTACAATCAGTTCACCGTGGTGCATTCTGACGATATTCCTTGCCAGTGGAAGTCCGATCCCGTAGCCTTCATAATTATTGGTATTGGAAGCTCTGAAAAACGGATCGTAGATTTTATTCATTTCCACTTCAGGAATTCCGATCCCATTATCTTTTATAATGATGTAGACATCTGTATTGGTGGCGCCAAGAGAGACTTTAACCTGCTGAAAATTAGAATATTTACAGCCATTACTGATGATATTGGCCACTGCAAGATGCAGTAGCTGCTCATTCCCCTGAACTTTTAATTTCTTAGGATTATCGGGAAGCATGCTGATATCAAGATAGATATTGTTTCGGGAATCAATTCGCCTTAAGGTTTCAATAACGTCCCAAAGAAGCTGATCAATTCTCACCTTATCCATTTTCTGGATTTTCCCGTCGAATCCGGTTTGGGCAATCATTAAGAGTGCTTTAATCTTTTTATCCAGCTTTTCAGCTTCATCCAGAATGATTCCGAGGGTTTCTTTGTATTCATCAGCCGTTCTGCTGATAGAAAGCGCAACATCGGCTTCTCCCATGATGGATGTAAGAGGCGTCCTCAATTCGTGGGAAACATTGCCAATCAGGTGGTTCTGGGTTTCAAAAGACGTTTCAATGCGGTTGAGCATATCATTAAAGGTATCTACCAACTCATTAAGCTCTTTATTATCAGGATGTGATTCCAATCTTAAGTGAAGGTTTTCAGAACTGATTTCTTTTACTTTTCCTGTAATTTTTAAGATCGGCCTGAATAAGGTTTTGGACAGATAAAAAGAAAAAATCATACTGAAAAACAGAGACAGTACAATACAGGTAAGCAGTGTTCTCTTTAAAAAGCCCAGATAATAAACAACATAATGGTTTTTGGCAGAAGCGATGGCAATATAATCTTTATCATCATATCTGAAACTTTGTCCTATATAATAGAATTCTTCATCATTATAATTGGATTCTCCTTCTCTGATAATATTTTTAAAGAAATAATCGGGGATATGAACTTCCTGAGATATTTTTTTGAAATTGGAATCGGCAGGAACCGCAAAAACATAGTCTCTTTCCATCGGAAGTTCCTCATCATTCAGGTTGCTGAGAATATAGTTTTCAGGAAGGTCGAGATGATCTTTACTTTTTTCGATCTGAACAATGGTCGCTGTCCTTATCTTCAGCAGCTCATAAAACCTCTGATGTGAAAAATTAACAATAGAAAAGTACACCAAACCACTGAACAGCAAAATGATGGCGGTAAAAACCAACATCAAAAGCACCATCGTTTTGGTTTGATTTGTAATGACTCTGTTAAACATTCATTATGTCTTTTTCAACACATAACCCATTCCTATAACGGTATGAATCAGCTTATTATCATCCTGGCTGTCCAGTTTTTTCCTTAAATAATTAACATAAACATCTACCACGTTGGTTCCCAGTTCATAGTTTACGCCCCAGACCGCATCCAGAATTTCTGCTCTCGAAATTACTTTTTCCGGATTATTCAGGAAATACAGCAGCAGTTTATACTCTGTGGAAGTAAGAGAAATCTCTTCTCCGGCTCGGGTTACTTTCTTGGTATAATCATTCACCATCAGATCCGAAAACTGGAATACATGTTCATTATCCGGCTCCGGTTCAGCAATTTCCTGCGGACCGTTGTTATTGCTTCTTCTTAGCAGGGATTTTACCCGCGCAACCAACTCAATGAATTTGAAAGGTTTCACCAGATAATCATCTCCACCGCTTTCCAGGCCGAGAACAATATTTTCAGAAGTTCCCAAAGCAGTCAGAAATAAAATAGGAACGCTCTGATTGGTTTTTCTTATTTCTTTGCACACATCCAGACCGTTCATTTCCGGAAGCATAATGTCTAAAATTACCAGATCAAAATCGTTAGCCTGCACCAGCTGAACTCCTGTACGGCCGTCAAAAGCTACAGAAATTTCATATCCATTTTCCTGAAGTCCCTTTTTAATAAAGGACACCACACTGGTTTCGTCTTCGATAAGAATAATTTTTTTCATAGATGAAATAAGGAGTTTTACAAAAATAGGGAAATTTTCCTGGGAGAAAAAGCGAGGAATATCAGAGAGTCAAGTAGCAAATAATAATTTTCAATGAATTGATTCCCTCCTGTACCTAAACTCTATAGAATAATATTACCTTTGTTTGAATATAATTCAGGTTAAATTACACACAGTATGAATGACTTTTTAATAGGTATCGGCAAGAGATTAAAGGATATTAGAAAAAAGAATAATTTAACCATTAATGAGCTGGCCTTCAAAGCGAATGTGAGCAACGGACTTGTTTCCAGAATTGAAAACGGAAGAACGATTCCTTCACTACCTGTGTTATTGGATCTGATTCAGTCGCTGGAGATTGATGCCAGTTATTTTTTTGAAGGAGTTGAAAAAAAGTCCAATGCCAAATTCATTTATGTCCCGAAGGAGAGCCAGCAAATTATAGAAAAAGAAGTGGAAGCTGAGGGGTTTAAATATATGCACATCTTCAGCAAGAGCCTTCATTCTTTAGGTTTTGAGGCCGTTCTGCTGACGCTTGAACCTAATTCTAAAAGGGAAAAGGTCATTACGGATGCCTGGGAATTTAAATATATTCTGAAAGGAGAAGTGAAATATGTGATTGATAATGAAGAAGTCATCTTAAAAGAAGGAGATTCTTTGTATTTCAACGGAAAGTTTCCTCACGTTCCGGTAAGCATCAGCAATGAAAGCTGTGTAATGCTTGTTCTTTATTTTTATACGGCTTAACTATTCATTTTTTTAACGCAAAGCTTTTACTATTTTTCTTTTGTCATTCTGACGAAGGAAGAATCTCTTATTTGCATTCAATAACGCGAGATTCTTCATTACATTTCATTTCATTCAGAATAACAATTGTAGTGTAGATTCCTTATAAATACACATATAATAATCAAGCTTCTTCAACGACAACGTCGTAACCTTTGCACACTTATAATTTAGCATTATAATTATTAAACTTTGCATTTACATCATATCTCAATTTTTACATTATTCTTCAATTTTTGACTTTACAGCACACACAAAAGTTTACAAATATGCAACTTCTGGTTTTCGTCATTCTTCCAAGATGAACGAAATATGAACCAAATCAAGCCTGCTTTTGGGAAATTTCAATTCCTTTTATTTTCAGGAAATATTTGTGGAAAATGCTGAAACAGTGAATTTAAAAATTGTTTAGATCTGTTTTTAAAGGATGGCATTAATACATTTAAAGGTAAAATAAACGTAACAAACAGAACTTATTTGTTAAACAATACTTAACACAAAATATTTATATATATTAAAATTATTAGCTTGATTTGCATAAAAAATTTAATATATGTAAAAATGAAAACAAAATTAGAGAAATTATTCACCCTTGTTTTTGTCTGTCTCATAGTCTTTGTTTCAGCGCAAAAACAGTTAATTATAGGAACTGTGCTTGACGACAGCCAGCCTCTCCCCGGGGCCACAGTCAAAATAAAAGGCTTATCTAAAAATATAACGACTGATATTGAAGGGAAATTTGCCATCAATGATATCAAAGAAGGCCAGTACACTCTACAAATCAGCTACATTGGTTATGAATCTTCAGATATCAATGTAGATCTTAAACCGGAACAAACGGTTGACTTAGGAATTATCAAACTATCCCAACCGAGAAAAAATATTGGCGAAATTGTCGTTACCGGAACGTTAAAAAATACGGAAGCGAGAGCTTTAAACCTTCAGAAAAATGCCATTAATATCACCAATGTCATCGCTTCAGACGGAATCGGAAAGCTACCGGACAGAAATGCAGCAGAAACCGTACAGCGTGTGCAGGGAGTTTCTATTGAAAGAGACCAGGGAGAAGGAAGATTTGTTTCCCTGAGAGGACTTCCGCCATTCTGGGCATCCACAACCATTAATGGAAACAGACTTCCCACCGCAGAGGAAGAAACGACTTCCAGAGCAACGGCATTTGATTTCTTTCCTACAGAACTGATCTCCTATGTACATGTAAACAAGTCTTTTACCCCAGATATGGAAGCTGACGGAATAGGCGGCGGTGTCAATTTTATCACCAAAACTCCACCGATGAAAACAGAATTTAAAGCTACTGTGGGAAGCGGTTATAATGCAAAGTCTGATAAAGGCGTCTACAACCTTGGATTTTTATATGGAGGAAGAACAAAGGATAAAAAATTCGGGTATTTATTCAACTTTGCGCATTTCATAAGAAACTGGTCTACCGATAATTTTGAAGCACGAAGAAGTGGTGACGAAGGGGTTTTCAGGCTGGAACTTCGCGATTATAACGGAGTCAGAAAAACAACAGGAATCAATACTGCTTTCGAATACGTACTATCTCCAAAAACGACCTTCTATTTAAAAGGAATGTATGGTACCTTATCGGATGACGAGACTCATTATAAACACAGAATCCGTTTTGATAAATTCAGCAGTGCCAGCAATACAGCAAGAGTAGAGCTTCAAAACATCCACAATTTACTGATAACGGAGCTTACTTCTGTTTCTTTGGGAGCGGTTCATCAATTCAATAAAGGAAAAATCGACTGGGATTTATCTTACTACAACAACCAATTCAAGTATGGAAATATCCCTGATAAGCAAAACAATTCTTACTATGTCATCAAGTACACTCAATCTGGTGTAGGCATCAATCCTGATTATATTTCAAATCATGGAAATGGTCCTAGAGCGTATTGGAAAGCTGACGGTGGGAAATTAGATTATAAAAATCCGGATGCTTTATTCGGTTTCTACAGTGATCCGAACTTTAAAATGGATGCTTCTCAGATGAGATTTACAGATCTTGAATTTTATAAAGTCTTTGTAGAGGAAAAGGATAAAATCGTAGCGGCATTCAACCACGAAATTAATGCTTCTGATAAACTGACTTTAAAATATGGTTTTAAATACCGAGATAAGGAACGTAATGCAAAATTCTCCGATATTTTCTACAACTGGAGCAGCGGAACAGCGCCTCTTCTGTCAAATTATTCTCAATACATCACGACACAGCCCAACGGACCGAAATATTTAAGTGAAATGAATGCCCACATCGGCAATACTTTTGGTCCGGTACTTTCAACCACAGGAATGAACCAGTTTTGGTATGACAACCAGGGACATTTAAAAATCAATACTGCTGATTCCGAAGCATTGCAATATAATAAAGCATTAGGAAGAAACTTTGATGTGTTTGAAAAACATGCAGATGCTTACGGAATGGCAACCTATAAACTGAATGATAAAATCATCATTTTAGGAGGAATCAGGTTATCCAATACCAATACTAAAGTAAGAGGATACAGCGTGAATGATAACGTACTGACACCGGTAGAAAATACTAAAAACTATCTGGCTGTTCTCCCAATGATTCATTTAAAATATACGTTAAACGATAAAACCAATCTTCGTTTTGCTGCGACAAGAACTTTTTCAAGACCGAATTTTGGCGATCTTACTCCGGGAGGAACTTATATTGAAGCAGATAACGAGTTCAAAGGGGGAAACCCAAATCTTAATCCTACCTATTCTTTGAATTTTGACCTGATGGGAGAATATTATTTTTCCAACGTAGGGATTCTGAGTGGCGGTGTTTTCTATAAATCGATTACTGATCCTATTTTCCAGGATTCTTTTATCGGAGATTACAATGGAATCAACGGCGTACAATTCACAGCTCCTAATAATGGGAAAGCAGCATGGTTAGGAGGAGTTGAGTTGGGAATTAATAAAAGATTTGACTTCCTTCCAGGGTTTTTACAATACTTTGGAGTACAATTGAATGCTACCTTCATGACTTCCGAAATGGAAAAGCCAGGCGGAAGAACGGTAGCACTTCCCTACCAGGCAAAAGAATTGTACAACGCGCAGCTTTTCTTTGAGAAAAAAGGATTCAATGCAAGGCTGGCTTACAATTATAAAGGAAAATATGCTGTAGAATATGCCGAGGAAGATATCAATGATTCTTACTATGGCAAATACAGTAATCTTGACTTCGGAGGTTCTTACCGGTTTACCAAATACCTGACCTTATATGCGGATGTGAACAATATACTGAACAAACCGTTAATCTATCACTTCGGAAAAAGCGAAGACCGTCCTGAACAGGTGGAATATTATGGAGTACGTTTCAATCTTGGAATAAAACTGAACTTCTAAACCATTACCATGGCCAGAACCATCAATAAAAAAACACTGGTAACACTGAAGGCCGCATTTGCTGCTTTCGGTGTTTACTTCTGCATGTACGGTTTCAGGAAACCTTTTACCGTAGCTTCCTTCGAAGGGCTTTCCTATTTCGGAGTAGATTATAAAATTCTGATTATCATTGTCCAAGCTATTGGATATTTTATCTCAAAATTCATCGGGATCAAATTTATTTCGGAATTGAAACCTGAGAAACGAATCGCTTATCTGTTTACTTTCATTGCTATTGCTGAGCTTTCCTTATTAGGATTTGCAGCCGTTCCTGCTCCTTACAATATTCTCTTCATGTTTATTAATGGTATTCCGCTGGGAATGATCTGGGGAATTGTTTTCTCTTATATTGAAGGACGAAAAACCACCGAAATCATAGGATTATTTTTATGTTCAAGCTTTGTGGTTTCTTCAGGTTTTACAAAATCTGTAGGAAAATTTCTGATGGATACTTTTTCCATTTCAGAATTCTGGATGCCTTTTTCAACCGGACTTATTTTCATTATTCCTCTGATTCTTTTCGGATTATTGCTTGAAAGAATTCCCAAACCTTCAGAAGAAGATATTTTGCTTAAAAATAAGAGACAACCGTTGAATGGTAAAGAAAGAAAAGCCCTGATCCAACAGTTTTTTGTTCCAATTGTGTGCATCATATTTTTATATATCAGTTTAACCGTTTTAAGGGATTTCAGAGATAATTTTAATCGTGAAATCTGGGACGGACTGAACTTTACTTTTGACAGTTCTATTTTCACTTTAACGGAAATTCCTATCGCCGTAATGGTTCTGGTAATTTTAAGCTTTATGGTAAAAGTAAAGAACAATAAAAAGGCATTTGCCTATTATCATTACATTCTTTTTATGGGAATTCTTACGGTAGGGCTTTCTACGTATCTGTTTCAGCAGGGTTCTCTGTCTCCTTTTTTATGGATGACGGTTTCAGGCTTCGGAATGTACATTTGCTATATTCCTTTCAATGGAATTTATTTTGACCGGATGATCGCCGCTTTTGAAATTAAGGGAAATGTTGGTTTTCTGATCTATATTGTAGATTCTTTTGGTTATCTGGGAAGTGTTCTGATTCTTTTGTATAAAAACTTTGGCTCGGCCCAGACTTCCTGGTTGCATTTTTATATCCACTTAAATTATATCATTACCATAGCGGTTTTCGTTCTTTCCGTGATTGCTCTTCTGGCTTTCAGAAAAAAGTCAAAACCCAAATCTAAATCTAATCAATTCATCAATTTCGATACGTCGAAAATCTTATAAATATTTGCAAAATGACAACAAAATTTGATTTACTCGTTGTAGGAGGCGGAATTTTAGGAACATTCCATGCTTATCATGCGCTGAAGAAAAATCTTAAGGTAGCTTTACTGGAAAGAAATTCTATTCCCCAGGGTGCCACGGTAAGAAATTTCGGACAGGTAGTACCTTCCGGAATGGATCTTAAATGGCAGAATTTCGGAAGGGAAAGTCTTGCCATATACAATGAACTTCATAATCAGGCAGACCTTACCATCAGGCAAAATGGCTCCATCTATATTGCTTCCAATGATGAAGAGCTTCAATTGATTGAAGAGCTATATGAAATCAACAGAAATAATGATTATGAATCTGTTTTATTATCTAAAAACGACTGCATCAAGAAGTTTGATGGTCTTCGTTCAGACTATTGCAAAGGAGGTCTGTTTTTCCCACAGGAACTTTCCGTAGATTCTGCAGATATGATTGTAAAGCTTCACAAGCTGCTTCAGGAAAAAATGGGATTACAGATCTTCTACAATACATCTGTACTGGAAACCCATGAAGATGATCAGAAATGTACAGCGGTAAAGGCTGATGGAACGGAATTTAACGCTTCCAAAATCATAATCTGCGGTGGACACGAGTTTAAAACTTTATATACTAAAGTATTCAATGACAGTGATCTGGAAGTGAGTAAGCTGCAGATGCTTCAGACCAAACCACAAGGAATCTATTCACTTCAGGGAAATATCCTTACTGGACTTTCTGTAAGAAGGTATGAATCTTTCAGCGAATGTCCTTCTTTTCAGAAAATCAAGGCTTTAGAAGATCCTAATTCGTTTGAGAAGAAATACGGAGTTCATATTTTATTCAAACAGGCTCTTGACGGTTCTGTAATCATAGGAGATTCTCACGAATATGCAGATGCCAAAAATGCCGATGATTTGGGGTATGACCTTAATATGGAGATTGATGAATTCATGATTCATGAGGCCAAAAAAATTATTGATCTTCCTACGTATGAAATTCAGAGAAGATGGTTCGGAATCTATTCTCAGTGCAAAACGAAAGATATTTTTGAGCACAGCCCTTCTGCCAATATTCATATTGTAACAGGGATCGGAGGAAAAGGAATGACGGGAAGCGGTGGCTTTTCCAAATTTAATATTGAAAAAATTTACGCATAACATTTACATGAAAAATATAGAATTACTCGTTCTGGATATGGCCGGAACAACAATTGATGAGGATAATGTAGTTTACAAAACACTTACCAACGCTGTGAATGATTATGGCTATGTGGTAAGCCTGGAAAAAGTATTATCCAGCTGTGCCGGAATGGAAAAACTGGAAGCCATCACAAGTCTTTTAAAAGAAATCAATGGGAACGAAGAAGATGCTTCTGCTATTTTTGAGAATTTTTCTGAACAACTGAAAGAATCTTATCAAAATCTGGATGTAAAACCCATCAACGGAACGGAAGATTTCTTATTGAATATGAAAGCTCAAAACAAGAAAATCGTTTTGAATACAGGCTATACTTCAGAAATAGCCCATCAGCTTTTAGATAAACTCAACTGGAAAGAAAGTATTCATTTTGATGCTTTAATTACCGCTGATGATGTTTCAGAAAGCCGCCCGAGCCCTGAAATGATTCATCTTGCCATGAAGAAATTCAATATCACTGAAGCTCATAAAGTATTAAAAGCAGGGGATTCTGTGATTGATATTGAAGAGGGCAAAAATGCTGGTTGCGGATTAACAGTGGCGGTTCTTTCCGGAGCTCAGACCCAATCAGAACTTGAAAAGGCAGCTCCTGATTATATTCTGAATACGATTTCTGAAGCTGAGGGAATCCTTTAATCCATTTTTTCAGATTATTTTTAAATACTTCTTGACACAAATGTTTTCATGGTTTTTCTATTGGAAATGTTTGTGTTTTTACCACCCCGTCAAATTTCCAATTTGACACCCCTCCGGAGGAGTGGAATGTAGTACTGATCATTAGGTATTTGTTATAACCAACATTTCCAGAAACCTTTTTTGATCTTCTATTCACAAAGCATGTAACTTAAAATAAACAGAGTCATTTTTCTTTTGTGGCTTTTGTGGTTAATATCTAAGCTTTTTTCGGTGATCTTTTTAATTATCAATTAATTAACTTTCAGTTCACGAATGTTTACAAGTAGTAAACTAATTTTACAATAATTAAAAATAAATTACTATTTGTAAACTTTCACAATTCTAAAAACCCTTTTCCCCATGAAAACAAAACTATTCTCAATGGCTGTTGTAATGAGCTGTTTCCTTGGAGCTCAGACTAAAAAAGTTCTTTTTATTGGTATTGACGGATGCCGTGCAGATGTCATGATGTCTACACCTACTCCCAACATTCAAAACCTTATCAGCCAATCGATCTATTCTACCGACGGGCTTTGTGCTGCTACAACCTGGAGCGGAAACGGATGGAGCACCATGCTGACCGGCGTATGGCACACCAAACATAATGTTCAGGACAATAATTTCACAAGCCCGAACTATGTCAATTACCCTGATTTTCTGACAAGAGCAGAAAATTACAACCCTGGCTTAAGAACTATCTCTCTGGCACATTGGTCACCCATCAACGACAAAATCATTCAAACCGCAGATGTAAAAACCAATCTGGCAACAGATCTTGCCGTAAAAAATGCTGCTGTTACGGCTTTGCAGAATGACAATCCTGATATTCTCTTTGTAGATTTTGATGATGTAGACCATGCAGGCCATTCTTATGGATTCTCATCAACAGTTTCACAGTATGTAAATTCCATTAAAACAACAGATTCTTATATCGGAGAAATTGTTGCAGCAATGAAAAACAGGCCATCATATAACAATGAAGATTGGTTGGTGGTATTAACAACAGATCATGGAGCTGTAGACTCTTCACACGGAGGCGGAAACCTTTCTGAAAGAAACATTTTTACAGTATATTCCAACCCGGGATTTACTCCACAACAAATCAGCAAAACCATTCTGGAATCCAATAAAACCTTCAATCAGTTGAATTTCCCGGCAGGGACTTATGCCAAACCAGCCAGCCAGACTTCTTTCAATTTTGGAGCCAGTCAGGATTTTACCATTGAATTTTGGGTAAAACCTAATGCTTCTTATTCAAGTGATCCGGTTATGATCAGTAATAAAAACTGGGCTAATGGGAAAAATAAAGGATTTGTTTTTTCAGGATATTCAGGACAGACTTTTAAAATGAATATTGGCGATGGCACTAACAGGATTGACCTTGTTGGTGGAAAAGCAGAAACCAACAAATGGAAACATATTGCTGCAAGTTTTGACAGAGATGGTCTTGTAACGTTGTATGAAGATGGCGTTCCGGTAACTTTTGCTAAAATGAATACCATCGGAAATATTGATTCCGGGCTTCCTCTTACATTAAACCAGGATGGAACCAATGTTTATGGAATCAATCTGGCGGCTTCTTATAAAGACATAAGAATCTGGAAATCTGCTCTTCCCAATGATGTTATTGTGAATTGGGCCAACCAGGATATTACCTCTTCGCATCCTTATTATTCTCAATTACTGGCCAACTGGAAGTGTAATGGAACTTCAGGAAATACATTGACTGATTCAAGTCCGAACGCTAATCATATGACTGTTACAGGTTCTCCAACCTATAATGCCAATACTGTTAATAATTTTAAAGTGTACGACTATACCTCTACAACAAGAGAAACAGATCATTTCCCAACGGTATTGAACTGGCTTTGTATTCCGGTGCAGTCTTCTTGGGGAATTGACGGAGTAAACAGAATTCCGGCATGTTCCAAAGAAGTATTGACAGCAAAAGAGACAAAGGTAACCGCTGATGATCTTAAAATATATCCGAATCCCGTTTCTACCTTTATTGGAATCCAGTATCAATCTGAAGATAAGGAAATTAAAGCAGAAATCATTGACAATAAAGGATCGGTTGTTTCAATTTCGCATTTGCGGTCTTTAAGAGGATATTATGATGAAAAAATTAATATTGAAAACCTTCCTTCAGGAGTGTATTTCATAAAAATCAACGGCAGCAGAAAGTCACTGACCAGGACTTTTATCAAGAAATAAAACAGTAAAGCAATTAGATTTAAATTTTGATATTAGAACAAGGATATTCCTATCCGAGTTCTAATATTTTTTTTCTTATTTATTGAAAATCAGCTCCATCTGCACATCGGCACGGTCATACTCAGCATTGCTGATGGGAGTATGGATAAAGCCCAGCTTTTCATAAAGTGTAATGGCCGGAACCAGTATAGAATTGGTAACCAAAAATACTTTTTCAGCTTTTAATTCCTTTGCTTTTTCCACTAAAGTATTTCCCAAAAGGTAACCTAGTTTTTTCCCTTGCGCTTTGGGACTTACTGCCATTTTTGACAATTCAAAAGTGAGGGGACTGTCTTCTGTTTTTACTAATGCACAGGTTCCTACTGCTTCTCCATCCAGCAAAGCAAAAACAATGTGCCCTCCTTTATGTAAGATATGCTCTTCAGGATTATCCAGCAGTTTATAATCGCCGGCTTCCATGACAAAGTATGTTTTGATCCATTCTTCATTCAAAGCTTTGAAAGCTTCTTTATACTGAGGTTCATAGGCTACGATTTTTACTTCATTATTGTTATCATTCATCGCTATAAGGTTTATTTAATTCTGTTTTTTATCATTTTTCCAAGCTTTTCCAGATCATTTTCCACCCTGTCTGTCCATTCCAGTGCATAGTTCAAACGCATGCAGTTCTGATACTGATTATGCTGTGAAAACATTCTTCCGGGAGCAAAATTGATTTTCTGCTCAAAAGCCACATCGTAGAGATCTTCCGTACAAATTCTTTTATCCAGCTCCAGCCAAAGCATAAAGCCTCCTTTGGGTTCTGAAATTTTTGTATTATCCGGAAAATACTCAGTTACCGCTTTTTGAATCTGAAGGTAATTTGCGTACAGCTTTTTCCTGAACATTCTGAGATGGTGATCATAACGTCCGTGGGCAAGAAAATCCGTAATTACATCAGAAAACAAAGAAGGTCCGCTTACCGTCTGAACCAGTTTCTGACGGATAATTTTTTCTTTAAATTTTCCGGGAGCTACCCACCCAACCCTGAAACCCGGTGCCAATGTTTTGGAAACCGAGCCTACCCACATCACAATTCCTGCTTCATCATAAAATTTACACGGCTTGGGTCTTCCCGCCCCGAAATAAATGTTACCATAGACATCATCCTCCACCAAAGGAACATTATATTCAGTAAGCATCTTTACCAGTTCTTTCTTGTTATCATCAGGCATCTGAAATCCCAACGGATTATTATAATTCACCACAAAACAGCACGCAGAAAGCTTTGGCATTACCTTTTTTAACTCATCCAGATCTACTCCTGTAATTGGATGCGTAGGAATTTCCACAGCCTTAAGTCCTAATAACTGGATGGCCTGAAGAATTCCAAAGTATACAGGACTTTCCACCGCCACAGAGTCTCCAGGCTGAGTAACTGCCATTAAGCAATTATAAACGGCGTTCATAGCTCCGGAAGTAATCACCAGATCATCTTCTGTGATTTTCCCTTCCATCACCATCGACCATTTGGCAATTTCCCGGCGAAGCACCTCACTTCCTTGTACAGGTTCATAGTTGGTTCCGCTGTCGCTCTTTCTTTTGATCACATCAATCATGCATTTCTTCATCTTGGCCACCGGAAGAAGGCTTTTCCCCGGAATTCCAAGAGCAAATTGTGTAACATCTGTTCCTCCGATACTTCCGAACACCTTGTCAATCAAATCCTGAGGGGTATTTTTACCTTCAGAAACCTTCATCTGTGTCACAGAAGGCAGCGCCAGTTTTCGCTGAGAAGTCTGGCTTACATAATATCCATATTTCGGACGTGATTCTACCAGCGAACGGCTTTCGAGTTCCATATACGCCTGTTTTATGGTATTCAGACTTACATTATATAATTTCTGGGCACTTCGCAATGAAGGAAGCCTGTCCCCAAACTGCAGAGTTTCACTTTTAATCTGCTCTGTGACAGAATTGGCTATTTTAAGGTACAGAACATCTTTAGACATAGAATCCGGGTTTTAAGTAAATGTACAATTTTATCCTGTTTTTATTCAGGATTCAGCCAACTGATCATACTGTTGATACTGCTTTTTAATTGCTCCGGATCCTTGAAATTGGATGTATTATTATTTTTGCAATATCTTTCAGCCCGGGAATAAAAATTCCTTTTTTCTGATTCCGTCATTCTATTTTTATCATAGATTTTAAAAGATATTTCATCCTTTTCGTTGATGATAAGACTGGCAAAAGCAACAGTTTCTTTTCCGTTTTTAGCCAAAAGAAAAGGAAGTCCGAAATTCTGATCTACCTGCTTCAAATTCTGTGTTTCCAGAAAAATGTTTTTCAGCACCAACATGTCTGATACATAAGCCTCAGCATATTGAAACTGTTTCTGATGTTGAGTGATTGTTTCCATATTTTCTTCTTTAGCTAAACAAAATTATGGAGTATTTAATTTTGGACACAGATACAGAACTATAGAATATTATGGGTACAGATTTTTTATCTAATCTTTTTCCTGTCGCATATAAAGCAGATTTTTTCCGGAAGAAATCGTTATTCGCACAATTGATAATAGCATAGAAATAAAAAACAGACTGTTTCACATAGAAACAGCCTGTTGACAACTATTTAAAGTCTCATGGTTATTGTTCTGCTTTTTTAAGAGCTTCTTTGATTCCTTCCAGTCCGTCTCCGAATTGCGCAAGCAGTGCTACAATCTGCGACATTCTATCATTTTCACCCAGTCCTTTCAGAGTTTTATTTTTAACAAAGGTTTTCTTTATTTCATTCCATCGTTCTGTTTCTTCTTCTGAAAGAATTCCTATCAGCTCTTTCAGTTTCAGCATATTGGCTTCTGCTCCGGTTGTCAGTGTCTGAGATTCATTCTGATAGTGATTCAGGACAATCTGGGTAACTTCATTATCTTTAAGAATAGGCTGTATTTGTGCAATCAGCTTATTCATATTACGGTAAGATCCCTGCAGTTTGAATGGCGGCTCATTTCTGTAATCGTCTGACATGGCTGCGGACGCGATATATTCTTTGTTCACCTTCAACACCATATTTCTCACTGTGATTGTGCTTTTCAGTACTGATCTGAAATCTGATATTTCACTGGAGCTGAAATTTCCTTTCAGGTTATCGGCAGGATTATCTGTAAGTACACAATCATAAAGTTCATACAGGTTTTCCATTCCCGGATTGGTCAGCCTGGTCAGATATTCATTAGACATTAAAGCATTTTCAATAAGACTCAGGTCAAAAAGGTCTGTTTTCGATCCAGATATTTCTCCCAGATTGTATGTATCTGAACGGTTGGCCAGCATGTCCGGAATTTTAAACTTTTCTCCACTCTCTGTGTATGGATTTCCAGCCATGACAAGGCAGAATCTTTTGGATCGAAGGTCATAAGTTTTACTTTCTCCATTATATATTCCTTCAATCTTTCTCTGTCCGTCTGCAAGAGAGATGAATTTCTGTAAAAACTCAGGATTACAGTGTTGGATATCATCAAGATAAAGCATAACATTATCTCCCATTTCCAGCGCAAGATTCAGTTTTTCAAGCTCTTGTCTTGCCCCAGCATTTTTGGCTTCAGAAGGGTCTGTTGATACAATATCGTATCCTAAAGATGGTCCGTTGATCTTCATAAATACCAGTCCCATACGCTCTGCCATATATTCCATCAGGGTTGTTTTTCCGTATCCGGGTGGAGATACTAGAAGAAGCATTCCCATTCTGTCTGTTCTTTTGTCTGAACCTGCTGTTCCCAATTGCTTGGCAAGATTCGCTCCGATAAGAGGAAAATAAACATCATTAATCAGTTTATTTCTCACAAATGAGCTTAATACCTGAGGCTTGAAAGTATCCAGCTTCAATGCTTTTTTCTTTTCATCTACCCAGTTGTATTTCAATTCCTGAAGCTGTTTGTATTTAGGAACGGTAACTGTATTAAAATGGCTAAGGCGGGATACAAACTCAAAGTAGTTAAGATGATATTCTGTCTCTTTTTCAAGCGACTTCAGCTCTTTTATGGCTACTTCATACGCAATGTGTTTGATATTTTTCGGATCAAATTTTTGGGTAATGATAAATGCTGCCACCTCCGGCATAATATCCTGGTTAGCCTCTGAACCCAAGGCCTTTACCGCGCTTCCCGCAATATAGTAACATGCCTTAGGATATTCATACATCACCTGTAGCTGGTTAATAAACTCAAGGTCTTTGCCTTTTTCCTTCAGTTCTTTCAGGAACAATTCATACAATGCTGCTGCTTTTTCTGAAATCAGGAAGTTTTCTTTATCTTCCTGTTTCAGGTAGGTGGCAGCATTGATACAATCCGTTTCTTTAAAAATACCATGGGCTGATGCAAAAGATTTCATTTCTTCTGAAAGTTCTCTGCTTAAATACTCAAATCCTTGCTTTATAGTGAATGATTCAGCAATAATAGCGGCTGCTTCAAACTGTTTGGTATAATATTCTTTTTTATCATTTTCCAGGAAAAACCAGAAAAGCTGTGCTAATGATCTTTCCTCTGCTGTGAACCTCATCAGTCCCAGTTCATTGTGCATCTGCTGAAGTTTCAATACAATTGTCTCAGCATCTTTATCATGAATTCCTTTTACCAGTCCTTCTCCGAAATGCTCTGCTGTAAACTGCTGTACAGCCTTTTCGTTTTCAGCCTCTGAGGTTATTTCCTTGTGAGCGAAAAACACATTCCAGGCAAGATATTCAAACCTTTTTACTTTGCTATTTTCCGAAACAAATTCCTGATTCCATACTTCTTTGAATTCATCAGCTGTAAAGTTTAAAGGTTCATAAAAGCTGGTTCCGGTAAGGTGGTAGTAATATTGAGCATTTCTTAGCACCAAAGTAAGGTCCAGCTTCTGCTGATTGACTGCAAATTTATAGTCTCCCAATGCAATAATACTTTCCCCGTCTGCATAGATCTCTTTTTTATCTTTCAGCTTTCTTACGGCTTCCTGCTGCTGGGTTTTTAACAAGGTCTGAACCTCCTCCGACTTTGCTGAATCTTCCAGTTCTGCAAGCTGCCTGGAAAGATCCCTCACTTTCTCTACCATCAGATCTGCTGCAAAATAGCCATTGATCTCATTTTCTGAGTCAAAAGATTCTGCTTTGGTCTGTACCGATTTCAGGATTCTCTGTGCAGCATCAAAAAGATTCTGCGTCCTTTTATTTCTTGCTTCGGTAAGCTGTACCCTTTTATTCTGGAAATGTCCGTAAACCTCTTCTCTTTTGATTCCTATCTGCTGAATGAATTCTTCGAAATCAATAAATTTCGTTTCCATTTCTTCCAGCTGAATAGAAAGTTTGGTCAGATATTCATCACATTTCTCAGGAGTTTGCGAAAGCTCCAGAAAATTGATCACAGACTGGTCAAATAAGGTAATCTGAGCCTGAAAATCTGAAGCCAGTTCTTTTCCTGAAATTTCTCTTTTTCTTTTGCTGAGCCCAAGTCTTTCCTGATTCAGCCTGGCAAAAATCAAAGAGATGTTTTCAATAATTTGGGTAGACTGGGAGGTATCTTCAATTTTAAGGTTATTAACGATATCCACCAATAATTCAAGCTGCCCGGAAAGCGTATTGATATTTTCTTCAATTGTTTTGGCATCAATGGCTTTCTGTAATCCAATGATATCTTCGGAAATCTGCTGTGCTCTTTCTTCGTATGGCAATAATGCTCCTTCCTGAAGCAGAAATTCCACACAGGCATTTGAAAGTTCTGTATAACGGTCTGCAAGGGATTTTTCCAATTTATCCAGCAAAGCAGTGTCTGCATATTTAAACTCTTTTGCTCCTGTCACTTCTCCCCTTAAAGTTCTGATCTGAGAAAGGACATCAATATACTCTGTAAGCTGAGAATAATGAAGCCTTTTGGTATCATCAAGAATTTTCTCACAGGACTGTTTTATCTTTTCTAAAGCTTCTTCTGTATTTTTTCTCTGTTCTACTACTTTTTCGTATTCATTGATGGCAGAATGGGCAATCGCTCTGATCTCCTTCAATGGTGCATCAAGCTTCTGGACCTCATCTTCACCAAGGAAATAGTAAGTATCCAGAATAAAGGTTGAGAGCTTTACGATATCATCATATAAACCACTGTAAGAATCTTTTTTATTTAAAAGTGTAATCAGCTCCTGGCTTTCTGCCATGACTCGTACAATATCCTTATTTCCTATTTTGTAAAGTAAACTGTCTGCTTTTTCAATATTGGGTAACAGTTCTTTAGAAAAAGGAGTCTGCCAGATCTGGGACAGATGATGTTTGGTTGTTTCTATGCTTTCTCTGAGATAGATCAGTTTCCCGTCCTGCAAAAACGTAAATCCACTACAGCGGATCGGAGTTTCTATGGTCTGGGTAATGATATTGTAAGAAATAAGCTGATAGTTATTCGTTTTATCATCATAAAAAACATACAAAAAGTTCTCTCCGTTTGGTTCCGTAATGGTTTTCAGATAGTAAAGCCTGTTCTGATCCTGAGAAATCACTTTTAATCCTCCGGTCTGAAGCGCATATCCGTTTGAAAACAATACCCCTTGATTTTCGGGAAGCAAAAGCCCCGAATATTTAAGAGCATCTGCTCTGGAAACGGTTTTTTCTTTGTGGTTATAAATAAAATAGCGTTCTGTTTCCTGATAAGGCTTTATTTTAAACAAAACAAGATTATCCAGATCACAGAAATGAATCTCTGCATCATCCAGATTCTGATCTTTGTGAATGACATCTTCAGAATAAATTCCCTTCCCGGTATCTGTATTGTCTTCTACTTTGATGGTAATATCTCCACCGATGCTTTCTACAAAAACTTTATCTGCTAAGGAAATATGAGGATGTTTTCCGGATCTCTGCATATCTCTTGTTGCCTTTGTCCATACAAAGCCATGCTGCTGAGGATATGAGGTTTCGGAGGCACTTCTCGAATCGATATACGTCAATTGATTCCCTTTAATCAGCCATTTAAAGGCTTTGATATCTGTAGTACTTTCCGACAACTGAAAAACCATATAAAGATAGTTTTCCGTGAAGGTAAATCTTGCAAAGAAAGTATTTCTGTAATATTTGTAAAGGTTTTTAAACTCGTCAATGAAAACCTCATCATTGATCAGGGTGTGATCCTGAGGTTCAAACCGGTCATTATTGATTGTATATATTGAAAAAACGTCCGAAATATTGATTTCCGTCTGAAGTCCCAGATGTGCATTAGACCCGAAAATCAGGTGGTCACCCAGTGAATAGATATCTTTGGCAATACAGCTGTGATCCGTAGAAATTCTTTCATTGGCTACAAGCGAAAAATCTACTCCGCCAAATATATTTTTACGGTTTTCATTAAGCTGTTGAAGTCTCAGAATCAGATCATTCTTCTGCTCATTTAAACGGTTCTGAATAATTTCGTAAGTTCCGGAATTAAGTTGTTCTGACATCGTTTTTATTTAGGTTGTCATGACTGCTGAATTACAGCAGTTCTTTGTATAACTTGTGGTACTTTGAAAATTTTTTTGATATAAACCTTATAGGTTTTAAAAACCTATAAGGTTTGAGTGTTAGAATCTTTTAAGCATTTAAAGCACTCTTGTATTAAACATGGTTGTTATTCACCGGCTTGTGCTCCACACCCAGGTGTTTAGCCATGTCCAGAGCTCTTTCCAGAATTCCTTTTTCCTGTTGATTGGCTACGCCATTCAGTTTAAAGATCAAAGAAGCAATGCTCATATTTTTGATGTCATCAGAAGAGATTTTATATTTATCCACCATTCCCATCACTTTTCCGATGATATTTTCTCCATCACCCAGAAGGTTTTCTTTTACAATCTGTGCGTTTTCGCTGTGGCTGATGAACTTATCCAGCCCTTTTCCTGCAGAAACCTGTCTTATAACATTGTCGAAGAAAGTATTGTCCCCTCCTACGATATCAATTTTTGCAGATTTGAAGGCTTCTGCCAGAACCATAGACTGCGCTTCTGCAATATCTTTCTGAATAGCGATCTGAGCCAGTTCCACATCTTTTTCTTTTGCCAATTGAAGACGGAACTCTTCGTGGTCTTTTCCGGCATCGTTCAGTTTCTTCATGGCTTCTGCTTTCTCTGTGATTCCTGCTGCTTCTGCCAATGCTTTTTCTTTGATAACTTCTGCCTGAGCAATTCCTTCTTTTTTGTTGGCATCAGCTTTTTTCTCAATAACAGTTGCTTCTGCAACACCTTGTCTTTCTGCAGCATCTGCTTTCGCATGCATTACCTGAGCTTCTGATAATCCTACAGTTGCTTCTTCTTTTGCTTTCGCGTCTGCAATGATCTTACGGGCTTCAGCTTCTTTTTCTGCTGCATCTCTCTTCGCCTGTGCTTCAATGACATATTTCTGAGCATCTTTTTCTGCTGCCAATCTGCGGGATTCTGCAGCTCTTGTTTCCTCGATCAGCTTTTTCTCTGCTTCCTGAGTGGCAACGGTAATTTCTACCTGCTTGTTTCTTTCTGCAGTTTTGAAAGCTTCCAGATCTTTGATTCCCTGCTGCTCTTCTACTACGGTTTTCTCCATGGTTAAACGCTCGCGGATCGCATCCTGAATACTTTTTTTCTCCAGTTCTATTGCTTTTTCCTTTTCAATCTGAGCAAGAGAGACAATTCTTTCTCTTTCTGTAGCTTCAAGGGCTTTATCTTTTAATACTCTTTCGGTTTCTACCAGATCTGCACGTTCTTTATTTTTGGCAGCAATAACGACCTGACGAAGTTTATTTTCTTCTGCAATCTGCAATTTTTCTTCTGTAGCAATACGAACAGTTTCGTATCTCAGACGCTCTTCTTCTTCTACTTTCAGAATTTCTGCATTTTCACGGGCTTTGATATTAGCCACTTCCCTTTTTTGAGATTCTTCTTTTTCTGCCAGCTGTTTTTCAAGTTCCAGAATGGCTTCTCTGGCTTCTACATTTTGTTTTGTAATGGTTTTTTCTTCATCACGACGAACCTGATTGGCTTTGATATTCTGAGTGGCCGTAAGTTCAGTAATTTTTTTAATCCCTTCAGAATCAAGGATATTATCTTTATCCAGTTTGTCAATAGAAGTCTGCTCAAGGTAGTCTATCGCACAGTCGTCCAGAACATAGCCATTAAGATCTGTTCCGATGATATCAAGGATTTCCTGGCGGAACTCGCTTCTTGCTTCGTATAATTCTGTAAAATCAAATTTCTTTCCTACCGTTTTAAGAGCTTCCGAAAATTTAGCTTCAAAAAGTTCTCTTAATGTCTGGGCGTCTGAAGCACGCTGACAACCAATAGTTTGACCTACATTCACAATATCATCTACTGATTTGTTGACCCGGATAAAAAACGCCACCTGAATATCTGCTCTCATATTGTCTTTGCAGATTAATCCTGCTCTTCCTTCTCTTGAAATCTCCAGTTTTTTTACAGAGATATCCATAGATTCCATACGATGGATAATGGGAATGACAATACCGGCATTAAAGAAGACTTTTGTACCTCCATAACCAGTTCTTAAAATAACAATTCCCTGAACAGTTTTTTTATACATCGATAAAATCCAGAAAATCAATCCGATTGACGCTACGACAGCAACAACAATTCCAGCAATTAAAGGTAAGTTCATAGTTTTATAAGTTTATAGTTTATATAGATGTGTTTTTTTGTTTTTATAAGAATTGGAAGATGATATCCTGGATATAATTCAGCAAGATCAAAAAAATAGTTAGCATGGTTATTAGTTTTTTATTTTAATATCTTATTGATTTCTGTACGTAGTAAATCCTTTTTTCGGGTTCCTCATCTACAATCATAACCCGGGTTCCATGCTCCAGCCTGCTTCCGTCTTTACTTCTCACCATCAGCGTCATAGGATCGCTTCCGATAAAGACTTCCATCATCCCTATTTTATCATCCTGAATGCTTGATTTCAGGCGGCCTTCTCTTCCTAAAAAGGCGTACGATAATTCACCTTTATGATTGATTTCCTTAAAAAAGGGATTCAGCGGTTTCAGAATGATTTTGGTTAACAGCATTCCTCCAATCATCAGCGGGAATATAATCAGTATTCCTGCCCATGTAGGAAGTGGAATGAAATAATTCAGATAAAATGACCCCAGCCAGGTAATCAGCAGTGAAAGGGTGAGAAAATACGTTATAGGAACGATATCCAGATTCAGAAATTTCAGGAAGTGCATCCATGCTGAAGGATCATGATCAGGGGTATGAACATGGCCATCCGGAACGTCTATATCAGCATCTGCATCCAGGTCGGAATGAATTCCCACATCTATATCCAGCCCTGTAAGAATGGTAAAGAGCCAATAGATCACTGAAAGCCCGAGCAGAACTGTTAGCACCGTATTCACCGGAGAAAATGCTACATTTAAAAATTCCTGAAAGGTCATATTAGCCTTTTTTTAGTGTTTCTTTTAATCTGTTTAAAGCTTCTTCAGCCTTTGTATCGCTATTGTTTACTATGGCATTTATCTCATCATCAATGTTTTTTCCTGATTTTGAAAGATCAGAATAAGCTTCTGCAAGGGCTTCCTGCTGTACAACACGATCCTTCAGTTTTTCCAGCATGCTTACCGTGCTTCCGGTATCCATCTGGGTCATCTTCTGATTGATATCTTTTGTGGCTTCACTCACCTGAACTCTTGCTTTCAGGGTTTTCAGTTCATTTTCCCATTTGGTAATGCTTGACTTCAGGTGGTTGATATTTCCCTGCATTTTTTCGCATTCATCATATAGTTTTTCATGTTCTTTCTGAAGAGCATCTGCATTTTCCTGAGAAGCAGTCTGCCTTTTCAGAGCTTCTTTGGCAAGACGGTCTGCTTCTGCTGTTTCTACCTCTCCTTTTTCTGCTTTCTGAACAATGACTATAGCTTTATTATAGTAATCTTTGGCAGTCTGCCCTTCTGTCTCTGCTTCGTTCTTTTTACGTATAGCAAGGGCTTTCAACTGGGCAAGTGCTTCTATACTTTTTCCCAGCTGTTCTTTCATTTCACGGATTCCCTCTTCCGTTAAATTGATCGGGTCTTCAAAGCTGTCGATCACAGAATGGATCTCTGCTTTTCCTATCGTTAACAATCTTTTGAAAATGTTCATTTTAAATATCTTTTGTGAATTACTTACTCATTTCCAGCATTTCTGTTGTAAATTCCCCCACCAAAATTCCTAAAGAATTAATGGAAGCCATTACTTCGTTTTGTGCCATGTTATCAGTGGGAAGCGTATCTCTGAAAATCACACGTCTTCCTGTACCGTCCAATGCGAATGCCCCGTGAACAATGTCTCTGTTTTTCTGAAGCAATCTCAGAAAAATTTTTTCGGTGGGATTTTTAATTTCAAAAAGAAACTGTTCCATGATCAGAATAGAGTCTGACACGATAAGGATCATGTTTTTTATTCCGTTGGATTCTTTTTCAATGATTAAGATTCTCTGAGCTTCATCCTCCAGCGTGATGTTGAACTCATAATCTAACAACCATTCTTTAACCGTTCTGAATATTTGATTTCTCATGATGGCTGGTTTAGTGTTTTATTTTTTTCGTCTACACAAATATAAAATAAAATTTTCAAATTGCAAATATTATTAGCAATTATTTATTCCAGATTCTCTATCTTTGCAAAAAAGATTAGACAAAATGAGCTTCTTTGGAACTAATATTAAAAAAATAAGACAGGTGAAAGGACTAAGCCAAAAGGCTTTTGCTGATTTATTTGATTTAAACAGAGGAGTGATCAGCTCTTACGAGGAAGGGCGCGCAGAACCTAAGATAGAAACTATACTAAAGGTAGCGAATCATTTTAATCTTAATCTTGATAAATTACTGACTGAAACCCTTCAGGTAAACCAGCTAGTAAGTGTTTCAGACATTGATCAGCTGATGCTTTTCCCGGAGCTGGCTATTCAAAATAGCAAAGAAGCAAAAACAAACACAGAAGAAAATAATCCAAACACGGCACTATTGCAAAAAATATTAGCATCTGTTGATCTGGTCTATGAGTTTTCTCCTGAAAAAACACTGCTTCCCCAGTATCAATCCGGTGATATTTTATTTCTGAACAAAGCAGATCCGAAAACAGAACCTATTAACAATCTACTGGTTCATATCAATGGAAACCTTCAATACGCAACCGATAATCAACTAAAAAACAAAAACGATCAGGAATACTTTAAGATTGTAGGATACTTTTCGACAGGAAACAAGAATATCTTCACTGGTATTTTTGAAAGACTGGAGAATTTGGAAAATAAAAGATAGTTTTAAGTCTTTAAAAACAGCAGTAATTGCACTGCTGTTCCTATTTTCATTTTATTTGTAATCAAATCTATCTTCATCAGGATACCAGTAAGTGTCTAAAGCCGTTGATAATGTTCCATTTTCATAGGCTTTTAGTTGCCTTTCTAATATCACCGAAGTACCAAAGGTAACCACTTTTCCTGTCCTTTTTTCCACTAAAAAAGAGGCATTCCCTACTAATGTTTTATTAAAATCTCCTGTTAAAAGAAATTCTTTAGATTGATAATCATAAATATTTCCATATGACTTTTTAATGATATGATCTGTCAATATTACTACTTCAATATCTAATCCTCCAAAGTGTTCCGCTCTACTTTGTAAATAGCGTTCCGCTATCTTTAGCATTTCTTTATCTGTTAACATAATTTTTCAGCTTTTGTGATTTTGAAGTATGAAAAATAATAAAAAACAGCAGTAATTGCATTGCTGTTTCTATTTTCATTTTATTTGTAATCAAACCGATCTTCGTTGGGATACCAATAAGTGTCTAAAGCTGTTGATAATGTATCATTTTCATAAGCTTTAATTTCATTTCCTAATATACCTGCTGTGCCAAATTGAACCACTCTTCCTGTTTTTTTCTCCACTAGAAAAGAAGCGTTTCCTACTAAGGATTTATTAAAATTTCCAGTTAAAATAAATTCTTTAGACTGATAATCATAAATATTTCCATATGACTTTTTAATGATATGATCTGTTAATATTACGACTTCAATATCTAATCCTCCAAAGTGTTCTGCTCTACTTTTTAAATAGCGTTCTGCTATCTTTAGCATTTCTCTATCTGTTAACATAATTTTTCAGTTTTGTGATTTTGAAGTATGAAAAATAATAAAAAACAGCGGTGAAATTACTGCTGTTTCTATTTTCATTTTATTTGTAATCAAATCGATCTTCGTCGGGATACCAGTAAAGGTCTAAACTTTTTCCCATCGTTCCATTTTCATAGGCTTTTACATTATTCTCTAAACTCATTGCTGAAGCAAAAGTAACCACTCTTCCTGTTTTTTTCTCAACTAAAAAAGGAGCGTTGCCTCCCAGTGCTTTATTAAAATCTCTTGTCAAAAGAAATTCTTTGGACTGATAGCGATAAATATTGCCGTAGTTTTTTTTAATTATTTCTTCCAATAATATTATCGGTTCTATATTTTTATCTACTATTCTTCTTACAAAACGTTCTGCTATTGCTAGCATTTCTTTGTCTGTTAACATCATTTTTTCTTCAGTTTTGTGATTTTGAAGTATGAAAAATAATAAAAAAACAGCAGTAATTTCACTGCTGTTTCTATTTTCATTTTATTTGTAATCAAATCTATCTTCGTCCGGATACCAATAAGTATGCAAAGATGTAGATAATGTTCCATTTTCATAAGACTCTATATAATCTTCTAATCTTCTTGCTGTACCAAAGCCAACTACCCTACCTGTTTTTTTTTCTACGAGAAAGGGAGCATTTCCCATCAATGATTTATTAAAGTTTCCAGTTAATATAAATTCTTTAGAATTATAGAAGTAAATATTACCATATGGCTTTTTAATAATATCATTTGTATAGATCATAACTTCAATATTCTCATCTCCACGTTCTCCTTTTCTTTTTAAATAACGCTCTGCTATTTGCAGCAATTCTTTGTCTGTTAACATAACTAATTTTTTATTTTTCCTGTTTTTGTGTACATAAAGTTTAAATAATTTCTTTGGAGAAAGTTCCTAGCTTTCATACTTTTTACATCATAAACGACATATTCACCTGTTTGCCCATCAAATAAATGTAATTCCTTATTCTTTTTCACTGCCACAAAATAATGCCCATCAACTATTCCACTTGGATGGTATTTCTTGGCTCCATAAATAATAGCAATTTCACCTTCTCCTAATATAGCCTCTTTTGTTAAACGAGGAAATGTTGTATCACTAAAGCGACCTCCTCCACATTTTGCTATTACTTTATCAAATGATTGATATGTCGATGGCTTGGCTAATTGTAATTCCCCTGTTTTTAAAAATCCTATTACAGCTTCTACGACATTAGCACAATTCTCATCATCTATTTGTTTGACTATATTCCCTTCTGATTTATGATTAAAATAAGGCATCGCTTCTTTCATCTTTTCAAAAGGATTTTTAATTATGGTATTTAAAAATTGTTTTTCCCCTTCTATAAATGCTTTTACTTCTGCTTCAACGGTTGTTTCTACAATAGAGCTGCCTGGCGGCACATGTCCACCCAGATGTTCCAGCTCCTCTACTAATTTTTCTCCCTGTAATTTACGCCATTTTTTGTAGAACATATGCATTTCTGCTTTAGTAAACTCTTCTATCACTTCACCTTTGTACACAACAGCATAGGCGTTCAAAAATGTCCCCTGTCTTTGTCCGGATAAGAAAACGACTCCGTTTTCTGCCATGGTGTTACCAAGCACTCTATATTCCGCTCCGAGGAAAATTTCCCGGGGTTCGATTACTTTTATCGTATTTCTTTGGAAGTTAGAAATATTGGTTTCCAGCACAGCTTTTAATACCAAAGTCTTAAGATAATTCTTAGCACTTCCGTCAGCCATTTTTGCAATCAGTTTGGCTGCTCCGGTATAAAAACCACCTACAACAGTTAAACCTGCCAATGCCATACCTCCCACCATATAAATCTCTTCCCAGACTGCCAGAAATTTTGCCCCCCCTTCATAGGTAGCAATTTCTTCTTTAAATGTCTGTACGGTAAGGTCAGCCCCCGCCAAAGAAATATCGGCAGCAGCCAGTAAAATAAAATAGGGATTTCCGGAGGTTGCCAATGTGGCAACACCAATTACAATAGCGATAAGATTAGCCGCTATACGGATGTTCTGCTGTACAACCGCCCACTCTTCTGCATCTGCCATTGCTTTCAGATAAATAGCAGGCACCAGATAGGTTTTCTCTTTCTCTCCGCTGATATCTGTAAGATACACCATATCCAGAGGATGAAACTGTGTCCCTTCATCCAGATCTTCTGTAACGGTCTCTTTTGCATTGGGATCTCCTTCTTTCGGTACTATTTTTACATTTCGCTGTACCTCTTTCTGCTGCTGCAGGAGAAATGTATCTCTGTAGTGGTCATCACTTCTCTGGAAAATTCCCATTTCAAGAATATCACTGTTGATTTTATAACCCTTACCAATAATAAAGGATTGGGCTTCTTTTTTCCGCTTATCATTATTCACAAACAGAGAAAACAGCATCATGATATTGGCCAGGATCATCCGGTTGCTTTGCATTTTACCCTCATATTCTGTGCTTCCGTCTAAATTGTAATACATTCTGTTCAGCTTACCCGGGTTTTCACGGAAATACTTAAGAACAGGAACCGGATCTCCGATTGCTTTGAAAACCTGTATCACCGCAGAACTGCTGTCCTTGAAAATATTTGAGTCATCTGCGTCCGAAAGTATTTCAAGATGATTAAAGAATGTTAATTTATCAATATGCACAGACAAATTGGATAAAATAGTGTCCGGAATGTTTTCGTAAATAAACTTCAGCGATTCAGGGTTTTCATACTTTTTGAGAGCATCAGCAAAATTTTTCAGAAAGTATTTGTAGTCAGCATCATAATCATCAATATTACCATACCCTAACTGTATATTCAAATCCCTGAATTCCTGATAAGAACAGGTTTCCAGGATAATTGCCTTTTCGTCACTTTTTCCATAGAAAAAATTGATTCTGTAATAGATTTTTTCTTTTCTTACTGCTATTTCCTGGGCAATTTGGGTCTGGCTCCATTTTACTGAGACACTTTCTGCTTTTGAGTTCAGATAAGCTTTCAGCCTGATGAAATTTTTGCCCGGAAGTGAAAGACTCTTGCTTTGAGTATTAGATTGATAATCATTCGGATTGTATTCCAGAATATAATCCCTCATTCCACTGTTGGCATACTTAATTTTTGAAACCAAAAGTTCCAGATTGATATATTCATCCGTCTGCCAGTCTGAAATATCTGAAACCGAAGGCGAAGTGGATGGTAAAGAGGTTTCTTTTTGTAAATCCGTGGGTTGTTTTAGTGTTTTGCTTAAAAAAGATTCACTGTACACCAAATGATTTGAGAAAGATTGCAGGATTCTTTTACTCGTTTCATCGAAGTCATCAAAATCGTTAAAATAATTGTCATAGTTCATTGCTTAAAATTTTAGGTTAATAAAAATTCAGCATGAAAATCGAAACAAAGTTTAGGGAAAGATTCAAATATCTGATCAGGATTATTTTAACCTTAAATTCTATAATACCCGGCACAGAATCTTCCTAACTTTGATATTGAATTTCATATTTGTGTTTTTATTGTCACAAATATCAGTGCGGAAAACGACAGAACTTGACGTATTAAAATTTAAAAGCAAACATCACTTAATTTTTGAAATCTTGGTTAATATTATAAACAGATCAATCAAAGTGGCTATGATTGAAACACACCTTATAATAAATCCGAATAAATAGTTGTGATTATTAGAAACAAAAAAGCCCTCCGTAATAAATTACAGAGGGCTTTGTACCCCAGACGGGACTTGAACCCGTACGTCCTTGCGGACACAGGATTTTAAGTCCTGCGTGTCTACCAGTTCCACCACCAGGGCATGGTGTGGGCAAAAAAAAAGATTCGAACCAGAGGTTCCAACCTTCTTAACGACTCTAAAGAGCCCTTTTCGAATTGTGCGGATGAAGGGACTCGAACCCCCACGCCTCACGGCACCAGATCCTAAGTCTGGCGTGGCTACCAATTACACCACATCCGCTGATTCGCTGATCTGAATACTCAGATTCAACCTGATTTCTTACAAATATAAGATTTTTATTTAAAGAACACTCTCTATTAAAACAAAAAACCCTCCGTAAGATATTACAGAGGGTCTTGTACCCCAGACGGGACTTGAACCCGTACGTCCTTGCGGACACAGGATTTTAAGTCCTGCGTGTCTACCAGTTCCACCACCAGGGCATGGTGTGGAGCGAAAAACGGGATTCGAACCCGCGACCCCAACCTTGGCAAGGTTGTGCTCTACCAGCTGAGCTATTTTCGCATAGTGCGGATGAAGGGACTCGAACCCCCACGCCTCACGGCACCAGATCCTAAGTCTGGCGTGGCTACCAATTACACCACATCCGCTGGTTTTTTATATTGTAAGTTTTAAAGAGCTTGCTTCGTTTTTGTGAGTGCAAATATAGGACAATTTCCTTTACTACCAAACTTTTCAGGAAAAAAAAATAAAATTTCCACATTTTTTTTTCACAGCTTCTTTTATTACATTTCATTTTCTTACTTTTACATCGTTAATATTTACGATATGGAATTACAAGGAACGGTAAAGAAACTTTTTGATGCTCAAACATTTGCGAGCGGGTTTCAAAAAAGAGAAATGGTTATTTTGACCCAGGAACAGTATCCACAGCCGATAAACATAGAATTTTTATCTGATAAAATCAGTTTATTAGATAACCTTAAAGAAGGAGAAAACGTAAAGGTAGGAATCAACATCAGAGGTAGAGAATGGGTTTCTCCGCAGGGTGAAACTAAATACTTCAACTCTATTACAGGGTGGAGAGTAGAGAAAGTTTTTGATAATGCTTCAGAACCTACTCAGGCAATGCCTCAGCAGTCTGCATCCCCGGTTTCTAATGAGAATCCTTTTGCCGGAGACGACGATGATGATTTACCTTTCTAATTAAAGAATAAAAGATCAATTATAAATCCTGCTTTTTGAAGTGGGATTTTTTTGCTAAAAATGGTCCGATTAGACGAAAACGAGATTTCATTTCCCGACCCGGAGCTGTATGATGGCCATGAGGGAGTGGTTGCTTTTGGTGGCGACCTGTCCGTAGAGCGTATCTGGTTTGCTTATCAGCTCGGTATTTTTCCCTGGTACAACCCCGGAGAGGAAATCCTTTGGTGGTGTCCCGATCCAAGGTTTGTGCTTATTCCTGAAGAATTAAAAGTTTCAAAATCTATGAGAAAGATACTCAACAGAAATGTTTTTACTTTCTCCGAGAATAAGAATTTCAGGGAGGTAATCAGAAATTGCCAGCAGGCTACAAGAAAAGGGCAGTCGGGAACGTGGCTTTCTGATGAACTGATGGAGTCTTTTATCCAGCTTCATCAATACGGTTTGGCCAAAAGTATTGAAGTATGGCAGGATGGAGAACTTGTAGGGGGTTTTTACGGGTTGCAGATTGGAAATGTATTCTGCGGAGAAAGCATGTTTGCCAAGGTAAGTAATGCTTCAAAAGCGGGCTTTATCAACTTTGTGGAAAGCAATAAAAACAGCCTTGAGTTAATTGATTGTCAATCCCATACAGAACACCTGGAAAGCTTGGGGGCAAAAATGATTCCCAAAAAAGAATTTCTAAAAATCTTACACGAAAATAATGAACGCAGATAAAGAAAAGTGGGTTCTTCTGATTGTCCTGAGTATTATCTGGGGATCATCTTTTATTTTGATCAAAAAATCACTGGAACATTTTAATCCGTTTCAGGTAGGTTCTTTACGGGTTCTTATTGCCGGAATTATTTTACTTCCGGTCGCGATTTCCAATTATAAACTTTTTCCCAGAAAACATCTGAAGTGGTTAATTCTGGCTGCTTTTACAGGAAATTTCATTCCTATGTTTTTATTTCCGATTGCAGAAACTGAAGTAAGCAGCAGCATTGCCGGAATTATCAACTCAATGATGCCTATTTTTGTGATTATTGTGGGCGCATTGGTATGGAAGTTTGAAACGACAAAAAAACAGATCATAGGAACACTTATAAGCTTTACGGGGGTATGCATTCTGGCTTTTGGCGGAGGCGACAGCGGAGAGTTGAAAATGATCCCTATTCTGCTCCTTTTATTGGCTACTTTATGTTATGCACTGAGTACAACCACTGTAAAATCAAAGCTTATGGAGGTTTCTTCTACGGTTTTATCTGCTTTTGTATTTTCTTTTGTTTTATTGCTGCCTTCCATTCTTGCGCTGACAGGTACGGGATTCTTTTCGGAATTCAGCTTTTCGAAGGATAATCTGATGGGACTTATGTTTGTCAGTCTGTTATCTGTTTTCGGAACAGGTCTGGCGATGATGATGAATTACCGTTTACTTAAAGTTTCCTCTCCTCTTTTTGCATCCACAGTAACTTTAGTGATGCCTATTGTTGCTATTATCTGGGGAATAATTGATGGTGAGAAACTGACCTATTTACAATTTGCAGGAGCTGGAATTATTATTGCCGGGCTCATCTTTTTAAGAACAAATCCAAAAAAATAAAATCATATTATAAATTAAATTATATTTGGGTGATTTAACTTATAACTATGAAAAAACTTCTACTTTTGGGGTCCGCAGCCTTATCTTTACTTTCCTGTTACAATGCTGACGATACTCCTTTTGATAACAGTGATCCCTCTAATCAAAATGTGATTCTTCCTACGAAGATGACAATGGATGGGATTGTCATGAAAATCAATTACAACGGAACTAAAATCATCAGCATGATTAACAATATTAATCACGGGCAAAGAATTGAGTTCACGTATACCGATGATTATATTACAGGCATTAAACATTACGAAAATAATATTCTTGAAAGCACTGTTGAATATGGATATAATAACGGGCGTATGTCAACAGCGGTTACGAAGGAATATTCTACAACCGGAACCGTACAGAACACTGTTACATTTACTTATACCTATACCAGTACTACAGAAATCAGCGTAAAAAAACAAACGAATTCAGGAGCGGCAGGTTCTTCTATTATCAACAGTGTAATCACGTATAATAATGGAAATATGGTAAGCAATGCAGGCTCAGGAACCGGAATTGTCAATGGAAATACCGTTAACTATACAGAAAAAGAGACTTATACATACACGGATAAAAACTATCCTTTCAAAAATGTAAAAGGTTTTGACAAAATTATCTTTAATGGAAATGAGAGCAGCGATGGCATAAGCATGCTATTCTCAAATATCAAGAACAGCTTAAGTGCTTATAAGGGAGAATTTACCCAAACTACAGCCGGAGGGGGAACAGCAACCGGAACAACTCAGCATAAGTATACAACAACTTTTAATACTGCCGGTTACCCATCTGAAGAAAGCAGGCAATCGCTTGATACAAACGGAAACCCGAACAGCATTGTCCCGGATAAGTTTTTCTACGAATACAATTATCAATAAAAAAAACCTGCATTTCTGCAGGTTTTTCTTTTATTTTAGGTTATTCTAGTTCTTTTTCTTCACTTTACTGGCTTTTACCTTTTTCACCTCATCTTTAATGAAAGGATATTTTTTCTGCATATCCTTTGCTAAAGAAGGATCAAGTTCCAATGCTTTTTGAAGAGATTCAAAACCTTTATCCTGATCTTTAAGATTGTAATAGCAATTGCTCAGCTGATAAAAAAGCTCTGCTCTGTAATGTTTTTTTATGGCTCTGTTCAAGACTGTTACCGCATCTTCATACTCTCCTACCAACATCAAAACTTCTGAATAGGCATACCAGTTGTAAAACCTTGAAGGTTCTGCATCTACCAGTTTTTTAAGACAGGAAAGGCTTTCTTCAAATTTTCCTGAATCGATGAATAAGAACGCTAATCTCTTTTGATAATCAAGATTGTTTTCATTCAGCTGGGTAGCTTCTTTGGCAAAATGCAATGCTTCAGACATTCCTCCCATTTCTTCGTAAAGATAAGACTGTTCCATCATGGCAAGATAAAACTGAGGGTCTTCTCTTAATGATTTCTGGAATGCATTTAAAGCTAAAATAGGCTGTTTTAAGGCCTTATTGCATAGTCCGATCTTATAATAAGTAAATGCTTTCGTGTATTCCAGCTCCAGCATTTCTTCATACGTTTCGATCGCCTTCTGGTATTGTCCCAAAGCTTCATAACAAGCTGCTTTATTGGCATATACTCCTACAGAGTTTGAGTTGATTGCCAGTAAATAGTCGTAGCCTCTTATCGCTTCATCATAATTTTTTCTGTTAAAATAGAATTGTCCGTATTCAAACCAGGCGGTTTCAGAATAAGGGAATTCATCTAAATATTCATTAAGAAAGGCAATAGCCTCCTCACTCTTATTCAGGTCACTGAAGCATACCATAGCATTTTCCAGCGAATATTCATCCGTAGGATCTTCCTTCAGTGCTTTCCTGTAATGTTTAAGAGCGTTAAAAGGATCTCCGAGATTCACATATTCGTCCGCAATAAAGTTGTGGAGAAAGTTTTCTTCTTCCTCTAATGTCAAAGCTTTTTTGCAGATTTCAATGGATTTTCTGGGATTTCCTAGGTTCGAATAATACTTGGCGTAACAAACCAAAAAGTCTGTATTCTCCATAGAAGCGCCTTTCAGTTCGTCAATAAGTTCTTTCGCCGTATTATAGTCTTCCCATTCCAGAAGGATTTCAAGTCTTTTGATCTTAATATCCAACGAATTAGGGTGAAGCTTCAGTCCATAATTAACAGCCATGTCAGCGTAATTAAAATCACCAAGCTCCAAATAATAAACAATGATATCTTCCAACTCTTCTGTATCAAAGTAGAATTCGTCATTGTTTTCCATCATTTCCTCGAACTTTTTTACAAGTTCATTTCCAAAATACTCTTCCAATAGTGTCCTCTTTGTCGGCCTGATGTCTGAATTTGCTTACAAACCTCGGCAAACGTTTAATTAATAATATATCTGAAACTGATATTCAAATATTTATGCAAAGTTGCAACTTTTTTTTGAATATTCCATTTCATAAATTTCTATTATAAAAATAGTAAAAAAAGAAAACCGATAAAAGGATTGTGGATAAAAAAACGGAAATTGGGGTTAAATTCTTATGACCAGGCGTTTTCCACTTTGTATCTCAGCATTCCATACAGTTTCGATATTTTTAATATCAACATCCTGTGTTTCCATTTTAATTTTTCCTTCTGTTGCTGCCTGAAACATTTCAGGGATGATTTTTGAGAACAGGAGGTGAGATTCTTCTTTAGTCCAGCTTCCCAATCCTGATCCTGAAATCTGAATATCGGTTCCTCTTAGGATCTGTGAAGACAGCTGAACGATATCACCGCTCATTCCTCCTATTGTTATGAGTTTTGTTTTATGCGAAAAAGTTCCGTCTCCTTTAAGAGCTGACAGTATAACTTCTACAGAATGCCCCCAGATATAGTCTATAATAATATCTATAGGAGTTTCCATATGAATTTCTTTTATTTTCTGCTTACAATCATCATCTTCCAGCCTGAGCGAAATCACCTCATCGGCACCTAATTCAAGCAAAGACTGCAGAGATTCTTCATTTCTACCGGTAACAATAATTTTACCTGCTCCATATATTCTGGCCACCTGAACGGCAATTTTCCCTGTAATTCCAGTTGCTCCGTTAATCAGTACAGTATTTCCCGGTTGCAATCCTGCTTTGAATTTTAAGGCCATTGCGGATCCCATTATTGCATTGGGTAATGCGGCCGCCAAAGAAAAGTCCAGTTTTTCAGGAATGGGAATGATCATTTTTTTATCAGCCACTGCCTTTTCCGCTACGGTTCCTTTTTTGCTGAAAAAATACACTTTATCTCCGTTTTGAAGATATCCTGCTCCATCTGTTCCGATAACTGTCGGCTGGTGTTCCTGGTTTTCAGTTGAATAGTGATTTCCACCTGCTCTGGCCCTGTCGAGGTTTTTAATCGACGCTGCTTTTACAGAAATCAAAATTTCATTGTCCTTTACTTCAGGGGGCGGAAAATCTGCATATTGTGGAATACTTCCTTTTTCAAATACTACTGCTGCTTTCATTCTTTTTAATTTTTACGTAAAATTAGGAGGGAAGAAGGCTGCGAAGCGATAACATTTGTTATGAGTTTTGGATTTTGGGAAAGGAAGCTGGGGGTTTATAAAGACGGTAATAGAGTTAAAACAGTTAAAACGCTGCGGTCGCTAGGAAACATGATATTGTTATTATTTGCGAACATTGCATTTAAGATGAGTCAGAATTTATGCAGTTTCTTTTTAAACTTCCGGCTTCCGGCTTCCATCTTCCCGCTTATTTCAATCTTTCTTTCAATATTTTACTTTTGATTCTGCTGAGATGTACGGTTGTAATCCCAAGATAGGAAGCTATATAATGCTGCGGAACTCTTTTGATAATTTCCGGTTTTTGCCTGACAAGGTTCAGGTATCGCTGCTGTGGTGAGTCTTTAATGAATGAAAAGAAATGTTTCATATAATCGAATACTCTTTCAAAAAGAGCATCCATAAAGAAATTTCTGAGCTCTGGATTTTCATAAACTTCTTCTAAGAAAGCTTCCACATCAGGTTTGTTGATTCTGTATAAAATACATAGTTCTATGGTCTCAAATGACACCATACTCGGCAGGCCTTTTTTAAAACTTTCAAGGGATGAAAACATGGTACTTTCAAGAAAAAACTGGAATGTTATATCTTTTCCGTCGTTATTGTACCAGGCTCTTACCATACCTTTTTCAATATAATAGGCATTACAGGACACCTCGCCTTCTTTTAAAAGCAAAGTTTTGGAAGGAACTTCCATGCGTTCGAAACTGCCCAGAAATTTTCTCCACTTTTCTTTGGGGAAAGGAAATCTGTCTTTGATATGTTCAAACATTTCTGATATAAAAAAGAACGGACAATATGCCCGTTCTTCCTATATTATTAGATTAAACTCTTGATTTTAGCAATGATATCATCTCCCAACTGATCGGCTTCTTCCTGAGATTGAGCTTCAGTATAAATTCTGATGATTGGCTCTGTATTGGATTTTCTAAGGTGAACCCAGTTGTTTTCAAAGTCTATTTTTACACCATCTACTGTAGAAACTTCTTCATTCTTGTATTCCTGCTCCATTTTGCTTAAGATAGCATCTACATCAATCTCCGGTGTCAGCTCTATTTTCTTTTTACCCATGAAATAGCCCGGATATCCTGCTCTCAGTTCAGAGACAGTTTTATTTTCTTTGGCTAGATGCGTTAAGAACAGTGCAACCCCCACTAAAGAATCTCTTCCGTAATGTAAATCAGGGTAGATAATTCCTCCATTTCCTTCTCCTCCAATGACAGCATTTTTCTCTTTCATCAGAGTAACTACATTTACTTCTCCTACAGCGCTCGCAAAGTATTCTGAGTTGTGAGTCTGTGCCACATCTCTCAGAGCACGGCTTGAAGAAAGATTAGAAACAGCTACTCCATTTTTATGTTTCAGTAAGTAATCTGCAACGGCAACCAGGGTGTATTCTTCCCCAAACATTTCTCCTTTTTCATCAATCAGGGCCAATCTGTCTACATCCGGATCTACAACGATTCCCAAATCTGCATTTTCTTTCTTCACCAATTCGCAGATATCTCCCAAATGTTCTTTTAAAGGCTCAGGGTTGTGTGGGAAGTGGCCTGTTGGCTCACAATATAATTTAACGGTTTCACAACCTAATTTATCCAAAAGCATTGGAATAGCAATCCCTCCTGTAGAGTTTACCGCATCCAGAACAACCTTAAAGTTCTTCGCTTTGATGGCATCAACATCTACCATTGGCAAATCCAGGATCTGCTGAATATGGATATCGAAAGCATCGTCTCTTGTTTCATATTTTCCAAGATCATCAACTTCTGCATAGTTGAAGTCTTCACTTTCTGCAAGAGCCAGAACTTCAGCACCGTTTTCACCGCTGATGAATTCTCCTTTTTCGTTTAATAATTTAAGGGCATTCCATTGTTTTGGATTATGAGAAGCGGTAAGGATAATTCCTCCGTCTGCATTCAGCTCAGGCACCATTACTTCAACAGTCGGAGTTGTAGAAAGGCCAAGATCTATCACATTAATCCCCAATCCCTGTAATGTAGCTGTAACTAAGGAAGAAACCATTTGGCCGGAAATTCTGGCATCTCTTCCAATGATAAGAGTAAGATCTTTTTTGTTTTTATTATTTTGAAGCCAGGTTCCGAAAGCGGATGCGAATTTTACAACATCCAGCGGTGTTAAGTTATCATTTACTTTACCACCAATGGTTCCGCGAATTCCGGAAATAGATTTTATTAATGACATGATGTTTTTTTAATTTATTTTGTTTTCTCTAAATTTTCCAACGCAAAGATACTTAAAAGACCCTTCAACTTATAAAACCGGAATCTTTTTTTGGACTTTATCATAGGTATCTTTCACAACTTTCGGTGGCGCAAAACGATACCCTATATATAACAGTCCATAAAGGTTATTATTCTCTACACTCTGGCTGTTTTTCTGATCGTAGGCATAGCTTTTAAAATTTATTTTACCTCCGAACAGAAACCGGTCAGTATTATAACCCACATGAAGACCGCCCTGCATTCTTATAGTTGCATATTGGGCATTTTGTTTTGTTGATCCGTTATCAAGCTCTCTGTAACTGGAGAATTTACCTCCAATCCCAACAGCCAGATGAGGTGAAATATTTACTTTTTTTCCAATAACCCAATTATAGAAATATCCAATATTGCCTCCTATATTATATTGTGTATTCTTGCTTTTAACTCCGTCAATAGTATTTCTGAAAATAGTAAGATCATAATCTATAAACGGTACCCAGCTTCCGCGGCTTTTCTTCTGCCATTCTCCTTGTGTATAGATACTTCTTGCTGAAAAATTTTTATTGAGAATATAGGATGTAGACCCGCCAAAGGTTTGTACCCTTAAATCCGGAAACTGAATATAGGGATCTCTTCCTTCCTGCCATTCCGGAGATAGTTCTTTCATGTTTTCAACATAAAAGCCTTTTACATTTTTATAATAAACATTTTGAATAAATCTTCCCGGAAAAAACCTGAAGCTTAAGTCGGAGTAAGAACTTTTCCCTTTCATTTCATCATCATTATTTCCCTCTAAAAATCTGGGTGCAAATGATACTGTCGCACTTATTATTCTATAATCAATTGAAAACGATGTTTTCGTTTTATTGTTGATAGACAGGTCCATATTGAACGCATTCTTACCTTCTCCTGATGAGAAAACATAGCTTTCAATATTGGTGTCAAGATTCACACGAATCATTACCTTGTCTGCGTAAGACTTGGTATTTATGGTATCTGTTTGTGCCTTTCCGAAAATGCCCAGTAAAGAAAATACTATTAATGATCCTGCTTTTAAAAAGTTCAACCCGAATAATTTATATTAGAAAAAATGAAATTACTACATTTTTTTCAATATCCGTTGAACCCAATATTAAGAACAGCCGCAATCTTTATCGCAGTGGGTTCTTTTGGAGCTGAATTTCTTTGGAGCGAAATTCTTTTTAAGTACTTTAAATAAAGAATAGCAGGCGAATGCTACAATTAGTATAACAAGTACGTACTGAATAATTAATGATGAGTCCATTACTTTAAAATCTGATATACTATCATCGACACAAAATATGCCAAACCTGTCATCATGACTACCTGAAAACTGGTCCATTTCCAGCTTTTGGTTTCTCTGTAGACTACTGCAAGTGTAGAAACACACTGCATTGCAAATGCGTAGAAAAGAAGCACCGAAATTCCGGTTGCAAAACTGAAGACTTTTTCTCCGTTGGGTTTTACATCTCTTCTCATTTTATCAATTACTTTCACTTCCGGAGCATCATCTTCCAGGCTATAGAGCGTAGACATTGTTCCCACAAAGACTTCTCTTGCCACGAAACTTGTAAGAATTCCTACACCCATTTTCCAGTCGTAACCAAGAGGAGCAATTACAGGTTCTATTCCTTTACCCATTTTAGCAAGGTAAGAATGATCCAGGTGAACGTCTGTGGCTACAAACTCATTTGTTTTTTGGCTTGGCCCGAAATAGCTTAAAAACCAGATAATGATACTTACGATGAAAATTATTTTTCCGGCTCCCGTAATGAATTCCCATACTTTTCCTAAAACCATTTTAAAATCATATCCGAAAAGCGGCTTTTTATAAGCAGGAAGATCCATTACGAGATATGTTTTTCCTTTGCTTTTAATAAATCTTTTGAGAATTGATGCGGAGAATAAAGCGACCAGGAAGCCAAGAAGATACATCCCCATCAATACCAGTGCCTTATATTTTATTCCTAAAAATGTTCCTTCTGAAATAATCAGTCCGATGATAATACTGTATACCGGAAGTCTCGCAGAACATGTCATGAATGGTGTTACGAGTATGGTCAGCAATCTTTCTTTTACATTTTCAATGTTTCTTGTAGAAATCACCGCAGGAATTGCACAGGCAGTTCCTGATACAAGCGGAACTATACTTTTACCGTTAAGTCCGAAGGGGCGCAGCAGTCTGTCCATCAGGAATACTACTCTTGCCATATATCCTGAATCTTCGAGCAGGTAAAGGAAATACAAGAGAATTCCGATCTGTGGTGCAAAAACCACAATTCCTCCTATACCAGGAACAATTCCATTTGAAATCAATGAATTAATGGGGCCTTCAGGAAGATGTTCGCTGGTAAATGCAGCCAGCCAGGAGAATGTATCTTCAATCCAGCTCATCGGATATTCTGCAAGGAAGAAAACACTTTGGAAAATAATCAGCAGAATTGCTAAAAAGACTACATAACCCCAGAATTTATGAACTAAAACTTTATCCAGTTTTTCGGTTAATAATTCTTTGAACTGAGCCTTTTTAGAGATGACATCAGCCAGAATTTTGTCCACATTCTGATACCTTCTTACGGTTTCCTGAACCTGCAGCCTTTTCGGTACTAAGCTTTTAGAATCCGGTTCATTCAGCTGTTCCATTACTCCGCTGATTCTTCCAAGATCAGTTCCCAATGAAAGGCTCATCCAGGCTTTATATTCATTATCGAAACCTTTATGTGCCGCCAGTTTCTGAATAAAGTCTCTATGTTCACTCGGTGTTTCAAAAGAAAGTTGATCTGTTTTTACAAATTCGTTGTTATAAACAGCTTTCCTTACTTTATCAATCCCGATCTGTTCTTTGGCATTGGTCTGAATAATTTTTATCCCTAATGCTTCGGAAAATTTTTGAATATCTATAGTGATTCCTCTTCTTTCTGCCTGGTCAATCTGATTGACAATCAATATCATAGGAATTCCAAGATCCTGAATCTGCTGAAACAGAAGCAGTCCTCTTTTTAAACTTAATGCTTCAAGAATATAAACAACTCCTGCATAGTTTTTCTGCTCATCAATAAGATATTTGGAAAAAATAGCCTCATCTTCTGAACTCGGGTATACACTGTAAGAACCTGGAAGGTCAATAACCTCTACTTCTTCGTTTTTGTAAACATAGTTCCCCGAATGACTTGCAACGGTAACGCCGGCGTAGTTCCCGGTCTTCTGCTTTTTGTTGCAAAGCGTGTTGAAAACCGTTGACTTTCCTACATTAGGATTCCCGACTAAAAGTATCTGTTTTTTCTTGTTTTCCTGCATTAATTCAATTCTTCAACAATGATGTAATCTCCTTCTTCCTCACGAAGAGCAATCCGGCTTTTTTCTGCTCCAAATTCTACATACATTGGCCCGCTAAACGGAGCCTGATACAAAATTCTGAAAATGGTCTCCGGAAGAAGTCCCATTTCAATAATTTTATTGGGCATTTTAAGATGGTCGTTATCATATCCCAATATCTTCCCCATTTTGTTTTTAGGGAATCCACTTAATTTATGTAATCCTTTCTCTTTCAAAGCCTAATTTTTAGTCCTGCAAATATACGCTATTTAAATTTAATCTAAATAACGTTTTAACATAAAAGAAATCACCCCAAACACATTGCTGTATCTGGGGTGATTCAAAATATAATTTAGTTGATATGAAGTCTTATTTTTTCTTCTTGTCAGAAGGCTGTTCTTTTTCTATTGGATTATCGTTAGATCCGAAGAAATCTTTCACTTGTTTTTCAAGTCTTTTCATAAAGTCACCTACAGTTCCATCTGTTCCTGGCATTGGTCTGCTCATATTCTCTGCAGTCATATATGGACGGGATTCTGCAAAAGGATCTGCTTTGTATCCTTCATAAGATTTAAGAAACTTTTCTTTTGATGTAGGCGTTACTGTATTGCTCATCATTCCCATTTTGGCATTAATCTTATCAGCATAAGATAATTCTTCGTAGTTTTCTATTTTTTTATTGCCGCTTAACTGCCATGAGTAATTTTTATCACCATCTTCAATTTTTACAATCAGCCCTGGAAGTCCTTTAAATTTGTAAGGTCCATCCTGAAAAGGGATATCCGAACTGAACCATGCTGTCCATGTTCTTCCTCCAAATTCAGTAGTTGCTTTCTGAGCATTGTACGCGCCTATTTTTTGTTTATCTGGTAGAATACTCCATTGCAGCTTCGGATCGTCTTCATATGAAAACAGATTTCTGCTGATTCTGTCTACATACTGTACTTTCATGTCAGGATAAGTCTTAATAATTTTATAGGAAAATTTCGGCCACCTAATCAACTTGGTCATATCCTTAAAAGATTTGGTTTTCTCCATTTCTTCTATCTGAACTTTAATGATAGAATCCTGAGCGGGCATTGTATAATCCTGATAGATTGATTTTTTTGGCGTGATATCAAGAATGGTAATGATTTTATCCATTCTTGCTGAATCTTTCTTAGGCTTAAAAGTCAGTTCATAAAAGAAACGGTTGGCTGTTTCTTTCGACTCCTGAGCGCCTGCAAAAGCAAACAGAGTGATCAAAAATATAGAGAATAACTTTTTCATTGTAACAAGTTTATATAATTAGTAATCATATGTCTTCTTTTGTTACAGTTTTTTTCAAATTTTATTTTCCAGTAAAAAATATTCTTCCTTTTCAATCTTTACTACTTAAAAAATTATGATTCTGTTAGAACAGTTTCATTTTTAAAACGCTTACCTTTAAGTTTCTAAAAAACAAAATATTATGGACACTTTATCTCAATTAAAATCCGAACTGGAGGGAGAATTTCAAACCACAAAAAAATTTATTGAACTATTCCCTGAAGGAAAAAATGATTATGCTCCGCATGAAAAAAGTATGAAAATGATGCCCCTTGCCACCCATCTTGTAGAAGTTTTTGAATGGCCGAACACAATTTTAAAAACTTCTGAACTGGATTTTGCCAAAGGAGATTATAAACCTACCATTCTTTCTACAAGAGATGAACTGATGAAAAAACTGGAAGATGATTACCAGTCAGCAAAAACAGCATTAGAAAACAGTACAGAAAACGATCTGAATCCCAGCTGGACGATTAAAAATGACGGCCATGAGCTGGCAAGCTGGAGCAAATATGGGGCAATACGCCATGCCTTAAACCAGATTACTCATCACAGGGCTCAACTAGGAGTGTATTACAGGCTGAACAATATTCCTTTGCCGGGAAGCTATGGGCCTTCAGCAGACCAGCAAAGTTTTTAATTAACATCTCAATATATCTCAACAAAAAACCAATCCGCATGGATTGGTTTTTTGTTTTATTTAAAGTTGAATTTTACGGTTAGCATGACCTGGCTTGGGCGAAGCTGAATTTTCGTGTAAGAAGAACTATTTGTTGTTTGATTGATATTATAGGTTTCAAAGAATTTTCTGTTAGCAATATTCAACCATTTAATTTCAAAATCAATTTTCTTTTTAGACCATGAAAATTGGTAAGAAATATCATAGAACGCATTTTTATATTTATTACTTCCATCACTTGTATTCACCTGATCCCAATTGAATCCAATCGTATGGTCTTCTATAGGATAGAAATAAACTGCCAGATTGTGATTAAATCCTGTATTGACACCGAGCCTGCTCTGATTAGAACTCAAGCCTATATTATCTTGCTTGTTTCTTGATAAATTAAGTGTATAATCTACACTCGCCCAGCTAAAATAGGTATTATTGAACTTAAGTCCATAAGTCTGAGTATTGTTTTTGCTCAAATATTGAGTGTCATCCAAGAACGCATCACTTTTTGTCAATGTATTTCCATAGCTCACAGAAGCATTGGTCTTGAATTTTGGAAAGTATTTACCAACCTCAACATTAAATCTATTACTCTTTGAATGATTTTCTCTTTCAATGTATCGGATTAAAGTAGACCCCGTTGCTGCATCCAAAATTGGAGAAGAAAGCAAATTTCTTTTACTATCACTCAATGAATAATTAATATTAAAGAATAGATTGTTTAATGGATTTCTGTATTCAATTCTAGATCCTGCCATTTTTGACGTTATTTGAGGTATCGGGTTATTAGGATCCATTACATTAAATCCTCTAGGGCTTAATAACATGTAACCTGCATAAGCCGTTTGAATATCTCCAAAATTATTGCTGATGTTTCCATTCAAACTTGCTTTCCAGAATGAAGCAAATGAATACTGAATAAAAGCATTTGGAGTAAACGTTGTCTTATTTAGTGATTTTGAAACTCCTCTTAAATCATCTTCAGCTTTAATGCTATTGAAATTTGCTGGAAAATTTGCAAAAATACTCCAAGCTTCAGATTTATAATTAACACCTAGCGAAGCAGAAGGAACAATTTCTGTAAATTTCAGGTTGTTTTCATAAATACCATCATTGAAATTTGGCGGTACATCATTCGGCACAGAAGGATTTTGAATTGCTTGCCCATCAAAGTTTGTATTTAGCTTATCTGTAGAGAAATCAAATCCCACCTGAGGAGTGAATGTCCATCCTTTTTTAGAAAAACTAATATTTGCTGAATGTGAGGTATCTAAAGTTTTTAGTCTGAACTGTTGTAGCGCTAAAGTGCCTGGTGCAAAATTTACAATGCCATATCTATCTTTTTCGTTAGGATCGTTCGGGTTTACCTTTGGAAGTTTGTATGGCAGCTGTAAATAACTTGCCGGATCTACTTTCAATGTCTGCTGATCATCCTGATAATTGATATATGATTTGAAATTCACCATCTTTTCTCCCCATGGAATAATAGTACTCAATGAGTTTTGGAAAGATGATGTTGGAGATTCCACTCCCTGATTTCCTGATCTTCCTGCTCTTTCAGCAAATGCTCTGTCTGCATTCCAGAACTGGCTGAAACTTGTGGTATTTTTAAAGAACCCTTTCTTAGCATTTTTGGTAAAGATCAATTCTCCCTTCAGTTTATCTGTATAAAAATTATTTCTGGTACTCATCACTACAGTAGACTGTTGTGGTCTTTCTTTAGTTGGAAAATAAGTTGTTTCATTATAATCCTCTCTTTCTACTGCGTTATTTGTATAATTTGCATTAAGCTTCAATTCCCATTCCTTCTTTTTATCAATATTTGTTAAATAGTTTGCAGACAAATAGTGAACGTTATTCATCAAATACCTTTTCACTGGTAAATTTGGTGTACTTGCATTTTCTACACTCAGCCAGTTATTTTGAGAAATATTACTTCTTCTTCCTTCCCATGAACTTCCAAACGCCAGAATATTTCCTTCATTTTCTACCTGTTCCCCCATGTTGTTGGTTTTATAATTGACGACCCATTGGCTTTTTTGTCCGAAAAACATGGGAGTCAGTTTTACATTCCAAAGCCATGGATCTCCGAAACCGGTCCCTACTTCACCTCTCCCGGTCATGGTAACAGAGTTTTTAAGTTTGATATTGATAGCTGCCTGATCTGAAGGTACTTTATCCTGAAGGATTTTTACCGGCTGGTGGTTCTCCAGAACTTCTACTTTCTGTACGGCATCTTTAGGAAGAGAGTTGTTGATGGTTCCATAGCCTCCTTCCATAAGGTCTTTTCCGTTGACGTAGAATTTATTGATGGCATTTCCCTGATAAAGAATTGTTCCGTCCTTGTTTACTTCAATTCCCGGAATCTTCTTCATTACATCCGCAAGGGTTCGGTCATTTTTACTATTGAAAGCCTTAAGATCATAAGAAATGGTGTCACCTCTTGCGGTGATCATTTTGGTTTTCAGCTGTACTTCTTTAATTTCTGTAGCTTCAGACTGCATTTTAAAGTTCAGAGTCTGATCGCTGTTACTGATTTGCTTTGTAAGAGGTTTCTGATTGAACGCTTTCACTTTCAGATCCACATTGGATTCAGCGGAAGTGAAGGTTACTTTATATTCTCCTTTTGAGTTCGTAATAGCGTAAGCAAGAATAGCGTCTTTGCCGGGCTCTTCGATCGTCACACTGGCACTGGGTATCGCGACCCCATCATCATCGGTGATCTTTCCTGAAACCGTTTTCTGCGCAAAAGTAAGCACAGTAAAGAATAGCATCAGAAATAAAGAAATATTTTTTTTCATACTTATTATTTGCTCAATTAGTTAATGGTTATTGTTTTTTGTTACACTTTTTATAAAGATGAGTTTTACGATTAAAGGTTAAATCTTTATCACTACAAACATAGTGATAATTTTTAAACTTTTGTTTTTCTATGAAAAAGAAATATATTAAAAAAGAATCAAAACGATTCGCCCTTTTTTTTATGATATCTATTTCATGATAAGATGATCTTTGGCATATAGATTCTGCAAAAGAAGAGTTAAATTAATTTTTGATTTGTGTAACATAATATGAATAGGTTTTGTCTTAATGAAGGCATAAACAACAATTTTAAAGGGAAGTAAGAAAATTGATATTTTTACTTATTCTAAATAGGAAAATCTGATTTGAATCATAGATTAAAAAAAAATTAAACACTCGTACATATATATATATTTAATAATTTTGTAACATAAAATTTATAAAATGGGAATTATTTTAAAGCCTATAGATGTTGTAGAAGACATTTCTAAAGAAGATTTCTACGAAAAATATCTGAAGCCAAGAAGGCCCGTTGTCATCAGAAATATGGCAAAAAAGTGGCCTGCTTATCAAAAATGGACGATGGAATATATGAAGGAAGTTGTAGGAGATGTGGAGGTTCCGCTATACGACAGCTCAAAGGCAGATCCTTCGGCTCCCATCAATGCATCAGCAGCAAAAATGAAGTTTGGAGATTATATAGATCTTATCCAGCGAGAGCCAACCGATCTTAGAATTTTTCTCTTCGACCCTATAAAATATGCCCCGAAATTACTGGAAGATTATATTTCTCCCAAAGACCTGATGGGAGGATTCCTGGATAAATATCCGAATATGTTCTTTGGTGGAAAAGGATCAGTGACGTTCCTTCACTTTGACATTGATATGGCTCATATTTTCCATACTCACTTCAACGGAAGAAAACATATTCTTCTTTTTGATTACAAATGGAAAGAAAGGCTGTATCAGATTCCGTATGCAACCTATGCCCTGGAAGATTATGATATTGAAAATCCTGACTTCACCAAGTTCCCTGCACTGGATGGTGTGGAAGGAATTGAGTGTTTCCTTGAACATGGAGATACATTGTTCATGCCTACCGGATGGTGGCATTGGATGAAATATCTGGACGGAAGTTTCTCAATTTCTTTAAGAGCCTGGGACAAATCATGGGCTGTAAAAGCACATTCCCTATGGAATCTTACCGTACAGCGTAAATTTGACGATATCATGAAGTCTAATTTCAAAAAGAAATACATGGACTGGAAGGAGAAAATGGCGATCAAAAGAGCAGAAATAGCTTTGAAAAGAGGCTTACCAAGATAATTAAAAAAAGGCGTTTCCGTGGAAACGCCTGTTTTAGTTTAATTCTTTATTATCAATTAATTACAATACTCTGTAAACCGGATACTGCCTGAAAGTTTTCTCTTCAAAATAAGGAGAATGCCTGTAGATCCAATCCAGTTGTGCAGTTCCATCTTCGGACAGTTTTTTGTCTGACACTTTCGCTGCTTCAAAGGCTTCTTTCAGCTTTTTATCTTTTTTCAGGAGTTCGGCAGCTGTATCTTCGAAAATATAAGCAGAATAGTATTCTTTCTGCGCCAGAATTCCATCGAAGAAATTCCAGTTGAAAAATGAATCTAATGCCTCAGGCTCAAGAGTTTCTATAATATATTTTACCCCTGGCTGATCGGTAGTAACAAGATAATCCCCTGCCGAAAACAGCAAACTTTTACGGGAAGCATCAACCGTCGTTTCAAAGTGCAGATAATGGCCTTCATAAGGGTTTTTAACGGTTTTAAAATCTTTGATTTTATAGGACTCAACAGACAAAGTACTGTCTTTCTGCAAAGGACTCATCTGAATATTGTTTCTCTTCAATTCTTCAATTACACGATATTGTGATTGTGGAATGACATAATACTTCGGAATGGTAATATATCCCGTTGGAACAGCTGTTGTAAAAAGCTTGATGTTCTTTGTAAAAGGCTTATTACGGTCATAATACAGCCTTGGCTTCCCCGAAACTTCACTAGGTTTGTACTTTCCTTCGTAGCCCTTAAAATCCATCGTTGAAAATTTTGTGGAGTCTATTTTCCAACGGATTCCATATTGTTTTCCGGCCTGATACTGTTTTAAATTTTCAATACGGAGCTGCTTTATGGTATGATAATCTTTATCCAAATTCTGCAGGTTCACCAACATATATTTGTAGGTAGCATCTACCCTTTTATCATAAGGCTTCAACATATGGGTTTCCGGAACAGTTCCTAAGGAATTGAAAAGCGAAGTATATCCTGTAGAATATCTGGGAGAGTCTTCAAATGAGGCAAATCCTACTTCCGGAACATCTCCGTGAATGTTGACGTAAGGTGTACTTTCATACCCCAGCTTTTTCATATCTTCAAGATTTTTAGCCTGATAATGATTGTAGAAGTAATTCCCCAGAGTATTGCCCAGACGTTCTTTAAAAGTAGAAATATAGGTAAACGTATATTGATAATCCGCTCCGTTGCTGACGTGATTATCAATAAAAACATCCGGTTTTAACCACTGGTAGATTTCCTGAAAGCTTCTGGCATTTTGGGAATCTGCCTTGATAAAATCTCTGTTCAGATCATAATTTCTTGCATTTCCCCTGAAACCGTACTGCTCCGGTCCATTCTGATTGGCTCTCGAGTAAGATCCTCTGTTGAGCATTCCACTGACATTGTAAGCGGAAATAGCAGCAATAATAAAGTTCTGCGGAGTTTTAATTTTTTTAGCCGCCAGATCTCTCATCAGCATCATGGTAGCATCTATTCCATCCGGCTCTCCCGGGTGAATTCCATTGTTGACAAAAAGAATGGCTTTGTTTTTTCTTAATTTTTCAAGGTCTTTTTCAGGAAAAGGATTATAAACCACTACATAAATGGGTTTTTCATTGTCATCTTCTCCCTTTTTAAGGTATTGAATGGTATTGAAATTTTTAGCCAGATTCTGGTAATAGCTATTCATTTCATCGTAGGTAACAGTTTGATTTCCGTTTCCTTTTTCAAAAGGGGTCTGAAATGATTTTTGAGCCAAAAACAAGGTAGAACTCAGGGTGAATAAAAGATATTTCAGTTTCATTGAAGTCATATTTTCAGACTTTAAAATTAATCATCTTTTGTGAGAAACGGGGATGGGTTGACAGTCAAAATTACAAAAGGTAAAATTGTTTTGCAGATAGAAACCTAACAGGTTTTGAAAACCTGTTAGGTTTGTTCTCAACAGTATTAATTTCGCCCTTTTTCTTTTGGATATAAGAAAGGAAGCGGATCGCTTTGCCAGAATTCTTTGGAATCGATATCCATAATAGATAAAGATCCGGTATAAGCCGCTCCGGTGTCCATATTCCAGATATTGGCTTTGTTGGCCGGTACTGTAATTCCGATATCAAGAGTCGGTGTATGCCCTATAAATATTTCATTGTACAAAAGCAGTCTCTTAGGATAAAGCTCTGAGTTTTTCTGCAGTTTTTTATCCATTGCAACAGCCGTTTCCCAGAGGGTTCTGTCCCAGCGGTAATTGCTGGAATATACTTCTCTTTCGGGGCCGTGCATGGAAGCATATCCGGCATGAATAAACAACCGGTTCTGATCGTCAATATGATAGTTTTTCATCCTTTGAAAAAATTCAAGGTGAAGATCCAGATCTTCCAGAAGATATTCTTTGTAGCTCTCAACAGTACTTTTTCCTCCGTTGAAAAGCCAAACATCAGGATTTTTGCCTGATGTTAACCAATCTTCGCACCATGCATCGTGGTTTCCTTTGATGAAAATACATTCCTGCTTTTTGGAGAGATCCATTAAAAAATGTATTATTTCAGAAGACTCACTCCATCCGTCTACATAATCTCCCAGGAAAATCAGCTGATCATTTGGCGTAACCTCGGCTCTTTCAAGAACCTGCCGTAAGGCTTTAAATCCTCCGTGAATGTCTCCAACCACTAATGTTCTGCTCATTTTACTTTGAAATATATTTTGCATCTACAAAATCTGTTAACCAAACCCCGTTTGCAGACTGATAGAAAGATAATCCTTCCTGATGCATTGTTCCGGTTCTGATGGTCAAAATCACAGGTTTACCGTGTCTCATTCCAACCTTGGTAGCAGTCTCTTTATCAGCACTTAAGTGTACATGCTGACGGCTTCTTTTTTCAATTCCTTTTTCTAAAATAGAAGAAATATTGGCTTCTGCTGTTCCATGGTACAGAAATTCCGGAGGCTGTCTGGCTTCCAAAGCCAGGTCAATATCAATAGAGTGTCCCTGACTTGCTCTGATCATTGTTTTATCTTCATTAAAAGCAAAACGCTTTTTGTTGTTTGTTTCTACCACCTCATCCAATTCTTCGGAGGTAAAATATATTCTCTTTTGGGCTGATTTTGCTCTCAGCTCTTCCACATCTGCCCAACCATTTTCATCCAGGGTAAGACCTATACTATCCGGCTGATGACGTAAGATCAGGCTTAAAAATTTACTTATCTTTTTCTTTTCTATTTCGTTCATGGGTTGTGTTTTAGTTCATTAATTTTTGGTGTAATTTCTCACATAATGCTTCAATATCATCCTTTCTCACCAGCTCAGAAATCCATTCTTGTGGAATATTTTCATATCCATAATAAATTCCGGCAATTCCTCCTGTGATAGCTCCCGTTGTATCGGTATCTTCCCCGAGGTTGACAGCCTTCAAAACAGCTTCAGAATAGGTTTCTGAGTTTAAAAAACACCATAGAGAGGCTTCCAGGCTGTGAAGAACATAGCCGCCGCTCTTAATTTCATCTTCAGGATATTTGGAAATATCATTTTTTAAGATCCTTCTGAAAAGTTCAATTTCATTAGGATTAAATCCTTGTTCTTCAGCATATTTTAAAGTGATATTCTGTGTTTGCTCATATGCTTCTTTTTTATTCTTTCCTTTCAACAGTTGAATGGCAAAAATGACATAGATGAAACAGGCAAAAACAGAACGGAAATGGCCGTGAGTTATTGCAGAAACCTCTTTTACCGTCAGATAGAGTTTCTGAATATCATTTTCCTTCTCAAGATAGAAAGCGAGGGGAAGAATTCTCATCAGAGAACCATTCCCGTTATCTTCTTCAAAAATATTTCCTGAAAATCGTGCACTCTCACCTTTGATTAATCTCGCCAGAGAATGTCTTGTCGTTCCTCCAATGTCAAAAAGCCTTCCATGGGCAGTCCAGTGACCGTATTTATTCCATTTTACGAAACTCTGTCCGATTTTTTCCAGATCATATCTTTTGGAAAGTTCATCAGCAAGGCAAAGTGTAAGAGAGCTGTCATCACTCCAGGTTCCTTTGGGTTGGTTCCATGACATATACTCCAGCATTTTCGTTACCGGAAAACGTTTTAAATCTTCTCTTTTTTTGAATTCTACAGGAACGCCAAGAGCGTCACCTATGCAAACACCCATAATTCCAGCTTTTACCTTATTTTCCATCAAGCTAAATTGACTAATTTATCAAATAATATTTTCATTCCCTGAGTGGCTGTTTCCTTCATTACTACAGCTCTCTGTCCGTATCCGAATCCCGTTTCATTAGGATTGATGACAATTAAAAGACAATCGTCTTTGATATCATGAATCAGTCCTGCTGCGGGATATACCTGCAAAGAAGTCCCGATAACCAGCAGAATATCCGATTCTTTTACGATTTCTCTTGCCGTTTGATACAAAGGGACATCTTCTCCAAACCAAACGATAAATGGTCTTAATTGTGCCCCATCTTCAGCTTTATCACCAATTTTAATATCATCTTTTTGTTCATAAATCAGGCTTTTATTATTACTCGAACATGACTTGAACAATTCTCCATGAATATGAAGAATCTTAGTAGATCCTGCTCTTTCGTGAAGGTCATCAATATTCTGGGTAATGATCTGAACATCAAAATATTTTTCCAGCTCTGCCAGTAAGCGATGAGCTTCGTTGGGCTGTACTTCATGCAGCTGGCGTCTTCTCTGGTTGTAAAATTCCAGAACCAAAGCTCTGTCCTTTTTCCAGCCTTCCGGACTTGCCACATCCGTTACATTATGATTTTCCCAGAGACCGTCTCCGTCTCTGAAGGTTTTTATTCCGCTTTCGGCACTGATTCCTGCACCGCTTAATATGGTTAGTTTTTTCATTGGTTTTTAATTTTTTCTATTAAAACTTGGCCCGCAACAATAATAAGCACGATTATAATAAAAGGAGCTACCAGAATCCCTAAAAGGGTATTTCCTATTCTTTTAAGTCGCTTTGGTCCAAATTTATCTTTCGTTTTATAATTGATAAAATCTACAAAATTTTCTTTATTTGTAAGCTCTTTATCATATCCTCGCCAATCAAAATTGGTCATAAAGTCTCCAAAAATATACAGATCGGGAGATTCAGGATGTGATAAATTGAAAAAATAAAAGGTTTCAAAATCCTGTCCCACCAGAGGTTCATACTCTATATTATACTGAAAACAAAAAAGACTTTCGGTGCTCAGTAAGCCTCTTTGCTTCAAAGCATCTTTCAATTGATTTTGGTATTTTTTCAGCTTTACAATATCATTTTCCACAGGGAAAACATTTGATTCTTTTCCAGCATGTTGAAGATAATAAATATAATTTTCAGGAAACCGCAGATTCAATTCTTTCTGAAGAAAAGCAATTTCTTCATTTGCCAATCCCACGTTAGGATCTTCAGGTTGATCTACGAATCTGAAATTATTTTTTTTCACAGTTGTAAAAGGTCTTTATAAATCTTTTCATTTTCATCATCAAAACAGACAAAAATAACTTTCTCAAAACTATCTGAATGAAATTTTCTGACTTCATCTACCGCAATTTTTCCTGCCAGTTCTTTTGGAAATCTATAGACTCCTGTACTAATATTAGGAAAAGCAATGGTTTTCACACCAAGGCTTCCGCTAATTTCAAAGAATTATGATAGCAGTTTGCAAGAAGTTTTGATTCTTTCTCAGCATGACCATTCCAAACCGGGCCTACCGTATGAATAACATACTTTGTCGAAAGATTTCCGGCAGTAGTTACGACAGCTTCGCCAGTATTACACTTTCCTTGCCTGTTTCTGATTGCCCTGCATTCTTCCAATATCTTAGAACCTCCTGCCCGATGAATGGCACCATCAACTCCTCCTCCACCAAGTAAGGAAGAATTGGCTGCGTTGACAATAGCATCGGCCTTGATTTTTGTGATATCCCCTTTTATTAATTCAATTTTCATTGTATTTCTTCAAATGGTTTCAACATTTCTTCTTTCTTGGTAAGCACTGCGAAAACCACTCTTTTAAATTTATTTTTATATTTTCCCTGAAGATGTTTTTTAAATAATCCTGCAATTTCTTTTGGATCATTTTTGAAAACTCCACAGCCCCATGCACCCAAGATTAACACTTCATTTCCTTGTTGTAAAGCCAGTGAAAGCATTTTATCCATTCTAAGATCCATTGCATCAAGAATTTCATGTGCTCTTTCCGGTTCCTGACGTTTTACCACGCCTGCATTGACTGCCGGAGACGTGATGAAATTACACAGAACAGGCTTAGGAAGCAACTCTCCCTTATCTTTCCTGAAAACAGGAACTTTAGGACTGTAAATCATTGTATCCGTATAAAAACAGGATTCCATTGCACGATGAATTGTGTAATAATCAAATGCCTGAAGTAAGCTTTCATACAGTCCGGAAGTTCTTGCCAGACTTTCTTCCTGTGCTTCTGCTCCATTGATAAATCCTCCACCCGGATTTTTTGCTGATGCAAAATTGAGACACATAATCTTTTCCTGATTTTCTTCTTCGGCTAATTGTAAAATTGCTTTTAAAGAACTGCACTTCCAGGTTTCAATTTTTGTTTCAAAACTGATTTCCGGCAACGGAGATTCTTTCATTTCAGAAAGCTGTTCCGGAGTGAAAAGAGAGGTTTCTTTTTTACTGATTTCCAGCTCGTTTTCTATATTTATTTTTTCGTTATGTTCGTTAATATAATATTTTTTAGCTAAGATATCCAAAGTATCTTTTGCCATTCCTTTATTAGTCATCGTTAGTTTTTTTATGTTGATCATCAAATCTTCCAACTCAGCACTTGCAGCCTTCTTAAAGTCATCTCCTATAAAGACTTTGATTACTTTGATATCTCCTACAATTGCCTTATTAAAGCTGTTAAGATCCTCAGAAGGAACCCATAATTCATTGTGATTTCTAGCCCCAACATTCTGTGCAGGATATTGATCCGTCACTTTTTCCAACACCTCAAACCGGGTTACAAAACCAAGATAGTTTCCAGCTTCGTCTCTGGTGTTCCATTTTTCCGCAATCTCTGAAGCATATTCTTCATTAAGAACGGGGTAAAAAATGGGCTGCCATTCCAGTCTTGGAGGAAATTTTTTAAATCCGCTTTCCATAATCAATATCATTTCTTTTTCTCCTACCGGTCTGTATAATGTTGTTGTTTTCATGACGTTCGTTTATTTGGTTATACTGTGGCTCCAATTCTGTAAGCCAGTTCTTTTGACAGAGGATAGTTTTTTTCTACCGGCAGCAGTTTTTTTGCCTTATCAAATTCTCCCGACCTGGTAAGATTCAGAATCTTCTTAACCAAAGGAGAATAATCCTCTATTTTTACAATCCATTCTTCATTGAACTCTTTAATCAATGAGCGGCTGATTCCTACCTGAATGGAACGGTAATTCAGTTTTGCTCCTTTAATATTCCTTTCAGGATCCCACTGCACATATATTCCGGCATTTTCAAAATCTTTTTCCCATTTTCGGGGATCGGGATAAACCCTTTTTTCAGGTGAAGTAAGAATTGCTTTGCTTAAAGCTTTCTCCCAGGCTTCTCTTTTAATATGTATGGCCAGGGTACATTCCTGATTGGGTTTCTGTCCATAGTTGCTGCGCTCCATCATCCAGAGAAAAGAAGGCTTTATCCAGGTCATCCTGTTGAATGAAAAAGGAGCTGTAAATTTCTGATTCTCTACGGCTGATTTTGCAATTGCTTTATTATAGGCCTGATAGACAATCAGCGTGTCATTTTTATAATCTGCTCTTATTTCAAATTCTCTCATTGTTGGTTAATTTATTAAAAATCATACACATATACCTCCACATTCTTTACAAGCAATGTTCTTTCGATAATAGGTTCAATTTCTTCCCATTTTCCTCCTGCCAGTCCACATCCGATTCTTGGCATGTGAACGCTTGCGTTCAGCAGCAAAGCTTCGTTGGAAAGTTTTTCCAGAGCTTTTTCAATGGCATCATACCGAACAGGGACACCATTACTTCCGGTTTTTATTCCTTTTTGCCCGATTATATTGGCTACAAAAATGTATTTTTCAACCTGAACCAATTGAATTTCTCCTAAAGCAAAATTATTTTTACTTCTGAAACGGTGCCAGTTTCTATATTCTTTTTCCGGCTCTTCCCATCTTTTGGAAACTGCCAGTACAAAACCTTTTCCCCAACCTCCGATATCATTGCAGATGTGGGCGATGATCTTTATTCCTTTGGCCTGTGGGACCGTAGCATCCCCTTTTAAATATTGTATCGTTTTCATGGTTATTTACTTTTATTCTCTATCATTTCCTCCTCTCCAAATAAAATTAACATTTTTAACTGCTGAATTTAAAAAATCCGTTTAAAATCTTTAGAATAAGGAGAATAGGATCCATAGACAACATCAAATTCCTCATCAAGATTTTCTACTTTAAATTCCTCATCAATCTGATCCAGACAAGTAATGACAAGATTTTTTTTAACCGGAAATGCATAAGCTCCATCCAGTTTTAAGGCATAATTCAGCAGTTTGTAATCTATTTCTCCGGTTCTTAGCTCCTTTTGATATTCATTGAATATACAGATTTCTTCTTCATTGTTTTTCAGATCCATTACTTTTTCATTGCTCATCCAGCCATTTCCGTGACGGGTAGAATAGCTTCTGGTGACATAATACATTTCAACGTCTTCAATTTTTAAAAGCCTACAGATCTCAAAGGCATTTTTTGAAGTGGTATGGGCATAGGTCACATTGGGAAAAACGCCGTGATCCATATCGAGTAAAATACCCTGACTTCCTTCAAAAATAAGGTGATCGAAGCTAGCCAGATAGTTATAGTCACTTATTTTCCAATCCATACTGTCAATAGCATCTAAAAAAGGCTGTAAAAGTTCACTAATTTCGTTTTTATCTATAAAGCCATAATAATAGGCAATTCCTTTCAGCTTTTCCATCAGCATCTCTCTGGGCGCAACCAGGTCTGCAGCAAATAGTTTATAAGGGCTTTCGTGTCTTTTCATCGTGGCTCCCACTCCTTTTCCGCAGGTTCCGTGTTCCAGATTACGGGCATTTGTTCTGTTCTGCCATACATCGAAAGGAGTTGTCAGCTTTGCCAATGGATGGATATGCAGCTCAATGTTTCCGTTCTTTGCTTTTAACTCTTCTCTTTCATTGAGTAGAAAAACCGGATGAATGGTACAATGCTCGGTAAAGTAAGAAGGCAGACCACGAAGTGCACCGCTTGCAAAACTGGAATGCACATGTTTTCTTTCATTCATCATTACGGTATGGGCAGCCTGCTGTCCTCCTGAAAATCTGATCACAACAGCTTCCGGATTCTGAGAAGCCAGAAAATCTGTGGTAATTCCTTTTCCTTCATCACCAAAACCAAGTCCTATTACGATTTGCGCCTTTTTCATCTCTTTTTATTTTTTTAAACCTTAATGACCGCTTTATCAATTTACTACTGGTATTCAGAAATTCTAAAGCATTTGAAACTGATCCAACCCTCCTGTTCCTGGTGTCCCAAAGGTTTGGTCTTTAAATTTATCACAGATAATGTTTTTTATAACATCCGGAATGTTCCTGTGATCTGCTATGGAAATACAGTTTTGTCCTAATAATTCTTTCCAGCCTCTGTCTGCTCTCAGTGCCTGATCCGAATGCAAAACACTGATGTGGTATACTTCGTATTTTTTCTGTGCTTCTTCCAGCAGTTCAAAATGAGTATAGGTTTGCTGCCCTTTTCCCATAATTTCCCTGATGGCGGAAGCAGGAAGTGTTTTTAAACAAGGTTCATCACCTACGGTAAACAGCAGTCCTTTTTGTTTTCTCTTTTCAAAGGCATCTGTTCTTGTGTGAAATGCTGCAAAATACCACGCTAAAAGATAACTTTCACCTGCATTCCCACCTCCTCCGGATTCAATATAGGTTCGGGTAAGCCACATATCCAGTTCTGCATCTCCTGATTCGAACTGTCCCACCTGTAGCGGATAACCATCACATTCATGATCTCCGATTCCAAGGAATAGTAAGGCCGGATCAGGAACGCCTCCCTGGATGATTCCGCCCATGAGTTTCGGTAATCCATCTCTGATCAACTCATGAGGAATATGTCCCATACTTCCGGTAACATCTAATCCTAAAATAATGGGAACTGAATTGGGGTGGACTTCCGAATCCCGGGATTCCCTGAAAGAAATTCCATGTGGATTCATCGATTCATGAGCTATTCTTTTGGCATTCTGAGTGAAAATTTCCCCTGCGGATTTTGTTCCGTAACCTGCTTTTCTTGCTCTGTCATAACGAGCTTCTAAATCATATCTTGTACTTCCCATGACTATAATTTTTTTCCAAATAAATATTCAAATCTCTTTTGGGTAACTTCGAGCTGAATATTCAGATTTCTGATTGTTAATGATAATTCCATGTCTTTCTGAACGAATGCTTCGGGATTGAAATCCGCAAAAGTCAGACTGTTTCTGTCTAAAGGACTGATATCAATAAGCCCTTCCTGTTCGCGCTCGAGTCTTTTAATTTTTAATTCGATATCTTCCACTCTGCGCCTGTAAATCAGTTCGGAATCTGCTCCGATGATTTTTGCACGGTCTTCTCTGATCTGATCATTATTTCTTTGTAATGATTCGATAAATCTGGGTTTTAATTCATCTTCCATGATCAAATATTTTTATTTGTGTTAAAATTACGCTAATTAAACAAGACATAGCAATGCCTTTCTCCGATCCTGTTGACTTATACTATTGAATACATTATATCTGTTCTCAAAACATATTTCAAGCCACTGATCAGTGTTTTTCCTTCGTGTCTTAAAGGGTGGTGAAAAACAAGAGCGGTTCCTTTCTTCGGAGCTACTGTAAACAGGTTTTCAAATTCTGTTTCTCCTCCTTCAAAATCATCATTCAGATAGATCATAAAAGTGTAGAAACTTTTCTCCTTTTCATTTCGGATATAACTTCCATCTCTGTGCATTTTGAACTGCTGTCCGGGAGCATATTTATAAACCCTGAGCATTTCATTAAAGTTAAAAAGTTGATATCCACCACATTCCTGAGGCAGAAACTCTACAGCCTTATTAAAAAGCTCTTCAGCAATTGCAGTATCAAAAATCATCAGTCGGTCATTATTTCTGATTCCTTTATTCATCTGCTGGCGTCCGAATACATTGATTTTTGCTTCTTCAAATACTTTGTCCTGGGCAAGAGCGATATATTGATCGCATTCAGTTTCGGTTAGAAAATCTTCAATGAGAAATATGTCCGGGTGCAGTTCTATTTTTTCCATCATTACTATTTTGTGTCTGGTTTGTGTTTTTATCTTCTTAATTCATCTCTTACTTCCATCAAGGCAAATCCTAAAAGGTTTTCTCCGTTCCATAATAAAGGGTTTTCAGCTCTGTTATCTGTTTCCAGCATCCCGATTCCCCAGATTCTATCATAAGGACTTGCCTCCACTAAAACTTTGTCTCCGGTTGATAAAAGAAAGTCTTTAAATTTCTGATTTTGGGAGAATTTCAAAAGATTTCCCTGAGTTACAATCTGATATTTATGTTCATCCCAAAGTTTCGGGTCGAAGTTTTTCACTTTCCGTCCGAGAGCTTTTGCCTGATTCGGAGTAGTGGCTTTTAAAATTTCCTTTTCCATTTCAGCATCATTAAATAATCTTGCTTTTGCAGCCATCATATAATGTTCTGCTGTTCTATAGGTAATTCCGTTTTCTTCAAAACTTCCTGGAGACCATTGGCTTAAACATGATTTGGTAACAATATCTGTTGCCGTGTGTCCCCAGAAAAAGAGATATTTTATCTTTTCCTTTTTTTGAAAGCGTTCTATAATATTTTGTAAGGTATATTTCATGATTGCGTTATTTTGACACAAATTTAAAAGAATATCAGCTTTTACACCAAATTTATTTGTGTTAATTTTACGCTAATAAATATAATTAATTGATTTCCAGCAATAAAAAATTAATCTTAACAAACACGAATAACACAAATTTTAATCACAAATGACACAAATTTGATAGGTTTCAGCTAAAACTGGTGGAATTTGATCTTAAAAATTGTTATTATATCAATGTCATTCTAAACACAGACTGAAGGTCTGCGAACGTAGTTCAACAGTGTGTGAAGAACCTAATCAATTAGGAGATTCTTCCTCCGTCAGAATGACAGAAGACCGATAATACAATCCGGAGTTAGATATTTCCTATTGAATGTCTTAATACTGTATAATGTGCATTCCGAAAATGCCTGTAAATATTAATGAATATTTGTGCAAGACATTTGTGAAATTTGTGTTTAAAACAAACTATTTGATTTCAAAATAAAAGCCCTGCTCTTCCAGCTCTTTATATTTTTCTTTATTGAAAGTAAAAAGTTTTCCAGGTCTGCCGCTGCCTTCTTTTTTAACATTATTGGTTTCGTTCAGGAGTCCGTAGCTCATGATTTTCTTGCGGAAGTTTCTTCTGTCAATTTCTTGTCCGACAATGGTTTTATAAAGATTTTCAAGATCTGAAAAAGGGAATTCTTCATTGAGAAGATTGAAGCCGATCGGCTGGTATTGAATTTTTGTGCGAAGTCTTTTTAATGCTGTCTCAATAATGGTTTTGTGATCAAATGCTACTGATGGAAGTTTATTAATACTAAACCATTGTGCGTCATCGGCATCTGAATCGGCAAACAGTTCATGATAAGATGGGTTTACAAGCCCCAAATAAGCCACAGAAACCACTCTGTTTCTCGGATCGCGGCCCAGATTACCAAAAGTATACAGTTGTTCCAAAAAATCGGGCTTTATACCGGCTTCTTCATACAATTCTCTTTTTACCGCATCATCTACACTTTCATCATCAAGAACAAGCCCTCCCGGAAGTGCCCAGCCTCCTTTAAAAGGTTCAATATTTCTTTTAATCAGAAGGATCTGAAGATCTTTTTTATCAAAATATCCAAAGATAACGGCATCTACAGCCACTTTTATATCCTGTAATTTTTTTGGAGACTCCATAATTTGATTTGCGTTATGAATACACAAAGTTACAATTTATGCCTGTATTAAAAAAAATTTTAATTAGCATAAAAGTTCTTACCTTTAAGTTATCTTTCTAACCATCTTAAAACTAAATTATTATGAAAAATTTATTAACAATTCTTTCTGCAGCTTTTTTATTAATAGCTTGCGAGAAAGGAAAAACGACAGCTGCCACTGGTTCTGATAAAACAGATTCAGCTTCTACATCTGAATGGAAACCTGTAGATTCCGCAACCGCAATGAAAGACTGGATGGCGTACTCAACTCCGGGAGAAATGCAGAAAATGCTTGCAAAATCTGATGGAACCTGGACAGGTGAAACGACAATGTGGATGGAAAACGGAGCAAAACCTATGATGAGTAAATCTGAGGCGACCAATAAAATGATGTTTGGCGGACGTTATCAGATCACTAATCATAAAGGTGACTTTATGGGGATGCCTTTTGAAGGAATGAGTATTGTGGGATATGATAACGCAAAGAAAAAGTTTGTCAGTACATGGATCGACAATATGGGAACCGGAATCATGCACAGCGAAGGAGACTGGAATCCTTCCACAAAATCGGTTGAGTTTAAAGGAAAAATGACGGATCCTTCAAGACCTGGAAAAGATTGTAATTTCAGAGAAGTATTCACCTTTGTGGATGATAATACTCAAAAACTTGAAATGTACGGCCCTGATTCCAAGACCGGAAAGGAATATAAAACTATGGAAATAAAATATACGCGTAAAAAATAATCCATAAAAAAACCGCTTCATCAGAAGCGGTTTTCAATTTATAATAGATTAATAATTAATCATTTAACTTTAATACAGCCATGAACGCTGATTGCGGTACTTCTACTCTACCAATCTGCTTCATTTTCTTCTTACCTTCTTTCTGCTTTTCCAATAACTTACGTTTTCTGGAAATATCCCCTCCGTAACATTTTGCGGTAACGTCTTTTCTCAAGGCCTTAATAGTTTCTCTTGCGATTACTTTCGTACCTAATGCAGCCTGAACAGCAATATCAAACTGTTGTCTCGGGATCAGCTCACGAAGCTTTTCACACATTCTTTTACCGATGTAATAAGCATTAGAATCGTGAATCAATGAAGATAAGGCATCTACCATATCACCATTGATCAGGATATCCATTTTTACAAGCTTGGAAGCTCTGAATCCGATTGGATGATAATCAAATGAAGCATATCCTTTAGAGATAGATTTTAATCTGTCATAGAAATCGAATACCACCTCAGCAAGAGGCATATTGAAAATTAACTCTACTCTTTCTGATGTCAGATAACTCTGGTTAACGATTTCTCCTCTCTTTTCAATACATAAAGTCATTACTGCTCCTACGAAATCGGATTTTGTAATGATAGACGCCTTGATGAATGGTTCTTCTACTCTGTCCATCGTTGAAGGATCCATCATTTCAGATGGGTTGTTGATCAAAATCGGAACTTCAGGCTCTTTTTTAGTATATCCAAAATAAGATACGTTCGGTACCGTCGTGATTACGTTCATATTGAACTCTCTGTCAAGACGTTCCTGAACGATTTCCATATGAAGCATTCCCAAGAATCCGCAACGGAAACCAAAACCAAGAGCGGCAGAACTTTCCGGCTCGAAAACCAGAGAAGCATCATTCAGTCTTAATTTTTCAAGAGAGAATCTTAATTCTTCAAAATCTTCAGAATCGATTGGATAAATCCCGGCAAATACCATTGGCTTTACTTCCTCAAATCCATCAATTGGTGCATCAGCAGGTTTTTCAAATGAAGTGATGGTATCTCCTACTTTTACTTCACGGGCATCTTTAATACCGGATACAAGATATCCTACATCTCCGCAATGGATTGTTTTCTTCGGAACCTGCTTCAGTTTTAATGTACCCACTTCATCAGCTCCATATTCCTTTCCTGTAGCGAAGAATTTGATCTTTTCATTTTTAGTGATGCTTCCGTTCACTACTTTAAAATAAGCTTCAATACCTCTGAACGGGTTGTATACAGAGTCAAAGATCAAAGCTTGCAGCGGACCGTCAGGATCTCCTACCGGTGCAGGAATTCTTTCAACAATCTGCTCTAAAAGGTTATGAACACCTTCTCCTGTTTTACCGGAAACTCTCAATACATCTTCATATTCGCATCCGATAAGGTTCATGATCTCATCGGTTACTTCTTCAGGATTTGCAGACGGAAGATCAATTTTATTCAGAATCGGAATGATCGTTAAATCATTTTCCAATGCAAGATACAGGTTACTGATGGTTTGTGCCTGAATACTCTGTGCAGCATCTACAATAAGAAGAGCTCCTTCACAGGCAGCAATAGAACGGGATACTTCATAAGAGAAGTCAACGTGTCCCGGGGTATCAATAAGGTTTAAAATATATTTTTCTCCTTTATACTCATAATCCATCTGGATGGCGTGTGACTTAATGGTAATCCCACGTTCTTTCTCCAGATCCATATCATCCAGCGTCTGAGACTGCAATTCTCTTTGGGTAACGGTATTCGTGTACTCCAATAGACGGTCTGCCAGGGTACTTTTACCATGGTCGATATGAGCGATTATGCAAAAATTTCGTATGTTTTTCATTTAAGAATCTTGTAATTTGCAAAGATAAGAAATTGCAGGAGAATTTTTCATCCTTAATTCTTTCTTTTAACTGAAACACAGATAACAATAAGAAAAGAGGGAAAATTTTTCCTCTTTTTAAATATCATTTTGTTTTGCCAAAGTCTTCCGGTAATACATAATTTCCAGTAAAAGGATCAAGATAAACTTTAGGTCCTACAGTATTCTTTCTTTTGCCTGATAAACTGACATCTATCACTGCACCAATAACGCCACCAATCAGACCTCCTGCTGCGGCGCCAATTGTAACCCCCGTTGTTGCCGTTTCAGGAAATAATTCTGCTTTTGTTACCTCAATAAAAACACCTTTATCATCTTTAAAAATTTCAGTGTAACCCACAGGAATATTTTTGTATGCGATGCCCTTATAGACAAAAGCATAAAAATATCTTATTGCCGCTTTTTCATCTCCTTTTACAGCCTTTGTAATGATTCCCTTATCATTAGCCTGCAAAGTAAACCCGGGTTCAGGATTGTGAGTAAAAAAGCTATAATAGTCTTTGTAAACCCCTTCTTTAAGTTCATTTGCTTTTAGAATGCTCAGTTTTTCTTTTAATACAGAGGCATAGTCAGAAAACTCATTTTCTGAAATGCTAAGTTCCCAAGGGGTTGCTTTATAGGAATCTTTAAAAAGATCCGTAAGAATTAAAGTCACTTTTCTTGCCAGACTTTGTGCCAGATAAGGTGTTGTACGTGATGAGACTGTTGCGACAGTGTCTACTCTATCCATAAAATGATATCCGTCTTCTTTCTTAATAAATGTACTTGCCTTTAATTCAAGCTTTCCAATAGAATACTTTTCCTTTTTATCTTCTGAAATACTTAAATCTTCAAGCAAAAAAACCATATCATTATTTCCTCGTGATGGATTGTATTTATAAAACCAATCCTGTATGTCTTTGCTGGCATTATTTTCGAAAATAACTTTCACCTCATCCTTATGGTACATCACCATTCCGATTTCCTGATTACCTCTTTGATCTATCACTGTAATACTTTTGATAGAATTTTTGCCATCTTTAATGGATTTTGAAAGATCAATGGTTTCTATTTTCTGTGCTGATGCAAAAGCGGAAATCATTAAAAAGAAAAAAATGTTTCTCATAATTTATGTTTAACTTATCAAAAATAGGAATTTACAAAAAAATTAAACGGCTCTCACAGAAAGATCTGTAAGAGCCGTCCAACATTAAAAAAATAAACTATTATGGGTTCTGTTTGGATCCCGAAGCATTGTTATGGTTTCCGTGAGGTCTTCTTTCGTCCATTTTATCCTTCATCATTTTCTCGGATTGAAACAGCTTCAAAACTTTCTGGCAGGGAATTACCTGCTGCATTTTATCTGCGTATTTCTTTCTGTTATCCAATAACTTCTGTCCCAATTCAAAACTTTGCTGCAATTTTGCTTTAGCCTCGTCATCCGTTAAGGATTCAGGATCAAAGTTCGAATTAAACTGACTTTTTATCTGCCTCTGGCTATCCAGATATTCGTTATACAATTGTGTAAATTCGGCTTTATCGTCTGGATCAACATTAAGATTATCCATGATCATATTGTCCCTGAATTTCTTCAGGAGTTCTTTTCTCTCTTCCGGAGAAAGATTATTGATGACTTCTTTCCTTTGTTTAGGATCCATCTTTTTCCAATCATAATCTGTTCTTTGGGCATTTAATCCAAAGCCATAAATAATCAAAAACGTCAATAATATCTTTTTCATTTTCTTTTAATTATAAATATCCAAATAAACGTCCTGAGTCGAATTACTTGCTAACTCTGCAATTTCAGAATTAGAAAACGAGTCCAGATATTCATTCATTCGTGTTTCTTCTTTTTTCTTTACAGTTTTCACCGGTTCAGGGGTCTCTGCAGTTTTTTTGGTTTCGCTTACGCTTTTAGAAGCGTAGACATTGTTATTTTTTTGATTGTCAACTGTTTGATCATTATTTTCAACAGAAGTTAAATCAGATTTTAAAGTTTCATAAGCCAGCTCGCTTTCTGTTTTCGGCGCTCCGTCGTTGGCAGCATAAGCTGTTTTAGAGTTCAGCATCTGTTCAGGGGAATCATTATCTGAATTAAAAACATAAGTTGCTCCAAAGATCAAAGCCAGCGATGCTGCTGCTGCATACATCCAGTTCAGCTTAAAGACAGGTGCTTTTTTACTTGCCTTTATATCATTCATAACATTCTCCTGAACATTTTGAAATAAATTATCAGGAACTGTGTAAATGTTTTTACGCTCTAATTTTTCTATGTCGAACTCTTTCATCTTTGTTGGGTCAAAAATTATTTTTCGTAATTTTCTTTAATATACTCTTCTATTTTCTGTTTGGCATAATGATAATTTGTTTTCAAAGTGCCTACCGACATATCCACAATTTTTGATATTTCTTCGTAGGGCAAATCATCATAATACCGCATCATAAATACCAGTTTCTGCTTTTCGGGCAGGCTCTGTATAGCGTTCTGCAGTAAAATCTGTATTTCTTCAGCATCTCCTTCCGTATTATCTGCGACGAGATTCTGCATATGATACTCCGGATCCTCATCCGTTTTCTGCATTTTTTTCATTTTGTTGACCTGCTGTAGTGCTTCGTTGGTAGCGATTCTGTACAACCAGGTATACAACTGGCTATCATTTTTAAACTGATGAAAATTCTGATATGCTTTAATAAAAGTTTCCTGCAAAGTATCCTGTGCAAGATCTCCGTCCACAATAATTCTTCGTATGTGCCAGTACAATCTGCTTTGATAGGCATCCATCAAGGCACGAACCCCTTTATCCTGGGTTCGTGGATTTTGCATCAACGAAATAATTTCCGCGTCCTTAATCTTCATAAGATGCCTTCATTGTTTTGGATTACAAAAATAGCTGAAAGTTAAATTAAAAATTCAATTTTCATTTTAAATATTAAAAATAATATGAGACACTTACGCAATAAACGTGCCTAGATTACAGTCCCTGATTTCTGAAGTGATCTTCCTTTCCCGGCTCAGCTTAAAATCTTATATTTGTTATATGCAAATTGTAATCATCGGTTCCGGAAATGTTGCCTATCATATGGCAAAAGCTTTCACGTTGAAAAGCATTCCTGTGGCGCAGCTATTTGGGAGGAACGAAAAAGAATTAAGTAAAATCTCTGAAGAATTAAATATTCCTTACTCTACGGATCATCTGGGAGAAGCAGATCTTTATATCATCTGTGTAAGCGATCATTCTGTTGAAGAAGTCTCAAAAATTATTACAAAAAAAGATTGTCTGGTGGCCCATACCTCAGGATCTCTTCCCAAAGAAGTTCTGGCTGGTGAGTATAGAAAATCCAGCTTCTACCCTTTACAGACTTTTTCAAAATCCAAGGAACTTGACTATGAAAAAATTCCGTTTTTCGTAGAAGCCGGAAATGAAGAGGATCAAAAGATACTGTTCGATCTTGCTTCAAAAATTTCAGAAAGGGTGATGAAAAGCAGCTACGAGAAAAGAAAATATATTCACCTGACAGCTGTTTTTGCCTGCAATTTTGTGAATCACCTTTTTTCAAGGGCTAAAGAAATTTCAGATTCTCAGGAAATTCCGTTTGATTATTTCTTGCCGCTGATTGATGAAACGGTTCAGAAAATTCATGAAATTGAACCTAAAATGGCACAAACAGGCCCCGCAGTAAGAAATGATGTAAGAATTTTACAGCTGCATGAACAATTATTAAAAGACGAAAGTCTTGAAATTTATAAAACAATGAATCATTCTATTCAGGAAATGTATGAGCTATAAAGAGAAATTAAAAGATATTAAGGCATTTGTATTTGATGTTGACGGAGTTTTCACAGACGGAAGCGTATATCTGCTTCCCGGAGGAAATATGTGCAGGGTAATGAATGTCCTGGACGGTTATGCAGTAGTAAAAGCTTTAAAAAACAATTATTTAATTGGGGTTATTACGGGAGGAAATGATGAAATGGTAAAGCACAGAATCAATTATCTGGGTATTCAGGACTACTACCCTAAGTCCCACAACAAAATGATTGATTTTGAAGACTTTAAGAAGAAATACAATCTTAAGAACGAAGAAATACTAACCATGGGTGATGATCTTCCGGATATTCATATTATGGAAAATTCAGCTATTGCGGCATGTCCTGAAAATGCGGTTCCTGAAGTAAAAGGAATTTCCGATTATATTTCCCCGAAAAAAGGTGGAACCGGTGCGGTTCGTGATGTCATTGAACAGGTAATGAAAGTTCAGGGGAACTGGCATGACGATAATACTCAATCTGTATAAGTATCTGTATGAAATTACTTTTAGCATCACAATCCCCAAGAAGAAAAGAACTTCTTTCGAGTTTAGGCTTTGAATTTGAAGTTGTAAAAATAGACTGTGAAGAAATTATTCCGGAAAACATCAAAATAGAAGATGCTGCAGCTTATCTTTCTGATTTAAAAGCTTCAGCCTTTAGAAAACTTGAAGCGGGTGAAGTACTTCTGACTGCCGATACGGTAGTTGCTATCGACAATCAGATCCTTGGTAAACCTAAAGATGAAGCGGATGCCTTTAAAATGCTTCAAAACCTTTCAGGAAGAACGCATCAGGTGTATACGGGAATTACCATCAAAACCGCCGGAAAATCGATCACTGAAACCGATGTGGCTGATGTTACTCTGGACAAGCTTTCGGATGATGAAATAAACTATTATATTCAGAACTATAAGCCTTTCGACAAAGCCGGAAGCTATGGTGTTCAGGAATGGCTGGGAATGGCAAAGATCACAAGTCTTACCGGAAGTTATTATACCATTATGGGGCTCCCTACCCATCTTGTTTATAAAATACTGAAAGAATCTTCTCTGATTTAAAAGATTATCAGGTTCGAAACTCCCATTAAAGAAGAAATAAAATATTTCTACCAGAAATATAAATATTATTCATTATAAAATTTTATTATTTTTACAAAATCATCAAACTGCTGATAATAAAAAGCAGATTAGCGAGTTATATTGAATAATGAAAAAGAATATATTATTCCTTTTAGTCATATGTCTTGTTGCTTCCTGTGCTACCAAAACCAAAAAGCCGGAGCAGCGATCAAGAGTATTGAAAGGATTTTCCACATATTATAACACATTATTTAATGCAAAAGATGCATTAAACAGTGAGTTTACCACCAGAGACAAAGGGCATAAGGACAACTTTTATGCTCCCTACATTCCTATTCTGACTTATGAAGAACAGCCTTTAGGAAGTGATCTTGGACAGACTGAGGCTTTTGCCGAAAATTCGATGAAGATGGCAGAAGTAGCCAACAGACCTTCAGGAAGAGGCAATTCAGGAATTCCGAATATTCCCGGCGGACCTCAGGGAAACGGTCCTTCAAGACCTGACGGAGAAGAGAATAAAGGAGCCACTACTCTGGAAATTGCAGAAGCTAAAGCTTTAAAAGCAATTAATAAATATTCTGTAACCAGAAATGGTGAAGAGAAAAACAAGCAGATTTTTGATGCCTACATGATCCTTGCGCAGGCAAGAATTTACCGTGGTAAATCTCTGGAGGCCCTGGATGCTCTCAATTATGTCTTCACCCGTATGAAAGATGATAAGAGAATTGCACTTGCAAGAATCTATCAGGGGCTTGCTTATGATCAAATCAAAGATTATCACAGAGCGCATGAAACATTTGCCAAACTGAAAAGTGAAGATATCAGTAAAAGTTATGCAAAACTGCTGAGCATTTACTATTCCGAATCTCTTCTTGATGCCGGTAAGAAAGAAGAAGCTGCCAAGGAACTTGACAATGCTTTTGAGCTCAATACAAACAGAAAACTGAAAAGCAGAATCGCTTATCTGAGAGGTCAGGTGCTGGAAAATCTGAATCAGAATGATAAAGCAAGAGAAAGCTATGCTGCAGCGTATAAATATGCCAGTGATTTCGAATTTGAAGTAAAATCTCAGGTTGCCATCGCCAAAACTTTTAACGGCAAAGGTGATTATGCAGGAGCAAAAAATTACCTGGAAGGAATCAGTAAAAAGGGAATGTATGGCTCCAGAAAGAACGAATTTTACTACGCTTTAGGATTAATGGCCAATAAAGCAGGCAAAAAGGATGAAGCGCAGCAATTCTTCAGAAAATCACTGTTTGAAAAGGTTTCTGATCCTCAGATCCGTGGATTGGCTTATTATGAAATAGGAAAAAGCTATCTTGATAAGAATGATTATATCGGAGCCGGAAGTTATTATGATTCTGCACTTGCTGTAATGACTTATGAACCTTCAAAAATACTGTTAAAAGACCAGTCTGAATACATTAAAAAGATTTCCAAAAACTACTATCTGATCAAAAAGAATGACAGTATCCTTACGCTGGCAAAGATGAATGACAGTCAGAAAACAGATTATTTCACAAAATATATTGCCAAATTAAAGATTAAAGAAGAGAAAGAGGAGCAGGAAAGAAGACGTGCAGAAAGAAGTAAAGGTTTTGATACCGGAGATTACAGTGCCAATTCTATTTTTGCCAATAGCGGCAATTCTTTTGAAGACTTTGGAGTCACTACAAAAGGTTTTTATTTCAGCAATTCAGGAACGGTAAGCAAAGGAACCTCTTCATTTAAGCAGATCTGGGGAGACCGTGCCCTGGCCGATAACTGGCGTTCTTCCAAGAAAATGGCCTCTATTGAAGATATGAAAAATGAAGCGTTGGGAGTAACTTCTGCGCCTAATCCAAGACGTTTTGAGCCTGCGTACTATATTGAACAGATTCCTACGGATCAGGGGAAATTATCTCAGTTAAAAAAGGACAGAGACACTGCTTCACTAGGTCTGGGAATTATGTATCAGAATTATTTTACCAATACTCCACTGGCTACGAAAACGCTTTATGATCTTGTAGATGTAAAACCGGAAGAAAAAGTGATGTTACAGGCATTGTATGAGATTTTTGCCATGAATTATGAGAAAAATCCACAGGCTTCTGAAAGAGCAAAACAAATTCTCTTAGCTGATTATCCTTATACTTCTTACGCTGAATTTGCCAGAAATCCTAAAAATAAATCATTTGTAAAATCAACTGAAGAAGTTGAAAACGAATATAAGAAGGCATATGCGCTATTTGAATCAGAAAAATTTGTGGAAAGTAAAGATATTATAGATCAGACGATTCAGAAGTTTCCGAAAGATGCTCTGGTTCCTAAGCTGTATTTATTAAATGCGTTCAATGCAGGAAAATCAAGTGGAAAAGAAGTTATGATTCTCCAGCTGGAACAGATTGCCCTGAATTATTCCAAAACACCTGAAGGAATAAGAGCTAAAGAAATGCTGAATTATCTGAAAAGTGACCTCAGCTTCCAGGCAACGGACAACAAAGGAAATAATATTCCTCAACAACCGTCAGGAGCACCTGTACAACCTAACACCCAAAATACGGGAGTTCCACAAATGAATAGTGGAAAAGTACAGAAGCTGGATACGATGCAGAACATTAATACGAATACTGCTCCACAGCAAAGTCCTAAACAGCCAAACGAAACAAAATCGGGTTCCAAGATCCCGCCAAGACCTCAATAAAATAAAAAAGCGAAGATTTATTCTTCGCTTTTCTTTTTCTTTACTCCGTGGAAGTCCTTCAGATAGAAAGGCTCAAAATAAGCCATATCTTCAAATTCTTTATTTTCTATTTTCTCCAGCGTTTTTCTGATCAGATATTGGGAAGACGGATAAACGTTTTCATTAAAAACTGCATCCGGAAGATTTACGATCTCTTTTGCTTTTTTAGCGCCATCCCCTATAAACAGAACTTTTTTATCTTTAAATTCTTTAAAAGATGTTTCATCCAGAATCTTGGCTTCGGTATTGGATAACTCCTCCCCTGTTTTACCGTCATAAACGGCCGTATAAACCTCCATTCTCCTTGCATCGATCAAAGGGATAACGAAGTCATAGTTATCGCCTAAAAAAGGCTCTATCATGCTTTCAAGAGAATTCACTGCTACCAGAGGCACCCTGAGTCCATAACAAAACCCTTTAGCTGAGGCTGCTCCGATTCTTAGGCCGGTATAAGATCCGGGACCTTTTCCTAAAGAAACGGCTTCGATATCTTTAAGCGCTATCCCCGCTCCTTCCAATGCCCACTCTACATAAGTGTGAAGACTTTCAGACTGTTTATAGTTTTCAGAAACTTCTTCACAAAGGCACAATAACTTCTCATTATCTGATATGGCTACTGAACAGTTTTTCGATGATGTTTCCAGATATAGAATTTTCATTTTTTTGTTTTAAAGCTAAACAGCAAAATCGCGAAAAGCAAAATCGCTTTATAATATTCTACAAATTTACTCCATTATTTTGGACTATTTTCTATAAATCGTTCTTGGTTCAGCCTGAGCACTTGGATAGATGGTCATATCTGAAATGGTAACGTGTTTCGGTGCGTTCACACAGTAAGCAATAGCATCAGCAATATCTTCCGCCTTCAGAGCATCATAACCTTCATAAACCGTTGAAGCTTTTTCACTATCTCCCTTGAATCTTACCAGAGAGAAATCTGTTTCTACAGCGCCCGGCTGGATGTTGGTTACTTTGATTCCAAATTCCGTAAGCTCCAATCTCATCCCTTCCGAAATAACGTCTACTGCTTTCTTCGTTGCACAGTACACTACTCCATTCACATAGGTTTGTCTTGCTGCTACAGAACTGATATTTACAATATGACCTAAATTTTTAGTTTTCATAGTTGAAATGATCATTTTGGAAACATACAGTAATCCCTTCACATTTCCGTCAATCATAGAATCCCAGTCGTCCGTCTTACCAGCAGAGAGAGGATCTAACCCATGAGCATTGCCGGCATTATTAATCAGAACATCAATATCTTTCCAGTTCTCAGGAAGAGAATTAATGGCTGCTTCCACTTCTTCAAGATTTCTTACATCATATATTAAACTAAATATTTCGGTGTATTGAGAAAGTTCTGTTTTTACAGACTCCAGCACCTCACTTCTCCTTCCACAAATAATAATTCTGTTTCCTTGCTTTGCAAGAAGCTCTGCAGTGGCTTTACCTATACCGGAAGTTGCACCGGTGATTAATATTGTCTTCATAAAATTGGTTGTTAAATGTCCGAATGCACTCCTCTATCAATGTCATGATTCTGTTACATTCAAACATTGTTGTATTGATTTATTAATTCGCATCAAAAGACTGAAAAGCATCTTTGATATGGTCAATTACTAAATTTTTGTTTTCATCGGGAAGAACAGAAATAATGTCAAACCTGGCTTCCTGATCGTTATTACATTCCTCCAGATAATGATTAGCTGCAGAAACAATAGATTTTATCTTTGTTTTGGTTACAGCTTCCTGAGGAAGGATGAACGCATCGGTGGATCTTGCTTTCACTTCCACGATAATAATCAGATTATCTTTTTCAGCAATGATATCAATTTCGTTTTGCTTAAAACGAAAGTTTCTGGCCTTAATTTTATAGCCATTTTTCTGAAGATAATCAGCAGCGAGATTCTCTGCTATTTTTCCAAAATCATTGTGATGAGCCATAGTTTATAGTTAAGAGTCTGGAGATGGGAGAGTAGTAGTGCCTTAAAAATCTATTTTTACATTAGCATCCACTTTCATTTTCACGTTGGCACCAATTAAAAGGGGTCTGTTGTCCTTAATATGTCCATTCGGGAAAGCAAACACTACGGGAAATTTATATTTTGAAATTCTGTCTGAGATCAGTTTATAAACGAACTCATCAAAACTTTCATCATAGCTTTGATTTTCCTTTTCATCACCCATATTGGTCATTCCACCAACAATCAATCCTTTGATTTTATTGAAAACACCTGCCAGCTCCAGACTCATGATCATACGGTCCAGTGCATAGAAGTTTTCCCCGATATCTTCAATAAACAGAATCTTGTCTTTAAAGTCAAATGAATATTTGGTTCCAAGAAGGGCATAGATAAGGGCTAAATTCCCTCCGACCAGTTCTCCCTGAATATTCCCCTTTTTATTGAATGGGTGAGATTTAAGGCTGTATTTTGGCTTTTCCCCTTTCAGGATATCGAAAATAAGATCATAACTTTCTCCGGTAACTCCAAAGCTGGATGTTTTGATGGTTTGTCCATGGATGGAAACAAAACCTTTTTTCATCAGATAACTTTGGATAACTGTATTATCAGAATATCCAATATACCATTTCGGGTTTTCTGAGAAATTTTTCAGCTTCAGATGCTGAATAAGATGCTGGCAACCATAGCCTCCTCTTGAAGCCCATACAGCTTTTATTTCCTTATCGTTAAAAGCCCAGTTGATATCTTTTGCTCTTTCCTTTTCTGTTCCGGCATAATTATATCCGTTTGAAAATTTAGTGTAGAGATGTTCTCCGGGAACGGGTTCAAAACCTCTGCTTTTAATCATTTCTATTCCCTTTTCCAGTTGAGTGGCATCTACAGCTCCTGCAGGGGAAATAACAGCTATTTTGTCTCCTTTTTTAAGAGACTTTGGAAAGATCATTTTTTTCATTTTGCTTTTTGATATTTTACTTCTTTCTTTTCTGCTTCCTCCAGTTGTCTTTCAAACTGATTGAATTTTTTGAAACTCTGCAGGAAAATAAAGAAACTGAAGATAATGAGAATACAGCCAACAACTCTTCTGATCTGGTTGGCCAGTTTTTGTGTTAATTTATCATGAAACTGCTTGGCAAGAAATATCTTGGCAAGATCTATAGAAAGGTAAGTGGCCAGAACTATGCTGATGTATAAAACAAAACTGCTGGTGTCCGGATATTGATTCCTTACGGAAATTACCGTTACCAGCCAGAAAAGAATGACTCCCACATTGAGAAGGTTAAAGAAAAAACCATTGAAAAATGTCTTAATATAATTCTGTCCAATAATCCTTTCTTCGCCGGGCATATGCATTTTGGTTTTGGTTACCAGCATTACAATCCCGTAAACAAAAATAAGAATAGAAGTGATCCTGTAGAATCCCGGATGTTTATCTATTAACGTTACAATATCTGTACTGGCATAATAGGCTGCTACAATGCATAATAAATCTGCTGTAATAACGCCAAGATCCAGTGACAAGGCATGTCTGGGGCCTCTGGAAAAGCTGGTTTCAATAAGCAGGAAAAAAATAGGTCCTATGAAAACCAGGCTTAGCATAAATCCTAATATGACGGCAGATAGTACAAGTTCTAGCATTAAGTAGTGTTTTAAAATGAATAAAAATTCATTTCGTTTAATACAAAGTTAGACTTTATGATTTAATTATTCAATAAAGTTGTGATATATCAAGTGGATTTTAATAAGAGTTTAATGTAATTTTTTTATTAAGAAATAGGAGAGTAGAGGAGAGTACATTTTCATACTTTTTACATTTAGAAAATAAAAGGCTGACGGTTTGGTAACACATCAGCCTTTATAATTTTATCAACAGTCTTCTTTAATACTTAATTCTTTACTTCACAATCTGGAAGTCAAGCTGCTTCTGAATCAGATTGGCTTTCACCACCTTAATCTGAACTTCATCTCCAAGCTGGTATTTATTTCCATGTCTTATTCCGTATACAGCATGGGTTTTCGCATCATACATATAGGAATCATCCACAAGGTCTCTTAACTTGATCAAACCTTCAGCACCATTCTCAGGAATTTCAACCCAGAAACCAAACTCTGCCACTCCGGAAATCACTCCTCTGAATGTTTCTCCCAGATGTTTTTCCATGAATTTCACCTGCATGTACTTGATGGAATCTCTTTCCGCATCAGCTGCCAGTCTTTCCATAGCACTGCAGTGTTTTGCTTTTTCTTCAAGCTCACCTCTGTTTGGAGATTTTCCTCCGTCCAGATAATGCTGAAGAAGACGGTGTGCCAGCAAATCCGGATAACGACGGATAGGAGAGGTGAAGTGACTGTAATACTCAAAACCTAAACCATAGTGGCCGATTGGTTCCGTAGAGTATACCGCCTTACTCATACTTCTCATCGCAAGGGTTTCAATCATATTTTCTTCCCCTTTTCCTTTTACATCATGAAGAAGTTTATTCAAAGACGCAGCCACTTTTTTGGTATTGGCCAAATCCATTTTATATCCGAAAGTAGCAACGAAGTCTCTCAACGATTCCAGCTTTGCAGGATCCGGATCATCGTGTACCCTGTAAATAAATGTATTATTGGTGATCTCACCTTTTCTTGAAAGGGATACAAATTCTGATACTTTTTTATTGGCTAAAAGCATGAATTCTTCGATCAGGTGGTTGGAATCTTTACTGATTTTAAAGTAAACCCCAACCGGCTCATTATTTTCATCAAGATTGAATCTTACTTCACTTCTGTCAAAAGTAATGGCTCCTTTTCTCACACGTTCATGACGCATTATTTTGGCCAGCTTATCAAGTGTATTGATCTCTTCAGCCAGATCTCCCTGTCCGGTTTCGATACGCTCCTGAGCTTCTTCATATGTGAATCTCCTATCTGAGTGGATTACTGTTCTTCCGAACCACTGCTTTTGAATTTCAGCATTATCATTCAGTTCAAAAACTGCAGAAAAAGTATATTTATCTTCATGGGGACGAAGTGAACAGACATCATTACTCAATACTTCCGGCAGCATCGGCACAACCCTGTCAACAAGATATACCGAAGTGGCTCTCTGATAAGCTTCATCATCCAGAATAGTTCCCGGAACTACATAATGGGATACGTCTGCAATATGAACCCCGATTTCCCAGTTTCCGTTTTCCAGCTTTCTTATGGATAAAGCATCATCAAAATCCTTCGCATCCTTAGGGTCGATCGTAAACGTACAGATACTACGCATATCCCATCGTTTTGCAACTTCTTCATCTGTGATGCTTCTGTCGATTTTATCTGCGTCTGCTTCTACTTCCGGTGGAAACTCATAAGGAAGACCATATTCTGCAAGAATAGAGTGGATTTCCGTTTCATGTTCTCCCGGAGCACCCAGCACCTGAATGATTTCTCCTTCCGGATTTTTGTCACCCGGCCTCCATTCTGTCATTTTTACAATGACCTTATCACCATCTTCAGCATTGTTGAACTTTCCTTTCGGAATAAAGATATCTGTGTTGATTGTTTTTTTATCACAAACCACAAATCCAAATTCCTTGTGGGTAACCTTCTGAAATGTTCCTACAAATTCTGTTCTGGTACGCTCCAAAACTTCCAGGACAGAGCCTTCCAGCTTCTTTCCTTTATAATGATAAGTTATAATAAGAACCTTATCTCCCTGCAGCGCATCCTTCACATTTTTGGAATGAACGAAGACATCATCTTCCAATCCTTCCACACTTACATAAGCATTTCCACTTTGGTTGAAATCAATAGTTCCAGTAAGCGTTCCTGCGATTTTCAGGTTCACAATATACTTTCCCTTTTCTACTTCTTTAATCTTTTCAGATCCCTGAAGTTTATGCAGTGCCTGGATCACAAGTTCTCTTTGTCTTGGATTTTTGTAATCTATTCCGTCAGCGATCTGCTTATAATTATAAATTTTGGATGAATTTGCATTCATAAAACGGAGGATCATTCTTCCGATCTCCATCATTTTTAAATCATTTTTATGACTTATATATTTTCTTTTTTTTGGCATTTTAATTTTCTTTTAATTGTTTTGGTCTTATCTCAAATAAAACCTTTTTCTAAATCTTCCTTATTCGTTCCTTTGTATAAGGTCATTCAATTTCATCATTAGAATCTTTCCGTAAATCATCAGAAATTATCTTTCAGTTTACTTACAACGGGAGCTTTAGTTTTGTATAAATTTAATACAATTCTGGAGAAGAAAAGAGAAAAACCTTCTATTAATATATTTCAAATATAAGAAAGGCTTTGGAGAAAAATAGAGTATAAATTTCTATCGGACACTGCAAATGTACGAATAAAAAATAAATAAGGCTTGCAAAGTGATTTACAAGCCTTATTTTATTTATTTAGCAAAATGCAATTTTGTCAACTCTGTTCTGGTGTCTTCCACCTTCGAAGTCTGTTGAAAGAAATTGATCTACAATTTCCAGCGCCAGTTCTTTAGCTATAAATCTTGCCGGCAGTGAAATCATATTGGCATCATTATGCTGTCTTGCCAGTGTTGCAATCTCCGGCATCCAGCACAAAGCACATCTTATTTTCTGGTGTTTGTTCGCAGTGATCTGAACTCCGTTTCCGCTTCCACAGATCAGGATTCCCAGCTCATTTTCTCCGTTTTCCACAGAGGTTGCAGCAGGGTGTACAAAGTCCGGATAATCCACACTGTTTGTGGAAAACGTTCCAAAATCCTGAACTTCAAACCTTTCTGAAAGGTAGTTCTTAACAATCTCCTTATATTCATAGCCGGCATGGTCTGCTGCGATCGCAATTTTTCTTTTCATAATACTCTTATTAAGCTTTATTAGATTCTATTTCCTTACAAAGGTAAGAATAATAACAATTCGTGTTAGTAAACCCTGAGTTAATTGTGAAAAGGTATGTGAATAACTGTGGAAAACTTTTCTCAACTTTCTATTTTTAAAGATCAATTTATTTCGTAATAGAAATTCTTTCCGAAGATTTTTACCACAACTTTCCAGATGTTTTCTTCAGCTATCCCCAGATTTTTCCATAATAAAATAACTAATAATGGCTTCATTTCAAAGTTATCAACATTTGTTAATAAGTGTTTGAAATAGCGGGTTTACAGGAATTTATATTGTGAGTTAAATATGAATTGGATACAAGTTGAATGTTATCAATTATTATCATAAAACTTATCCCCGAAATTCACAACACTCAACAACAACTACATTATTCTTTTTTTTTAAAGAGAAAAAATTGTTGATTAATGGGTGATTGGGTTCGGGGAAAGTTTTTGAAAACTTTTATTTTAATCAAACTGTTGAAAAAGTTTAAAACCTTACATTTGTGAAACAAAAATTCAATGAGATTTATGAAATTGTTCTTGCGAGATTTTTCCGAAAGCTAAAACGGATTTTGAGCACGACGGTTTCATAGGGCTTAGCAAAAAATAAATCTACTTATGAAAACAATCAATGATCTTAATTTTAAAGATAAGAAGGCTCTGGTAAGAGTGGACTTCAATGTTCCGCAGGATGATCAACTGAAAGTGACAGACAATACAAGAATTGTTGCTGTGAAACCTACAGTGGAGAAGATCCTTAATGATGGTGGTTCTGTCATCTTAATTACACACCTTGGAAGACCTAAGGGAGAGGTTAAAGATGAATTTTCCCTTAAACATATTGTAGGCGAAGTTTCTTCTGTTTTAGGACAGGAAGTAAAGTTTGTGGATGAATGTATCGGAGAGAAAGCAGAGCAGGCAGCTGCCGATTTAAAACCTGGGGAAATCTTATTATTGGAAAATGTACGTTTTCATAATGAAGAAGAAAAAGGGGATGCTGCATTTGCGGAGAAACTTGCAAAGTTAGGAGATGCTTATGTAAATGATGCATTTGGTACAGCGCACAGAGCTCATGCTTCCACAGCAGTAATCGCTCAGTATTTTCCATCAACTAAATATTTCGGTTTGCTAATGGCTAAAGAGCTTCAGGCTATCGATAAAGTATTGAAAAGTGGGGAAAGACCTGTTACAGCTATTTTAGGAGGTTCTAAGGTTTCAACTAAAATTACCATTATAGAAAATATTCTTCCTGCAGTAGATAATCTGATCATTGGTGGAGGTATGGCATTTACCTTTATTAAGGCACTTGGAGGAAAAATTGGTAATTCTCTTGTAGAAGAAGATAAGCTTCCTTTGGCACTTGAGATTTTAGCAAAAGCTAAAGAGCATAAAGTAAAAGTATATCTTCCTTCTGATGCTATCATTGCTGAAAGCTTTAGTAATGATGTGGAGAGAAAAGAAGCTGATATCTATGCAATCCCTGAAGGATGGATGGGACTTGATGCGGGTCACAAATCGAGAGATCAGTTTAATGATGTATTGTTGAATTCAAGGACTATTCTTTGGAACGGGCCTATCGGGGTTTTTGAAATGTCAAATTTTGCTGGTGGTACAGTTGCTTTAGGAGAGAGTATTGCTGAAGCAACAAGACTTGGTGCTTTCTCTTTAGTTGGAGGAGGTGACAGTGTTGCTTTTGTTAAGCAATTCGGATATGCTGATCAGGTAAGCTATGTTTCTACCGGAGGTGGAGCAATGCTTGAAAGTCTTGAAGGACTTGAGTTACCAGGGGTAGCAGCAATCAATAATTAATAGAAAAGGCAAGATATTGTAAAGCCTGCTAATTATATTAGCAGGCTTTTTTTATTTCCGGAATATACAGAAAATCCTTTATCGATCGGTATTTCCATTGTATTTTAGATATAACTTATAGTTATATGTGATTAAATTGAATTCTCTTTCAACTGCTTAAGCTTTTAAAGTATTTTTTCTTATCAGAATCTTCCTTTATATCTCCGTAATTTTAGTGTTTTTTCTATTTTTTAAACAGAATTTTTGGAGATCATTGGCTCATTTTTTTGCTTTGTAATTTTGAAATAGTAGATAGATTATTGAATTTTATTTATCAATTTTCTGGTAAATTTTACCTGGTTGAAGATCTCTATTTTAAAAGCAGTTTTGATCGTTTTTTATTTTGAGATTTATTTTTCCAGGTAGTTTTTTCATAGGTGTAGGTAACCTAATGACTGAACTTATAGCTTTTATTTTTGAAATAGGGTAGATTTACTTTTTCTTTCTTGCTTAGAAGATTCTGATAGTTATTTTAAAATACTATTTTGCATCTAATTTATTTCATATAAGTGTGAATGCTCTGTATTTTGTTGAATTTCAATAAATAAGCTTATTTATTTTATTTTTTAAATGGTTTGGTTTAGCTTTGATTATTTCTTAAGTACTGTAAAATGAACCAATTACCAGATTTTCTTATGTTATTTATAGTAAGAAAAAATTAGGTAGTTTTTTGAAATACTTTTAGCATTGAAATTTTTTTAAGAATTAATTTCTGATAAAATTTTACAAACTCGCTTTATTGTTTTCTGCTACTTTTATATTTTGTCATTATTCTTGATGTGTAGGGTAGGGCAGTTCTTATTTTCATTTCCTGCATCTTTTGAATCAATTTAAAAATTAATGTCTTGTCTGACTGCTGGTTTTTATTTTTGCCTGAAACGCTGAAAAATTGACCTACATAAATGCCTTTAAAATCGATTTTCTGTTTTTTTTCGGGAATTTATATGCTGATTTATTTTTAGCAGGAAATACTATTGTTTTTGGGGAATTTTATTTTCATAATTTGTTTTTTTATATTTTTTTCTCTTTTAATGCCCGTAGAAAGATTGTATAATATTCTGACATGATTTTCAACTTTAGATTGATTTTGGATTGTTCTTTGAATATTTTAAAAATAGAGTAGGGGATAGGTCTGTTAATTTTAATAAAGATAATCAGATTAAAAAATTGCATTTAAAGTTGGTAAAGAAATTATTGATTGAATAGATATAAAAAAATAAAACTCAGAAGAAAAAATCCTGAGTTTTTTATTTTTAAGTTTAAAATTGCTGAAAATTGACCTTCATAAATAGGTCAAAAATCGATTTTCTATCTTTTTTCGATAATGTATATCAAACTTGAAAATTCGTTCGAAAATAATGCCTTTACGTTGGAAATTGTTCCAAAGATCACTGCTTTTAGCCAAAATAAGGGTGATTTTTTGTATTTTTCGCTCAACATAGAGATATAATATGAATCAAGAACCAAAGGTTTGATCTTTCTCATTTTCCAGTCAGGATTTTTGGAAATCAGGTTTTCCATACCGTTCTTTGAAAAATGATAGATATGTCTTGGAACATCATAAGCGGCCCAATATTCTTTATAATGTTTTGCATCATAGGAAGTAGGGTTGGGAACTGCAATAACAAGTATTCCTTTTTCTTTTAATTTTTGATGAAAAACAGCAAGCATTTCGTCCTGATTCTCGATGTGCTCAAATACATGCCATAGTGTAATAGCATCTAAGGTATTTTCCTCAATTTTGTTAATATCATCTAAAATAGAAGCCTTGGTTATTTTTCCCTGTGCTGCTTTTCTGGCATCAGAATCCGGTTCAAATCCATAGGTTTCAAAATCATTTTCAATATATTTTACAAATTCTCCTGCGCCGCATCCATAGTCCAAAACTTTTGATCCTTTTTTTATTCTGTCTACCAGTATATTTTTTTTATACTGCAGATTAAAAGACTGAAGAAATTTATAAAGTTTCTCTTTTAAACTTCCGGAATCCTGGTGGTGAGAAATATAATCTTCACTTTCATAATATCTGGAAATATTGGATGGAATAGGAGTAGTTTTAAAAACTCCTTTAGTTTCTGTTTCTTTAATTTCAAATATTTCCTGTGAAAGAAAATGATCTTTTATTTTCATTGAAGTAAATATCTTTTATATGATAAAAAAATTAAGATATTCAGAAGTGTTTTACGCTTATAAATACCTTAATTTTTGTTTTTATTTTCTAATGTTTCACGTGAAACATTTTTTTAACGCCCTAGGTAAACCAATAAAACATTAATATCAGCAGGGGAAACTCCGCTTATTCTTCCAGCTTGTGCAATAGTCTTCGGACGTACATTAGACATCTTCTGTTTTGCTTCTGCAGAAAGACTGGAAAGCTTTGTATAATCGAAATCTTCAGGAATTTTAATATTTTCCAGACGATTCAGCTTTGCAACGTTTTCTTTTTCTTTCTCAATATATCCTTTATACTTAATATTGATCTCTGCCTGCTCTCTTACTTCATCATTATATTGGGTAGAAACTTCTTTAATAAAATCAATTTCATCCAGTTTTTCTAATGTCATATTAGGTCTGGTTAGGATTTGAGCTGCTCTGTAAGCTTGGTCTACTGGGCTGCTTTCAATAGATTCCAGGACAGGGTTAATAATACCTGGTTTTAAAGAAGTTTCTCGAAGGAATTCTTCAAGTGATTGACTTTCAGATACTTTAGTTTCGACGCGTCTTAATCTGTCTTCTTTTGCCAGTCCTAGCTGATATGCTTTTTCTGTTAATCTGATATCGGCATTATCCTGTCTTAAAAGGAGTCTGTATTCTGCACGGGAAGTAAACATTCTGTAAGGTTCTTCAGTTCCCTTTGTAATTAGGTCATCAATCAATACTCCAATATAAGCTTCATCTCTGTTTAGGATAAAATCTCCCTTTTCATGTACTTTATTATGTGCATTGATTCCGGCAATTAATCCCTGGCCGGCTGCTTCTTCGTATCCGGTTGTTCCATTGATCTGTCCTGCGAAATATAAATTATCTATTAATTTAGTTTCCAGCGTATGTTTCAATTGGGTAGGAGGGAAGTAATCATATTCAATAGCGTAACCCGGACGGAAAACTTTTACATTTTCAAATCCTGGTATATGTTTCATCGCTTTGATCTGTACATCTTCCGGGAGAGAAGAACTGAATCCGTTGACATAGATTTCCACAGTTTTCCATCCTTCCGGTTCTACGAAAAGCTGGTGTCTGTTTCTTTCTGCGAAACGGTTAATTTTATCTTCAATGCTTGGACAGTATCTTGGGCCTAAACTTTGAATCGTTCCATTAAACATTGGACTTCTGTCAAAGCCTTCTCTTAAAATATCGTGTACCGTTTCATTAGTATATACGATATGACAGCTTAGTTGTTTGGTGAGTTTTGGTGTATCAAGATAGCTGAACTTTTGAGGATTTTCATCTCCTTTCTGTTCTTCCATTTTTGAATAATCCAAACTTCTTCCGTCTACTCTCGGTGGAGTACCGGTTTTCATTCTTCCTGCCTCAAAACCTAAAGTGACCAGTTGTTCTGTAATTCCAAAAGCTCTTGGTTCACCCATTCTTCCTCCTCCTAATTGTTTATCTCCAACATGGATTAATCCGTTAAGAAAAGTTCCGTTTGTAAGAACTACAGATTTTGCTTTAATCTCAATTCCTAAAGAAGTAACCACTCCGGCTACTTTATTATTTTCAACAATCAGTTGTTTCACCATATCCTGAAAGAAATCAAGATTGGGAGTATTCTCTAATGCTAAACGCCATTCTTCGGCAAAAAGCATTCTGTCATTTTGGGTTCTCGGAGACCACATCGCAGGACCTTTTGAAAGATTCAGCATTTTGAATTGGATCGCAGATTTGTCTGCCACAATTCCGGAATATCCTCCCATTGCATCAATCTCTCTTACGATCTGTCCTTTTGCGATTCCGCCCATTGCCGGGTTGCAACTCATCTGTCCGATGGTCTGCATATTCATTGTAATAAGCAGTGTTTTTGAACCCAGGTTAGCTGCTGCTGCTGCTGCCTCACAACCTGCGTGTCCTGCACCTACTACTATTACATCATATATTTCTGAAATCATTTTTATCTCGCTTGTTTTAAGCTTTAAACCTTATCTTTATAACCAATGTTTCACGTGAAACATTTTTGGAGAATGTACTCTAGGTAAACTTATATTGTTGCTAGAATAGAGTACTTTAGATGTGGGACTTTAAGTGATTCTTCAATTTTAAAACTTTAAATCCCTGTATTTATCCAGGTACAGATCTTCCATTCTCCGCATCTCTTTTTCTTCCTCTTCCGTCTTATCTTTATAGCCTGCAAGGTGTAAAATACCGTGGGCTAAAACCCTTCTTAATTCTTCTTCATAATCTCGGGAAAGGGTAGAGGCGTTATCAGAAATGCGCTGCAAAGATACGAAAATCTCAGCGCTTATTGTCTTACCTTTTACATAATCAAAAGTGATGATATCTGTATAATAATCATGCTGCAAATAATCCTGATTGATCTTAAGAAGATATTCGTCATCACAGAAAATGTAATTGATTTCTCCTAATTTTTTTCCTTCTGAAAGAATAAGATCTTCCAGCCATTTTTTGTAATCTGTACTTACCGACTCTGGTAAGTTTTCGTAAAAGAACTGTATCATTTTTTTTAAAACCAGTGTCCTAAAATAACACTGAATATACCTTTTTGGTTATTTTTTAGGGAGTGGCTGAAGTTTACTTTTATCTGCCCGAAAGGAGATTTGTAACCAGCTGTAATTCCCAGTGAGCTATAATTTACTTTAACTGCATCCTCAAACTTGATATCGTTTGATAAGTTGGCAAAGGTAAAGTTTCCGCTGATAAAATAGTTTTTATTAAACTTAAACTGGATATCATTAGATGCCAGTATTACATTGTTTGTATACAACTGGGCGAAATAAAATCCACCAAAGCTTTTAAAATTGATGAGATTCTGCTCAAAAATTCCGCCTAATCTGTATTGGTAATAGCCTGGAAGGTTTTCACCGATAGTAACTCCTCCAAACAGATTGAGACGATAGCTGAATTGTTTGCTAAGCGGAATATTAAGCTTAAGGTCCGCTTTGATCTGAATGATTCTTTTATCAACTTCAGACTTTAAAAGATCTACAACCTTTCCTTCTGCTGCAAAATAAACCCCTTTTGTAGGGAATTCCTTATCATCCTGAGTGTCGGTCTTAATAAAAACATAAGGGTTCAGAAAACGGCTGTATCGCCTGTTATCTCCATTGCTGTTTTCTGCTTTAAAATAATCGTGGCTAATACCGCCGCCAATGGCAAATTTATCCTTCCAGGTCGACTGTATATAAGCTTCATTTCTGATCCATTCCCAGCGGTCTACTACATAATTATCTACATTCTTTATATCAAAGCTCATTCCTGATGAATAGAGCCCAACTCCCGGAATGTATCCGTTATCTACAAAATAATTAAGGTAATATCTGAGACGGTCTCCTACAACGAGATCAACCGAAAGGTTTGAATTTTTGAATAAAAGCCTTTTTGCAGAATAATTCAAAAGAAGTCCCGTTTTAAAAACTTCGTCATAATGCAATCCGAATTTTAAAAAATGACGGGCATCATCTTCAGTTACGTAAAGCTTCAGATAATTGGCGTCATTCTCCTGAACGATATCATAATTGATAAATTTGTAGTTGTTGGTAGCAACCAGTTTATCTATCATTTTATTAATGCTTCCATAGGTCTGCAAAGAGGGAAGGCGTAATCCCATTTTTCCCAGCGTGTAGTTTTTACCATAAATTTTGCTTCCTTCAATGGAAATACTGTCTATTTTATAAACATTGGAATATATAGGGTTCACCTGTTGTCTGAGACGGTCAAATGATCTCTTTGGCAGTTGGTCTAATACCTGGGAATATTTCATACCTTCCACATATCCGCTGTCGAGAATTTTCTTTTTATCATCGTAGCTTGTAGCAGACATTCCTTTCAGATTGGGTTTAATATTGATATCTGTATATCTGTATTGTCTTCGGGTATCTCTTTTGATACCGAAATCTATGACCTGGTTCAGAATGGCTATAATATTGTTTAAATCTTCTCTTTTAGAAAGATCCTGATTAAGGTCCACACCAATGACAATGTCAATTCCTTTGTCCTTTAGAGGCTTTGACGGATAGTTTACCGTCATTGCTCCGTCTATATAAATGCTGTCACCAATTTTTACGGGATCCATTAAAGAAGGAAACGCAGAACTTGCCATAATAGACTGTACGAGATCTCCTTTTTCAAAAATCTGCATATTTCCGCTTTCAAGATTGGTGGCAACACATAGGAATGGGATAGGCATTTTAGAAAAGTCTTCAATATTGGAAACGTTTTTGAAAAGTTCTTTCAGAAGATAAACGTTTCTCTGGCCGGTGCTGATGGAAGAGGGAAGTGTAATTTTTCCGTTTTTAAGCGGAATGGATAAAAGATATTTGTCTACGGATTTGTTGAAAAAGCTTGCTTCCTGCCGGGACTTCGGATCCATAATCAGAGAATAGAAATCCGTATCCATGACTATTTTTTCTATTTCTTTTCCGGAATAGCCTGCGGCGTACAATCCGCCTACGATGGCTCCCATACTCGTTCCGGAAATGTAATCCACTTTCACTCCCAATGAATCCAGCACTTTAAGAACTCCAACATGTGAAAATCCTTTGGCTCCGCCACCGGCCAGAGACAGGCCTATTTTTGGATTCTTCGGAATTACCAGATTTTTTTTTACCTGAGAATGGATCAATAACAGTGGGAATATGAAAAGCAGAATCAGGAGTTTTCTCATAGTTAATCTTTTATATAAATCCGTTTCACCCGCGGGGAAATGGAGGTTAATACTTCATAGGTTATCGTTTTGCAGTATCCTGCGAATTCTTTTAAGCTTGGTTTGGCGTTGAAAACAGTTACTGTATCACCTTCCTTTACATTCGGAATATGGTCAACATTGATCATCATCATATCCATACAGATATTTCCAACGATGGGTGCCAGTGTTTTGTTAATTCCGACATTTCCTACCTGATTTCCGATCAGTCTTGGAATTCCGTCCGCATATCCCACAGGAATTGTTGCAATTCTTGTAGGATGATCTGCTTTATACCTTCTGCTGTATCCTACCGACTCCCCGTTTTCAACGGTTGATATTTGTGAAATTACGGTTTTAAAACTTACAACAGATCGTAATTGTTTCTGAATTTCAGCATCTGCTGATTCTCCCAGCATTCCGATACCAATTCTCACCATATCATGCTGATGATCTTTATAGCTGGTAATTCCTGCTGAATTCAGGATGTGGCGGATAGGAGTGTAACCCAGTTTTTCAATAAGATAGCTGGAATTTTTTTCGAAAACCTCCAGTTGTTTTAAAGTGAATTCTTTTTCTTCAGGCATATCAGAAGAAGATAGATGACTGAACATACTTTGAACCTTTACATTTTTATGGCTTAAAGTTTCGTTTAATTGATCCAGCTCAAAGTCTTTAAAACCAAGACGGTGCATTCCCGTTTCCAACTTGATATGGATTGGATACTTCTTATCATATCCGGATTTCTGAACCGCTTCATAGAATAATTCCAAAACTCTGAAACTGTAGATTTCAGGTTCAAGGTTGTATTCAATAATTGTCTGATAACTGTGCTGTTCGGGATTCATCACAATAATAGGAGTAGTGATTCCTTTTTTTCTGAGCTCTACACCTTCATCTGCATAGGCTACCCCAAGATAATCTATATGATGATGCTGAAGAAATTCTGATACTTCAAAGCTTCCCAGCCCGTAAGCGTTGGCTTTCACCATTGCCATCATTTTAGTTCCCGGTTTCAGCAATGATTTATGATAGTTGATATTGTGAAGAATTGCATTAAGGTTTACTTCCAATACCGTATCATGCTTTCTGAGTTCAAGAATATCTTTCAGTTTTTCGATCTCAAATTTTCTGGCTCCTTTGAGCAGAATAATCTGATTTTCTATTTCAGTAAGATGTTTGCTTTCAATGAGCTCTTTAGTATCAATAAAAGTATATGTTTTAGTTTTAAATAATTCACTAAAGTTTGATATTTCATCACCAATTAAGAAGACAGAGTCAAAATTTTGCTCATTCACCAGTTCAGAAACTTCTTCATATAATTCTTTGGCGTTGGAGTTTACTCCTACAATATCTGTTAAGACCAGTGATTTTTTAGATTTGTTGTATTCATTCAAAAACTGCAGGGCAGTCTTCAAAGAGTCGAGGTCAAGATTAAAAGAATCATTGATGATAATATTGCCTTTAATTCCTTCAATGGCTTCAAGCCTCATTTCAACGGCTTTTAAAAGGTTGATTTTTTCAACGATCTTTTTATTTTCGATATTCAGTTCCTTAAGCACGGAGATAAGCGCCATAGCATTGGTTAATGTAGCTTCGTCTCTCTGATGCGCAGGAAAACTGATTTCTTCACCCAAATATTCAACAATGATGTTTTCATCTTTGGAAATATTGTTTTTGATGAAAACCTGATTCTCTTTTTTAAAACCGTAAGAAATTAATTTTTTATCAGAATAGGATTTTTTAATTTTTTGATCAACCAAAAAATTATCTCCATTATAAATGATCACTTCAGAATTTTTGAAAAGAATAATTTTTTCATTAATCAATTCTTCCTCGGAAGAAAAGTTGGCCGCGTGAGCAGTTCCGATATGCGTGAGCAGTCCGATCTGAGGGTGGAAAATATTTTCAAGTTTTTCCATTTCATGCGGTTTTGAAATTCCCACTTCAAAAATTCCCAGTTGATGAGAATTGTTGATTTGAAGAAGAGACAGCGGAAGGCCGATCTGGGAATTAAAACTCTTAGGGCTTTTCACTGTAGGAAATTCATTCCACAGACATTGATAGAGCCATTCTTTTAATATAGTTTTACCATTACTTCCCGTAATCCCGATGGATTGTAAATGAGAATGTTCAAAATGATACTTTGCTAACTTTTGAAGAAACTCTACAGAATTTTCAACAATGATCCAGGTTATATTTTCAAACGCCGGATAATGATGTTCAGAAATAATGACATTGATTCCCTTGTCCATTGCAGACTCAATAAATTTTTCACCGGAATTTTTGTGAGTATTGATCGCAATGAAAGCTGTATTCTTGATAGAATAAATAATCCTGCTGTCGTATGCTATATTTTTGATCAATAAACTTCCGTCACCAATGAACTGTGAATTGGTGATCTCTGCAATGTGTTGTACTGTATAATTCATTGGTACCCTTTCTGCTTTTTTTAGCGAAACGGCAAAAAGGTAAAATAGTAAAAGGGCTAAGATTTATGACATCATCCGGTTTTTCCTTTTTAAATATTTTACAGTGTAGCTTTTTCGCTTTTCATTTTATATTAGTGAATATATTTTACGGTTTATAGCAAACAGTTTTACAATTTAGTGATTTCGTCGTCTGCTTTATCCGATTATTTTCTTTTTGAAAGTACTTCGTCAATAAAAACACGGCGGCTTACTGCTTCATAACTTTCTGTTTCTCCCAGTTCCACCAGATTATCTCCCTGTGAAGTTCTCATCGAGTAGTTGGCAAGATTACCGGTTCTCTTACAAATAGCATGCACTTTTGTAACATACTCTGCAGTTGCCATCAAATTGGGCATTGGCCCGAACGGACGGCCTAAAAAGTCCATATCCAATCCTGCAATAACGACTCTGATCCCGCTATTGGCGAGCTGGTTGGCAACATCAACAATGCTTTCATCAAAAAACTGAGCTTCATCAATGGCTACTACATCACAATTGGAAGCCAGCAGAAGAATTTCATTAGGGTTTTCTACTGCTGTACTGCGGATTTTATTCTGATTATGGGAAACTACATCTTCTTCAGAATACCGTACATCCATTTTGGGTTTAAAAATTTCCACATTCTGTCCTGCCATTTCCGCTCTTCGCAATCTGCGGATAAGTTCCTCGGTTTTACCGGAAAACATAGAGCCACAAATTACTTCCATCCAACCACTTTGTTTGGAATGATTAATTGTATTTTCTAAAAACATTTGTTAAATTAGCCGTATATTTTTAACATCAAAAGTAAGCAATTTTAATAAGAATCTTATTATGCAGAATATCCAAGATTTAAAGGAAAAGATTTTTTTTGAATCCATGAATATCATTGATAATCTGGACAAAATAAGTAATATAGACGAATTACTTTCCAAGCAAGATCTTGTAGATGAGCTTGCTAACAGGATTTCTTTTTTGAAACTGCTGGAAAAAAATATCGAATACTTCGTAACAGATAATACGGCACAAAATCCGGAGCATCAGTATGTCTCTTTTGTTTCAGGAGAAACAGAACATCATGATACAGGAAGTGAAGTAACCGAAGAGGAGGCTATTTTCAATAATGAACTGAACGAAATTGATGAAAATGAAGTTTTTTCTGAGGAATCTGAAGAAGAAGCCGTTTTCAATAATCAGCTGAATGAAATTGTTGAAAACGAATTCCATGAAAATATCGTAAGCTTTGTAGAAGAAAATAAGACTGAAAACGCACCTGAAAATCAGGAACAGGATTTTGGAAATGAAACGCTGGAAGAAGAAGCAGTTTTTAATAATCAGCTGAATGAAATTGATGAAAATGAAATTTCAGAAGAACAAAGAGCTGTTCTGAGTTTTGTGGATGAGGATAAAATCCTTGCAGATTCTACACCGGATTCGGATGAAGATCTTAACGAAGATCTGTTTTATAATGAAGTCACAGAGGAAGAAGCTGTTTTCACTAATCAGCTCAATGAAATAGAAGAACAGGAAGATGAAATTATTGTGACGAAATCTGAAAAAGAAACGGATTCTGTTGTAGTAAATGATGTAAAATCTTCTGTAACGGAAACAATTCCGAGCATTTTTGATACAGAGACGCTGGATGATGAAATACTGATTGAAGAAAACGAAGAACAATTTGTGGCTTCAAACATTTCCATAGAACAGGGAGAAATGGCTACAGAGACTTCCAATGTAGAAAATATTCTGAGTGAGATCAAAAATGACCACTCTGAAGAACCTGTAAAAGAAGAAAGTATTCTTGCTGAAGTCTATGATCGCAGAAAGATTGTCGAAATCGACAAGCCTGTTCCCGAAGAAACAGATAAACATCGTTCCGATGAAAGCTTCGAAAATTTAGAAGAATACCATCGGGAGAAAAAAATAAAATTAGCCAATATCAAAGGAATGAAGGCTGTTCAGTCACTTTTTGATGACGACCACCTGGAACTTTCCAAGGAAGAAAAAACAGCTCCTGTTGTTAAAGAAGATACAGGAAGTATTCTGAAATCCAATATTCCAACCCAATTCATGGAAGCAGATAAGCTGAAACCTGAATTTAAGCTGGATCTGAATGACAGACTTGCCTTCACGAAGATGCTTTTTGAAGGAAGCCAGGCAGATCTGAATGATACCGTTTATCAGCTGAACCAATTCAGAACACTGGAAGAAGCCAAAGAATACCTGAGTGATCTGTACTATGACAGAAAATGGAATAAGGTGGATGAATATGCACAGAGACTTTGGATATTGGTGGAAAATAAATTTTTATAATTTTGAGCGGAATCCTATATTTTGTTCCCACACCCGTTGGGAATCTGGAAGATATGACATTCAGGGCAGTAAATGTTCTGAAAGAAGTAGATTATATTTTATGTGAAGACACCAGAACTTCAGGAATACTTTTAAAACATTTTGAGATTTCCAAGCCCTTAAAGTCTTATCATTTACATAATGAGCATCAGGCAACGGAGAAAGTGATTACAGACCTTAAAAACGGGCAGAATATTGCTATTATTACCGATGCAGGAACTCCCGGTATTTCAGATCCCGGATATTTGCTGGCCAAAGCAGGAGCAGATAATAATATTGACATGATTTGCCTTCCCGGAGCTACGGCGCTCATTCCGGCACTTGTTGTTTCGGGGCTTCCTAATAATGAATTTCTATTCGCAGGATTTCTGCCGCAGAAAAAAGGAAGACAAACCAAACTGAAGCAGCTTGCAGAAGAAAAAAAGACCATCGTTTTGTACGAGAGCCCTCATAAGATTAATACCACTCTGGAACAGATCAAAGAATTCTTCGGAGAAGAAACCAAAGTAAGCTTAAGCCGTGAGATTTCTAAGAAATTTGAAGAAACTAAAAGAGGAACAATCAATGAATTAATTGAGTTCTCCAAGAGTAAAACTTTAAAAGGAGAGATCGTCCTTATTGTCAATAATTCTATTTAATTTTCTTTGAAAAAATTAGTTTTTGTATTGTGTTCTGTAGTCTGTACAGCACAAACTAACCAATATATGAAGGTGATCCTGTCGAAAAAGACGGGGAAAGAAATCAGTTCTTATTCTGAAGGATATGGAACATTCTACGATACTGATTATAAGAAACAGGGAATTGTGGATTCTTTGGGAACTATTACATTTGAATCTCCTTACAAAGGAAGTATTCTGCATGTTTTCAAAAACCGGTTTATTCTTTATTCTGAGGAAGGAAATGGCAGAAAATCAGCTGTTATTGACGAAAAGGGAAAAGAACTTATTCCTCTGAACGATCAGGAATTTAATACACCCTGGTGGAGTGAAGAATGCATTATTTCATCAAAACAGAATTCAGAAGCTGTTTATGATTTTAACGGAAAGGAAATCATTCCTTATTCGGAAAAAATCCGTTTTTCAGGGAAGAACAGACTTTTTGTTTTAAAAGATAAAAAATGGTTTCTGTATGATTTTAACGGGAAACAGCTCAGCACGCGGGAATTTAAAGAAGACTACAGCTTTGAAGATGACAGGGCACTTATCATTAATGAAAATGGAGAAAGTGAAATCATTGGTAATAACGGACAAACGCTGCATAAATTTTCTAAACAGGTTGTAAACATCAATGCTTATCCTTATCTGATTACTAAAAATAAAAGTACAGGAAAGTACGGTTTGATTGATGCAGAAGACAATACGATTGCCGAAGAAATCTTTAACGATATCACCCCGGAATATTTTGGCAAAAAAGAATATATCTATCTTACAAAAAACGGAAAGACAACAGTTTTCAGTAAGAAAGACGGAAAGCTGTATGCACAGACTTTTAAATATGTAAATCCTTTATTGGGTAATTTGTTCAGTGTTTATAATGATAAAGCAAAAAAATCCGGCATTATAGACCTGCAGGGTAACATCATTTTTCCTCAGGAATACGATTTTATCAAAAGTTTTACTATTTCCGGAAAAGATTTTATTTACCTTAAAAAAGAAAATGAAGAACAATTCTTAGATAAAGATCTTAAAAATATTGTAGGAGACGGAGTTCAGATTTTCGGGTTTTATCCCGACAATCTTATCATTGGAAAGCAGGACCGCTATTATAGATTTTCTGTAAAAGATCATTCTATATCTGAGTTGAAAAATATCAGCGAGATTAAAAATGAAGATGTTGACTATTTTAATCCTCTCAATCAGTATTCAAAACCTTTGGTCTGCAGAAATACAGACAACTTTTATGGAATCCTGGATGGGAAGGGAACAGAAATTGTACCGTTTGTATACGAAGATATTATCACATTCGGAAATGCTGAAAATGAAATTGTCGTTAAAAAAGAAGGAAAATTTGGGGTTTCCAATTTTCAGAATGAGCCTTTGAAAGACATTATTTATGAAAAATATTTCTGGCAGAAAGAGGTATTAAGACTGGATAAAAGTAAAAAAACAGACTTTATTTATTTCACCAGATTTAAAAATAATTATGTTCAACTTTAATGAAAATCCTGATATTCATCAAAAAAAAGCTAGTATTTTGACAATTTAAATGGGTTGAATAACATTTTATAATATCTTTGCAAACCGTTTAATTCCAGAAAGGAATTGTAGAAACATGAAGAGGCAGCTGTCACTAGCTGAACGAGTTATAAAAAAATAATTGTCAATAGATATGAAAATATTAGAAGGAAAAGTAGCACTAATTACCGGAGCTACAAGAGGAATCGGTAAGGGAATTGCTGAAATGTTTGCTCAGCAGGGAGCAAAAGTAGCATTTACCTACGCTGGCTCTGTAGACAAAGCAAAAGAATTAGAAGCAGCTTTAAGTTCTGTAACCCAAATTAAAGGATATCAGTCTGACGCATCAGATTATGATGCTGCTCAGAAATTGGTGGAGGAAGTGATGGCAGAGTTCGGGCAGATTGATATTTTGGTAAACAATGCAGGGATTACAAAAGATAACCTGTTGTTGAGAATGTCCAAAGAAGATTGGGATCAAGTAATCAAAGTAAATTTAGATTCAGTTTTCAACCTTACAAAGGCAGTAATTAAGCCGATGATGAAGGCAAGATCAGGATCTATCATCAATATGACTTCTGTAGTAGGTGTGAAAGGAAATGCCGGACAAGCCAACTATGCAGCTTCTAAAGCCGGAGTTATTGGGTTTACAAAATCTGTGGCATTGGAATTAGGATCAAGAAATATCAGATGTAATGCGATTGCTCCCGGATTTATTGAAACAGAAATGACGGCTGTTCTGGATGAAAAAACCGTTCAGGGATGGAGAGAAGAAATTCCAATGAAGAGAGGAGGTCAGCCAGCGGATATCGCCAATGCATGTGTATTCTTAGGCAGCGAAATGTCTGCATACATTACCGGACAGACGTTAAACGTTGACGGTGGAATGTTAACATAACAATATAAAAAGGCTGCATATCATTTATGCAGCCTTTTTATATTTCTTTGATTTTTTAGTTAAAAATCTGATTTTCCTGCTCCTGAACTCTTATAAAAGTAGTTCTCTTGGAAAGTTCTTTAAGCTTTGAAGCACCTACGTAAGTACAAGTAGATCGTACACCTCCTAAAATATCCTTTACCGTTTCTGAAACAGGACCCTTATAAGCTACTTTTACTGTTTTTCCTTCAGAAGCACGATATTCTGCCACACCTCCGGAATGCTTATCCATGGCTGTTTTAGAACTCATTCCATAGAAAAGGCGATATTTTTTACCGTTTTCTTCAATCATTTCGCCACCACTTTCATCATGTCCGGCAAACATTCCGCCCAGCATGACGAAATCTGCACCGCCACCGAAAGCTTTTGCTACGTCACCGGGAACTTTGCATCCGCCGTCAGCAATGATATGTCCTCCCAAACCGTGTGCAGCATCTGCACATTCAATAATCGCAGAAAGTTGAGGATATCCCACTCCTGTTTTTACTCTGGTCGTACACACAGACCCAGGTCCAATACCTACTTTAATGATATCTGCACCTACCAGAAGAAGTTCTTCTACCATTTCTCCGGTAACCACATTTCCTGCTATAATAATTTTATCCGGAAAATTGGCTCTTGCTTTCTTCACAAATTCAACGAAATGTTCAGAATAGCCATTGGCTACATCGATACATAGAAACTCAATTTTTGGGTGCTTATTGAGAATCTGTTTTATTTTCTCTTCATCAGCTTTTCCGGTTCCGGTACTCAGTGCAATATACTGATGAATACTTTCAGGCTGGCTGTTGAGAAACTTGCTCCATTCCTCAGGAGTATAATGCTTATGAACCGCGGTAATAATTTTCTCCTTGGCCAGTTCCACTGCCATTTCAAAAGTTCCTACCGTATCCATATTGGCTGCAATTACGGGGACTCCTGTCCATCTTTTCCTGGTATGTTTAAAGGTAAATTCTCTCAGTAAATCAACTTCCGAACGGGATTTCAAAGTAGAACGCTTAGGGCGGAACATTACATCCTTGAACCCCAGTTTTATGTCATATTCTATACGCATTTTGTAATTATTTGTCAGAATAAAGGTAGTGAATAATATGAAATAGTGTATTTTTGAAATAATGGATTTTCCTGTAACATTTCATATTTTCGGCAAAACAATCCTTGCGCATCCGCTTTTTGAGGCTGCCGGAATGTTTTTGGGCATGAGATATTATTTTTATCTGAAACGTAAGGCTAAAGAAAAACTTTCTTTCAATACTTCTGCTGCGGTTTTAATTGGTGCTACTGCCGGAGCTTTGATCGGTTCCAAGCTGATCGGTAATCTTGAAAATCCTTATGCATTATTTGAAAATTTTTCCTTCAGAAAGGTCTGGTCAAACAATACTATTGTAGGCGGACTGGCTTTTGGTTTATTGGGAGTAGAGCTGGCAAAAAAGATTGTACATCATAAAGAAAGTACGGGAGATCTTATTGTTTTCCCTCTGATATTGGCCATGATTATAGGCAGAATAGGATGTTTTCTTACAGGTATTGGTGAAGAGACATATGGTATTCCTAGTGATTCTGTTTTTGGGATGCATTTGGGGGACCAATATCTCAGACATCCTGTTGCCTTGTATGAAATAGCCTTTTTAATTCTTCTTTGGATAGGATTAAAGTATATTCAGAATCGTAAGAAGTACGCCTCCGGTTTTATTTTTCAGCTGTTTATGCTCAGCTATTTTACATTCAGATTCCTTTTGGATTTTATAAAACCAAGGGTAGAAATCATTGGAAATATAGGTACGATTCAAATGGTGTGTATCTGTGTAATTATTTACTACATTTATAAAATAAAAAATACCGGATCTTTATATTTAAAATATTCAAGATGAAAACATTAACTATTTTAGAAGGGAATCTCAATCTGGCTGGGGTAGTGATAATGATTATTGGTGCAATTATTTTGGCTGCACTAGTTTTTTCCCTCATCGTCGCTTTTATTACAAAACTTATTTACGAAAGAAAGGGAGACAGGAAATTCACCAGAAAACAATTTATCCAGACCATGCTGATATCTCTTCTGATCTGTGGATTGATCAGCGGTTATATTTGCGGAGGACTTTAAAAAATTTGCTATGCCAGTAAGAAATTATACTTATTATGATTATACCATCAGTCTTTGCCCGGAATGTCTTAAAAGGGTAGGTGCCAAAATCATTATTGAGGATGAAGCTGTTTTTATGACCAAAAGATGTCCGGATCATGGATTTTTTAAAACAAAAATAGCTTCTGACGTACAGTATTATAAAAATATAAGAAACTATAATAAAGCCTCTGAAATGCCCTTTCATTTCGGAACCGATGTGGAATATGGATGTCCCTATGATTGTGGACTATGTGTAGATCATGAACAGCATAGCTGTCTTTCTATCGTAGAAGTTACAGATCGTTGTAATCTGACCTGTCCAACCTGCTATGCAATGTCCTCACCCCATTATGGAAGTCACAGAAGCCTGGAAGAAATTGAGGCTATGTTTGATGTTATTGTAAAAAATGAAGGGGAACCGGACGTGGTGCAGATCAGTGGAGGAGAACCTACAATCCATCCGGAATTTTTCAAAATTATGGATATTGCCAAATCAAAACCGATCAAACATCTGATGCTGAACACCAACGGAATCAGAATAGCCAATGATCCGGGATTTGCTGAACGATTGGCGACCTATGCTCCCGAGTTTGAAATTTACCTTCAGTTTGATTCATTTAAACCTGAAGTCCTGGAAGATTTCAGAGGGAAGGATCTTACCGCGGTCAGAATGAAAGCATTGGAAAAACTCAATGAGCTTAACCTTTCTACGACACTGGTTATTGTTCTTCAAAAAGATAAAAATATTGATGAAATTGGAAAAATTATAGAATTTGCCCTAAAACAGAAGTGCGTAAGAGGAATAACCTTTCAGCCGGTTGAAATTGCCGGAAGAAACCGGGAAGATTCTGCTCATGAAAAAATTACCTTAACTGAAGTAAGACAGGAAATTATCAATCAGTTTCCGTTATTAAATTCTGATGATATTATTCCCGTTCCATGTAATCCGGATGCGCTGGCTATGGGATATATCTTGAAACTGCAGGGCGAAACAATCCCTTTAACCCGGTATATCAATCCTGCAGATCTTCTGAATAATGAATCAAGGAATACCATTGTTTATGAACAGGATAAAGGATTGCATATGCAGCTGCTGGATATTTTCAGCACCGGAATTTCCGTAGATAAAGTTCAGCCTAAAGTCAATCAGTTACTGTGCTGCCTTCCGGATGTTTGTGCTCCGGATCTCGACTATGATAACCTTTTCAGAATAATTATCATGAACTTTATGGATGCTCATGATTTTGATGTAAGAGCGGTGAAGAAGTCATGCGTACATATTGTCAATAAAGACCTGAAGCTAATACCTTTTGAAACCATGAACCTCTTTTACAGAGATGAAAAAAAGGCTTATCTTGAAGAACTCAGGAAAGAAGATAAAGTATTATTTTAACAATATAAAAACAAAGCGTGAAATCCAATTTCACGCTTTTATTATTTCCTTGTTATTTTACTTCTTTTACATCTTCAAAAGTCATTACTTCCTCCAATGTTTTCATATATTCATAGGCAGTAAGATCAAACTTTACCGGAACAATAGAAATATATCCATTGGCCAATGCTGTTTCATCAGCATCTTCAGAATCATCCATATTGTTGAAATAACCTGTCAGCCAGTAATATTTTTTACCATGAGGATTTACTCTCTCATCAAAGCTTTCTTCCCATTTGGCATTGGCCTGTTTACAGACTTTTACTCCTTTAATCTCTTCCGCCGGAAGTTTAGGAATATTTACGTTCAGTACAACTCCTTTTGGCATTGGGTTTTCCAATGTTCTTCTTACAATATTCTGAATAAATTCTTTAGCCTGAGTGAAATCTGCTTCCCAGCTGAAATCCAGTAATGAGAATCCAATGGCAGGAATTCCTTCTACACCTGCTTCTACTGCAGCCGACATGGTCCCTGAATAGATTACATTGATAGAAGAATTTGCCCCGTGATTGATTCCTGAAACCACAATATCGGGTCTTCTGGTCAGGATTTTATCAAGAGCCATTTTTACACAGTCAACAGGAGTTCCGCTACAGGAAAAATCTGTCTGCGGGCCATCCAGAGTAACTTCTTCGTAGCTTAGGGTAGAATTAATGGTAATAGCGTGGCCTTTTCCACTTTGAGGAGAATTGGGGGCAACAACCACTACTTCTCCGATTTCATTCATAAAATTTACAAGATTTCTGATACCAGGAGCTGTAATTCCGTCGTCATTAGTCACCAGAATAAGTGGTCTTTCCATAAATTATCTTTAATTTTTTATTTAAACAGAGTGAGTTTGTTCATTTTCAGAATTGAACAAATAGATTTTCAACACATCAAATGTAGGTAAAAATCAGACGCCATAAAATACCAGATTGGGATTGGCTGTTGTGAAATAGAAATAAAATCCTTCTGCTTTTGCTTCAGAGATTGAAGATCAATGCACCGATAAAGAAAAATGCCAGAAGCAGAATATCTGACTAAAATGAAGGAATTTTAATATGAATTTTAGTTCATCAAACTCAGAATTTTACAGGTGCCTCCCATGAAAATCTCTTGTTATCCTGTGAAGAACACCTGTAAAGCCTGATAATTTTAATGTTAAGTGGTCGTACAAAATAATAAACTAGTCGAGAGGTTTTCTACCGGAAATGATATTATAAAGAATAACAATAATAGCAATAACCAGTAAAACGTGAATTAAATAACCTGTGCTCATTCCGGGAACAACTCCTAGCATTCCCAATAGCCAAACAACGATGCAGATGACTGCTACTAACCATAATAAACTTTTCATGACTTAATATTTTGAATTTGTATGGTTAATTCTCTGCATATTTTATGCCTTTATGGCTAAAAATTGATTTTTGTGGTATGTGTTTCTGTTTTTAGATTAAAAATTAAAAATTTAGGTGTGTTTGAAAAAAGGATTGATCTGTATCACTTTATAACGAAACTGTCTGATAATAGGAAATGGCTCATACTGTCCTGATTATTTGTAAATCTCTTTAAATAAAAATGATCAAAACTGTCGATATTTGTAAATAAGGTATTAAATTTGATCATTTGTAACAGTACCAAACTTACTGCTACTAATTATTATACTTATTTTAAAAAAATTAATAAATAAAGACAGTTTATGTGGAAAAATTTCAAACTGAATAAATTTTTACTCCTTATTCCATTAACCAGTCTAATGTTTTGTTTCAACTCGCCACAGAATGACGATGAAAAGATGCAGACGATAATGGTGAGCGTAAAAAACACACTTTCTTATCTGCATTATAGCCCGAAATCTATCAATGATGCCTATTCGAAGGACGTTTATAAGCATTATTTCGAATTGGTAGATCCAGCGAAAAGATATTTTCTGCAATCTGATATGGATGAATTCAGCAAGCATGAAACAAAGCTTGATGACTATATCGGACAAGGTGATCTTACATTCTATAAGCTTACCATTGACAGACTTTACCAGAGAGTGGATGAGATTGATAAAATCACACAGGATATCTTCAGCAAGCCCATCAATCTTCAGGAAGATGAAACGCTTACTCTTGAGCCCAAACTAAAAAAAGTACCTGCCAACAAACAGGAACAGTATAATGAGTGGAAAAAATTCATCAAATACAACATCCTCCAGGAAGTTGAGTCGATGAACAGCAAAGAAGAAGCTCAGAAAGAAAAGAAAGACTCTGTTCAGAAATACAAACTGAAAGATACGATCAAGTTTAAGCCACTTACTCAGGACGAGAAGATCAAAAAAGCGACTGATGAGGTAAAAGACCTTGTAAAAGATACTTTCACGAGATTCAAAAAGAGAAAGAAAATGGATTGGTTTACCGTGTATATGAATGCGTATACTGAAGTATTTGATCCGCACACCAACTATTATTCTCCAAAAGATAAAGAAGATTTTGATACCCAGTTCACCGGAAAAGTAATTGGTATCGGAGCCCTGATCCAGGAGAAAAAAGGAAACCTTTACTTAGGAGCGCTTACCATTGGTGCACCGGCATGGAAATCCAAGCAGCTTTCAGAAGGAGATAAAATCCTGAAAGTAAGATCAAAACCGAAAGAAGATGCTGTAAATGTGGTAGGAATGCTTTCTGATGAAGCGGTAAGATTAATCAGAGGTGAAAAAGGAACTCCGGTAACCTTAACTGTTCAGAAAAAAGATGGTACTATTAAAGATGTAACCATGATCCGTGAAGAGGTTGCTATCGAAGATACATTTGCAAGAAGTATTGTAGTGAATGCTCCAAATGGTAAGAAATACGGTTTCATCAACCTGCCAAGCTTTAATGCTGACTTTGAAAATGCCAAAGGAAGAAATGCTTCTGATGACATCAAAAATGAGATTATTAAGCTTAAAGCCCAGAATATTGAAGGAATTATTCTTGACCTTAGAAATAATGGCGGAGGTTCTTTAACTGAAGTAGGCGATATTATGGGACTTTTCATGGAGGCCGGGCCTTATGTTCAGGTGAAAGACGGAAATGGAAAAATACAGACGCTTAAAAATAAAAATGAAACTCCTATCTGGACTGGTCCGCTTGTCATTATGCAAAATGAACTTTCCGCTTCAGCTTCAGAAATTCTTGCAGGAGTAATGCAGGATTATGGTAGAGCGATGATTATCGGATCTCCACAATCTTTCGGAAAAGGAACTGTTCAGACTTTTGTGGATCTGAACAGATTCCTGAATACAGAAGATGATTTCGGATCTTTAAAACTGACGATCCAGAAATTCTACAGAATTACCGGAGAATCTACCCAGAGAAAAGGAATTGTTTCTGATATCCAGATGAAAGACTTCTTTACGTATGCTGAAGTAGGAGAGCGATATGATGATTATGCATTGGCGTGGGATAAAATTCCACCTACAAAATTCCAGAAACTGAATTATTTCAATATCCAGGCTCTGGAGAAGGCAAGTGCAGACAGAATGGCTAAAAACAGCAATTATCAGTTGCTATTAGAATCTGCTCAGTGGAGAGAAAAACTGGATAAAGAAGAAAATATCACATTGAATATTACAAAATTCAATGAGCTGATGAAGAACAGAAAATCTCAGATTGAAAAGTTCAAGGCTTTGACAAAATTTGAAAACGGTCTTCAGTTCATCATGTATCCAAGTGAAATTGAAAGAGAGAAAAAAGACGAAGCTTTCAAGAAAAAATCTGAAATGTGGATTAAGAACCTGAAAAAAGATCTTTACCTGCAGGAAGCAATGAATATTGTATCGGATATGGGAGCTAAATCCTAAACATAAAAAAACCGCTAATCAAAAAGATTAGCGGTTTTTTTTATTGAATAAATGTCTCGTCCTGAAATAGCGATACACAAAAAAGAATCGTTATGGCAGAAACATTAACATCCACGTACATTAAACGTACACAGAAGGATTACAGTTTAAGTTTAAAACTTCAAATCGTGAAAGAAGTT
>NZ_JBKKJT010000007.1:0-167597 GCF_046614675.1 Chryseobacterium cupriresistens | reverse complement strand
CAGATAGATTTTGAAGAAAGTAGGGTAAAAATCAAAGACGTTCACCCTACGCAAGCTAACTCAAGGTCGCTTTTATAAATATAAATGTATAAAAAATATTTGGAAGTTAACACAGAATCTAAAGCCAGATGAATTTTGGCTTATTTTTAACGGGCTAAAGCCCGTTCCTATTGAATACTTAGAACAGTTTACTCAGTATCCTAAAACGATAATCAAAGATATGTTCCAGTTTCTTTCTGACGAAAAGGCGATGGGCAATTTCACCTAAAAATCCCATGGGAAGTTCATAATCTATAGTATCTCTCATCAGAACACCTTCGGCATTGGGAATAAATTCATGATGATGGTTCCATAATTTGTACGGTCCTTTTTTCTGAAAATCAATAAAGCTTTTCTGGAAATCAACGTGGGTGATCTCGGTCTGCCACTTCATTTTGATACCAAATAACGGAGAAACGTAATAATCGATGAGCATTCCTTCGTAGATTTCATCGTTTTCCATTTCCGTCAATACAATGAAGCCCATGTCCTTCGGAGTAATTTCTGAAAGATTGTTGGCTGAGGAAAAGAACTTCCAGGCCGTTTCTATATCACAATTGAGCTGTTGTTCGCGGAAAAGGGTATGTTTCATAAGGCGTAATCAGTTAACACGATTGTTATGAAACAAAGGTAAAAATTTAATTATAGATCCACATCAGTACAGGTTTTCCCGATTTCTGAATCATCGGATCAATTTCTTTCATCGCGTTGTTGGAAACAGTCGGGCAGCCCCAGCCTTCGGGAGATCCGTCAGGAAACACTTCATTATCGCTCATCATGTCCCATGAATGAATGACAATAAATCTTTTTAAAGCATTACTGTTTGTTTCTTCCAGGCCGTGCATGAGGTATTTGATATTGATTCCCCAATCGCTGTAGCCTCTTCCTTCAAGCTTATATTTCCCTAAAGAGGATAGATGACTTCCATCTTCATTGCTAAAACCCGGATTGGCTTTAGAATCATCTTTACTCCATGAATTGGAACCGCAGCCATGTCCTACCAGATATTGTTTCGAAATCTTATTATTTTTAAAATCCCAGATAAAAAAACGGTTAACACCGGAATGAAGGCTCATATCAATAAGAATGCAGAAATCTTTGCTGAGGTTCTTTGAAGCACAGAATTTCAGGGCTTCTTCTGCTTTTATTTTTAATTTAGAAAAATCAGCTTCAGGTTTCTTTTCTACAACTACTGATGTTTCTACCGTTCTTATTGTATTATTTCTCCTTTCCTGAGAACATGAACAGATCCAAAAGATGGTGAAAAACCAAAAAACCTTTTTCATATTTTATTTATAATGCTGAAAGATTCCGAAATCAGAAGGAGTCCAAAGTGCGGCTTTTTGCCCTGCTGCCTTCAAAGCGTTATTTGACCAGGTGTTGCAGGTATACAGAAAGCTGTAAGTCCCTTTTGCATCATAAAAAGCATCGTTATCACCGTAAACAGCATTGGTAGGGATCAGCATAAAATTTCCGTTCTGATCTCTGTCAAATTTATCTTCCACATATTTCACCAGATTTTCATACTGACTTCTGCTGATCATAATCATTTTACAGTCATCGCCTTCTTTCATCGTATTATAATAAGTACAGTGCATAGCTGAATCACTTAGCCAGAATGCAGCTTTTATGGCTGTTGAAAATTTCAGGTCTGCCCACGTAGGTGTATCAAGATAAAAACCTTTATCTCCCCATCCTATCCCTATATACTGATAGTCTGTTCTTTTTGATTTTGTATTGGCAAAAGGAATTTTCCGGCTCCAGTCCTGCAAATCGTTTTTCACAGGCATTACAATATCGGTATGCACTCCGTTGGTATAAATGTAGATTGGAATTTCTTTCTTTTGTCCGTCATTTTTTGCGGAAACAGGAATATAGGGAATCAACAACCCAAGGATGACATAAATAATCACAATCCCTAAAATAATTCCTACCACTTTCAGGAGATACATAAATATTGTTTTCACAGTCATGTTTTTTAATAAAATTTAATCTTTAATTTTTAGTAAAAGTATTTGTTTTAATCGAAAAATTAGCTATATTTAGTTACGAAATATTCACAAATATGCGTAAAAATACTAAATCCCAAAAAAGGTTTAAAGTAAGAGTAAAAACTGCTCCTAAAAGAATACAAAAAAGACGTTGATTTTCGGTGAGATTCTGATCTCCTGAAAATCAATTTTTCTTTATAGGAAAGGCTTTTTAAGAAACTTATTGATGTAAATCTTCACCTCCTTAAAGCGAAAAATTTAAGGAATGGTCGACCATCAGCTCTGGTTTGGAACTTCAAAAAATTCCAAAAGAGGGATTGTCACCAAAAATTCAGAGAAAAATCAGTCAGAAGATTTCTGTAAAAACTCAATATTTCTTTTGAGTCCTGTAAATTTAGTACGTTTTACGGGAGACTTTCTGAAGATTTCTGAGAAAATTTCCTGGGTAAGTTCTTTCCACTCTCCTTTTTTAAAGTTTTTCAAGGCTTCATTGGGCTGGAAACGGCTCTGTTTATTGGGTGCTGAGAATCTGTTCCAGGGGCAGACATCCTGACAGATATCGCAGCCAAACATCCAGTCTTCCATTTTATCTTTAAAATAATCCGGAATTTCATTTTTGAGTTCTATGGTTGCATAAGAAATGCATCGGCTTCCATCTATAATCTTTTCAGAAACAATGGCATCTGTGGGACAGGCATCGATACATTTTCTGCAGCTTCCGCAATGATCCGTAGTGGCATGGTCAGGAATCAGCTCCAGATCGCAGATGATTTCGGCCAGAAAATAAAAAGAACCGCTTTGTTTGGTAATAAGGTTGGCATTTTTCCCTACCCAGCCTATTCCCGACTTTTTCGCCCAGGCTCTTTCCAAAACCGGCGCAGAATCTACAAAGACACGAAATCCAAATTCCCCTATTTCTTCCTGCAGCTCAGCAACCATTTCACGGAGTATTTCTTTGATTACTTCATGATAGTCTTCTGCATAAGCATATTTTGAGATTTTAAAGTTCTCCAGCGTTGAAATTTTTTCTTCAGGAAAGTAATTGTAAGAAAGTGAAATCACAGATTTTGAACCTTCTACCAAAAGTCTCGGATCAAGTCTTTTGTCGAAATGATTTTCCATATACTTCATTTCGCCGTTATAATTATTCTTCAGCCATTTTTCAAGATGAGGAGCTTCTTCCTCGAGAAAATCAGCTTTGGAAATGCCACAACTCTGGAATCCAAAACTTTTTGCCTTGGACTTTATGAGTTGGGAATATTTTTCAGCGTCTGCATTCATTAATTTCACACTGCAAAATTAAGATTATTTTATCAATCTTCAGATTTCTGCCAAAGTACATCCCATTGATGGTTCTTTTCTTAAAAAATTATGTTTTAATTAGGATTTTTTTCAAAAAAAAAATACGTAATTTCGTTTCTAATTTAATGTTTAAACCAACAACTATGTCTTTAATAGAAGTAATACAATCAGGAAACTATGAATTAATCGACGTTCGTGAGCCAATGGAGCTTGAAATGGACGGTAATATAGATGGTGCTAAGAATATTCCTTTAGGTGAAGTAGAAGACAGACAGGATGAGATCCTATCTATTGAAAAGCCTGTTATCTTATTCTGCAGAAGTGGAAACAGAAGCGGAAAAGCATTGGATTATCTTAACGCTCAAGGATTAAAGGACGGTTACAACGGCGGAGGCTGGTCTGAGCTGAAGGCTGTTCTGGAAGCAAATCAGGGAACTTTTTAAAAGTTCCTTTTTTTTATCTTATTTCTATGAATCTGAAAAATTATTTTGACACGCTTTGTTCTTCTTTCACCGAAAACAAACAGCTGATCGACAGCCTGTGGAATGAACTTGAAACCAGATATTCTGAAAAAGGCAGACACTACCACAATCTTCTTCATCTTGAAAATATGTTCAGTGAACTTGAAGCTGTGAAAAGCGAGATTTCAGATTTTACAGCCATTTCTTTCTCCGTGTTTTACCATGACGTTATCTACGATGCTTCTTCTAAGTCTAATGAGGAAAAAAGTGCGGCCAAAGCAGAAAAAAGGCTTGGAGAACTTGATATAGATAGAAATAAAATTTCACTCATTTCTGCGCAGATTCTGGCAACAAAATCTCACCAACGCTCTGATGATGACGATACCAATTATCTACTGGATGCTGATCTTTCTGTATTGGGAAAGGATTTAAAAACCTATCTGCAATACACTCAGAATATAAGAAAAGAGTATTCCATTTACCCTGATTTTCTGTATAAACCGGGACGAAAAAAAGTGCTCAAACATTTCCTTGAGCTTGAAAGTATTTTTAAAACGAAATATTTTAAGGAAAGATATGAAGCCCGGGCAAAGGAAAATATTGCTGCTGAACTTCAGTTATTGAAATAAAAATAGATCAATCTGTTTATTTAACAAAAACAAAGACACCCGTTAACAGGTGCCTTGTTGATATTGTATATTAGAAATATTTGCTGATAAATCCGGCCGCTTTCTCCAATACAAGCTCAGGTACTTCTTTATGTGGTGTATGGCCTATACCGGGAATGATATATTTTTCCGACCTTCCACTAACCTGAGTCACTGTTTTTTCTACCTGATCCAGTGTCCCATATTCATCAGCCTCTCCCTGAATAAATAACAACGGAGCTGTAATATCTTTCAGGAAATACTCTATATTCCAGGTTCTGTAATCATCCCGTGTCCAGGTTTCTGTCCAGGCTCTGAAAAGCATTTCTACTTTATCGCCATGATATTTCTGTAAACGTTCCGGAAGATTGGTCGTTTTGTAAGTTTCCCATGCGTCGTAAACTCCTTTTAAAGTTGTTTCTTCTACAAAAATATGACCAGCTTCACAGATAACGGCTTCTATTCTTTCGGGATATTTTGCAGCGGTGATCAAAGCAATTGTTCCCCCATCACTGTGCCCAAAGAGAATCGCGTTATCAATATCCATTTCAATCAGTACATCATTCAACAAATCTGCTTCCAGTTCCATATAATGTACCGGCCGTTCATGAGTAAGCATAGGAAATGATTTACCATAGCCTAACCGGTCATAAGCAAGGGTATTGCACTGTGCTGCTTCAGACAGTTTTGCCGGAAAATCCCTCCAAAGCTGCACAGATCCTAATGAATCATGCAGAAAAACAATCGTAGGCCTGTCTTGGAATTGATTATTGTGTTCGATATATAATTTTTGTCCCTTTACATCAATTCTTCTTCCTTCCATCGAATAAAATCATATTAAAAAACCGGAATTTTCGTTTCTTCAAATTCTTTTAAAAGATGGCTGAAAACAGTTTCCACCGGAAGAATTTCATCAATTAAAGCAGAAACCTGGCCTATTTCTAGTTCTCCCTCTTCCATATCTCCTTCAAACATCCCTTTTTTTGCTCTGGCTCTTCCCAGCGATGCGATTAAAGCATCTTTGTTTCTTCCGTTCACATAAATATCTTCCAGCTCATTGAAGAATTTATTTTTAACCATTCTTACAGGAGCCAGTTCTTTCAACGTAAGGTGTGTATCTCCTTCCTGGAGTTCTGTAATTTTCTTTTTCCAGTTTTCATGGGCGCTAGCTTCGTGGGTAGCAGCAAAACGGGAACCGATCTGTACACCGTCCGCACCAAGAATCATTGCAGCCTTAATTTGTGAACCCAAAGCAATTCCCCCGGCAGCGATTAACGGTTTAGAAATATGTTTCTTTACATTCGGAATAAGACAGAATGTGGTGGTTTCATCTCTTCCGTTGTGGCCTCCTGCTTCGAAACCTTCTGCAACAATGGCATCTACTCCGGCATCTTCACATTTTACAGCGAATTTGGTGGAAGAAACGACGTGAGCTACTTTTATTCCTTCTTTCTGAAGGGTTTCCGTATAGGTTTTCGGGTTACCGGCTGACGTAAATACAATTTTCACTCCTTCTTCAAGGATGATCTGAATAATTTCCTCAATATTAGGATATAACATCGGTACATTTACCCCGAATGGCTTATCTGTTGCGAGTTTACATTTCCGGATGTTTTCTCTCAGGATATCAGGATACATACTTCCTGCTCCTATTATTCCCAATCCTCCACAGTTAGAAACTGCAGAAGCAAGTCTCCATCCTGAATGCCAGATCATGCCTGCCTGGATAATTGGATATTTAATATTAAAAAGGTGTGAAATTCTATTGTGTGTAGCCTCCATGTCATGAAGTTTTTTTGCAGCGTTAAAATCTATAAAATTGCTCATGTGTAAAAATAATAAAAACAACTGTTTTCCGGGAAAAATATGTCAATATTTTCTATCATAGCTTATTATTCTTTAAAGCTTATTATAAAAAAAACCTTCAGAAATTCTGAAGGTTTTGATTTTATTTTGTTAAGGATTGTTTCTTCCAGTTAGACTTAAAGTTACAGCTATCGTAACGTCCGTCAATTGAAATAAAGGTTGTCGGTAACTTGGAGTTGACAAACTTTTCAACCATTTCACTTTTCTTTTTATTCAGTGCCATCTGCTTGATTCTGCTGAAGTCTGTCTCCAGTGTAATCTGGTGAGAAGGAATCACATCTTCCACTTTGATGATCTTGATTTGTTTTCTTTTGTTCTCTTCATCTTCAAAAGCAGTAGTAATATCACCTTTATTTAAACCTGCCAATTCGTAGCTGATTGTTCCGGGGATACTTTCTCTTTCAATTTTATCAGAACCATCGGCTCCAGGAATGATCCCGGCGTTGAATTTTGTTCTTTTATCATCTGAGAATTTAAAAGCCGCATCTTTGAATGTTATTTTACCATCGATAATAAGACCTCTGATACTGTCTAATTTTGCTTTTGCAGTTTTGATCTCATCATCAGTAGGAACAGCTTTCAACAAGATGTGTCTTGCATCATATACTTTACCGGATCTTTTCACCAACTGAATAATGTGAAATCCGAATTCAGATTCAACAGGATCTGAGATTTCATTTTCCTGAAGGTTCAATGCAGCAGCTTCGAATGGCTTCACCATCTGCCCTTTATTGATATTTTTATATAATCCTCCGTTGGCAGCTGACCCTTCATCTTCAGAATAAATTCTTGCCTGGCTTTCGAAAGTTTCCCCTCCGATAATATCCTGTTTGATTTTTTTTAGTCTGTTGATAAGGTCTTGTTTATGAGCTTCTGTAAGTGACGGGTAGATCATAATCTGAGCTAAAGTAACTTCATCTTTTACCTGTGGCAGCTGTGTTTTATACATATTGTAAAAATCAGTTACCTCATTTGGAGTTACGTCTGCTTTATCAGTAACTCTCTGGTACTTCGCCTGTCCGTAATACTGGTCTGTATCTATTTTTTCAATAGCATTTTTCAGTTCATACGCATTTCTGAACTTATAGGCTGCAAGCATTGTTTTTTCATCCGGAAACTGGGAAAGCATCTGACGGTATTTTGCATTAGCTTGTTCTTTGATTGCTGCAGAACGGTTTTCAATTAACGTATCTTTTTTTGCTTCGTATACAAGAAGTTTATTGCTGATAAGATTTTCCAGGAACTCACATTTGTCTGTGTTGGCAGCTCCCTGCTGTTTACCATAATTCATCTGCTCGATTACATCAGATTCCAATACAATCTCATCCCCGATAACAGCTGCAATGCCATCCACCAGATCTCCTTGTTTTAGCTGAGCATTCATCATATTTGAAGAGAATATCATGATGAAAATCCCAAGAAGAAAAGTGATTTTTAGTTTATTTGTCATTTTACTATTTTAACAAGTTGCAAATTTAGAATTCTTAACGAATTTCCTTCAATTTTTTATTATAAATATTTCTTAAAAAGACTTATTTATTGCAGTTCAACATCAAATGTTGTCAATTCTTTGAATTGTCTCAATCTGCTGAACATATCAGCTTCGTTTACTTCCTCTATCCTTTCTGTTCCGAATTTCTCTACGGTGAATGAAGCCATTGCAGATCCTACGATAAGAGCAGACTTCATCGTTTCGAAATCAATTTTTCCTTTTTTAGCAAGATATGCGGCAAAACCTCCTGCGAAAGTATCTCCGGCTCCTGTAGGATCGAAAACATCTTCCAGTGGAAGTGCCGGGATAGCAAATACTTTATTGTCATGGAAAAGTAAAGCTCCGTGCTCTCCTTTTTTAATGATCACATATTCAGGACCCATTGTGTGGATCTTTTTAGCTGCTTTCACTAAAGAATATTCTCCTGAAAGCTGTCTTGCCTCTTCATCATTGATGGTAATAACATCTGTTTTTGCAATCATATCCATTAAGATATCCCATGCAGAATCCATCCAGAAATTCATGGTATCAAGGATAACCAGCTTAGGACGGTTGTTCATTTTTTCAAGTACAGATAACTGAACTCCAGGGTGTAGGTTTCCAAGTAGTAAAATTTCGGCATCCTGCATTGAATCCGGGATTTTCGGATCAAAGTTCTCCAACACGTTTACTTCTGTAGCCAAAGTATCTCTTGTATTCAGATCGTTGTGGTATTTTCCGGACCAGAAGAATGTTTTTCCTTCTTTCACGATTTCAATTCCTTCAATGTTTACATCTCTGTCTGTGAACATATCCAGATGTTCCTGTGGAAAGTCTCCTCCTACTACAGAAACAATTCCGGATTTAACGCCTAAAATTGATGAAGTGATCCCGATATAAGTGGCTGCACCTCCTAAAATTTTGTCCGTTTTACCAAATGGTGTTTCAATTGCATCAAATGCAACACTTCCTACAACTAAAAGTTTCATATATTTTTCAATGTATATTAAAAGTAATTATTTTTTCCATTCAAAAGTGTCCAGCAGATGTTTCATATCATTTTTGATATAATTTACTGCGGGAGCAAGAGAGTCCGGTTTTGGCCTCGTGTTAAAGTATAAGTAAGCAGTTACGAAGTGTTTCGTACTGTCTGTAATGTAGAATTGCAGATTAGAAGCGCTCTGCCCTTTCAGTTCATAGAAGTTCCCGTATACTTTCTTTTCAGGGTATTCGAAGGATTTTGTATCTATAGAACTGGCTTTGATGGTATGTTCATACACCATTTTTTCAGCTTCCTTGATATGGTCAGCAAAGTCGTTTTGTATCGGATAATAAGTAACGAAAAGCTTAGCTTTCATTTTCGGATAGTTCAGATAAAACCAGCAAGGTTTTTTGGCTGGCGTTATGGAAGCAAAGTCCGAATACTCAAAGGTATAGGCGCAATCGTTTTCAAACTTCTGGTATTTCGGTGCTGGATATTCAAGACGCAGTTCTCCATAAGGTTTTGGTGAAGGGTCTTTTCCACATGAAATTAAAAGCAGCGATACAAAAATAAAAATGACTTTTTTAATCATTTTGCAAAAGTACAAATTAGATTTCAGATTTCAGAAGACAAATTTCAGTCTTTCAGTGCGTTTTGAATGTAAATTTCCAAAGGCTTCGGAAAGGATTTTTCATGAGAGTCTTCAAGGTCTGTAATCAGGTATTGATTTTCAGCGATAAAATCATTCCATTGTTTTTCTGAAGTAACCTCGACATTCCAAATTTCAATGCTTAAATTCTTATGAGTCAGTTTATGGGTAACTGTTTTTGAACCTGTAATGAAGGGTTCCATATCGGAAGGAATAGCTGTGGGAAATTCAAATAATTTCTTCCATATGAAGTCATCTGCTCTCTGACGGATCAGAAACTGTCCTTTTTTATGAACAAAATAATAGGTCAAAGCAAGATCTTCTGCTTTTACTTTTTTTGTTTTTACAGGATAATCTGAAATTTTTTGCATGGAAAATGCCAGACAATCTTCATTTACAGGGCATTCTCCGCACAACGGATTTTTGGGTTTACAGATTTCCGAGCCGATATCCATCATAGCCTGATTAAAGTCTCCTACATTTTCCGGCATTACCAGGGCGGCCAGTTCAGAAAAATAGGTAAACGCTCTTGAATTTGAAATATCAAAATCATCGGCAAAAAGACGGCTCAGAACACGGTAGAAATTCCCGTCAACAGCAGGCATTCTTCCACCGAAGCAGATGCTTGAAACCGCTGCCGCAGTATATTTCCCTACTCCTTTCAGTTTTAAAATTTCTTCATATTCGTGAGGAAAGACACCCTGATAATCGTTCATGATCTGCCGGGCAGCTTTATGAATATTGATAGCTCTGGAATAATAGCCTAAACCTTTCCAGTAGAGTAAGACTTCGTTTTCTTCAGCTTCTGCCAATGTTTTAACATCGGGAAATCGTTTAATGAAATTATTATAATGATTCAATCCCTGATTGATTCTCGTCTGCTGAAATACAATTTCACAGATCCAGATTTTGTACGGATCTTTTGTCTGTCTGAAAGGCAGATCTCTTGCATTATTTCTGTACCACTCCAAAAGCCTGTTTCCTATATGAAGGAATTCTGAACCTGTTTTATTTTTTTCCAAAAACCAATCTTATTTTAAATCATTGAAGAGATGATTTTCTCTTCATCCTGAACATTGTTTCTATGCTGCAAAGATAGGTTTATTTTATTTTTCCTGTTTTTGATGTTGAAGGAGTTTTTTTGTGAATCTGTTATTGTATAAATTTAATTTTTTTCTCTTATCTCCTCATACTTACTTGAATATCAAAAAAAATATAAACATCATGAAGTTAAAAAGGATTTCATCAGTTGCTAATCATATTTCATCTATTATAAATTATTTTTTCTTTAGTTCGTGCTGTTCCGAAGAACTTTCCCAAGTAGTATTAGAATTAAGTTTATATTTATTTATATTAATATGACAACATCCTATAATACTTTGTGTTGTAATTGTTTTGTTTACTAAATCAATATTTTCTGTTAAAATTCCATGCTGTAAAGGGAAAGATGCTAAAGCAGAAAAATTTCCGTTTTTATCTTGAAGATAATATTCATACAACTTTTCGACGCCTCCCTGATCCCAAACAATTGCAAAATCTTCTAAGCCGTCAAAATTAAAATCTTTTACAAAAAAGTTGGTACACGGCAAATCTTGATAAGATGTCCATGAATTTGGTTCATAATGAATCTCCTGTGATTTGCCGTTCTTTTTATTTGTTACAATAATCCACGCTGAAGTTGGATATTTTTGTTCCTTCTCATTTTTATATTCTTCGGCTTCTAAAATAAATTTATACTTATTTGACAGGTTTTTAAACTCACATGATTTAGTACTTGGCTGACAGGTTTTATTCTTAATGCTTGTTAATTTTTTTTCTATTATAAAAAGGTTGGATTCATATGTATTTAATTGGAATGATATAATTCCTTTATTCTTATCAACCCATCTTATAATGTAATAAAAAGATTCTTTTTTATCTCCATACAAAAATATTTTATCTCCTTTTTCTTTTTTATGATCAATACTAAAAGTGGTATCTTCCATAGGAGTATGATCGTAAATTTTATCTTTATTTATTTCGAAAAATTGATCTCCATTAGTACAATAGTAATATTCATTGTTTTCTTTATTAATGAGATACCATTTACTATTATATAAATCACTGGCAATATTTTCAGAATAACCTCCATTCATTTGTTTTTCTTCTTTAGACTGACAGGAGATTATTATAGAAGTAAATAATGTTATGTATGATAATTTATTTATTATATTTTTCATTCTTTAATTATTTTTTCTTATTTGAGTAACTGTATAAAAATGGCCATTATAAACTGTCTTTCCCTTTAAAGAGTAATTTGTTGGATCGAAATACAAACGATTATCATCACTCGCCCCTTTATCTTTATTACTCGTACCAACATCGTAAAAAATATAATAACATTTAATACCATCACATTTTCTTCCAACAATAACTACAAAATGATCAGTAGAATGATCAGCGTTATTATTAATTTTGTAACCTAATCCATGATCCACTCCCACTTGTACTGGATGTCCTTTTTCCAACTCAGCATCTAGATATAAAACAGCTTCTTTTGAAATTTGAGTATTAATATCTAACTGTGTATGAGTATTATTTTCTATTGCTATTTGGTATAAGTGAGATAATGAAGTAGCTCTAAGTCCACTATTAATCAATATATCATCACAAGTCTTTTTACAAGCTACCATTTGTTTATCACGTCCTCCCCACTTAGAGTCAAATTGTGTTTGCCATTTTATTTTATCTCTCAAATCAATTTCTGATTTGCCACAGGATAATTCTATTTGATTATTCTTTTGGGAAGTTTCTTCACAGCAATCATGTCCGAACTCTTTTAAAAAACCTTTTTTTAAATGTAAAGGGCTTTTACCAGATAATTCTTCTTGATAAAATCTAGTATATAACTCCAATGCTTTTTCCATTGTTTCAATAGGTTGTCCATATCTTCCAGGAGGTAAACTCGCCCATTCATAACTTCCATATTTTTCAGTAGCACCTTGTATATCTCCTTTCATTATCAAATCTAACATACCTGCTCGTTTATGTTTAAAAAGTACCAGGCAAAATTTATCTTGATTTTCGGGAGAAAAGTCTTTTATTTTATATATAGTTCTTTTCTTTATCATTTCATTATCATTCCAAGTATATCCCATTACTTGGTACGCACCTGTTGCCGAACTATATACCTTTTCTCCATTTTTTTTTGTGTACCAAAGAATTTTAATATCAGGGTGAGTAATCATACCTTTGTTATAAGGTGGGTCAGTGAAATGACTACCTCCAAATAATTTAGTGTAACCACCTTCAAAATCATTGGTAATATAGACAACTTCCATCTTTTTCTTTTCCTTATTATATTTTTGAGATTTAATTATTTCTCCCGTACCTTCACCAACTCTAAGCATCCTCATATAAGCTCTTACCCTAGCTTCGCATTCGCACACTTTTTTGCCAGTTGATTTCCCTTGCACAGGCTGCTTCTGCACCACCACCGCACTCTTCACCTTCTCCACTTCCATCAAACCATCCGAATTTACCCCAAATTTCTGAGATTCCGCAGAAAGATCCTTGGAGATAATTTCTATAAAATAGTTTTGTGTATAGGAGTCCGAATTGCCGATAGGAAAGCCTATTTCTTTTTCAGAACTAACTTTTGTAATGATAAATCCTGGGGTATCATATACATCGGCAGGAATTTTAATCATTGCACTTCTATAAACTTCATGAGTGGATGTGGAATCATATTTCCAGATGACATACTGAATGTGTTTTCCCACCATATTTTTGGAGTGAATTCTTACCCTAACTTTATCTCCTAAAGCTACTTTGGAAAGCTCTTTTCCTGTATCATCTATGAAAACAGCTTCTATAATATTACCTTTAGGATCCGGCTGTTTGGGACCACCTCCTGGTCCGACAGGAAATTTTGGTGTGTGTTTCTCAGGCTGCGGCTTAGGTTTGGGTTGAGGCTGTCCCTTATAATCAGGGTTGGCTACCTCTACATTCACCTGGCTGGCTCCCTGAATTTTCCCGGAGCAGGTGGCCGTAACATAATATTCATGATTCGCGCCTTCATTTCTGTCACCTTTCATCAGAAACTGATTGGCCATCTGACGAAGGATTTTTTCATCAGACATTAAATGAATAGATACTTCCGCAATTCCTTTTTCATTGACGCGAGCCTTATAGCTGCGGGTGTGACGGTTGTTTTTGTTAATACTGGCATCGTGCCCTTTCCCAGGAGCATCATCTTCCCAAAGGTGAAATTCAATTTCTTTATTAAACATCGCGATGCAGTGAGCCTGCGCAATAAGAGTATCACGGTAGCTGGTTGTATTGAAATCTTTTGCTCCTCTGTTAAAGAGGACTACTTTATCAATCTTCGGAACCTTGTTGCTGATAGGAACTATTATAAGGCTGCCAACCAGTTCTCTGGTGGCTGGAAGGCCGGGTAAAATACCTTTTTTAATCTCATAGACTTTTATTTGAAACTCTACTCCCAACGCTATTTCTCCAAAGTTGTAAGTCACTTTTTTACCGGTCTTTGGTTTTCCGGTGATGTCTTTCCAGCTTCCGTTCTTTTGTTTCTTAAAAAGATACCATTCATAGTCCCTATTCAGTACGAATGAAAGTCCTGAAGGCTTTATTTCGTAGGAACACACTGTTCCAACCCGAGGATTCTGATCCCCGGCAATATTCCCTGTCATGGCTGATAGAACTTAAATAGCTTCCAGCTGAAAGCTATAGAGACAGGTATTACTTTTCAGATTAAATTGTAGGAGAGGATGAAGGATTATATCCTCATACAGGGTTACATTCTTTTTCATTTTGTTTTTGTGTTTGTTCAAAAACAAAAGTAAAAAAAATCATGATATAGTGATATAAAAAACTTGAATTTAAAGTTAATTTTTCTCAACAGAATATACCGGAGCCGCTTTTAACCACTGATACTTAAGGTTTCTGTCTTTGGCTATAAAACGATACCCTTCAAGCTTCTTCAGATACACATACATAGAATCTGTATTTTTGATCTTTAATTTATATTGAGATAAAAACAGCATCGGCATATCTACCGTAGAATCTCTTACTGTTTTCAATACTTTTCCGGATTTCACTTTATAGAGATAGAATGATTTTCCACGGCCTTTTGAACTGTCTGAAAGTTTTACATCTGAGCTTGCAAGTACGAGTTCACTTCCATCAAAACATTCATCTTCATTCATGATGTATGCTTTTCCTTCCTGGCGTTCCTGTGCGAAAAGATCATTTTCGTAAGTGCCCGGACTTTGGTATTTTTTTTCACAACTTATCAAAAGAACCATTGATAACATTGGTAAACCAATGATAAGTTTCTTATTCATATTCAATTTCATAGGTGTTGGTTGAAAAAAAACCGATGTAATATTGCATCGGTTTTTGTTATGTAAAGTATGTTTATGTTACTCCTGAGTATATTCTGCATCCCATTCGTTACCATCATCTCCTTTGTGTCCGTCCAATTTAATAACGAAACTTTTTGTAGGGAAATAAGGGGTCATGCGGATATCCAGCCATACTCTGTCTTTGTTTACTCTATCCTGCTCGAAACGAACAATTTTAAATTTCTCGATCAGCTTGTCCGGTCCTTTGATATTGTCAAGGAATGTTACAATCTGTCTTCTCAAATCATCCTCATTCTTAGCATTCCAGTTTTCAAAGGCTCTCCTGTTAAGGAAATCAAGTAATACTTTAGTTACATAGTCGAATACACGGACTACGGAATACGTCTGAAGACCGATATTGTCTCCTGTAAATAAGGTCTTCGCTGAGAAAGCCATAATTTTTCCGTACTCGTTAACCATTGGTACAAGACCCATTTTTTCCAGCTGAGAAATTTCACTTTTCTTCAGTTCGAATTTTACGGCGTCTACTTCGTTGATGTTACCATGCTTTTTACCTGCTGCCACCTGAGACATCAGTGTTTTATGGATTTTTCCGGCTAATGAAGTGGAAGGCGGAAGCTCTACGTTTTCTTCTTCCCCTACTTCTTCAGCTTTACCACGTCCTACCAGCCAGTTACACGTCATGATAACGTTACTTCTGTGAAGCTCACCTCCTGTAAGGTTTGCAGAGTGGAATAAGTCTACTACATCATCCGGCTTATCAAGGTTGGCGAAGTCTGTAACCATCATCACTTTGTTTTCGTTACAGATTTTTGCCCACTTCTCGATGACCTTGTTTGATCCTAAATATCCAGGTATGGCAAGGATTGAGTAGTTATCTCTAAGGTCAAGACGGTCGTAATAATTTTTGAATTCTTCTGAAATAGCATCAATGAACAGAGGATTATCCAGATCGGAAACCTGCTCAAGGCTTGCATTGACGATACTTACGTTATCCACTTTATCCAATTCTGTATTTTTATAGAATTGAGCTACTGTTCTGTAGTTGGTTTCCAGCATACGAACAGCATCCAGTGTATTTTTTAAGTTTTTCTTTAAATTCTCGTCGGCCTGTTGTGCTTTACTTTTGCACGTATCAGCCATTTTATCAGCAGATTCGCTACCTTCTAAAAGGTTTACCCAAAGGTTGATCTTCTGAAGAAGTTCTTTTCTTTCTTCTGCTTTATTGCTGTCGTTCAGGAAGATTTCTTTTCTTGCCTTTCTTGTTGGGTTCATATTGGCAATACCGTCTACAACGGATTCAACAAAGCCAAATCCTCCCATTTTATTGAGCTCTGCAAGCGGGTTGCCCTTCGGCTGCCCTGCGTGTTGCTGCTGACCCTGCTGCTGGCTTTCTTGTGCCTGTAATTTGCTATCCATGATTTAATGTAAGTCTTTAATTATTTTTCAAGTTCTTGTGCCACTTCTTTCAATACCTCTATGAACGCCGCTCTTGTCTGATCGTTCTCCAGCATATTGCGCAGAATTTTGTTTGTTTTCAGCTGACGTACTATTTTATTGTACTGCTCCTGTTCCATGCTCAATTGCTGCAGATAATCCGACTTCTGAGTAAGGCTTTTAGGGGTAAAGTCTCCAAGGTTTTGAAAACGGAATTCTTCTTCTACCACTCCACCATCTTCTGTTTCGTGCTGTACCGATACTGAAGGCTGGAAATGTCTGAAAACGTCTTCCACTGTTTTTAATCCTGTTACGATTTCAGGGGTATAAGACTCTTCTGTTGTAAGCTGGCTTACTATCAGTGATTTATTTTCCTGTATTTCCTGAATAGCTTCATTAGCGTCTACTTTTACCTCGTTTCCGCCAACACCATAATTAAACATTGCCATATTATTGTTATTTTGAGATTTACTATTTTGGTTTGGATCTGTCCTTGAGTAATTTACCGATGAATCAAATAAATTACCAATCCAATGTTTAAATTTAAAAAAAAACTGTAACATACAAAATTTTACTAAGATTTTTCTTGGATCATCAAAATTCTCCTGCATTTATTCAACATAAAATCACCGTATTACGATATCACTAAGCTATGAAAAAATAAATAAAGTCTTTCAAGAAAAATTAAATAATTTTTCGTTCTCGTACTCTGTACAAAATGGTAAAATGAATGTTAAAATAAGAAATCCTCAGACTTTACAAGAAAATATTCTTTATATTTAAAGAAAGTGAACAGTGTTATGAAAGATGTAAAAATAGCGTTCAGAAAACCGATATTTCCAGTTTCAGAAGCATTACAGCAATATTTGGAAAAGTACAACAGAACCACCAAAATTAAGTTTCTGTATGAAGATCTTTTGAGATTTAATGATAGTGTGAGTATTCTGGATAAGGAAGGAAAAGATACCTTATGGCTTGGAGTATTGTATTCTGAATATGAGTTTAAAGAAATAGAAGCTAATTTAAATAAAATTTACACCCTCCTTCATTCTGATGGAGATACCGCTACGCTACCTTATCTGACAGTGGATACCATCGATTTTTGTACTTTCGGAAATTCAAAACCCTTCCGGATCCGGGTGAGAAATGTACTGAATGATAATTATACCTATTTTTATATTAAACAGGCTGATGCTTCCCGGATATTCGGACTGGAACTTGAAGATCTGCTTTCTCCCAACCGGATTAACTTTCTGGTGTATAAAAACACTCTGATTGAAGAGCATATCCTAGGAATTCCCGGGGATATCTTTATTCAGAAACATCTGCCCAACTGTACAGAACTGGAAAAAGCACAGATCTCCAAGGAATTTGTGAAATTCAACGAACGCTGCCTTATCGGGCTTCTTGGTGACATGCGTTCTTATAATTATGTGGTGATTCCCATCCATGATTTCGACCAGGTGATTTACAGAATCCGTCCCATCGATTTTGATCAGCAGACTTACGAGGGAAATCTGAAAGTATATCTTCCCCAGTATTTTAAAGAAAACAATCAGATGGTGAATATGGTTCTGGAAAAACTGAAGCCAAGTTCTATAGAACAGTACCGTAAGGAAGTGCGTTCGCAGATTGTAAAAAGAGTTACGAGCAGCCAAAACAGATTTTATGAGCTCATTTCTATTATGAAAAAAGACAATATTGCGCCGGAAGCCAATGTCATAGAACTAAGGACAGCCTTACAAAAACTCACTTACGATGTCAATTTCAAATATTGTAAAACCATGGGAGATATTATAGAAACCGGAATAAAGTTTGTGCTCCGGAACTATAAGAAAGAATATTAAAAAGAGAATCCGCCTCAAGTGAGGCGGATTCTTTCTTGTCTAACAATTTAAGGTAAAATTACCAGATTTTTATTCTGTCCTGAGGAGCTTTATACATTTTGTCTCCCGGTTTGATATCAAATGCTTTAATGAATGAGTCCTGATTGACCAACGGACCAAATGCCCTGAACATTCCCGGAGAGTGAGGATCGGTTTTCACCTGGTTGATCATATACTGATCGGTAGCTTTCGTTCTCCAAACCGTTGCCCAGCTCATGAAAAATCTCTGATCCTGAGTGAATCCGCTGATCTTTCCAGGGTTTCCTTTATCTTTTAAGTACATCTGAAGGGCATCATAAGCCACTGCCACTCCACCTAAGTCACCAATGTTTTCACCACTTGTAAATTTACCGTTCACGAAGCTTCCTTTTACAGGTTCGTAAGCACTGTACTGAGCAGCTAACTGGCCTACTTTTGCATCAAAATTTTTACGGTCTGCATCCGTCCACCAGTTATTCAGGTTACCGTCTCCATCGAAACGGGAACCGCTGTCGTCAAATCCGTGAGAAATTTCGTGACCGATTACGGCTCCGATTCCTCCGAAGTTCACTGCAGCATCCGCTTTAGGATTGTAGAAAGGAGGCTGAAGAATGGCTGCTGGGAATACAATTTCGTTGTTTGATCCGCTGTAGTAAGCATTTACAGTTTGTGGAGACATTCCCCATTCTGTTTTATCAACCGGTTTTCCTACTTTATCTAAGCTTCTCTGATATTGCCATGCAGCAACATTCTGAAGGTTTGAATAAAGCGTAGCTCCTTCTTTTGGAGATTCTACTTTCAATTGTGTATAATCTTTCCATTTGTCAGGGTAAGCTATTTTTACGGTAAACTTGGATAATTTTTCCTGAGCTTTCACTTTGGTTTCAGGAGACATCCAGTCTATGTTTGCGATGTGGGTTTTGAATGATTTTAAAAGGTAATCAATATACGTTTCCATCTGCTTTTTAGCTTCTGGAGTGAAGTATTTGTCTACATAAAGTTTTCCGAAAGCTTCACCAAGAACACCATTGACAAGGGTAAGCCCTCTTTTGTTCATCGGGCGCTGTTCTTTTTGTCCCTGTAAATATTTGGCATAGAAATCGAATCTGATCTGCTCTAAATTGTCATCCAGGTTGCTTGCGTTTCCATTGATGATATGGTATTTCAGATAGTCTTTCAGCAGAGGAAGGTTTTTCTGGGTAATGAACTGATCCATATTCTGGTAGTATTTCAGTTCTCCGATGATCACTCTGTCTGTGTTTACACCTGCATCTTTCAGGTATTTGGCAAGATCAACGTTTTTCACAAGACCTGATAATTCAGATACATTTTTAGGGTTGTATCTTAAGTTGGCATCTCTGTTCTGCTCAAGTGTCAGCAAGTAATTGGCAAGCTGTTTTTCAAAGTCTACCACATTATGTGCAGCCTGAGTTGTATTTTTATATCCTAAAACTCCGAATAACTTTCCAACATACGTCTGATATTCGGCCAGTGTTTTTGTATTGGCATCATTTACTTTCTGGTAATAATCTCTTCCCAAACCAAGATCCGGACCACCAAGATACACCGCATTCATCTTGGAATTCTTCATATCAGCACCTACTCTCCATCCGTAGAAAGAATTATCTCCTAATCTTGTAGCTTCCAAAAGGTATTTCTGAAGATCAGCAAGAGTCTTAATAGCATCTATTTTGGCAAGATCAGCTTTAATTGGTGCCAGACCTTCCGTATTTCTTTTATTTGTATCCATAAAAGAAGCGTAAAGATTCTGGATTTTCTGCCCTTCTGATCCTGCAGGGTATGATTCTGTAAGGATTTTGTTCAAAATATCTAATGAAGCATCATCTACATTTTCTCTCAAGGCATTGAAAGAACCCCAGTTGGCTTTATCGGAAGGAATCTGAGTCGTTTTCACCCAGTTTCCGTTCACATAGCTAAAAAAGTCATCCTGTGGACGGACACTTGTATCCATATACGATAAATTAATTCCCTCTTCTTTTGCTTCTTCTTTTACCGGTTCGGCTACTTTTGCCGTAGCTTCAGTTTTATTCTCTGTCCCTGCAGTCTTAGCTGTACCACACGAATTAAGAAATACAATACCTGAAAGGGCAAGTATTCCAATATTTAGCTTTTTCATTAAAGATAATTTTTGATTTTACACAAACTTATCAAATATACAAACTTTAATGATATGTAGTGAATGATAATTAATATATGGTGAAAAGCGAAAAATTCAATGTTTAATGTTTAATGTTATTAGGTATAGAACCACCCCGTCAAAAATTCTTTGAATTTTTGCCACCCCTCCGTGGGAGGGGAATGATGGGAGCCGTTATTGTAACGATTGTCCCTTCGATTACTTATTACTTATTATTTATCACCTATTTTCCCTAATCCCTAAAACCTGCTACCTACCATCTGCTACCTGCTACCTACCATCTATCACCTGCTACCTAAAAAAACAAAACCGCCCATTGCTGAGCGGTTGTTATTTTTACCAGATTTTGATTCTGTCTTCCGGAGCTTTGTATAATTTGTCTCCTTTTTTCACATCAAATGCTTTATAGAAAGCGTCAACGTTGATTAGCGGACCGAAGCTTCTGAAATATCCAGGAGAATGCGGATCAGTTTTCACCTGATTCACCATATATTTCTCACTTGATAATGTTCTCCAAACGGTTGCCCAGCTTAGGAAGAATCTCTGATCCTGAGTAAATCCGCTGATTTTCCCTGGGTTTCCTTTGTCTTTTAAATACATCTGAAGAGCGTCATAAGCGATGTTTACACCTCCTAAGTCAGCGATATTTTCACCGTTTGTGAAAGTACCGTTTACAAAAGTTCCTTTTACAGGCTCATATTTATCATACTGAGAAGCAAGGGCTTTTGTTGCTTTTTCGAAGTTCGCTTTATCTTCCGGAGTCCACCAGTCTACCAGGTTACCATCGGCATCGAACTGTGCACCTGAATCATCAAATCCGTGGCTCATTTCGTGACCGATAACTGCACCGATACCTCCGAAGTTTACAGCAGCATCAGCTTTAGGGTTAAAGAATGGCGGCTGAAGGATGGCAGCTGGGAATACAATCTCGTTATTTACCGGGTTATAATATGCATTTACAGTCTGTGGAGTCATTCCCCATTCTGTTTTATCCACCGGCTTGCCTATTTTAGCTAAATCTTTATTGTATTGCCATTCGGTAATGTTCTGAAGGTTCTGATATAGGTTTCCTCCCTTAGCTTCAGAAACGATATTTAATTTTGAATAGTCTTTCCATTTATCCGGATAAGCAACTTTTACAGTAAACTTGTTCAGCTTCTGCATTGCTTTTTCCTTAGTGGTAGAAGACATCCATGCTAAGTTATTGATATGAACTGCGAAACTTTTCTTTAAATAGTCAATCAGTTCTACCATCTGAGCTTTTGCTTCAGCAGGGAAATATTTCTCAACATATAGTTTTCCGAAAGCTTCTCCCAAAGTACCGTTGATCAATTCAAATCCTCTCTTGTTAAGAGCTCTCTGTTCCTGCTGGCCTCTAAGGTATTTGCCATAGAAAGCAAACTTCATATTTCCTAAGTTTTCACTTAAGTAAGAAGCACTTCCGTGGATCATATGGAATTTAAGATAATCTTTGATCACAGGAAGGTCCTGAGCATTGATCAATTTATCAAAATTCTTATAGAATCCTAATTCACTGATAATGACCTTATCCGTATTTACACCTACTTTTTTAAGGTAACCAGGGATGTCTACTCCTTTCACCAACGTTGAAAGTTCAGCCATTGTTTTAGGATTGTACTGAAGCGTGTTGTCACGGCTCTGTTCATTTGTCAGATAGGTATTTGCGACACTTTTTTCAAAATTTACAATACCTTTTGCAGCCTCATCAGCATTTTTATATCCTAATTCTTTTAGCATTGAAGCTACATATTTCTGATATTCAGCAATAGCTTCTGTATTTTTTTCATTTACTTTCTGATAGTAGTCTCTTCCTAAACCTAAAGTGGCATTTCCTAAATAAACAGCATTCATTTTAGAATCTTTAAGATCTGCATCCACTCCCCATCCGTAAAGAATGTTCTCACCTTCTTTCGTTACAGAAGTAAGGTAGTTCTGAAGATCAGCCATATTTTTAATAGCATCAATCTTATTCAGATTTTCCTGGATCGGTTTGATTCCATCTGCATTTCTTTTCTCCATGTTCATGTATGTAGCATACAGATCCTGGATCTTTTTCCCTTCACTTCCGTCAGCAAATTTATCTTTCAGAAGAGAGTTCAGGATGGTCATGGAATTGTTATCCGTATCCTCCGCCAGTTTGTTGAAGCTTCCCCATGTTGGTTTGTCAGATGGAATTTTGGCTGTTTTCATCCATGTTCCACTCACATAGTTGTAAAAGTCATCCTGAGGACGTACAGAAGTGTCCATCAGGCTAAGGTCTAAGCCTTTATCTGTGTTATTCACTGCTACTTTAGCAGCTTTTGCTTGTGCGCTCATAGTCGTCTGAGTACAGATCCCTGCTATTAAAAACAAAGAAAGCGTTATTTTTTTCATTATGATAACAATTTATAGAATATGTATGATTTATTTTGAATTTGTTACTTTTTATAAAAACAAATTTAAATAAATAACATGAAAGCTTCTTAAGTGGGAAGTTGGGAGCAGGAAGCTGTGATGAAAATCCGGAACTTCCAGCCTCATTCTTCCTTCCTGCCTTTATTATATCATGAAGTTGCTATCTCTTTTACATTTCCGGTTCTTTTCAGAACTCCCCAGGACTGCATTTCGCCTTTCAGTGCTTTTCTTAAACTTTTAAATAATACAATATACATCAGCCATCTATACCCGAATCTCTGTGGAATGATATACAGCAGATTGGTTAATTTTTCCCGCTGCATGATGAATGCCACTAAAGCCAGGGAAGCATCTACCAAAAGGAAGATCAGATAATAGGTGAATATTTTGTCTCCGTTTCCGGACAGAATTCCAAAGAACATAATCACATCTGCCATCGGCGAGAAAAATGGGATGATATATTGGAATAATAAAATATTCGGCATCGCCCAAAGTCCCAATCCTTTATATCTGGGGTTAAGGAAAGTCTGTCTTTGTTTCCAGAACATCTGCATGATTCCGTAGGTCCATCGGAAACGTTGTTTTAAAAACTGATTGGCGGTTTCCGGAGCTTCTGTGACGGCAATTGCTCTGTTCTCGTTAGCCACCGTATATCCGGCTTTTAAAATTTTTACGGTAATATCACAATCTTCTGCCAGGGTATCGGATGAATAGCCTCCCGTTTCAATAACCACTGCTCTTTTAAATGCCCCGATAGCACCCGGAATTACAGTAATGGCATTAATGTGAGCATACGCCAGTCTGTCAAAATTCTGACTCGTTGTATATTCTATAGCCTGCCATTTGGTAAGCCAGTTGACTCTGTTTCCGACTTTTACATTTCCTGCTACTGCTGCAATCTTTTCTTCCGGATCAGAATTTAAAAATCTTGCAATCAGATATTTCACTGCATCCTGCTGCAGTTTGGTATCGGCATCAATACATACTACATATTCGGCATCGGTCTGTGATATTCCGAAATTTAAAGCAGTTGCTTTTCCCCCGTTTCTTTTGGTGAAAATTTTCAGCTTCGGATGATCAGGAAATGCAGCTTTTGCTTTTTCATAGGTAGAATCTTTACTGCCGTCATCTACCATAATGATGTCAAAGTTAGGATAAGTCTGTTTCAATAAGTTCTGCAGGGAAGACACAATATTCACTTCTTCATTATAAGCAGGAACAATAATGGAAACCTTCGGATAGGATTTCAGAACCGGAAACTCACCCAGTTTTTTCTCTTTATTTCTTTCTTTAAAAGCCCAGTACGCCATCAACAATAATCTGATCAATCCTAATACAATGAAAATAGTAAATAATGCCACGAGAAAATGACTTACTCCATAGATAACGGTAGCCAAAACAAGATTCAGCTGCATGATGTAATATGATTTCGTTTTAGGCACTTCAGGCATCAGCTCATTTCTGCTTTTGTGTAAGATATTGGTCAGGTTCGTAAAATGATAACCCTGTTTCTGAAGGGTCGGAATCAGAATCTTTAAAGCTTTTACCGTTTCTTCTCTGGTATCTCCGCCTGCATCGTGAAGAAGAATGATATTCCCTCTCTCCTGTTTGATTCCGGCCATTACACGTTTTACAATTTCATCTGCTTTTATTCCCGGCTGCCAGTCTTCAGGATCTATATTTTCTCCAATATCAAGATAATTCTGCTGTCTGGCCAAAGCTACCGGAATAATCTCTTCCGAAGTGGTAGGTTCAGAGTCTGCGTTGTATGGTGCTCTGAACAGGATTGTACTGTGTCCCGTCACACACTCTATGAGCAAACGGGTAAGTTTCATTTCAAGCAAAGCTCTTTCCGGACTTACTTTTGCGACATTTTCATGGGTAAAAGTGTGATTTCCTATTTCATGTCCTTCTCTATAAATTCTTTTAACAAGCGGAAGATTCTTTTCTGCATTTAAGCCTACCAAAAAGAAAGCGGCCGGAACATGATATCTTGACAATACATCCAAAACCTGCGGTGTATAGATTTCATCCGGACCATCATCAAAGGTAAGCACGAGTTCTTTCTGAGGAGCACTGCCATATTTCTTCACTTCATAAGAACTTGGATAGGTAACATAGTTTTCGTCTGTGATAATTTTCTCTTTCGGATCAACTTCCAATGCAATTTTTCCGTCATGAGGCGTATTCAGGACATCCAGCACTTCCCCGTCTCCAATGTAATCCACCATGGTCTGCCCTTTTACATTTTCCAATGTTTTTAAGTTCAGTTTGGATAGCCCTGCAAACGTAAGATCTTTATCATAGAAGTTCCATACTCTGCTGTCTTCACTTCCCAGTCTCCAGAGTGCAGTTCCTGCCAAAGGATATTCTGAAGAGAAACGCATTGTATTGAAGATAGAAGCCGCATCATTGAAAAATACAGTGTGGGTAAGATTTTTGGAATCCGTATAAGAATAATTTAAATTAAACGTATTGTCATTAAAATCTATAACCGCTTTACTGGCACTGGCTTTCGTAATTGCCTGCATATAAGTAACAGAAGTATTGTCATCCGGATTAGAGCTCCAGTCATAGCCATAAGCTCCAAGGCCTAGAATTATTTTTTGCGGGGAAGTTTGTTTTACAATTTTTCCTGTCTGCTGTTCGATCCATTTCTGAGAAGACACCGGACCGGCATCGCTTCCTGCAGAGTATTCATCATAAGCCATCAGCACAAAATAATCTACATAAGGATTCAGTCCTGGAATATTGTAATCATCATTATCCGTCATAATATCCATGGTAACCAGTAACTGATTTTTTTTGAAAGTCTCTGAAAGCTCTTTCATAAAAGCAATCAGGTTTTCATCAGAATTCAGGTTCATATCTTCAAAGTCAATATTAATTCCTTTGAAGTGGTATTTTTTACATTGCTGAGTGATTTTTTGGATCAGATGAGTTCTTTTCTGAGGATCGTTAAGAACTTTTATCAGTCCTTCCGAGCGGAATTCTCTGTCAAAGTTATTACTCAGCATCGGCATGGCAGCCACACCTGTTCTTTTGATCACTTTATAGCCTTCCGGATCTACATTGGTTTTCAGATCTCCGGTTTTAGGATCAAGGAAAAACCATTCGGGGAAAACAAGATTCACGTGTCTGATATTTCTTTTCAGAGACATCAGAGACTGAGGATCCCAGGCTACATAAAATGCAGAACGGATTCCTCCCGGAAACTGAGCCCAGTTTCTGTTCTGATTTTTATATCTTTCTGCTCTTGCTTTCTCAATCTTGTCGAGATTGGTGTGAATTGTTTTTTCAGAAATAAAGCTTCTGAAACCTTTATATTCTTTAGAAATTTTATTCTCCTGAAGGTAAGGTTTATTGGCTGTAATTACTGCTTTATAATCTTCTTTAAAAGGAATTTTAGGACTTTTGTCCAGAGTCATCATCAGACCTAAAGCAAGAAGAAGCAGTACTCCTATAAAAATAAAGACACGGCTTCCCCATTGCACACTTTTCCAGCGTTTTTTGCTGTTGGTCTGAAAAATCTGTTTGGAATTTTCCACGATTTTGAAATTTATTGAATGGCAGTCAAAAAGCGTGAAAAACTGTATAAAAATTAATTAAAAAAAAATTAAAAAATAATTCTCTATCTAGCTGTTTACAAGCAGGCTTACCACATCCTGAATCACTTTTTGGGAGACAAAATTCATAAAATCTACCCTTTCCAGATGCGGCATGTATAATTTTGAGGTTACTTCCTGATCATTGATTCTGATCGTATAGTAAACTGTTCCAACATCCTTACCGTCTTCTCCTTTCCCCGGACCCGCAACACCGGTTGTAGAAAGGGAAATATGAGTTTCAAACAATTCCTGACAGCCTTTTGCCATTTCCTGTGCCACCTGTTCGCTCACCACGGTAAACTGTTCTACGGTCTTTTCAGAAACATTTAAAATTTTAATCTTTTTCTCTGTGGCATAGGCAACCACTCCACCCAGGAAATATTTCGAGCTGCCGGAAACTGAAGTAATCATTTTTGCCAGTTCACCTCCTGTACAACTCTCTGCTGTGGAGATCGTCATGTTTCTTTCGGTAAGCATTTCTGCCAGAATATTTTCAATTTTATCCTCAGATACTGCAATGACATGGCCTTCTACCAAAGGAAGCAATTTCTGGATTTCTTCTTCTGTTATTTGCTTCAACTGCTCTTCGTTATCACCGGAAGCTGTCAGACGAAGCTTTACACGGGTTCCCACCGGAAGATAAGACAGTGCAATATTTTCCGGAAGTGCCAGTTCCCAGTCTTCAATTTTGTCCGCAAGGATACTTTCAGGAATTCCGACCACAGAAACAATCCGGGTATGGATATAATGCAGACTGAATCTTTGCTGTAAATAAGGAATAATCTGATCTTTAATAAGCGGTTTCACCTCATAAGGAACCCCCGGAAGGCTGTAGCACAATTTTCCGTCCTGTTCCATCATCATACAGGGTGCCGTTCCGTAATGGTTCTGAAAAACGATGGATTTGGTAGGGACAAATGCCTGTTCGCGGTTTCTTTCGAGAATATCTGCTCTTCCACGTCGTTCCATATAGCCTTTCAAATGATTGAATGTCACCTCATCCAAAGCAATTTCATCATCGAAATATTCAGCCAGTGCTTTTTTGGTTTTATCATCACGGGTTGGCCCGAGGCCTCCTGTTGTAATGACTAAATCGCCGGTTTCAAAAGCGGTTTTCAATGCATTTTTAATGGTTTCAATTTCGTCTGAGATCGTAAGAATCTGAATGACTTTTATTCCTATATTTTTAAGTTCAGTCGCAATAAAATTAGAATTGGTATCTACCGTATTTCCGGAAAGGATTTCATCACCGATAGTAATCAGAACAGCTTTTTCCATATGTTTTTTTGTTGAAAAAAATTCTATGCAAATGACGGAAAATTCTGTGGCAGCGGCAATATAAATTGATTTTTTCTATTTTTGAAGAAATTATCTAAAACTACAATACAAATTATGTCTAAATATGATGATGCTTCATGGCATTATGGCGGTGATTTTCCGGAAGGCCTTCCTCAGAAAAACGGGGCGACCCATACAGGAATGTTCCTGAACTGGTGTATCCATAACGATCTGATCTCTGATGAACTGAAGGAAGATGGTGAAGAGGAAATAGAAAAAGTAAAGCGAAGAGAAATAACCGGTGCTGAATTCATTATGGATTCCTGCGACGGAAAATTCTCAGAATATGACCTGAATGAACTGGGAAATCTTTTTGCAAAGGATTATTATGCTGATGATACCGATTTTGGAAACAGATACAGCTCATTCGCTGATGATTACGTGAATATTTTTGATGCTAAAGCAGAAGAAAATGACTATGAATATGAAACTTTCTATCACATTGAGGATACCTATGAAAATTATGATCTGATGAAACAGGTGATAGATCACCGTTTTGAAGAATGGAAAGAATATATTAACAGCTAAAACATAAAAGGGCAAAATTGTACATAATATACTTATCTGCATTTTTGCCCTTCCACTATTTTGCGATTTGGATTATTCTTTACTGATTATGTCTTACCCAGATCAGCTCATCGGTATTATAGCCGATTTTTTTTGCTTTCTGGAGGAAACGCTGACGGATACTTTCCGGAATGCTGGTGGTACGGGAAAGGATCCACAGATATTTTAAACTGCTTCCTGCCACAAGAGCATATTGATAGTCTTCATCAATATCTATGACGTTGTAACCGGCCCAGATCGGTTTAAAAAATGAAACTTTCAAACGGGCTTCTGCAGGATCTTTTACAAATTTTGCTTCCCCGATAGATTCATTCCATACTTTTTTAGTGTAATCATAACCTTTATTTCTTACCTGAATGGTACCATCCGGATTCTCTGTATACTCTGCAGTAACATTGTCCATGTTTTTCTCGAACCTGTAATCGAAACGGGCGACCTCATACCACTTGCCCAGATATTTTTTAAGATTAAAATTCTTTACCGCAGATGCTCCTCTGGGAATTCTTACAGAACAGGAATTGAAAATAATAAGCCCCAGTGCTCCCAATGAAACGGGAAGTATAATTTTATGAATGGTTTTCATGACAGGAATATTTTGGTGGTTATGATAGAACGTCAAAAATAATGCCTTTGGTCTGTTAAGGACCCATAAATTCTATGAAAATACTTTCAGGAAATTATCTTTAAAGCTTCCTGAAACCTCTATTTCCGTATCATCCGCCAGCATCACGGTTCCACTTTTATGATAGGATTTTACAAAGTCCGTATTGATGATATGTGAACGGTGAACTCTCACAAACGGGTTTTCCAGAAGATCATCAAAGTGTTTCAGAAACCGGCACACCATCTTCTTTGAACCATCGGTAAGATATACCTGAGTAAAATTTCCATCCGCCTGAAGTCTTACAATATCTTCTGTTTTTACAACGTCAAATCCCTGTAAAGTTGGCAAAATCAGCTGCTGTTTCTCAGGTTTTAATTTCAGATTCTCAAGAAGGATCTTATTCCGGTTGAGCTCTTCTTTTTTCTCAAGGCTTTCCGCCACCTTATTCACTGCCAGAATCAGTTCCTGAATATCGATAGGTTTTAAAATATAATAGCTTGCTGATTTATTTAAAGCCTGTAAAGAATATTGTGAAAATGCAGTAATGAAAATGGTTTCATAGGAGAAATCTTTGGTAGCTTCCAGCACATCAAAAGCATTTCCGAAAGGCATTTCTACATCCAGAAAGACCAGTTGAGGCTGCTTTTCAGCAATTAACGGAACTGCTTCTTTGATATTTTCAGCTTCACCCAGAATTTCCACCTGCGGACAGTATTTGGTAAGATAGCTTCGTAAAACTTCTCTTGCTATAAGTTCATCGTCAACAATGACAGCTTTTATTTTCATTTGAACAGATTTTAGGTGGCAGATAACAGATTGCAGATGCAAATTAGTGATATTTAACCAATCGTACAATTGGTCCAAAACTTACAGTCCGCCTTAATCCTGCTAAGCAAGATTCATCCGGATAGTCACCAAAACTCCACTGTTATTTTCTTTATCCTTTATAGAGCAGGTGATGTCTTTTTTATACAGATCGTTCAGGAGCTGAATTCTTTCCAGTGTATTTTTCATTCCCCTGCCCTCTCTTGTTTTTTGATGTTCTGTTTTTTGCTTTTTACTTTCCTCAATACCTATTCCGTTGTCTTCAATAAGGATTTTAAGATGCGATTCACTTTTTTCGAAGCTTAATGTTAAAAATCCTTTTTCGGTTCTATAACGGAGTCCGTGCCAGACAGCATTTTCCAGAAATGGCTGTATCAGCATTCCCGGAACCTGAAGGTTTTGCATATTCAGATTTTCATCTACTTCAATTTCGTAATCGAATTTATCTGCAAAACGGGTCTTTTCAAGCGCCAGATAATTTTGCAAAAGGTCAAGCTCCTGCTGAAAAGGAATAAAATCTTCGGTGGAATTTTCCATTACACCGCGCATCAGCTTCGAAAATTTTGTAAGATACTGATTCGCTTCAAGCTCATTATTGGTGGCTATAAAATGGTTGACACTATTTAAACTGTTAAAAATAAAATGGGGATTCATCTCTCTTCGCAGCGACTGAAGAGCTATTTTCTTATTTTTAGTCTGAACTTTTTTCAGCATTCTGAAAATGAAAATAATGAGTCCGGTGAGTACAATCAACGCTCCGATCAGACCGTAATTAAATACATTTTTCTTTCTGATCAATTCATCTTTCAACTCTTTTTCTTTTTCCAGCTGTGAAATCCGCTGTTCTGTATCTTCCAGAATTTTATTATCAACAAGGCTTCTGTCTTTGGAAACAAGATTTGGAAGTTTTCCCAAAAAGTCTCTGTATAACTGAACGGAGGCATCAATATTTCCTGAGATCGCATAAAGGCTGTCCAGCTTTTTTACACTTTTCTGTGCTTCCAGTGTATGACCTTTGTCCAGCGCAATTCCATAGGCATTTTTTAAAAGATCTACGGCTTCCTCCGGATCATTTTTTTTAATATAGATATCTGCCAGTTCCTGAATCTGATTAACTTTTTCCTGCGAGTTTTCTTTTACAAAGTCTTCTTTCAAAACTTTCTTCTTGGCTTCAATAGCTTTTTCGAAGTTTTTGTTTTCAACATACAGGTCTGCCAGCTTCTGATTGATGGCAAGAGCCTGTTGAGGAGCTTCTTTTTTAGAAATTTTATAGGCTGTATTTAGGTTTTCTTCAGCACTGGAAACATCTTTCTGTTTCAGGTTAACATCTGCCAGCTGGCTGTAGCTTTCTGCAAGGTCTCCCTGATCATTTTCCTTTTTAGTCAGATTGATATTATTCTGAATCGCTTCTGCTTTCAGTTCGGGTGTAGGAGAAGAAAGTCTTGCCGCATCATTAGAATTCACAGCTTTACTTTTTTCGCTGTAACTTACCTGTGCAGCCATGCTGTAATTGCTGATAGCAGGAGTTATTTTATTCTGTTTCTCCTGTGACTGGGCTAATCTTCGGGTTGCTTTCTCGATATTGGGCTTATCATTGAGCTTTTCATACAGTTTTTTCGCTTTTGTATAATACTCTTCACTTTTGGGAAAGTTTCCGCTATTGAAAAATGTTTCACCGATATTATAGTAAGAATCTGCTTGGGCAGGCTCATTTTTGGTGTCCATTGCTCTTTTCAACTTCTTTGTTTCTACCTGCACTTCTTCCACAGCAGCACTGCTGTTAGTAGTGGTTTGGGAAAAGATTGTATTTCCCGAAAGCACCAATAAGAATAGAGTAAAGAATTTAAGCATTTTCATAAAACAAAGATATACATATATATAGTCTACTCAAAAACTATTCACCAAGTGAAAGTTCCATTTCACCAAGTCTCCAGGATTCCGGTTACTGATCTGTGTAATTTTACATCAGAATTAAAAATTTAAAAACAGGAAATTATGAAATTGAAACATTTTTTATTAATCGGAATTTTAACTCTTGGAAGTTTTGTAAACGCTCAGGAAGTAAAGAAAAATGCAATTGAAGTAACAGGAGTGGCAGAAATGGAAGTAGAACCGGATGAAATTATCTTCAGTATCGGGATAAAAGCTGATAATAAAAACGATCTGGCAGATAATGAAAAGAAATTATTTGATATTTTGAAAAATGCAGGGGTAAAGAATGAGGATATCAAATTCAAATCCATGTATCAGAATATTTACTCTAAAACCGCTAAGTTTTCCAAAAATTATCACTTTAAAGCCGGTACAAAATCAAACCTCAGCAAAATCTTTGAAGACCTGAATCAAAAGTGGGTAAGCAGCCTGAATATTGCGGAGGTAAAGAATACCAAAATTGCAGATTTCAGAAAAGCAGTGAAGATCAACGCTTTGAAAGCAGCCAAAGAGAAAGCAGACTACTTACTGGAAAGTATGGGTAAAAAGACAGGAAATGCCCTTGAAATTGTAGAGATAGAAGATTACACCAGCGATATGATTATGCCGGCAGCCTACAAAGGAAGAGCAAGCAATATCCAGCTGGAAATGGCTGATGCTCCGGTAGATTTTTCTTTTGATAATATTGAAAACATCAAGCTGAAATACAGCATTAAAACAAAATACGAAATCCTTTAAAATAACAGATTTGAGAAAGCTGCCTTTTGGGCAGTTTTTTTGTTTTTTACTATTGGGTTATTGCGTTTTTGACTGAAGAAAAATACCTGTCGATCTATTAAAGTTTTTCGAATGGTAAAGGCTTCGACTCCGCTCAGCCTGACAGTATTGAAATGACACATTAGATTATTACGATCACATATAATCAGATCCTTCCGTTTTTATTATCCACCAAGTGAAACCTTCCGTTCACCAAGTTTCCCGATTTCCAGCCTTAAATAAAGATAATTTTACTTCAGGAATTTAAAATAATAAGGATTTAAAGATTTCCGATTACAACAAATAACCAATAAAAAAACAACAATATGACAACGTTAAAAATCTTTGCACTTGCAGCCGGTACAGCTTTGTTAAGCTCCGGAAACATTCAGGAAAACCGCTCTGCAAATAGTAATACTGACAATCATTTACCGTTACAAAAAACAACATTAATTCCAGTAACCTCAACGGTAAAAGACAATAAAATTCAGGTTGCTCTTCTCCTGGATACTTCCAATAGTATGGACGGATTGATTGATCAGGCAAAATCCAGACTGTGGAATATTGTGAATACACTTACCACTCTTAAGTACAACGGAAAGGCTCCCGAGATCGAAATTGCCCTTTATGAATATGGCAACGACGGAATCCGTGATGAAAATTACATCCGCCAGGTAACTCCTCTCACTCAGGATCTGGATCTTGTCTCTGAAAAATTATTTACCTTAAGAACCAATGGAGGCAGTGAATATTGCGGTGCAGTGATCCGTGATGCCTCTGCCAACCTCAATTGGGATGGGAATGAAAAAAGTATGAAACTGATTTATATTGCCGGTAACGAAGCATTTGATCAGGGAAAAATAAATTATAAAGAGGTTGTTTCAAAAGCAAAAGCTAAAAATATTTACACCAACACCATTTTCTGTGGAAGCCGCGAAGAGGGAATCCAGACATTCTGGCAAAACGGGGCATCCCTTGGAGGAGGAAAATATTTCAATATCGACAGCGACAGAAGAGTGATGTATATTGAAACACCTTACGACAAAAGAATTTCTGAATGCAATGCCAGGTTAAATGATACTTATATCTACTACGGAAATCATGGCTCAGAATACAGGCTTAAACAGATCACACAGGATAAAAATGCAGAAGCCCAATCGGCATCCAACCTGGTGGAAAGAGCAGTTGCCAAATCCAAAAAGAACGCTTACAAAAATGATCACTGGGATCTGGTAGATAAAGCTGAAAAAGATGCCGGATTTATTGCGACAGTAAAAGAAAGTGAACTTCCTGCAGAGTTGAAAGGAAAAAGTAAGGAAGAAATTCAAAAAGCGATTGCTGTCAAATCAGCAGCACGTGATACAATTCAAAAGGAAATAGAAGAACTTTCCAGAAAACGCAAGGCTTATATTGATTCCGAAATGAAAAAAAGAGGAAATGATGATTCTGATGATTTGGGAAAAGCCATTGAGAGTTCTATTGTTGAACTTGCGAAAAAGAATGGGTATAGTTTATAGTTGAACAGGCAGTCTTTTTGTGACTGCCTGCTTTTTTAAACCACCCTGTCAAAAATTCAAAGAATTTTTGACCCCCCTCCACAGGACGGGAATTGGGCACAACAATTGGAGTATTGTCATATATAAGACAAAGCATGAAAATTTACCTTCCAAACTTAAAATATCTTGATAACGGATGCTTTTTGCCTTTCATAAACAAAGAAGTCATTTCCATTCCCGCGACTGAAAAAGTAATTCCGTTTCCTCCGAAACCCAACACAAAATAAGAATTTTTAAATTTTTTATGCTCGCTGATATAGGGTAAGCCGTCTTTTGTTTCCCCAAAAGTTCCAGCCCAGACAAAGTCTGTATAGAAATGATAATCGGGTTTTATTTTCTTTAATGTTTTGATGATCTTTTGTTCTTTTTGATCTAAAATAGCATCACGCTTTTCTGCATTATAAAAATCCTCATCTTCGCCTCCTATTAAAAGCCTTCCGTCATCAGTAGTCCGCATATAGAGATAAGGAGTATCGGTATTCCATACTAATGTGCTGCTGATGTTTTTGAACTTGTCTTTATCAATTTCAGAGACGGCCGCATAAGTACTTTTCAGGTTGACAAAGTTTTCTTTGATCAGGTTTTTGCTTTCATATCCTATACAGTAAATCATCTTTTTTGCTTTGATCTGAAATCCGCTGTCCGTGGTAACCAGATTAAATCCTTTATGCTCCTCCACTTTTACCATTTCAGTTTTATCAAATACTTCCAATCCTTTCTTTACATTATGCATGAAAAGCTCATGAGCGAATTGAAAAGCATCAATGCTTGCACCTTGTTTTGATAAGATTCCGCCATAGGTATTTTCAAATCCGAACTGTTTCAGAACACGACCTGCAGACAGCCACTTTACTTCAAATCCCGCAGCCTTTCTCGCCTCATATTCTTTTGTCAGCCATTCCAGATCTTTCTTTTTAGAGACATAATACAATGATTTTTTGCGTTTGAAACCTGCTTTGGATCTTATGGTTTTTGTGATTTTTTCCAGAGTATCAATAGCATCGCTACAGGCCTTATAGCTTAAGACCGCACCTTTTTTTCCTATCTGATCTATCAGCTCATACAGAGGAATATCTATTTCGTACTGTAACATTGAAGTGGTAGCGGAAGTACTTCCGTTGCAAAGTTCGCGTTTATCAATCAGGATGGTTTTGTACCCGTCTTTTATCATCTGATGAGCAATCAGGCTTCCTGTAATCCCACCTCCGATAACAAGAACATCACATTCTTCATTTGATTTTAACGATGGATAAGATGCTAACAATCCGTTTTTTATAAGCCAGAAAGGTTCATTTGATTTGAGATTCATATTAATATTTTACACTGAAACTAACAACATTTATACCTTTTTTAACAATTTTCTACTAAATTATGGTGTAATTATTGTTATTCTTTTAAACTGAACCACCATAAAATATTTATTATGATAACAATTATTCCAGAAGCCCCGGAGAATGTTGCAGCATTCAATGCGACGGGTGAAGTAACGAAAGAGGATTTTGAAAAACTGGTAATTCCGCGTGTAAAAGAGAAGGTAGAGCAATTCGGTGAGCTGAATTATTTATTGTATTTGGATACCGATCTGGATAATTTTACCATGGGTGCATGGCTTGAAGATTTATTGTTGGGACTGAAAAATCTTACCAACTGGAACCGCTCAGCCATTGTTACGGATAAAGAAGGGATACGGAATTTTACCAGTGTTTTCAGTGTTCTGATGCCGGGAGAGTTCAAATCTTTCCCAAAAGAAAATTTATACAATGCCCTCTACTGGTGTAAAAACGGAGATGAGGTAGAGGCATAACATTTATTTGATAAAACATCGCCTGTTTCTTACTGAAACAGGCGATGTTATTTTTAACTGTGACTTCTTTTTATTTATCACATGATACGCATTCTGCAGCCATCTCTTCTTTCTCAGTTTTTGAACCATACAGGTACATATATCTTACACTTATAACCAGTCCGATAAAGGTCATCCCCACTCCCACCAACGATGGATAGTTGAATGAATAACCATATTCCAAAGGAATTCCTCCAAGGAAAGCTCCCATTGCATTGGCAATATTGAAACCGGCCTGCATAAAAGCTGCGGCCATCATTTCACTTTTCGGGGCAGCTTTCATCATCATAATATTGATGGGTGATGCGATAGACATGGATAGAGCGCCACACATGAACGTCAGTACCAAAGCAATATTTTTATATTCTGCAAGGAAGAAAACACCTCCGAGAGAAATCATCATCAGGAAAATCAGCAATACACAGGTTTTTTCAGGTCCCAGCTTATCTGAAACAACTCCTCCCACAAGATTTCCTACTACCATTCCGGCTCCGGCAAGTACCATTACATAAGCCATCTGGCTGCTTTTGATCCCGGCAACAACAGTCATTAAAGGAGTAATATAGCTCAGCCATGTGAACAATCCTCCAAATCCAATGGCTGTAATAGCCAATACCAGCCACGACTGTTTATTTTTAAGGAATTTCAGTTCTTCCATGAAATGGGTATTCTGGTTGGATTCCAGATTGGGAAGCCACATTTTTAAAAATAAAATGGCAAAAAGACCAATCACTGCTACAATCGCAAAGTACAGTCTCCAATGGAAGGTATGCCCGATATAGGTGACCAGAGGCACCATTGCGAGATTGGCAACCGTAAGCCCTGTAAACATCATCGATATATAAAATGCTTCTTTTCCTTTTCCTGCCATTCTTGAAGCCACTACTGTTCCTACACCGAAGAAGGCTCCATGCGGAAGTCCGGACATAAAACGGATAACCAGCATACTGTTGTATCCCGGAGCAATAGCCGAAAGCGCATTAAATAATGTAAAAAGGATCATAAAAGCCATCAGGACTTTTTTCGGAGGGAATTTTACAGAATATCCAATCAGGATTGGAGCTCCGATAACCACGCCCATGGCATATGCTGAAATCAAATGTCCGGCTTGCGGAATCGTAATCTGTAATGTTTTGGCAATATCCGGCAGCAGTCCCATGACGGTAAATTCCGTAGTTCCTATCCCTAAACCACCAATTGCCAGTGGTATTATTCTTTTATCAATCTTCATTGTCTCTAAATCTTTTTCTGAATTAATTTCCTTCAAGTTAAAGGATCACCTGAGTATCTTTATTTTGAAAGTGCAAAAATCGCAAGAAAGTTTGAATTTCACTCCTACTTGAATGATAAAAATTTGCTCCATATTAACCTTTTTAATTAATTTTAAATTCAGAAACAATCAAATAAGAACAAAATGAAGATCCAGAAAGAAATTATTGAGTTTGAAAAAGGGAAATCCTTCAAACTATTTTCTCCTTCTCTGAAAAATTGTTTTTTCTGGCATTATCATCCGGAAATTGAACTGGTATATGTAGAAGCTGTAAACGGAATCCGCCACGTTGGAAAAAACATTTCCGGCTTTACAGACAGTGATCTTTTACTGATTGGTTCCAACGTTCCTCATCTTAATTTTGACTATGGTATTCAGACCGAATGCAGGCAGCTTGTATTACAGATGCGGGAAAGCTTCCTTCAGGACATTATTCTTCCTGTTCCGGAATTTGAGAATATTAAGACCCTTTTAGAACGTTCTTATCTCGGACTTTCATTTTCCGGAGAAACCAAAATTACAGCTGTTGAAAAACTACAGGCTATTAAAGATAAAAACTCTTTTGAATCTTTGGTTGGGCTGATTGAAATTCTGCAAATTCTTGCCCATTCCACAGAAGTGAAAGAATTGAATAAGGAAGATACCAGAATCAAATGGTTTTTAAATGATAAGATCAGAATGGGAACCATCTACGACTATATCCACGAAAATTATGACCGGAAGCCCAATGTCAATGAAGTGGCCCAGGTTGTCAGCTTGAGTACTCCTGCTTTCTGCCGGTATTTTAAAAAGCAGACGAACATGACGTTTACTGATTTTGTTAACAATTACAGGATCAATCAGGCTAAAATATTTCTGCTGAAAGATCAGTCTGTAACGGAAGTTTGTTTTCAGGTAGGTTTTGAAAGTCTTTCTTATTTTAATAAATTGTTTAAGCAGCATACGGGAGAAACACCTTCCGAGTTTAAGAAGAAACATTTCAGACCGATTGAAATTAATGGGAAGATTGGAGTGATTAAGAAGGATACGACTTGTTAAAAGGCGTTGATGCATGTTTTATAAACCACCCCGTCAAAAATTCTTTGAATTTTTGCCACCCCTCCAAAGGATGGGAATGATGACAGTCGTTATTGTAACGATTGCCACCTTCATTAGTAACCACTAATATCTGCAACCTATCACCTATAATCTGCTACCTGATCCCTGCTACCTAAAAAACAAAAAACCGCTCATTGCTGAACGGTCTGTATTTTAGTGAATATGTTTTTCTGCGTGGTAAGAACTTCTTACAAGAGGAGAACTTTCAACGTGTCTGAAACCTAAGCTTCTTGCAAAATCCCCAAACTCATCAAATTCTTCAGGTGTGATAAATTTCTTTACCGGAAGATGCTTTTTAGTCGGCTGCAGATATTGTCCAAGGGTGATGACATCTACATTGGCATTTCTGATATCTTCGATGGTCTGGAAGATCTCTTCTTTAGTTTCTCCCAATCCAAGCATTACTCCTGTTTTGGTTCTTCTTTGTCCGGCTTCTTTCAGATATCTTAATACTTCAAGGCTTCTTTCATATTTTGCCTGGATTCTTACTTCTCTGGTCAGACGTTTTACCGTTTCCATATTATGAGAGATTACTTCAGGAGCTACTTCTACTAATCTGTCAAGGTGTTTTGTGATACCCTGAAAGTCAGGAATCAATGTTTCCATTGTGGTTCCCGGAGAAATTCTTCTTACGGCATTCACTGTTTCTCCCCAAAGAATAGATCCCATATCTTTCAGATCATCGCGGTCTACAGAAGTAAGCACGGCATGTTTGATCTTCATTAACTTGATGGATCTTGCTACTTTTTCAGGCTCATCCCAGTTTACGTCAAGTGGTTTTCCTGTTTTTACACCACAGAATCCACAGCTTCTCGTACAGATATTTCCTAAAATCATGAAAGTAGCTGTACCTTCACCCCAACATTCTCCCATGTTCGGGCAGCTTCCGCTTTGGCAAATGGTGTTTAATTTATATTTATCAACCAAAGTTCTCAGCTCTCTGTAATTCTTTCCGGTAGGAAGTTTTACGCGGATCCATTTTGGTTTTTGAACGGTAGTGTCTTGAACTGAATTTTCCATTTCTAAAATTGAAGTTCAAAGTTAAGGATTTTTTAATGGAAACCATCAACCGGATATATTGATGAAACTGATCATTCAAAATATCATTTGTATATTTATATCCTCAAAATATTCTTATGAAAAAAATATTCTTCCTTTTATTCGCGATATGCGGAACATTTTCTCTTGCCCAAAAACAATTTCAGCCTGCAGGTTCCACGGTTATTGAGACTGTAGACGGAGATCTTGATAGTGATAAAATTCCTGAAAAAGTAATTATCTACAACACAAAGGACACTACTGATATGGGAAACATCCGTGAAATCCAGATCCTGAAAAAGGTTGGCGGTGCATGGACAATCCTTGAAAAATCCAGAAATGCTGTTATGGAAAGCAACGGCGGAGGTATGATGGGTGACCCTTACAGAGAAACGAAAATAGAAAAAGGAATTCTGATTATTTCTCAAAACGGCGGAAGCAGCTGGAAATGGGATGTTACAGACAAATACAGATTTCAGAACGGACATTTTGAACTGATAGGAACCTCCTCAACTTCGGGAAGGCCTGGAGATTACTGGAAAGATATAGATTTTAACCTTTCAACAGGACAGCTGAACTATTCCAAAGAGGTAGAAAATACAGCTGAATATGGTAAATCCTTAAAGGAAACTTATATTAAAAAAGGGCTGAAAATTAATTTGCAAAACAGGAATCAGGAAAAGCAACAGAAAATAATTCTTCCAAAAACAAAAGAAGAGGTTTATTTCTAAATAAAAGTCGTGGGATGTAAGTTTGGGCTGAAGCCAATTGTAAATCTTGTTGTTCTGGCGAAGGAAGAATTTTATTGATGAACAAATTTATGAGATTCTTCACTCCATTTCATTTCGTTCAGAATGACAAGTCCGTTTCTATTGAATAATATTATTGAATTTAATGATCATCAAATTCATTATTCTTCAACAGTTCTGCCAGGACTTTTTTGGCCCGCATGACTCTTACTTTGGTATTGGCGACTGAAATTCCCAATTCATCAGCAATTTCTTTGATGCTTTTTTCTTCAAAAAATCTCAATCTGATAATGTCCTGATAATTGGCATCCAGGGATTCTATGGTTTTGATGATTTTCTTCTGTTCCTCTTCGGAGATAAGCAGTTCTTCCGGTGATTTTGCGTATTGGTTTTTGACCTCATCAAGATTTTCAACAGCGTCTTCGTTGTCGCGGTTTTTCTTTCTCCAGAAATCAATAACGGTATTCTGGGCAATGGTCAGTACCCAGGTTTTAAACTGAAAATGAGGATCGAACATATCCAGTTTTGACAGTACTTTTGAAAAAACATTGACAGTAATTTCATCAGCATCATTTTCGTCTCTCACTTTCTTCATAACAAATGAGAAAACATCCACCCAAAAAACATTGATGAGTTTAGTCTGGGCCTTTTGGTCTTTATCCTTGGCCTTCTGGATGAGCAGGAATAGCTGTTCGTCGTTCATTAATAACAAATATAGATTATTTGGGCTGAAAAACAAAGTATAGGAAAGCTAAAATGGTAAAAAGGCTTTACCCTTAATACTTCGGAATTTATTATCTTTGCATCTTAAAATTTTAAAGTTAAAAATCAATGAATTCCTTTATAGAAGAACTGAAATGGCGTGGTCTGTTTGCCGATATGATGCCAGGAACCGATGAACAACTGAATAAAGAGGTAACTACTGCATATATTGGTTTTGATCCTACCGCCGATTCTTTACATATCGGAAGTCTTATCCAGATAAAAATCCTGGCTCACTTCCAGCTGCATGGCCACAAACCTATTGCTCTGGTAGGAGGCGCTACAGGAATGATCGGGGATCCATCCGGGAAATCTGCAGAAAGAAACCTTCTGGATGAGGAAACTCTTTTACATTATGTAGACTGTTTAAAGAAACAGCTTTCAAAGTTCCTTAATTTTGAAGGAAATGAGCCTAACAAAGCTGAGCTGGTGAACAACTACGATTGGATGAAGAATATTTCTTTCCTTGATTTTGCTAAAAATGTCGGAAAGAATATCACGGTCAACTATATGATGGCAAAAGATTCCGTAAAAAAAAGATTCTCAGGAGAATCCGGTGCAGACGGAATGAGCTTTACAGAATTCACGTACCAGTTAATCCAGGGATATGATTTCCTTCATTTATACCAAAACAATAATGTGAAGCTTCAAATGGGAGGTTCTGACCAGTGGGGAAACATCACTACAGGAACAGAATTGATCCGTAGAAAAGCTCAGGGTGAAGCTTTTGCTTTAACAGTTCCTTTAATTACGAAAGCAGACGGTTCCAAATTCGGAAAGTCTGAAAGCGGGGAAAATTACTGGCTGGATAAAAAGAAAACTTCTCCTTACAAGTTCTACCAGTTCTGGCTGAATGCTACGGATGAGGATGCTGAAAGATTTATTAAATTCTATACTTTCTTAGGAAAAGAAGAAATTGAAGCTTTAATTGAAGAACATAAAACAGCCCCACACGAAAGAAAGCTTCAGAAGAAACTTGCGGAAGAAGTTACCGTTTGGGTACATGGAAGAGAAGAGTATGAAAAAGCATTGAAAGCTTCTGAAATTCTTTTTGGCCGTTCTACTGCTGAAGATCTTGTAAGCCTTGATGAGGAAACTTTCCTGGAAGTTTTTGATGGTGTTCCTCAGAAAGAAATTGCAAAAGCTGATGTTCTGGGAGTGAATATTGTTGATCTTCTTTCTGAAAAATCAGGGTTCTTGAAATCTAAAAGTGAGGCACAAAGAGAGATTAAAGGAAATTCAATTTCTGTCAACAAGCAAAAAGTAAATGATACTTTTACAGCCAATGAAACAGATCTTATTGATGGTAAATTTTTATTGCTTCAAAAAGGTAAGAAAAGCTACTTTATTGTCAAAGTAAGCTAATCTGAAACACTATATAAAAATCGGCGCTGGGATTCATCTCAGCGCCGGTTTCATTTCCTAAATAAATTTAATATTAAAATGTATAGCTTGTAGTAGCCGACAAATATTGTCCACTGGAAGTTCCTTCTTTCTTCAGTTCTCCGTCTACCCAGATCTGAACTTTCAAAGTTGCAGAAGCATCCGGTCCGACAGCGTTTACTCCAACGGTGGCATTGTATGCTCCCGGTTCTGATGTTACCTCAGGGCTGCTCCATGTTGTTCCGCTAAGACTTGTCGCAGTGGTAGGGTTACCGTCAATTCCGTACACCGCTACTTCAATATTACTGCCTGAAGAAGCGATTGCTTTAAAGACCACTTTATGACTTTTCCCTGCTCCATTCACATTGTTGTCGTCATCATCGTTACTGCATGACACTGTAAATCCAATAAGCATTGCTGCTATTACTGCAACGAATGCGCCTCTTAACAGCTTATTCATACTCATTTTTTTCATAATCTTTTGTTTAAATTTTAGTTACTATATTGAATATTCTATGATCCATGATTTGATATCTGCAAAGCTATGAGCATCACCTACGTCTATCAATCCTGAAAAACCAGTAATTTTTTCTACCTAAATTCCGGTATTTTTTATGCTAAAATTTTTAATTAAATTGAGCGTTTAAAAAAATATTTTACAGAATTGATCCATAATGAAGAGATTACTTGTCCTGTTAAGCCTGTTTTTGTCTTTGGCATTACAATCCCAGCAAATCATTCCGCTTAATGAGAAATCTTATATAGACAGCTTACAAAGCATTACAAGAGGAAATCATCCTGATACTTCAAAAGCAACGGCCTTTTTCCTTTTATCTAATTATTGCAGGAACAATGATTCTGTTTTGAGTAAAAAATATCTTTCCAACGGAAAAATACTGGCGCAAAGCCATCCTTTTATTTCAGCCAAATATTATTATTACGAAGGACAGTATAATCTGGACAGGAATAAGAAGAAAGCTGCTGTTTCTTATCAGCAGGCTATTCAGTCTCTATCAAAATTTAAAAATGAAGAATCCGATTTTCTTCAGGCTCTTGCCTGGTACAGCTACGGAGTTTCGCAAAAGGATAAAGAGGGCTATATTCCTTTGGTTAAAATCATGCTTGAAAAGAGTATTCCGTTGGTTGAAAAATATAAGAACAGCAGAAACCTGGGATTCCTGTATACTCAGCTTGCCGTTATTCTTACTTATAATGCCCAGTTTAAAAAAGCTGAAGGTTATAATAACAAAGCCCTGGAAATTCTTGAAAAACAATATCCGAATTCTGCTGAGCTATTTTTTACCTATCTCAATTCTGCCAACAATTTCTGTTATCAGGCTAATGGGGATCAGGCTGAAAAGTATTTGAATAAAGCCGAAAAGCTTATCAGGGAATATCCTGAATCTTCATCCAATGCTTTTTATTATTACAGCAAAACCCTGTTGTATATTACCCGGCAGAAAAATGAGGAAGCTCTTCCTGTAATAGAAAAAGGGATTTTTTATACCAAAAAGTACAATCAGAATCTCCTGGCTCAAATGTTTTATTTCAATAAGTTTGACATTTTAAAGAAACTTAAAAGATATAAGGAAGCTAAGGCTACCCTGGAAGATGTTTTAACGGAAAAATCCCTGGCTATTGATCTTAATAACAGAAAAACTTTTTATAAGCAGCTTTCCTTGCTTAATGAAGAATTGGGAGATACTAAAGAAGCGCTCCTGTGGGAACAAAGATATTCCAAACTCAACGATAGTTTGAATACAGAAAATGTAAAGCTTGAAATCAACAAACTCGAAACTAAATTCAATACCGCTGAAAAAGAAAGAAAAATAGCAACTTTAAATGCTGAGAAAAACCAAAAAGATCTGGAAGTTAATAAGAAAAACTCTTATTTGTGGGGAATGGGTCTTGTTTTATTGTTGGCGTTAAGTCTTCTGATCTTCCTGTTTATTATTTTCAGAAAAAACAAAAAAATAAATGAACAGAGAATCAATGATATTAAGCAAAAGGAAGAATTATCGTTAACCAAAGCTATTCTTGATGGTGAAGAAAGGGAAAGAGAACGTATCGCAAGGGATCTTCATGATGGCCTTGGAGGAATGCTTGCGGGTGTGAAAATCAATTTTTCTACCTGGTCTTCCAGTCATTTAAACCCTGAAAAAGATCAGGAGTTTTATAAAATTCTCGGACAGCTGGACAGTTCTGTAAGTGAACTCCGCCATGTGGCCAGAAATTTAATGCCTGAATCATTGCTTAATTTTGGTTTGGAAACTGCCATCTGTGATTTGTGTGAATTTTACAGCAGAAAAAATCTCGAAATTGACTTTCAGGCTATTGATATTGATAAAGCTTTACCTTTAAATATCCAGCTTAATATTTACAGGATTGTACAGGAGTTACTGGCCAATGCTGTAAAACATGCCAAAGCCAGCAGTATTCTACTTCAATGTTCACAGTCCGGCGAAAATTTTCTCATTACGATTGAAGATAACGGAAAAGGATTTGATAAAAATATAGAAAATACCACCAAAAGTATGGGACTTCGCAATCTGAAAAACAGAGTCAACTACCTGAAAGGAAAAATGGAAATCAATTCTGACCACCAGGGAACAGCAATTAATATAGAACTCAATATCCATGGAGAATGAAAAAATAAATATTGTCATTGTAGATGATCATCCTATTGTCATTGAAGGATTAAAAATGATGCTGAAAAGCCAGCCTTTATTTAATGTAGCGGGAAGTTTTGCATCCGGTGAGGAAACACTGGGTTTTATCCGGTCAGAAATGGTAGATATTGTTCTTCTGGACATTTCGCTCCCTGATTCCAACGGTACAGATCTCTGCAGAGAAATAAAAAAAATATCACCCAATACCTCTGTCATTATGTTCAGCAACCGTTCGGAAAGAAGTATTATTATGCAGTCTATACAAAACGGAGCAAGCGGCTATCTTCTTAAAAATACGTCCATTGATGATCTTGTAGTATCTATAAGAGGGGCGCTTTCCGGAGATATTGTTTTCTGCAATGAGACCAAGCAGATAATCAGCCTTCCTTCTCAAAATATCCTCCCTGTTCCGAGGCTCACTAAAAGGGAGAAACAAATTCTACAGATGGTAGCACAGGGGAAAACAAGCAATGTAATTGCTGAAGAACTTTTCTTAAGTCCTCTTACCGTAGACACCCACCGCAAGAATCTGCTGCAGAAATTTCATGCAAAGAATTCAACAGAATTGATCAGTCTGGCTGTACAGCAGGGTTTGATTGAAGAATGAAAAAAAACCGCTTTGAAAGCGGTTTCTTTTATATAATGTTTAAAATAATTTACGGTTCTAAGAAGCTGTAATCAATAGAAGCAACTAATACACCTTTACCTTTTTTCTTAACAGTTCTTACTACTTCTCCATCAATGTAAAGATTGATTGTTAATTCAGAGTTATCATCCGGCATTGATGCGTTGGCATCAAGATTCAGTTGTGCCTGGCTGGAATTCACAAAGAATTCACCACTTGTCCATGGCGAAGTTACAGGAGACTGTGGAGTATTGTATATGGTGTTCTGCGTTGTACCTACCTGTGTTACAACACTTATTATTTCTCCTCCGGAAGTTGTCTTCACTTCGAATTGAACCACATGATCCTGAAACTCTTCATCGTCATCTTTTTTACAAGAATTGACAATGGTGATTACAGAAAATAATAAAACGAATAAAAAAGAAAGTCTAAGTAAACTTTTTGAATTGTAAAATTGCTTCATTTCTCCAAATAGATTTTTTAATGTTTCAAATATAAGTTTTTTATTAATATAAAAATAACTTTTATGAAAATTTTCCAATAAAGATTTCCAAATAATATCAAATCAATAAAAATAAAAAAATCACGAAAAATTCAAAAATACACCACAGATAATTAATCATTACACATACATCATCGTGCAGCAGAAGTTCATTGTATGAATAATAAAGTTAAGATTTTGCAGGTATTTAATTATCTTTGCTGTATGAATTTAGATTACTTAGTAAGAGAGCCGGAACATATTACTTCCCAAACTCCCATTCTTTTTATGCTTCATGGCTATGGCAGCAATGAGCAGGATCTTTTCAGTTTTAGAGAAACGCTTCCCAATGACTGGATCATTGTAAGTTTCAGGGCTCCCCGTGATACTCAGTTTGAAGGATACTCATGGTATGATATCAATTTTAATGATCCCGAAAATTTTATCGATGTCCCTCAGGCCAATGAATCTTTACATGCAGTTCTGGAAAGTATGTTGAAGATTATTAACCACTATGGACTTACGGAAAGCAAAGCTCACCTTTGCGGCTTCAGCCAGGGAGGAATACTGTGCTACGCTCTGGCTTTAAAACATCCTGAGCTTTTCAATCGTGTTGCCTGTATGAGCAGCTATCCTGAAGAAAAAATTCTGGACGGTATTGTAAAAGATAAAAAGAAACTGGAAGGACTTCGTTTCTTCATTTCTCATGGTACGGATGATGCTGTGATACCGCTTGAGTGGGGAAGAAAAGCCGCAGATCTGCTTTATGATCTCAGCTGTTACTTTACGTTCAGAGAGTATATGAGCGGACATGGCGTCAATCAGAAAAATTATATGGATTTGATGGACTTTTTTTCAAAATAAACAAAGACTGTTTTGAAATAAATTCAACAAAAAAACCTACATTATTGTAGTTTATATAAACATTCCAGCTTTTGGAATGTTTTTTTATTATCATATAGATAAATTCAGTAAATTCAGTAAATGAAATTTAGATTGTTTTTACTGGGATTATTGCTTAGCATTTTTGTAAGTGCCCAGAACACTTTTGAACTAATTAATACTAAAAAAGCGGTTATTCCTTTTCGGTTTATCAACAATCTTATCTTTATCCCTATCAATGTTAATGGTGCTGATCTTACCTTCCTGCTGGATACCGGAGTTTCGGAAACCATACTTTTTAGTCTGGAAAATAAGGAAGTAAAGCTAAGCAATATAGAAAAAGTAAAGTTTTCAGGTCTTGGAGGAAGTTTAAGTATTGACGGCCTGAAATCGGAACGCAATATTGGCAAAATAGGAGATGCTATTGTCAATACCTCTATGTCTCTTTACATTATTATTGATGAAGAGTTTAATATTTCGCCTCATGTAGGAATTCCTGTAAATGGAGTGATTGGCTATCATTTTTTTAAAGACCATCCTATTTATATAGATTATACATCAAAGAAAATAACCGTTTATGAAAATATTGCCCTCCTGGAAAAGAAAATCAGACGGTTTGAAGAGTTTCCCATTACCATTGAAAAGAATAAGCCTTATTTGCATGCCGATGTAGAAATGACCAATGAAAAGAAAGATTCAAAATTACTGATTGACCTTGGAAACAGTGATGCGATCTGGCTCTTCCCTGCTCTTATTAAAAATTTCGTTTACAACAGACCCAATATTGATGATTTCCTTGGCCGCGGTTTCAACGGAGATATCTATGGCAAAAGAAGCAGAATTCATAATTTTTACCTCGGAAATTTTAAATTTGAAAAGCCACTTACTGCTATGCCGGATGAATTTTCTATCCAGCATGTTAATTTGGTAGAAAACAGAAAAGGTTCCATAGGAAGTGAAATTATGCGTAGATTTACTGTAGTTTTTGATTATCCCAATCAAAAGTTATATCTTAAGAAGAACAGAAACTTTGACGATCCTTTTCATTTTAATATGAGCGGACTGGATTTCAGACAAGACGGATTGGAATGGCAGCAGGATAGAATAAATATTGAAACTCAAAAATCAGCTAAAGTAGTAAATGAAGTTTATAAAGAAGCTTTTCGGTATAAATTCAGTCTGAAACCTATATTCTCCATTGCAGGAGTAAGAAAAGACTCTCCAGCCTATGAAGCAGGCCTTAAAAAAGATGACAAAGTTCTGAGCATTAACGGAGAACGAACTGCAGACATGACTCTCGAAAAGATCATGGAACTTATGAAGTCCAGCGAGGGCAGAAATATTACCATGATCATTCAAAGGAAAAACGAAGAACTTACATTCCGCTTCATGCTTGAAGACCCAATTCCTTATCAAGAATAAAATATGAATACTGAAGAAAGCACCTTAGACAGAATAAGAACCAGACCCAGATTTAAAATGTTTACTCATCTTACCAAAGAAGAGTATGCTGAAAATCTTAAAAAATATATGGAAGAGCATAAAGATGAATTTTCAGGAAATATTAATAAGGAGGTTGCTACCATTTGGGTAAAAACAGAATATGATAATTACTGGAAGCCCTGCCTTGCCTTAAGGGTAGAAATGGAAGATGAGCATACGGCAATACGCGGAGTATTTGGCCCTAGCTCCGCAGTGTGGACGTTTTTTATGTTTCTTTACTTTTCTTTTTCTATTCTGTGGATGACATTCTTCACGATGTATTACGTGGAGAAACAGATAAAAAGCGCCGAATACCCATGGGCACTGAGCGCTTCTTTTGTCATGTTATTGTTTATTCTTCTTACGTATATTGCTGCAAGATTCGGGCAGCATAAAGGTAAGGAGGAAATGATCAAACTTAGAAAATTTGCTGAAGAATCTACTTTGCAATTTGAAAAGAAAATCAATTAGATAAAGGTTCTGCAGGCTTTTCATTCTGAACAGGTGCAGATGCTGCTTTTGCTGCTTTGATAGAATCCACCACTTTTTCTCTGTTGCTTTGTTCTTTAAGCATTTTTGGAACGTCCGGCTCTAAAAGCTTCGTCAATTCTTCAACGGAAATATTGTTGGCATTAGGATCGTCCAAAAGATTTCTCCATGGTTTTCTTCCTCCCCATTTGTAATCTCCGAATACCATTACCGCTGTTCCTTTGGCTTTTGTTGTAGCACCGCCGGGATTCAGAATCCAGGTATCTGCATAAGAATACAGCCATTGGGCATCTTTCCTCAGCAATCGGAGACATGAGTGGGAAGCAGGATATCCCGGAAGGGTATATTCATGCCATCCAATTCCTCCGATATTGTGAATATTAAAGTTATAAGGAAGTTTCCATTCAGTACTTACCGTAGAAATGGCAAGTTTCTTTTTCCAGTTGGCAAAAGTAAGCCCTCTTGTGGTCTGGGCTGCTTTTTTACCCATACTTGTCGGGCCCCATTTTACAAGACTTCCATTGGAATATACAGCAAAAGCCTGTATAGGATATGAGAATATGACAAACTTTTTCACTCCGCTTAATACATCCAGCTGCATTGGAAACGGTGAATATGCCATCATTGTTGTATCTATTTTTGCAGGAACAACCAAAGTATCGGCATTCCATTTACTTTTAGAGTCCAGCCTGTTTAAAGCTAAAATAGCAGTTCTCTCTTCTACACTGTATTTCTTGCTGAATTCTGCATACACAGAATCACGCATTTTTTTATCCTTCGGAAGAACAAAGGCATTATAGAAACCATTCTCCTGCATAACAGGCGGAACAGATTCTTTTTTCACTACAGGAACAGAATCTTTCTTTATGGAATCCTTTTCTACCTCCGAAGCTTCCGAAGAAGCAACAGTATCTTTAAAAGTATCACTTATCTTTTCTATTTCCTTTTTACAGGAAATCAAGAAAAAAGCGCATAAACAGACATAAAGAAAGGATTTTTTCACAGATATGTTTTTCATAAATAAATCGGCCATTTAGTTTGGCTACCCAGTACAAATATCAGACCTAAATTTGAATCATAAAAGATATTCTTAAAAATACCGTAAAAAAACGGAGGTTTAAGGATTGCAAATGAGGAGTTATAGTTAGTTCATTTTTATAAGGTTAGCGTTCCAGACAGGGATTCCGGGAGTCTCACATAAACATTATTCTCCTTTCCAGTTCTTTTTGAAAATAGTTTTACACCAAGATCAGTTTACATTAAAAAATTCAGTATAAATCTCACAATACATAAAAAAGCAATCAGCAACAGTATGTAAAACTGAACTTTATTTACTTTTCTATTCCCGAATTTCCAGACGAGAATTCTGTCAATGATAAATTATCACTTTTACAGGAATGAAATTGAATAGTAAATGGAAGGGGGGAAAATAAAAAAGCCTTCTATTTCTAGAAGACTTTTTTTGCGATCCGGACGGGACTCGAACCCGCGACCTCCGCCGTGACAGGGCGGCATTCTAACCAGCTGAACTACCGGATCAATTAAAGTAGCATTTGCTTTTAACTGGTGCAAATATATAGCTTTTTTTAACTTTTCCAAAGAAACCTATTTCTTTTCTTTCAAAGCAATCTGTAAAATACACATTTTCAAATATAAAAATTAAAGATATAACTGCTATTAGACACCTTTATTTTAAATTTCACTTAGAAAATTTAAGAAAATAGATTATAAACACACACAAAATCAACACTCCTGTTACTTTAAATTCTAAGATGATAAATTCCCTGTACTATTTAACTACCGGGCTTATCCTGTTTGTTCGATAACTTCAACAAATTTTTTACAAAGAATGGACTTGTCATAAACTGTTTCAGCCAATTTTCTTGAATTTTGTCCCATGCTATTTACCACCTCAGGATTGTCCTTCAAATAGAGTACTTTTTCTACAAGTTCTTCCGGACGGTTGGGGTTTACATAATATCCGCAATGGTATTTTTCAGCTATATCTTTCGTCCATCCGGCGGAGTTTACAATAATCGGTTTTCCTGCAGACAATGAATCGAAAAGTTTGTTGGGAGAGTTGGTATACAAAATCGGAATATCCAGAAAGGAAATCATAGAAACATCGGAAAAATTAACAATCTCAGATACGTCTGTCATAGGGAACTTTCCGAGAAACTTCACATTTTTAAGGTTGTTTTTCTCTACTTCATCTACCAAATCCTGTTCGGTAGAACCACCTCCTACAAACAAAAATTCTATATCTTCTCTATCTTTTAATAACTTGGCAGATTCAATAATTGAATGAGCTCCATTTGCCAATCCCAGAGACCCAAAATGAACTATTTTGAAGGAATCTTTTTTTAAACCAAGCTTTTCCATCAGTTGATCGTTTTTTCCCCTAGGCCAGAATTCGTCCATTTTAGCCATATTAGGAATCATTGATGTTTTTTCTTTTGGAATATATTTTACGACTCCATCCTGCATACCGGGAGAAAGTGCAATAACACGGGAAGCGTTTTTATAAATCGTTTTTTCCAGCAGACGAGTTGTTTTAATTGTCCAGCTGTTTTTTATGGCTCCCATTTGTATAGGCACCTCAGGCCAGAGATCCCTTACTTCAAAAACAAAAGGTTTCTTTTTAAACCACTTTAATATAAGTGCCGGAATACCTATTGTAAGAGGAGTAGATGTAGCAATCACCAAATCAATATCTTTCTGTTTCCATCCTACTACAGATGATTTGTACATAAATTTCAGGAAAGCCTTTAATCTTCTGGAAACACTCATATTCTGGTCATAGTCTTCTTTTATATAAACGACTTCAATACCATCAATGTTTACCACTTTAATATCCTCTGAAAATTTCGATGATGAGGTGAGCATAGTAACTTTATGCCCGTTTTTAATAAGTTCTTGTGCTAGCCAATACGATCTTGTTCCTCCGGGTTCCTGAGGAGTTACGAAATATTGGTGGATGTATAATATGTTCATTATTTTTTTTCTGTATATAATTGTTGGTATACTTCAGCTATTCTCTTCCAGTCATGATTTTCTAACAATTGCTCCATATCAAAACTATAATGATCTTGTTTTTGGATTAAACGTTCAAGCGCCCGTTCGATCGCAGAAACAGAAATGTCTTCCACTTTTTCCCCAATAGAATCATCATAAAAACCGTCGATCCCTTCATTTTGTGTGTACATCACCGGTAAACCCTGCAGAAGGGCTTCTATATACACCAGGCCAAAGGTTTCTGCTTTGGAAGGCATTGTAAAGAAATCACTTCGTTCGTAGTAGGATTTTAAAACAGGCAGACTCTCAACTTTTCCTACAAACTCAAAGGAAGGGTCGTTTTTAATAGAATCAAGGATTCTTTTCTCGTCATTTCCTCCTCCTCCAATCAGTGTTAATTTTATCTTATTCTGAACCTTGTGATTATAATTCTTAACAGCATTAATAAGGTTAAAGACATTTTTTCCCTTATTAAATTTCCCTATATAAAGCAACTGAATGCTTTTTTCATTCTTAACAACATTCCTTTTCATCACCTTTGATTCGATCCAGTAAGGATCTACACCATTTGGGACCACTGTGAGTTTTTGCTGTACATTCTCCAGGATATGAGACAGTCTTGAATCTTCAAGCATTCTTTTTTTATAGACTGCCGAAATGGTTATGATCTTATTCGCATTCTGAAGAATTTTTTTTCCGTAGCCTCTTTCGTGCAGAAAATATTTCAAAAACACATTAAGATCAGTATTACGCACTGCTACTATGTAGGGAATATTATATTTTTTATGAAGTTCATAGGCCGCTCCGCCATCGCTGTACCATGTGTGAGCATGAATAAATTTGACAGTCTTGAGATCTATTTTTGCTTCAATGTCCCGTACAATTTTTTTAATTTTTCTCTTATACAAAACCCGATCTGCATATTTTGATAAAATATGGCTGTAGATAATCTGAGAGCGGTTATTTTTAAAATTTATTTTATTTTTTCCTATTCTGGAAGCCTCCCGAAATGGATTGTATACAATCTGCTCCACCCCGTTACTATCCAGCTCCCTCACTAAATTTTTATAAACTGTGGATCCTGAGTAATCGTTTGTAATGTGAAGTATCATTATGGATAAATTGAATTAAACTGCAGCTCTAAAGAGGAATTGTTAATTTTATTACTATAATTTGTAAGGTTTTTCTCGACCAAAGGATATAAACTTGTATCAAAATAGATAAGTTTCATCCAGCCATCCGATATTTTCCATCCTGTATTTTGTACACTTGGATTTGTAGTACCGTCTACATTATCAGCAATACTGTCTCCTTTAAGAATCTTAAGCTTCAGGGTATTGCAGAGGTAACTGAAATTAAAGTCGGTCCAATTGGCATTTCCCAATTCTTTTGCCTTTATTAAATATAATACGACATGATTTCCATGTGATACATCCTGTATAACGGGCTTATAATTCTTAATTTTCTGTAAAGCCTTACAAAAAGCATCCGGATACGTACTGTTCCATGTATAATACAAAACGCTACCTGTGCTTTTGTTTAAGATCAGTGCTTTTTTCAGCTGCTGATCAAACTGATTTACAAACACGGAATATGAGTTTTTATTAGATTCGTCATATTTCATCAGATATAGTGCAACAACTGCCCAGTTTGCTCCGGTATGAAGCCTCTGATGAAACAATAAAGAATAATCTCCATACTGGCTAAAACTTCTGGCTTTCCATTTATCGAAAGAGTATTTTAAACCACTTTCTATCGCCGGCTGATAATTTGTATACAGTTTATTCTTAGCTAAAATATCCAAAAATTCGCCAATGTATCTGAAAAAATATCCTTCTGAAATTAAATGCTCCTGTCCGTTCACTTTTGCATTCTGATTACCTTTTCCCACATTCATCACCCAGCCATTTTTTTGGTAAGATGTCTTTGAATTGGTGTCAATCAGGATTGGTTTTATGACAGAAATATTAGTATCAATATATTTCTTATCTTTTGTTTTAAGATACATATTGTTATTGGCATTGATAAAATATCCTAATGCCATGAAATCGTAAGTATTTTTACTTACCGACGACAATTCCATTTTTTGCAAACCATAGCTTTTGGATGCCTGCATATCTGCATTATACCTGCTTACTCTGTTTTGCTGAGCATACGAAAAGCTAAACAGTAGTACCGCACTAATCTTTATAAAATCACTTAAATATTTCATAATTATTAATATTATAATTTTGAATCAGATTCTGTAACTGCTTATCATTACCTCCATCGGCAACGTTTTCCTGGCTTAGTTTAAAAATTGAATTTTTATTTTCAATGGGAATCAGGTTTGAAAAATAATTGGATTTCACAGTCTTTGTCTTATTCAACTGAGCCATCATATTCAGCCAGACATCATCCGCCATAAAACATAAGCTGACAAAAGCCTCTTTGTTTAAAACTTCTTCACTAAAAAAATTAGTCTTATACAAAGTTCCTCCCCCACTTGTGTGAAATAGATCAAATGTCGGTCCAAAATTTCCAAAAACCTTTTTCCACTTAGAATATCTGCTTATTGTATCATCATCATTTCTCACAATTTTATGTGCTCTGTGACAACAGATTGTATCAGGAAATTTTTCATGTAAATCCATTAAATCTTTAATGATATTTGATGGATAAAAGATATCATCATCTATTGTTATGATAACGTCATTTTGATATTCTTTAAAGGCGTAGTAATATTTTTTATGAGACCTGAGATCTTCGTCTACAAATTTTATTTCCAGTTGATTCTTTTTATAGTACCCCATCAAATTATCCGGTATATCTTTTAATTCATTCGGAAACTGATCTTTTGCCAAATACAATACAATTTTATTTGGAAGCAGGCTTTGTCGTAGCATACATTCTATAACCATCCATAATTTGGATATCCTTCCCGGGAATGTTGTCAATGATACAATAATATTTTCCGACGATTGTTCGGGTAGTACTATTTCTTTTTTAGTGTTTTTAAGATATATCGGAAAGACAAAATTTGAAAACTTTCTAATAGAAAATCTCGCTAAAGACTGAACTTTAGTAAGTTTTCTTAACGATGAATATTTTCTATCTATATAATCAATTAACATTTTTAGCTGTCGTTTTATAAAATGATGATATACAATAAAGACTTGCTAGCCAAATCCACATGTAAGGATTATTTAAATAAACACTATTAATTGTAAACGCCAATGGCATTACAAGTAATGATCCTAACAAAATATAGTTTGGAATTTCACGCTTTTTAAAAATCTTTTTCGGGTTAAAAATTTTATATAACAATAAAAGAAATGTAAAGAAGACAACAATTCCATATTGAGAAAGTAATTCTATAAATAAATTATGGGGTACCAGGATAGGGTTTTTCGTCATTTTACTGGCCGTTTCAGAAAAATTACCAGCTCCGACACCCAGAAATTTTGAGTTTATAAACATATCGATACCAACATTAATCATTTCCTTTCTGGAATTGTCTTCCAGTCCTTTTTGTTCAATTCTTGTCTTTAAATAAGAAAATGATGCATTATTCATTACATATATATAACCTGCAACAGATGCTATTATCGAAATGAATGTATAAATAATGGTTTTGCTTATTGACTTACTGGAATAAAAAATAATATATATAATTGTAGATATCAATAAGCACAGCATCGTTCCGCGGCTTGCATTAGTCAGTACAACCCAAACGATTGCTAAAATAAAAAGGATATAAAGTATTTTAAAAAACTTGCTTGAAATAAACTTAAGTTTGGCTAAAATAAAAGGGAATGAAATTGCCAAAAGGTGATTATACAAATTATAATTTCCAAAAGTAATAGCTGCATATTTTCTAAGAGTTCCTACTCCTCCTAATACCGTATCATCTCCAAACTTAGAATTGGAAAAGTGTAAATTGAAATTAATTTCTATAAGTGCAATTGGAATACTTAGTAATACAAATATAACCCAGCCATTGATCAGTTTATTCAAACTTAAATACTTGCTAAAATTTAGTATTTCAACAAAAATGATGAAATTTATCAATGCATAAGCAAACTCTTTTAAGGATTGGTCATTATTAAATGTTAAAAATAACATTGATAATACACAATACACAATAAAAGAAAAGAAAAATAATAAATACTCTTTCCCTTTAATAAGCTTTTTATTTAAATCCTGTATTAGTAACGGTAAAAATAAAATAGCAAGAAGTCTCGGTGCCTGTAGCATACCACCGTATAAACCAAATATTTGTGAAATGATTAATATTGGGGTTATATTTTTCTTTAGGTAATTCATCTATTAATCAAATTATCCAATCTTATCAGAAGGAAAATAAAATTCCAATTTTTATAAATAAAAACCGATTTGGAAGGAAATAGTTTTCTTTTGATATATTTCACAATAAAAGAATCATACTCTCTTGTAAAAACAAAAAAGTTTTTTTTACTGATAGTATTTAAAAGATCCATAATTTCATTTTTTTTCATATTGCTTTTATGTAAAAAAATGAACAGCAAACTAAAATAATAGTGATGTCTGTTTATGATGAATTTTTCAGGAAAGAAATCTATTATATCTTTCTTATTATATAATTCTAAAATTTTTAAAACTGATTCTACATTTTTTATAGTCTGCTTTTTCTTCATGATTGACTCTCCCCTTTGTACATAGTTTACGAAGATATTGTCAATAACTTGCAGCGCAGGATTTTTACTATAGACTTGTGTATTAAATAACACATCCTCATAGATAGCTCCTTTTTCAAATATGATCTTATATTGATCCAAGAATTTTTTTGAATAGATCTGTGTCCATGCCTGAACACCATAGTTATTGTATTTTAACAGCAAATCGTGGCCACTGATCTTTTCTTCATTTTCAAATTTTTCAAATTTGACAATTTTATTTTCATAAATTTCCTGATAATTAAATAAGAAAATATCGGTCTCTTTATTGATTTTTTCAAAAAAGATATCAATACTATCACTTTCAATATAATCATCTCCATCAACAAACCAGATATATTCACCTTTGGCTATTTTATATCCGGCATTCCTGGCATCAGAAAGCCCTCCGTTTTCTTTTTCCAGGATGACAATTCTTTTATCAGCTTCTTTATATTTTTTACAAATACTGATACTATTATCCGGAGATCCATCAATTACCAGGATCAGTTCAAAATTAGCAGAAGTATTTTGTATTATACTGGCAATACATTTTTCTATATAATTTTCAACATTATATATTGGGACGATAATTGATAAAAAAACATCATTCATTTACATTCTCTATTAATGGTAGGTAAAACTTCCTTATCTCCTGAGGATTATATTTCTCATATTTATCATTGCTCAATAACTCATCTATTGCTGTGTTTGCTTCCTCTACATTTTTAACAAACTTGATATATTCTAAATACTTAATCCAGTTGTAAGTTCCTATAACTTTCTGATTATAATTCGAAAAAACCACGCATGGTGTTCCTGTAATGATGCAAAGAACCATTCCGTGTAATCTGTCAGTAACCACTATCTTTGCTTTAGAAAATTGTAACAGCTTATTAGTCAATATTTTCTTTCTAACAGATTTTATATCTAAATCTGTTATTTTATCACAATGCATATCAGAATTAATTATCTTGTCAAATCTTTCTTTTAAGATTTGAGTAATTTTATCTTTATCATCTGCTGTTAATATTGATTCCTGATCATTTCTGATTACTTCCAATGCATATTCCCGCTCATTTTCAAAACTATATTCAGTGTAAAGAACAATATCTGGCGTCAGAATTACTTTGTTTTTTGGAAAATATTTTTGCATTAATTCAAATGATTTTTCCTCCCTGGCTGTCAAAATCAAATTTTTATGTTTTCCAAAAATATCTTGTGTTCTTTTTAATTCAGATTCACCAATCTGGTCATTTGAATAATAAATCGTTTGTGGAAACAGTATAATTTTATTTTCAGGAAAATTTTGAATTACCATTCTCCTTAAATTTTCTTCCCTCATATATTCATTCCCAAAATTGCCACCGCCATGAACAAATATCAAATCATCAGGCTTAATAGTATTTCTATACTTTTCTATAAAATACTTCATCTGAGACTGATTGATCTCAAAAATGTGATGCCCGGGTAAATTTTCCTGAAAAAATTTTAGCTGCCCCTCGGCAATAGCGTGATCTCCAATATTAGTATGAGTAGGAGTCTGAAATAAGAATAACCGCTTTGAACTGCAATTAGAAATTTCATCAGCAATTTTATCTACTCTGGCATTATTCTGTATATTATTGATAATTGAATTTGCTTTATTTTTTATTTTGTTAAATAAATCCATATTTATTTCTTTATTTTTTTTATGATTGTTTTCTTAAACTGTAAATACTCTTCCCGCTTAATACCAATAAGAATAATTAATACCAACAAAATAATCTCAGCACCAATGGTTGAAGATATTGCAAAAAAGTAGCTGTTAAAATCTAATTTTTTTATGACCCATACCAGAATAAAACAAGAGAAAATAACCAGGAAGGTCTGTTTTAAATAAAGTAGTACATCTGGCCAATCATATTTCAATTTATGATTAACATAAAGAAAACGAAATATGAAGGTGCATAAATTTAAAATAACATTTAAGCTCATAATATATACAGGAGAAAAACCTAATTTTAAGAATATATATGCCAGCGGAAGATTTAATAATAATATTAATGAAACCCCTAATTGATAATTTCTGATATTTCCAATGGCATTAGCAGACATCCAAAATGGTCCAACTATGGCATTGATAATAGAGCCTATAATAACGATCTGAGTGAAGCTTACAAGATATTGAGGTAAGTTGACACCCAGCCATAATTTTAAAATAAATTCGGTATGTAATAAAATCGGTATTGATAAAACTAAAAATAGAAATACTGAATATTTCGAAGTATTTAATACTAATCTTTTATGTGTTTCCAAATCATTTGAAGCATAACTCTGAGTAATTTGTGGATTGAATGCTACCTGCATATTGGAAACAAAACTATATAAAACACTATTTACCTGATTCGCGATACCTAAGGCTGCATTTATAGTTACACCGATGAATATATTCATAATCATATTCAATCCCTGTGTTGAACTTAAAACAGCCACTTGTCCGAATAAGCTCCAACCAGAAAAAGATAATAATTCCCTGAATAGTTTTTTGTCAGAAAAATAATGGTAAGCAGTTTCTTCCTTAAAGTTCCTATAGCAATAAATTTTATAGATTACATTAATTATAAGATTGACCAGTAATAATAAAAATGAATACACTATCAGCTGATCATATTCAACAAAAAGAGATAATAAAAATACAATAGCTAGTTTTAATATAGTCTCTACTATACCCAGATAGGCATAGAAAGACATCCTTTCATTCGCGAGTATGGTAGCATTGAAAGGTATTCTAATGATATTAATTATTGTTGTAATTATAGAAAATTGAAATACAAAATTCGCTGCATTAAGCCGGTTAACTGGAATATTTAATTTGTAATTTAAAAACCACAATCCAATAGTCTCCGACAAAACCAATACAATAATTGAGATAATTATATGAATATTGAGACTCATACAAAAAACTCTATTAACTTTTTCTTTGATTTTTGAAGCTAATTCAATATTTAAAAATCGTTGAGTAGCACTTGTCATTGCATTATTTAAAAAAGAGAATAATACAACTACCCCCGCTACTAAATTATATATCCCAAAATCCTCTACGCCTAACTTCTGTAAAATAATCCTTGAAGTATATAAGGAGATCCCCATATTGATGATCATCCTTATATAGAGTAATATTGTATTTTTTGCGATCTTTTTTGTACTGGACAATTTATTTACTTTTAATCATTACCAAATAGATCCCTTGTGTACACTTTTTCCTGTACATCAGCAAGTTCCGGTGCATTGCGGTTAGAAATAATGACATCGCATTCTTTCTTGAAAAGTTCTAAATCTTTTACTACTCTGGAACCGAAAAAAGACTCTTCATTAAGGGCCGGCTCAAACACTTCTACTTCTACTCCCTTAGCTTTTATCCTTTTCATTACGCCCTGGATGGCAGATGCTCTGAAATTGTCGGAGCCTGCTTTCATGATCAGACGGTAAACACCTACCTTTTTTGGTTTTTTGGCAAGCACAGAATCTGCTATAAAGTCCTTACGGGTTCTGTTGGCATCTACAATTGCCTGGATAATATTATTGGGAACAGCGTTATAATTTGCCAAAAGCTGTTTGGTATCTTTAGGCAGGCAGTATCCTCCGTATCCAAAAGACGGATTATTATAATGTGAACCAATTCTTGGATCCAGACCAACACCTTCCACAATCTGGCGGGTATCCAGCTCGTGGATTTGCGCATAGCTGTCTAATTCGTTAAAATAAGCTACCCTCAATGCCAGATAGGTATTGGAAAACAATTTAATGGCTTCTGCTTCGGTAGGATTAGTAAACAAAACCGGAATATCCTTTTTTACCGCACCTTCTTTCAGTAATTCTGCAAAAATCCTTGCTCGCTCGCTTTGCTCCCCGACAATAATTCTCGAAGGATATAAATTATCATATAAAGCTTTGCCTTCTCTCAAAAATTCCGGAGAAAACACTACATTATCTAAATGCATTCTGCTTTTTAATTCTACGGTATACCCCACCGGAACTGTAGATTTAATAATAATTACAGCCTCAGAATTATACTCTGCAATTTCCTTAATTACATTCTCAACACTGCTTGTGTCGAAATAATTGGTAGTGGGATCATAATCTGTTGGAGTGGCAACAATAATATATTCAGCCTTATCGTAAGCTTCCTTTTTATCTAAAGTGGCTTTGAAATTAAGGGGTTTAGTACTTAGAAACGTACTGATCTCTTCATCTTCAATAGGAGATTTTTTAGAATTAAGCAATTCTACTCTTTCCTGAACAATATCTAAAGCTACAACTTCATTATGTTGGGCCAATAAGACGGCATTAGACAAACCTACATACCCTGTTCCTACGACTGCTATTTTCATTCTTCTATTTTTTATAAACGATTATCGTATTTCTCTAAAATTCCTTTAACATCATATAAAACTCCTTCTTCCTTCAGATAACGTGAAAGATCAATATTCAGGAATTCATCATGAGAAACTGTAAGAACAATTGCATCAAACTGTCCTTTCACATCTTCAAGAGAATTGGTAGATTGTATACCATATTCATGCATTACTTCTTCTGGATTTGCCCACGGATCATATGTTGTAACTTCTACAGAATAGTCTTCCAGCGCATTGATAACATCTGCAGCTTTCGTATTTCTTACATCCGGACAGTTTTCTTTAAAAGTGATTCCAAGATTCAGTACTTTGGCATCCGTAATGTTGATTCTTTTCTTAATCATTGTTTTTACCACCTCGGAAGCTACAAACTGCCCCATGGAATCATTCAGTCTTCTTGCTGTAAGGATAAGCTCAGAATAATATCCTACGTCCTGCGCTTTCTGGGCAAGATAGAAAGGGTCTACCCCGATACAGTGTCCTCCTACCAATCCGGGTTTGAATTTCAGGAAATTCCATTTCGTTCCTGCTGCCTCCAGAACTGCATGTGTATCAATATCCAGGAGATTAAATATTTTGGCAAGCTCATTCACAAAAGCAATATTGATATCACGTTGTGAATTTTCGATAACTTTCGATGCTTCAGCTACTTTGATGGTAGGTGCCAAATGGGTACCTGCTGCAATTACAGATTTATATAATTCGTCAACTTTTTTACCAATTTCCGGTGTAGAACCTGAAGTTACCTTTAAAATCTTCTCTACGGTACGTTCTTTATCTCCTGGGTTGATTCTTTCAGGAGAATATCCTGCAAAAAAATCTTCGTTAAACTTCAATCCCGAAACTTTTTCAAGCACAGGGATACATTCTTCTTCTGTAACACCGGGATAAACAGTAGATTCATAAATAACAATATCCCCTTTTTTCAATACTTTTCCTACTGTTTCAGATGCTTTATATAGAGGCGTCAGGTCCGGACGATTATGTCTGTCTACCGGTGTAGGAACAGTTACGATATAGATGTTAGCCTCTTTAATATCTTCCAGATCAGATGAGCAAAGCAATCCTTTTGATGAGTTTGAAAATGGGTTCTCTTTTACTAAAACCGGCTGCAGTACTTCATCTTCTACTTCCAAAGTAGAATCTTTTCCGCTATTCAGTTCTGCAATTCTGGCCTGGTTGATATCAAAACCCACTACGGCATATTTTGTTGCAAATAAACGGGCCAGTGGTAATCCTACATATCCCAATCCGATTACCCCAATTTTATTATGTATATTCATATTAAATGTGATGTTCTTACTTTATTTTAATGTTTATTTTGAAGATAATTTGATTTATTTATTAAAAAGCTTCTGCCACCAGTTTTTCTTCTTATCAGCTGTATATCCGTAACCGTAGCCATAGTTGTATCCGTAGCCATAACCACCAACATTTTTAGAAACATCATTGATTACGAAAGAAACGTTTGATATTTTTGATTCTTTAACCAGTTTATTGGCAAAATCTATTAATATTTTTCTTGATACTCCCGATCTTACTACGTATAATGAAGCGTCGGCTGTATCAGAAATACTCAATGTATCTGAAACAAGCATCAGCGGAGCAGAATCGATCACAATATATTCGTAACGGGACGACATCTCACTGATAAGCTTCTGATAACGACCGTTGGAAAGAAGCTCCTGAGGATTTGGAGGAATAGATCCCGCATAGATTACATCACATTCAGGATTGGTATCGGAGGTATGTATAAGGTCTTTTACATCTGTAGTTTCATCATATAAATATTCCGTAAGACCGGCATTCTTAATACGTTCATCATCATATCTCTGGATCTGCGGATTTCTGACGTCCGAACCAATGAGTAATGATCTTCCGTTTTTGCTTCCCAATGTCAGAGCAAGATTTACAGAAACCAGCGTTTTTCCTTCTCCTTTCACAGAAGAAGTTACCAGTATGACTTTCGCTGAATCTTTCTTAGGAAGTAGAAATTTAAGATTGGAAACCAATATTCTGAATGCTTCAGCCAGCTCTGAGAAATCGTTTTTCTGTACAAGGTGATTCTGATTATCTTTAAGAGAAGGAATATCTGCAAGCACTCCAAGTGACGAATTTTCTGAAATATCTGTACGGTTGTAGATTTTATCATCCCACATGAAGAAAAGATAGAACACTCCCAACGGCAGCATCAATCCTAATAGAACTGCAGCCAGAAGAATGATATTTTTCTTAGGTGAAACAGGAACATCATCAGTATAAGCAGGATTTACAATTTTAGCTTTCGGAACATTAACAGATAGATTGATCGCATTTTCTTCCCTTTTTTGTAAAAGGAAAAGGAAAAGCTGCTCTTTAAGGTTCTGTTGACGCTCGATACCTCTGTAGATTTTCGACTGTCCCGGAACTTTTTCAATCATTCCTGTGCTGGCAGAAATCTGGCTGTTTACCTGCGCAATAGATGCCTGGATTGTTGCTTTCTGCTGACGGATGTTATCTCTTACGATTTCTTTTAGTGAAGAAATTTCTTTATTCATTTCTATCACTGCAGGGTTTTCATTGGTAGCCTGCTTCAAAGTTTTATTTCTGGTGATAACCAGCGTATTGTATTGTGAAATTGCCTGTTCCAAAGAAGGGTTAAGTCCTAAATTTGAAGGCATAAGCTGATTATCTCCTTTTGAAGCTTCATTTTGAAGGGAATTAAGAAGATCCAGCTGTGTTTGCTGCTGAAGAAGCTGCTTTGTGTTCTCGTTTGTATTTTGAAGCGCCAATTGAGCCTGAGCCTCTAAGTCTACGATTTTGTTACGGTTCTGGAAGTCTTCTTTCTGATTCTCAACTCCGGAAAGATCCCGTGAAATAACTTCTAATCGTTTATCGATAAACTCCTGTGTATTTTGAGCCTGTAAGTTTTTATCTCTTAGCCCATCCAGATTATATTGTTTGGTTACTTCATTAAGGATGGCTTCTGATTTTTCGGGAACAGTTCCCACGATGCTGATGTCCATAAGCATCGCTTTCTGATCCGGAAGATCCACCTGGATTTTCTTTTCTAAAGATTTTACCTTCTCTATTGGATTCCAGAAAACAATTTTATACTTATCTTTAAAGGTAAGGCCCGGAACTTTTTGAAGAACTACAGTTCCAAAATCAAGTGTCAGGTTTTTACCAAAAGTTCCCTTTACTTTTTTGTTTTCCTTATCCTCCAGAACAAATTCATTTCCATTTACTTCTTTTACTTCATATTCGGAAGAAACAAATTTCTTGACATTTTTATAAGAAATAATTTCTGCAACAATGGGTACCCGGGTAAATAATTCAGAATCCCTTATCTCACCCGAATTATAATATTGTATATTAAGATTTAGATTTTCAACAACCTTCATCAAGATGGGTCTTGAGTTTACTACAGCCACTTCACTCTTTAGCTCATCTGCATTTCCTATACCAAGCCCCAAGTTATCAAGATCAATTAATGCACCTGTTAAATCAGACTGTTTTTTATCAAATTTTAATGTAGTAGTTGATTGATACTGAGGTACAGCGTATCTTAGATATATAAAGGCCACAGTAACAAATAATAGGACAGATGCTATAAACCAAGGCCATTTGACTAAATATTTCCCAATGATCTTTCTTAAATTCAAAGATTCTTCACTTTCCTGAAATTCTATCTGCTGCATATTTATTTACGAGTTAAAGCAATAATAAGTGTACCAGCTGTCAGTAAAGCACCAATAATCTGGAATGTAAGGGCTCTGTTTGGATTCGAGTTAGCCTGAACCTGTTTATTTTTGTCCGGCTGCACATATAATATGTCATTCTGCTTCATATAATAATAGGGCGAACTGACTATATCAGATCTTGTAAGATCGATATTAACAATCTGATCTGTTCCGCTATCATCGGCACGGATAAGCTTAACATTGGTACGGTCTCCGAAATCCGTCATATCACCTGCAAGCCCAAGCGCCTGAAAAATATTGATTTTTTGAGAAACACTTTCTTTCTGCCCCGGTTCCTTTACCTCTCCTAAAACGCTTACATTAAAATTTTTAAGGGTAATGGTCACCAATGGATCTGTCAGATATCTCTTAAGACGCGATTCAAGCTCCTGTTTTAGCTGTACCTGTGTCATTCCTTTAACGTACACATTTCCTAAAACCGGAAAAGAAATATAACCTTCTTCATTGACAAGGTATTGACTTGGTTCTACATATTGGTTAATTCCCCTGCTTGTGTCACCCCCTACCTTATTTGCGGTATTAAGGTTAAAAGGCTTCACTGCTATTTCGTCAAGTGCAGATACAAGAATCAGGAGAGCATCTCCTTCCTGAATATGCAGGCCCTGAAACTTGGCTTTTGCAACCTCTTCTTCCATATTATGCTTTGACATATATACCATATTCTGCTTCGGTCTGCATGATAATAAAGTAACCGATAACAGTACTATATATGCAATAATAGTTTTATTCATATGTTATTATTCTTATCTACTTGTGTTATTATTTAGGTTTATCGAACTGATTTCAACTATATTTAAATATGTATTGTAATAAAACGACTATACTATTTAAATATTTTAAAGCGTGCTTTAAATTCTCATGCTAAAATCACTTCTTTCTCTAGCAATTTTCATTCCGTTTAAAAACAAAATGATGAAATTATTATTTTAATATCAACTTTTTTATTTATTTAATTCTTTAATTTTAATTATATGCTTCATTTTCAGATATTCTACATTGCTTGTAAATTTTTAATGACATTTCCTTTTTACAATTCATCAACTCAATTTCTTCAATTTAATCCTGAATCATAATGTTTATATCATGAGGAATTTTTCTGACACATTTATTATTAAGAAATGTAGTTACCATTTTGAATATTGTAAAAACAAAGAAAAATAAAAACAGAATAGAGGACAAATGAACGGGAGCACCGAAAACAAATCCGGATATAAAATATAATCCAGAAAATACTATCAATGCACTGGTAGAAAACCATGCAGTTTTAAAAAAGTCAAAAGAAACAAAATGTCTTATAATTTCATTTTCTGTTATAAGCAGGATAACAATCTTTATCATCAAAATTATTTTTTCATTTTGATGCCCAATCAAATTAATTTGTACCTCCAGGTTTTTTAAAAGTAAATATGAAATTAAAGCTAAAAAAAATATGAAAGAAATATCAATAATAAAAAACGACCACCCAATCACACATCTTAACTCCCTGATTTTAAAAAAATTCCCCATACACAAACAAACCTGAATGTAGATTTTCTATTAATTCAACAACCAGTGGTTTCTATTATCAAGCGAAGATAATAATTATAATTAATATTTTTAATTACACATATTAATTTTTATTTAAAACATAAGATTTATATCGATATAATCCAGAAAATAAATTCAAAAACAAATCATAAAAGTGATTGTAATTTTTTGTCGAAATTTGATATAGAAAATAATACAAAAATCAGGAAAATAGTATTTTTTTATTTCATTCATTATCAATGCCTTAAATTACATCACATAATCTATCCAAAAAAATGTCCCGCTGAAAATAAAGCAAAATAACAAATGTAGTATAAGTGATGTACCCTGTTATTCTTTTTCATTTTTTTAATCTTCTAGATTTGCAGCACAATTAAGATGATTTAAAAAGGATGAAAAAAAATGTTTTATTATTAGGTAGTATTTTAATTTCTTTACAAATATTCTCCCAGGTGGGAATTAATACTACAACTCCTCAGGCCAGTTTAGATGTAACAGGAAAGCCCACTTCTACCAATGTACTGGACGGCATTATTGCACCAAGAATTACAGGAACCCAGCTTAGAGCAAAGACCTATACAGCCAGCCAGACAGGAGCAATGGTGTATGTTACAGCCGCTGATACAGCCCCGGCAGGCCAGACTGTTGATATTAAAAACTCCGGATATTATTATTTTGACGGCAGTCTGAATAAGTGGCAAAAGTTGTATGCAGGAAATATAGCTGCCGGAGACCTTACGCCGGATGCTTTTATTGACGATCCTGTTAATACAATGGTAAAATTAGGAAATACTTCTTCCGGTACAGGAAGGGTTGCCAATACTGATTTTGTGATTAAAGACGATGGTACGGTGGGAATCGGTACTTCATCACCGGACAGCGGATTGCATATAAAAGAAAATTCTACAACGGGAAGTCATCAGATGAAAGTAGAATCTGTAAGCAATTCTCCTTTGATTGCGTTAGAAAGAACCGGAAACAGTAACTTATCTACCGGAACGGAGCTTGGAAAATTATCCTTTAATGGAAAGATTTCAGGAGCTGATTTTCCATTAGCAGGGATAAAAGCCAATTATTGGGGAAATGGAACAACCAATTCTTCATCCCTTACATTCTCTACCAGTGACCGGCCAGCTGCCGTAATCAATGAGAACGGGAATATGGGAATAGGACGTTCTGATATCAATTATGCCATGTCTCCTACCCAAAAGCTTGATGTAGACGGAAATGTAAGATTCAGAGGTGTCCCGGATGAAACAGGTGTAGCCTCTACAGAAAGAATTATAGTATTGAAAAGTGACGGAACAGCAAAAAAAGTTCCTTTGGAAGCTATGTTTCCTCCTGACAAATTCAGTTTAGATGATATACTTGTCAATAAGGCAGGAGGTTCGGTACATTACGATTACAACTACCCTATTATAAGCTACGCAAATATAGATCTAGTTAATTTCAGCAGAACGATTACCATCCCTCCCAATACTGTTGGCAGAGTCATTTTGAACTATTCTATTCCTGCCGGTACTCATGACACCAATTGTGCAAATCCGGACAGGGTATCTTACATCGGGGTTACATTTTACAAAAATGGTGTAGAACAGCAGGAAGGCTCCAGAAAAGTATCCTTAAAAGGACTAACTTCGGCTGCAAGAATGGGAACTATCAATGGTAATTTTTCAGAAGACATCACCAATAACACCTCTTCTGATATGACTGTAACCTATAAGCTAGCGGGATATGCAGAAGGGAGTGGAGCAGGAACATGTATGCTTGTTTATAATATGTGGGATGGAGGAAACCAGCCAAATTACAATTGGGGCCGTGGAACTATGACCATTCAATTGTTTAAAAGAGCTTTATAGACAGTAACCGTAAATAATATATTTGATAAAAGATTACAGAATCCGGAATAGCAATATTCCGGATTTTATAATTATGATCCCTTGTCATTGAAATCAAAGCTGCTTTGGAAAAAACTTAAGAATATACTTTCTCCGGTGTGAATTCTTTAGCCTTTCATATAAAAATATTTGTTTATGCAACCGTAGAAAGCATCCTGATAAAGAATCAATTATACAACGCTATTTTAAAACTTTTGCACTTGATTCATAAAAACTGAAGATTTCACAGGGATGGTGTAAATAAGTGAAAACTGTTCTGAACTTACATCTTATTCAGGCTATCGACTCTCCTTATATCATTCCGCTTACAAATGGAAAATAAAAAAGTCTTCTATTTCTAGAAGACTTTTTTGCGATCCGGACGGGACTCGAACCCGCGACCTCCGCCGTGACAGGGCGGCATTCTAACCAGCTGAACTACCGGATCAATTTTTTTAAAGTAAATTGAGAAAACTTCCGCGATCCGGACGGGACTCGAACCCGCGACCTCCGCCGTGACAGGGCGGCATTCTAACCAGCTGAACTACCGGATCAATTTTTTTAAAGTAAATTGAGAAAACTTCTGCGATCCGGACGGGACTCGAACCCGCGACCTCCGCCGTGACAGGGCGGCATTCTAACCAGCTGAACTACCGGATCATTATTTTAAAGAACGTCGTTTCTTTTTCGTGGTTGCAAAATTACAACTTTTTTTGTTACCTGCAAATTATTTTAAAAAAAATGCCTCCCAATACTGGAAGGCGTTCATTATCAAACTTATTTTTTTTATAAGTGAGCGCTTAATTTTTCAGCGATTACCTCTTTTGGAGCTACACCTACTAATTTGTCTACTACTTCTCCATTTTTAAAAATAAGAACTGTAGGAATATTTCTGATACCGTACTGCATAGAAATCTCCTGGTTGTTGTCTACATCTACTTTCCCTACTACTGCTTTACCTTCAAAATCTGATGCTACTTCTTCGATGATTGGTCCTAAAGTTCTGCAAGGTCCGCACCATACTGCCCAGAAGTCTACTAATACCGGTTTATCTGATTTTAAAACCGTATCCTGAAATGAGCTGTCTGTAATTTCTAAAGCCATTTTTGTTTCTTTTATTTTAATTAATATTATTTTCTTTTAATCCTTTTGGATATTCAAAATTACGATTTTTAAAGCACAAGACTATCTATGCTCAACATTAGTTTTTTCTATAGTGTAATCGCTTGAGATTTCCTTTAATGCGTTGACCAGTGTGTCAATCTCCGCTTTAGTCGTCATATGGCTGAAAGAGATACGTAATGGGGTACAGTGATCCATTTCATCCTCAGAAAGCACCATCATCATCACCATTGAAGGCTTTGATGCTCCTGATGAACATGCACTTCCCTGAGAAATTGCAATTCCTTTCATATCCAGCTGAAGTCCTATCAATGGATTTTTATAAGGCAGTAATGCGCTTAAAACTGTATAAAGGCTATTTTCCTTTTCTGCACTTCTTCCATTGAATTTAATTCCTTCAATTTCGGCAGAAAGTCTTTCAATTGCATAATCCTTGATATCCTGCATATGACGGGTGTATTCCTCCATATGATTCAGAGAAAGTTCTAATGCTTTTCCTAATCCTACGATACCACAAACATTTTCAGTTCCCGCTCTAAGGCTTCTTTCCTGAGGTCCTCCGGTAATAATTCCTTTTAAACCTGTTGCTTTTCTGATAAATGCAAATCCAGCTCCTTTCGGACCATGAAACTTGTGGGCACTACACGATGCAAAGTCCACAGGGATATCAGAGAAGTCAAGGTTCATATGAGCCATTGTCTGCACGGTATCTGAGTGGAAAAGTGCCTGATACTGTTTGCAAAGCTGGGCAACCTGTTTAAGGTTAATGATATTTCCGATTTCGTTGTTGGCATGCATTAAGCTTACCAGTGTTTTTTTATCTGAAGCTTTTAAAAGTTCTTCTAATTTAGCAAGATCAATATCTCCTTTTTCATTCGGACGGATGTAGTTTACCTCTACTCCTTTTCTGTTTTTCATATCCAGAATACTTTCAGAAACGCATTTATGTTCCAGAGGAGAACTGATGATTCTTTCTACCCCAAGGTGTTCTACCGAGGACTTGATGATCATATTATTTGATTCCGTACCACAGGAAGTGAAAATGATTTCAGCAGGAGTTACATGAAGATAGTCTGCAACCTGTCTTCTTACATTTTCAATAAGGATTTTTGCTTCCTGGCCAAAGCTGTGCGTTGAAGAGGGGTTTCCGAAATTCATCTTCATTGTGCCCACCATTGCATCTATAACTTCTTCTGCAAGCGGAGTGGTTGCGGCATTATCTAAATATACTTTATCCATTGTTATTTTGAATATTTTAATTCTACGGAGTTAAACTGATAATCTGCGGGAACAGTAAAAATAAACCACGGGTTTGAAATTACCTGAATTTCCATTCCACCGGAAGGCTCTCCGGCAGGAACTTCTACATACAGAATCTTATTTTTCACAGATATATTTTTAATTTCTTCAATTTTGTGACTTCCAGATCTGAAGGTTCCCAAATTGTATACAACAACTTTTTTATTTTTCGGAAATTGTGGATATTTAATATAAGATTCTTTTCCCGGTTCTGAAATACCAAAACTTCCGCTGATAATATTACGAAAATCCTTTTCGTCTTCAATGATCTTAAAGCCGGGAGCATCGGTTCCTCCCTGATTTTCAGAAACGAGGAGCTCCGTACTTTGCTGCATAACAGAAGACTTCTGAGATGAAGTGCTGGCACAGCCCATAAAGAGTACTGCACATGCAATGATCAGGCTTTTCATTTTTTACAATTTTATCTCCCAAAATTAGTGAAAAAATTGGTAATGTCCCTCATTTGCCCATTTCAACATTGGCCGATCTCCGGAAGTATCACCAAATGCAATAATTTTATCGTACTTGGAATCGTTAATTTCCTCTTTGATTCTTATCAATTTTTCCTTTCCGTTACAATTTTTTCCTACAAAGTTTCCGGTGAAAATACCGTTTTTAAACTCTGCCCGCGTAGAAACAAGCTCCATTTTCAGTTCTTCGGCGAATGGTTTTACCCAGATGTCCAATGAAGCGGTTACTAATAAACTCTGTGTATTATTCCTATCGATATTTTTTATAAAATCCAATGCATTCTCCCTTACTATTTTAGGGTAGTGCTGTTCAAAAAACTGTTTAGACTTCTGTTCAATTTTCTCCTGGGTCTGTCCTCTTAAAATAGAACCGATAAAGCTTTTTTTCACTTTTTCCGTTTCAGCCAGTTTTAGCTTCAACAGGATAAAAAGAGGTACGTGTCTTAAAAATTGTATACGGTATTTTGTTGAATCGTAAAATTTAAGATACATAAACATGGTATCTTTATACGTAATGGTTCCGTCAAAATCAAAACAATACAATTTTTTCATTTTTTAAAGCTTTAATTTTTTGAATATAAACTCAGGAATATTCCTGATAATCATCATAATAATACTCCAAACCGGCAAAACATATGCCACATTCCTACCCTTTTTGAAGGCTTTATAAATACAGGAAGCTGCCTGTTTTGGCGTTGCTGTCAGTTTCGGATTTAAAGGCAGGCCTTCTGTCATTTTGGTTGCCATAAACCCTGGTTTTATCGTAAGAACGTGCACTTTTTTATCAAAAAGATAATTTCTCAAACCGCTCAGATAAGCCGTAAAAGCTGCTTTTGCACTTCCATAGATAAAGTTACTCTGTCTTCCCCGGTCTCCTGCCACTGATGAAAGCCCGATAATCGTGCCGGATCTTCTGCTTTCAAACTTTTGGGCAAAATAATTCATTAAAGGAACCAGTTTTGAATAATTGATATCAATGATACGTTCTGTATTTCTGTTATCATATAATCCTTCTTCTGTTCCTTCACCCAAATATCCTACGGCACAAAATAATACATTTGAATTGATATTATCAAATCTATTGTAATCAATTTCTTTTGTCAGATCCAGCTCAATAACTTCCGCCTGCTGCAGAAACTTTACATCAAGATGTCTTGCAAAACGCTCTGTAGTTTCTTTATTTGAGGTAAAAAGATAGATTTTTTCAAACTTTTCTCCTTCCTGAAGTGCTTTTTCCACAAAAGCCTGTGCTACTTCAGATGTACTTCCCAGAACTATCATTACGAATTGTTATTTATGATTCTTTTGTGCTGTAAAGACACAAATTTAGGATTTTGAATATTTTTCAGGTAGTTGGTAAGCGATGATCTGCTCATGCTGTCTTTGGTAAGATAAATTCTTCCTCCAAACTCCTGAACAATAGCATCCAACTGATCTACCAGTTTTTTCAGTTTTGAATTGACTTTAAAATCCAGCGCCAATGTATACCCTTCCACAGGGAATGAGTTGTAAGCCTGAGGATTATTTTTTCCAAAAAGTTTTAAAACTGCTAAGAATGATCCGTTTCCGCTTTTGGCGATCGTTTCAAGGATTCTTTTCATTCCTTCTTTTCCAGTTTCTTTAGGAATGACCATCTGATACTGTATAAAACCGGACTTCCCATAGATCTTATTCCAATCTGTGATCGCATCCAAAGGATAGAAAAACGTTTCATAATCGATAAAGTTTTTCACTTCTTTTTTAGACTGCTTTTTATAGTATAACCAATTGAAAATTTTTACGGTAAGGGCATTCAGTACAAATCCCGGAAAATAAAAAGGAACTGTAGGAGAAAATTTCTTCTTCAATCTCAATGGTGTTTTGGAAAAACTCTGGGGAAGTTCATGCTGAAAAGCATGTTCTCCTCTCATGAGAATACTTCTTCCGATATTTTTTCCTTTCTGAAGACAATCAATCCAGGCCACCGTGTAGGTCCAGTTTTCACTTTCATCGAACAGCTTAAAGATCTCATCCAGATTGTCTGCTTTGATACTTTCCTGACGAATGTATGCGGACTCTATATTTTTAAGTTTAAATTTTGCTGTGAGAATAATACCGGTAAGTCCCATTCCACCAATGGTAGCCCAGAACTTTTCTGTATTTTCCTCCCTGGAACAGGTAATGATCTCCCCTTTCTCATTCATGAGCTTGAATTCAAGCACATATTCTGAAAAACATCCTTCTGCATGATGATTTTTTCCATGAACATCGGATGCTATAGCACCTCCTACCGATACAAATTTTGTCCCGGGAGTAACGTATAGAAAATATCCCTGCGGAACCGCTATTTCCAGTACATCTGAAAGCAGCACTCCGGATTCACATTCTATGATCCCGTTCAGACGGTCAAAATTGATGAACTTATTTAATTTTTTTGTTGAAAATATAGCTTCTCCCAATGAAGCATCTCCATAACATCTCCCATTTCCTCTCGCTATGACTTCGTTGTGATTGAGTACAAATTCTTTTATTTTTCTGAAACTGTCCTCAGATCTCATTTCCTTCTCTACTATTGGGAAATTTCCCCAGTTGGTAACTTTCTGTATGAAATTCGGCTTCATTTCTTAAAATAAATTTGAATTAAAAATGCAACGACCCAAAGCAATAAAGTAGCCTGTATATAACGGTCTCTGTACACGATTTTTGTTGGAGATTCCGTTCTGTTGTAAACAAGGGTCTGCTGAAGATATCTTAACAATGCAAATACAACGAAAATCACGGTATAAAAAACTCTTTCATGAAATCTTTCCTGAACTTCCGGAGAGAGCGTAAACATCAGGTAGCAGACAATAGCCAGTGTGATAGAAATGGATAAAGCAATATCTGCAAACTGAACGTTATATCCATCCAGTGCTTTTCTCGTTTTTCCAGAAACCTGGGCATTGATAAGCTCGCCTCTTCTTTTTCCTATTGCCAGCACCAAAGCCAATACAAAGGTCAGCAGGATTGCCCATTGTGAAATACTGATTCCGGTAATATAACCTCCAGCCAGTACACGTAATACAAATCCTATGGCAATAATAAAAATATCAATAATAGGAACATGTTTAAGCCTGAAAGTATAGGCAAGATTCATCACCACATAAAACCCTATGATGATTGCGAACTTCCAAAGTAGTTCATGGAAATAAAGTTGTGTAAAAAATACAAGACCTATATCTGCAATGATAAGACCTATGAGAATTCCTATAGCTTTTGATTTTGAAATAGCTCCACTCGCCAAAGGTCTTCTTCTTTTCTCAGGGTGTTTTCTATCTGCTTCAATATCATTATAATCATTCAGGATATAGACCACACTTGCTGCAAGTGAAAATATGACAAATGCAAAAATGCTTTTGAGAAGCAGATCTATATTGGTAATATTACCTGAAAAGAAAAGAGGGACAAATACAAAAAAGTTTTTCACCCATTGCTCCACACGGAGCAGTTTTAAATATTTCTTCATTTATGTTATTTCAAATACAAAAATAATAAATTCAAAATTTCTAGCATAAAAATACAAAAAAAACCGCCGGGGCGGTCTTTTACGAAAATATTTATATATTAAATTAACTATTGCCCTTGTTTGGCATCGTTAATCATTTTTTCATTGGCAGTAATAGCAAACTCTACTCTTCTGTTTTTAGCTCTTCCTTCTTCAGTATCGTTGCTAGCTACTGGCATTGCTTCACCTTCACCTTTTGTAAACATTCTGTTTGATGCAATTCCTTTTCCTGATAAATAGGCTTTCACAGCATCTGCTCTTCTTTGAGAAAGTTTAAGGTTGTAAGCATCTGCACCTTTGCTGTCTGTGTGACCATAGATGTTGATGTTTGTATCCGGATTATTAGCCAGTACTTCAGCTAATTTATCAAGGTTGGTCTGTGCAACAGAAGTAAGGTTTGAAGAGTCGAAAGCAAAGTTAACAATACTTTCATTCATAGTTACCTTAATACCATCTCCTACTCTTTCTACCTGAGCACCTGGTAAAGTTTCTTTAATATCTTTTGCCTGCTTATCCATTTTGTTACCGATAACGTTACCAGCAACACCACCGATAATACCTCCCAATACTGCTCCGATAGCTCCGTTTCCTCCTTTACCTACATTATTCCCAAGGATACCTCCAAGTACTGCTCCGGAAGCTGCTCCTACGGCTGTACCTCTTTGTTGGTGATTTGAATTCTGAACCGCTTCACAGCTCGTCAATAATAATGCTGATGACAAGAAAAGGGCTCCTACGTATGTTTTTGTAAATTTCATTTTTTTTAATCTTTTATGTTGATAAATTATTTCATTCCGGTTCTCTGGAAGTTGTAAACTACTTTTACATTACCTCCTTCAAAAGGAACATCTTGCTCAAGTGAAAACTGATCTGTAGTCTGATTGATCATTGTAAGACTATAACCTGCTGTATTTTGTTTAGCTTTTGTACCTGAAGCAATTTTTTTAAACATAAACGTATTACCGCCTTTTACTTCAAATTTGATTGGCTGTGTAATTGCCGGGCAATCTCCACCACCGTTTAAAGTATACGCTCCTGTCCAGTTATTGGGAATCAATCTCCAGTGGCTTCCTACGAAGCACTGTGCGTCTGCACCTTCATCAAAAGGCTTAATTTTATAACCTTTATCATAATCTATGCTTACAATCTGCCAGTCTCCTTTCATTTTCAGGAAATCGGCTCTTTGATTTTGAGATGTAGCTGCTTTGTTAACAGAGGAACACGAAACTGCAAAAAGTGATGTTCCCAACATCCCTGCAAGTAGTAACTTTTTCATTTTGTTGTTTATTATTTTGTTACTATAAAGTTACAAAAAACCGTGCCAAAATTTAAAATAAAAAATAAAAAGTCCGAAAAAATTCGGACTCTTTATGGTTTCTCCTTAAACACAGGGAGATAAATTATTTTTTAACAGCCTTTTTTACGGATTTCGAAGGCTTGGTTGTGCCTGTAGTTTTTCCTTTATAAAAGTTGGTATAAGCATATTCTGCAGCTTTTTTCAGGTCGATAACTCCACCTGCCTGAGATTGGTCACCAAAACCATCGGCTGTACTCGGGTTGCTGCTTTTCACAAGGGCTTCGATAATCTGATAAGGTTTCAGATCCGGCATGTAAGCCAGTAAAACAGCTGCTCCTCCGGCTACAACAGGGGAAGCCATAGAGGTGCCCTGAAGGTATTTATATTCGTTTTTAGGAACGGTAGAATAGATTTCTTCTCCCGGAGCAAAAACGTTCACCATCTTTTTATTGTAATTGGAAAAATCTGCTCTCAGCGCATTATTTTTATTGGTACTTGCCCCTACCACAAGAACATTGCTTACAAATGGTTTCTCATCGGTAACATTTTTAAAGTTGGTAGGATATGCAAGATGTTCTGCGACATCTTCATTTTCGTTACCTGCAGCCTTCACTAAAAGAACGCCTTTATCTTCAGCATATTTGAAAGCATCCCAAACCACATTTTTACCTGGAGAAACAGGTTTTCCAAAGCTCATATTTAAAACTTTCGCACCATTATCTACAGCATATCTGATCGCATTGGCAACATCTTTATCTCTTTCATCACCATTAGGAACTGTTCTTACAGACATAATTTTAGCCACTTTGGAAGCCACTCCGTACTGAACTTCTTTTCCTTGCGGAAGTCCGGCAATAATACCTGCCACGTGAGTTCCATGTTCTGCATCAGGTCCTTCATAATGATTATTTCCATAGATTTTTTCAGAATAGTCATCATAGTTATCCCCTACAATTTCTTTTCTCGGATCATATGAAAGGTCATATTGTTTTGCTGCAGGAGCAAAATGATCGATGGCTTCTTTCATTTCCTCTTTCATCTTTTTTTCAAATTCAGCGGCTGATTTTCCTTTGAATTCCGGGCTTTGTGAAATCTGGCCTAAAAATTCCATTGCAATGGCATCTCTCTGATCTGTCGGAGCTTTGATCGCTGCAATAGTTTCAGCGGTTACAGGCTTACCTGCCAGCAGTTTTACCATATTAGGAATCAGCTCGTTCAGCATAGAATAAGTCTGAAAGTTTTGTTTTGCCTCGATACTCTTTTTATTGAACATATCTTTGGCTTTCATGTACATCTCAAACTCTTCCTTCATCTTAGCCTGGTTGGCTTTATTTTTTGTGGAATCATCTCCTTCGAAGACAGGTTTATATTTGGCAACTACTCTTGTCACCTCCATATTATCGATATCGATATCACCGTTTTTACCTCCTATAAAGTTCCATCCGTGTACGTCATCAATATACCCGTTTCCATCATCATCTTTACCGTTACCGGGAACCTCGTTTGGATTCGACCATAGGTTTTTTACCAATCCTGGATGATCTACCTGTACTCCACTGTCTAATACACCCACCACGACGGTTTTAGGCTTCAGACCTTTAGATTCCAGGTATTTATAAGCATTTGCTGTATTTACACCATATACTTTTGAAGTTGCAAAATCTTTGTGATACCATGTCATAAGATCTTTGTCTTCGTTTGGATCAATACTTTTAGCTTTAGATTCCTGTGCAAAAGAGAAACTAAAACCTGCAAAAAAAACTGCAGCTAATAATACCTTTTTCATATGTTGATATTTAATTTTTAAAGCGATATGCCAATCACCGTCATCATCTGTTTTATACTTTACCAACAGTGATTGTACTAATATTGTTGTTTTATATTTTTTATATATACCAATGATTCCGGGCCTTTATTACAAATAAGATCAAGAACCGACAGGTCTTCCAAAAATCCGAATTTATCAGAGAATGTCTGGTAATATTCTTCCATCTGAAATTCTGAAGGAAGTTTTGCCGAAAACTTTTCCCTGAAACTGATACTCTCCGGATTTTTGATATATTCTTTATTCAAAGAGTATGCCTTTTCTGTTTTAAGTATCTGTTGGATGACTTCTATCCCTTTAAGGTTAAAATCCAGCAGGAATTTTTCTTTAAGGTCAAATATTTTCCTGAACTTATCTTCATAATACTCAAAATAAGGAGAGCTTTGATATGCGGTCTTAATGGATTTCCAATGAAGCGTTCTCCAGTCTTCGCGGTAAGAAATTTCAACATCTTTGAATTCTCTTTTCCCGTTATGATTGATGGGAATTATTAATGATAATTTTCCGTTGGCACCATAAATATTGGCTCTGTTTCTATACGTCTGCTTCGGAAAGTTTTCAAACTGTTCAAATACAATTTCATTTTCAGGATTCAAAAACACTGAAAACCAAGAGATTGGAGGCATATAAAATGCCGGTAATAATACATTCTTCATATTCATAATGCAAAAATGAAGTATTTTTTCAAATACTTCATTCTATTTTACGTTTAATTTTTTTATTAATTGTCTTCAGTTTTTTTCTTTCTGAATAATTTCATGAAATACTCCCATCCGAAGAACAGAATCAGGATCATGGCTGCAATCCACCAGTAAGAGGTTTTATTGGCTTCTCCTGTATTGGTTGCTTTGAACATTCTTTCCCAACGGATTTTCTTAGGGGCCTGATACGTTGAGCTTGCATCCGGGAATACTCCCTGTACGCTCATCCATGTAAACATTGGTTTTCCAACAATATTTTCTTCCGGAACGAAACCAAAGAATCTTGCATCCAATGATGCATCCCTGTTGTCCCCGATCATCATATAATAATCCTGCTGAATGGTATACTGATTCGCTTCTTTTCCGTTGATGAAGATTTTTCCGTTCTTTTTCTCTAAGCTGTTGTGCTCGTATTCAGAAATGATCCACTGATACATTGGAAGTGTTTCCTGATTGATCGCCACCACATCTCCTTTTTTAGGAATTCTGACAGGTCCGTACCAATCCTGATTCCAAGGTTTGTTGATTGGGAAAATAGATTGTGTCGTATCAATTTTAGTTTTAGCTTCGTCTCTGTAATATACTGCAGCTTCTCCTTTTGGCGAAATCTCTTCCTTCATATCAATAACGTGAGGAAGCTCTTTAATTTCTTTGGCAGTTTTATCCGTTAAGCCCTGGAATCCATAAAGGAAACCTCCGTTATCCTGCTGTACTTCCTGAACCGGTAAAAATCCGTACGCTTTGTATAAAGTAGGAATATCCAATTGCGCATCAGTCGTTACAATATATCTGTGCTGTACTTCCTGATCTCCTAAAACAGTCTCCGGCTTTCCGTTAACGAAAAGTCTTCCGGCTCTCATTTCAAAAGTGTCGCCTGCTGTAGCTACACATCTTTTTACGTAAGGATCTTTTCTGTCAATAGCAGTATGTACGGAATCCTGAGGATAGTTGAAAACTACAACATCATTTTTCTGTGGTTTGTTGAATTGTAAGATTCTTGTGTAAGGAAGCTTCACTGCATCTACGTAAGACTTTGGATCATCTTTCGGGTTTCCTTTCTGTCCTGTATCCATAATAGTTCCCTGAAGGAAAGGAATCGCCACAGGACGCATTGGCATTCTGTATCCGTAGCTCCATTTGTTTACAAAAAGGAAATCACCCACCAATAATGTTCTTTCCATAGATCCTGTAGGAATCCCGAAAGGCTGTGTTACAAAAACATGGATAATGGTTGCAAAAACTACCGCAAAGGTAATGGAACCAATGAATGTATCTTTCTTTTTATCGTTTTTCTCTTCTTCTGTAAGAAACAGGTCGTTTGCATTTTCATCTTCTAACTCTACATCTTTCGAATAGTTGATGACCGCCATATAAATAAACGGCAGAATCACGGTAAGAATCTGATCTTTGAAAAGTGTTTTCCCAAACTTTTTCACTAAATAAAGGTGGAAAACAGACATCATGATAGGTCCTACTATCGGAAGATAAGACATGATTGCCCACCATTTCGGATGTTTTGTTTCTTTGAGAATAATGAAATAGTTGTAGAAAGGGATAAAAGCAAATAAAGGGCTATAGCCCATTTTTTTGAACAGTTTCCAAGATGAAATCCCCATCAGTACGGATAGTATGAGGACATATACTGTATAAGTTAAAAAATAATTCATAAATTTTTGTGCCTATTCTTAAGATATAAATAATAAAAATGATGAGTAATAAATGATAAAAGCAGTCCGCTGTTTACAATTCACTATTCATCATTTTCTGCTTATTGGTCTGCAATTTACAGAATTTGTTACAAATTAAAGTCCCAAAACGTCTTTCATTGCGAAGTTTCCTTTTTTATCTTTAATCCACTCAGCAGCGACTACCGCTCCCAGTGCAAAACCGTTTCTGTTGAAAGCGGTATGTTTGATCTCGATTTCGTCTACTTCACTTCTGTAATATACGCTGTGTGTTCCCGGAACTTCGTCTTCACGTACCGCAAAAATTCCAAGCTGATTCCCTTCTGTTTCTTCCAGTTTCCAGGCATCGAATTTCGGATTGTTCTGAATGATTCCCTCAGCGATAGAAATCGCAGTCCCACTTGGAGCATCTTTTTTATGGATGTGATGAATTTCTTCCAGCTGGCAAGAGTATTCATCTACGTTTTTCATCAGGTCCGCAAGCTTTTCGTTCAGAGCAAAAAATAAGTTGACTCCCAAACTAAAATTGGAACCGTATAGGAAAGCAGTATCATTATCTATCGCTAATTTTTCAATTTCAGCTTTTTGGTCAAGCCATCCTGTTGTTCCGCAGATCACGGGAATTTTATTTTCAAGGCAAGCTTTGATGTTTTCAAAAGCTACTTCCGGCAGTGAAAATTCAATCACAACATCCGGATTATTAAGATTCTCAGCAGTCGGGGTTTCCTTCAGACGGGCAACTACTTCATGACCTCTCTTCTGTGCGATCTCATCAATGATCTTACCCATTTTACCGTAACCAACTAATGCTATTTTCATATAATCTTATTTATTTTTAATGCTGCATTCAATCTTCAGACCTTCTGCAGATATGTTGTATTTTAAAATCTGTAACTTAAACTGAATCCTGTTTTTGGCGCGCTGTAGCCATACTGGTCCTGAATAACCGATGGTTTAAAAACCAGATCCGGATCATGACGGCTTTCATAAAGATGAGCGTCTACTACAGCATCTACAATATTCAGAATATAAATCAAACCGGTAATGGCAATGGCATAATCCCTTTGCCTCTTGGCCCTGTCCTGTGCATTACCCAACGCTCTTTTGTCCAGCCACGGATGGCTGTCCACAAACTCATTGGGAGTTCCGTTCAGCTTAGCCACATAATATTCACGGTATTTTTTGTATTGGTTATCATTCCATACAGCGATACCAACTCCGGCACCTACCGCTCCCCAGACAATAGGAATTTTCCAGTATTTTTTGTTATAAAACTGTCCTAATCCAGGTAAAACTGCAGAGTACAATCCTGCTCTGGTAGGATTAAGCTTTAAGGTTTTTGCTGTGGGACCGTTTGCTTTTTCAAGATCTTCAATGATTTTGGCTTCGGTCTTACCTGGCTTTACGACACGGGTTTCTTCTTTCGGAGGAGTCTGCATCCGAACGGTATCGATAGGTTTTACTTGTGAGTAAGCCAGTGCAGCGATACACAAGAAAAATGTGAAAAATATTTTCTTCATTTATTTAATATGGGATAAAATATATTCCAGCTCTTCTTCATTTTTGAAGTCCAGAACAATTTTACCTTTTTTACCATTTCCAGAAGCTTTGATCTCTACTTTCACGTCCAAGATATCAGCAATGGTCTTCTGGGCTTTTTTATAGTTATTGGAAAGCTCCACTTTTGCTTTTTTGGCAGCAGGAGACTTCGGGTTCTTCAATGCAGCAGCAGCCTGTTCAGCCTGACGAACGTTTAATTTTTCTTTGATAATAAGATCAAATAAAATCTGCTGAGCTTCTTCACTTTCAAGACTGATAATCGCTCTTCCGTGTCCTGCAGAAATCTCACCGCTTCTGATAGCATTCTGAATATCCGGATTTAATCTTAGCAGTCTGATAGAATTGGTAATCGTACTTCTGTCCTTTCCGATTCTCTGGCTCAGGTTTTCCTGAGTAAGACCTATTTCCTCCAAAAGCCTGTGATAAGTTAATGCAATTTCAATAGCATCAAGGTCTTCTCTCTGGATATTTTCAACAAGAGCCATTTCAAGAAGCTCCTGGTCATTGACTAAACGGATATAGGCAGGAATAGTCGTTAATCCGGCAATTTTAGTTGCCCTATAACGTCTTTCCCCGGAAATGATTTCAAACTTCTCCCCGTCTTTTCTCAAGGTAACCGGCTGGATTACGCCTAAGTTTTTAATAGACTGTGCAAGTTCGTTTAATGCTTTTTCATCAAAATAAGTTCTCGGCTGCGTTGGGTTCGGATAGATATCTTCAAGCGCAACTTCCACAATATTTCCCACAAACTTATCTGCTCCTTCATCAGTAGCGGAATTGATCGTTGCTTTGGATTCTGCACTTAAAATGGCGCCCAGGCCGCGTCCCATAGCTCTTTTTTTGTCCTTCATAGATATAATTGATAAATGATGTTTGAGAAGTGATGACCAGCATTCACTTATTGCCCATTTATTATTAATTTAATTCTTTATTAAGTTTTCATTCTTCAAAAGAACTTCTTCAGCCAACTGAATATACTGAACAGCTCCTTTACTTTCCGCATCATAGTTCAGGATACTTTCCCCGAAACTTGGCGCTTCACTCAATCTTACGTTTCTGCTGATAATGGTTTCAAACACCATTTCAGGGAAGTGCAGATTTACTTCTTCCACAACCTGATTGGATAGTCTCAATCTGCTGTCGTACATGGTTAAAAGAAGACCTTCAATTCCAAGATCTTTATTGTGAATTTTCTGAACATTTTTAACGGTATTCAACAATTTCCCAAGTCCTTCTAATGCAAAATACTCACACTGGATCGGAATAATTACAGAATCTGCTGCTGTAAGAGCATTTACAGTAATAAGACCTAAACTCGGTGCACAGTCGATGATAATATAATCATAATCATCCCTTACACTTGCCAATGCTTTTTTCAGCATATACTCACGGTCTTCCTTGTCTACCAATTCAATTTCCGCTGCTACCAGATCGATATGGGACGGAATAATGTCCAGGTTAGGAGTTGCCGTTCTTTTGATACAGACTCTTGTATCTGCACTATGCTCCAGAAGATTATAGGTAGAATACTGAACATCCTCAACACCCAAACCGGATGTTGCATTCGCCTGAGGGTCAGCATCAATGATTAATATTCTTTTTTCCAATACTCCTAATGCTGCTGCCAAATTTACAGCGGTGGTAGTTTTACCAACACCTCCTTTTTGATTAGCAATACCTATGATTTTTGCCATTATTAGAACTTTAAGTTTCAAAAATACACTTTTTTCTTTGCTCTCGGTGAGTGGAGAAAATCAAAATTGAGTTAAAATATTGTTAATAAGCAATTTAACGATAAAAAAAATTATCCACAAAAAAAATTCTTTGTGGATAACTATTTGAAATTTACTTTTCCGTATTAATTATCAAATTTCATAGAGATTGGAAATTTGAAATAACTTCTTACGAATTCTCCTTTTTTGTTTTTGGCCGGGATCCATTTTCCTTTGTTGGAAATTGATTTAATAGTTCTCATTGCCTCATTGTTAAAATCGGCGTTGGTTCCGTTAGCTTTTACCCCTGAGATGGTTCCGTCCATTTCTACAATAAAGGTAACTGTCGTCTTTACAACATCTTCGGATTCAAATCCTGAACTGTCGAAGCTGTTCATTACTTTATTTCTGAAGGAGTCTATTCCTCCTGCAAAATTGGCTTCTACACCAAGTTCTCCGAATTCTGCAATTTTATTTTTGTCCACCGGAGCAGAAATCACTGTTGGAGCTGTCGTTATTACAGGTCCTGTTCCTACTGTTACTGTTGGAACATTAGGTGTATTCGGAGCTACAGGATCTCCATTAAAATTGTCTTTAAAACCGGCTACAGCATCATCAGGAATGGCTTCTTTTTTCCCATCATCCTGAGCTGTACTTGATGGTGTAGGCACTGTACTGTCAAATGTCTTGGTATTAGATGGAGCTACAGGTTTTATAGTTTCTACAGGAGGTACTACTTCCGGTGTATCTACATTCTTCACATCAAACGGTCCAAAATCACAAGCAATAATCTTTTCAGTAATACTTGGTCCTTGTAACGCAGAGATCACAAATGGTGTAATGGATACTGCTGCCATTAAACTTGCTCCGATAAAGAGTGCTTTGGTTAATATTCTATCTGATTCATTTCTTAATACATAGGCACCATAGTCTTTATTGCGGTGCTCGAACAGGACTTCGTTGAACCGAAATTCCTGGTTTTGGTTATGTTGTTTCATCACTACTACTATTTAAACTGTTAAAAATTTTGATTATTAGTTTTATTATTCTTATCGATAAGTACTGTTTCAATATCAAAACATCTGCCAAAATTTTATCAAAACAACATAATATTAGAAAATTTTATGATAATGTTTAAATTTTAACATTTATAAGTAGAAATAGGAGTTATTTCTTCTAAAGTAAGTGATGGAACAAACTTAATGACCTCTTATAAAAACAAAAAAAAGAGACCATCCAATGATAGTCTCTCTGTTATTTTTATTGCTAAGAATATTAGAATAATTCTTTTCTGATGATGTTCTGACTTCTTTCAGGACCTACAGAAACTAAGTATACGTTGATTCCTAAGTATTTCTCAATAAACTCGATGTATTTTTGCGCAGTATCAGGAAGTTCATCATAGCTTCTTGCTTTGGTAATATCTTCGCTCCAGCCTGGTAAATCCTGGTAAATTGGCTCGTAGTTGTATAGCTTTTCTGTTGACGAAGTGAAATAATCAATGATTTTTCCGTCTTCAGTTTTGTAATGGGTTACTACTTTCAGGTTCTCAATTCCTGTAAGAACGTCAAGTTTAGTAATCACAAGGTTATTGATACCGTTGATCATACAAGCATGTTTCAAAGAAACAAGGTCTAACCAACCTGTTCTTCTAGGTCTACCTGTAGTTGCTCCGAATTCACCACCGATCTGTCTGATTTTTTCACCCAGTTCGTTATCCAGTTCAGAAGGGAAAGGTCCGTTTCCGACTCTTGTACAGTAAGCTTTTGCTACCCCGATAAGGTTCTGAAGTGAAGTTGGCGGAACACCTGCTCCTGAACAAACACCTCCTGTAGATGGAGAAGATGAAGTTACGTATGGATAAGTACCGAAGTCAATATCAAGCATTAATGCCTGTGCTCCTTCGAATAAAACGTTTTTACCGTCTCTGATTGCTTCGTTCAGTTCCAGTTCAGTATCAACAATTCTGTCCTGAAGCTGTTTTCCGATTGCTAAATATTCGTTGTAGATTTCTTCAACGTCTAACGTTGGTTTTCCGTAATATTTTTCAAAAAGAGAGTTCTTAACCTTTAAGTTTTTCTCAATTTTATCTCTTAAAATCTCAGGATTTAAAAGGTCTACCATTCTGATCCCGACTCTTGCAATTTTATCTTCATAACAAGGTCCGATTCCTTTTTTGGTAGTTCCGATCTGAGTTCCTCCGTGCTCCTCTTCACGGTAAGTATCCAAAAGGATGTGATAAGGCATGATGACATGCGCTCTTCTGCTGATAAAGATGTGATCTGTTCTCAAGCCTTTGCTCTCGATCTGACCAACTTCTTTAATGAAAGACTTAGGGTTTACCACTACTCCGTTCGCAATGATACATTTCCCTTTGCATTGAAGAACTCCTGAAGGAAGAAGGTGTAGAACGAATTTCTCATCACCCACATAAACCGTGTGACCAGCGTTGTCTCCACCCTGGAAACGTACTACATAGTCCGATTTTGCTGATAAAACATCCGTGATTTTTCCTTTGCCTTCATCTCCGTACTGAAGACCTACAACTACATAAGTTGACATATTTTACTTTTGTTTTTAGATTCGTGCAAAATTACTTTTAAAAAATTGGGTGAGCAAATTTGAGAGGAATTTTATTTTGGGGTGGGGTGAAAATCATGAGGTTGAACGGAATAATTTTTATATTTGATTTATTTTAAAATTATCATGGAATCAAAAAATGGTGAAGACTTTTATGCCAAATTAAATAATGTAATTAATGCATATGAGATTCTCTTATCAAAACTAAAACCCATTTTCATAATAATATTCTTTTCTTTTTTATTTAATAACATAAGTAAGAAATATATTGACTATGATCAATTAAATTAAAAAACTTACGTATTAGTTATACATACCTCGAAAGGAATATGGCTATCTACAAGTATAATTTTTATTATGGGGTATAATTCTAACGATTTTCAAGCAAAAACAACAATTTTGGTATGGAATATTTGAAACAATATTTTCTGTCGTTAGCTGTTCAATAATATTACAAAACGTAAAAGAAACTTCAGAATATATATGATGGGATAAAAAGAATTTTTGGGGTAAAAATGATGTACTATTAATAAAGGAAAATTCCAAGGAACTTTCGTACACTCAAATAAAATTGAAGAACTTACTAATAGATAAGAAATTTCTTGTTAAAATATTAGATATTGTCACAAGAACAATATCTTAATTAAGCTAAATTTATATAAAAAAATAAATTAATCAGTTAACTCAAAAAAAGTGAAAACTCAAGTTAAAAAAATTTCAATCGTAAAAAACTTAAACAATCTTCACAAACACATAAAATAACATGCAAGAAAACACAAAAGATGAATATTTGAAAATAGCCAAAGAATATCTTTTAAAAGAATTTGGCGATATTGTTCAAATATTCGAAGACGATATAAGTGAAACTGATGACACATTTTGTTTCCATTATCAATCTAAAAAGTTTTTTGAAACATTAAAATTTGAACACCAATTTGTCGGACAAGGTCCTTTATTCGTTTTAAAAAGAAGTAAAAAAATAATTTCCTACGGAAGCGCAACTGGAGAAAAACGTGGCCTTATTCATATAATTAATCAATTGAATAAGGAAAGACTAATAAGAGTTTACTACAAAGATTATGATATTTGGGATGGGAAATATGATTTAATAATTAATAAAGTAGAAGATGAAGCATGTGGATTGGAAGACATAATCCTTGAAAACATAGTAAATGTTTTATTAAAGCATAAAATCTGGAAAGCTAATCAATACAACAGTGATCATCCAAACGCACATTATTACACTCAAGAAGAATTAAAAGAAACCCTACTAAAATCTCCACTAATATTAAAAAGAAATTTTTGCGAGAACTTGGAAGATCTTCTTGTGGATATAATTAATAAAGACATTTACCTTGATTGGACATTATCAGAGGCTAAGTAGCTACTATAATGAAACCTAACAGGTTTTAAAAACCTGTTAGGTTTAAAGTCTGCAAAGAAATATCTTTAATCCTCATCCAAAACACCAAAAGACAATCCCAAACATGAATCCACTCCAAAAATCAGGTTATCTACCTGCAACCACAAACGATCAAACCCAACTCTTTTACACTTTATTTTATCCGTATGCAGCTTCTGTGAAAGCCACGCTACTTATTGTTCACGGAATGCAGGAACACAGCGGAAGATATGCAGAGATTGCAGAATATTTCGCGGCTCATGGGATTGCTGTATTGACGTATGATCATCTGGGACACGGAAAATCGGTAAAAGAAAAAAAGGATATTGGTTTCTTCCAGCTTGAAAAACCGGATGAAAGACTTATAGCCGACGCGGAAATGATGGCAAATCATCTTGCAGAACAATATCCGGATGTCCCCCATTTTATTCTGGGACATTCTATGGGATCTTTTATTACACGTTGTCTTCTTCAAAAGGTAAGCAGTCAATTTTCAGGAGCTGTCATTACAGGAACCGGCGGACCTTTACCGGGAATTGATCTATTAAGAGGGTATTTATCATTAGCCACAGCTATTGCTCCCCGTCATCGTACGTTTTTAAATTCTGTTTTTACGAGTGTCAATAACAAGCATTTTAAAAAGGATAAAGATTTCAGCGATACAAGCTGGCTCAGTATTAATCCTGAAAACAGAAAGGCTTTTGAACAGGATGAACTTTGCGGAATTCCGTTTACCCATAATGCTTTTTATACTCTATTTACTGTTTATAAAAAGGCGACTGCAAGAAACTGGGCTTCTTCTATTTCAAAATCCTTCCCTTTTTTATTTGTAAGCGGACAGAATGACCCGATTGGTGACTTTGGAAAAGGAGTCATGCATACGGTCGATAACTTAAAAGCTGATGGTTTTGAAAATGTAGACGTAAAGATCTATCCGGAAATGCGTCATGAGATTTTGAACGAATCCATAAGAGAAGAGGTTCTGACGGAAATTTATAAGTGGATATTTAAATTCAATAATCACAGAGAATAAAAATTCCAGATAACAATTATCTGGAATTTCTGTATAAGTTTCGGCTAAAGCCGATGGATTCTAATCTTATTGATAGACGGGCTAAAGCCCATCTCTATTGAATATCAAAATGATTCTGTATAATTTGTGAAACCCAGGTATCAATTCAGAATTAATTCCTGACCAGTTCCAATCTCTCCCAGAAAAACTTCATCGTGGGAAATCACCAACAGGGTTCCATGATAATCTTTGATAGAATGGGTGAGAATTTCCACATTCTGCAGATCAAGGTTATTGGTAGGTTCATCAAGGATGATCATATCCGGTGCTTTATTGCTGATGGAAAGCCCGCAGAGAAGTAACCGTAAACGCTCTCCTCCACTCAGCATACCACATTTTTTGTCCCAGGTATCTTTCCAAAATAAAAATCTGGACAGTAATGTTTTCACTTCGGATTCCTGCATGGCACTGTCATTGAAAGTCTGTACAAAATCATACAACGTTGAGTCATTATCAATCAGAGAATATTCCTGATCAATGTAAATACTGTTGAAATCTGCTTTTTTTATTCTCCCTTCCGAAGGCTGAAGACTTCCTAACAAAAGTTTTATCAGCGTCGTTTTTCCTGAACCGTTTCCTCCTTTTATTGAAATTCTGTCTCCACTGCTGATTTCAAGATTAAGATTTTCTTTCCAGAGTTTTCCTTTTCCATAACTGAAGTTGAAATCTTCGGCTGTAATCAAAACCTTCCCTGAATGCAGATTGGAATCATTAAAATTCACTTTCATCTGCTCAAAATTCTTTAACGAGGAACGCAAATCTCTCAAATCACCTGAGATACCACTTATTTTCTCAGCATGGACACTTTTCAGTTTTGAACTATTTTTTTCCGCATTATTCCGAAGAGTATTCATCATAATCCTTGCTACTCCGGATTTTTCCTGTTTGCCTTTACCTCTCGCATCCAATTTTTGCTTTCGTTCTAATGTTTCCCGTTCTTTTTCTTTTGCTTTTTTTAAAGCCCGCTCTTTGGAATGGATATCATTTTGCAATGCTTCCTCCTCCACTTCTTTCTGTTCGGCATAAAAGTCATAGTTTCCACCATAAGTTGCAATTCCCTGATTACTTAACTCAAATATGGTATCCACAAGATTGAGCAAAGTACGGTCGTGGCTTACGATAACCACTGTTGCATCTGTTTTGTCAATAAGATCATACAAGAGTTTTCTTCCTTCCCTGTCCAGGTGATTGGTCGGTTCATCCAATACGATAATATCAGGTTGGTTGATCTGAATTCCAGCAAGAAAAACTTTAGTCTTCTGTCCTCCGCTCAGGTCTTCCAGTTTTTGAGTTAATTCAAAATTTTCGAGACCCCAATGCTCCAAAGCATTCTGGCATCTTTCTTCAATATCCCAGTCGTCATTGAGCGTTTCAAAATATATTTCGTCCACCTCACCATTGGTAATTTTTTGAAGAGCATGGAGTTTCTGATCTATCCTCAGGCATTCTGCAATGGTAAGATCATTTAAATTTCCAAACATCTGCGGTACATAAAAGATATTACCCTGGATATTGGTATTGCCGTTTAGAGGCTGTATTTCTCCCGCGATTATTTTCAGCAGGGTTGATTTTCCCACTCCATTACTCCCTACCAGAGCAGATTTGGTATGATACTGTATTGTTAAATTGATATGATTAAATAGAAGATTTCCTCCCGGAAACCCAAAGGATATATTTTGCAGTAAAATCATGATTTCTTTCTTAATAAAGGTTGAACACCAGCAACATTGTTGTTACCGTTTTATTGAGTCTGAAAGAAATGATATCCTACATGTCTGTTTTTTTGGGTTTTGAAAGAACAAAGATACTCATTTTTCTGAATATTTGTTTTTATCAATAATCAGGACATTTATCATTATCCTTTTCTTCCTTATTTCAAACACCTGCTTTTAATCCCTTTCAAAATCCTTTTTTTAAGGCTATATCATTCTATCTAATTAAAAATCTTATCATTCTTACTATTTAAACATACTTCGCTGTAATATTCAATTTTGTTGTTGCAATACCTTTTAACTTTCGAACTGACAAAAACAGGAAAGTATTTTAATCAAAAATCCGTAACTTTGCCAACTACTAAAAATTTTATGGAAAGCATTAAAGTTCACGACAAAACTTTCGTTCCTTATTTAAAGGATGCCGAAATTCAGGAAATTGTAAAAGAGACAGCGTTAAGAATTTATGAAGATTACAAGGACGAAGTTCCTGTTTTCATAGGGGTTTTAAATGGGGTGGTGATGTTCTTCTCAGATCTTTTAAAATATTACCCGGGAGAATGCGAAATTGCCTTCATTCAAATGAGTTCTTATGTAGGAACTGAGTCTACAGGGATCGTTTATCAGAAAATGGAGCTTACCAAAGATGTAAGAGACCGTCATATTATTCTTGTTGAAGATATTGTAGATACAGGAAATACCGTTGAAAGTCTTTTCAAATATTTCAAAGAAACACAACGTCCTAAATCTGTAAAACTGGCTAGTTTCCTACTGAAACCGGAGATTTACAAGAAAGATTTCAAACTGGATTATATCGGAAAGGAAATTCCTAACAAGTTTGTGCTTGGATATGGACTGGATTATGACGAATTGGGTAGAAACCTTCCGAATTTATATCAGCTGGAAGACGGACAAATCAACCATTAAACGCTGTTGGCTATTAGCTGATAGCTTTTAGCTTAAAATTATATAAAGAAATAAATTTAATAATAACTTAAAAAAGCTGAAAGCAAAGAGCAAACCGCCAAAAGCCTAAAGCCAGAAGCAAAATGCCAATTGCCTAAAGCGAATCAACATTATGATAAACATTGTTCTGTTCGGCCCTCCAGGAAGTGGAAAAGGAACACAAGCTCAGAATCTGATCGAAAAATTCAATTTAAAACAGGTTTCAACAGGTGATCTTTTCAGATACAACATGAAAAATGACACTGAACTTGGAAAACTGGCTAAATCATACATCGATAAGGGAGAATTGGTTCCGGATCAGGTAACAACAGATATGCTGATCGATGAGATCAAAAAACCAACTGATACCAACGGTTTTATTTTTGACGGATATCCAAGAACAACTGCACAGACAGAAGCTTTGGAAACAATCGTTAAAGAAGTACTGAATGACGAGATTGATATCTGTCTTTCATTGGTGGTAGAGGACAAAATTTTGGTGGAAAGACTTCTGAAAAGAGGTGAAACCAGCGGAAGATCAGACGACAGCAATGTAGAGATCATCGAAAACAGAATTAAAGAATATTATACCAAAACAGCAGAAGTTGCCGAGCTTTATAAGAAGCAGGGAAAATATGTAGAGGTAAATGGTGTTGGAGAAATTGATGAGATTTCCCAAAAACTTTTCGCTGAGGTAGAGAAAATTAAATAATCGGGATATGGCAGGGATAAGAAATTTTGTCCTGTAGCCTGAAGCCCGCAACACAAACTATATGTCTAACTTTGTAGATTACGTAAAGATCCATTGTAAAAGCGGACACGGAGGTGCTGGTTCTGCCCACCTTCGCCGTGAAAAGTATATTCCTAAAGGTGGTCCTGACGGAGGCGACGGAGGTCGTGGAGGTCATATCATCATGAAAGGAAATGCCAATGAATGGACTTTGCTTCCACTCCGATACACCCGTCACGTAAAAGCAGAACGTGGTGAAAACGGAGGAAAAAACCAGCTTACCGGTGCCTACGGAGCTGATGTTTATATTGAGGTTCCGGTGGGAACTATTGCCAAAAATGAAGAAGGCGAAATTATTGGTGAAATTTTAGAAGACGGACAGGAAATCATCCTGATGCATGGTGGTAAAGGAGGGTTAGGAAACGAGCACTTCAAGTCTTCTACGAATCAGACCCCAAGATATGCACAGCCAGGTCTTCCGGGAGAAGAAGGGTATATCGTTTTCGAGCTTAAAATTTTGGCAGATGTAGGTCTGGTTGGGTTTCCGAATGCCGGAAAATCTACACTTTTAGCATCTGTTTCTGCGGCAAAACCAAAAATTGCCAATTATGCCTTTACGACACTGACTCCTAACCTCGGAATTGTTGATTACAGAAATTACAAATCATTTGTAATGGCTGATATTCCGGGTATTATTGAAGGAGCAGCAGAAGGAAAAGGTTTAGGACACAGATTCCTGAGACATATCGAAAGAAACTCTATCCTTTTATTCTTAATTCCGGCTGATTCTGAAGATCATTTCAATGAGTTTAAGATTCTTGAAAATGAACTGAAGGAGTACAATCCTGAACTTCTGGATAAAGATTTCATTATTTCCATTTCAAAATCTGACCTTTTGGATGATGAACTGAAAAAGGAAATTGCAGCAGAGTTCCCGGAAAACAAACAGCCTCTGTTCTTCTCAGGTGTTACCGGAGAAGGTCTCATGGAACTTAAGGATGCGATCTGGAAACAGTTGCACGGATAAAATATTGATTTATCAGTTGTAAAAACTGCGTCATAAAAAACAGCCTCAGATTTCTCTAAGGCTGTTTTTTTATAATGAATTTTCTTCTGTTAAATATTATTTTAAACCATTAGAAGGGTTTACGAGATCAAGTAAAATTAAGTTCAATTATTCCGATTTTAAGCGTGAAGTGAGACTTTGTTCTTAATATCTTCATTCGAATCTTAATGGTTCAATAAAAATTAAACTGATTTAACATAAAAACAAAAGAAAATTTTCTCTTTTGGAACAATTATTGGGAGATCCTCTGAAATTGAAAAAAACTATGAAATATTTGCTAGCCATTTGTGCATTTGTATTTTTAACATCCTGTACAACCTCTCAAAAAGTAAATTCAAAATATGCTGCCATTGAATATGAGGCGACTCCATGTTTTGGATTTTGTCCTGTTTTTAAAATGACCATCAATGCGGACAGAACTGCAGTCTTTGAAGCGGAACATTTTAATTTTAATGATAAACCTTCAAAAGATGAGTTTTCAAAGCCGCGTGAAGGAACTTTTAAAGGAACCATTAAAGAAGAGGATTACAATAAATTAATCAGCTTGCTCGACGGATTAAATGTAAAAGCATTAAATGATAAATACGGCGAACACAATATCACCGATCTTCCAACCTCTTATTTAAGAATCAAATTTGCTGACGGAACTTCAAAAAATGTGGAAGATTATGGAAAACGTGGAAGCGAGAAACTCTCAGAAGTGTACCAGTTTTTTGAAAATCTGAGAAAAAACCAGGAATGGACTAAAGTGAAATAAGCCTTATAAAAATATTTAAACTATCTTTACCGCAATAATTCCTTCTTTTGGGAGGAATTATTATTTTACAGAACTATTAACCATTCAAAAAAACATGAAGAAGAACATTTTTATCGCTCTGGCATTTGTTTTATCAACAATAAGTAATGCACAAACAACTTCCGAATCGATGAGCTTTGGAGTAAAAGGAGGATATACCTTATCCAGCATGAAATTCTTTAACACACAACTCGATTCAAAATCTTATTTCTACGCCGGAATCCTGGCCGAGCAACCTTTGTCCTCTAAATTTGGCTTGCAGGCTGAAGTATTATATACACAACTGGGTGGTAAAGACGCTTATCCCTGGTATGAGCTGGTAGGCAACGAAGTGGTAAACATGGGTAACATGAACTTTAATTATAAATTCAACCAGATACAGGTTCCCATTTCAGTAAAATATTATATTGTTCCGGAGCTTTCTGCTTCTGTAGGGATGAACTTAGGATTTAATATATCATCCAAAGTAAAAATGAATACTGTTTTTGATGAGGCTGAAACGCACAATTACGAATCTTTAAAAACCTTGAATTTATTTCCTTTTCTGGGTGCAGAATATAAGATTAATCAAAAGTTTTTTGTTGACGCCAGATACAATTTCAATTTTATAGAAATGAATAAAAGCAATGCAGTTCCCATTAAAATGGGATTTCTTCAGGCTGGCGTAGGATATAGATTTAAATAAACTGCAGATATCTAACAGAAAAAAATGGCGGCTCACATTCGGGCGGCCATTTCTGTTTTTCAATAGGCAATAAGTATAAAAAAGTGGAAAAAGATACTTAAAAATATTTAGACTACCTTTGCAGAATGTAATTCTTTCAGACTGAAGGAATTTTTATTTAAATTTTAAAATAATTCATTTGAATTTTACAGACTTAAACTTAATAGAACCTATTGCAAAAGCAATCCAGGAGCAGGGCTACACGACTCCGACTCCTATCCAGGAAAGATCTATTCCTGATATTTTAGAAGGCAGAGACTTTTTAGGTTGTGCGCAGACAGGAACAGGAAAAACAGCCGCTTTTTCCATCCCTATCCTACAGAATTTATCCAAAAATAAAATTCCCAATAAACATATAAAAGCCTTAATCCTTACCCCCACCAGAGAACTGGCCATTCAGATTGAGGAAAACATTAATGCTTACGGTAAATATCTTCCGTTAAAACAACTTGTTATTTTCGGAGGCGTAAAACAAGGAAATCAGGAAGCTGCTTTGAGAAAAGGGGTTGATATTCTGGTAGCAACACCAGGAAGACTTCTGGACTTTATTGCTCAGGGAATCATCAGCCTGAAAAACCTTGAAATTTTTGTTCTTGATGAAGCAGACAGAATGCTGGATATGGGATTTGTACATGATGTAAAAAGAGTTATTAAACTTTTACCTCAGAAGAGACAGACTTTATTCTTTTCGGCAACAATGCCGGCTGAAATTCAGAAACTGGCTAATTCTATCCTGAATAATCCTGTGAAAGTGGAGGTAACTCCGGTTTCTTCTACAGCAGATACCATCAAACAATCTGTATATTTTGTAGAAAAAGATAACAAACTGAATTTGCTTTCTCACATTCTTCAAAATGATATTTCAGATTCTGTACTGGTTTTTGCCAGAACGAAGCATGGCGCGGATAAGATTTCAAGAAAACTTCAGAAAGATAATATCTCTGCAGAAGCGATTCACGGTAACAAATCTCAGAATGCACGACAAAATGCGTTGAACAATTTCAAATCCGGAAAAACAAGGGTTCTTGTGGCGACAGATATTGCAGCCAGAGGAATTGATATTGATGAATTGAAGTTCGTAATCAATTTTGAACTGTCTGATGTTTCTGAAACCTATGTACACAGAATCGGAAGAACAGGAAGAGCCGGAGCTGAAGGAACCTCTATTTCTTTTGTAGACGGACTTGATCTTCTGAATTTAAAGAATACAGAAAAGCTGATCGGCAAAAAAATTCCTGTGATCAAGGATCATCCGTTCCATACAGATGATCTGGTGGCACAGAAGAGGGATTCGAATAATAAACCTGTTCCTGCCGGCGGCGGAAAGCCCAAAACAGAAAACAGTAATAATTCAAGGTCTAATAATAACCGTAAAAAGCCTTCTGCGGGAGCTTCTGTAGGTTTTAAAAAACCTAAGAATAAGAATTTCACAAGAAAAAAATAAAAAACAAACCCCTTTTCAGTGTTGAAAAGGGGTTTATTTATCTTATTATTAAAGCTTATATTGCTTAACCTGGCTGAATTCGGTAGAAGAATTGCAGGTTTTAATAGAGTCTGGAAGCTGGGAGCTGGAAGAAGGAAGTTATTGAGGTTATAACAATAACTGCCAGAAATTATAAGACTAACAGTAACCTCCAGCTTCTGTCTTCCAGCTTCCAGCCGCTTTACTTAAAAAGATTTTTTGCATTCTCTGTTGTGATACGGTCTATCTCTGTAAAGTCTTTTCCATAAATATTCACCAGTTTTCCGGCTACCAGATCAAGATAAGAACTTTCATTTCTTTTACCTCTGTGAGGAACCGGTGCGAGATAAGGAGAATCTGTTTCCAGAACAATTTTATCCAATGGAACTTCGTTCAGAAACTGATCTATTTTTCCATTTTTAAAAGTGACTACTCCACCGATTCCTAAGATAAAATTAAGATCAATGGCATGTTGTGCCTGTTCAAGATTCCCTGAAAAACAATGGAAAATCCCTCTTAATTTAGGATGTCTTTTTCTTTCCAGCACCTCAAATGTTTCGTCAAAACTTTCTCTTGTATGAATCACAATCGGAAGGTCTTTTTCTATGGCCCAGTCGATCTGCTGTTCGAAAGCTTTCACCTGGATATCGAGTGTTGTTTTATCCCAGTACAGATCTATTCCGATCTCTCCTATCGCAGGAAAATGTCTTTGATCAAGATAATTTTTTACGATTTCAAGTTCTTTTTCCCAGGATTCCTGTTTTACATAACAAGGATGTAATCCCATCATAGAAAAAATCTGCCCCGGATATTCTGTTTCCAGCTGCAGCATTTTCTCATGAGACCCTGAGTCAATAGCCGGAAGGTAGAATTCTGTAATTCCTTTATCTAAAGCTCTCTGAATAGCTTCTTTTCTGTCTTCATCAAATTCTTCTGCGTATAGATGTGTATGTGTATCAATCATTTTATTTAAAATTTCAATAGATCTTCATAAGGGTTTTCAAGTCCCAGCAATAATCCGAAAGCGGGTTCTGTTTTTATTCCCTGTTTTTTAAGTTCTATTATTTTCTGTTTAAATTCTTCTCCTTTTTCCTGTAATATTTTGTATTCGGCAACCATATGAAGATAAGCGTTTTGCTCTATTGTAGGTTTATTCTGTCCGAAAATCTCGATGGGGAAACCATCAAGCATAAAATTTAATGTAATGCATTTTTCACCGTTTACGATAGGATATTCCACTTCTGCGTCTTGAGGAATGAGCTGACAAAATAGTAAATCATCCAGAAAGTCTTGCTCAAATTTTAAATCCACCTCAAAAATAAGATCCAGATCACTTCCTTTGATATCAATTTCTATAGGAACAGTTCCTGCCAGAATCGGAGAATAATCTTTCAGTTTCTCAAAGACACGATACTTTGTAAGAATTTCATAAGCTCTTTTCTGTCTTTCATTTCCATCCTTCAGATAATCAATTCTGGTAAAATCAGGCATTTAAAATATTTTATGTTTTACTTTTTTACGCTGTGCTTCAATTCTTTGATCCAGTTTTTCTCTGAATTCTATAAACTTGGGATCTTTCTTATCGCTGGTCTTATGTTCAAGAGCTTTGATAATCTTAAAATTTTCTTTAATAAAATTCTGGGTTTCTTCTGAAAAATACGACCTTCCGAATTTCTCAAAAATATAATTAACCGCCTGAGCGCTGGGATGGATCATATCTTCTTTGTAAAAACGGTAATCCCGGAGATCATCCATCAAAACCTCATAGACAGGCAGATAATGACAGTCTTCAAACATTGAAATTGATTCATGAATAGCTGTAATCAGTTTCGATTTGCTTAATTGATTTTCTACCATTCCATCCTTGGTATGTCTTACGGGAGAAACGGTAAACAGGATTTGGACTCCTTCTTTACAAATGTCTTTAAGGTCCAGAATAGTCTGGTAAATTGAACTGGTAAGCTCCTGATGGGACAGCAGTCTTTTCTCAAAAAACTTTTGCGGAATTTTATGACAGTTGGCTACCAGTTTATTTTTGGGCAGAAACTCATAAATAAATGATGATCCATAAGTAATGATGATCCAGTCGGCTTCCTGAAGAAAGGCATTTCCCGCTTCAATAGCTCCATTAATCTTATCTAAGGTCTGATGAATATAACGGGTATCAAAACTGGTATGATGATCCAGAGAGATATATTCTTCATTGTAAGTAATCAGTTCCTCTTCTTCATAAAATGTAGAATCATGTAATCTGTGGATGGCATGATTGATGGAATAAGGATTAAAAATCGTCCCGAAAGGATTATTAAGGGTCTGAAGTTGTCCGTCCTGCAATAGATCTGTCATTTCAGAGGCAAAACATGATCCTATTGAGAATATTTTATCTTCAATCTCAATCTTCTTTTCTGATGCGGGAATATCAACTTCTGTTCTGAATTTCATTGTATAAGGGTTAGGTTGCAGGAAATAAGTAGCGGGCAAATTACTGTTACCTGCTACCTATCATCTGCTGCCTATATTAACTTTCTCTTCTCAACAAATAATTGGCCAGTTCAATAAAAGGTTTTTTCTTTTCTTCCGGCACATCAATTTTCTGAAGATAACTTTGTCCGATTTCATTGTGTTTTTCAATCAGTCGTAATGCTTTTTCATCCACTTTTGTTCTTCTGAAAATCTTTTCTACCCCGTACACTTTATCAACGTTTTCCGTCTTTTTAGAATACCAGTAATCCAGTTCTTTTCTTTCCTCATCTGTAGCATGTTCTCTTGCTAACAGATACAGAACTGTTTTTTTATTTTCGTAAATATCTCCGGCGTGTTTCTTTCCAAACTGTGCCTGATCTCCGAATACATCAAGATAATCATCCATAATTTGGAAGGCAATTCCGATATGTTTTCCGAAATTGAAAATAGCTTTAGCATCTTTAAAATCTGCTTTTGCAATCAAAGCTCCTATTTCAAATGAAGAGGCACTCAACACTCCGGTTTTGTAGGTAATCATTCTGATATAATCATCAAAAGTAACATCCTTCTGAGTTTCAAAGTTGATATCATACTGCTGTCCTTCACATAATAAAAGTCCTGTGTGGGTAAATATTCTGATACATGCCTTGAAAATTTCAGGTTCAAGATCTTCAAAAAATTTATAGGCTTTCAGCATCAGTCCGTCTCCGGAAAGAATTCCTACGTTAAGACCATGTAAAGTATGAATAGTTGGCTTGTTTCTTCTCAAAGGAGCTTCGTCCATAATATCATCATGGATCAGGGTGAAGTTATGGAAAAATTCGATAGCCAATGCCGGCTTGATGGCCTGCTTAAGATCTCCACCGAACATCTCACATGCCATCAGTACCATAATAGGACGAAGACGTTTTCCACCATGGGAAATAATATAATTCATCGGCTCATAGAGCTCCGAAGGTTTATCTTTAAAAGTATATTTAGTGATGGCATCTGCAACAATCTGCTGGTATCTGTCTAAAAATTCCATAAAATCTTATAATTTGAACAAAAATACGATTTTTCAAGGCTTTATAAAACAAAAAACTTTGCCCAAAAGGACAAAGTTTGTATAATTATATGATTTGTTTTTCTAGAAAACGAAGGTTACCACAAGATAGGTAATTCCTGCAACAATTGCAGAGATTGGAATGGTAAGAACCCAGGCCCAAAGTAAGCTTACAGTGATTCCCCATCTTACTGCTGAAATTCTTTTTGTTAATCCTACCCCGATGATAGAACCTGTAATCGTATGGGTTGTAGATACAGGAATACCAAAGTGGTCTGTGATGAATAAAGTAATAGCACCTGCAGTTTCTGCACTTACCCCTTCTAATGAAGTTACTTTAGTAATCTTGGTACCCATTGTTTTGATGATCTTCCAACCACCACTCATGGTACCTAAACCAATAGCAAGGAACGAAACCAGAGGAACCCAGATATAATGCTGCGCAAAATAATCAAAACGTTCTGCAGAAGGAATATTCAGATACTGAACATCCTGAAGCATATTAACGTGGTAATATATTACTGCTGCACCAATGATCCCCATTACTTTCTGTGCATCGTTCAAACCGTGTCCCAAGCTGAATAAAGCGGATGAAGCCAGCTGCAATCTTTTGAAAGACTGGTCTGCTTTGTGCGGGTTTGATCTTTTATAAAGATGTACAATGATCAGGGTAATGATAATTGAAATAATCATCCCTATAATCGGAGCCATGAAAATGAACAGGAAGATAGGAATTACTTTATCAAATTTCACCACACTCTGGTGTGTTACCTGATTGAAAGCTTCTTTCACAGTACCCCACATTCCAAGATCCGGCTGGGCTGCAGCCACATCGTGATAATCCATCATGAAAGCATGCATAAGAGCTGCTCCCAGGAATCCTCCGATCAGCGTATGTGATGATGATGAAGGGATTCCGAACCACCATGTAAGCAGGTTCCAAGCAATAGCTGCCACAAGACCGGAAAATATAACTTCAAGGGTGATAAAATTCTCGTTAACTGTTTTGGCAATTGTATTACCAATTTTGAATTCTCCAATAATATAAGCAGCTATAAAGAATGCTGCGAAGTTCCAAAGCGCCGCCCAAAGTACAGCCTGGAATGGAGTTAAAACTTTTGTAGAAACTATAGTTGCAATTGAGTTGGCTGCATCATGGAAACCATTGATATAATCGAAGATCAGGGCCAGCGCAATAATAACTACAAGTAAAATCGGAAATTCCATTTTTTGCTATGTATTAGGCGTATTTAATCATGATGTTCTCAATCGTATTGGCAACATCTTCTGCTTTGTCTGTTACAATTTCAAGGTAGTTTAATACAGATGAAACTTTAATAATGTTGATGGCATCATTAGTTTCAAATAATTCTACCATTGAGTTGGAAAGCAAATCGTCAGCAATATTCTCAATAGAGTTCACCTTAATACAAGCTTCTTTCACCTGTTCCATATTTTTGAACCCTTTAAGGTTTTTCATCGCATTCTGAATTTCAAGACATGCTTTATGGATCAATAAAGAGAAGTCTGAATAGGCCTTCATCTCAGGTGATTTGTAAAGAAAAATATATTTTGTGGATGCGTAGATATAATCAGCGATATCATCAAGCCCTGTTGCCAATGTGTGGATATCCTCACGGTCAAAAGGTGTAATGAAGTTTTTCCCTAATTCTACGAAAATTTCGTGAGTAAGTTCATCGTTCTTGTGTTCGAAGTCGCTCATTTTCTTCAACATTGAATCGTCATTAAGATCGAAATCCTTGATTCCTGTGTTGAATTCTTCTGACATTGCAACTAGATTTTCAGTTACTTTTTCGAAAAGTACAAAGAAGATTTTATCTTTTGGTTGAAAAGCGTGGAAAATATTACCAATTCCCATTTTTTAGTATTTATAATTCGTGTGCAAATTTCTTAAAAAAGGATTGTACGTGAAACTATATAACATTAAGTTTTGTTAACATTCGCTTAACTACTGATTATCAAATAAAAAAACCGGCATTAATGCCGGTTTTGTATGGTATAGGAAGAGATTAGTTAGCTACTTCAGCTCTCATATCTTTTCCTTTGAACTTCATGGATTGAATATTGCTCAATACATTGTCTTTGAACGATTTTTCAACTTCGAAGAAAGAGAATTTCTCCAAGATTTCAATATCACCGATTTCCGCTCTTTTTTTGGTTTTTCCTCCAGCAGTAGCTTTGTTGATAATATCTAAAACATCAAGTTTCTTCAGGTGGTCTTTTTTACCAAGGTTGAAGAAGAATCTTACCATGTTTTCATCTCTTCTTCTTGGTTTTCCGCCACGATCTCTGTCTCTGTCACGTCCACGATCTCTGTCGCGACCTCTATCTCTGTCTCTGTCACGTCCACGGTCTCTTCTTGAGTAATCGTCATCTCTGCTGCTTAATTTCTGCTCAGCAAGGTCGTGCTTGTCTTTGTAGTATAAAGCAAGATCTCTCAGCTGGAACTGTAGAAGCTGGTGTACCAGTTCTTCTTTTGTAAAGTTGCTCAGATCCGGGATTAAGCTATCATCAAATTCGAAAAGATCTTCATGCTCTGTCAATAATTTTTCAAATACACCTCCTACCTGAGCTTTGATAATATCATCACCTGTAGGGATAAATCTTTCGTGGATTTCAATTTTCGTTGCAGATTTGATCTGCTTCAGCTTTCTGCTTTCTTCAGGCTTGATCAAAGCCATAGAAATACCGTCTTTTCCAGCTCTACCTGTTCTTCCGCTTCTGTGAACGAATACTTCAGGGTCATCCGGTAAAGAGAAGTGAATAACGTGAGTAAGAGAGTTTACATCCAGTCCTCTTGCTGCAACATCTGTAGCCACAAGAATATCAATGTTTTTCAATCTGAATTTCTTCATTACCGTATCTCTCTGCGCCTGAGAAAGATCACCGTGAAGAGCATCAGCGGCATATCCGTTCTGCATTAAGAAATCAGCAACCTCCTGAGTTTCCATTCTCGTTCTGCAGAAGATAATGGAGTACTGGTTTGGATTTGCATCGATAAGTCTCTTCAATGCTTCTTTTTTCTGACGGTATCCTACAACATAGTATTCGTGAGTAATGTTCTTCTTCACTTCGTTGATAGAACCTACAGAAATACGATGTGGTTTTGTAAGATAATTTTTGGAAATTCTTTCCACCTCTTTATTCATCGTTGCAGAGAATAAGAAAGTTTGTTTCGTTTCCGGAGTTTCGCTTAGAATCGTTTCCAATTCGTCTTTGAATCCCATAGAAAGCATTTCATCAGCTTCGTCTAATACTAACCAATGGATCGCAGAAAAATCTAATGCTTTTCTGTTGATAAGATCAATTACTCTTCCCGGAGTTCCCACGATAATCTGTGGCTTATCCTTCAAAGATCTCATCTGCTCTACAATACTACTTCCACCATAAACCGCAGTTGTCTTGATGTCTTTCATATACTTAGAGTAATTCTTTATGTCCTTCGAAATCTGAAGACATAATTCCCGTGTCGGACAAAGCACCAATAATTGGATTTTGCGACTCGTATCGTCAATCATATCCAAAATCGGAAGCGAAAACGCTGCTGTTTTGCCTGTCCCTGTCTGCGCAAGTGCGATCAAGTCGCGAATATCTGAAAGAATAAAAGGGATAGTCTGTTTTTGGATTTCTGTTGGGCTTTCGTAACCCAGTTCGCCAATTGCCTTAAGGATATCAGGACTTAAATTGGTTTCCGTAAATAAATTCATTAACTATTTTAAAATTTTTGCAAAGATACAATAAATATTTGATTTGTTTTTGAATAAATTTTTAAATATGCAAACTTAAATTCACAATCCTTTAATATTTCTTTGATTTTTGGAAAATTAAATCTAAAAAAAGAAGCCTAGATTTAAAAAGTTGTTAAACATTATTTTTTTTTATTAAATTGGATTAATTTTTTCTGTGTTATTTATGAATTTTCAAAAATAAAGCCATGAAATGCAAATTTTTGTTTTTCATATTCTTATTTATCGCTATTGAACATTGTCTCTTCATTAATAGTTTTTGTACATTTGAGTTGTGGGATTCGGGGTCCGGGTTGCGAGATCCGACATCCGAGACTTTGATTCGGGATTCTGGGTATGAAATCCAGAATTGAGAATAGATTTTGAATCTCACTTAATAACAAAAAAACACCTATTACAATATGTCTTCAAGTATTTCTTCCAAAACATTTGATTTTTTAAAAAAGTTAAACAAAAACAATAACCGCGAGTGGTTTAATGAAAATAAAAACTTATACACAGAATCGCAGCAAAACGTGGTTTCCTTTCTGGATGAGCTCATCAGAGAGATGTCCGGTTTTGATGAAGAACTTGCCAGAATAGACAGTAAAAAAGCCTTATTCAGGATTTACAGAGATACCCGTTTTTCAAAGGACAAGTCACCTTATAAAACCAATTTCGGAGCTTCTCTGGGAATGGGAAAAGGAAATCAGAAAGGAGGTTATTATCTTCACCTTGAACCCGGAAAATCCTTTTTAGCCGGAGGAATCTATATGCCTGAATCTTCTGTACTGAAAGAAATCCGTAAGGAAATTTCTTTGTATGGAGATGATTTCCTGAAAATTCTCAATAATAAAGATTTTAAAAAACATTTTCCGGAGCTTGATCAGGAAGATAAACTGAAGAAAGTCCCTCAAGGCTTTGAAAAGGAAGACCCTATGGCAGAATACCTCAAGCTTAAAAACTTTATTGTGATATACTCTCTGAAAGATGTGGAAGTACTGGACAAAAATGCAGTGAAAAATATGAGCAGCATTTTCAAGCTGATGAAACCTTTCAATGATTTCCTGAATACGCCTCTGCTTTAATTTGTGATCATAAATCGCAGATTCAACAGACAACTGTGTGTATTCTTACCGGCCACGATGTTTAAAACATGTGTTGCAGAGATAAAGATATCTCTGTGACAAATTGAGAATATCTTAAAATTCAATGGGGTTACAAAATCAAATTTTAAAATTCAGTACTGAAAATCAAGCTATCACAATTAACATTTTTTAAGAAAAGTTTTACATTTTTATGTATCTTTGCTGTTCGCCAAAAAGCCAACAATGTCTTTATACCAAAAAATTGCAGAGAAACTACAATACATAAGCCCGAATTTTTACAAAAAAAGATATTTTAAAACTTTAAATAATCTTAATAAAAACAACTTTTCGGAACGTAATGTAGAACCGGAACTGGTATGGATCAAAGAATACCTTTCTAAAAATGCTGTAATCCTTGATATTGGTGCGAATGTAGGAACTTTCCTTTATCAGTTGGAAAAAACGTTAAATCATGACCATATTTATGGTTTTGAGCCTAATAAAAAGCTTTGCACACGATTGAAAAGACTGTTTCCGGCCATGCATATCTTTCCTCTTGCTCTTTCTGACGAAAACAGAATTGCTGAGTTCAAAGTACCCATTATAAACGGAAAAACGGTTGCTTCCCGCGGTACTTTAAACACGGCTTACAAAGAAAAGGGAGAAGAGAAAAGTTATACAGAGAAAGTAAAAGTGATCAAGCTGGATGAATGGGCAGCAATTGAACATTTTAACAGGCTTGATTTTATTAAAATAGACGTTGAAGGAAACGAAATAAAGACCCTTTCCGGTGCGAGAGAAACTATCAGACAGTTCAAACCAACCCTGATGGTTGAGATGGAACAAAGACACCATGAAACGCCGATCTGGAATGAGATATCCGAAGTGATGAGCTGGGGATATGACGCCAAATATCTGAACAGAAACAGTTTTACGCTGGAGGATCTTACAGAAGATATTATTACACAAAATACAAACGACGAAAAAAATAAAACTCAGTACATCAACAATATTATTTTTATACCTAAAAACATTTAAAACAACTTTATGAGTGTAGTAGCGAGACAAGGCTTCAAATATTCCATTATCGGTTATATTGGTTTTTTGCTGGGCACCGTTTCCGCAATATTCATATTTCCGAATGATTTTGAATTTTACGGAAAGCTGCGCTACAGTATGCAAACCGCTGAAATGCTCGTTCCTTTTGTTGTTTTTGGTATTTCTTATGCGAATGTAAAATTTTTTAATGCTTTGCAGAAAGAAGGAAAAAACCAGAATATGCTTTCACTATCTCTTGTGACAGTTCTGATCAATTTTCTCGTTTTTGTTACTGTATTTTTTATCCTCCCCTATTTTTATCCGAAATTTGTACATTCAGAAGCGTGGAAAATTAAAAAAATTATTTTACCCTTAATTTTAATTTTGTCACTTTGTGCTATTTTCAATAAATACACTTCAAATTATAAAAGAATTGTCGTCTCGAATATCTTTGACAATCTTTTCCCTAAAATAGCAAATCTGGGGGCTTTCTGTCTTTTCTTCTATTTTTCTTTGTCTCAGAATATTGCACTGGCTTTTTTCTTCGGAATATTTGCGCTCATGCTGTTCGGGTATATTTATTATACCAATAAGCTGGAAAAAATAAAGTTCGACATCAGCACAGATTATTTCAAAAAAAATAATTTTTGGAAAGAATTCCTGAACTACAGTTTCTTTGGATTTCTGGGAACATTTGGAAATTATCTGGCGATCAACAGTTTTATGATTGGAGAATTTATGGGAATGGAAGAAAACGGGATATATTCCGTTCTCTATGCTTTGATTTCTCTGATCTCTATCCCCCAACTGGGACTATTCAATATTTCAGCTCCGATTATCAGTAAAAATCTGGCAGACGGAGATATGGTGGAACTGGACAGGTTCCATAAGAAAACTTCTTTAACACTTTATTTCCTTGGCGCTGTGTTGTTCTCGTGCATTATGGTTGGATTTCCATATCTGACGCAGTTTATGCCAAAGAACGGAACCATGCTCAGAGAGTACGAGCCGGTAGTATGGATCTGGGGCTCTGCTGTATTGATCGACCTTGCAACGGGATTTAATGGAAATATTATTTCACTCTCAAAATATTACAGATTCAATATTCTGGTCATGCTTTTACTGGCCGGATTAACGATCGGACTGAATTATTATTTTATTAAAAACACACCACTGAAACTGATCGGAATTGCTTTATCTACAGCTATTTCACTTACGATTTATAATGTGGTGAAAATTGTTTTCAATTATATTGTATTTAAAGTTTCGCCTTTAAGTATTGAAATGATTTTCGTGTCTATTATCTGTACTTTAGCCATTACAGTAGCCATTGTTCTTCCTAATTTCAACAGCAATCTGATTAATCTTGTTTACAAACCTGCAGTTGTTTTGGTACTGATCTATATCGGAAATTACTTCACAAAGATTTTCCCGGTTGAAGATTATCTGAATATGAAGTTTATCAAGAGTGTATTTAAGATAAAATAAGAGAACAATTCAGACTTTTTTTAGATTAAAGATGTTAGAAATTGTTCCAGTCTCTTCTGAACTTCTTTCCTACCATAAGTTTTATAAAAATCAAATGGAGTTTCCGAAACAGTGTTTAATTGTTCAAGAACATTTTCTTTTTCAGCAATAATAAAGTCTAATTTTGAGGGATAATTTCCTGGAAAAACAGCCAGTTTCCCATAGGCTATGGCATCGCCCAGGTTTCCTGTCATTTTAGTCAGTCCATAGGTTTCTTTCATGCTGAAGAATTCTGTATCCTGCTGAATCGGACACCACAAAACGTCTGCTTTCTGCATCCATTTTTCAAAATCCCTGGGGGACACCCTTTCTGAAAAATAGGTAATTTTAATGTTTTCGGGTAATTTTCCGAACAAATTTTCAAGTTGTTTTAACTCGTGTCCGCCTGCTTTTCCAAGGAAAACAAACTGGCAAATCCTGTCTGTATGGAGATTCTGAATAGTTTTAAAAATATAGGCGTAATCTCTTCTCTTTTGTGAAACACCGCCTGGAATTACGACCATAAGATTTTCATTTTTTGTCCTGTCAAAATCTCTGGTATAAAACAGCGGCAGATACTGATATTGATCCGAAATCAATGCTTCATCCAGTACAAAAAGAGACCGGGATGTCTGATACACTTTGGTCTTGTACAGCAACCCTTCTTTCAGCCACAATTTTAACCTGAAAATAACATCTCCTTTGAAAACGCTTTTTATCAGGTCCAGCTTTGAAGATTTTATGAAATTAAGATTATGGGTAATAACTGCTGTATTGTACTTTTTTGTCACTGCAAAAAATGTATTAAAATAACGATGAACAGTTCCTATTACCACGAGGTCATATCCTTTCCCTTTTAACTGATCCAGAATCATGGAACTGTCTGATAAGAAAACAGCTTCGTCACGATGGTTGATCTGATCTTTTATTCTTTTTGAAAAATAATAGTCTACGGCAAAATCCTCAGAACCTTCCATAATATCCATGAAAGCCTGAGCAATTTCTGCATGAGTGTCTATTTCTATGTAAGCTATTTTTTTCACGGGTTAACGGGAGTTATATCTTAAGTTTTGGCTAAAGCCAATGGATTTTTATTTTTTTTAATTAAACGAGCTAAAGCTCGTTTCTACTGATGCACATTTACAATGTATAAAATAATTTATCTTTTACATCTTCAGCCATTTCTTTTTCAACATTTTCAGACGCTGATCATTAACGGCTTTTTGTTCTTCTTTTGTAATTTTCAATTCTAATTTCTTTGATCTGCAGTTTTCATAAGACCTGATAATATCAAAGAAAAATGAAGCAGACTTACTTTTCACAGCTTCTTTTGAGGAGGCTATGTATGCCAGAAACCTGTTCAGTCCTAAGAAATAAAAATATCTTCCGTAATAATCCGCAGGGCGTATCGTGTAATCGGCTCCTTTTACTTTAATCAGCTTTACATGCAGCTCCGGAAGAACAACTTCTTTCCATCCAAGATTATCCAGTAAAATGGAATCAATATTATCCCAGCCCAGTGTTTCCCTTATGCCGCCCATCTGAATAAAACATTCTTTACGGTAGGCCTTCATAGGACCTCTTACATGATGTTTATTGGAATTTCCCTCATATACCCAGTTTCCGTCTTTTTCAATGTACAAAAGGCCTCCTACCAATCCAAATTCCGGATGCGTGGCAAAAGCTGTTTCTACCACTGACAGATAATTTTCCGGAAGAATGATATCGGCATCAAATTTACAGATAATATCAAATTCATCCATAGCCTGGGTCTGAAGTCCGTTTTTGAAAGCGTGAACCACTTTTGATCCCGGCTGATGTTCAGATTTCTGAAGGCTGACCGTTTCAAAACGGGAATCAGCTTCCGTATATTTTCTGATCACCTCAGCTGTTCTGTCTGTAGAACCGTCATTCACTACCACTACTTTAAAATCTTTGCTGCTTTGCTGTTGTAAAGAATCAAGAGTAAATGGAAGGTTGTTTTCTTCGTTATGGGCAGGAATTATGATTAAAAACCTCACGAATTATAGTATAAATGATGAATAATAAATGATCAATGATGAGAAGCTTTCGAGGGCATCAATTACCATTGATCATTTATCGTTGATGAATTTATTTGTTATGCGGTTTCAGCATGTTCTTCGGGTCAAGAATTTCGTCCAGCTTTTCCTGAGAGAGAATTCCTTTTTCCAGAACAAGATTGTAAACGCTTTTCCCGGTTTCCAAAGCTTCTTTTGCAATCTGTGTAGACTGTTTGTACCCGATGTAAGGATTCAATGCCGTTACAATTCCGATGCTGTGTTTCACCATATTCAGGCAGACTTCCTTATTGGCTGTAATTCCAACCACACACTTGTCGCGAAGTGTATCCAAAGCATTGCAAAGGAAGTTGATATTTTCCATGATGGCATGAGAAAGTACCGGTTCCATTACATTCAGCTGTAACTGTCCTGCTTCTGCTGCAAAAGTTACCGTAAGATCGTTTCCGATTACTTTGAAACATACCTGGTTGACCACTTCCGGAATTACAGGATTTACTTTCCCCGGCATAATAGAAGAACCCGGCTGCATTGGCGGAAGATTAATTTCAAAAAGGCCTGCTCTTGGACCTGATGAAAGTAATCTTAAATCGTTACAAATCTTTGACAGTTTCACAGCAAGGCGTTTCATTGCTGATGAGTAGATCACATAAGATCCCGTATCAGGGGTAGCTTCCACAAGGTCTGGTGCTGAAACAATCGGAAATCCTGTTATCTGAGCTAAGTTTTTAGCACAAAGGGCTGCATAGCCTACAGGAGCATTTATTCCTGTTCCGATGGCAGTAGCTCCCATATTTACTTCTACAAAAAGACTGGCATTGTTATTCAGTTTGGAGATGTCCTCTTCCAAAGTGGCTGCATACGCTTCAAATTCCTGTCCTAAAGTCATTGGGACTGCATCCTGAAGTTGTGTACGTCCCATTTTGATTACATCCTGAAATTCCTGTCCTTTTGCACGGAAAGCAGTGATAATTCTTTCTAATTTTTCTACCAGCCCAATGTTCATCTGAAGCAATCCCATTTTGATAGCTGTAGGATAAGCGTCATTGGTAGACTGAGAAAGGTTGATATGATCATTAGGCGAACAGAATTCGTATTCTCCTTTATTTTTTCCTAATTTTTCCAATACGATGTTAGCGATCACTTCATTCGCATTCATGTTGATGGAAGTTCCTGCTCCCCCCTGAATCATATCTACCGGAAACTGCTCATGATATTTCCCTTCTACAATTTCATCACACGCTTCTGCTATTTTAAAATACAGGTTTTCGTCCAGAAGTCCTAATTCATAATTGGTTTTTGCGGCTGCTTTTTTAACAAAAGCCAACCCTTTTATGAAATCCGGATACGAAGACAAAAGCTGTCCTGAGATTTTAAAATTGTCGATAGCTCTTTGTGTCTGAACCCCATAATAAGCATCTAAAGGCACATTCAGTTCGCCTAATAGATCACTTTCTTTTCTGAAATTTTCCATTACAGATATTTTACTGTTTTTGATCGTTTAAAGATAGCAAAAACGCATCTAACCGATGCGTTTTAATTTGAATTATTTTACGGGATATTTTTGATTTAAAGCCTGGAGTATTGCCCATGTTTCAGCATCCATAATTCCGTCATAATTCTGTGGACGGAAGTGGTACTGGAATGCTTCAATTGTTTTCTTGGTAGCATCATCCCATTGTCCGCTAGGATCAAGTGCATATCCGAATTTCTGCAATGAAGTCTGAATAAGGAAAATAAAACTGGACTCATTATATTTCGCTGCCAGGTCAGCTTGTGCAGGTTCAAGATAAGTCTGTTTAGCAGCTTCATCATACCACATTCCAACCTGATATTCGTCATAGAGCTTTTTCCACGGGAACATCGGTCCCGGATCCTGTTTTCTTGTAGGAGCAATATCTGAATGCCCCAATACGTTTGTTGGCTGGATCTGATATCTTGTTACAATATCTTTAACCAGAGCAGCCACTTTTTTCACCTGCTCATCACTAAAAGGGGCAAAAGTTCTTTTACCGGTACTATCTGTAGTATATCCTGTATTTACAATTTCAATACCGATAGAATTATCATTAAGATTTTTGTCATTTCTCCATGCACTTATCCCTGCATGGTATGCTCTTTTATTTTCATCTACCAATTGGTAGATCTCGTTATCTCCTGTATTATTTACCAGATAATGGGCACTTACTGCCTGTTGGGTAAGAACACTGATCGATTTATCATCTGCAAGAGCCGTATAATGTAATATCAGATAACGCTGTCTGAAATTCTGGGCGACTGCAGGAAAATAAGTTTTTACCACTTTATATCCGCCCGGTTTTGCAGATACAATAGAACCATAACTCGCCGTATTATCATTTTTGGTTGGATCTGCTATATTGGTCGTAAAAAATTCTACTCCATGATCAGATACAACTTTGGGTTTTGGAGCAACCGGAGGTTTTGTCTGAACCGCTGGTTTCGCCTGTGTTATTGGGGTTTTCGGTTTGTAAGTATTTTTTTTCACATTTTGCTGAGAAGTACATGAAAAAACAAATGTGCTTAATCCGATGATATATAATGTTTTACGCATCAGTTTGGTTTTTGGATGATTTATTAGTTCAAAAATACACAAAATTTTCTTGAATTTTATTTGGTAAATAAAGAAATCTGTTCTATATTTGCACTCGCAATAACGGAACAACGATCATTAAAAAATAAACAAAAAGGAGGGTTGCCGGAGTGGTTAACGGAGCAGTTTGCTAAACTGTCGACGCGAAAGTGTCGCAAGGGTTCGAATCCCTTACCCTCCGCTCTTCTATATATTCGGGGCGTAGCGTAGTCCGGTCATCGCGCCTGGTTTGGGACCAGGAGGTCGCAGGTTCGAATCCTGCCGCCCCGACTTTTTAATGTGCTTATTACTAAGCGGGAATCAACTTCTAAGGGTGCGTAGCTCAGCTGGATAGAGCATCTGCCTTCTAAGCAGACGGTCAAAGGTTCGAATCCTTTCGCGCTCACAAAAAACCTCACAATTTTTATTGTGAGGTTTTTTGTTTTTATTACCTTCATACAAATTGATATCCACGATTTATTTTCATCGAAAATCTTGAACTTTTTGTTTATATTAGTTCTATGAGCTATTGTTATATACTTCATTCTAAATCTTTGGATAAATTCTATATTGGACATTCCTCAGAGCCTTTACAGGAAAGGTGAAAAAGATTCAAAGGATTTACCACCACATAAATAACCATAGTATTTTTAGAAGATTGAAAAAATTCAATAAGAACAAGCTTAACCAAAAATTATAAAAGCCGGATAATCTCTGTTTAATCCCTGATAAGCTGTTTAATTTCATCCTGATATTTCCTATTCTGCTTTCTGATTTTCATAACAAAATAGGAAAAGATACTTAGTATAAAAAATCCAATAATCATCATCCCAGCCATAAAATAATCATATCGGGAGGCTAGCTTTTCACTTTTTTTCAGAGTCTCCATATTATGAACATCAATAGCGTGATTGATAGAGCTTAATTCACTCTGCTCTCTTTTGAATTTTGTTTCAAAATATTTCTTGCTGTACACCTGATAAAGGTCCGGGTTTCCCATTGCCAGATAATTATCCGCCATTTCCATATAAATTCCTTCATTAAGAGTCAGGTCTCCCGCTTCCCTACCCAGTTCTTCAGCTTTTATCAGCAGTGTAAGAGCTTCCTGATTCTGATGTTTTTGTTTATTCATCTCCGCAAGGCCCTTTAAAGCAAATGCCTCCAGGCTTTTTGCTTTGATTAACCTTGCCAGATTCATAGATTTCATAAAAGCTGTTCCGGCATTGTCGGGCTGGTTCAGATTGAGATAACAGTTCCCTATATTGTAATAAATGATGCTTTGGTTAAAATATGTTTTCTCCTGCTCTTTTACTTTTTCAAAATTTCTGATGGCAATTAAAAATTCCTGAAGAGCTATTTCCGGATTCGACTGACTTTTATAAATCATTCCTCTTAATGCATAACTTCTCGCCGTTTCAAAATGTCTCAGATAAGAATCTTCCGGAAGTTTTGTGAGATATTCATCAGCTTCATCCAGTGTTTCAAGACTTTTGCTGAAGAGTTCCATCTGCTGATACTGCACAGCAGCCGCAATCAAAAAACTGGTGTGAATTTTAGGATCATTCGTTTTCTGAAGCAATTCTCTTGCTTTTAGAATATATTGCAGAGATTCATCAAAGTTTCTTTTGGCAATTCCCGCTGTGGACAAAATCAGATAAATTTTAATGGATTTCTCAAGCCCATTTTCCTTTTGAAGCAGCTTTTTCCCAATATTAATGGCATAATCAGGATTGTTATAAATCTCACGGTTGGCAAGCTTCATCAGGGAATCATCAGAAATTTTCTGTCCTGAAAGAGCTGTCTGGAAAAGCAAAACACTTAGCAAAATGATATGGATAAAGAATTTCATCAGCTTTTATTTTTTATAATTTCCTGAATGTAGGTATTGGGAGACATTCCCGTGATCGATTTAAACACATTTGTAAATGCTCCGTGCGATGAAAACCCTGCGTATTCCGCCAGATAGCTTACTTTATAATTCAGATAGGCAGGATCTGTTTTCAGAAGACGGGCAATGTGATCAATTCTAAGCTCATTAATATAACCGTTAAAATTTTTTCCTTTGTTATTATTGATCACTTCCGACAAATATTTGGTATTTATCCCTGTCTGAGCAGATAAGATCGCCAGCGACATGTTCTTGTTCAGGTAACTGTCAGATTTTTCCCAGTCTTTGAGCTTCTGCAGAATTTCTTCTTCTTTTTCTTTTGAAATTTTAGAGAGATCTTTTTCCTGGGCTTTATTTTCTTTTAAAATTTCGATTGGTCTTTCAGCTACTCCTCCTGTTATTTCTTCTTTGAATTTCAGTTTTTCAAAAAAAACAAGCTGCTTCTTAAGATCTTTGGCTCTTGCGGATTCAATCAGAAAATAAGCAGTCATTATCAGGATAAGAACTAAAATAATACTTCCTGCTATCCGAAGCTGGTTTATCTTATTTTGTTTCTGAAATTCAAGATTTTTATTATGGTACGTTTCAAGCAGCTTTACAACATACTGAATCCCTTCTTTTTTGTTGGAATCCAGCTTTGCTTTCAGATCTGTATATAATTTATTGTAGTAGTAATATTTTTCATCATTATTAAGAGCCAGATAGTTGCGGGCAAACAATTCGTAAAAAATAATTTTCAGATCGTTATAAGGAAGATTTTCGATTTCAGAGAATCCTTTTTCCAACTTTTGGATGGCTGTATTATAGTCTCCTTTCATAAAATAGTATCGGGAAAGACTTTCATAAGCAAACGCACAGATAAAGGCATTATTTCCATGCTTTTCAATATCCGCAATGACACTATCAAACAATTTTTTTGATTCTTCCAGTTTGTTCTGACGTAAGAGAAAAGTAGACCTGAAAATACTATTTTCCCATCTGATAATTCTGTTTTCTCCATTTGTACCAGTGAGATAAGAATCACTCTTATCCATATTCAGTACAGCAGACTCATAGTCTCTTACCATCCCTGCATTGATAGCCTGAAGCTGAAATAACTTGGCGAGAACCATACGTTCTTTTGGATTCTGGCTTTTTAACAGATCCGGATCTTTTAAAATACCTGCAATGATTTTTTTTGACTGCCCATACAATCCTAAATTCTGATACTGATCTGCCAGATTATAATCATCAAACAATTGGATGAATTGTGAAAGATTCCCTCTTTTATCATCTTCTTCCTTCTGATTGGAAATACTTACTGATTGCACATAGTTTCCCTGTAAGGCATAAGCCTGGGAAATAATATTCCGGAGAATGACTTTATGTTCTATATTTTTATCACTGATCAGAAGACTTTGTGAATAGCTGATACACTCTTCAGGATTCTGATATAATTTCTGAAATGCTTTATCGGTTAAAATACTGAAATCCGGAGCCAGCTGCCCATTTATAAAAACCGGGCACCACAAAATGAAAAACAATATTACCATATTACTTTTCAGCATTTTTCTTACCATGAGGATCATTTTCCCACTGTTCTTAACTGATATTTCTATCATTACTCCTTTTAAACCACAAAACCACATTTGCCTGATTTACAATATTTTAATTTTAAAATTCTTGTAAATTCAGTGAATTATGCAAGCACATTCCTTGATGAGGGGCAAATATAACGCTAATATTGTTCAAACCTTTAAGTCGATTCAAAATATTAGACTTATTCTCAAATTTCAATGTAACCATCACACCTATTAGCCATTATTATTAAAAGAAATTAAAGAGAATATCACTATCATCTAATATATGATTTTTAAGACATCAATCAATCATCTGTATTCATTGATATAGAAAAGAAATAAAACGCAGACAATAAAGGCGGTATCTAATCTTAAAAAAAATAAAAATAAAATGAGAAAACACTACTTATTATGGATGATTTTCTTCCTCTCAGTTTATCAACTGAATGCACAGACTTACTGTGTTCCTACTGCCGGAGCTTCAGGCCAGAACAATTACTTAAAAAATGCTGTTTTTTCTGATCAGGGAGGTTTATATTATACAGCCACCGCATATCAGGCTTATGCAGATAATTCTTCCAGTCAGATCGTAACTTCCTATCCTGGAGGAACAGTGAACGTTCATCTGGATTTTGCCGGATCAGGAGTAAAATCCTATATCTGGATCGACTGGAATAATGACGGGGATTTTGATGATTTTTATGAGAATCCACTAGGCCCATCAAGTTATTCGGTTGTTGATGATCAGTTTTTTATTCCGCCTTCTCAGGCATCGGGAATATATAGAATCAGGGTACAGAGCGGAACCTCATTTCCCAATCCGGTAAATCCGTGCGGACCTAACAATTATGGTAATTTTGTAGATTTCAGTTTGAAGATAGATGCTTCTCCGACCTGTTTTGTTCCAACAACTCTTACTTCTTCCGGTATCACCAACAATTCTGCAATTATTTCCTGGACCGCTCCAACGACAGCACCGGGAAGCTATGAATATTATTATACTTCTTCCACTACTATTCCGGATGCCTCTACTCCGATATCGGGAACCAGTAATACAATCTCAGCACCTATCAGCGGACTTTTGCCTTTTACGACTTACTATTTTTATGTGAGATCAGTTTGCGGTACATCTAAAAGTGCATGGTCTTTAAGGGGGATATTTAAAACCAGGTGCGATGCTAAAACTTCAATGTTTGAAGATTTCGAAAATGCTGCAAGCGGGCCTAGTAACGCTGACTGCTGGGACAGGATTATTTTGGGAACAGGATATCAGACTATTGCTTCCGGTAGTGGTGTGAATAACAGTAAAGCCATGTATCAAAGTGCTAATGGGGCTGTCAATACAACCATTGCTGTACTTCCAATGTTCAGCAATGTAAATGCAGGAACCCATTGGTTGAGATTTAAAGCCAAAGTAAGCGGTACAGCCGGAGTATTAGACATTGGCTATGTTACCGGTGATACTGATGCTTCTTCTTTTGTGAATATTCAATCCGTGAATATCAGCAATACGGTTTATGACGGTTATGAATACAGTGTTGTAGTGCCCAATACCGTTCCTGCCAATGCAAGGCTGGCCATAAGACATGGAGGAATTCCTTCTGTGAGTATTTACTGGGATAATGTATATTGGGAGCCTAAACCAACTTGCTTTGCTCCAACAAATATTGTATTATCCAATGCAACCAGTGCAACAGCGAATATTACATGGACAGCACCATCTCCTGCACCAGCAATGGGATATGATATCTACTACAGTACAAACAACATTGCTCCAACCTCATCTACTGCGCCTAGTATAACAGGGGTAACAGCAAATCCTTATACTATCCAGGGATTAAACTCTGCAACAACATATTATGTCTGGGTGAGATCAAGATGCAGCTCCTCCGATCAGAGTGCATGGAGTAATATTGCTTCTATCCTGACTCTCTGTGCACCTGTGGCTGGTTTATCCGAGAATTTTGACTCTTATGCTACAGGACTGTTAACCAATGCTCCATGCTGGGGAAGAATTGTAACAGGAATTGCTGGCGTAAACATTAATGGAAACGGAGCTTTTTCCGGAACGAGACATATATTACAGCGCAGTATTTCTGCAGGAGATATATCAATTGCCATATTACCCGTGTTCACCAACATCAATGCCGGAACCCATTCTTTAAAATTCAATGCTTATTGCAGTGTTAATACGGGAAAATTAGAAGTCGGATATATGACCAATCCTGCGGATGCTGCCAGTTTCACTCTGATCCAGCAGCTGGATATCACAAATACATCCTATACTCCAGCTACAGGAAGCAGTGACTACACTGTTACGATTCCCAATACCGTTCCTGCAGGAGCAAGGCTGGCCATCCGCAATACATATGCTCTTTCAGGGAATGCACAATATTACTGGGATAATATTTCATGGGCTCCTACCCAGACTATGAATGTACATGAGAATACAACCCAAACAAAAACCGGCATCTATCCTAATCCTTTTACTGATGTGATTATGTTTACTGAAAGCAAAAATCTAAAATCAGTCAGAATCTACAGTACTTCCGGGCAATTCATCACTGAGATCAGAAATTTTGAAAATACCATTTCATTAAAGGATCTGGCATCAGGAGTATATGTAGCAAGAATGGAAATGAAAGACGGTACTTCTCATACCGTAAAAGTTATAAAGAAATAAATGTTGTCTCTGCCATTAAAAGCGGCTGAAATTGATCTGTCGCTTTTATGGCAGTTTTTTATCCCCCATAAGCTTATTCAATGAAAGACTTTTACTTTGTTTATACTCCGGATTTTACTATAATGAAGCAATGGTTCATACTGATCAGAAGGCTGTTGCTTACGGTATCTCTTTTTCTGTCCGCCACCAATACTCTTTTTTCCCAAAGAGATACTGAACATTGGTTTGCCCCTATGATGTCCAGACTTAATGATTCCAATAAGCAGGCTTTATTTTTATCTACAGATTCCATGACTCCTTTTCCTGTTACAATCTATAACAATAATACGGTCATAGGAACTGTAACTATCAGTAAAGGCAATCCTCAATCTTTTGACATTCCTGTGGATCATATGATTACAGGATTACAATCGGAGGCTTTTAAAGTAACCGGACGAGGTCTTTATCTCAAAGGAGACAAACCTTTTTTCTGTACTTTCAGGTTTTCCACAAAAAATCATGGAGAAATCCTTACGTCCAAAGGAAAAGCTGGTATTGGAAACAAATTTTATGTTGCTTATGGGCCTATTGCTACAGCTTCTTCCAATAACAATTTCACCTGTGGAGTACTTGCTACTGAAGACAATACAATGGTAACAGTATCTAATTATGGAGCTTCCGTTCAATTCTCCAATGGGACTACTGGTACCAACACGCCTTCAATGACTTTTACCTTACAAAAAGGGCAGTCGTATATTATAGAAGGTACAGGAAACCAGGCAGGAAACCAAAGCGGTTTTATTGGAGCTAAAATTGAGTCTAATAAACCCATAAGTGTCACAAACGGAAACTTCAATGGCCAGATTACTAATTCTAACAATGGCGGTGATATTTTAATGGATCAATCAATTCCTGTTGAACGCTTGGGAGATGAGTTTGTTCTCGTTAAAGGAATGGCTCCGATTGCCTCCAATGTAGAAGGAGCTATCGTAACGGCAACAGAAAATAATACACAGGTCTATCTTAATGATGATGTAAATCCTATAGCCACCCTTGATGAGGGGCAATTCTACCACATCAACTCTTCTTCTTATAGTAATCAGAACAGCAGCGGACATTACAATATGCGGATCCGGACAACTAAAAGAGTTTATGTTTACCAGCTTATGGCCGGAACTTCAACTTCATTTGTTGAGATTACTATTGGAGCCAATTATATACCCCCTCTCAGCTGTTTTCTTCCTAAGAAAATTGATGAAATAGGGATGATCAATATATTACCTTACTACACAACTATTACGCCTGCCGTTAAGCTTAATATTATAACCGGGTCCGGGGCAACGGTAACAGTTAACGGAACACCATTAACCTCTGCACAGGGTCCGTTTCCAGTCACCGGAAATGCAAATTGGGTATCTTATTCTGTCTCTAATATTACAGGTAATGTTACCGTTCAGTCTACCCAAGCAGTTACAGCAGGAATTGCTGCCGGTGAAGGAAATGTAGGCTACGGTGGTTATTTTGCCGGATTTTCTTCTATCCCTGTTATTGCAAGGAAAAACGGAACCTGTATTCCTGGTATGACCCTGGAGGTAGATGACAGTTATTCTTCCTATCAGTGGAATTTTAATGGAGCAGCTATTCCGGGAGCAAACAGCAATACTTACACTCCTACCCAGCCGGGAAATTATACAGTGACTGTATCAGTGGGAGGAAGCTGTCCGCCTGCGACAACTCCTGTTTATAAAGCATTTTCCTGTCTGGTACAGACAACAAAAGCGCTGACAGTATGCTCGACAGGCACCCCTTTGACTATAACCCCAGCTTTTACTAATTCTTCCCAAACTCCGGTTCCGGGTACTGTACAGATCATCACTCCGCCAGCCAATGGTACACTCCATGTAAACCCTACAACAGGACTGCTTACTTATACAGCTAATACAGGGGCTGCAGCCGATACATTCACTTATAAATTCTGTGGTAACGTTCCCGAATTTACCGATTGTGAAGAAGTAAAGGTAAACATTACCGTACAATCAGTGAATGTTGTCAATACTACAATCAAGGCCTGCAATAATAACGGAACAGGAATTTTTGATCTCACTTCTGCCAATGTGGGAGGACCATCGGGAAGTAGTAAGAAATATTATCCCACCGCCGCAGATCTGGCTGCCGGTACTAATGAAATTATTCCAGCCAATGCTTATGTATCATCTGTTCCTAAAGACATTTATGTAAAAGTAACAACGCTTGAAGGGTGTTCTGCCCAGGCAAAGATCAGTCTCCTGTTTAGTCCTTCCCCGCAGGTTCGGAATATATCTTTAACGTCATGTTATATTGCTTCCGCTCCGGATAAAGGAAGCTTTGATCTCACCCAGGCATCTGTTACCAGCGAAACAGGTATTACAAAAGAATATTATAAAACACTCCAGGATGCTGGAGCAGGTATCAATGCTATCCTGAATCCCAGTGTTTACATTTCCTCCGGCGGAACGGTATACATTAAAGTAATTAATGCTACAGGTTGTTATACTATTGCAACAGTAACTCTTACCGTTACCCTGCCCCATCCTTCTCCTTTGCTTAAAGATCAGTTTATCTGTTTTAATTCTACAACCACACTGGATGCAGGAACGGGATATCAGTCATATGAATGGAGCACAGGCGCTACTACCTCATCAATCTCCAATGCAGGAGTGGGAAATTACTGGGTGATCCTGGAACATGATCATTGCTTTACCAAACAGAATATTACGATAAAGGCCGCTCCCAAACCTGTTATCAAAAATATTGATATTGAAAACAATAAAGCTACTCTTACCGTAACCGGCGGACAGCCTCCTTATCTATACTCTCTTGATGGTGTCAGCTGGCAAAGCTCTAATATTTTCATTAACCTCCCGAACGGACAGAACAAATTTTATGTAAAAGATTCTTATAACTGTGACCCTTTAAAAGTAGAATTAACAGTTATTAATCTGATCAGCGCTATTACGCCTAATGGTGATAATATTAATGATACAATTTCGTATGCAGATTTTGCTTATAAAAAAGACCTGTCTTTTATGGTGTACGACAGATACGGAAACAATGTTTTTACCGGGACACGCTTTAACAATTACACATGGGACGGTATGTTCAGTAATAAAAAACTGTTTACCGGAACTTACTGGTACGTCATCACCTGGAAAGAACCAGCTCTGCAGGATACCAGCATTAAATACACCGGATGGATCTTGTTGAAAAATAAAGATTAATTCATAGGCTTACAGCCACCGTCAAGTTCAATTTAATTTAATCTTCCCTACAATTTATGAAAAGGATCATATTTATTTTTATACTGCTATTCTTATCTTCAATTGCTTATGCACAGCGGGATACAGACCACTGGTTTGCTCCCATGGTTGTAAGTTCTTCCAACGGGTCGCCGAAACAGACACTTTATCTTTCCACAGATAATATAACTCCTTTTCCCGTTACCATTTACAATAATAACACCGTTATTGGAACGGTTACTATCAGCAAAGGAAATCCACAGACCTTTGATATACCCTGGAATCTGATGACAGGCCAGAATACAACGGATGCCATGAGTGTAAAAACAAGAGGCCTCTATCTTCACGGTGATTTACCTTTCTTTGCTACCTACAGATTTTCGGAAATCAATCACGGGGAAATCTTAACATCAAAGGGAAAAGCTGGAATCGGAACGAAGTTTTATGCAGTGTATTCACCATTGATGAACAATCAGATCAGTCAGAACTTCACTTGTGGTATTCTGGCAACAGAGGACAATACCCAGGTTAAAGTTTCCGGATATGCCATGACTACCTGGTTTTATAATAATTTCAACGGGCTTACCCATCCCAGTATTACAATTACTCTGAATAAAGGACAGTCTTATATATTGGCAGGCTATGCCAATAAACCCGGAAATAAAGATGGTTTTATCGGAGCTAAAATAGAATCTACGAAACCGATATCAGTAACCAACGGAAATTACCACGGTCAGTTTGGGCTGGCTCCTCCTTATAACGGTGAAGACATTGTGATGGATCAGTCTGTTCCTGTAGAACGCCTTGGTCAGGAGTTTGTTCTTATTAAAGGAATGGGCAACCTTCTTCCAGAAATCGAAGGCGCCATTATTGTTGCTACTGAAAATAATACGGAAATCAGACTGAACAACAACCCTACTCCGGTTGCTACTCTGAACGAAGGACAATATTACCGTGTCAGTGCAATGAATTATATCGTTAACGGGCCATCCCATCTCAATATGTATATCAAAGCATCAAAAAATGTGTATGTTTATCAGCTCCTTTCAGGCATTGCAGATAATGATGCCACAGAAGGTTTTAATTACATTCCTCCTTTGAACTGTTTTCTTCCCACTGTTATTGATGAAATTGGAAAAATTGGAGAAATGCCCTACTATACGACATTCAACCCGCCACTTTCTGTAAAGCTCAATATCCTGACGCAGGCAGGTGCCGGAGTGGCTGTAAACGGGGTAACACCTGCAGCGGCACAGGGACCTTTTCCGGTAACCGGAACTTCAGACTGGGTTTCTTACTCTATTCCAAACATATCCGGAAATATTACGGTAACTTCCACCAAAGCGGTTACAGCCGGCATTATTGGAGGCAGCGGAAATCTGGGGTATGGAGGATATTTTGCAGGATTCAATTCTATTCCGGTGATTAGCAAATCTTCCGGAGAATGTGTTCCGGGAATTGTATTAGAAGTAGAAAGCGGCTTTGATCATTATCAGTGGAACCTCAACGGAACACCTATTCCGGGAGCCAACAGCAATACCTACACTCCTGCACAAGCAGGAAACTATACCGTATCGATTACGAAAAACACCTGTGCACCTCTTACAACCTATCCTTACAAAGTATTTACCTGCCTTGTTCATACAGTAAAACCGATGAATGTCTGCAGTGCCGGTACTCCTGCTACCATCACTCCTGCCTTCTCAAATTCTACACAGATTCCGGTACCGGGTACTGTACAGATCATAACCCCTCCTGCAAACGGAACTTTAACCGTAAATCCTGCAACGGGAGTCCTTACTTACACGGCCAATACAGGCACTACCACTGATACTTTTACTTATAAGTTCTGTGGAAATGATCCCGATTTTACAGATTGTGAACAGGTAAAAGTAAATGTAACCGTTCAGCCCTTGATTTTAACAGATACTACGGTAAAAAGCTGCGAGAGTAACGGAACAGGTATTTTCGATCTCACGACTGCTGCTGTGGGAGGACCGGCTAATGCTGTCAGGAAATATTATCCTACAATGGCCGATTTAAATGCCGGTACCAATGAAATTATTCCGGCAAATGCTTATTCATCAGCTGCCCCTGCTATTGTTTTTGTAAAAGTGACAACGGTAGAAGGCTGTACAGCTACTGCAAAAATCACACTTCAGTTTTATCCCAAACCAAATGTGCAAAATGCTGCACTCTCGGGTTGTTTTATTCCGGCCAGTCCTAATACAGGAATATTTAACCTGGCAACAGCACTTGTCACTACGACCAATTCTGTGACCAAAAAGTATTATCCGACATTGAATGATGCAATCAACGGAACCAATGAAATAACAACTCCGAATGCTTATACTTCTCCCAATACCATAGTATTTGTAAAAGTAAGCAATGCTAGCGGCTGTTTTGATTTTGCTCAGGTCACTTTAACAGTAACACCACCTAAACCTTCACCGCTTTTGACAGACCAGTACATATGCCCGGACGCCCGGGTTACATTAGATGCAGGGCCAGGTTATACCTCTTACTTATGGAGCACAGGAGCAACTACTCCCTCTATCACAGCTTCCATAGGTAATTATTGGGTGATCCTGACTTCCAACGGATGTGAAACAAAGCAATTTGTAAAGGTAATGTCTGTTCCTGCTCCAAAAATCAAAAAAGTGGAAACTACAGGAAATACGGTTACACTTACTGTAGAAGGCGGTACGCCTCCTTACCAATATTCAAGGGATGGGATGATATGGCAGGATTCTAATGTTTTTACAGGCCTTCCAAGAGGTAAAAATATTTTTTATGTGAAAGACTCCAGCAACTGCCACCCTGTAGAAGTACAGATTCTGGTTCCAAATCTTATCAATGCCATTACTCCCAACAGTGATGGTATCAATGACACACTGGATTATACGGAGCTTGCATTTCTGAGAGATTTAAAGTTTGGTATATTCAACCGGTACGGACAGCTTATCCATTCTTCGGATAAAAACAATAATTTCAAATGGGATGGCACTATCGGAGGTACTCCGGTAAACAGCGGCACCTATTGGTATGAAATAACGTGGACGGATCCGGATACCCAGAAAATGGTTTCCTACACCGGATGGATTCTGGTAAAAAACAGGAATTAGATCAAATACAATTATTCAATCAGGATTGTAATACTTTTTGTTTAAAGAAACTGTCTCATTTTTTTGAGACAGTTTTTGTTTTTTCTTCTATCCTTTAGAATATTTATGCAACTCCTTTTATTTTTGCTCCGTTCTTAGCCGCTTCGATTTTCTTAGTATTCCTAAGCTCACGTTTCATTTTACGGTAGTCCCAGGGAGCAACCGCATTGATATCCTGCCAAAGGCCTATTTTCTTCTGTTGTGCAGCTTCCTGCAGTTTTCCCAAAGAGGCATCTTTGGAATAGGAAAAATACCACCATCCCAATCCTGCTTTGATAAGCTCTTTGGAAAGGTATTTCCCATCGTCATAATACACTTTCGCAATGGATCTTCCATAACGGTCCGTAGTGGTTTCAACAAAGCTTACGGTTTTCCCAAAAACCTGAGCAGAAGTAAACTGTTTCGCATTTTTACCGAACGCCTGCCCACTTTCCGGACAATCGACTTCAGCCAACCTCAGTTTTTTTTGCTGGTTGCCTTTTAACAGTAAAGTAATGGTATCTCCGTCTGAAATTTTAATCACTTTTCCGGTCGTCTGTGAAAATAGGAATACAGGGAAAAGTACGTACAGCAGCATTAATCGTTTCATGGGGCAAATATAGGGATTAGTGGGGCTTGTTTAATGAAAAAACCTCGCGTTTTGCGAGGTTTTTATAATATTAAATTGAGTTATTTGATTTTTCTCACCTCAAAGTCGGGAGACTTTGCGGAGCAGGAAGTCTGTGAGAATAGGAATACAGGAAAAAGTACGTACAGCAGCATTAATCGTTTCATGGGGCAAATATAGGGATTAGTGGAGCTTATTTAATGAAAAAACCTCGCGTTTTGCGAGGTTTTCATAATATTAAACTGAGTTATTTGATTTTTTGCCCGTCAAAGTCAGGAGACTTTGCGGAACGGGCAAGATACCTCTTACTATAAAAGCGGCTCTACTCGTTTATTTTAATATCACCAATAAATATTAAATATTTTCCGGTATCCTTTGTTTTTACAAAAATACTATCATTTCTTTCCTCTATTATGGGATATGAGCTATTTAAATAAAATATGTTATTACCTTTTCTTTTAACTGATAGAGAATTATATTGCTCATACACCTTAGGAATCTCGCCGTCCTCTCCAAGCTTATAATAAATTAAACTTTCTGTACTTGGATTAATAACTTCAGCTAATTTACCATCAATGTAATGAAGTTTATTTTCGATTTGAAAAACACCATTTTTATTATATATATAACAATCTGGAGAATACAATTTAATAAAGTTATTATCCTTTTTGTAAGATTCTATAATATAAAAATCTCCACGATATGAGTCTTTACATGATAGACAAAGCAAAAATAAAACAACAATATTACTACTTAGGTAAAGTAACCTGTTTAGTTCTTTCAACATTTTCTCTTTTTTGAATTATTATTTTAACTTTTGAATTTCCAAACCAGGAATCTTTATCAGATTGATTCCTAACACCTCCAATAATCCTTTTGGTTTCATTATCTGAAGGGTTAGATTTAGAATTTCTTTTATTAAAAATTCCAAAACAACCTAAAGAACCTCCTGCTCTTACTCTTTGTTTATCATTATAAGTAGGGTCTTTTTCATTTTTATAATTACCTCCAACATGTATCATGATTGATTTTGCAGTATTAGCTTCTTTACCATCTTGATTAACTCTTGGCTCAGAGGCTAAAATATCACTCCCATTTTGCTCTAGTGCATAGGCTGCAGTATCATTATTATGGGGATATGGTGCATTATAGACACCTTCATATTCATTATTAGTACCATCTAATGGCTCAAATGCCCCATTCTTTATCGTCGCCTCATCCCCATTAATATTACTGATTTGCCAAGAATCTCTACTTACCATCGTTTCCATTTTAAAATTAGAATCCTCATCATCAGTTATAATAGCTCTATATAAGGGTACTCCTATCGTGACATATGACCCTTGACCACGTCTATTATCTGCACCTATTAACTTTATATGCCCCCAACCAACAACTTGATTAGTAATTGTTATAATGGGGTCATACGGTTCCATCCCTGTTGGATCCGTATAGCGTACCGGATTATCAAACGTATAGATGTATGGACTCCAACTTGGGTATTTCTCCGCTAGTGGATCCACCCCGTACCAAATACTCGCTCTCGGATTATAATATCTTGCTCCATAATAATACAGCCCTGTTTCTCTATCCAGTTCTTTTGCATTGAACTTATATGGGTTATCATATACTCCTGTTTGCTGCTCCAGCATTGTTTCTCCGAATGGTAAATTTAAGAAAAACTGCGTACTCTGAGCACTGGAATTGGTAACAAATGTTGCCGTTCCTAAATGGTCAGTATGTAAATAGTATAATCCTAACTGGCTGGTTGGTCCGTTTAAAGTATTCAGCTCTGCCAAGGAAATATCACCTACTCCTGCTTTTTCAAGATACGTTTTGAAATCAACAGAGGGGTCTGGTTCTCTCATTGTGGTTCCCTGATCTGATGTTCTGAGATTTAATGGAATAAAAATATTACCTCCATCCATCACCCTGCTGGCAAATCGGGTTGATCCTTCAAAATAATGTTTGGTATACTGCCCGTTTAAAGATACCGTTACATACGGATTGGGATACAAAGTGTAATCAGTTAAGCTTAAGCTCCCCGGATCTACCAACTCTCCGTTCTGATACAGCTGAGAGCTTCCATGAAGGTTGTATTTTATCGTTCTTTCTCCTTTGTCGTCGTATGCATAATACTGGTATACTCCGGAGTCGTCACTATAGAATGCTTTCAAACGGTCCTGTTCATCCCAGAACATCTGCTTGGCTCCAAATTCATCGATATGTTTGATGGTATTCCCATTATCATCATATTCGAAAATATGCTGTGTACCACTGATATTACCGTCAATAATTGTCTTCACTTTATGAGTTTCCGGAATATACTTGTAGTTATTAGAATACGTATTCAATGGGTTCGGCTGCTGGTCGATCTGATGCACCTGCTCCTTCAATACAATTCCTCCACTTTCGTTATATGTTACCTTTCTAAGCTCAAAATGTGAGTTACTTTGCGCATATGGAGAAGTATTGGGTGTTGTAGGAGTTCCTCCTTTATCATTAAGCCCCATATCACTTTCCGTACCAATCAATCTGTTTAAGGTATCATATCCGTATTTGAAAGCATACGTTCCTCCCATCTGGTTCGGAGTTACTCCTACGTCATTGGCAAGACGGATAATATTTCCTCTCTTATCATACTCATAGCTGTTGGATAAGAACGCATCGGAATTGCTCCATAATCCAAAGTGATTTAACCTTCTGTTGGTAGCAATATATGAATAATTTGTTCTTGTTCCATTTCCATAGTTGGCTGCTGTTCTCTGCTCATAAAGGTCATATTTGATATTCTGAATATAATTATAACTTCCGTTGCTTACCGTTTTAAGATTTCCTCCCAGGTCATAATTGTAAGTAAGCTGCTCTCCATCCGGATAGGTCAGTTTTTTAAGACGGTTCCAGCTGTCGTAGACATAATCCGTTTTGAATTCCATAGTCGGAATATTGTAACCGAATATTCTGCGGGTTTCCGATATTACTTCACCCAGCTTACCATAATTGTAAGTAGTATATCCTGTGCCGTCTGTTTTCGTTGTAATCCTTCCGGAATTATTTCCTGAATTGGCAGGCATATAATCATAATGAACGTTATTAGGATTAGTAACTCCGCTCGGAAGATCAGGAAGTATAATATCTGTCAGTCTGTTCTTATCATATTTATAATGAATCTGATGGGTTTGTATAGTGGGATCATTTGCCAAATTTGGAGTTCCAAACCAGGTAAGATGTCCCGCAGCATCATATACATAAGTAGTAAGTCCTTTATCAGGATGTACCATTTCTGTTCTTCTTCCGGCAAGGTTATACTTATAAGTTGTCTTTATACCTTGCGGATCAGTTACGTTAAGCAGTTCACCTATTGTATTGTATTCAAATTTTGTAGACAGCGGGTTGCTACTCAGGTAATTTATTTTCTCTACAACCTGTCCTTCTGCATTGGTGAAAGTTTCTGTCCTGGTCACATCCAATTCTTCAATACTTTTAAACAGATTCCCCTCTATTTCGTAGCCAATTGATTTTTCAACACCGTCTTCATATTTAATATTCGTAATCCTATCAGAGTGGTCGTACGTATTGGACAACATAAACTGACTGAGATTCAGATTCAGATTATTATCCTGAATGTCACCTTCCTGAGGCTGATATTGATATAGCTGTCTTCCGAATACATCAAATATTGGTCTTCCTGAAACGGATCTGCGTTCTATGCCATTAATATCAATATCTTTCTTCACCTGTATTACTCTACCCATGAAATCTGAATAGGAATCCGTATTGATAAGATTATTCGGATGGTCTGCATCATAATGAGAGGTTCTGGCACGGAATATTTTAATATTCTGATCCGAACTTGGCATACCATAATGATCAAAATAATAGGAATGAGTTATCGTAGAAACATTTGCAGGACTATAAGGCTCAATGATGGATATTGGTCTTCCATAGTCATCATATCCATATTGTATTACATTTCCTGTAATATCTGTGCTTTTTGTTAATACATCCAAATAAAGATTATACTGACCAAAGGAAATATATCCAAAAGCATCTGTTGTCCTTATTACATACTTACCAGTTTCAGCATCATATTCGTAGGATATAGAATATCTATTTTGTGATTCATCAGGCGGATAAGTTACGGTTTTAACATTACCGGAAGGTTCATAAGTATAATCTGTTATGATATCCTGAGAACCATCAGATACGATGTATTTTCCGATATCTCCTGTATTAACGTTTACATCCTGGGTTTTTCTCTTTCTCAAAAGAGTAGATCCCGTTCCGTCATATACATTGATCTCTTTTGGTACTGCGATCATATTTTTATTCAGTCCTGTCCAATAAGTGATCACAGATTTATAGGAATTGGTAGGGCTGGTATAAGTATAATTTGAAACCAATCCGGTATTATAATCATACTCCATTTTTTCCGTAGTTTCTATTTGCCCACCATTTTCATATCTCGTATTGATCTTTGTATTCAACAGAACGGTAGCCATTTTTCTACCTTCTGTTCCTCCGGTATCAAAACTTTCCGCTAAGTAATTAGGGTCTATTTTGGTTGTATTATCTTTAAATTTATATAAACGATAATTATAGATTACTTTGGAAATTAACGCATCATTTCCCGAAAGGATTTTACTTTCTTTAATTAATCCATTTAAGAAATAACTTGTGTTGTAATACGTATCCTCTGTTTTACGGTAAGGATTTCCATCGATATTTATTTCTTCACGTATTACTTTTCCGAAACCAAAATTATCTCTTTCTCTTCTGTCATATCTAGAATTTTCAAATTTATATCGGGTCACAATATCTTTCTCTGTATTGGAAAGCGTATAGTCTGTACTAAAGACATCCGGGTTTAATATTTTAACATCTTTAACCACCAGCTTTGCATGCGGATCCCCATAGTTCGGCTGTGTAAACTGGTAGTCTACAGTATACTTTCCTTTGGTAATGTTTTGAGTAACGGACTTCAGCTTATTGGTTTTCCCAATCAAGGAGTAATTAACTATAAATCCATTGTTTTTATCTACGACAAGGTCTACAAATCCATCACCGTTCATATCTCTGAAAGCCTTTTGAGTATCAGAAACATTGATACCCAGATTGGCAGTGGCCCCTGCACCTACTTTTATGAAAAGATTCAGAATCGGAACAGGAGGAATAATCGGTATAGGTCCTATATTTACCATAAAGTGTCCTCCGAAAGAGAAATAGCCATTATATGAGCCACTTTCTTCGGTGAAATCCACATTTCCTACTGTTTTAAGCAACGGAATTGCATCATCAAATTTATGTCCTAAATTATAACGAACACTGGTTGATTTAACACATCCTGCTAAGCCATCACAGTTTTTTACCTCAAGAATATCAATTAACCCATCTCCGTTAATGTCTTCATATACCACATCAGCTGTTCCTTTAGAAGCAGAACCTCCCAGGCTGGCACTGATACCGAAGCCAAAGCTGCTTAATGCTCCCATATTAGCAGAAGATCCCAAACCTCCACCTATAGAAATGTTTTCACTTCCTATTGGGTGAGATCGGTAAGTAAGCATATTTTCAACAGGCTTGCGCGCTAACAGCTTTTTTCCTAGATTGAGCATCACACCCATATTCAGATCGCCTCCATCTACTACTCTGTCAGGAAGTCCATCACCATTGATATCCATCCAAAAATTTCTCCCTGAATCAAATGAGTTAAAATACTTTGTAACTCCTGCACTAGCAGATCCCGATCCTGACCAAGGCATTGAAGAATCTCCTTTTGAAGTAGTTCCTAAAAGACCATTTACACTAATTCTTCCAGTGGCCGAAAAAAGGTTGTAAGAGAATCCCAGAGAATTCATCTTCTGATAAGTATTAGAATCAGTAGGGAATCCTCCCGAGGAAACCAGGCTTATATCCTCTAAACTTCCGACAGAGTTCGTCATTTGAATAGACTCCGGATAAACCATATCGGGATAACCATCACCATTAATATCAGAGAATGTCTGAGTTTCAATACTTCCTTTCCCCCAAGGTACAGTTTCAGATTCAGCTGCAGATCCACTTATACTCCCTGATGATACACTTAATGTATTCGTCGTATTACGGGTGTAGCTGCTCTGTTTTCTACTGATAGCCTTCATTGTGGTATCCAATGAAAGTACTCCTGTTACCAGAGTAGTAGGTGTTACCGATGGTGTATTAGGTATAGGATTATTGAAATAATTGACAGTTTCATCATCCTTGAAAGAACTTGCAGAAGCAAACTGATTCTCTCCGGCTCCCACCCAAATACTTTTAACAGTGTAACTCGTACCTCCTGTATTTACCAGTGAACTATATGGTTTCATTGGAGAAACAAATTGGGAAATTGTATTATTTCCTGTGTTAGGATTCGCATTAGGTAAGTTATCAATACACTTAGCCAACTCCTCTGCAGTTAAAGGAGGTTGCTGAATACATTGTGGATAAGTATTTTGAGCTACATTACCCGGAGTCAGAGTTTCTGCTTCAATCGGTTTTCCATAGGTGTAACCTTCTATGATTCCCGGACTGTATAAAAATTGTCCCCAGTTATTATAGACAGCAGTTTTCGGGTTATACATTGCTGTATTTACCGAAGTTGGAGGTACAGAGGTAATCAGCTCACCACTTCCGTAAATTTTGAATGGTTTCCCTTGGAAGTATTGAGAGTATTTATTAAATAAAGCATAATCACCGTCTGTTTTACAGTATACCTGAATATTTACAAGATGAGGTTGACCAAATTCAGGTATTGTTAAATCTCCCTTATAAAAATTGATAGGATTTATTCCCGGAACATCAAATGCTCCAATCATATCCTCTTCTTTAATCACGGAGTTAGCTCCATTAGCAGCTACAGTTACTTTTCTTTTTCCCATAACTGTAGATCCGGTTTTGATTACGTAATAAAACGATCCGGTTGAAAGAGTAGAAAAGTTTGTAACACCTTTGTCTATCTGAACTCCATAAGCTCTTTTCCCACTAACGATGTTAGGATTGTCCTGTGTATTTCTAATGTCTATTTTTCCTCTTAATTGTGTTACGGCATATGAAGGATACTGGACAACAGGATACAGTTCTACATTGACTGACGTATTATTATTTGAAACTGCATTATAATTTACTTTTATTTTATCCTTCCAGTTACTATTGAAGAATGATGTATAAGAATCTGATTCAACAATAAACCTCAAGTAAACCGGCTCGCTTGAATTTACATTCAAAGTACCTGTAAAAGTTTCAGTATTGAATGAATCATAGGACTGGACATATTCAGAAGAATGAAGCACTGTAACTGTACCATTATTAGCATTTTCTGCAATCACTTTAAAGGTAAAGCTATCTGTAGTATTGGTGAAATTAACACTTTCCACTGTAATATTTGCTGTCCCCGTACCATCCAGATACACTGATGATAATAAATTATTGGTAAGGAAGTTACTTCCATAATTTCCGTTATTCAGCTTAAACTGATCCTGAAATACAAACTTACTTGACAAAGGGGATCCGGTTGATGGATCAACATAAATAACTTCCGGATTAGAGTTTACCTCTAAATTCTTATTCTGGCTTTTATGCAATCGTATATATACTTTCTCACCACTTTTTACAAAAATCCTGTTGGAACTATTAGCAGCTCCTACCTGATTGGATACTGTATTATATCCTGGGGAAATAGTATTCATTTCTGTATAATAATCATTATACTTCGAGATCGAGATATTTTTCGCAAGGCCCCCGGGATTCAGTTCCGTAAGATAAACTCTTGTATTAACAGAAGCACCCGAAGACATATAAGGGGCTTCCACCGAATAATACATTTTTATGGGTAAATCATTCGGATCTCCAGTATAAGAAGGTACGGATATATTATCTTTAATCGTGATATAACCATCCTGTGAAGCTATCCATACTTTTACAACATCAGTAATTGGTACTGCCGGAATATCTGGAGTAACAATAGGATCGTCCGGTGGTAAGACCGGAGGTGCAATTGGCTTGTCCTTCACTACCATATTTTCTGTAAATTCAGAATGTTTGGTCATTTCAGGCTGTTGTGATATCTTATTATATTTATTAAACCATACCTGCCCATTATTGACAATATCAACCAATCCGTCAGAGTTAGCATCAATCAGATAGGTAGATGTGGTCCCTCTGGATGTAGATTTAATCTGGGATTTGCTGTATACAACTGCTCCCATATCCCATCCTGAATTGTTGGTCTTGGTTTCAGTATAAGTAAAGTTATTATTATAATTCAATAAGGGCTTAGCTGGTAAAAAAGATAAATTTCCATATTGGTCCAGTTTTCCCTGACTGAATTTCAGTTCAGAAGAAGTTCTGTAGATCATATCCTGAATACCATCACCATTAAAATCAATAAGTTGCTGTGCATTTTTTGCTTCAGCAGTAGAATATCCAAAAGGAAATCCAAACATCAGGTGTCCATATGCGTCATTGGAAGAATAAAAGAAATTCAACCCAGCAGCCGGTCTGAAGTTCAATCCATTTTCAGAGGAAATATTTCCATTGATTTTGGAGGGTTTTAGGATGTTTTCGATCAGTCCATTATAGACATTTTCAGAATTCTGTACCTGTACCTGGGTGTCAGGTCCAAATATCTGATTATTTTCTACCTGGTTATAGTATTCAAAAGAATAGTCATCAATAATAGGAAGCGGATTAACAAGTTTAATGTTGTATACCTGACTGTATAATCTTTTTAACCTTGTTTTATTAAATTGTCCATCTTCGTATTCCACACCATATGTTCGTATTTTTTCTGTCTTATGTTTTATATCAATTGATCTTAAAAGATACGGTTCTACCCTCTTTACCCCCTGTTTAGCATTGATACTGATATCTTTTCTGCTAATCCCGGTTTCAGCAATAAAATTAACACTATAATCCTGATTTTTTCCATAAGTTATTTTTTGAATATGAAAATAAACTCCTCCGGTTATATTGTTATTTGTTCCTAGATCTAATGTATTATTCTGATAAGTAAAAATCATTTTATTGCCATGGGCATCTTCTATCATTCTCAACCCCCAGTGAACAATCTGACCTGCATCATTTTTCACAATAGAATTGCTGCTCCCACCATAATAGCTTTTGGTTCCGTTTGTAGAGGTCACCGTCCATGAATACTCTGCAGGACTGTTCCCCTCTCTTTCTATAAGAGTAAAATCATGATTCTTTCTAAGATAAAACTGTTTTTTTCCTGTTGCATTTCTCGATTGCCTTGTAGTTGTAATATTCGTAGATGTTTCACTTACATTATTATGTCTGTGAGGCAGGTAGCCCCCAGGATAAACAAGCATTTCCCCATCCAAGGTATATAGTTCAGTTTCCTGACTACCAAACATGGGCGTTCCCCATCTGGTATCTACTGTAATCGCAGATAATCCCTGAAGATCCCATCCTTCACCCATCCATCCGTTACCCGCGCCACTGTTGTAGCCTATAGCTAAAGAAGGCTGTAATCCTCCCAAACCAGCAGGAACCTTGATAGGATAATTCATATTGGCATCACCTTTCTGATTTGCTGTAGGTGCATTCATAAGTTGCATACCTGCCATTGGATCAGCTGCTTTCAATCCACTGATACTAGTTGGTGAAAAAGCCGTCGTTTGGGGAGATTCCGGAGCGGAAATAATTCCGTTGATATAATCATGATCTCCATCTCCTTCTACCATTACCGTTTTATTTTTCTCATCAACAACTGATTTGTCTGCTACCCATTGTTTCTTGGTATAATCAAAGTGAAAGATTTTAATATCTTTTGGAGAAAACAATCCCAACCTTTTGGTATCGTAAGGAATAGTAATCTTAGCTTTTTTCTGCAGATTCCCGGACACTACTGAAAATCTGTAAGCGGCATTATTCAATGTTACATTTTTAAGCCCCTGAGATACCGCAGGAATATCTTTTTCTCTTAATTTCAGAACTTCAATGTAAGCCGATTCTGATGTTCCTTTTTCTATAGAAACATTCATATTTTCATAGCCTATACTGAATTCTTTATCTTTTGAAATTTCAACACCTTTTGGTTTTGCATAGTAATGATCAACTACTTTAAAGGCTTTTGTTGAAGCCGGAATTTTAAAGGTATTGGATATTCCTTCTGCCGTAACAGAGAATAAACCGTCCGTTTTATCTTTTTCCGAAAGTCTGATTACTTTTTCAAACTCTCCTTTCTTTACAGTAACAGTTTCGTTATTTACTATCACATCTGCCAATGTTCCTGAATTCCCTTTTACATATAGCTGATCATCAGAAAGCATAGAACTAATTATGGGAACGGTATCTGATTTTTCATCTTTCTCAAAGACCAGACGCAAATTTTTAACTTTATATTTTACGCCTGCAGAAGGTGAAGTAAATAATACAGAATTGGAACCTGTTTTAATAAGTCCTGAATTAAGCGCTTCTTTTTGATGGCTCCATTTTGCACTTGGAACAATAATTCCTCCTCCTATAGCAATATTATGATTGATAGACCTGGATACAGACTCATGAGAAGCCAGACCAAATAAGTCATATTCCAGATAAACTACCGTATTCTCCTTCACAGCAGGAATATCTATCGTGAAAAAGTTATCAGAAACTTCATCTTCCTCCTGGTCAGTGAAAGTTCCGATTGTTCCTTCTTTTTCTATTGAGGGATAAAAATTATTGATACTACTTTTAGCATCAGTTGTTAATTCAGAAAATTCCTCTTTTCCATTTTCTGCATCAGCAAATACGGAAGATCTTCCTTTCAGAAGATTCTTCCGGGAAAACTTCTCTGATGGTGATAATAGTTGAGAATTGTCTTTTACATTTTGATCAGGCAAATCTACTGTTTTATGAGTCCATTTACTGAGGAGATCTTTTTTGAATTCCCGTACCTTCTGTCTGTCATCTCTGGTAAAGCTTGCAAAAACAAACATACAGCCAAAGAAACCCACTAACAGAAGTGATTTCCTGGTAACAGGAAATTGATCCACATTTATTTTCATGATATAGTTTTAATCAACGATTAATTTGAACGTTTTTATAATTTTTTTGTCTTGGATAAGATTGATAATATAAGCACTCTGAACGTCCAACTGCCCTGTATAATGAGTTGATTTCCGGTCTATATTATCAAGCTTTACAAGTCTTCCCGCTCCATCATAAATGGAAATTCCAAGTCCTTCCATAGAAGGAAAAGTAACGGTAAATATCTGTCCTTTTTTAACAGGGTTGGGATAGAGATTAATTTTGGTCAGATTCAATGATAAGTCACCGCTGCTTACAGGTAATCGGGAGCCTGAATTTTGATTTTGACCTGAGCTTTCTGTTTTAGGATTTTTCAGAGGACTAATTGCAAAAGTAAAGTGAGCAGTATCACCACTATCAAATTCATTCAGAAAATCAACTTTATTAAAAACAATATACTTTTCAGCTTCGGTACCCTGAATTTTTTGAATACTGCCATCAGTTTTTTTCAAAAACATCCAGTAAGCAATAGGTAAAGAGTCCGGATTTACTGTTTCTTTCAAAATCCTTATTGTATAATCTTTTGTGGGAACCTTATTTCCTATAAAGTTTATTTCCCAGTTTTTCTGAAGGATATCAAAATCCCCGTCATTTTTCAACGATAATTCTTTATTATCATCAGACCAGATTACAAACTGATTATTATCAAAAACTGCATGATTTTCAACATTCGTTCTCTCGATAGCGTTTTTACCAATTGTTAAAAATAAATCTGCCTGGTTGGACGACTGTTTTTGATACAATTCATTACCATCGTCTCTTCCTAATCCGGTAGGTCTATATTTAAATTCTTTATGCTTTTCCGGATCCCAGATAATCTTTCCATTACTGCTGTAATATTTTCCTTTTTCCAGTGAAATTCCATATTTAATAGAAAGATAAGAGTGAATTTTATTAAGATCCGCAGATTTTGCTTTTCTTGACAAAAATATCATCTCATAAAGGTTCTGATCTTCAAATTTAATTTTCAAACTATCAGATTTCTCACGGTTCAAATCAGCAATTGCTACAAACGAAAAAATACTCGGCTTTTTTCTAATTTCAACGTTTTCTTTCCCATCGGTTTTAAAGTTGTTATTTTCTAGAAAAATCTTCTTTTCAGTATTTTCCCATATCAATTCATCTTCCTTCGATCGATGGACAGCTGTAAGAGTATAACTCTTATTTTTACTGTATTTAATATATTTTTTGAAGAGCTTATCCTTGATACCACAATGAAAATTGAGTAAATTTCCATCTTTGTACTTCGTTACTTCGAGAAGTGTTGGATTGGCTTTTTCCCATAGTTGAACATTAGATCCAACCAGTTGAGAATAAGCAGAGACAGTGCACGATAAACAAATTATCGTGAATGCCTTAGAATAAAAAAGGTTATGCATATTAGTTTTTTTTACCAATAGTCAGCAGCAGCCGACTGAAGTTTAGTTTAAAAATTAATCGAAAAAGATAAACTATCTTAAAAATCCAGAATATAATAGTATAAAGAGATAGAAGTGATTAATTTATTCATAAGATTACAATTGTATTAGTTTTTTTTTACAAATTTATAAAAGAAATAGATACCACAAGTTTTTTTAAAAACAATTTTTATTAAGAAGAAAAAACTATAATCCTTTTATTTGGTAGAATGATTAGTGAGAAATTTATTATTAAAACAAAAAACATGAACAATGCTTTCAAATTTAAAGAGGAAAAAAGAAAAATTTTTAAACTTTTTAAAACAAGATAAGTCTATGGTTATTAACCCGGTAAAGGTAATAAAAAAGAATTCAGGAAAATTAATTAAAAAATATTCTTCATTTTATTTTTTTTATTCCAAAAAGTATTGCAAATTTGCAGCCCTAAAAACGATGTAAATTCGTTATTAATAACACTCTCGGGGCGTAGCGTAGTCCGGTCATCGCGCCTGGTTTGGGACCAGGAGGTCGCAGGTTCGAATCCTGCCGCCCCGACTTAAAAAAATTAGGGTGCGTAGCTCAGCTGGATAGAGCATCTGCCTTCTAAGCAGACGGTCAAAGGTTCGAATCCTTTCGCGCTCACATAAAGACTTACTGGAAACAGTGAGTCTTTTTTGTTTTTATTCCCTCAAACAATAATTACTAAATAGAGCATCCCGATTTCAATCGGGACGGCAAAAGTTCGAATCCTTTCGCGCTCACATAAAGACTTATTGGAAACAGTGAGTCTTTTTGTTTCTCCTCAGATTCGGGTAAAACAAACCGTTTTAGCATGGGATTATAAAAACAGTATAAGACTATGATTTTTAAATATGTACAATTAATCAAGAAGCACTCATGAAAAATTAATTAAAAATTATTCCTTATTTTATTTTTTTATTCCAAAAAGTATTGTACCTTTGCAACCGCAAAAACGAAGTAAAATTCGTTACTGATGACACCTTCGGGGCGTAGCGTAGTCCGGTCATCGCGCCTGGTTTGGGACCAGGAGGTCGCAGGTTCGAATCCTGCCGCCCCGACTTAAAAAAATTTAGGGTGCGTAGCTCAGCTGGATAGAGCATCTGCCTTCTAAGCAGACGGTCAAAGGTTCGAATCCTTTCGCGCTCACATAAAGACTTACTGGAAACAGTGAGTCTTTTTTGTTTTTATTCCCTCAAACAATAATTACTGAATAGAGCATCCCGATTTGTAATCGGGACGGCAAAACTTCGAATCCTTTCGCGCTCATATAAGACTTTCGGAAACAGTGAGTCTCTTTGTTTTAATACCTACAATTACTCAAACGAAAAAAAAGAAATGGGACATCCGGATTCATCATTATTTATTGAAAATAAAAGTTTATTAACCGGATAACTTATCCTTCCTGTTGAAAAAATCAATGTATAGCTTATATAAGATATCTCATTGTAACCGTATAAGCCCATATTATTCTGATGTATTATTTGATTTATTGTTCATTTTTCATCAGTAAATCTATTTTATATTTATTTTAAAAGTAGGATTTGCAGTATTAATTCTTAGTAAAAAACACAGGTAAAGAATGACTTACTCTTATTAATAAATTATTTTTTATTTCTTGTTAACGTCTTTGCGCAAAAGCAAACACAACAACCACACCATAACAAAGCCTATCTACAGTGCTTACAAACTATTAACATACATCATGCATACAACATAATAAACAACTCTACATATAGCACAAAAACAAAATGATGTATTTATGATGTATTCAATTATTCTTCTTGTTTGTTTTTTTTTTTGAAATTGCAGACAAATTACTGATTCTAAAGCACAAATAGATCAAAAAACCTTTATGATGCCTACAGGTGGGATTAATAGTCCCACCCGTTTTTTTAAATGGCATTATGCTGAATGACAAGAATCAATACACTGCAGATTATATAGATTATATCTTAATGAATTTATTTTATCATGTATCCATCTCATTCCTGTATTATCTTTAATTCTATAGCCATGAACACATTGAAAAACTTTAACAGGATAATCTATTGCCTGATTTTTACATTTTGTTGTTCTAAACTATTTCCACAACGCTATACTATACACCAAATAGATACTTTACTTATAAAAACCAATGAAGAACTCAGGACAAAATTATCTAACAAAGATCTTATCATCTGGAATCAAAAAATTATAAAATCCGCCATTAAGAATAAATATCCTAAGGGAGAAGCATGGGGTTATGCCAATATTGCGAATCGTCTATGGTTGACGGGAGAATTTAAAAAGGCTCTGGAATATCTGAGCTATGCGGAAAAGAAATCGAAAAAGATTAATGATGGCTTTCTTACCGGTAAAATCAATCAGGAGTATTCACAAGTCTATAACAGAATGAATCTACCCAAAATGGCTTTAGATTATAATTTAAAAGCCATGAAATATGCTTTAAGATTAAAAAAAGATAATCAGGACTGCCGTTTTTTCTTACGGTATGTCTATTCAACCCGGGCGGTTTATTTCAGCGGAACCCAACAGCTGGACTCATCACTTATCTATCTCCATAAAGCTATGAAAATTGATCCCAATCCTTTAGATATAGCCCATATAGCAAGGCATTATACAATATACAAGTGGAATTTAGATTCAGCCAACTCTTATTTTAAAAAAGCCTTTGACCTGTTAGAAACCCAAAGGTTTAAGCATAATAAGTACCAAACAGCAGTAGCCTTATATGATTATGGCATTTTTATGCAGGTACAGAAAAAAAATAACGAGGCTATTAATGCTTTCAGCCAATCTGTTAAACTGGCAAAAGAAGTAGACAGACCTCAGCTGGTTTTAAATGATTACAGATTGCTTGCCTCGGTGTACAAGGCGCTAAAAAAAACTGACAAAGAAGTTGAATATTTAAATAAAGCAGCCTCACTAAATGATAGTATATACAATAACCTAAGCAGTGCTATCACATTATCTTTCAATAAAATAACTAAAGAAGATGAGGAAGAAAAAATGAAAGCTAAAAATCAAGCAGTTTTATGGTATGGAGGGATTTCATTTGTAATCATTACTGTATTGTCTCTTTATTTTTATCAGCAGATTAAAAGAAAGAAAAAAAAGCTTGTAGAAAGCAAACAAATCATTCTTCAGCAGGAAGAAGAAACAAAAATTCTAAAAAGAAAGCTCAGTGAAAATCATGAGCAGATCATCCAGCTGGCAAAGAAAAACAGTGTTGGTTTTTTATCATTATTTCAGAAGACTTATCCTGAAGTCTGCCAGCAGCTTTTAAAAATCAATCCTCGTCTTTCTCATTCCGATTTATCTTTCTGTGCTATGATATGGTTAGGATTCTCTTCAAAAGAAATTGCACAATATTCTTCAATGGAGCATAGATCTGTACAAACAAAAAAATACCGTTTACGCAAAAAATTATACCTTGATGCAGAAAGTGATCTCTATCAATCTATCAAATCAATATCTGAAACCGAATAATTTTAGAGGAACACAAACAGCTGTTTTTACTAATTAATAAATATGATGGTGGTTATCTGCAAACGGGTTTCATCATGACATTATACTAAAAATCCCTCAACCGTAATTGAGGGATTTTAATTACATTCTGATTTTATTTCAGTCTGTATGTATTTCCATTCCAAAGGTAAGTTTTGGAAGAATGTTTTTTCTTCTCTTTGTCTTTCTCGTCTACTTCCATATCTTCCACTTTTAAGATAAATGCATTGGGAATTCCTCCTTTATCATTTGGAAAAATATATTCTTCACTGTGATAAAAAACACCGGCATCCCCTACATTCATTAATTGCGGAAGAGTAATAAGTTTTTTATCCTTAAAAAGAACGTACTGATCATAGCCGGCAATTCCACAGGCTTCTCCGGAAACTGAAGCTTTAAGAGTAAATTCTACATTTTGAAGCTTGTGGCTGCTTTCAATATTAAAAGATGCTGAACTCAGTTCTTCTCCTTTTCCTGTATCAAAATACACCTCATCAAGGAGCATACTTCCTTCCAATACTTTTATTCCGGCAATATTCTGCTTTTCAGTCTCATTGAATTCTTTGTTCTTCCTGTCAATTGTTTTGGAAAGCCCAAAAAGGAAATCGTACCCGTTTTTATTGCGGTATCCTACACAAAGATTACCCCCCCAAATATATCCTTCCACTGTATTTTCACCTTTCTGATATGATATTTTATACCAGTTGGCAGCTCTTTCTCCCAATTTCAGAACGCCTTCTTCTTTTTTCAGAATCATTATCTGCTGATTGGTCTGAAGTGAATCTACAATCTGGGCATTTACTGTGGGATCTAATCTCACCCGGGTCCAATCTGTAAAGATCTTCTGCGTTTTATTTTCTTCGAAACCAAAGATACCATCTGCATATACTTCATTTTCCTGAGCTGTAAAAAACTGCAGCATCAGTAAAAGTAAAGCTGTCCATAAAGCTTTCATATTCGTATTTTGTTTTTTTGTGTGTTATTTTTCAAGCAGAAGACTTACCCATTCTTCACGCTGCAACTTCTTTTTAAGCCCTAGTCCGCTCTCTTTACATACTTCCAGAATATCATCTACATCAAAGAAGCAAAGGCCTGAAAGTAATAATTTTCCACCGTCATTCAATACAGAAACATAGGTTGGGATATCTGAAATCAGGATATTCCTGTTGATATTGGCTAAAATGATATCATAATTTTCTTTCCCTAAGTTTTCTGCAGTTCCCTGTTCAATATCCAGTTCTACATTATTTCTTACTGCATTTTCTTTTGAGTTTTCTACTGACCATTCATCAATATCGATAGCTTTGGTATCTCCGGCGCCCTGCTGTTTTGCATAAATGGCTAATACGGAAGTTCCGCATCCCATATCCAATACTTTTTTACCCTTGAAATCAATATCCATCATTTGCTGGATCATCAAATGGGTTGTAGGGTGATGCCCCGTTCCGAAAGACATTTTAGGCTGAATGATAATTTCATGCATTCCCGGTACAGATTCGTGGAACTCTGCTCTGATCAATACTTTATCATCTATATTAATTGGAGAAAAATTCTTTTCCCATTCTTCGTTCCAGTTGATGTTCGGCATTTCTTCGAAAGAATATTCGATTTTTACGTTTTCGTTTTCAAAGATCGGAAGTCCTTTCAACTGATCTTCGTGAAACAAATCTGTCTGGATATATCCTAAAATTCCGTCAATTTCTTCTGTAAAGCTGTCAAAGCCTATTTCTATAAGCTCTGCCATTAATATCTCATTCCAGGGTTGTAATGGAGAAATTTTGAAATTGAATTCTAAATAATTTTGCATGTGAATAATTTCTGCAAAAATACTAATGTTATTACTGTTAAAAAAATGATGGAGTCATTTTTGGCTGAAACCGGGGAGTTTTATGTTTTTTAAATTGTGGATGTGGTAAAAAAGTTTATTTGTGAATTTTTTCTCCCACAAATTATACGGATGACACAGATGATTGCATCGTATTTTCAATAGAGGCGGGTTTTAGCCCGTCTTCAAAATCATGACAAATTTCCATTGGCTTCAGCCAAAACGTATTTTTTCTATCCTAAAGGCTATGTAGATTTTTTGAAATGCGAAAGATTCTAAGTTTTGGCTAAAATTTAAATAGAAACATAAAAAATAAAGCGGGCTAAAGCCCGCTCCTATTGAATTTTATTGTTCATGAGAAGAATTCTTGTTAACAGCTTTAGACTTTAAACATTAAACTCTGAACTTTAAATTTTTAAATCTCTTAAGGATTCGTAGAGAAAATAGAACCGTTAGCGATCAGCGCTCTTCTGTTCATTTTGAGAATATCTCTTACCCATTCTGCGAAATCTTCCGGTTGTAATACTTTGTCAGGATTTCCGTCTGTAAGACCGCCCTGGATGCTCATATCTGAAGCAATTGTACTTGGAGTCAAGGTGATGACACGGATATTTTGTTTTCTCCATTCTGCCATCATGGATTGAGAAAGAGATACTACGGCTGCTTTTGAAGCGGCGTATGCAGACATATTCGGTCCCCCTTTCAGCCCTGCAGTAGAAGCTACGTTCACGATATCACCTTCTCCTTTAGCTTTCATAAATGGATAAGCTGCCTTAGCTGCATAATACACCCCGAAAAGATTGGTTTTAATCACCTGCTCCCATGTTTCGGATGGCATTTCTTCGATCGATCCAAAGTCTCCGATTCCCGCATTATTGATCAGAATATCAATTCCTCCCAACTGCTCTGCTAAAGATTCTATTCCAGCTTTTACCTGAATTTCATTGTCTACAGAAAATACGGCATATGCTGAATGTACTCCTGATTTTTTGATTTCTTCAACCGTCATTTTAAGGTTTTCCTCGTTTCTTCCTGTAATGGCAACGTTTACTCCTTCATTAGCCAAAGCAAGTGCAACAGCTTTTCCTAATCCTCTTCCACCACCTGTTATGATGGCATTTTTTCCGTTTATATTCATAGTAATAATACTTTTCTTGATACAAAGTTACGAAAGAACATTTTTACGAAACAGCGAAAACATGGATTTAATAGTTTTTTAATTGTTTATCGTAAAACTCGATAAAAATTAAAACCGGCTCATAAGAACCGGTTTCAAATCTAAAAAAGGTATAGTAAAAAAAATAAAAAGCTTAAGGAATCTGGATGGCGTTCTGAACTTCAAATTCTTCTGAAGCTGAGAATTCATTTCCATACATGTCTACAGCTTTCACCTCAACTTTGTGTTTTCCTAATGCTAATTTCTTAGGAAAATCCGCTTCCCAGATATGTTTTGACATTTCAGGATTGGAAGGTCTTCTTCCCGGAAGAATTTTCTCTGTAGAATCCCATTTGAAAACAGAAAGAGCAAAATTCGGGTCGATGGTTTCATCATATGTCATTTCTTCCCATTTTCCACCGTCTATTCTGTATTCTACCTTGTCTTTTTTGCTTCCCATGAAGAAATTGGCCAGTACTTTGGCAGAAGTTCTTGAGGAAGGAATTACTTTCGGAACATATAATTTGATCTGATAATCTTCCGGTTTTCCGGCAGTTCTGTATTTCACTTTATACTGATTGTCTGTAAAGCTGATGAAAGAATATCCTTTCGCGGTTCCGTCTCTCATGGTTGAGGTAGGAAGTCCGGCATCATCTGGTGTTCCTGAATACCAGTCGCCGCAGGTAGTTCCAACATTATATTCGTGTAATTCTTTTATTCCGTTCCAGCCTGCTTTTTTGCCATAGAAAATCTGTTGCTGGATATGGGTATGTGCTGACAAAAGCAATACATTCTGGAAAGGATTTAAGAAATCAAATAACTTCTGACGGTCCGCATTTCTGAAGTTGTCTTCATTATTATGTTCCAATGGAATATGGAAAGAAATGACAATCAGTTTATTCTTATCAACCAGTTTCAGATCGTTTTCAATAAACTGAAGCTGATCTTCGCGGAATCCACCCCAATATCCTTTACCGTCTCTCGGGTCCGGATAAAGAATATCATCCAGAATGATGAAGTGTATATTACCATAGTTGAAAGCGTAATTGGCCGGACCAAAGTTCGATTCAAATGTTTCATCGGAAAGCTTGTCTTCTTTTGCATCATAATTCATATCATGATTTCCCATCACATTATACCAAGGCAGTCCAACTTCTTTCATAACGTCTGCATAAGGTTTCTGAAGGCTTAGATTATCACCTACCAAATCTCCCAGACTGATTCCCAGTACTGCATTTTTCTTGGTATTTTTCACTTCGTTTACGATTCCTCTTTTGAAGTAATCCAGTTCTTTTTCTGTGTAAGGCTGAGGATCACCGAAAACAAGGATGTCAAAATTTTTGTTTTCGTTTTGCTTATAAAGCGGGAAGTTCAGTTCTTTGGGAAGGTCTCCTGTGGGAGCAACTCCTTTGTATTTAAAATCTGCAGGGGATCCATTGGGTTTATGATGATAATAAAACTGTGGAAGATTGTTTGTATTTAAAGCTGTCTGATACCCTGAAGGTTTGATGACAAAAATACTCTGATCTTCCTGAACCGGAAGACTGTATCTACCGTTTTTATCCGTAAGAACTACCTGAACACCATTAGAAACGGCTACTCCTTCAATTCCTTTTTCGCGGTTTTCTTTCTTTTGGTTTTTGTTACTGTCTTCATATACATATCCAGACACAGAAGCTTGTGAGAAAGCCATTGCTGAAACCAGCATACAAGGCATGATGTATTTTATATTGATACTCATTTTTTTAATTTTTAAATTATTTTAATCTTTAAATCACAATTATTTATTCCACCACATTTTCACATTGATATTGTCTCCTCCCATTGATTGTACGGCTGCATTATAGTTATCCGCATTCATTACTTTTGTAGCGGTAGGATACATGAATCTCACAGGCATCTGTCCGCCGTTCTGAAGTCCGCCGTTATTTGGAAGTGCCGGAAGTTTCGTACGTCTGTACTCATACCATTGCTGATGATCAACAAAAAACAGGGAAATGTATTTCTGAAGCATAATTTTTTCCAGAGAACCGTCATACGCCACTTTAGGATTACTGAAGTAATTGGCAGGAACTGTTGCTCCCCATTGTTCGATTATAGATTTCACCCCGGTTTCGTAATAGGTCTGCTGATTTCCTGCAATAATTCCTTTGTTAACCAATTCTGCCAGGATAAACTGTACTTCAGAATAGGTCATGATTAAAATCTTTAAAGGTGCTTTCGCCAGATTCTGGTTCAGGTTGGAAGGCTGATAGTTGAAAGATGTTCCCAACGCATATCCTGATGGAGCTCCTTTATAACCAAGATCTTCTCCTGATGTTGCTTTAGCTTTCGTAAAAAACATGCTCATCCTTGGATCATTGTTATCTTTCATCGCATTAACAAAGAATTCACCTGCTGCCCTGTACGCTGTAAAATCCTGTGGACGGGCGATCGGCGGTAAGTAAGGAGATATTCCGGAAAGTGGCAGAACTGCGCTGTCTGTATTGTTCTGAAAAATTGGATATTGAGCCGGATTATTGATAATTTCCTGAATTCTTTCATACACATTCACTTCTCCGTTCCGGCTTAGAATTCTGGTCAGTAATCTTAATGACAGAGAGTTACAGAATTTTTTCCATCCTAAAATTCCGGTCTGACTATTTGTATTGGCGTTATAAAACAGATCTGTTTCCGTTAATGCCTGATTGGTATTGAATAACGAGTTGGCTGTTTTCAGGTCATTTAACAGCTGGATATAAACATCTTTCTGCTTATCATATTTTGGTTTTAAAATATTTTCTTCAACTCTTAATGCTTCAGATAAAGGGATATCCCCAAAAGCATCAGTAAGATTGGAGGCAATCCATGCGTTCAGGACCATTGAAATCGCCAGATAATTATTATTCTGTTCTTTTGTTGCATATTTTCTAAGATCGCTTACCTGCTTAAGCCATCTGTAAGAAGTATTCCAGTATCCGTTACCACTTTTTTCATCCATATAATATCTGCTGTAGGAATTTCCTTCGTTGGGAAAGTCTAAAGCGATCTGCATGATATCAAATGTAAAATCATCTGCCCTGTTATAGCCATAACTTCCCATTTCATACTGTATCGGAGCGAGAAGGCTGCCAACTGAAGGGTCTTTAACTTTACTGGTATCTGTATTCATTTCATCAAAGGTTCTGTCACAGGATTGAAGCATGAAAACAGAAACTGCCAATGTCAGATGTATGATTATTTTTTTCATTTTTAAAATTTTAGAATTTAAGATTTAACTGAAAACCAACTGTTCTTGCTGTCGGAAGCTGTCCCATTTCCACTCCCGGAGTGATGGTTGCATTGTCCAGTGTAGCCACTTCAGGGTCAAACATCGGGAACTTGGTCCACATCCATAAGTTCTTTCCGAAAATGGCAATGGTAAGATCATCCAGACCTATAGATTTTATGGTTTCTTTTGGGAAGGAATAAGCAATTCTTGCATCTCTGAGTTTAATAAAATCTGTACTGAAGCTGTTGGTCTCCACATTGGCTCTCCTGTAATAATCTCCGTAATAAGAAGATACCAGTACTCCTTTTGTGTTGGGACTGAAGGAGCCATCAGGGTTCTGAACTACTCCGTCTCCTACAATCATTCCGCCAGGGTTGGCTCTTCCCGGAAGTGTCGATTTCAGCTTACCCTGTTCAGACATTTTATGATGTGACTGAGAATATGCAATACCACCATACTGACCGTCAAATGAGAAACTGATCGTAAAGTTTTTGATTTTGAAATCATTCTGAAGACCGGCCCTCCATTTAGGGAATGCATTTCCAACTTTTTCAATATCTGCGGGTCTCGCAGGAAGCCCGTTGTCTCCGTAAATTACTTTTCCTTCCGGGTTTCTTAATAATTTAAATCCATACATATCTCCCAGCGAACCTCCTACTTCCATTTTATAGAATACTACATCTCCTACGTTGGAAACAATGCCATCAAAGCCTTCAGGAAGGGTCATTACCCTGTTTTCGTTGGTAGACCAGTTTCCACCTACTTTCCATGAGAAATCTTTGCCTTTTACAGCTAAGATATCGGCAGAAAGTTCCAAACCCCTGTTTCGGATTTTTCCCGCATTAATGATCCTTTTGGAATATCCAGCTTCGGTGGGTAACGATACAGGGATGATCTGGTTTTCACTGAAATTCTGGTAGGCAGTAAGATTCAGGTTCAATCTGTTTTTGAAAAGGCTGAAATCCATACCGGCTTCTATATTGGTATTTTTCTCAGGTTTAAGGGTAGGATTATTAAAAGTGGTAGGTGCTACTACACTTCCTGTAATGTTGCTTGCTGTATAATAATTGTCCAAAAGATAAGGATCACTGTCTATCCCTACTTTTGCCCATGAAGCTCTCAGTTTCCACAAGTTCAGATTATTGCTTTTCAGATTAAAAATATCTGATAAAATGAAACTGGTACTCACCGAAGGATAAAAGAATGATCTGTTTTGCTTCGGAAGCGTAGAGCTCCAGTCGTTTCTTCCGGTAACGTCCACAAATACTTTATTGTCATATCCAAGGGTAAGCAAACCGTAAACACTGTCTACATGTTTATCTCTTGGTGCCGGATATTTAACCGGAATAGAAAGTGCATTGGTAAGGCTGTATTCTCCTGCTGTTTTCAGTCCGATGGCCTGATAATCATTCAGTAGATATTCATTATAGCGGATACTTCCTCCTGCTGAAGCTGAAATACTGAATTTATTCCAGTCTGCTTTATAAGAAAATAAAAGATCGTTATTATATTCCTGGTTTTTGATAAACTGCTCTCTATAGAAACCTTTTAGGTAATTGGCAGAGCTCCACGGTCTTTTGGTGGTTCTTTTTTCATTCAGGATTTCAATCCCTGACCTCAGCATTATACTGAAATTTTTATTAAACTGATAATCTGCCGTAATATTTCCTGTAATCGTCTTCTTTCTGACTCCATTCAACATTTCATAAGCAATCATATATGGATTGTCAATATAGGAGCTAAACGGATGGATTTGGTCAATTTGTTCCTGCCCCGGCTTCCAGATCGGCTTATACCACTCCAGATCCACATTGGGATTCTGGAAGATCATGAAATAGGAAATCGACTGATTGTTGTATCCCGTCGCAGGAAGGTTGTCACTGGTAGTAGTGTTATAAGCAAATTTTGTTGATATTTTTAATTTTTGGGTAAGCTGATGGGCAAAAGATAAGGCAAAATTGAACCTGTCAAAACCTGTATTCGGCATCATCCACTCGTTATTAAGGTAAGTAAGTGAAGATCTGAAGCTGGTTTTCTCGTTGGAGCTTTCTACCGAGATACTGTTCGAGTAAGTAGAACCTGTTCTCCAGAAACCTTTAATATTATTTTCATAAGGTCTCCACAATTGTCTTTCCTTGCTCTGCCCCATTACGTTAGGATCGTATTGGAAATAATATTGTCCGGCGAATTTAGGACCAAAAGCACTACTGGTTCCTCCGGTACTTGGTCCATCAGGAGAAAGGCCATAAGAATAGTAAAAGTTTCCTGCTGTATTGGTGGCCAGTGTTCCCTGCCCGTATTCGTATTGCCAGTCCGGCCATTTCAATACGGAATCAAAGCTTGAGGAAGAGTTAAAAGTGACTCTCAGTTTTCCGTTTTTAGTTTTGCCGGATTTTGTAGTGATCATTAAGGCTCCATTGGCAGCGCGTGATCCGTATAATGCGGCTGCAGAAGCTCCTTTCAATACCGTTACGGATTCAATATCATCCGGATTGATGCTGTTCAATCCATTTCCAAGATCGATGGGAACATCGCCGCCGGAACCTGCTCCATAGGCTGCTGTACCGGAACCTGTGGTAGAATTCCCTAATGGCACTCCATCCACTACAATAAGAGCATAGTTGTGATCCATCATAATGGATTTTTCCCCTCTCAAAGTAATTCTGGAAGTTCCCAACGGTCCTGCTCCGGCGGTCTGGATTTTAAGGCCTGCCACCTTCCCTTCCATGGATTGCGCCCAGTTGTTGTTCTGGGTTTCTTCAAATGTTTTGGCATCTACTTTTTCGGCAACATACCCTAAAGCTCTGTCGTGCCTCTTGATTCCCAAAGCAGTTACAACTACTTCATCAATTCCTTTAATGGTGTCCTTTTTAGCTTTCTGCTGAGCTGCCAGATTAACGCTGACCAATCCTAACAGCGACAAAACCAACAGTTTTTGTGTCTCTTTACGCATTTCCTTTTTGTTTGCGCAAAATTAGAACGACATTACCAGGATGATCTTAACATAGTTTTAACGTTTCTTAAAAATTTATTAAACCATATGTTAATCCAGTCTTAACAACACTATTTAAACAACTAATAAACAAACACTTAAGCAATTAAGTATTTTTAATACGGTGGTAAAGATGCATTTATGTATCTTTATTGTCTTGCATTGAGATAATACCAAACAAAACAATCAAACCACTGAATTACAGAATATTAAAATAAAAATTCAATCACCTGTTTCTTCATTCATTATCAAAAAGAAGTTCTCAGCTCCTAAAAAAAACAGCCTGCTTCCTTATAAGGGGCAGACTGTATAAATTTTTGGTTATTTGTGGAGATGGTTAAAAAATTTTGTTTGACCACCCCGTCAAAAATTCTTTGATTTTTGACACTCCTCCGGAGGAGGTCCTTCAGTTGCTATATTTCTGAAGATGTTAAATCTATTTATTCTTCAACTGATCAGGAATATTGGTTGTTACGAATCCGATTCCCTGTTTTTTCAATTCTTCGTAAACAGCAACGTCATTTACGGTCCATGAATTGGTAATTAACCCTAATGCTTTTGCATCAGCAATCCATGTTGGGTTTTTCTGGAAGATGCTGTAGTGGTAATCCATACCGTCCAATCCTTCTTTTTTGATCTGCTCAGGAGACAGTTCACCGTTCAGATATTGTACTTTAAAAGACGGAGCCAGTTTTTTGATCTCTTTGCAGATATTAAGGCTGAAAGAAATAAACTCACTTTGAGATTCCAGCTTCATATCTTTAATCATTTTGATCGTTTTCTCCGTGATTTCATTTTCTATTTCCGGAGTTTTCGCTGGCTTGATCTCAACGATCAGCTTCAGAGATTTGTCTTTTTTTCCCTGTTTTAAATAATCTTTTAAGGTCGGGAATTTTTCTCCGTTGGATAATTTCAAGGCTTCCAGTTCTTTGAAAGGAGTTTCTGAAATTTCCATTTTACCATGGTGTTCATCATGATTGATCACCAATACACCATCTTTTGTCATTCTTACATCAAATTCAGACCCATATATTTTTAATTTCTGGGCATTTTCCAATGATTGAATTGAATTCTCTGTTGTTGGAGGCTGAGCCTGGAAATATCCTCTATGGGCAATAATCTGGGTTTGTGCTTTCATCATAACTGTACTTAAAACTGCTAACCCTAAGATAAAATTTTTCATAATATAATTTTAAATTATTAAAATAAAGTCGTGAAACTTCCTGATAAAGGTAGTTATTACAAAATAAAACCCAAAAGACATAAAAGATTTACTGATTAAAGCTAAGTGAGATTTACCATAGCCGGCTCAATTTCTTTTATGTCTTCAGTGGTTAAGAAAGGTAAAAGTTAGAAACTGTATTTCGCACCGATCTGGATCTGGTAAGGATTTCCTGTCAGAGGAACCAAACCGCCTCCACTTACGTTTTTGGTGTATTCGTACTGCATCGTATCTTTATTAAACTTCGTCACTTTATACAGAGAAGTATTTCCGTATGATTTGTTTACCCCCCATTCTTTGTTCAGAAGGTTGGCAACATTGAAAATATCTACGGAAAGTTCGAAAGCTCCCACTTTATCGAATTTAATTTTTTTCGCTACACGAACGTCCCAGACTCCATAGAAACCATTTTTACCACCATTACGTTCTGCAATTTTTCCGTTGTATTCAGTGATATAATCTTTCAGAGCCTGCCCTACCTGTGGATCATCCAAAATAGATTGGGTAAGATTCGGGAAGATAAAAGCAAGGTCGTTGGAATCTACGAAGTCTCCGTTGATATTTCCTCCTGTTGTTGCAGAGAAACGGGTTCCTCCAATTCCTGAATACCTGATTCCCAATGTGAAGCCTGCAATGCTAGGAGAGTTTCCATAGATCACAACTTTATTTCTGAACTGGTTGTCAGAATAGGTCATTCTTAAATCTCTAGGATCACTCTGAATCATCGTAGACAATGTTGCAGAGTTGGCTACATTTCCGTTGTAAGAAGTATTGTCTTTAATATCAGACCATGTATAACTTGCGGTGATTTCTCCATCTTTCCAGTAACGGTAACTTGTATCGATTACGAATGAGAACTGGTTTACTTTACCATCGCTCACCAATTCCAGTACTCTTCCGAAATTATTATTGATTCTTCCCTGTTTCCAGTCGAAACTTACACTGTTATTAGCATTATTGGTAATAGCCCCTGTAGGAATAAATACACCTCTACCACCTTCGTTAGCCAGTGTAAAGAAAGGATTGGCCACCATGTTTCTGTCGTAATAATAGTAATTGTTTCTACCTAAAGCCATATATCCTGCAATTCCTGCTCTGAACCTTTCATTGAAGAAGTGGGTATAAGAAATATTGGCTTTATAAACGATCGGGATCTTTGCATCCTTACCGGTGTAGTTGATCGTTGGAATCTGCTTCTGAGAAAGGGACGGAACCGTATTGTAATCATCTCTATAGCTGTTGAAATCCGGGAACGGAACATCTTTACCCGTTACATCCACAGTAGCCAGATGCTTTCCATCAAATACAAGGTTATTGATGATCATATAATTGTTGATATCGGAAGAGAAAATTCCGGCACCGAACTTCAGGAAGTCTTTATTTCCTTCATTGATGTTCCAGTCAAACTGGAATCTTGGCTGGATGACAAATGATTTGATCTGGTTATCCGTTCTGATTCCCATTTCATCAAACAGTTTCTGGTTGAATTCCGCTTTCGGGTAACCACCGTAATCTAATCTCAAACCAGCCATTAAATCAAGTCCCTTAGCTACTTTGGTCTGGAATTGCCCATAAAGACCGATGTTCCAGATATTTGATCTGACAGACGGATCGGACACCAAAGGAACCTCTCTATAAAATCTGTAAGGTGTCATGGTCTCAAAATTGCTCATTCCCTGGAAATGGAATCTTCCGTTCACCTCACTTCCGTATACCGATTTTGCTGTTGTATACATAAGGTCAGCCCCAAACGTATATTTTACCTTATCTGTATTATAGTATAGGTTATCTACAATCTGGAACACATTATTTCTGAAGCTTTCCTGAGCAAAGCGATGCCCTCCGATCTGAATATTCGTAGATCCCGCACTGGAAGAAACTCCTTCAACAATAGCTCTCGGTACAGGTTTTCCTAATTGATTGTTCTGGTAACTGTCCTGGAAAGTATAGAGATACTGCGCCTTTAATTCGTTGGTTAAGTTAGGTCTCAGATTTGATCTTAAGGTCAATAATAAACTGTTATCAAGGTTTTTATCATTCCCGTAAGATTCAAAAAAGTTGATATTGGTATTATCACCTAATCCGTTTTTGTTAAGATCGTAAGTAAAGTTATTTCTAAGCGTTAATAAATGCTTTTCATTAATCTGCCAGTCTAGACGTAAGAAACCGGCATCAGAGTTTCTCACTTTATCAAAAGTTCCGAATTGTGGGCTGCTTCCTACTCCATATTTAGCTCTTGCAATATCCAGGAACTGATTAAGCGTCTGCGTAGTTGTGTTGAATCTCTTCTCATCATCCGGAGATTTGATATCAGCAATCACTAAAGGTCTTGAATCCAACTGATGATCCCATGCTACGAAGAAGTGCAGTTTATTTTTAATGATCGGACCGCCTAATGAAAATCCGAACTGAGAAGTGGAGAAATCATTATTTCTTTTGTTTCCTCTGATATCATAAGGGCTGGAAAGCCAGTTTGTTCTTAAATATTCCCAGGCACTTCCGGAAAACTTATTGGTTCCTGATTTGGTAACAGCACTTACTGTTCCTCCTCCACTTCTTCCCAATGTAACATCATATTGGTTGGTAGTGATTTTGAATTCACGTACTGCTTCAATGGAGATGGAGAATGGTGCACCGCTTCGGCTCGTTGTTGATCCTGCAGAAGTAGGATTTTTTGCGGTCATCCCATCAATCGTAAAGTTGGTGGAAGATCCAAGCTGACCGGAAAGGTTTCCTCCTTTTCCGCTTAACGGAGACAGTTCCGTAAGATTGGTGAAGTTTCGTCCGTTCACCGGAAGCATGCTGATGTTTTTCGCAGAAATTGCGGTAGCTGCTCCCAGGTTTCCGATCTTGTTTTTAAGGTTTCCTGTAATTTTTACTTCCTCAATAGTCTTTTCGTTCCCCAGATCCATATTCACGGTCACCTGATCTCCGAAGTTGACATTATAGCCTTCTTTTTTATCATCATTCACAATGACCGTATAAGGCCCTCCAAGAGGAATTTCTTTAAAAATATATTCCCCTTTTGAGTTGGTTTCCGTTTCCGTTCTGAATCCTGTAGACTCATTCACGATCGTTACTTTCACTTTTTCCTGAGCCGTACTTCCCGGTCCGGTAACTTTCCCTACAATAGAAGCCTGCGTGGTCTGTGCATAAGCCATTGTCCCAAGCCCTAAAAACAATAATCCCAGTACAATCTTTACTTTTTTCATTTCTTCCGAAGATCTATATTATTAATTTTTTGATGTTAGCCCGGAAACCTCTTTGATTTTCACAATGATAGATCATTCAGAGGTTTCTTTCAATCAGATGTGCAAAGGTATTTTGACTTTAAGAGCGCGGTGTTTAAGAAAGCTTTAACATTCTTTTAATTAAATTAGAACTTTATGTTAAATTACTTTAAACACGTGTTTTATTTTCTGTAAAACCAGTAGGTTAAGACATATTAAGCATTTTTAATTTTCCTGTACTATTTTATTCTGTTATTTTTTAAATGCAATTACTTTAGTTATTTTTGCTCAAAAGATAGAAACCCAATGTCTGAAAACATTCAACAAAAGATAGAACAGCTCCGCAAAGAGCTTCACCAGCATAACGAAAACTACTACCAACTGGATACTCCTACCATTACAGATTATGAATTTGACATGCTTCTGGAGGAGCTACAGGATCTGGAGGCCAGGTACCCAGAGTTTTATGATGAAAATTCTCCCACAGTACGTGTAGGTGGTGGTGTTACCAAAGTTTTCCCCACAATTCAGCATAAATTCAGAATGTATTCACTGGACAATTCCTATGATTTTGACGATCTGGAGGACTGGGAAAAACGAATCATCAAAACCATTGAAGATCCTGTAGAATTTGTTGCTGAGCTGAAGTATGACGGTGCATCCATTTCTATCCTTTATGAAAACGGAAAACTGTCTCAGGCGGTTACGCGTGGTGATGGTTTCCAGGGTGATGAGATTACCCCAAACGTGAGAACCATTTCAGATATTCCTCTGACTTTAAAAGGTGGTTTCCCTGCTCATTTTTTTATGCGTGGTGAAATTTATCTGACCAGAAAAAACTTTGATAAAATCAATAAACTGCGTGAGGAAGAAGGCCTTGATCCCTTCATGAATCCAAGAAATACGGCCAGCGGAAGTTTGAAAATGCAGGACAGCGCTGAGGTAAGAAAACGCGGACTTTCTTCTGTATTATATCAGTTTATTTCTGATGAAGTGCCTGCAGAAACCCATTGGGAACTGCTTCAGAAAGCTCAGAGCTGGGGCTTCAAAACCTCCCAGCAGGCCAAATTATGTAAAACAATGGCTGAGGTACAGGAGTTTATTACTTTCTGGGATACCGAACGCCATAATCTACCTTTTGAAATTGACGGAATTGTTTTAAAAGTGAATTCACTACAACAGCAGAGACAGCTTGGTTATACAGCGAAATCTCCCCGTTGGGCGATGGCATACAAATTTAAAGCAGAAAAAGTAGAAACAGAACTTCAGAGTGTCTCTTATCAGGTGGGAAGAACCGGAGCTATTACTCCTGTTGCCAACCTTAAACCAGTTTTATTGGCCGGAACCATTGTGAAAAGAGCTTCTCTGCACAATGAAGATATCATCAAAAAGCTGGATCTTCATGAACATGATTTCGTGTACGTAGAAAAAGGAGGTGAAATTATTCCTAAAATCGTAGGGGTAAACACAGATAAAAGAACGGAAGAAAGCAGAGAAATTGAATATATCAAACATTGTCCTGAATGTGGTACCGAGCTGGTAAAAATTGAAGATCAGGCCATCCATTTCTGCCCGAACGAGCTTCACTGCCCTCCACAGGTTGTAGGAAGAATGATTCATTATGTTTCCAGAAAAGCTTTGAATATTGATAATCTTGGAAGTGAAACTATTGAACAGCTGTACAGAGAAAGACTGATTGAAAATCCTGCTGACTTCTATACTTTAACAAAAGAACAGCTCCTTCCGTTGGAAAGAATGGCTGAAAAATCTGCCCAGAATATCATCACAGGAATTGAAAAATCCAAAGAGATTCCTTTTGAGAAAGTATTATACGGAATCGGGATCAAACATGTGGGAGAAACGGTTGCCAAGAAACTGGTAAAAAACTTCCCGACGATTGAAGAATTAAAGAATGCTACGGTAGAAGAGCTTTGTCAGGTAGAAGACATCGGAACTAAAATTGCAGTGAGTATTGTTGATTTCTTCCAGAATTCCGAAAACGTATTGATGATCGAGCGTTTGAAATCTTACGGAGTACAGCTTGAAAAAGGAGAAAGTACCAATGAGGTTCTATCCAATGTTCTGGAAGGAAAAACTTTCCTGTTCACCGGAAAATTGTCATTATTCACCAGAGAATCTGCAGAAGAAATGGTAGAAAAGCATGGTGGAAAAAATATTTCTGCAGTTTCAAAAAACCTCAATTATCTTGTAGTAGGTGAAAAAGCAGGAAGTAAGCTGAAAAAAGCTCAGGATATCGGAACAATTACGATTCTGGATGAGCAGCAGTTTCTGGATCTGATTGAAAAGCAGTAAAATTTAAAAATATTTTCAAAAAAACCATTGATTTTTTTTCAATGGTTTTTTTATATTTTTGAAACATACTCGATGCTTTACTTAAAAACAATAATAGTATACGGAGTACTCTCTCCTGCATTAGGCAAGATCAGCCTGATATGTTCCTTATTCCTGTAGTAATCTGTGTAAGGCTCTTTGGTGATAATCTTTCCTTTCTCGGTTTCTTTATACCCGGCAGTCAATATCAGTTTAAGATACTGCTCATAGTCTTTTTTGTCATTAAACTCAAACTCAATCCGATCTTCATATTTTTCTTCTTTGTATTCAAACTTTCCGATTTTCGAGGTATAGTCCGAAGCTTCATATTCGGTTAAAAGGAAGCTTAAGCCCTCGGTTTTGTCATAAAACTTGAACTGAAGCTGTTTCATTTCCTTATTAAATTCATCCATGGTAAGTTTGTTGAATCCTTTAAGCTGTTCTACTGTGAATGTCTGAGCAGAGATCTGAATACTCAGTAAAAATGAAAATAATAAGAGTCCTAAGGGTTTTCTCATTTTATTTTTATCGCAAATATAAAATAATCCTTATGAAACCGGCAGTCTGAAATAAAACGTACTTCCATTATTCAGAGAACTCTTCACTCCTATTTCTCCATGCTGTTTTTCAATAAAGTTTTTTGAAATGGCCAACCCCAATCCAGTTCCATTCTGATGTTCGCCGGGAACCTGAAAATAGCGGTCAAAGATCTGGCGGTGGTATTGTTCATCAATTCCGCTTCCGGTATCAATAATACTGAACTGAATAAATGAATCCAGTTTTTCTACTACAATCTGGATTCTTTCATCCTGAAAAGAGTGCTTTACCGCATTGGTCAAAAAATTATTCATTACCCAGACGGTTTTGTCAAAATCAGCAGTCACAGCATCGTTATCTTCCAGAAGATATTCTGTACTGATGGAAATATTTTTCTGCTCGGCAAGCTTCTCAACATTCTTTACAGCAGTCTGTACAATTTCTTTAGGAGAACATTTCCCAATAGTCAGTCTGATATTTCCGGATTCTACCTGCGACAGATTAAGCAATTCTCCAGTGATATCCAATAATCGCTGTCCGTCTTCATTGATGCTTTTCAATAATTCCTGCTGTTGCTCATTCAGTTCTCCGAACTTTTGGTTTCCAAGAAGCTGCACGCCCATTTTGATTGCAGAAATCGGAGTTTTAAGTTCATGGGAAATGGTTGCAATGAAATTGGTTTTGGCAAAATCAAGCTCTTTAAAAGGGGTAATATTTCTCAACAATATTACCTTTCCTATATTTTTTTTCTCCTTTTCTCCTGTTTTTACAATATTGATGGGAATAATATCCTGTTCAAAATAGTTTTCCTTGTTATCACGGACAATCTTAATCGGATCTTTTACCGGATGGTTGATATTTTTCAGCAGTTCACGCATCAGATCATTATTGATGGCTACTTCATGAGCTGTTTTTCCAATAATATCTTCTTTATGGAGATTGGTGATCTTTAAAGCTTCATCATTGATCATGTAGATAAAATGATTCTCATCCAGACCAATTACCGCATCATGCATATTATTGACCAACGTTTCGATCCGTTTTTTATCCATCAGCTGCTTGGAAAGCGTGCTGCTTTCGTATTCCTGAAGCTTTTCCGCCATACTGTTGAAGGAGTCTGCCAGACTGTTGAATTCTTCACTTCCTTTAAAATGAACCCTCTCGCTATAGTTTTTATCGGCAATCTGTTTGATACTGAAGGTCAATTGATTGATAGGCTCTGCAATGGTTTGCGGCAAATTGAAAAGCAGGATAAAAGCAATCAGAAAGCATACAGTACCTAAACTTACGATCCAAAAAGTAGCATTTTCTGCTGTTATAATCGCAATGTCACTTTTTCGTTCTATCCCTTTCATATTCAAAGACATGATCTTCGAAAGATCTTCACGGATAAGCTTTTCTTTATTGATATCGGGAGCTTTAAGGTAGCTGTTGAAATGCAGATTCAGATTCTGAGTGGCTTCTTTTTCTCCAAATTCTGTAAGGTTCTTTTCCTGAAGCTTATTATTTTTTCGAAAATCTGCTATGGCAACGGTACTGTCTGTACTAATATTATCCAACGCCAAAAGCATATTTTTGGAAAACTCCAGACTGTTATAATTGGCCGTAAGGATCTTTTCAGTATCAGATTTTAATTTATTGATGTATACAGAACCTATCACTGAAAGCAGAACGATCAGTAGAAATAAAAGGCCCACGCCTAAGGTAAGTTTCGTTTTAAGTTTCATTACTTTTAAGATAAAATAATAATATCTATCTGTCTTTCATTCAGCCTGTTCATAAGGGTATAGATCCAGCTGTATCCCAACATTCGCTGCCAGAAACTGGCGTGAGGTTTTCCAATACAGACCGTCGTGATGTTATGAGCAATCACATATTCCAGAATCCCGTTGTGGACACTGCTTTCTTTGATGCGGACTACTTTGGCACCTAATTCCTGTGCTAAATTAAAATTATTAATTAAATACCGTTGTTTATCCAATGCAATTTTTTCCGGATTTTCAGAAGGCTTCTGAACGTACAAAACAGTCCATGGACTGTTATAGTAGCTGGCTAATCTGGCGGTTTTACGGATAATTGTTTTAGCAATCTTCTCATTACTGCTGATACAGGCCAGGAATTTTATGGGCTTAAAATTTTCGGTTTTGATCTCTGTTTCCACCTTTCTCTCCACGTGGGTGGCCACTTCTTTTAAAGCCAATTCACGAAGCTGCAGAATATGTCCGCTCTGGAAGAAATTACTAAGTGCCGTCTGAATTTTTTCTTTTTTATAGATTTTTCCCTCTTTTAAACGGGTCAGCAGCTCATCAGCCGTAAGGTCAATATTGACTACTTCATCTGCTAGCGCCAGTATTTTATCCGGAACCCGCTCTGTTACTTCTACCCCGGTAATTTTCTTTACCTCTTCATTCAGGCTTTCAATATGCTGGATATTCATAGCACTGATGACGTTGATTCCGTTATCAAGAATTTCCAGCACATCCTGCCATCTTTTTTTATTTTTAGAACCTTCTACGTTGGTATGGGCCAGCTCGTCTACTAACACGACTTCAGGATGTTCATTGATAATGGCCTGAAGATCCATCTCCTCAAGGTTTTTTCCTTTATAAAAAACTGATTTCCTTTCAATTTGAGGAATTCCTTCTACAAGAGCTTCAGTTTCTTCACGGCCATGCGTTTCAATATAGCCAATCTTTACATCAATGCCATTTCGCAAAAGGGAATGCGCTTCCTGGAGCATACGGAAGGTCTTTCCTACACCTGCACTCATCCCTATATAAATTTTGAATTTTCCTTTGCGGGATTTTTGAATCAGTTCTAAAAAATCTTTTGCTGATGACATTGATTTTATTCTTTTTAATTTTACTTTAAGCACTATTTTCTGTGGCTAAACCGATTTTAAAACCAGACTGCTAAGCTTGACGTTATAAAGAAATTTCCTTTTTTAAATTCATCATTTTTAGCAAAAATGGCGTCTTTTGAAGTAAAACCTCTCGCTTCTGTGCGGAAAACTACATTTTTGAAAACAGCATAATCTACATTGAGAGAATATCCGAAGGTCTGAAATCCATTGGGAGTTTCTGTACTGATAATCACGCCGTTTTTATCATTATAATATTCCAGTCTTCCCGCTAATGCCCATTTGCTGTCCAATTGATATTTCATCTGAACATTCGGGCTATACCAGATATTATACTGCTCGCTTCCTTTTGATTTCTGCTCAGCGCCAATATCAAATCCCAATATAGCCGAAAACTGATCTGTCAGTTGAAAGCTTCCGTACAAATCATGGAAGTAACGCATTCTTTTATCTTCTTTTGCTTTATCATTTCCTATGAATGAGCTGCTGTTCAAAGTAATTTTATCAGTTGGTTTATAGGTTACCTGGTGACCAAAAGAAATACTCTGGTTTCCCTCAGGTTTGGCAATACGTTGCCATCCGTTCAATACCAGTCCGCTTAAAAACCATTTCCCATTATCTGAGGTATAAGAAATTTTGGCTCCGGTTTCGAAATAAGGTGAGTTTTCAGCAGCCAGACTTCTTGTCAGATTAACATTGTCTTTTCCTATGGCACTTTCCCAACCGATATGGGAAGGCATGATCCCTGCATCAATCCATAAGTTTTTATTTTTTGATATTCTGATTCCTACATTGGCTTCGTTTACATAACGTAGTGCATTTTGTTCGGCAGCCATATTATCCTGAGCATAAGTTCCTGCCATTAAAGCAACGTTGGCACGGATATTTTCACTCTGGTAATTGGCTTTAACCAATCCCAGGTTAAGGTTCATTTCATTGTGCCTATTATAGGAATACAAAAAGTTTTGACGAATATGATTACCAGGCTCATTAAAATCATACGTATAAAAAAGTTCTACATAAGCGGAAAAGGTCACTTTATTACTTGTTTTTAATGAATCTGATGATTGGGCTTTTGAGAAAAACATTCCCAATACGGCTCCTATAACTAAATATTTTTTCACGTTATTTTTATATTATTTAAGAGTATAAGAAGAATTTAGCTATTAAGAAAAGATAAGGATTTACCAGCGAATTATAAATGAGAAATATTTTAAAATCGTAGATTTTTTTGTGTAGCTCCTTCAATCATCTTAATGGCTTCAATTCTTCTTTTTATCATTGTATGATTTGAATTATTTTAATTGATCTAAAGCAATATTAAGCTTCAGAACATTTACTTTTGACGGTCCGAAAAGTCCTAAGAAAGGCTTTTCAGTCTGATTATTAATTAAGCTTTTGATCTGTTCCTCTGAAATACTTCTCACTTTTGCAATTCTTTTTGCCTGGTATAAAGCCCCTTCTTGAGAAATATCCGGATCCAGTCCGCTTCCGCTGGCGGTTACCAATTCTACAGGAACTTTAGCATTACCCATTTCAGGATTGTCCATTTTTAAAGTATCAATTCTTTTCTGTACAATTTCCAGATATTCTTTATTGCTTGGACCTTTGTTGCTTCCTCCACTTCCCGCTGCGTTATAATCGACAGAGGATGGACGACCGTGGAAATATTTTTCAGACTTAAATTCCTGCCCGATATTGGCATAAAACTTCTGCCCTTTATTGTAAACAATTTCTCCGTTTCCTTTGTTAGGAAGTATTTTAGAACCTCCATAAACCACTGCCAGATAAATACCAGTAACTAGCAACATGACAAGAGTTAATCTGAATGCTGAAACAATATGATTTTTCATTTTTTTAATTTTAATAGAATAAACTGATTACCAGATCAATGATTTTGATTCCGATGAACGGAACGATTACTCCGCCTAACCCATAGATCAAAAGGTTTCTTCTTAATAATGCACTGGCACCGATGGGCTTGTAAGCAACTCCTTTCAACGCCAGCGGAATCAGGAACGGAATAATCACCGCATTGAAAATAACCGCTGATAATATGGCTGTTTCAGGACTGTGAAGGTTCATAATGTTCAGCTTCTGAAGAGAAGGAATAAAAGTGATAAAGAGCGCCGGAATAATGGCAAAATACTTTGCTACGTCGTTTGCAATACTGAAAGTGGTCAACGTTCCTCTGGTCATCAATAGCTGTTTACCGATTTCTACAATTTCGATCAGCTTTGTAGGATCATTATCCAGGTCTACCATGTTGCCGGCTTCTTTAGCAGCCTGCGTTCCGCTGTTCATCGCAACACCTACATCTGCCTGGGCTAGTGCCGGAGCATCATTGGTTCCGTCTCCCATCATCGCTACCAGCTTACCTTCCTGCTGTTCCTTTTTGATGTAATTCATTTTGTCTTCAGGTTTAGCTTCGGCAATAAAGTCGTCTACCCCTGCTTTTTCAGCAATGAATTTTGCAGTCAGAGGATTATCTCCTGTTACCATTACCGTTTTCACTCCCATTTTTCTCAGTCTCTGGAAACGTTCCTGAATTCCGGTTTTAATAATATCCTGAAGTTCAATAACGCCCCAAACTTTTTCATTAACGGCTACTACTAAAGGAGTTCCTCCGTTTTCAGAAATTTTGGTTACCGCATCCTGGGTTTCCTGTGGGAAGATATTCCCGGCTTTTTCAGTCAGTTTTTTTATTGTATCGTAAGCTCCTTTACGGATTCTTGTTTCATCAAAATCAATTCCTGAAGTTCTTGTTTCTGCAGTAAAATCGATATATGTAGGGTTAGCAACTAATAAATCTTCAGGTTTTAAAGCACTTAGTTCAATAATAGATTTCCCTTCCGGTGTTTCATCCGCTACGGAACTTAATGCAGAAGCTTTAATAAATTCTTCAAGCTGAATTCCATTCGCAGGGTGAAATTGAGTTGCTTTTCTGTTTCCGATGGTAATTGTTCCGGTTTTATCCAAAAGCAATACATCAATATCTCCTGCAGTTTCCACTGCTTTTCCACTTTTAGTAATCACATTCGCTCTCAGCGCTCTGTCCATCCCCGCTATCCCGATTGCAGAAAGCAGACCTCCGATGGTTGTCGGAATAAGACAAACGAAAAGAGATATAAATGCCGCTATGGTAATCGGAGTCTGCGCATAATCTGCAAAAGGTTTTAAAGTGAGGGTAACAATAATAAATGTAAGCGTGAATCCTGCTAAAAGTATGGTTAATGCGATTTCGTTGGGTGTTTTCTGTCTTGACGCTCCTTCTACAAGAGCAATCATTTTATCTAAGAAGGATTCTCCGGGTTTTGTGGTTACTCTTACTTTAATTCTGTCTGACAATACTTTCGTTCCTCCTGTTACAGAACTTTTGTCTCCACCCGCTTCACGGATGACAGGTGCACTTTCTCCGGTAATAGCAGACTCATCAATGGTAGCAAGACCTTCAATAATCTCACCATCCATCGGAATCTGATCTCCGGCTTCACAAAGGAAAATATCACCTAAGGTCATTTCAGCAGACATCTTCAGCCTTGTTTCTACCTGAAATCCCGGCTTGTTATCAAGTACCAGTTTGGCCGGAGTTTCTTCCCTTGTTTTTCTAAGGGTATCAGCCTGCGCTTTTCCCCTTGCCTCCGCAATAGCTTCTGCAAAATTGGCAAACAAAACGGTGAAAAATAAAATTATAAATACTAAAAAGTTGTAGGAAAAGCTTCCCTGGGTTTTATCACCGGTAAGGCTGAACATGCTTACGATAAACATGACGATGGTTCCGATTTCTACCAGGAACATTACCGGATTTTTAAACATAATTTTCGGATTCAGCTTTACGAAGGACTGTTTTATCGCTTCGTTGACCAAATCTCTTTGAAACAATGTTTGTGACTGATTTTTCATTTTTTTGAAAGAATTTATATCATTGTAAATCAATAGTAACCATCAAGGTCTGCCGGATAATAAGGATAGATATGGATAATATTAAGTGAACGTTTCGTAAGTGTCAGACTAGTTTCCTTACACTTTTCAGCTTCCTTAATGGTTGAATATTGATTTTAATTTTTAATGTTCAAATTTATTTTGAGAAATATTGAATCTGCTCTGCAATAGGGCCTAAAGTCAATGCAGGGAAGAAAGACAACGCTGCAATCAGTAAAATCACTGCCAGAGTCATGAATCCGAAAGTTGCCGTATCTGTTTTCAGTGTTCCTGAACTTTCAGGGATATATTTCTTCTGTGCCAACAGACCTGCAATGGCTACCGGTCCTATGATCGGGATAAATCTTGAGAGTAACAGAACAATTCCCGTTGAGATATTCCACCAGGGTGTATTGTCTCCCAACCCTTCAAATCCGGATCCGTTATTCGCTGCGGAAGAAGTAAACTCATACAGCATTTCACTGAAACCATGGAAACCTGGGTTGTTCAATGTTTTTGCTCCAAATTCCGGTAGATAAGCCGTTAAAGCTGTTCCTGCAAGAATTAAGAAAGGATGGAATAAAGCCACAATCATTGCGATTTTCATCTCTTTAGCCTCAATCTTTTTACCCATAAATTCTGGCGTTCGTCCCACCATCAGACCACTGATAAATACAGCAAGAATGATAAAGATGAAATAGTTCAGAATTCCGACTCCACAGCCTCCGTAGAAGCAGTTGATCATCATCGCAAGCAATTCATTCATTCCCGAAAGCGGCATTGTACTGTCATGCATTGAGTTCACAGATCCTGTTGAAATAACTGTGGTTGCAATACTCCAGTAGCCGGACGCTGCACTTCCGAAACGGATTTCTTTACCTTCCATAGCTCCCAAGCTGTTATCTGTTCCCATTTTTGTGATCAAAGGATTTCCTCCTGTTTCATTCACGATATTCGGAATGGTAAGTGCCAGAAAACCGACCGTCATTACCGTAAAGATTACCCATGAAAGTTTTCTTTTATTCAGATAAAATCCCAGTGCAAATACCAACGCAAACGGAATGATCATCTGAGCGATCATCTCTGTCATATTGGTCATATAATTAGGATTTTCAAGCGGGTGTGCAGAGTTGGCTCCGAAAAACCCACCTCCGTTAGTTCCCAAATGTTTGATCGCAACAAATGCAGATACAGGCCCTCTGGAAACATCAGCTTTCTGACCTTCCAGTGTTATAATGTGATCTTTCCCTTCGAAAGTCATCGGACTTCCATTAATAGAAAGTATTAAAGCAACAATTACACTTACCGGAACCAGGATTCTGATCATTGATTTGGTGAAATAATCGTAGAAGTTCCCAAGTTCGGTACTTGTTTTTTCTTTAAAAGCCTTGAAAAGGACAGCCATTGCCGCCATTCCCGTTGCTGCAGTGACAAACTGTAAAAACATCAGATAAAGCTGGCTCAGATAGCTCACTCCTGTTTCTCCTGAATAATGCTGTAAATTACAGTTAACCAAGAATGAAATGGTAGTATTAAAAGCCAGATCGGGTGACATATTTGGATTCCCATCAGGGTTCAAAGGAAGCCATGCCTGATTCATTAAAAGAAGAAAACCTATGATGAACCAAACCAGATTGATCGCCAGCATGGCATACATATTCTGTTTCCAGTTCATCTGGCGGGCAGGATTAATTCCCGAAACTTTATAAATTAACTTTTCAATGGGTTCAAAAACCGGATCCAGAAAAGTTTTTTTGTATCCGTAGACATTAGCTATATATTTCCCTAAAAATATTCCGATAACTAATGTGATAGCAAACATTGCTATAATGCCTAAAATCTCTGTATTCATGACTAATTAAAATTTTTCAGGTTTCATTAAAACATAACAGATATACACAAAGGCAAGTATTGAGAGGAAAAATAAACTCCACATAACTTATATTCTATCAAAAAATTCAACTGATTTATACAAAAGCCAAAACAATACTGCAAAAAGCAGAATTAAACTTATGAGCATCATATTTTAATCATTAGGGTTAAAAGGGTCAACAATACGTACGATACAATCAGCAGACTAAAAGTCGAGTGCTCCCGTTTTTTAAACGTTTTTCTTGAAATTGTCATTTTTAAATATTTTATTCGAAGACTATATGCCAAAAGAAAGTCCATTTTGAAAAACAAATAGTCAATTAATTGACTAACAACACATTAATACAAAACACAAAACCATATAAAAACAGAAAAGCCTATCAAAATGATAGGCTCTTTATTAAAATGATAAAGGTTATTTTAATCCGTATTCTTCAAGTTTACGGTACAATGTGGCAATACCGATTTCCAGTAAACGGGCAGCTTCTGCCTTGTTACCTTTTGTATACTGTAGAACCTTCTGTATGTGTATTTTTTCCAGTGATCTGATACTTAAAGAATCACTTTCAGGAACAGCTTTTTCCGAATAATGGGGAAGACTTTCTGCGTCAAGGATATTGTTATCCATCAAAATCAAGCTGCGTTCCACGGCATTTCTCAGTTCACGGATATTTCCTTTCCAGTCGTTTCGTTCCAGTACTTTATAGTAATCAGGATTTACCTGAACTCCTGTCAGATGAAGTTTATGAGAAAAAAATTCTATAAAATGCTTGGCAATAGCTTTCAGGTCTTCTTTTCGTTCTCTTAATGGCGGAAGCGTGATCTCAAAGACATTCAGCCTGAAATAAAGGTCTTCTCTGAAATTTCCCTGCTTTATTTCATCTATCAGGTCTCTGTTGGTAGCAGCAATTAACCTGAAGTCAGATTTGGAAACTTTGGTTTCACCCATTTTGATAAATTCCCTGGTTTCTAAAACTCTGAGCAATTTTGCCTGAAGTTCTATTGGCATCTCACCGATTTCATCCAAAAACAGAGTTCCTCCGTTAGCTTCTTCAATCAATCCTTTCTTATCTTTCAAAGCTCCAGTAAAAGCACCCTGTTTATGACCAAAAAGCTCGCTTTCCAGAATTTCTTTACTGAATGCTGAACAATTGATCGCTACAAAACTGTTTTTCTTCCTGTCACTCCCTTCATGAATAGCACTCGCAAAAACTTCTTTACCCGTTCCGGTTTCTCCTGTAAGAAGCACAGCAGCATCAGTTAAAGCGACTTTCTCAGCCAACTTCTTAGCCTGCAAAATAAGTGGTGACTTACCAATAATCTGATCAAATCCTTTCGTCACAGCCTGCTGAACAACCCTCGATTTATTGTCTTTTACCTTATCAAGAGCCTTATACACCAATGGGATTATTTTCTCATTATCATCTCCTTTCACCAGATAATCATAAGCACCATTCTTCATAGCCTGTACAGCATCCGTAATATTACCGAATGCCGTCATCAGGATAATTTCAAGCTGTGGATATTTAGTTTTGATAGCCTTTACCAGCTCTACCCCAAAAGCATCAGGCAGACGAACATCGCTCAGAACAACATCAAATTCATATTGCTCCAGCATCGTCATTGCCGAACGCGCCGTAGAAGCTTCTTTTACATTAAAATTTTCTTGGGAAAGGATCATTCCTAGTAATTTAAGGAGTTTGATCTCATCATCGATGATCAGAATATTTCCTGACATTGTAATTATTTTTGGAAAACTAGTACAAACTTATTGAATTTATTCGAGGAAAACGGGGTAATAGAAGGAAATAGTTTACTGAACACCACTTGAGATTTCAGGAGCTGTTTCCCGCTATCCATTCATACTCCTCGCGCCTGCGCTCCCGCCCTGAGCAAAGCCGCAGGGTCCCACACTCCAACCCATTCACCCTCCAACCCAGCTGCGGGGTAACCATTCCTATCGGGGCTAGGATGGTGAATGAATCATCAATGATAAATTATAAATGATGTAACGAAGTCCGGGATACCGATTCCGTGGTTATCTTTCAATGGAGTTATTGGTTGCAATGGCGTCTTTCTTTTTATTTGGTCTGCTTCTTTCCTACTGTGTCATTCCGCAGGAATCCAGCCTCCTTTATTAGAGTCTTTATGATTTTTTTAACTCAGACGGTTTGATACTGTAAAATTGTTTGATGATACTTTGTTGAGACTCCTACGGAGTGACAATTGGAGTGTA
>NZ_JBKKJT010000006.1:0-250933 GCF_046614675.1 Chryseobacterium cupriresistens | reverse complement strand
AAAGGAATAAAGAAGTGAGGACATTTCTAAAGCACAATATACTTCCTGAGTTATTTAGCCAAAACTGTTCTCTCACCCCTTTTGCTTTGTATGTAAATTTATTCTTTTGCAAACATAGGAGCCAAAACTTAAATCTGCGTAATCGTGCATCATAATCTGCGAGAATCATTTTAAAATTAAAAAAAATCAAATAAAAATTTTCTGCGCAAAAAGATTGCGTAATACTGTTTTTACTTTGCATCAGAAATCAGAGAGGAAGTATCAATCCTTTCCATGTTAACAATAAAAACAGTAACCATGAAATTTAATTTTTTAAAAAAAGAAACTAAAGTAGTACCAAACTACGAAGGTGCCAGAGCCTATGCGATGACACCTGCAGAAGAATTGTATAGTGCTGTTGTTACAACAGGACTGTCAGATGCCAACTATGAGAAGGGAAATGACAGATTGGAAAGAATACAGTCTCTGATCAAAAAAAATGATCCTGAATTTGTGGCAAAGCTGGCCGTATATGCAAGAAAAGATATGTACTTAAGGTCTATTCCATTGGTTTTGACAACTGAACTGGCAAAGCAGATTTCCGGTACAGACCTTGTAAGCAAAACAGTAGATGGAGTCGTGCAGAGAGCGGATGAAATCACAGAATTGCTGGCGTACTACCAGCTTGCCAATAAAAGAACCGATACAAAGAAGCTGAACAAACTATCCAAGCAGATTCAGAAAGGACTGGTAAAATCATTCAATAAATTTGATGAATATCAGTTTGCCAAATACAACAGAAAAGCAAAAGTAACGCTGAAAGATGCATTATTTCTGGTTCACCCGAAAGCTAAGGATGAAAACCAACAAGCAGTTTTCAACAAAATTGCCAACAATACACTGGAAACTCCTTATACGTGGGAAGTGGAGCTTTCAGTTTTGGGTCAGACAAAATTTGCAAATGATGCAGAAAGAAAACTGGCTTTCAAAAATAAATGGGAAGAATTAATTTTCAGTAACAAATTGGGGTATATGGCAACCATGAGAAACCTGAGAAATATCCTGGAAGCAGGTGTATCACCAGATGCAATGAATAAAGTCTGCAGGTATCTTTCTGATGAAAGAGCCGTCTCCAACTCGAAACAGCTCCCATTCCGATTCCTGGCGGCTTACAGAGAACTGAAAACAATAGATTCTCCATACCTGTCATCAGTATTGGAAGCATTGGAAGATGCTGTAGTGGTAAGTGCTAAAAATATCAAAGGTTTTGGTTTTGATACTTCAGTGGTAATTGCAGCCGATGTATCGGGTTCCATGCAGAAAGCGGTTTCCGGTAAAAGTAAGATTTTACTGTATGATATCGGTTTGCTGATGTCTATGATCCTGCAGTCGCAATGTAAAAATGTGGTGACAGGTATCTTTGGTGACCGTTGGCTAAGAGTTCCCATGCCAAAAAATGGTATTTTAAGGAATGTGGATGCATTCTATAAACGTGAAGGTGAAGTAGGATATTCCACCAACGGCTATCTGGTGATCGAAGACCTTATCAAAAGAAGAGAGCAGGTAGATAAAGTAATGCTTTTCACCGATACCCAGCTGTGGGATAGCACAGGAAACAGAAACTCTTTTGAAAACCTGTGGAACAGATACAAAGCGATCGCTCCCAATGCAAAACTGTATATTTTTGACCTTGCAGGTTATGGTACACAGCCGCTTGATATCAGAAAAAATGATGTACACCTTATTGCGGGTTGGTCAGACAAAATTTTCGATGTATTGAACGCGTTGGAAGACAAAAAGTCTGCAGTGAAAATGATTCAGAAAGTAGTGCTGTAACAGGCACTGCTTTTAAAAATAAAAACCTATGGAAATGCGACATAGGAAATGGAGGCGTTAAGAAAATAAGCTATACAAACGTTAAGAAAATTCTACTGTTTGAAGCGCGACACAGAAAGCGAAACGAAGAAGTAATAGCAAATTCGAGCAGGTTTTAGAATTTTTAGAGCGTGTAGGTTATTTTTAGCCGGAGTTTCCAGGTCTCGAACTTTTGGTTCTTTTGCTTCAAGGCAAAACGAACAAATATTTAAATAAAAATAAAACTACGTAAAAAGATTGCGTACTCACAATATAATTTTGCAGTGTTAATAATACTGGTGCCGCTTAGAAAGACCTCCTTCGATTTCAAACTGACAGAGTCTTTCACCAGATTGCCCGGTAGCTAACCAATGCCGTTAATAAGAGTTTCATCGTCAACTTTCAATTGAACATCAATTACTCTTATGATTTATTGCTTGGTTTTTAATAAAAATAACTGCGTAAATAGAATGCGCTGTAAGAATATACTTTCGTAGAAAGAAAATTAATAACCATGAATAATTATAAACCCGATCTAAAAGAAGCAGTGTATTGAGGTTAATACTCAATAATTATGAAAAAAGCTAAAACGTTAAGACAGAAATTCGGATTTAATGAATATGGATTCATTGATTTTCCAAAGAAAATTTCAGGCGTACAGATCTCTAGATTGATATATGGAAATGATTTAGGTTGTTCATATTGTTTCCCACACGGTTTTGAAGTGGTAAATGCAAGGTATATAAAGTTCCAGCGAAACTGAAAGAAATACAATACAGAAAGAAACAATGGAAAAATTAAAACCAGGTGTCGTATAGGAATCATACTTCGAGTCCCCCGTCAGACGCAGGTTCAATTCCTGCCATTCCTGTTGTAAACGGAATGTAGTTCAAAAGAAAGAATAGATGGTATAGAAAGATTCCGCCGCTTTTACCCTGATCTATAAAGAGTGCCGTAGAGAAGGCTTACTTCGGTATAATATTGGTTCGACTCCATAACAGATCATGAAAATGATCTTGTAAAAGTCTTTTCGAATCTAGCCTCTTTTATTTAAATCACATCAATGAAAAATAACAATAAAAGGTTGAAATTTCCACCAATGACAACTATGGAAATGTGACATAGGAAATGGAGGCGTTAAGAAAATAAGCTACAAGAACGTTAAGAAAATTCTACTGTTTGAAGCGCGAGACAGAAAGTGAAACTAAAAAGTAACATTAGATTCGCGCAAGTTTTAGAATTTTTAGAGAGTGTAGGTTATTTTTAGCCGTAGTTTCCAGGTCTTGAATTTTTGGTTCTTTTGCTTCAAGGCAAAACGAACGAATATGTAAATAAAAATTATACTACGTAAATAGAATGCGCAATAAGAATATAATCTTGTGGAAAGAAAACTAATAACTATGAATAATTAAAATCAAGTGTCGTCTTAGAATCATACTTCGAGATTGAGTAAGCATTGGGTCGCAGGTTCGAATCCTGCCTTCTCCCCCGAAAAGGAGAGGTAGCTCAGCAGGTAGAGCAAATGCACGGAAGATTCTGAAAAATATTACCTTGATTTGTAAAAGAGTGCCGTAGAAAAGGCCTGCTTCGGTTTAATTTGGTTCGACTCCAGAAGGTTATGAAAGTGATCTTGTACAAGTCTTTTCGAATCCTGCCTCTTTTTTATTTTAAAATGAATAACCATGCATATACCAAGTAATCTGACTGAATTTTTATACTGGGTCAAAGAACGCACAGAAAAACTGTGGTCTGTGGATGATGAAAATTGTCCTAAAGGATTTTACGGAGCCAAATGGCAAGGGCTTTCTGAAGAACAGATTGATCAGGTTGAGAAAAAATATAAGATCAGTTTTATTCCTGAGCATAAAGAATTTTTAAAGATTCTTCATGCGATTGATAAAAAAGAAATTGTTGAATATGAATATGATGGAGAATTAATTACTGAAGAACGTGATTTTTTTTATAATTGGCTTGCTGATGAAAAGGAAGTTGAGGAAATAATAAAAGGTTCTTATAATTGGATGAAGCACGATGTGAATGAGAAGAGCCAGGTGTGGCTTAATTCATGGGGAATAAAATCTGCATCTTTGGAAAAGAGAATAGAAGTTTTTGAAGAATGGTTTTCTCATGTTCCAGCTCTTTTACCATTAACTGGTCTCCGATATATTGTAAGTGATGAGAATCTTAAATGGAAACCGATTATTTCTATGGGATCTTCCGATATTATTGTTATGGGTTGGGATTTTAGAACTTATTTATTAAATGAAATAGGTAACCATCTTAATATCCATATTGAGGTCTTTGATGAAGAAGACCAAATGTTTTATCCGCAACTTATTGATGAGGTAAAGTATATATTTGATGAAAATTTTAAGTATGATGAAACCAAAGATATTCCTTACCTGAAAGAAAGGATTCTCTATTGGTCTTGTGGATGGAGGAGTTTCGGTTTAAATTATTATTCAGAGAATGCCAGCATTCATCCTATTGTCAAAACATATATTGCTGAAGAAGAAAAATAAAAACGAACAAGTGCCGTAGAAAAATGTTACTTCGCTCATCACGACGGGGTCACGGGTTCGAGTCCCGTCTCTTCCACAACAAAAAACACAGTTTATATAGGAAGAGTAGCTCAGCTGGTTAGAGCACGACTGCATTTTTCGCTTATTGCCTTGATTTCATCATATGAGGAGTCGGAAGTGGGACGTTGAAAGATCTTTGTATCGTAATTTTCTATAAAGCCGGAGGAATCTCAGGCTTGCCATCTTTCTTCTTTCCACTTCCAGCTTCTTTATATGACCATCTGAAGTGTCGTCAGGAAAAAATACATCGCACTATAATGACGGGAGGAATAGCGAAGCCGGTTACTCCGGCAAGGTTATCCGGTTCGACTCCGGCAAACGACAGCCCGGTTTTTTCCTTATTATTACCTTTAAAAAATGCCGGTAGATTATGTACCGGCACTTTTCATTGTATCTTCAAGCTCTTTTTCAAACATTCCTTTCCATTTTGAAAGCGTAGTCCGGCTTATTTTATATTTCCTTGACATATAGCTTGTTGAGTGGCCATGTTTTTTCTGATACTGAAGCAGTTTTAACATCGTCTGCCTGTCATAGGTTTTCAGTTTCTGATTTTCTCTGGACTGCTTGAACAGTTTTTCATTGAACTTAAGTACATCATCACTGGTGTGAAGCTTTTCAAGAAGTTCTTTGATTTTCGGATCTTTTAGCTTTTCAGGATATTCCATCTTTAGCATATCCTGATAAATTCTTTTGTAATTTGGGCGCATGTTTTATTTCTTTATCAGTTGGCATTATCACTCTTCTGAAGCCATCTGTGAAGCGTACTTTTCGGAATTGAATATTCCTTGATAACTTCGCTTTGGGTCATTTCACCGGAAATAATCCTTTTCATAATAAAATCTTTGATTTCCTGAGTGTAAATATTTTTCCTGAAATAAGGCGTCTTTTCAGACTTTTGGCTGTTTTTGTTAATTGCAGAAGGCGGTGCGTATAAAATTAAATGTGAACTGTAGAGTCTGAAAAAATCATATTCCAGTAATTTGCTCCATCTTAAAAGAAGATCAGTATCCATTGAGCTGCTGTCGTACATCATCTCAACAGTTTCCTCATCTTTGCCTAAAAATTTGCATATTCTCTCTACTGTTATTTCGTTTTCATCAACTCTCTCCTTAATAAATTTCCCAATATGGATTTCTTTATATAACATTTTTACTGAATATTATTCTTTTGTTTAAACTTATATATAAAAAACGAATAATAGGTGATGTGTATTATTTTGTGAGGTGTTAAATAGCTGATGATAGCTTGAAATTGGTGAAGAAAATGGATTATGATTGAAAAATATCAAAAAACACCTTTCGTAAGACTCTATCTTAGAAACGCATTGTAACTTACCAAATATTGTAAAACAGGCGGGTAGGGATCACCTTAATATAATTTGGATATATTCTTTATTTTCAATGGGGTCTTTTCTTCTTCTCTTTCAAACTCTCTTCCTGCCATTTGTGTAAAATAATATATAACCTATTAAGGTTTTTATAGAATTCTGTGAGCTGGGGCTGTTGATGTGTTGATAAACAGCTTTTTGCGCATCGAATCTTTTAATTAGTACCAAATAATCGCTTATTCGTTTTCAAATGTAAACAAAAATAAGAAGTAAAAACAGTTAGAAATGTAAAAATCATACTTTATCTGTTTATTTTAAGTAAAATTAACATATTATAAAAGTCGATATGTAAATTGTTTAAAGCGATCACCGTAATCATGAAAAATCATAAAAAGAAAAAATTGTATACCATTTGCACAGTCCATACATTTGCATATCAATGAAAAATACTATAAGCTTATTCGACTTTTCGAAGAAAATCAACTATAAGAACGAACTGCTGGCTGGCTTTACGGTAGCAATGACTATGATTCCTGAATCCCTTTCATTCGCTATTCTGGCTGGTTTGTCTCCGCTTACAGGACTGTATGCTGCATTTATGATGGGACTTGTAACCGCAGTTTTAGGAGGACGTCCTGGTATGGTTTCCGGAGGAGCAGGAGCAACCATCGTTGTACTGATTGCTTTGATACATTCTCATGGAACAGAATATCTGTTTGCTACTGTAGCACTTGCCGGAATCTTTCAGATGATGGTAGGAATCTTTAAACTTGGAAAATTTGTAAGACTGATTCCGCAACCTGTTATGTACGGATTTCTGAATGGATTGGCTATTATTATTTTCATGGCACAGGTTGAACAGTTCAAAATCACAGACAGTAATGGAGGAGTAAGTTGGCTGCAGGGAATGCCTCTATACATCATGGCTGGCTTAACTGCCCTTACAATTGCTATCGTTTACTTTTTTCCAAAAATCACAAAAGTGGTTCCTGCCTCTCTGGTAGCTATTATCATCTTATTTGCAGTAGTTCTCGGATTTAATATTCCAACAAAAACGGTTGCAGATATTGCTCATATCAGTGGAAATCTTCCGGGTTTTCATATTCCGAAGGTCCCTTTTTCTCTGGAAACTTTACAGATTATTTTTCCATATGCTTTAATTATGGCCGGAGTAGGTCTTATTGAATCTCTTCTGACATTATCCATGGTAGATGAAATCACGAATACGAAAGGTAGTGCCAATAAAGAGTCTGTAGCTCAGGGATTGGCTAATATTACCAACGGCTTTTTTGGTGGAATGGGTGGATGTGCAATGGTAGCACAGACATTGGTAAATCTTAATGCAGGCTCCAGAGCAAGACTATCAGGAATTGTAGCATCACTGCTTATTTTGATAATTATTCTGGTTGGTGCACCTGTCATAGAGAAAATTCCTATGGCTGCTCTGGTAGGAGTGATGATGATGGTTGCTATCAGCACTTTCCAGTGGGTTTCGATCAGGATTGTGAATAAAATGCCGAAATCGGACATTTTTGTAGGCGTTACGGTAGCGCTGATTACTGTGATTTTACATAATCTTGCTTTAGCAGTATTGGTTGGAGTGATCATTTCAGCATTGGTTTTTGCCTGGGATAATGCTAAAAGAATCAGAGCCAGAAAACATGTGGATGAAAACGGGGTAAAATACTATGAAATATATGGGCCTTTATTTTTTGGTTCGGTAACAGCGTTTACGGATAAATTTGATCCTGTGAATGACCCGGATCAGGTGGTTATTGATTTTAAAGAAAGCCGTATTGTAGATATGAGTGCAATAGATGCTTTGGACAAATTGTCCAAACGTTATAAGCAGCAGAATAAAACGGTATATCTGCGTCATCTCAGCGAAGATTGCAGAAAAGTATTAAAAAATGCAGAAGCAGTAGTGGAAGTTAATATCCAGGAAGATCCTACCTATAAGGTGATGCCGGAAAAATAGGAAAGGAGTCAATGAATGAATTTTGCTTCGCAAGTGAATGGTGAATTTTTATAGTAAAAAAAATTGACAAGCGCAGCGAATTGACAATTGACCATTCACAAATAAGACAAGGACTGTAAGAAAAAAATCTACAGTCCTTGCTTGTTTAGGTTATTAATGTATTGGCGATAAAATCAGGCACTAAAGCATAGTGTGATAATTTCATGCTGATGGAAGCTCTTCCGCTTGTCAGTGTTCTCAGATCCGAAATGTATCCGAACGTTGAAGCTAACGGAACTTCCGCTGCAAAAATCTTTCTTCCGGATTTTTCATCAATAGAAGTAATAATTCCTCTTCTTCTGTTGATATCCGCAGTGACAGCACCTGTATATTCCTCAATACTTTGAATTTCTATCTGCATGACAGGCTCCATCAGCTTAGGGCTACATCCTTTTGCTGCAGCTTTGAATCCTTCTCGTGCTGCAATCTCAAAATCGAATGCTGCAGAATCCTGAGCGTGGAAGGAACCGTCAAGAAGGGTGATCTTCATGTTTTCCAGAGGATATCCGTTCAAAGGTCCATACTCCATAGCTTCTCTGAATCCTTTTTCAACAGAAGGAATAAATTCAGTCGGAATAACTCCACCTTTGATCATATTGATAAATTCCAATCCATTGTCATTTCCCGGGCCAATCTCAAACGTGATATCAGCGAACTGGCCGCTTCCTCCGTTTTGTTTGGAAAACTTTTCTCGGTGAACTTTAGTTTCCGTTAAGATCTCACGATAAGAAACTTTAGGTTTCCCCTGATTGATTTCAATACCATGATTCAGACGGATTTTCTCTAGGGTAACTTCGAGATGAAGTTCTCCCAATCCACTCAATAAAGTCTCTCCGGTCTGCGGATCTCTTTCAACCACCAAAGAAGGATCTTCTTCCTGTATTTTGGCCAATACCAAACCGAAAGACTTCTCATCACCATTGGTTTTCGGCTCGATAGCAACTCTGATCACAGGAGTCGGAATGGTAATGGCTTCCAGTAATATCGGCTTTTCTAGAGAAGATAGAGAATCACCGGTCTTGGCATCTTTTATTCCTGTCAAAGCAACAATATCTCCTGCTTTAGCTTCGTCCATTGATAATGTTTTATCCGACTGCATCTGTAAAATTCTCGAAATCCTGAAGCTTTCACCCGTTCTTACATTCAGTATCGTATCTCCGGATTTGATTTTTCCGGAATAGACACGAAGCATAGCCAGTCTTCCCATATGTTTATCAATCATCACTTTGAAAACAAGTCCTGAAAAAGCAGCTTCCTCATTTCTTTCCAGTGTTACCGTTTCTTCCGTTTGAGGATCTCTTCCCTGGAGGTTAGCAAGCTGATCCGGTGCCGGAAGATAAGTTACGACAGCATCAAGAAGAGGCTGGATTCCCTTATTTTTAAAGGCTGAACCACATAAAACAGGAACAGCTGATCCGGATCTGCAGACTCTTTGTATAGCTTCTGAAATCATTTCAACAGTGGCAATCTGTTCAGTATCCATAAAAACTTCAAAGAACATCTCATCATTCTCTGCCAGAGTTTCCATTAATTTAACTCTGTATTCATGGGCTTCTGTCATAGAAGCAGCAGGAATTTTCTTTTCCATAATGGTTTCTCCATTTTCATCTGTCCAGTATAAGGCTTTCATTTTGATAAGATCAATAACGCCTTCAAAATCGTTTTCAGCTCCAATCGGAATCTGAATGGCCAATGGAACAGCATTCAGCTTGGTTTTTATTTCATTAAGAACAGCAAAGAAGTCTGCACCCATTCTGTCCATTTTATTGATGAAACAGATTTTGGATGTGCCGTGTTTTTCAGCCTGGAACCAAACGTTTTCAGTCTGTGGCTGAACTCCTGATGAAGCACAGAAAACTGCGATTACACTGTCCAGAACTCTTAGAGAGCGTTCTACTTCTACTGCAAAATCAATGTGTCCCGGCGTATCAATAATGTTGATATTATAAACATTGTTATCTTTTTTCCATTGTGTGGAAACTGCAGCCGATGAAATGGTAATTCCTCTGTTTCTTTCCTGGATGTCTTTATCCATGGTGGTATTTCCATCATCTACATTACCGATTTTATGAATAAGTCCTGTGTAATACAAAAGTCTTTCTGATAACGTTGTTTTTCCTGCATCTACGTGTGCTATAATCCCTATATTTCGTGTGTTGTATTTCATTTTTTTTAATTTAAATTGTTGATTTTTAGATCTGTTTTTGGAAAAGGTTCTGAAAAAAATAAGCACAAAATACACTCCGGTCTTATAAAGCCGGTAAAACATTTTTCGTATTTCGTATCAAAGGAAAATTTCAGAGATCTTAACAAACAACAGAAGTTTTTGGATTTGTTAAAGTCTGAAAATAGGGCAGCAAAAAAGACCTATCCGAATAGACAGGTCTTCAATATATTTTTGGGTATAAAAGATCTATAGAACTATTCAGATAAATATTCAGTGCTGCCAAAGAACACAGCTCTGACAGGATTGCTTAACGTTATAATATTTATCATTTTTGTTGACATTGTTGATTGTTAATCGGTTGCGAAATTATAATTTTTTTTTGATTTCCAAAGAATTTTTGAAAATATTTTTTTTAAACGCTTCATCAATCATCTTCTGTGAACCTTTCAAAACCTTGGATTTTCATAAAAATATCTTAAAACAGATCTTGAACGTAATGCTTTTATGATAAATATTTTATCTTTGGGAAGAATAGTATCGTGAACACTTTTTGATGATTAAAAAATTTTAAATCTTTTTCAAGAAGCTAGATAAAAACTTTTAACTTAAAACCTATTGAAAACAGATATCGACATCCATAACCACAGTCATTTTTCCTTTGACCTGTGGCTCACTTTAATCAAATCTCATCCTGAATTTAAAGCAAAAAGAGTTGAGCTGTTCTCCTCATTTTTTAACGTAGATAAGCCTATAGAACAGGTTGCGAAAACCGTAAAGTATTATGATGATCTTTGCAATACCATTAATGAAGTAACAGGTGGTAATATCGATACTTTTGAGATCTATCTGATGATTCTCGGTTCGCTGGATGTGGATGTAAAACAATTGAATAAAGAAAATCTCAATGAGTTTTACAACAAGAGTGAAGAATTGTTTCTGGAATACAAGCCGGTGGTGATTTTTGAAAATATTCACGATTTTTTTGAGGATATTAAAAATCAGGGAAAGACCATAAATATTCTAAGCAACACTGGATTTATCAAAGGAAAAACAATGAGGAAATTCCTGATTCATGAAAACCTGGATCAGTACATAGATTTCCATATCTATTCTGATGAAATCAACTGTTCCAAACCGAATCCGCTTATTTTTCAGGAAGTGAAGAATAAGATTAAAGATCAGAATTTGGCTATGAATCAGATCCTGCATATCGGAGATAATCCGGTGGCAGATTATCAGGGAGCAAAGAACTTTGGCTTCAGTGCCCATTTACTTAAACACTAAAATAAACATGAATAAAAGATACAGCTTACACCACATTCATTCGGCAGATGAGTTTACGTTCTCACCTGCGGAATACAGTTATTTCAAGTATGGCGATAAGTCGTATGCTGAAAAATTTGCAAGAGAATTATTCGACGGATTTATTTCCGCAAATGAAGAGCTTTTAAATACAGATAAAGAGATTGTAGTGCTTCCAAGCCCCTATATGGCGATTCCTACTGCATCCAACTTTTTATGTTTTTACTTTAAAAAACACCTGGATTTTTATCTGTTTCAAAAAGGAAAAAAGTCAAGTATTCTGTCGAAAATCAATCGTAATCATACCTATATCACAGATTACGGGAATCTCAATTTTGAAGACCGCAAAAATCTGATCGCCAATGACACTTATTATATCGATAAGGACTTTTTGAGAGGAAAACTTTGTATTTTTATAGACGATATCAAAATCACGGGAAGTCATGAATATACTGTCAACAGAATCCTGAATGAATATAACGTGGAGGCTGACTTTATGTTCCTGTATTATGCAGAACTGATGAATTTTGACCTTGACCCGAAAATTGAAAACTTTTTCAACTACTATGCCGTAAAAAATGTAAAACATGTTGCAGAAGTGATGAATAAAGAAAGTTTTCAGTTCAATACAAGGATTGTAAAATATATTTTAGGCCTGGAATCAAGTAATTTTGATTATCTTACGTCTCAAGTAAAAAAGGAACAGATGGACCTGCTTTTGGAGCTGGCGATCAGTAACAATTATCATTTAATAAAAGAATACGAAAATAACATCAATACTTTAACACAAACGGAATTATATTATGGCTATTAACTTACAAAAAGGACAAAGAGAAAACATTAACGCACCTAAATTTACTGTAGGTTTAGGATGGGATATCAATAATACTTCTACAGGAACCGCTTTCGACCTTGATGCGTCTTTGTTTTTGCTTGGGGACGACAAAAAATTAGTTTCAGATAATCACTTTATTTTCTATAACAACCTTGAGTCTCCGGACAAATCTGTGATCCACACAGGAGATAACCTTACCGGGGAAGGAGCAGGTGACGATGAGCAGATCAAAATTGATCTTACTAAAATTGACAGTGCTATCAAAGAAATTACAGTAGTCGTAACGATTCACGAGGCTGATTCAAGAAAGCAAAACTTTGGACAGGTAAGAAATTCTTTCATCAGAATTTTCAATACAGATACGAATGAAGAGATCTTAAAATACGAATTAGACGAAGATTTCTCAATCGAAACGGCTGTAGAATTCGGAAGAATCTACAACAGAAACGGAGAATGGAAATTTGAGGCTGTAGGTGCAGGACAGAGAGACGGCCTTGAGAAATTTGTATCAATTTATCAAAAGTAATCATGGACAATCAGGAAAATCAACCCATAGATCCGCTGGGATCAATAGAACCCCTTAAAACTTTTGAGCCGACTCCAATGGCTCCTCCTACTCCGGCTCAGCCCGCTCAGAATGCGGCGCCGGCTGTTCTTGTGGATAGAGAGGGAAATGTAAATCTGACACAGCTGCAGTCAGAAGAACGTCAGAAATATGAAGTTCTTGCGAACTCTATTGACGAGACCAACCCTGGTTCAATCGTTAATTTCGGGGCAGAGCTTCAGAAAACATTAACCAACCAGAGTGACAGCTTCTTAGGAAATGTAAGAAGATCAAACTCAGGAGAAGTTGGTGGGCTTATCAACGACCTTTTGGTAGAGCTTAACTATGTAGATGTTGAAGAACTTAACGGAAATAAAGTGAAAAGCTTCCTGAGCAAATTGCCATTCATGAAAAAGGTAATGACTCAGGTGGAAAATCTTTTTGCAAAATACGATAAGATCATCAATAATATCGAGCAGATTTCTTATAAAGTAAATGCGGGAATTATCACCTCTACAAAAGATAACGCTGTACTTCAGACTATTTTTGAAAGCAATGTGAATTCTATCAAGCAGATTGAAGAGCTTGTCATTGCAGGTAATATCAGAATGGAAAGAGCGGCAGGCGAGCTTGCTCAGATGGAAGCGAATCCGCAGATTTATCAGGATTATCAGATTGCAGATAAAAGAGATTTCATTGCAAGGCTAGACAGGAGAATGGCTGATCTTAAAGTGGTGCGTGTGATTATGATGCAGTCACTTCCTCAGATCAGACTGGTACAGAACAACAACGTTTCTATTGCTGAAAAGGCACAGACGATTCTTACCACTACACTTCCGGTTTGGAAAAACCAGCTTTCCCTTGCGGTAGCGATGTACAGACAGCAGCAGAATATTGAAATCCAGCAAAAAGTATCTTCTACTACAGAAGAGATTTTAAGAAAGAATGCGGAACGCCTTGGCCAGAATTCAGTAAATGTTGCCAGAGCCAACGAGCAGACTATCGTATCGGTGGAAACATTGAGAGAAACAACATCAATGCTGATCAATACATTGAATGAAGTGAAACAAATCCAGAAACAGGGAGCTGACAACAGAAGAAAACTGGATCAGGATCTTCAGACATTGGAGCACGAACTAAAAGCAAATGTCAGAGGTTAATTTATAGGATACCAAGGTGGGGGATGATGCAGCAACCATATTGTCGCAAAGCAAAAGAAGATTAACAAAGCTTAAGCTTCTCGCTAATTTTTTTGAACATATTGACATCATATCAATTTACATCAAAACTGATATTATCCACAATCTGTTCCAGGAAAATACGGCTTTAGATTATAATAAACTGGAACTTTTCCACCTGCAGTATACCGACAGCCTTATAGAACTTCTGACTAAAATTAAAAAGCAGAAGGAAAATGACATGCTGGCGGTCATCAATGAAATTAACATCAACAGTAAATATATTTCAGGTTTTGAAGAAAGAAGGGTAGATAGTTTTGAGACCGACAGAAAAATGTACAGCGGTGTCTTTTCCCAGCACTTAAAAACAGTGTATAAAGACCTGACGGAAGATCGTTTTACGGCCAATTGGGACAATGTACTGTACTTTCATAAAAAATATGCCCAGGAATTTTACAGATCGGAGGCAGATGAAACACTGCTGAAAACTGATTCTTTTCCTTCCTATCAGTATAAAGAATATTCCATTGAAAGGAAACTGTTGGGAAGGCTTAATATACAGGGATTTAAAGTCCGTTTCGTATGTGGTTACCTTATCGGAACCCACGATTATGAACTTTTTAAAATCTTTCAGTCTGATGATTATTTTATTTTCAGTGTAGACGAAAAGAAATTGTATCTTTTCGACAAAGAACTGGATAAGCTGGATATTTCCGAGAATCAGTCTAATCAGAGCTCCATTATTGATCAGCTGAGAAGTAAAAATGAGCAGCTGGAACATAGTATGAACGAAAGAAAGCGTACTTTGCCAGCTGAAGTGGAAGGCGTTCTGAAAGATTATATTAAAAACCTGGAAAATATGGATATTATGAGTAAAATCTTTGACTTCGACGAAGAAACGAATATTCTGCGGGCAATGCTTAATTTGAATTTGAATAATAATTAGAACGAAATTTGAAAAGCAAAGAAGATTATCTTTTTTGCAAAAAAGTAAATAACAACTAAACATAGAAAGATGGCTATCAACTTACAAAAAGGTCAGAGAATTAACCTTAAAAAAGAAAATGGAGCTGAGCTTTCCCAGGCTTGTGTAGGAATCAACTGGGGAGCAATCGAAAAGAAAGGATTTTTCGGAACAAAGAAAGAAGCAGTAGACTTGGACGGAAGCTGTATTTTATATGATTCAAACAAAAACGTTACAGAAGTAATCTATTTCGGAAATCTTAAATCAAGAAACGGATCTGTAAGACACAGTGGAGACGACCTTACCGGTGACGTAAACGGAGATGACGGATTGGATAATGAAGTAATCACGGTAGATTTCAGCCAGCTGGAACCGAATGTTGAGCATGTGGCAATGGTTTTGAACAGCTACAGAGGCCAGGATTTCGGCACTATTCCTTTTGCTTCTATCCGTATTTATGAAGGATCACCTACCAATGTGAGAGAAGTTTTTGCAAAATATGATATTGCGAATGATGCTTCTTTCAGCGGACATGTTGCCATGGTAATGGGGGTTTTCTACAAGAGAAACGGAGAATGGAAATTCAATGCGATCGGAGATCCTACAGCAGATAAAAAGCTGGAGCAGACGATCCAGACAGTGCAGATGAATTACTTATAATCAATTGTCAATCAAAAGATAAATAAAATAGCAATATTTGTACTCTGTGCATCTATTGCTTTTATCATATAATAACATAACTCAAGTGGAACATCAAAGTATTTTAGAACTGCACCCTGGTCTGGTGTGGGGATTTGCAGTAACAGTCGTTATCATGCTGCTCCTGGACTTAGGGGTATTTAATAAAAAAAGTCATGAAGTCTCTTCCAAAGAAGCTACCATCTGGTCTATTGTATGGATCTCGCTTTCTATGGTTTTTTCAGGGGTGGTATATTGGGTATTCAATACCGACGGAAGCCCTGAAAGCCATGCTTTGGCAGTAGAGAAATTTACACAGTATCAGGCTGCTTATTGGATTGAAAAAGCCTTGTCTGTGGATAATTTATTTGTATTTATCCTCGTTTTCGGGTTCTTTAAAGTTCCGAAATATCTTCATCACAAAGTCCTTTTCTGGGGGATTATCGGAGCGCTGATCTTCAGAGCTATATTCATTTTTGCAGGAGTAGGACTGATTAATCTTACCTATCTTCCTGAAATGAATATCTTCGGTGAAGCAGTGAAAATCAACGTAGTCATGACCTTATTCGGATTATTCCTTGTCTATGCAGGGATCAAATCATGGGGTGACGGTGATGATGGTGACGATGAAGATTACAGTAATACAGCAGGAGCAAAACTGATCAAGAGTTTCTGGAAAGTTTCAGATAACTACGATGGAGATAAGTTCTTCACCATCCAAAACGGAATTAAAATGGCAACTCCTCTTTTAGTAGTAGTGGGTGTTATTGAATTTACGGACGTTCTTTTCGCTGTAGACTCCATCCCGGCGATCTTTGCAATCTCAAATGACCCGTTTATCCTTTATACATCAAATATCTTTGCTATTTTAGGATTAAGATCATTATATTTCCTGTTAGCGAACTTTATTCATATGTTCAGCAAACTTCCATATGGATTGGCGATTATCCTGTCCTTCATTGGAGTTAAGATGCTTATTGCGCCATGGATCCATATTCCGTCTCCGGTTTCATTAGGAATCGTAGGAGGTGTATTGGTGATCTCTGTTCTTTTATCCGTTATCTTCCCTGAAAAAGAAGAAGAGAAGAAAGAAGAACTGGAAGAGTAATCCTATTTAAAATATACTATCAAGCCTCTGGAATCTATTTCTGGAGGCTTTTTCTATTCATATTCTTAGTTGGACAACGCAAAGGCGCAAAGAAGATAAAAATTATGCTGCTTTTAAGACACAAGAAAATCGAAGATTTTCAGCAAGATTACTGCGCAATTACCGGTTTCATTCAAAGCCTTTCTTAGCATTATTAAGTTTTATCGGAGATAAAATCTTTGCGCCTTAAATATGTTAAATCTATAAAAATTTAGCGCCTTTGCGCTTTCCAAAATTCTCAAAAAAAAATTAAAAATAAAAACAGACAGACTGGTCTGTATGTAATTTTTTTTCATACATTTGTTCCAGAAAAGAAAAGCATATGAAATCTCCAAGAGAAAGAATAGTAGAAATAACCTTCGAATTGTTTGCAAAACAAGGGTATAATTCTACCGGAATCAATCAGATTATTTCCGAAGCTGAAGTTGCCAAGGCAAGCTTTTATCAGCATTTTAAATCCAAAGAAGATCTGTGTGTAGAATTTCTGAAGGTAAGACATGAATATTGGTTTGGTGAGCTCAATCACTTTATAGCAAAAGAAAAAAGCTTAAAATCCAAGATCATCAATGCTTTCGATTTCCTCGTGTATATGAACGAAAAGGAAAATTTCAGAGGTTGCAGCTTTCTGAATATTCTGTCGGAGATCCCCATGGATAATACTAAAATACTGAGCGTCATTCAGTCTCATAAAGCAGATCTGAGAAATTTTTTTTTAGAATTGCTCGATGATAATGAATTTTCGGATCATGTCTACATGCTTTTTGAAAGCAGTATCATAGAAAGCCAGCTTTTCAAATCCAATGAACTCATTGAAAAATCAAAAAAAATAGTGACCAATTTAATACAATAAGTTATGGAACAGAAACATCCGCTTCCGCCTTTCACTCTTGAAACGGCCCTGGAAAAAATTCAACTCGCAGAAGATGCCTGGAACAGTCAGGATCCTGAAAAGGTTTCCAAAGCATATACCATCGATAGCGAATGGAGAAACAGAGATACCTTTGTGAATGGGAGAGAAGAGATTGTAGTATTTCTGCAGAAAAAATGGGAAAAAGAGCTTCATTATAAGCTTAAAAAGGAATATTGGGCACACACCGACAATCGTATTGCCGTTCGTTTTGAATATGAATATCAGACTCAGGAAGGAAAATGGTTCAGGGCTTATGGGAATGAAAACTGGGAGTTCGATGAGAACGGGCTCATGGCAAAAAGATATGCCAGTATCAATGATCTGGCGATCAAAGTAGAAGATAGAAAGTTCAGATAAAATAATAAGAAATTATCTCAAATTCAAATATTTGGTTTTTGTCATTGACTACGTCGAATCTTTGATTTCTGATGAAGGAAGAATCTTAAAGATAAACAATGATATGAGATTCTTCACCGATGGTACTGCTAACGAGGGAGAGTAGGTCGCCGTCAGTTTTTATTTTATTTTATTTTTTTTGTTTTATACCTATACCAACACAGCCCAATACATGAGCATAAGTAATAAGTAATTCACCATTATCATTCATCATTGATCACTTATTATTAACTTAACACTCCAATTGTCACTCCGTAGGAGTCTCAACAAAGTATTAGCACATAACTGAAGTATTACTTCACTTTTTAAATCTTTAAAACTCTAATCAATGTGGCTGGATTTCTACAGAATGACACAGTAGGAAAGAAGCAGCACAAATGAATGAGAAAGACGCCGTTGAAACTCTAAGCTTTAAACTTTAATAAAAGAGGCTGGATTTCTGAACTGCGTTCGCAGACTTTCAGTCTGTGTTCAGAATGACACTCCCAAGAAATACTCTTTTTTAGATAAAATCTTTATAGCTGCACTCAAAAATTCATCATTTAAAACTCATAATTCATCATTAATCTAGCTGTTTTTCCCATGCAGCAGTTTGTTAATCTTCCTTCGCGTCTGCAAAGAAATTTTATAGGCTTCATCACGCAGCTTTTGTATTTTTCCTATAGGCTGAAAAAATATTTTACTCTCAAAAGGATTGAATGAAAGAAGTTCAGTGTTGCAGTTACGGGAATCCAGCAAAGAATCTTTGTCGATTTTTACTTCGCCGATTTTAATAAAAGGAGAGTTTTTCCACTCCACATTCAGTTTGTTGACAGGCTGGTCTTTCAGGTCATAACATATCTGTATCAGGACATCTGCAGTAAAGTTGTGTGTCTGCAGATAGTTTTTTAAAGAATCCTTGACCTTTTGTTTTTTTCCAATGTTCTTATCCACAGATTGAGGAGACAGTTTTATTTTGATGATATGATCTCCAAGCCGGTAAGCTCCTATAGAATGATAGTCGAAGGAAAGAATAAAATCATTTCTTTTACGAAGAAGTTGAATCATATTACGAACCATATCAGCTGTTAGCAGGGAAGGAGTCATTTTAATCATCTGAAGCAGCAGGGTAAACAAACTGCTCCATTTTTTGGTGTAAAATCTGTTGACCGCCGTAAACAGTTTCAAAAAAATTGAAACAGAATTTATAGGAAACAGGGGAAAATTCACCAATGGATAATTGGCAAGAAGCCCACCGTTTTCATCCTTGATCTGCACTGCAAAGCCGTAGGCAGGAATATCCTTTCTTGTATTCTTAATTTTCAGCTGCGCATTGGAAAACCGTATAGTCAGGTCAAATTTTTCCTTATCAAAAAAAGGCTGCAGTGATTCCGGAATATCAGATTCTATCCTGAATGTACCTTTTGCTACCGCATACGTTTTGGCATGGGCATTTCTGGTAGCATAGTTGACATCGCTGATGGAAGAGGATTGTTCAACAAAATCTGCTATTGTTTTTTTATTGATTTCCAGAAGCTTTTTTTCCTCTTCATTCAGTTCATCAAACTTCTTATTATATTTTAGTGGATTTGGCATTTAGTTTTTAAAATCCAATTATAACGCCAAGTTTCGAAATCTGTGTTAAATAAGTATTACAAATATTTGAATTTTGTGGAAAAGCTCTTTGAAAATCAAAAATGTAAGACTATATGATTAATGAATATTGAAAAATAATCTTTTTAACTTGTTGATTATTAGTGTTTATTTATTTTTAATGAGAATGAATTAAAGTCACTTTGTTTGAGAGGAAAATTCTTCAGGCTTTTAAACTTCGCTTATCGTGCTCCCATCTTCCAAACCCAAAAAGCCTTATCTTTGTAAAAAATTATAATATGGGAGTAGCAGATATGTTATTTAAACGTAAAAAAGAATTAGCAGAAAAAAACCTGAAAGACGGTAAAGAATATATGGAAGAGTATGGTAAAAGAGAAAGCGTTGTGCAGTTACCAAGCGGCTTACAGTATGAAATCATTACAGAAGGCGACGGCCCGAAACCAGGACCCAAATCTACTGTAAAATGCCACTACCACGGAACTACTATTTCCGGGAAAGTATTCGACAGTTCTGTAAAAAGAGGTACACCTGCATCTTTCCCTTTGAACAGAGTGATTTCAGGATGGACGGAAGCGCTTCAGTTAATGCCTGTTGGCAGCAAATGGAGACTGATTATTCCTCCGCACTTAGCGTATGGAGATCAGGAAATCAGCAAAGAAATCGGGCCTAACAGTACGCTCGTTTTTGAAGTTGAACTGCTGGATATTAAATAATCCTTCTTAAAAATAGATTAAAAATTTACCTGATTTCAGGTAAATTTTTTTATTTGTATTATATTCGTATAGGAGAATTGTGAAAATGGAGAAATTTATATTGCAATATACCTGATAACACAAAAAATCACTGAATGAAAAAACTTTTTTACCTATTGATTGTTTTCGGGCTTCTTACTTCTTGTGTTTCCAGGAAGAATCAGGCTATTCAGCAGAATATTCTCACCCTGAAAGACAGCTACTGTAAAGCGCCGTTCAAATATAACTACAGCAACAAACTTCCGTCTTATAATTCAGATTCTATACTGGCTGCCAATAAAGAATTAAAAGAAGTATTTTCTGATCAGAGCATCCTCATCTTAAACGCACTGGATAACCTGGATGAAGTTCATCAGATTATTGATCTTAAAAAAGATTCATCCCTTGCTTCCCAGGTTAAGGTTTTACAGTTGAAGACAAAAATAAACAGCAAAATAACGATTGCTCTTACGGAACTGGATGCAGTAGCTGCAGAGTTCGACTGTGAAGGAGAAAGAGTAGCCCAGATTGGAAATTATGTGGATAACTTAAATTCATCAAGAAATAATAAGCTTATTTTATATTCAATTGTTGCAGGAGCAGCAGCTTCAATAGCAGGAGGAATTGTACATGATCAAGGCTGGAGTAATGCCATCGATATAGGCGGAGGGGTTCTGGGAGCAGGTTTTGGACTGGCAACCCTTAATCCAAAAGGGAAAAAGGTAGAGTTTATTCACCAGAGAAACCTTTTGAGAGATATCTGGAAAGAAAAATTAGAGTCTCCGAATTTTCCCCCTTTTATCTGGTATATGTACACAGAGAAAAAGTTTTCCAATAAAGAAGAGCATTCCATTATAGGGAATATGAAACAGAGGTGGCTGCATTACCAGTTTGATGATAGTAAGGAAGCGGCGGATAAATCTGTGATTTTCAGTGATGGCGGGTTTTACAGGGCTGATGATCTTCATAACCGCGCTGCTATGCTGAATCAGATGCAGTCGGCAACCCGTACCATTAATCAGAATATCAATTATCTGTTACTGGATCTGGATAAACTGATCCTTTAAGAAAAATTTAACTGTAATAAATTTTGTTACATTTAAAAAATGTGTATCTTTGCCCTGTAATTACAATGAACAATACAAGATTTGCTACGGCAGTACATATTATGACATTATTGGCGAAAAGTCCTCAGGAGTGGCTTACTTCTGACTGGATGGCCGGTAGTATCAATGTGAATCCGGTGATTATCCGAAAGGAGATCAGCGTATTGAGAGAAGCAGGCCTTATTATCAGCAGACAGGGAAAAGAGGGAGGAAGCCAGCTTGCAAAGAATGCTGAAACGATCACTATTTCCGAGATCTATAAAGCAGTAAAAAATACAGAAGTATTAGGTAAAAAAAATCAGAATCCCAATCCGGCATGCAGTGTTGGAAAAGAGATCAACAATCATTTAAATACATTATTTGAAGAAACAGATCAATTGGTGGTAAACTTTTTAGGAGACAAGTCATTACAGGAATTCACTGACCAGTTTGAATAAAAATTTTTTAGCCTTAAATGTAACAAAATTTATTACAATTTAATTAAAAATAAAACATTATGAAAAAAGTAGCAGTAATCGGTGCAACAGGATTTGTAGGAGCACACGTAGTATCAGAATTAGCAGACAGAGGATATGCTGTAGAAGCATTGGTAAGAGATGCATCAAAAGTGAAAACACAGGAAAATGTAACTGCAAAAAGTGTTGATGTAAACAATGTAAACGAACTGGCTGAGGCATTGAAAGGAAGCGATGCCGTAATCAGTACATTCAATGCAGGATGGACCAACCCTAACCTTTACAACGATTTTTTAAACGGTTCCGAGAACATTGAAAAAGCTGTAGAACAGTCGGGAGTAAAAAGACTGATTGTAGTAGGTGGAGCAGGAAGCCTTTACACACCGGATAACGTACAGATTGTAGATACTCCTGATTTCCCGGAAGCTTACAAACCAGGGGCAACAGCGGCAAGAGATTATTTAAACAAGATCAAAGAGAATAATACGTTGGATTGGACATTCTTCAGCCCTGCTATCGAAATGAATCAGGCTAATGTAGGAGAAAGAACAGGAAAATACAGAACTTCACTGGAAACTCCGGTATTTGATGAAAACGGAAGAAGCCGTCTTTCTGTAGAAGATGTAGCGGTAGTGCTGGTAGATGAATTGGAACAGAACAATCACATCCGTGAACGTTTCACAGCAGCTTACTAATCTATAAAAGAACAAAAATGATACAAAAAAAATTATGGTCGGTATTAGCACTTTTGGGATTCATCAGCATATTTGCAGGGAATCTCAAAGTGAAAGTTTATAATCCGGGAGCCAAAGCTATTTTTCCTATTACGTCTACCATTATTTATGGAGATAAAGATGCGATACTTGTAGATGCCCAGTTTCAGAAACAGTATGCAGAACAGCTGGTAAAAGAAATAAAAGCAACAGGAAAGAACCTGAAAACCGTTTTTATTTCTCACAGTGATCCGGATTTTTATTTTGGATTGGATGTGATTAGAAAAGCTTTTCCTAATGCTAAAATTATCTCAACGGCACAGACTGCTTATCTTATATCAGCTTCAAAAGATGATAAAATGGGAGTGTGGAAACCACAGTTGAAGGCAGATGCACCATCGGAAATTATAATTCCTGAAGCAGTTACTTCAATTCCTGATCTTGAAGGAAATAAAATTGAAATCAGACAAAACCCGGAAGATCCGGCACACAGTTTTCTGTGGATTCCTTCCATTAAAACCATTGCCGGCGGGATTTCGGTTTCTGTAGGCTCACATCTCTGGATGGCGGACACTCAGAATGTAAAAGCCATTGATCAATGGATCGGGCAGATTGATGCTATGAAAGGTTTGAAACCGGAAAAAGTTATTCCTTCTCATTTTGCAGAACTTTCCACATCACCACAATCTCTTGATTTTGTGAAAAGCTATCTGGAAAATTACAGGCAGGCAGTAACAGAGAACAAAACTACATCTGCAATTGTAGATTTTATGGTAAAAAAATACCCTGATCTGCCAGGAAAAGAAGAACTTGAAATGGGAGTAAAGGTTTATCTTAAAGAAATGGACTGGGATCTTAAATCACCCTATCCGGCAATCGGAAGTAAAGTGGAAGTGGACTTTGGAGAAGTTAAATTCATTCTTGATTTTAAAGATAACAAAACCATGACGTTTACAGGAACAGAAGGAAGTTCAAAAAACAGTACGGACACTGTAGAATATACTGCAGTAGAAGTAGCAAAAAATGTTTTTATGGTATACTGGCATGAGCCGCACCTTGGTTTCAATGTAACCCATATTCAGGATTATAATAAAAATATCGTGTATTCAAATATTGCAGGTCCGGACGGTACATTCACCCATCCGAAAGGAACGCTTAAAATCTTAAAGTAAAAAAACAGCTGCCAATGCAGCTGTTTTTTTATATCATAAGAATTAACAATGAAAATATCCTTAAGCTTCATTAAATCAGCTTGCTGATTCCAACTTTGCCTCCTTAGAATCAAAAGAAAGCAAATTAAAAACTTTGAATTAAAATATTCTCTCGCAGATTTTATAGATTTTGAAGATCTATGATCATGAGAATTATATTCGTGATTCGTTATATTCGTGCTCTTCGTGTTTAAAAAAGACCTCTAAATGAATACTTTAATTTTTAAAACCAAAAAACTGCCTCTCATAAGACAGTTTTCTTTTTATAGATTCATAAACAATTTCGGGTTAATCGGAGTATTGTTTTTGTGTACTTCATAATGCAGATGAGGTCCTGTAGAACGCCCTGAATTTCCGGATTTCGCAATGACCTGGCCTACTTTTACTTTATCATTCACCTTAGCAACAAGTTCAGATAAATGTCCGTATAGTGTGGCCAGTCCGTTTCCGTGAGAAACAATTACACAGTTTCCATAGCCTCCTTTTTGTCCGGAGAAAATGACTGTTCCGGCAGCGGCGGCTCTTACATCGGAACCATAGGCCACAGCAATATCCAGTCCTTTATGAAACTGCATCTGATCAGCTTCAGCAGGTGGATTGTTTTTTTCAGCAATGGTAGTTTTTGCAGTATTACCCGCAACAGTTTTCGTTGTAGAAGGAGCTGGAGCAGCAGCTACAGGAGCCGCTTTTGGGGTAACCATTACTTTTACTTCTCTTTTATTTCCATAGCTGTCAGTAAGCTCTACAATTTTCTCAACGGGTTCGGCTTTTACTTCAGGTTTTGCTGCTGTAACGGCAGCTGGCTTTGTCTCAGTCGCTGCACCAGATTTTACCGAAGCAAAAACAGTTTTGAACGGGATAGGATTTTTTCTTATCCCGAAATTGGACGAAATATAGCCGTCAGTAGGCATTCCTAGAGGAACCTGCATCAGTTTTTTCTGAAGATCCATCAGATACTGGCTGTATCGGTTAGCCTGCTTGGAAAGATAAATAGAATTTGAAATACTGTCCTGGCTGAGCATCATCAGCTTTTCGTTGGTAATGTCTTTGGACTTCAGGAAAGAGTTGAGCTGGGCAACAGTCTGATCTACAAGAGTAAGATCAGTTTTCATTTTTAGATAATCTACACTGTCTTTTTCAGTGTTTATTTTTACAAGGTTCACTTCGTAGGTTTTGTCATCTCTCTCAGAAAAGAGCTTGGCAATGAAGATACCCTGTGCAAAAACTACTAGTAAAAGTCCTCCCAGGAGAATGTTTACGTTCTTCTTGCTGCTTAGAAATTTTTTCATATTTCTTCTCTTAGTCAGTTTAAAACGGTTTTGAAGCTGCAAATTTAAATAAAAATAAGTTTTGTGAGTTATTTTTATTTAAAATTCAGTTTTTTCTGTATTTAACGGCTAATTAACTATTTAATTGTGTTGAAGTGTTAATTTTTTCAGAAAATGGCTTTTATCATAGTTTCAAAGCCCGCGTTACGTCTTTGTTTTAATATCTTTGCAGTTCACATTCCAATTATGGCTAAAAAGAAAATTATTTCAGCATCTTCGAATCCAAAAAAGAATAAAAAGGATATTTCTGTAGGAGTTGTAGGAAGCGGAAGTTTTGCAACCGCTATCGTAAAAATGCTTGTTGAAAACTGTAAAGTTGTACACTGGTGCGTAAGAAATGAATTTGTAAAAGGAGCTATCGAGCTGCGCGGGCATAACCCAACCTATCTTACGGCGGCACATTTTAATCTTAAAAGTTTAAAACTGACAACAGATATTAACGAGCTGGTATCTGCCTGTGATGTTATTGTGCTGGCAACACCGTCTATTTACCTGTCCGATACTCTGGATAAGATGACCTGTGATTACTCAGATAAAATCTTTATCTCTGCAATTAAAGGAATTATTCCAAAAGTAAATGATGTGGTGGCGCATTATCTGCGTGATGAATTTAAAATTGGTTTCAGAAACCAGGCTGTTATTGCAGGACCTTGTCATGCCGAAGAGGTAGCCATGGAAAGACTTTCTTATCTTACGATTGCAGCAGTAGAAGATGAAACCGCTGAAAAACTTGAAGGAATATTCAGTTCAGATTTCATCAAAGTGCATACGAGTAAAGATATTTTAGGAAATGAATACAGTGCAATCCTTAAGAACATTTTTGCAATAGGAGCAGGAATTGCCAGTGGATTAGGATATGGAGATAACTTTACCGCAGTATTTGTTTCCAACGCAATCCGTGAAATGGAAACTTTCCTTGAAGCTATTTACGAAGCACCAAGAGATGTGAACGAAAGTGCCTATCTAGGTGACCTTTTGGTAACGGCGTATTCACTTTTCTCAAGAAACAGAAACCTTGGAAACCTGATCGGAAAAGGATATACCGTGAAGTCTGCCATTCAATCCATGAATATGGTGGCGGAAGGATATTATGCTGCAGATTCCATTTATAAAACAGCGAAACAGAAAAATCTTAAACTCCCGATTATTGATACGGTATATGCTATTTTGTATGAAGGTAAAAATGCTGAAAAACAGTTTAAAAAACTGACTGCAAAATTGAATTAAAATGGAGCTGGAATAAAAGCTCGTTAAACATACATAGAAAAACTTAGGCAGTAAATGCTTAAGTTTTTTTATTGACTAATCCTGGCAGCGACCCGTACTGCTATTTTATATTATCAATCATTTCAATGGTACTTTATTGAAATTTTCCATGGTTTTTTGTTGTGTACTCAAGAAGTCTTTTGAACAAAAAAATAACGGATTAAATCGTGCAGATTTTTAAAACTTTTCCCGAAATTTGAAGTAAAATTTTAAAATTATGTCACAATCGCTTACAAGCAGAACACCGAAACCTAAATACGACGTTGTACTGATAGGCGGCGGAATCATGAGCGCCACTTTAGCAACGCTGCTTCATGAATTTGATCCAAATCTTGAAATCGCTATCTTCGAAAGACTCGGAAGATTTGCCAAAGAAAGTACAGCTGCATGGAACAACGCCGGAACAGGCCACTCCGCTTTTTGTGAGCTAAACTATACCCCTGAAAAACCGGACGGATCTATTGATATTACCAAAGCCGAAAGCATTGCAGAGCAGTTTGAAATTTCAAAACAATTCTGGTCCTATCTGATTACCAAAGGATATATCCGTGAGCCTAAAGAATTTATCAATTCCTGTGCTCATATGAGCCTTGTATTCGGAGAAAAAGATGCTGAATACCTTAAAAAACGCCACGATAAAATGGCAGAGTCTGTTCTTTTTTCAGGAATGGAATTTTCTACAGATCATGAGAAACTGAAAGAATGGATTCCTCTGGTGATGAGTAAACGAAATCAGTCTGAAGTAATGGCTGCAACGAAGATGGATATGGGAACAGATGTAAACTTCGGAACATTGACGAGAAAAATGGGAAGACATCTTCTGGAAGATTCTAATGTTGAGGTTTTCTTATACCACGAAGTAAAAGATATCAGCCCTAGAGAAAACGGTACATGGGAAATGAAAGTGAAAGACAGAATCCATAGCCACAAACAGGAAGTGGTAGCAGATTTTGTATTTATCGGTGCGGGAGGATACGCGCTTCCCCTACTGGACAGCTCAGATATTAAAGAAAGTGAAGGATACGGAGGCTTCCCGGTTTCAGGGCAGTGGCTGGTAAGTCATAATCAGGAACTGGTGGAAAAGCACCATGCTAAAGTATATACTCAGGCTACGGTAGATGCTCCGCCAATGTCTGTTCCACACCTTGATCTTAGGATTATCGATGGGAAAAAAGCGCTTCTTTTCGGACCTTTTGCAGGATTCTCAACCAAATTTTTAAGAGAAGGAAGTTATCTTGACCTTCCTGAAAGTGTAAATACGAAGAATTTAAGGTCACTTTTTGGGGCATGGTGGCATAATATTCCGCTTACAAAATATCTGATTCAGCAGGTTGCCATGACAAAGTCTCAGAGAATGCAGCATTTGAGAGAATTTATCAAAGATGCTAAAGAAGAAGACTGGGAACTGAAAGTAGCAGGACAGAGAGTTCAGATCATCAAAAAAGATGAAAAAGAAGGTGGTAAACTGGAATTCGGAACTGAGGTGGTCGTAAACAAGAGCGGAACGATTGCTTCTCTGCTGGGAGCTTCACCGGGTGCATCCACAGCAGTATATGCCATGCTGAATGTGCTGGAAAAATGCTTCCCTGAAAAACTGCATGGAGAATGGAAAGGAAAGCTGCTTGAAATGGTTCCTTCCTATGGTCAAAAACTGGCTGATAACCCTGAACTGACCCGGGAAGTAAGAAATTACACCAAAGAAAAATTAGAATTAGAATATTAACATCCATAATGAGCAATAAGTAATCCTATTATTTATTGCTCATTACCTATTACTCATAAAAAGGTGGAAGAAGTAATTGTAAAACCAGTCATTGCCAAGGAAATCCTTGAATCTCTTCAGGCGAAAACAGAAGAGGAGAGGCAGGTTATTGTACACTGTTGCTTTCCGGCATCACCATTCTTAGGAAACCTGATCAGAATCTGGCATTCAACCTATCTTTTTGACAATCAGTCTGAGCATAGAAGCAAAATGATTCATGCGGAAAACATTTCAATTTCTCCATACTGGACACCGGTTCCCTTTATGAAAGACTTTTGGTTTACCCTGATCTTTTCCGGGCTGCCAAAAGACTGCAAAAGTTTTGATCTGAAAGAAGTTATTCCTGAGGAAGGAGGTTTTTTTGTAGAATCAATTAAAAGAAACTCTTCTGATGTGTATCGCGTCAAAATATCAGAGTCTTATTAAGTAAGTATGAATGCAAGGGAGGAAAAACTGAAACAGATTATCCAATGGTCTGAAAACAATCCTGATATCCGGGCTGTTCTCCTGACCAGCTCATTGGTAAACCCTTACGCTCCGGTAGATGATTTTAGTGATCTTGATGTGGAGCTTGTTTTTGGTAACAGATCATCCTATGAGTCGGAAAATAAATGGATCAGCCTTTTTGGTGAACCCATTTCCATGATTGAAGAAGATGATCGTGTTTTTGACGGAAAGCATGCTATGAAAATGGTCTTATATAAAGATCATGTAAAAGTGGATTTTAAGCTTTATCAGGTATCGGAATTTATTGAAGAAATCAATCAGGAAAACCTTCCCGAAGATTGGGATGTTGGCTATAAAGTTTTAATAGATAAAGATAACCTGACCAATGGTATGAAACCGCCTACCTATCAGTCAATAATGATTCAGCAGCCGACAGAAAAAGAATTTCAGCAGCGGATGAATGACTTCTGGTGGGATACAACTTATGTTGCAAAATGCCTGAAACGCGGAGACATTTTTTACGCCAAATTTATGTCTGAAAATATCCTGCGTACAGATTATCTTGTCCCTTTGATTGAATGGTATATTGCCGAAAATCATGACTGGAATAATATCACAACCAATAAACACGGAAGACTCTTCAAAAAATATCTCTCATCTGATTTATGGAATAAAGTGGAAAAAACTTTCTCCGGCAGCGATATTGAAGAAAACTGGAATGCATTGTTTGCCTATGCAGATGTGGTTCATGAGCTGGGAACTTCACTGGCAGAAAAGCTTCATTGTATGTACCCTTCAAAGTTGGAGCATGATATCAGGAACTATCTTAACGAAGTAAGGAAGATGCCTTAATTTCAGGCAAATTCTTTCTGTTTAATAAGATTTTCAATACAATATTCAGCAATCGCAGTAATCGTAACAAACGGATTAACACCAATGGTTCCCGGAATTAAAGAACCATCCAGCACATACAGATTCTCGTGATCTTTTAGCTTTCCATATTCGTTGGTAGCTTCACCAAGAACACACCCTCCAAGCGGATGATAACAGATATCTGCCCCAAACCCATTATTAAAAAGTAAATGGCTTCTTGTACCGCCATTAGCCTTATTCATTTTACGGATAAAATATTGGGCATTTTCTCTCATTTTAGCGGTATTGCTTTCATCCCAGTTTAATGTCAGGGATTGGCTGGCTTTATGATAGGCAACTTCTCCCTTTTTATCAACCCTGTTGATGAGCAGATATAAAGAAGTAGCCACATCCATTCCCATGGGCAGAGGAGCAATTTCTGTGAAAAACGGATGTTCCGGATCATCCCAGTTATCAATTCCTCCTACCGGAATAGTGGATTGCTTAGCTCCGGTGCCGCCAGACAATGGCTTAACCCAGTTTCTTCCGGTCATGAAATTTCCATTGTTTCCCCAGTTTTTACCAATCTTTTCATTGATGGGAAATCCGTTCTCTGCATGAGACTGTAACAGAAGCTGCAAAGTGCCCATTGTTCCTGCGGAAAGAATCAGCTTTTTGCAGTGGAAAACTTTGTCCGCAATCATAACTCCGGAAGTATCTGTCTGCCGGACATTTAATGTATAGCTTTTGTCATCATTCAGTTGAATAGTCTGGACACGATGAAGGTCAAGGATTTCTAAATTTCCTGTTTCCAGTGCTTTTCTGAGATAGGTTTTATCTAAACTGTTTTTTCCATGGTTATTTCCATAAATCACTTCAGTGTTGAGAGCAGAGCGGGGAACTTCATTCCTGAATTCTTTTTCCATGTATTTAAAATCATATACATTGGGAACCCGAATGGTTTTAAAACCAGCTTTGTGAGCTTCTGCTTCACCTACCCGGGTGAATTTATAATAAGGACAGTCTTTCAGAAACTGTTCATCAATCACATTTACCTTGAGTTCTTCCTGTACAAGAGGAAAATAATAATTATAAAACTTTTCAGCATCAAGATCAGGGAAAACCTCTCTGAAATAGCTTTCTTTGGGAGTGACAGCCATTCCGCCATTCACCAGAGAACCTCCGCCAACCCCTCTTCCTACCCAGATTTTAATATGATCAAAATCCAGACGGTCCAGAGTTCCGGTAAAAGGAGTCAGAGAAAAAATATTCATAAAGGGAGCAATGCTTTTGTTTTTCAGCCATGCAGAGCTTTTCCCGGGTTTCAGCAGATTGGAAAACGGAATTCCTGCTTTTTCCCAGTTAAGACCCATCTCCAGCAGCACTACTTTTTTCCCTGCTTCACAAAGACGCAAAGCTGAAACCGCTCCGCCATATCCACTGCCAATAATAACAATCGGAACGTCGTTGTTTTCAACGATCTGATTGTTTCTTCTTTCCGCTGCATGAAATAATTCGGATTGAAGAAAATAAAATCCTGATATTGCCAGAACACTGGTCTTTATGAAGCTTTTTCTGTCCATGAGCTTTGTTTTTCAAAAAGTATGCTAGATTATCAGAGGTGAATTTTATTTAAAACAGATTATATTTTTTATTATAATTTTAACTTTTGTTGGAATGAAAATTCATAGCTTTACTTATAATTTTAAATTCATGAAAAAATATATCATACTCTTTTTACTGCTTCCTCTATGGGTTTTTTCTCAGAAAAAGATTAGATTGCCTAACTTTAAAGTTAGGATTTTTGTCTTTTTAAAAGAAATTTAGTATTAAATATGACCATGATTCCTTAAATTGCTTAAAGTTAAGAATACAGAATCTTAAACATAAATAGTCTTAAAAATCGATAAAATGAGTAGTAGTTTAAAAAAGTTTATAGCACTTAGAGATACTTTTCCTTATGCTGTTAAAAATATTGATGATAAGTGGTATTTAATAGATAGAGCATATCAAATAATATCTAAAGAATATGTGCTTTCAGAAAAGAAAATTTTTGAAATTTCAAAAATTGCTAACAAGTTAGACGGCAGTCATATCGAAAAGAAAAATGATGTTATTACAGAAATTTGGTTTTATAATGATGGATTGAGAAGAGCATTTGAAAAAAAAGGATATTTAGAATTTTTTTCTGAAAGTATAAATTCAATAAAAAAAATATTAATATCTAATTAATCTCAAATAACGATAGATTCTATGAAAATACCACACAAATTGAAATTTATTTTATTTTTTTTACTACTATCAATATCTATTTTTTCACAAAAGTTTAGCTTTATTTATGAGGCTAAATATAGAACAAGTAAGGAAAAACCTGAAAATATTAATACTGAAAATATGATTTTGGATTTGGAGAATAATACTTCTATTTTTAGAGATTCCATGTCCAGAAATGCTGATTCGCTGAAGCTCATTAATAAAAGTGGAGGCTATATAATGGGGGTTGAAAATCAATTTTATATTAAAAAAGATATCATTAATAAAAAAATAGAGAAAATTATTACTTACTTAAAGGCAAATTATGTTCTACCGATTGATGAACAGCTAAATTGGAAAATCATACCGGAACAAAAAACTATTGGAAAATATAAATCGCAAAAAGCAGAAGTTAGTTATGGTGGTAGAAACTGGATTGCTTGGTTTACGACGGAATTGCCTTTTAATGATGGTCCCTATATTTTCAATGGATTACCTGGTTTAATCATTTCCATTGAAGATACAGAACATGATTACTCATTCAATTTAATACAGGTAAAAAAAGGCAGCATTTGGTTTGATGTAAGGACAAAAACCATTAAAATCGACTGGACAAAATATGAGCAGCTAGGAAAATCATATTATAATGACCCCTGGAATACCAAAACCGCCAAAAAAGTTATATTTACAGATCCTCAGGGAAATGAAAAAGATATGAATGAAATGATCAGAGAAGCGCAAAAATCCATTCTTGAAGAAAATAATCCTTTAGAGTTGAATCACAAAATCAATTATAAATAAAAACTTCTGCCGGAATGGTATCACCATTTTGAAACTGTCAATGGTTTCATTAATCTGTAATGATTATTAGATCATAACAATTCTGAAATTGAAGATTTAGATATCGAATTATCGAGTAAGAATATAGCTTATCAATTAACTGCTTCTTTAGGTAAAAAAATATCCTGAAGTTAAAACTCTTCCATCTGATTAAATCAAAAATGATCTAAAAGGGGAATGCTCTTGTCATTCTCCCGATTGAGATAGTTTTCTGTGTTGTTCTTGATATAAGTGCCAATTCTTCCTAGCTCATTCTCTAACTTTCTCTTGTTTGCTTAAGTCTTGTACCTATTACCATTCTGTAAAGATAAATAATTAAGGACTTTTTTAGAAAAAACGTTATAAACTTATATAAAAATATTCTATACTTTCGATTATTCTAAAATGAGTGAAAAAATATGATTTTTATTTTAATTGTAACAGGCTTTAATTTAGGTATTTAACATAATAAAAAAATCACTTTTATGTAGAGTTATTTAATTAATGTTTTATATATTTATATCCTTAAAACAATATCAATTATGAAAAAACTAAATGGAATGAAGAATTTCTCTTCATTAGAAAACAAAAAATTAAATGATTTATCAAAAATCACAGGTGGGTTAATGGCAGAAACAAGTAAGCAGTGGACTTATGAAACAGGAAGTGGAAGCGATACAGGAGTATATGTAGACAATAAGCTAGTTGCTGTTATTACAGAACCTGCCTAAGCAGTACATTTAAACATTTAGAAGCTAAGGAGAGGATTTCTCTTTAGCTTTTTTTGGTTTTATAAGGGTGTCAATTAAAATCTTTTTTAATGAATTATAAAAAAATATGTATTAAGATAAGCGGAGTTATTCTATTAATCAGTTTTTCTTTTTTAACATCCTGTCGAAATAATCAACATGATTATATTGCATATTACAATAGTGTAAATTCTATTGATAGTACCTATAGATTAAAGAATGATACTCTTGCGGCTATAAAAGAATTTAGAAAACTATTCCGGAAATATCAGCCGAGAAATGATGAACGAATGGAAGAATATGAAAATTATATTAAGTTTTCTGATAAATACAATAAAAACTTTGGAGGAAAAAAAAGTCTTTATAAACTTATCCCGTTAGTTGCTCCATACTGGAAGTTCAAACGAGAGAACAAAGATTTTTTTAAGCTATATAAAAAGTATGGTATTGATAGTATAACTGTTGAGCAGAAAGTTACAGAATGGAAAAAGTCTCTAAACAAACAGCTTATTGATTCTTTTAGAATAGCTTTTATCAGGGATCAGGCTAAAGATTCTATAACAGGACAACAATCATTAAAAAATTTCAAGAAAAATGCTGAACTACTAAAGTGGACTCTTAATAATTATGGTTATCCGTCTTTGCAAAAAATTGGACTTGAAACGGATGATGGTGTTTTCATGCCAATGTTAGTTTATTTAAATCATATGTCTCAAATAGAAGATTATGAATATTTCAAAACGAAGCTGGTAGACTATGTAAGATCCGGAGATCTCCCACCAAGAGATTATGTAGAAATGGTAGAAAGATATGTTCAGATTAATCATTTAAGGCCCGTATATGGCGTGAAAAGTACTGATGAAGAAATCATAAAGGATTCAGCAAATATCAATCGTAATAGAAGACTTATTGGGCTACAAAGCTTCAAAGTTAGAAGAAAAATAACAAAAGAATTTTTAAAGAATAATTCAAGTAAAAAATGATATTAATAATTTCTGATAATAATGATATTTCTACTACGGATGTTATAAAATGGCTGATAGTATTAGAGAAAAAGTTTATACGTATACATGAGGATGAAATATTTGAAATTAAAATCATCGAAAAAAGATTTTTTTTAGAAAGTTCTTCTAACCGATTTTTTTTAGATGATATAAGCAGTGTTTGGTATAGAAGGGGAGGATTGAATTTTAAGCGTATTCGATATAAAAATAATTCCATTAATATCAACATGAACGAAACCCAGCACTGGCTGGAAGATTACGTAAAGAAAAAACTTGAAACTATAAAACATATCAATAAAGAGAGTAATAGCTTAGTAAATAAATTATTAGTATTAGAAGAAGCAGAAAAAGTGGGTTTAGATGTTCCGTCCTATTATCTGGCTGAAAATACTGATAATGTTATTTTAGGTGAAACGATAGTAAAAACTATTGCAGGAAACGCAATGCTTGAATCTTTTTATAAAAATTCTAATGGAATGATGTTCACTTCTATAGTAGAAGAATATGAAAATGAAGACTTCTTTCCCACTTTTTTTCAGGAAAAAATTGAAAAGGATTTTGAAATAAGAACATTTTATTTAAATGGTAAATGTTGGTCAATAGCTATCTTTTCACAAAATGATGAGCAGACTAAAGTCGATTTTAGAAATTATAATTATGAAAAGCGTAATAAAAATGTAAGATATAACCTACCAAATGAGATTGAAGAAAAAGTTCATCAGTTGATGCAGCTTCTTGATCTTAACTGTGGTTCTCTTGATTTTATGAAAAGCGGAGAGAAATACTATTTTTTGGAAGTGAACCCAATAGGGCAATTTGGGTATTTATCTAAAATATGTAATTATTCATTAGAAAAAGAAATAGCAGAATATCTATGATAAACACATTTGGGGAAAAGCATAAACTCCCTTTAACATTTAAAAATATAACGAAATTTGGAAGTAGAACAAATGTAAAACGTAACAGTAATACAGTATATTTTTTAGATTCTAAAAAATATAGATCTAATTTTTATTTCCGGGAAAAGCCGTTTAAAGCTCTTACTAGATTACTATGAGGTATTTCAATTTATTCAGCAATACTCTAATTACAAGAGGTGCGCAAAGAATACTAATTTCTGATCTGCAAAGGGAAACATCTGAAGTATATCCTTTGGAGTTTTATGATATAATCGAAGAATTAAAAGTAAAGTCTATAGAAGAAATCTCAACTCTTTATGATGATGAATCTAAAGAAATTTTTAGCCAATATTTGAATTTACTATTAGATAAAGAATACGGCTTTATTACGGAAAATGATTGGGATAAAAGCTTTCCACCTATTTCATACGAGTATAACAATCCATCATTTATTAATGATTTATTTATTGAACTCAGTGATATTTCTATTTTGGAAAAATTGAAACAATCTGTAGAAAACTTAGGAATAAAATATTTAGTGATTCACAGTAAAAATTATTTTACTGTTGAAGATATTATCCGAATTGAACAAACGTTCGCCGATTCTGTTTTATCAGGAATTGAAATTTTTTCTCCTTATCACAAAAATATAGACAGAAATTTCATCGAAGAACTTAATGTAAAAACTATTAGGGTATATCATCTTACCTTTTACAATTGTAAAAAAGTTCCGTTCAGGGTGAAAGATGAGTACCGGTTTATTTTAAACTTTATAAAAGACAACATAGATATATCTTCCTGTGGAAAAATTGATATAAAATACTTTAACACCAATATCACAAAAGTTCTGGAAGCTTTCAATCATAACTCTTGTTTACATAAAAAAATTGGAATTGACAGTGATGGTAATATAAAAAACTGTCCTTTAATGCCCGAAAGTTTTGGAAACATTCATGATACCAGCTTAGAAAATGTTATCAAAAATCCAGGGTTTAAAAAATACTGGAATATTACTAAAGACCATATAGAAACATGTAAAGACTGTGAATTCAGGTATATCTGTACTGATTGCAGGGCTTTTACTGAAAAAACGCATATAAATAAAGATAGTTTAGATACGTCTAAACCTTTAAAATGTGGGTACAATCCATATACTGGTATTTGGGAAGATTGGAGTAAAAACCCCCTTAAACAAAAACACTATACAAAATTATGACAATTATTCAATAAAAATCAATAAAGTATACATTAAAAATGACCTAGTTATCTCAATGCCTTTAAAATATAATAAGTAGAATTAACAGCAGAAGTTTTTAGTTCTGGTTTCTATTAGTTCCAGATAGAAAACAAACTTCAATATTGAATCGATTTATTTTAAAAACAGAAAATTGGATGAAATATTAAGTTTAGAAAATAAAATCCTGATATTGCCAGAACACTGGTCTTTATGAAGCTTTTTCTGTCCATGAGCTTTGTTTTTCAAAAAGTGTGCTAGATTATCAAAGGTTAATTTTATTTAAAACAGATTATATTTTTTATTACAATTTTAACTTTTGTTGGAATGAAAATTCATAGCTTTACTTATAATTTTAAATTCATGAAAAAATATATCATACTCTTTTTACTGCTTCCTCTATGGGTTTTTTCTCAGAAAAAGATGTCAAAGGAAGAGAAAGAGGTACAGAAGTTTCAGAAAGAACTCAATGCAGAATATCTTAACCCAAAGGAAACTCCATTAAGAGGTGATAATTTTAAAAATTTTAAAGGACATCCTTTCTTCCCTTTTGATGCTAAATACAGAGTTACTGCACAATTTGTAAAATCAGAAGATACAAAACCCTTTGACCTTCCTACGTCTTCAGGGAAAACCAAATCGTATCAGGAATATGGAAAAGCAACCTTTACATTAGATGGCAAGCCGTATACTGTAACGTTATACCAAAGCCTGGATCTGATCAAACAGGAAAAATACAAAGACTATCTTTTCCTTCCGTTCCGTGATGCAACCAATGAAAAAGAAACCTATGGAGGAGGGAAATATATGGATCTCAAGATTCCGAAAGGAAATACCATTGTGCTTGATTTTAATCAATCTTACCATCCGTTCTGTGCTTATAATGCTTATGATTACAACTGCCCGATTGTTCCGGAGGAAAATAAGCTTCCCGTGGAAATCCGTGCAGGGGTAATGTATGAAGATATTTACCATCACTAATACTATGATACATTTAGAATTCTTTAAACCAGAAGATCTTTCCGGGGTCAGCTATGCTTTGGATGAAAATCAGATGAGATTTACAGCGACTGCTCAACAGGCTTTGCAAAGCATCAGTGAGCGGGATGATAACGATGCATTTCCCGTGACTATATTTTACAACGATCTGCCTGCAGGCTTTTTTGTCCTTGATTTCGGGAAAGATAAACTGGAAATTACTGATAATGAAAACTCAACATTGTTACGATCCCTATCTGTGAATCCCGGGATGCAGGGCAAAGGAATTGGAAAAGCGGCGATGCTTGAAGTGGGGCATTTTGTCAGAAACCACTTTAAAACCTGCGATGAAATTGTATTGGCCGTCAATCAGAAAAACGATTCTGCTTACCATATTTACCTTATGGCAGGATATATTTACGACGGTAAGACCAGAATCGGAAGAAGCGGGCCTCAATATCTGATGTACAAAAAACTTTAATAAAATTTTAAAATCATAATTTTTTATCTGCTGATATCTTTCCATAACTTTGAGTAACATCAAATTACAAAACATGGAAATATCACTTCAGAATCAGGTGGCTGTAGTCACAGGAGCTTCCAGTGGAATCGGTTCAGGAATTGCAAAATCATTGGCCGCAGCAGGAGCAACAGTCATTGTCAACCATTCTTCAGAAAGATCTACGGATGAAGCCAAAGCTGTTTTAAAGGAAATAACGGATGCCGGAGGGAAAGGAATGACCTACCAATGTGATGTTTCCAAAGAAGATCAGGTCATCAGAATGTTTCAGGATGTCATTGCTGAGTATCAGACTGTAGATATTCTGATCAATAATGCAGGGATTCAGAAAGACGCGAAATTTACTGAAATGACTCTTGACCAATGGAATGCTGTCATAGGAGTTAATCTGACGGGACAATTTCTATGCGCCAGAGAAGCCATTAAAGAGTTTCTGCGAAGGGGAATAGATCCGTCACGGTCTGTTGCCTGTGGAAAAATTATTCATATCAGTTCAGTGCATGAAATTATTCCATGGGCCGGGCATGCTAATTACGCTTCCAGTAAAGGGGCAATCAGAATGTTGATGCAAACGCTTGCTCAGGAATATGGTGCGGACAAAATCCGTGTCAATTCCATTTGTCCGGGAGCGATTCAGACGCCGATTAACCAGAATGCATGGGATACTCCGGAAGCTCTTAATTCTCTTCTCAGCCTTATTCCTTATAACAGGATCGGACAGCCGCAGGATATCGGCAACCTAGCAGCATTTCTTGCCAGTGATCTTGCAGATTATATTACCGGAACAAGCATTTTCGTAGATGGCGGGATGACTACCTTTGAGAGCTTTTCTACGGGAGGATAGAGGAATTCAAAGTTTAATGCTCAAGGTTCAAGGTTTAAAGTTTAAAGTTTTTGAGGTTGTTCATAGAGTTTGAAACGGAATCAAAATATTACTCATTGGTTATTACTCATTACTCATAATTATCGCTTATGTCGGAAAAACAGAGAATTTCAGATGTTTCATGGAAAAAATGGGGCCCTTATGTAAGCAACCGCGAATGGGGGCTCGTTCGTGAAGACTACAGTGAAGACGGAGATGCCTGGAATTACACAGGCCACGATACCGCAGAAGCCAAAACATACCGTTGGGGTGAAGAAGGGATATGCGGAATCTGTGACGATCTTCAGAAACTTGTATTCTCTGTAGGTTTCTGGAATAAAAAGGACAAAATGGTGAAAGAGCGGTTCTTTGGACTCACCAACGCACAAGGAAATCATGGTGAAGATGTAAAGGAATATTTCTATTATCTTGATTCTACTCCTACACATTCTTATATGAAGATGCTGTATAAGTACCCTCAGAATGCATTTCCTTATGAGCAGCTTGTAAAAATAAATGCTGAAAGAGGAAAAGAGGATCCGGAATATGAGCTGATTGATACAGGAATTTTTGATCAGAATGACTATTTTGATATTTTTATAGAATATGCAAAGGAAAGTCAGAATGATATTCTAGTAAGATTAACAATTATCAATAAATCTGAAAAAGAAGCATCTCTGGTCATTTTGCCGACAGTTTGGTTCAGAAATACCTGGAAATGGGGATATGATGATTATAAACCCCAATTGTCTGCGGAAGATGCTGACCATATTAAAGTCAATCATCAGGATATTGAGATTAAAAATGTGTATGCAAAACAGTCCTTAAAGACCTTGTTTTGTAATAATGAAACCAATAATGAAAAGCTTTATCAATGTTCTAATGATTCAAAATACTGTAAAGATGGAATAAATAATTTTGTGATGACGGGAAATTCCCAGTCTGTAAATCCACAAAATGCAGGAACCAAAGCTTCTTTCTTTATTGATGAAGATTTTAAAGCGGGAGAATCAAAAATATTTGAATTCATGCTTTCAGATAAAGATATAAGAGAACCTTTTAAAGATTTCGATATTCTTTTTAAACAAAGACAAAAAGAAGCAGACGAGTTTTATGCAGAAATCCAGAAAGGAATTGCTTCGGAAGATGAAAAACTGGTTCAGAGACAGGCTTTTGCAGGAATGCTTTGGAATAAAATGTTTTACCATTACAATGTAGAAAAATGGCTGAAAGGTGATCCTTCCGAAATGCCTCCGCCAAAATCCCGGGAAACGATAAGAAACTACGACTGGAAACATCTGAACAATGAGCATATCATTTCAATGCCTGATAAATGGGAATATCCATGGTATGCAACGTGGGATCTTGCATTTCACACCATCAGCTTTTCACTGATAGATCCGGATTTTGCCAAACATCAGTTAAAGCTTTTCCTGTTTGAATGGTATATGCATCCCAACGGACAGCTTCCTGCCTACGAATGGAACCTGAGTGATGTGAATCCTCCTGTACATGCCTGGGCGGTTTTCAGGGTATTTAAAATTGATGAATATTTAAAAGACAAACCGGACCTGGAATTTCTGGAAAGTGCTTTCCAAAAACTGCTCATGAATTTTACCTGGTGGGTTAACAAAAAAGACCTTAATGGTAATAATATCTTTGAAGGAGGATTCCTGGGGCTTGATAATATCGGTGTTTTTGACAGGAATTCTGTTTTACCCAACGGAGAACAGCTGGAACAGTCGGATGGAACGAGCTGGATGGCTATGTTTGCCCTCAATATGATGAGAATTGCCCTGGAACTGGCTCTTTACAATAAGGTGTATGAAGAGATGGCGATGAAATTCTTTGAACATTTCCTGTCAATTGCCCATTCATTGGATAATATGGGAGATGAGAATTTCAGTCTTTGGGATGAGCAGGATGAATTTTTCTATGATGCAATTACTTCCAGCGACGGAACTCATATGTATCTGAAATTAAGAACCATCGTTGGGTTGATTCCGATGTTTGCTGTTGAGGTTATTGATGATGAAATGATTGAAAACCTTCCCAATTTCAAAAAAAGAATGAAATGGGTACTGGATAATAAACCTGAACTCGCTTCTCTCGTTTCAAGATGGGAAGTGAAGGGACAGGATTCAAAACATCTTTTATCTCTGCTTCGGGGACATCGTCTGAAAAGGCTGTTAAACCGGATGTTGAATCCGGATGAGTTTCTAAGTGATTACGGAGTAAGAGCCTTATCCAAAGAGTATGAAAGAAATCCTTATACTTTAACTCTGAATGAAACGGATTTTACTGTTAAATATACCCCTGCTGAAAGTGACAGCGGCTTGTTTGGTGGAAACAGCAACTGGCGCGGCCCCGTATGGTTTCCGATCAATTTTCTTATTATTGACAGTCTTCAGCGTTTTTTCTTCTATTACAGTCCGGATTTTTTGGTAGAATATCCTACGGGCAGCGGTAATTATTCAGACCTTGATCAGATTGCAGATGCCTTAAATAAGAGGCTCGCGAAAATATTTTTAAAGGATGAAAATGGTAAACGCCCGGTTCATGGACAGTATGAAAGATTTCAGACCGATCCGGATTTTAAAGATTATATCCTTTTCTATGAATATTTCCATGGAGACAACGGCCGTGGAGTAGGAGCTTCCCATCAGACAGGCTGGACGGGACTTATTGCTAAGATTCTTCAGCCCAGATTTTCCAAAAAAGAAATGGCAGAATCCGAAACTGAAATGCCGGATAATGCAGAAAAACAATAAGTTGGTTTATTCAAATATCTGCTGTATAATTTCAAGTGAGGCCGGAGTTTTGAAGTCCGTGATATGATAATGATAGTACACCAAAAGACTGTCAAGGAAATCTTTTCTCAAAGAAGAACGGATTTTTGTGGCATAAAAATCTTCTGCACAAAGAGCTTCTTTCCATATCATTGAAATCTCTTCATTAAAAAGCTGATGACTTATTCCCGGAGAAAAAGTGCCGGTTTCCGGATCTAAGAAATTACCTTCACTCAATAATGGAGCTACACCCTGAATTTTTAAAAAAGCCAGCAAAAATAGAAGATGTGCCTGATAATTTCTATTGGTCAGCTCACTGATAAGATGATCAATACCGGAATAGACCGGAATATTTTTATTCTCATGCTTAAGGATATGACTCAGAAAATCCGAGATAAAGAAAATGACAGTATTGACCTTTATATCTGTATAAATGTCATTGTTTTTTACCAATTCAAATTTTGAAACAGTCGGGATTCCGTTGCCCCGTGCTGGATTAATGGAAAAATTGAGCTGGCTCAGCGGCTGAAGCAGGGCTTTCTTTTTGTTCTTTTTGGAATAAATTCCTTTCAGAAAATAGCTTTGAAAACCCTCTTCTTCTGTAAAACAATGCAATACCGCATCATTTTCCCCGTATTTGATAAATGAAAGTAAAAAACCGTTTTGTGAATTCATTAATTAACCACTCCTATTTTGGCGGTAGCTTTATCAGATCCGTCTTCGTTCGTCATCAGGACAAAATAAATCCCTGAAGCTACTCTTGTTCCTTTCTGATTATTGAGATCCCATTCATAATAACCTCCACGTGCAACGGCAGAGTGTACTACATTTCCTGCAGCATCCACGATTCTTATATTGGTTTTTTCTGCAAGACCTTTTATCGTTACTTTTCCTTTAAAGTTTGAATAAACAACAGGATTAGGATATACTACAACATCACCGAAATTGGATGTTACATCAGCAACATCGCCCTGATAGGTTACAATACCATTATACGTTACAAAATACACCTTGCCTGTTTTTTTATCAATTTTGATATCAGTAACACTATTGGTAGGAAGAGGTGAATTTTCCTTTGTAAAATGTTTTATGGTTCTCTGACCGTCTGAAGACAGATAGTAAACACCGCCGCCGTCAACGGATACCCATTTATAATCACCTCCATCTACTGCAATCTGAAGAATTGCTGATTCTCTGAAAAGCTCTTCACCCAAACCATTCTGCTCTATCACTATAGGTTCTACTTTAGGCTGGGCACTTTTTATTTCTGATGCTGAGTTTGACATGATCCTCAGACCTCCGTCCGTACCAATCCATGCATCACCAGCCTTATCAAAGGCTACAGATAAAATTCCTCCTGAACTGTTAAATCCATTAGATGTTCCCAGAATATAATCTGAATCATCGGAAAGGTTAAGAGCATTTTTATAATCATATACCCAGAAGTTATTGGATCTTGGCAGCGGAGTCCACAACATATTTTCGTGGAAAACCGGTTTTTGAGTACCATCACTGGCCAGAACTATTTTCTTAATAACAAAATCATCTGCTGCTTTATCGTAAATTCCTATAGATGGATTCCCATCATTGAAACCAAAAGATACAAAAAGATTACTCTGAGAGTCTGTGGCAAAACCTACAGGGCGTCTGTAATAAGGCTGTGCTCCAAGATTATAATACTTTACCAGTTCAAAATCCTTGCTGGTAGCATTGTACTTCATTTTGTAGACCCCATTATCAAACATCGTATAATTGGTGAAAAATACTTCATTATTACTAAAAGGACTTAATGTAGCATCCAGTACATTGATAGACTGTGGGTTATTAACAAAAAAAGAAGGATACACCCATTCTGTACCAGTAAAATAGTAAAATCCAGGTTTTTTAGGATTACTAACCGGTTCGTTATAGTTATTCGCTCTTGCTCCGGTAGAAACCAGAAGTTGGTTATTATCAAAAAGATTGATATTATAAGCAAAATTGAAGTAAGGTCCGGAAGGTTTAAAAGTATTGTTACTTTCATCCTTAATTCCCGATAATACCGTTCCTCCTAAAATCTTTCCGCCAGCTGTTAATGCAGTATTGCATTCTTCACCAAGACTTACCGCATTTTGTGATACTCCATTGATTCCATAAGTATATACTCTGTTATCTGTAACGACAATGCTATTGGAGGTAATAACAACATCCCTGATTTTTTCAAAAGTAGTAGGAAGTTGTGTCGGGGTACCGTTATTATAAATATAAGCTGCTGTAGCCGTTGAGAAAACCAGTTCTGATTCTGAATCTATATGTTTGAAAGCTCCGGGAGCTTCCGTTGTCCATGTAGAAAATACAGGAAATGTAGTATTCATTTGATGGCTTTTCAAACCTGTATCCGTTACAGAATATACTTTATTCCCAAATATGGTGGCTTCATTACTTGCCTGATAAATCCCACCGGTCAGGAAAAATGCAGAATCACCAAATTCTTTATTCTGAAGGTTAAAGATGGAAACTCCATACCCAACAGAAATGACAGCCTGATCTCCGGTTATGGAAATGTGGTTGATCTTTTTGTCCCCATTATATCCTGTAGCAATGGGAATATCAACAATATATTTGATCTCCTGAGGCGTAATAACATCCATAGAACCGTTTTCATAACCGATAAGTCCTGTTTTAGTCTGTGGATTATAATCAAAAGCTGTGATTCCGATATTATGCAGCCCGTTGGCTTTAGATAACTTCGTAATTTCTCCGGTTGATATTGTATAATAGAATATTCCGTTTTGGGTGGCTGCAATGATTTTTCCATTGTCTTCTTTCATGGCTAAGACATTATTATAGGAAAACAGATCTGCCCATTTTTTTGATGAAATAACCTGTGCTTTTGTCAGCTGCAGGGATGCTAAAATACCAAGAGAAATTAGAGAAAGTTTTTTCATATTATGCGGTTATGCTGCTATCTATCACCTGATTGTTCCAGGAAATATGCTGTACGTTTTTGTTTGTATCAAAATAAAAATCTATCCTACCTAAAAGAAGACCAGCCCATCCCACCTGATTGACAAGAACATTTTTGCCTTGTCTGTTGGTAAAGGATTGTGGTTCCGGTAAGAATGTATGAGTATGGCCTCCTAAGATAATATCAATATTTTCTGTATTGGCCGCTAAAATTTTATCACTTATTTTATCCGGTTCGTCTCTGTAGTCGTATCCGATGTGCGAAAGACAAATCACCAGATCACATTTCTGATCTTTTTTCAGAAAATTTGAATAATGCTGTGCTACATCAATCGGGTTGGAATAAACAGTTTCCCCGTACTGTTTTTTACCTACAAGACCATCCAGCTGGATTCCCACCCCGAAAATCCCTACTTTGATTCCATTTTTGTTGAATATCTGATAAGGAGAGGTTTTCCCGTCAAGAATGGTATTTTTAAAGTCATAGTTGGAACAGATAAATGGAAACTTCGCATTTGGAAGCACCTTTAAAAATCCATCAAGTCCATTGTCGAAATCATGATTTCCCATGGTAGAGGCGTCATATTTCATCATAGACATTAATTTGAATTCCAGCTCACCTCCAAAGAAATTAAAATAAGGTGTTCCCTGAAAAATATCCCCTGAATCAAGAAGAAGAACATTGCTTTCCTGGTTTCTGATCTGTTGGATTAAGCTTGCCCTTCTTGCAAAACCTCCCTGATTGGGATTTTTGGTATAGCTCGCGTCAAAAGGCTCTATTCTGCTATGTTGGTCATTGGTATGAAGAATAGTCAGTTTATTTGCAGATTTTAAATTAAGAATTTTTAATTCCTCCGCCATCATCATATTGGGAGCTAAAGCCATTGCTAAAGATCCGCCTCCTATTGCTTTTAAAAAACTTTTTCTATCCATTATTACTTCCCGATAAAATTTAAACGAACATCCGAATTAACCACCACTTCAGGTGATTTTTTAAAATAATCGATAAACATATCTCTCATTTTAATCCCTGTTGCAATGGTTTCTCCTTTAGCAAAGAATTTCATATTGTCTCCGCCCAGGGCAAGATAGTCTGAAGTGGCAATATAATAATCTTTAGCCGGATCTACTGTGTTGCCGTTGATTAAGGCTTTGGTTACCTGTCCGTTTTTTGTTTCAATGTATAAATGAGAAACAGGATTGTTGACCTGCGTTTTTGCATAATACTCAAAAAGACCCTGTAAATCTGCTCCCTTCATTTTCACAATCACTACTTCATTTTCGAAAGGCATTACCTCAAATACATTTTTAAGTAAAATATCTCCTTTTCCGATAGTGGTACGGATCCCTCCGATATTGATCAGTGCAGCATCTACATTTTGCTTAAGATGAGTTTTGATCCACTCATTACCTCCTTCAAACGTATAGTCAGCTAAAAGATTACCCAGATTGCTGTTATCGCCCTGTTTGGTAAGATCCACATTGGTATGTGAAATCTTCTGGTTCATTTCTTGATCCAGTTTCTGCTTATAAGGTTCGATCAATTTTACAAACTCCTCATCATTCTTTAGCTCATTATTAATAGAAATATTTTTCTGGGTCTTTACATTCACAAGCTGCGGCACAGAAGCCGTTTTGCATGCAGTAAGCGACACCAGAGCAATTCCTAATAACAAGAATTTATTTTTCATAATCTCTTTTAGTATATGCAAATATAACTATATGTATAATAAAACATTATTATTTATTACAAATTCTTACCGTAAATGATTAAATTTGGCAAAAATAATTCTAACAGATGAGCATTTTAAAAGGAGTAGGTGTTGCATTGGTAACGCCCTTTAATGAAGATTTATCCGTAGACTTCGACAGTTTAACAAAACTGGTGGAGTACAATATCGAAAACGGAACCAATTATTTGGTAGTATTGGGAACAACGGCAGAAGCCGCAACGCTTTCTGCAGAGGAGAAGAAACAGGTAATTGAGCATATCATTAAGGTGAATAATAAACGTCTTCCATTGGTTTTGGGAATTGGCGGCAACAATACTCTTGAAGTCAAGAAACAGATTGAAGAAGCTGATCTTTCTGCATTTGAAGCAGTACTTTCAGTATCTCCATATTATAATAAACCGAACCAGGAAGGGCTTTATCAGCATTATAAGGCATTAGCTTCCACAGGAAAAAATATTATCATTTATAATGTTCCGTCAAGAACAGGGCAAAATGTAGAAGCTGATACTACACTTCGTCTTGCAAAGGAATTCCCGAATTTGTTTTTGATTAAAGAAGCTTCTCCTAACATTCTTCAGTATTTTGATATTCTGAGAAAGAAACCTGAAGGATTTTCTTTAGTTTCAGGAGATGATGAATATACATTACCTGTAACATTAGCCGGTGGAGATGGTGTAATTTCCGTAATCGGACAGGCGTATCCTAAAGAATTTTCAACAATGGTACAGCTGGCTTTCGAAGGTAAAGTAAAGGAAGCTTATGAAATTCACAACAAACTGGTAGATATTACCCGCCTGATTTTTGCTGAAGGTAATCCTTGTGGTATTAAGGTAATATTGGCTGAAAAAGGAATCATCAAAAATTATCTTAGACTTCCTTTGGTAAAAGCTTCTGAAGGTCTTCATGCAAAAATTAAAGCTGAAATGGCTAAGATTTAATAATGATCTGACAAAATGAATTTTAATCATGTTAAAACTCATCAATATCATTGAACAATATAAAGAGTGAAAAGTTTAGGCTTTTCACTTTTTTTAATCATCACAATATAACCAATCATGAAATTACAACAGGCAACAGCTGCAGACATCCCGTTGATTCAGGATCTTGCAAGACGATCATGGGAAAATGCCTATGCAGACATTCTTTCCAAAGAACAAATGGAGTTTATGCTCTCAGAAATGTATTCTGAAAATGAAATTTTACATCATTTCCAAAATCCGAATTATCATTATTATCTTATTAAGGATGAAAATAATAATACTTGTGAAGGCTTTATCGGATATGAGCACAACTATGAAGAGGAAACCACAAAGTTACACAGGATTTATCTGGTTCCTGAGAGTAAAGGAAAAGGATTTGGGAAAGGAGCACTTCAGTTTCTGAATGAGAAAGTTTCTGAAAACGGAAACAACAGAATTATCCTGAATGTCAATAAATACAATTCAGCCAGAAACTTCTACGAATCCCAGGGATATAGAGTGTATGACGAAGGTGTCTTTGATATTGGTAACGGTTTTGTGATGGATGATTTTCTTATGGAATATCTAATTCACAGATAAATGACTTAAAATTTTGTAACTTTATCCTGTAATTCTATAACAAGTGATTTCTTTTTTTGATTCATCTTTGCTTCAGAACCAAATCACTTATACAATACATTCATATGCTTGGTTTTGAGCTGAAAAGCTTTTTATCAGTATATTTTTTTCATCCTTAGTGTTTAAATTCCTGTATTCTAAAATACAGGAGTTTTTTCGTATTTATAGTAAAATATTAAAAATATACACCTATTTCACATTTACTTGAAATAAATTATTATATTTACTTCATAAATTGGCTTATATATACTAGGATGAAAATGTATGTTAAATTTGATTTCAATGCTCTTTGTAAAAAGGTATTGGACGAGAAACTTAAAGAACACGGGCTGAAGTACAGGTTACTGAACTTCGGTGAGGTGGAATTCTATGAGCCCCTTACTCAGGAACAGCACAATCTTTTTAAGAAAAATCTTGAAGATTATGGTATCGAGATCATAGAAAGCCAAAAAAACGCGTTGGTACAGAAAATCAAAGATGCTATTGTAGAGCTTGTCTTTTCTGATGAAATTATACCTGTAAAAGCATCTATCTATATTTCTGAAAAACTTAATCACAGCTATGGATACCTTTCCAATCTGTTTTCAGAAGTTGCTTTTACCTCTATTGAGAATTTTATTATTCTGCAGAAGATAGAGCATGCGAAGGCTCTTATCATAAGAAACAAACAAAGCCTTACAGAAATTGCCCATAAGCTGAACTATTCCAGTGTGGCGCATTTAAGTACCCAATTTAAAAATACAACAGGAATTACTCCATCCCAGTTTCAAAAAATTATTGGCAGACGAAGAAGAGTACAAAGCACGGTAATAAACCCTAAAATGCAGTATGAATAAAGAATTTCTGAACGTAATAGTAGCAGATAACGATGAAAACATCTTGATTTTTTTTAAAAAAATTCTGAAAGAGTTGAAAATCTCTATAAAAGTTCAATGTTTCAGTAACGGGAACAGCCTAATGGAATACCTGAATAATGATGATGCCGTAGTTCCGGAACTTGTTTTTATAAATTATATGATTCCCGGAAAAGAGAGCATGGAATGTCTGGAAGATATCAGTTCGAATGCAAAATTCAACAACATGGTTACAGCCATTTTTTCTGATCCGATTCCGGAAAATGAAGTAGAAGAAATTTTTGTGAAAGGTGCTCACATTTTTATGAAAAAACCGGACTGTTTTGATAAACTCAGAAAGGTTCTTACAGAAGTTATTACCATCAACTGGCAGTATCACACGTCGGGTTTGAATAAAGATAATTTAATCCTGAAAGTATGATGAATAAAGGATTTATTAATTTAATGTTAATAATTTAAAAATCGTATTTATTGCATACTATTCACAAATAGGTGAAAATTTTATAACTAATCATTAAAATAATATAAAAGGCATCTGAATTAATATACGGACATTTGTAAAAGTAAAATCAGACACAAATTTATTATATAGTACAAGATACAGATGAATGAGAAGTAATTGTTTCTAAAAATAAAAAAATTATATAAATCACGATGTTAGTTAAACAAAATGGATTATACTAATTTTCCAATTTTAAAGCACAGAAGATCTTTAAACAAAACGGTACAATCATGAAAACTCAATAAGTAGTTGGAGATATTTTTATTCGTTTCATTCCCTCATCTCCACCGAAACACAGTTAGTTTTTATAATAAGCAAGTTGGAAAAAATAATTCATTTTGTTTTTTTATAATTTATTTTAATAGTTATGGTTTTAGCTCATTATTATATTGTTATATAAATATTTTCACACCACATCACAAAATATTAAACCTGAACTATTAAAATAAATTTTTTTGGACATACCAAAAAGTAATTTCTTCTAAATAACAGTTTTATAAGGGGGCCGCAGGAAATTTTTTCTGCGGTTTTTTTATGATATTTTACTCCACTTGTTTTTTCCTTTGTAGTATCTGATATAATAATTTTTGATGATCAGATTGTCAGGTCTTGAAAGCATAGGATCAGCTTCCAGTATTCTTTCTACCGTATTTTTTGTTGTTTTGATGATCGCCGAGTCATTAATAAGATCCAGTCTTTTAAAATCTACCACACCACTTTGCTGGGTTCCCAGTATATCTCCGGGCCCGCGAAGCTGCATATCTACCTCAGAAATTTTAAAACCATCATTGGTTTCAGTCATTGTTTTAATACGTGTTCGGCTTTCTTTTGATAATTTATCGGAAGTCATCAGGATACAGTAACTTTGTTCAGCACCTCTTCCTACACGTCCTCTGAGCTGGTGAAGCTGTGATAGTCCGAACCTTTCAGAACTTTCAATCACCATTACCGAAGCATTCGGAACATTTACCCCAACTTCAATTACTGTGGTTGCAACCATTATTTCAGCTTTTCCTGAAGCAAAATAAGCCATGGCAGCATCTTTTTCATCCGGTTTCATTTTCCCGTGAAGCATAGTGACATTATATTCTGAAAAATAATCCATCACATGCTCCAAACCTTCCATAAGGTTTTTATAATCCAGCGTTTCTGATTCTTCGATGAGAGGATATACGAAATAAACCTGTCTTCCTTTTTTTATTTCATCTTTACAAAAGTTATATACATACAGTCTGTCTTTTTCCCGGCGGTGGGCTGTAATAATAGGCTTTCTTCCCACAGGCATTTCATCAATTACCGAAACATCCAGATCAGAATAAAAACTCATGGCCAGAGTTCTTGGAATTGGTGTGGCGGTCATCACCAGAATATGAGGCGGAATCTTATTTTTAGCCCAGAGTTTAGCCCTTTGAGCAACTCCGAATCTATGCTGCTCATCAATAATGGCTAATCCCAGATTTTTAAATTTAACTTTATCTTCTAAAACGGCATGAGTTCCTACCAAAATAGAAAGTGTACCACTTTCCAGTTCTTCATGGATAATTCTTCTTTCTGCTGCTTTGGTAGAACCTGTGAGGAGGCGGATATTGATTCCTGTTTTTTCCAACAGCTCTTTGATACCATTGTAATGCTGCTGGGCAAGAATCTCCGTTGGAGCCATCAGGCAGCTCTGAAACCCATTGTCCATTGCGATAAGCATGGTAAGAAGGGCAACCATTGTTTTTCCTGATCCTACATCTCCCTGTAAAAGCCTGTTCATCTGAATCGGCCTTTTCATATCCATACGAATTTCCTTTAAAACTCTTTTTTGTGCATTGGTAAGCTCAAAAGGAAGATGGTTTTCATAAAAATCATTGAAGTGATCTCCAATAATAGGGAAAGGATTACCGTGGGATTGTGTTTTATGATGAAGCTTCTTTAAACCGTATCCTAACTGAAAGAAAAATGATTCTTCAAATTTCAGTCTGTAATCTGCTTTATCAAAATGCTCCTGATCTTTTGGAAAATGTACATTCAGAAAAGCATGCTGCCTGGACATGAATTTAAAGGTTTTCATCAGATATTCCGGAAAATTTTCTTCAATAAGACTCGGAATCTCTCTGCAGATATTTCTTAAAACATTCTGGAAAAATCGTTGGTTTAATCCTCTTTTGGTTAGTTTTTCAGAACTTGGATAAATAGGTTTAAGGCGGGTGTCACCCTCTTTTTTTTCTTCCGCTTCAATTTCCGGATGCGGCATGGAAAACTGGCGGTTGAAAACATTAATCTTTCCGAAGATATAAACTTCCCTGTTGATGGGAAGCTGTTCTTTCAACCACTTGGAATATTGAAACCAAACCAGATCTATACTACCTGTTTCATCATTGAACTTTGCAGATAATCGCTTGGTTTTACCGGTCTGAATTTCCTGTACCTGAGTAATTCTACCCTTCAGCTGTATTTCCTGACTGGTCTCTTCTCTAAGCTGAGAAACAGTATAGATTTTACTTTTGTCCAGATAACGGATAGGGTAGAAATTCAACATATCTTCCACAGTAGATAAGCCCAACACACTTTTGATGAGTTTGGCTCTTTCCGGACCTATTCCTTTTACATATTCTATGGAGGTTTCGAGATTCATTGTCAGGTTTCAGGATACTGTTTTTCGAACTTTTTGATTCTTATTTCGGATAATAAAAATAAAGGTCCGAATTTCGGTAAAATAAAAAAGACTTCCAAAAAAATTGGAAGTCTCTATAATGAATTTTTTAGCATTGAAACAGAAAATCGGTGTTTCAAAGTTCTGAATTAATTTTTGATTTTAGATTTGAATTTTTTCTGGTAATCCTCCCATTGTTCTCTGGTCTTAATCTTTTTAAACAGATCTTTGGAAATCAGTTCCAGATAAGGTTCCAGTTCTTTGGCAGACAATTCTCCCTGAAGAATGGTGATGGGATCGCCATGCTCATCCAGAAATACTGTACTTGGAACGGCTCCTACATTCATATACTGGGTAAACTCATGCAGAGAATTTTTTCCCTTTCTATGTTCAGTATTGGGATTGGAAAATGTTCTTCCGAAAATTTCAATGCTCTTTTTTTCTTCTGCATTAAACTTTACAGGATAATAATTCTCATTTAATATCTGAGCCAGTACAGGGTGGCCGTACGTTTTTTTATCCATGATTTTGCATGGACCACACCAGTCTGCGTAGAAATCAATTAATATTTTTTTGGGACTTTCCTTTTGGGCTTTTAAAGCTTCTTCAATGGTCATCCACTTTACTTGTGCAAAACTAAAATTTAATAAAAATAAGAGTGTTATGCTTAAAATTTTCTTCATATTGTGATATTTGGATAAAAATAAGCATGATTACTTATTTTTTATTTTACATCTTGCATTAATTTTTTCACGTACGGAGATATCAAAATTAATACCACTCCGGCAATTACCGCATATAATCCTAATTGTTTATATCCATCGGTATAAGTGATCAATTCATCATAGTTGGTAGAACCTTCTTTGGCTGTGGCAAGACTGGCCCCAATAATTCCTGCAACATACTGCCCATACGCTGATGCAAGAAACCACATTCCCATCATCATTCCCTGAAGATTCTTGGTAGAAAGCTTGGTCATGATGGATAAACCGATAGGAGAAAGGCATAATTCCCCAAGGGTAATGATAAGCAATGCCAGTGTGAAGAAGTTCAGTGAAGTGATTCCCTGAAGGTCTGCGAAGAGGCGCGTTGCAAATAAAACATAATATCCTAATCCTAAGAAAATAAATCCTAATCCGAATTTGATAATCGTGTTGGGTTCAATTTTTCTTTTGTTCAGCCAGATCCATAGAAGTCCGATCAATGGGGCAAGAAAAATAATGAAGAAAGCTCCTCCTGAGTTATTCACTCCATTTGGGTCTAATCCAAAAAGATCTTTATTCAGGTTTTTAGCTGCGAAAATGCTCAAAGAACCTCCGCTTTGCTCATAGATTCCCCAGAATATGATTGAAAATATAATGAAAACCAAAGCTGCCCAAAGTTTTTTACGTTCAGATGCCGTTACTTTAGACATTTCATAGAACAGATAGATTAAAGTTAAAGGTCCGATGGTCCACATAAAATAATCTGTATACTCAGTCTTGGCTACCATGGTCATGATGATGGGTACAAAAACCAATGACAAAACATATACTCCGTATTCTTTCCATTTTGGAATTGGAGCTGCTTTTACCTCTGCTAAAGGGTGTCCCGGCTGTAAACCGATAGTTCCTAGTGTTCTCTGTGTAAATACAAAATTAATTAAGCTTACAACCATTACTATTGCAGCAAGACCAAAAGCAATATGCCACCTCATTTCTTCTGCAATAATGTTGCTTAAGAATTCTCCTTTACCAATGGCAATACATAAATAACCGCCTAGCAATGCTCCGAGATTAATTCCTGCATAAAAAAGTGAGAATCCGGCATCTGCTCTTGAATCATTAGGTTTGTAAAGCTGTCCTACCATAGATGAAATATTAGGTTTGAAGAAACCTGTTCCTACGACAGTGAAAGCTATTCCTAAGAAAAAGAATTTATGGGGATCGGTAGCCAGGATTAAACTTCCTACGATCATTAGCAGCCCGCCCCAGAACAGGGATTTTCGGAATCCTAAAATTTTATCAGCAAAAAGACCTCCCACAAAGGTAAAGGCATATACAAAGGCCTGAGTGGCACCGTATTGAAGGTTGGCTTCTTTTTCATGGAAATTAAGCTGTGAGATCATGAAGAAGACCAGCATTCCACGCATTCCGTAGAAACAGAAACGTTCCCACATTTCAGAGAAAAACAGGCTCCAGATTTGTCTGGGATATTTTCCTTTGAAATTTTGTATTTCATCTAAAGTTAAGCTCATAATGATATATGATTAAGTTCTAATTAAGGGTTTTTATTTTCCTGATCCAGTTCAAAACGGATTCTGTCCTGGTCAATAATTTGTTTTAATTCTTCTTCTTTTGGGAGGTACAGCAGGTATTTGCTGGCAAATAAATTGTTTTTATCATTCAAAACGGAGTATTTTACAATGGTCTCATCTTTTTCTGAACATAATAAAATTCCGATGGTCGGATTATCACCTTCACCGCGTTTCAGATCATCATACATTCTTACATACATATCAATCTGTCCGATATCCTGATGAGAGAGTTCGCCGGTTTTCAAGTCAATGATGACAAAGCATTTTAAAATGTAATTATAGAAGACAAGGTCGATATAAAAATCCGATGTATCTGTTGAAATATGTTGTTGTCTGGCTACAAAAGCGAATCCTTTCCCAAATTCAAGCAAAAACTTTTGAATATGGTCAATAATGGCTGTTTCAATTTCTTTTTCAGAAAATTGTTCATCAGCTTTTAGACCGAGAAACTCAAAAATATAAGGATCTTTTAAAACACTGTGAATAGTTTCCGGAGAAGATTTTTTATGTTCTAAAACGCGTTCATAAGCAAGGGAATTGATTTGTCTTTTAAGATCTCTGTAATTCCAGTTATTTTGAACGGATTCATTGATATAGTAATTCATTTTATCAGCATTGTCAAGCCTTATCAGTAATCTGTAATGGGTCCAGCTCAATTCGTGACGCAATGCGTCACATATTGGAAATGCATGATAAAAAGAGCGCATGTTTCTTAAGTTACTTTCATCAAATCCTTTTCCAAATTCTAAGGTAAGTTTCTGAGAAAGTTTTTTCAGCGTATATTTTCCGTATTCTGCGCGTTCTTTTCCTTGTTGTTCATCTTCAACAATCAATTTTCCAATCTGCCAGTAAGTGAGCAGTAGAGTAGAATTCGCTATACGAAACACTTTTTCGCGCGACTGCCTAATGATTTCCTTTACGGATTGGAATAAAGAATCTTCGGAAATTTCCATCATACGAAAATAAAAAAAACCTCTGACTTGGCAGAGGTTTTATGATATTTTGTTGATACAATTAGTTTACACCATGCATCATTTTCTTTAAGATAGGTGAAATTAATCCTAAAATTACAGCAGCAATCCCACAAAGTACTACGAATACCATGAAGAATTCAAATAAGTTATGGATTTCGAATCCTACAAAAGTAGGGTTGTGTAATGGTAACTGAGCTTTATCAAAAGCAGCTACCTGATCCGCTGTCAGGGTTACTTTTTTATCCAAAACATCCTGTAGATTAACACCCATTTCTTCAGCTTTCTTGAATTTATCACCTGTTGCAGGGATAAGTGCTCCCAATGAACCGGCTAATGCATAACCGGCAGCGTTAGAAATAAAGAAAACACCATATAGTAATGAAGCAAATCTTTTCGGAGCCAGCTTACCAACCAATGATAAACCAATTGGAGAAAGACAAAGCTCACCACATGTCTGGATGAAGTATAGTAGCATTAACCATTTGATGGCTAATAAACCTGAGTTTCCAAGATCTTTTACATTGTGTGCAATGATGAAATAAGAAAGAGCGATCAAAGCTAATCCCATTGCCTGTTTGAACGGAGATACCGGTTCTTTTCCTTTAGCTCTTAATTTATCCCAGATTAAACTGAAAGGAACTGCCAGAATAACAACGAAGATTCCGTTGAAGATCTGAACCATTGAAGGCGGCATATTCCATCCTAAAATGTTTCTGTCTGTTTGGTTATCTGCAATAAATGTTAATGAAGATCCTGCCTGTTCGAACGCAGCCCAGAAGAAAATAATAAAGAATGATACGATATAAATTACCCAGATTCTCTGTCTTTCAACTTTATTTTCAGCAGAAGACATAATTAAGAAGGCAAGAGAAATACCAGCTGAATAGATGAATGGATAAATGATTCCTTTAATCAATTGCCCCATTTCTACAGAATTGAATCCAAACTCACCTACAAGAAGATATCTGAAAAGGAAGAATAAAACTACAAATATTCCACCAGTGATTCCTAAAGCCTGGCCAGAGAATTTAGCAGTCTGCGTTTCTCCTTCTTCAAAGTCAGCACTTGTATTGTTTTTCGGTAATCCTCCGATAGGTCTTCCTTCCGGAGTTACTACATATTTGTTTTTAAGGATAAAGAATGTTACCGTTCCGATTACCATGGCAATAGAAGCTGCCAGGAATCCCCATTTGAAAGCGAAGATATCTCTTACTCCTGTTGCTGCATCTTTTACGTCTCCTACGTATGGACAGATGAACTGACCAAGGAAAGCCCCGATGTTGATCCCCATGTAGAAAATAGTGAAGGCAGAATCCAGTTTAGACTTTTCCTGTTTTGGATAAAGGCTTCCCACCATTGAAGAAATATTCGGTTTGAAGAATCCGTTACCAAAAATGATCACGAATAATGCCAGCCACATGATAAGTTTGGCACTACCAATATCCGCTGAAAAAGTTGAGGCACTGATGAATAATAAGAACTGGCCAATAGCCATTAACGATCCACCAATGATGATCGCATATCTGTTTCCGATATATTTATCAGCAATAAATCCTCCCAAAAGAGGTGTTAAATAACATAAAGCTAGAAATCCACCATAGATGATCGCTGCATCAGCTTCTTTTATCAATAAGGAATTTACCATGAAGAGCGTCAAAAGAGCTCTCATTCCATAAAAGTTGAAACGCTCCCACATTTCTGTTCCGAAAAGAACCCATAATCCTTTAGGATGCCTGGAATTCTTATTCTCTACAAATTCATCCGGTTTCGGACTCAATGCTTCAATATTATCCATTTCTATTGTTAATTTTTGTTAAGACTGACAAATATAGTTTATTTTGGGTTTTTGGCAAGGTTTTAATTTTATTTTTAAATAAAAAAGCTGCGGGACTATTCCGCAGCTTAGTTATCTTTATCATATTGAGCATTTTAATGCCCTTTTTCTGTCATAATCTTATTCAGCCTTTTTAACATAGAAAGACCTAAAAGTGTAGCAAATATTAACAAAGCGAAATTAACAAGGAAATAATTCGTTTTGTTTTCATAATTGTACCATGTACTTGCCAGGATTCCTGAAAGCTTATTTCCCACAGAGTTGGCCAGGAAAAATCCTCCCATCATCAATGCTGTAATCCTTGCAGGAGAAAGTTTGGAAACAAAAGAAAGCCCCATTGGAGACAGGCACAGCTCACCGATAGTAATGACTCCGTAGCTGGCAACCAGCCATAGAGGAGATACTTTTACAGCGCCATTGTCTCCGGCCATTACGGCTAACACCATGACAAGGCAGGAAAGTCCTGAAATAAATAAACCTAAAACGATCTTGGTAGGCGTTAATGGTTCTTTTCCTTTTCTTCTCAACAATGCCCAGAATCCTACAATAACCGGAGTTAGCGCAATAACCCAGAACGGATTGATAGACTGAAACAGTTCTGTATTGTACAGATAAACTTTGTTTTCAGGGTTTTTCTCAAGAGTCGCACGCTGCTCTGGGGATATGTTTTTAAAGTATACATCTTTTCCCATTTCTTTTTTAGTCTCCCCATTATCATCTTTCTGAGAACGGAACTGATTATCATAGACAGGAGTTTCTTTGTCTTCATAGCTCTTCCCATCTACCATATAGATACCTTCCAATGGCTTTTCAAGAGAAGCAGGAACACTTCTGTCCGTGTAATAATTAGCCCATCTTGTCAATGCTGTACCGTTTTGTTTGAAAACCGCCCAGAAGAACATACTGATCAGGAATACAGAAAGTAATGCTCCGATAGAGGCTTTTTCATCAGGTTTAGCCTTAAAGTAGAGGGATGCATAGAAATAAATAACAGGTACACACGCAAAAATAAAGGCATCCGTACTGTCACTTCCAAAAATATTATCAGGGATAAACCAACCTATTGCTCCGGCAACGATAGCAGGAACAAATACTTTGATCAGAATCTCTGAAAGTTTTGTATCACCTTCCTGTACAGGTTTCATCTGTGCAGCATGAATGTAATGCTTTCTTCCGATGGTAAAAATAACCATTCCGATAAGCATTCCTACACCCGCAGTGATAAAAGCTTCACCCCAACCGAATTTATTACGCATGAAAGCGGCAATAATATTACAGATAAATGCCCCGATATTGATTCCCATATAGAAAATATTATACCCAGAGTCTTTATTAGCTTTATAAGGTTCTTCTGAATAAAGGTTTCCTAATAATGTGGAAATAGTAGGCTTAAAGAAACCGTTTCCAATAATAATTAATGCCAGAGAGGTATAAAACAGGGGTAAATCTTTAAAAACTCCCATACCTATATATCCTGCAGCCATTAAAAAACCTCCAAGATAAATAGATTTGATATATCCTAACACTCTGTCTGCCAGGAATCCTCCAATAAAGGGAGTCAGATAAGTTAAAGCAATATAAGTTCCGAAAATGTCATCAGCAGTTTTATCCGGAAGTCCAAGTCCGCCTTTCATGCCCGTAGGCTCAATAACATATAGAACAAAGATTCCAAGAATCAGGTAATACCCGAAACGCTCCCACATTTCTGTAAAGAATAGATAGGGCAGCCCTTTAGGATGTTTAGTCTTCATATAATCAATTTTCAAATTTCCCAAAAATAGCTTTTTAATTTTAATTGATAAAATAAATAATAGCTGCGTAAATGATTAATGAAATAAATAAGAAAAATGAATGTGCAGACAGGTTTTCTTTATTTAAAAACTTGTACATATTTCACAAATTAAAATACAATGAATAAACATAAAATATGCATATGTATTTCCTTTGTGAGTGATATTTGTTTTCTATTTTCGCCTATGTCAATAGTGACACGTAATTAAAAAAACATTTATTATGAAAAAGATCAATTTAAAAAAGATGAAAGGAAGTTTATCCCGAAATGAGTTGAAAACCATTAAAGGGGGATTAAGAGAGGAAGATCCTATTTCGGATGCAGGATGTGCATGTACCAATGCAGCATGTGCAAATACTCATAATGGGAATGGTGATTCGTATTGCAACGGTACTTTTTGTTGTGGGTAATTAAAGTAAATCTTTTAAAATGGCAACAGGAAACTGTTGCTATTTTTTTTAAATACAAAAAGTTATAGTAAAATGACACGCAAAAGCTATACTGCTGTTATCAATTACCTGGATGATAATAAAATACATATTGATAAGGATGAGTTTGAACTTCAATTGGAAGGGCATCCCAATTTTCCAAGCCTTCTGGCATTTTCTGATGCTTTACATTTTTTCAATATTGAAAATTACAGTTACAGAATTGATAATGATGAAAAAGATATTTTACCTGAGGATTTTCTGGCTTTAGTAAAAGGAGAATTGGCAGTGGTGAATAATATAGGTGATAAAATAACAGTCAATGGTTCTCAAACGGAAGATTTTTTTTCAGAATGGGAAAATATAATACTTATTATAGAAAAGCCTGAGGAGCAGTTCAATACAAAATCAAAACTAGATTATACATACATTAACTGGGGAATTGTAACGCTGCTGTTTCTGTTCCTTTTCGTTTATGATGATTCCAATCTGGTTTTGAAACTGATCTTTGCGGCTACAGGACTTATCGGATTCATATTTGCCCGTGAAGCCTACAAAAAAACGCATGGGAAAGGAACATTCATACCGGTTGGAGTATGTAAAAGCAATTATCTGAATACGGATTGTGACCTGGTTTTTAATTCGAAAAAATGGAAGATTTTTAATAAAATAGATTTATCTGAGATTTCACTGCTGTTTTTTACCAGTCAGATCGTGTGTTTTATTTTATTGAGTCTGATAAAAAATATTGAATTCTTTTTTGAGATCTATCAATATGGATTATTTGCATTCATACCCGTTGCTTTCTTATCCTTATTCTATCAGGTATTTGTTGTTAAAAAGTATTGTCCTGTCTGCATGGTAATCATAACCTCAGTATGTATTCAGCTGGTGGCTGCCAATCTTATCTCATTTACCAGTAAAAAACCGGACATAACTGTTGTTCTGTTTCTAATAGGAAGTTTAGGTTCGCTCATTGTTTTGATGAATTTTAGGATAAAAAATAAGAAGGGACAGAAAGATGAAAATACCCTAAAAAGAAATCTGAAATTCAGGAGAAACTATCAGTTTTTCAAAAATAATTTGTCTTTACAGAAAAAAGTTGAGAATAAAGATTTTTCGAACGCTTTTGTGTTTGGAAATGAAAAAGCAGATCAAACTTTAACCTTTATTACCAATCCTTTTTGTAAACATTGCAAAGAATTTTATCCTGTTTTTCTAAAGCTGGTAAAAAAGTATTCTAATGATTTGAGAATCAATATTTTCTTTGATATAGATCTTAGCAGGGATGATCTGGATAATAGAACGGTTCATGTGAATCTTACCAATATTTATATCAATAGCGAAAATAAAATAGAATTTCTGGAAGCGTTGAGCAGCTGGTATGATGTTCAGGGCTATAATGAAGACAAAAGTGGCTGGTATCATAAGTATTCTAAATATTTTGGAAGTTCAGAGAATGCACTTGCATTATTAAAAGGACATGAAGAATGGGTAAGCAGCAATGGGGTGCATTTTACACCCAATATCTTTATTAATGACACGGAATACCCGGTTCAGTATGAAAGAGCAGATCTGGAGTTCTTTATCCCGGAATTATTATCTGAAAATTAAATTATTATGAAAAACTTATTATTTATATTGCTGGGAACATGCATGATGTTTGCTCAGAACAACAGGTTCATCTATGAGGTAAAATATAAGAAAGATTCGACCTCAAAAGATATCACCAGGGAAAATTATTATCTGGATATCACAAAAGAGGATATAGCGTATTATAACAGGTTGAATTATATTAATGATTCAATATTTACTGCTACCGGACAATATATACCTGGCAGGCTGACTTCATTTCTCATCAAAAAGAACAATAGCAATACTTATCAGAACTATGAATATATCGGGGATGTGAATTTTTATAAAATGTCTGAGGAACCAAGGCAACAGTGGACTATTACAGACAGCATAAAAATATCTGATCACCTTTCGCTTCAAAAGGCGACCACCAAATTTGGAGGAAGAAACTGGATCGCATGGTTTACTAAAGATATTCCAATGCCCTACGGACCTTATAAATTTAATGGTTTACCTGGTTTAATCATGGAGCTATATGATTCAAAAAAAGCTTATTATTTTAAAGTAATCAAAAGTGAAATGATTCCGGATGATTATCAGCGTAATTCATTAAATGCCTCTATATCCAGAGCAATTCCCGTTACCCAGAAGGATTTAAATAAACTAAGGCTGGACCTCTATTCCAATCCCTTTAAATATGTCTTGAATGGAAATCTGACCATGCGCGAAGGGCAAAAATTGCAGCTTGATGATGGTACAATTCTCTCCAAAGAACAGCTGAAACCCGCAGAAGCCAACGAAAGAAAAAAGTTAAAAGCCTTTAATAATCCTATAGAACTGGATAAAGCGGTGAAATACCCTAAATAATAAAAATCCCTTTCAGAATTTCTGAAAGGGATTTTTTATGAGTTATAATTGAATATTATAGATTATTCAGGATGAAATCCGTCATTTTCTGGTATAACTGAGGTCTTGTTTGTCCACCGTAAATTCCATGGTTTTTGTCCGGATAAGCCATGAAATCAAACTGTTTTTTGTTTTGAATCAAAGCTTCAGAGAACTCCATAGAATTCTGGAAGTGAACGTTATCATCAGCCGTTCCGTGAATCAGAAGGAATTTTCCCTTCAACAGATTAGCATATTCCGTAGGAGAATTTTTATCATATCCATCCGGGTTTTCCTGAGGTGTTCTCATAAATCTTTCTGTGTATACAGAGTCGTAATATCTCCAGTTGGTTACCGGTGCTACAGCAATTCCTACTTTGAAGACATCAGCTCCTTTCGTCATGGCTAAACTGGTCATATAACCACCGAAGCTCCATCCGAACATTCCGATTCTGCTTTTATCAATATAAGATTGGCTTCCGAACCACTTGGCTGCTGTGATCTGATCTTCAATCTCATATTTTCCTAAATTCATATAAGTTACTTTCTTATATTTTGCTCCTTTATAGCCTGTTCCACGGCCGTCTACACAAGCAACAATATATCCTTTTTGTACAAGATGATTGAACCAAATAGCATTTCCGTTATCCCATGAGTTGGCTACCTGCTGAGATCCCGGGCCTGAATACTGGAACATAAACAGCGGATATTTTTTATTAGGATCGAAATTTTTAGGCTTCATAATCCAGGCATTCATCTGATCACCTACAGCGTTTGGAATCGTAATGAATTCTTTTTCAACAAAATTATCAGCTTTTAGTTTCTGTAACTGGTCATTGTTGTTCTGAAGCTCTTTTACTGCTTTTCCATTACCGTCTTTTAAAACATAGGTATAAGGTTTAGCTGCTGTAGAAGATGTTTCAATGAAATAATTATAGTTTTTACTGAAGTTTGCGGAGTTGTTTCCTTCTGCATTAGAGATCAGCTGGGTCTTTCCGTTTTCAATATTGACTTTGGAAATGACTTTATTGATACTTCCTTTTTCAGTAGTCTGAACATAAATTTCTTTGGACTTTGGATTAAACCCATAATAATCGGTTACCTCCCAGTTTCCTTTTGTGATCTGTTTTTTCAACTTACCATCTTTGTCATACCAGTACAGGTGACGGTTCCCGTCTCTCTCAGAAGCCCAAAGGAAGGAATCATCTTCAAGGAATTCAAGAGTAGGGCTGTCTGTATCTACCCATTTTTCATCTGTTTCTGTAAATAACTTCTGAACTGCTCCGGTTTTTGTGTTCACTTTTAAAATATCAGAAGCATTTTGTATCCTTTCAGAAGTGATCAGAACCATTTCGTCCGGCTTTGCAGTCTGAAATACATTCGGGATGTAATAATTTTTGAAAGAACCCAGGTTCAGCTGCATTGTTTTCCCGTTATCAAGACGGTATAGCTGTGCTGAAACTACGGAGTTTTTCTCACCTGCTTTTGGATATTTATAACGCATTTCTGTAGGATAAAGCGTTTTCCCATAGATAGGAATATAGATTTCCGGAACCTGGCTTTCATCAGACTTCACAAATACGATGGCATCAGAATTTTTTGTCCATTCATATTGTTTTGCATGCCCGAATTCTTCCTCATATACCCAGTCTGCCAAACCATTCAGGATTGAATTCTTTTTACCATCCGTTGTAATCTGTGTGATTTTTCCTGAATTAAGGTCCTGATAAAAAAGATTATTGTCAGAAATAAAGGCCACTTTCGTAGCATCCGGTGAAAACGCAGGCTCCTGAACAGGTTTCCCTTCATTCAGGCTGATTACTTTCCCGGATTTTAAATCTTTTACATCAAATTTCCCCAGAAAAGAATGTCTGTAAATAGGCTGGCTTTCAACCTGTAAAAGAATTTTAGATTCATCATCAGAAAAAATATAGCTTTCAAATTTTCCATCTACAAGATTCCCTTCTTTTTGTGAAGTTTTGTAAGAATATTTTGCAATTCCTGACGGTTCAATGACCAGATAATTTTCTCCGTTTTTCATTGAAGTGATTCCTGCGATCCCTTTTCCACGGTAATATCCTGAGTATATTTTATCTAAAGTGATTTCCTGTGCCGACACATTTTGGAATACCGCCGCAACAGTAAGAGTTAAGAGTAATTTTTTCATTTCTAATAGTAATGGATTTCAAAGATAATAATTTTATTAAATGTATAAAAAAGCTTTTCAAATAAGCTTTTTGGCAAAAAAATTGAATATCATACCTTATAATCAAATCAAATAATAATTATGGAAACGAATGCATACAACCAGAAACTGAACCGTTATGTATTAAACGATCAGATTGTTTATACAGGTTTTTCCAGTTTTAAAGACGCTGAAGAATGTGCTCATAAAAAAGGAGGAACATTAGTGGAAGTAGTTTTTAGAGACGGAAATGATAATCCCGAAATTACTGATGAGGCGGGGTTGATAGAGAAAAAAATTCATTACTATGTGTATGCAGGCGATGAGTATAAATTTATCCATTCCTCAGATCCGGGATTTAGAAAATATGCAGATGAGCTGCAGAAAATAAAAGCAAAACTGCAACAATCTCCACCGGATGAAAGATATTTAGCCAATTTTGAGATTGAAAATGCGGAAGACCCGATTATTGTGATCAAAAACGATCATTTTGAATCGGTAACATCGAGAGAGCGTTCAAAATATTTGAAACATGCCTGTGTTTATGAATTAGGGGTATCCCTGCCAAAATCTTAAAAAAAAATCTGATCATGAGCAAGACTAAATATTCAGAAAAAGCTCAGGACAAAGTAGGAAAGGTAATGCACGAATTCAAGGAAGGAAAATTAAAGTCTTCTTCCGGAAAGAAAGTGACAAGCAGAAAACAAGCCGTAGCCATCGGTATTTCTGAAGCGCGGGAAAAAGGTATGAAAGTACCATCAAAAAAGAAAAATATGTAATTCATCATCCGGAAAGCTCAACTTTCCGGTTTTTTTTTATCTAATTCGAAATTTCGAGATGAAGTGAGATAAATGGAGTACATGGAAAATCAGCTGATTTGTTTTCCTAAACTATAATTTTTTCTATGTTTTGATCATTTTGTGATTTATAAAACGCTGTAAATGTGAATCTTGTGTTATTGATGTATATGTGATGTAGTTTACTTTGCAAGAGTTTATTCTTTTTTGTTGCAAATTCGCATCACATCCATAACTCATTATATCTTATTTCAATACAAAACACAAATGATGAAAAAGAATTCTTAATGTTTTGTGGATGTTAAAGTTTTTCTTTTTTCAATATTTAATCAATAACAGCCTTGGGGATTTTTTCTTTACTATTACGGTGCAACTCACATTCTTACAAGGCTGGTTTTTAAAACTAATTGATATGTTCAGAGTTTCAACTTTAAAATCAGTTTATATTCTTCTATTGATTTTATCATTTACAATAATTGCAGGACAAGCACAAAAAAAGTCCAAACCCAATGTAATTTTTATTGTCGTTGATGACCTGAGGCCGGAACTGGGGATTTATGGTAATTCCATCATTAAAACACCCAATATTGATAAGCTGGCAAGAAGAGGTACAACTTTTACAAACGCATATTGCCAGGTAGCTGTTTGTGCTCCTTCCAGAGCCAGTGCTTTAACAGGTTTGCGGCCGGATTCCACCAAAGTGTGGGTGCTGGGAGAAGAATTTCGTAAAATACATCCTGATGTGGTAACGATTCCACAGCAGTTCGAAAAATTCAATTATCATACAGTATCCATCGGAAAGATTTTTCATAATCACATGCCTGATTCTATCTCTTTCCGCGAGCCGGATCTTCGCCCTGAAGGATATGCCGTTAAAAATATGAGAGACAGAGATCCCGAATCTTTTTATTTCAGTGGTGAACTTAAAGCTGAGCTTGCTGCCAAAAGATTGGAAAGATTAGCCAAAGATCCTAAAAAATATGGGAATGGCTGGGCATACGGACGTTCTGTAGAAGTTGCAGACTGTCCTGATGATTCGCTGTATGACGGAGCTCAGACATCACTTGCTATTCAGACCATCAACCGTATTAAAAATAAAAAGAAACCCTTCTTCATGGCACTGGGGTATTTCAGGCCGCATTTACCTTTTGTAGCTCCCAAAAAGTACTGGGATCTTTATGACCCTATGGAAATACCAATGGCAGATAACAGCTTTATTCCGTTTAATGCACCAAGCATGGCCATGTATAACCAAAGGGAGATGACTGCTTGTTATGATCTTGAATATGTAAAACATCCTGCCTACTTCAGAATGCCGGAAAAAGAAGCCAGAATTCTGAAACATGGGTATTATGCTTCTGTAAGCTATGTTGATGCCTGTATTGGACGACTCGTAGATGAGCTTGAAAAACAAAAATTAATAGATAATACTATTATTGTTTTATGGGGAGACCACGGCTGGAAATTAGGAGAACATAATGCATGGGGTAAGCAGACTAATTATGTAAATGATACCCGGGTTCCTCTTATTGTATATGCACCTGGAATGAAAAATCCGGGAAGTAAGAGCAATGAACTGGTAGAGATGGTAGATCTTTATCCAACCCTTTGTGATCTTGCAGGAATAGAAACTCCTGCTTATCTGCAAGGAACGAGCTTTAAAAAACTTCTGAATGAAAACAGCGTGGAATGGAAAGGAGCCGTATTCAGCCAGTTTCTGCGTCCGGCAGGAGAAGGGATAGACCTTAACAAAAAAAATTATATGGGATATTCAATGGTGACTAAAAATTATCACCTGATAGAGTGGTACTACTGGGATAAAGTAACCCAAAAGCCGGGAGAACTTGTGGCACGGGAACTTTATAATCTTACCTCAGATCCGAAAGAAAATTTCAATATTGCAGTGTATCCCGAAAATAAAGACATCCTTGACAAGCTTTCTGAACAACGTAAAAAAGGATGGAAGGAAGTGAGAAATAAGCTGATAACAAATAAGTCTTATCAATAAAAGAAAATTATACCTCATGAAGAATTTCAACTTTTTAAAAATAGTATTCATTATATTGATTTGTAATTGCATAGCGGTGAGAGGTGTAAGCTTTAATAAGGATAATCCCAAACCTAAAAAAAGTGTAAGATCCGCTATCAAGCAAACAAGACCCAATATCCTGTTTATTCCTATTGATGATTTAAGACCTGAAATGGGCTGCTATGGAAACACTGTTATAAAAACTCCTAATATGGACAAACTTGCAGCAAGAGGAGTTGTTTTTAATAGAGCCTATTGCCAGCAGGCTGTATGCAACCCCTCACGGGCAAGCCTCCTTACAGGTTTGAGACCAGATTCTGTTCGTGTATGGGATCTTCAGACAGATTTCAGGAAAAACCTGCCGGATGTAATCACTCTTCCGCAGGTATTCAAGAATAACGGGTATTATACGGTAGGAATCGGAAAAACCTTTCATAATACTTTACCTGATGATAAGTCCTGGAATGAAGAACTTCATGTAAATGGATACCCTTTTGATCCGGACGCAGTATATCAGCTGGAGAAAAACAAACTGATTCAGAAAGAAAAGGAGCTTGCCCTTGAGAAAATAGGAAAAGGAAAACCGGATGCTTATGGATTTATCTATACAAAGGCTAATTCTGTTGAAATGGCAGACGTTGATGATGATGCCTATTATGATGGAGCGCAAACAACCATGGCCATTCAAAAGTTGAAAGAATTAAAAGGAAAAGATAAGCCTTTCTTTTTTTCAGTAGGTTATTACCGTCCGCATTTACCATTTAACGCTCCTAAAAAATACTGGGACTTGTATAACAGAAACGACATACCTCTTGCGAAAAATCAATTCATACCTGAAAATGCTCCGGAATTTGCCGTACATGGTGATGCTGAACTGAGAGGGTATACGGACAGATCAGACCTGCCTTTACCATCGGAAAAGCCATATGATTTGGAAAAGCAAAAGGAAATTATCCATGCCTACTATGCCTCTGTCTCTTATACAGATGCTCAGATAGGCAGATTGTTAAAAGCTCTGGATGAATTAGGTTTGAGTGAAAATACCATTATTGTATTGTGGGGAGATCATGGCTGGAAACTGGGAGAGCATAACAGCTGGTGCAAACAGAGCAACTATGAGATTGATACCAGAGTACCGCTTATTATCAGTGGGGCAGGAGTGAAAGCAAAAGGAAAATCCAGCAATGCTCTGACAGAGTTCGTAGATATTTATCCTACTTTATGTGATATGAGCGGAATAAAAATTCCCGATTATCTTCAGGGAACGAGTATGAAACCTCTGCTTTCGGATTCTGACCGTAAATGGAAAACAGCAGCCTACAGTCAGTTTTTATTGGGAAGATACGGGGTAAAAGCCAAAGGGGGACAAAATGTAGAAAGAATGGGATATGCCATCCGTACCGACAGGTATCGATATGTAGAATGGTTCGAATGGAATAAAGAGACTGAAAAGCCCGGAGCTTATCTGGCCCGAGAGCTCTATGATCATAAAAATGATCCTGACGAAAATATAAATATTGCTGAAGAAGTTCCTTCTAAAAAAATAGTCAATCAGCTTTCACTTCAGTTGAAAAAAGGATGGAGATACAGTAAACCGAAATCATAAAAAACTGTAAATATTCAGATAAAGATGATGTTTTCCATAAAAATGATAATTTGTACAGGAGTATTAAGTTTGGTATGTTCCTGTAATAAAAATAAAGCCGTAGAACCTGTGGGAAATAAACCCGGGCATACCTGCATGACTATTCCGAAGAGATTAGGGACAACAGATTCTTCTCATATCAGTTTTAATGGAAAAACTTCTCTGGAAGCAATGGTGCTAATCCCCGGAGGAGAGTTTGATATGGGAGGCGATAATAGTCAGGCTGATCCAGATGAATACCCTAAACATAGAGTGAAGGTTTCTCCGTTTTATATGGATATAACAGAAGTGACGAATGCACAGTTCAATAAATTTGTAAATGCTACAGGCTATATCACAACGGCAGAACGTAAACCCGATTGGGACGAATTAAAGAAAAACCTTCCTAAGGGTACTCCAAAACCTCCGGATAGTTTGTTGGTAGCTGCTTCATTGGTGTTTAAACCAACAACCAAGCCTGTGAATCTGAATGATTTCAGCCAATGGTGGAAATGGGTAAAAGGTGCGAGCTGGAAACATCCCCAGGGGCCGGCAAGCAATATTGAAGGGAAAGACAATTATCCCGTAGTACATATAAGCTGGGATGATGCACAGGCATATTGTAAATGGTCCGGTAAACGTTTGCCCACAGAAGCAGAATGGGAATTTGCAGCACGGGGCGGATTAAAAAATAATATCTATCCGTGGGGCAATGAACCCATCAATGAAGGAATTCCTAAAGCAAACAGCTGGGAAGGAAAGTTTCCGTACCTCAATGAAAAGAAAGACGGCTATGGTACCCTTGCCCCTGTACAATCATTTAAAGCCAACGGATATGGATTGTATGATATGGCTGGAAACGTTTGGGAATGGTGCAGCGATTTATACAATTATGATTACTATAAAAAACTGGAAGGCAGACTGGTTTTAAATCCTCAGGGCGCTGACAGATCTTATGACCCTCAGGAACCGTATAGTGTTAAACGCAGTCTTCGGGGAGGAAGCTTTTTATGCAATGATAGTTACTGCAGTGGATACAGGGTGGCCAGACGTATGAAAAGCAGTCCTGATACAAGTCTTGAACATACCGGATTCAGGTGTGTTCAAGACATTGCTCATTAATTCTATTTTTGATTATTATAGAGGATTCTGTAGTATTCATCCGCCATTCTGTCACTGTTGAAATGATCTTTCACATCATCCATTGCATTGTGCTGGATTTTTCTCCATTCATCAGGGCGGTCGTAATAGGTGGGAAGAATTTCATTTTCAAGAATTTCATACAACTTATTTAAATCATAATTATCCTGTTCGTAAATACTCATATTCAGATAATCTGCTTTGGGAACTACGAAAGAGTTGTCTCCATGTTTTGCAAATTCCGGGATCCAGCCGTCATCTGTAGATAAATTGACAGATCCGTTCATGGCAGCCGTCATACCGGAAGTTCCTGAAGCTTCCCTTGGAACCCTTGGGTTATTAAGCCATACATCAGAGCCCTGTTTTAAAGACTTGCTTAAAGAAAGCTCATAACCCGTAAGAACAGCCATATTTTTATGATTTTTACTTTCTTCTACCAGGGTATTGAATGTAGAAATAGCAGAGTAGTCCATTGGGTAAGGTTTTCCTGCCCAGATAATCTGTACCGGATATTTTGGATTGTTCAGAAGTCTGTAGAATCTTTCTTTGTCATGGAGAAGAAGTTCTGCTCTTTTGTAGCCGGCAAATCTTCTTGCCCAGACCATGGTAAAGACATTAGGGTTAAATAAATTTCCTGTCTGATCTGCAACAATGCTGAACAGTTTTTTCTTCAGATATTTCTTACGGAAATCAAAAACAGTTGCGTCGTTTTCATCTTTTGCATTGTATAAAGGTTTATCAGACCAGTATTTAAATTCCTGAGCATTGGTGATAGATGTGATTTCACAGATTCCCGGATATTTATTCCACATGGCTCTGGAAACAACCCCATGAAGCTGGGAAACTCCATTGGCCATTCTTGCCATTCTCAATGCACAAAGAGAATGATTGAAACGGTCATCATCAGATCCTTCAATCTTTTTCACTTCTTCCATGCTGTATCCCGAAAAATAGGACATATCATAACATAATCTGAAGCTGTGCTTTTCATTACCTGCTTCCTCAGGAGTATGAGTGGTGAAAACCAGTTTTTCTTTAACTTTATTCAGATCTCCGTTATATTTTCTCAGGAGATAAAAAGCTGCCGGAAGCCCATGGGCTTCGTTAAGATGGTAAACTTCTCTCTCAATGTTCATTTCATCCAATAGCTTGGCTCCTCCTTTTCCCAATAAAATATATTGAGCAAGTTTTGTAGATTCATTCGCATCATACAGCTTGTGACAGATTGTTTTTGAAACGTGATCATTTTCCGGAACATCTGTAGAAAGGAAAAACATGGGTGCCGTATTGAAGATTTCAGGATCAAGATACCATACTTTTACCCAAACCGGAGCACTGTGGATTTCGATTTGAAATTTTATTCCTGTGTCCTCAAGAAAACTGTACATTTTTCTCGTCCATACAGGTTGTAAAGTCTGATCGTGGTTTCTTGCCTGGTCATAATAACCAAATTTCCATAGGATACCGATTCCAATAAGATCCTGCTTAAGGTTATAGGCACTTCTCATATGAGAGCCTGCCAGAAAGCCAAGTCCTCCCGAATATATTTTAAGTACCTGCTCAAGAGCAAATTCCATTGAGAAATAAACGGCTTTTTTTGAATATTGAGGATTAATCGTGTAAGGTATTCTGAAATTCCTGAAATCCATAAATGTGGGTTTGTGTTTAAAAAGGCAAAGGTATTAATTATGAAAATAAACTTTACATTAATTAATCGATAAATTAATTAAAAACTAAGTGTTGAATTGTTTTTTTGCTTATCTTTAAGAGTGTAAATTTTTGATTATCAAAAACTTTTAATGATGAAAGCCAATGGCTGCATGTGTTCTTTAATTAAATAAAAAAATCACACATGAAAAAGACATTTTCTGATGAAGATCTGATCAAGAATCTGAGTTTATATTACCTGAACAGGCATTTGAAAAAAAAGCCCATAGAGAAGTATCACCGTACCATAGACGAATCTCCGCTGCACGACCGTGAAAAATACAGAAAGAAATCCGAGATTCTTCTTCTCAACTCTTTTATGCATCATTTTCCCGAAGTGAAATTTGAAAACCTTACCTGCGAGAGTCCGGACTTTATCGCCAAACTGAACGACAAAAAAATCGGAATAGAACTGACCGAAGTAATCAACCATCTGGAAATGAAAAAAGTGGAAAGCACTTTAAACAAGATGTTCCGTCAGGCAGAAATATTATTAGAACAGGAAGACACTACGAAATATCGTGGTGTTTATTTTTTAGAATTCCACCCGGCAACCAAATTTGATAATCTGGAAATACAACAGGAAAACGTTATCAGTATTTATAAAAGCATTAAAAAAAATAAGGCTGTAGGCTGTGTAAAAAGTCTGAGAAAATCTTTCCATCGCAGAAATGTATTCATAACCCATGAGTACAGCATGAATCTGTTTGATGAACTGTGCTCCGAAAAGATTCTGGAACTTATTGAAAAGAAGAACGAAAAATTCCCTTATTATGATACGTCAGTAGATGAATGCTGGCTGGTGATTGTTTCCGATATGAATTCTATTGCCTCAAGATATACCTTCATTCAGGATAAGGAACATCTGAAAGAAGTAAAAAGTCCTTTCCATAAAATATTTCACCTGGAAAATCTTTGTGGAAATATTACAAGTATAAAATAAATAGGATGTGTATTTGATTATTTGCTGTATAATTTGATATAATGTGGATTATTTTAAATTATTCTATGTTTTAATTTGTAATAGTGTAAAATTGTTTAGATTTTATTGTTTTTAATTAAAATAAGGTTATATTTGATGTGCGTTGATTATCAATGCAATGTGTAACTGATATAACCATAAAAACATTAAATCTATGAGGAAACTTTTACTTTTCATACTTCTTTGTCTCTCTCATACTTTCTATGCCCAGGCTGACTGTGCTACTGCACTTTCCGTTTGCGGAAATTCAAATATCACGTATAGTCCTACCGGATATGGTAACATAAAGGAACTGGTCAATTCCGGAAGCTGTATAGATTTTACGGGAGAACACAACTCAATCTGGTATAAAATTACAATCGCTACAGGAGGTACACTTACCTTCGACCTTGTCCCGAATAATCCGGATGCCGATTATGACTGGGCGATTTTTGGTCCTAATGTAACCTGTGGAAGTTTAGGATCACCAATCCGTTGTAATGCTGCAACAGTTATCGGACCAGGTCCTGCTACAGGATTGAATATGACAAGCACACTTTTAAGCGCTGCAGGAGGCTCTCTGACTCCTTATTGCAGATATCTTGATGTTTTACCAGGGCAAACCTATTACTTGTTTATTGACAACTGGGTGAGCAGTACCAGTTCCACTACAGCACCGTTTTCTTTAACGTGGGGAGGAACTGCAACACTGGCTTCACCATTTACCGATCCGGCTATTCAGACCCAGCCATTTAATCCTCCCGGAATTCCGGCTGCCAATCCTGCTGACCCAAGAGAAGTTGTCATATGTTCTGCAACAGCTTTATTTGATTTTTCTACATTATCCTCAGGAATTCTTAATGGAAATCAAAACTTTGGGGTAAGTTATCATCTGAGCCAGAATGATGCCTTAACGGGGAATAACCCTATTACAGTTCCTATTACAGTCAATACAACAACGGTCTATTATTACAGTATCAATTATACCGATCCGGCCAATGCATCTAATCCGCTCAACAAATGTAAGCAGGTTGGAACATTTAAATTTAAAAATGGTTCTATCACAGCAACAAACGCAACTTTGACCCAGTGTAACAATAATAATGCAGGGACAGCTTTATTTGATTTAACCACAGCAGATGTTATTGCAAACCCTAATGTTACTAAGAAATATTATCCTACAATGGCGGATCTCAATGCCGGAACCAATGAGATTACCAACCCAATGGCATTTGTCTCTGCAGAAGGAGTTATTTACGTAAAGGTAATATCAGAATTTGGCTGTACTGCAGTGGCACAGATTACGTTGAAATTTTATCCCGTTGTAGTCGTAAATGAAACGACTTTGAGATCATGCTTCATCGAATCCAGTCCAGCCACCGCTTCTTTCAATCTTGTCAATGCTTCAGTAACTGGTCAAACTAATCCGACAAAAAAATATTATCCTTCATTGACAGATGCTGTTAACCAGACCAATGAAATCCTGAATCCCAATAACTACATTGCACCTAATGGCTTTGTGTATATAAGAGTTTCTAATGCTCAGGGTTGTTATAATGTGGCTAAAGTTACTTTAATCGTTATTCCGCCTGTATATTCTGATAAGCTCAAAGATGTGACAATTTGTGCAGAAGACCAGACTACGCTGGATGCAGGACCCGGATTTAAAAGCTACGAGTGGAGTACAGGAGCTACTACGCAAAGCATTAAAGCAGGAATAGGAGTATATTGGGTAAAACTTAAAACAGGAGAATGTGTGACGACACAAACGGTAAAAGTGCTTCCTTCCGAGCAGCCGGTTGTTTCCGGGATTGATATTTCGAACAATACAATCACAGTATCCGTAATAGGTGGAACTCCGGCTTATAAATATTCAATAGATAATATCATCTGGCAGGATTCCAATGTTTTCAATAACCTTTCCAGAGGAGATCATAAAGTATATGTAAAAGATGCCTATGATTGTGATCCGATAGAAATTGGAATCGTTGTACCTAATTTGATTAATGTGATAACCCCTAATGCAGATGGAATAAATGATGTGATCGACTATTCAGCCCTTGCCAACAAACAAAATCTGATCATGAATGTTTTCGATCGTTATGGAAATAAAATTTTCCAGGCAGACCGATCCAACGGCTACAAATGGGATGGAACCCAGGGTGGAAGAAGAGTACCTACAGGGACATACTGGTATTCTATCACATGGAATGAAAATGATAAAAAGAATACGGCCATTAAATATACAGGCTGGGTTCTGGTGAAAAACAGAGAATAATAATAAAACAGATAGAAAAAACCACTTCAATTGAGGTGGTTTTTAGTTTTAAAAATTATTAAATTAGGAAATAAAATAGAAAGAATGAAAGACCTGTTTGTAAAACGTTTTGAATACTATAAATCTCTTGGTGATAAAACCTTTGAACAGTTAACAGATGACCAGATGTTCTGGCAGTATAATGAAGAAAGTAATTCTATTGCTGTGATTGTGAAACATCTTGCAGGAAATATGCTTTCACGATGGACTAATTTCCTTACCGAAGATGGTGAGAAATCCTGGCGTAACCGTGACGGAGAATTTGTCAATACATTTACTACTAAACAACAGGTTCTTGATTTTTGGGAACAGGGTTGGGAATGCTTTTTTGATGCTCTTGATAAAATAAACGAGGAGAATCTCTATTCCACAACGTACATCAGAGGAGAAGCACATCCTGTTATTGATGCCGTTCTTCGTCAATTGGCTCACTATCCTTACCACATCGGACAGATTGTTTATATTGCTAAAATGATAAAAAATGAAGACTGGAGTACACTTTCAATTGCCAGAAACCGATCTCAGGAATTTAATACAGAAATGAAAACCAAATTTTCAGGTCAGGATACAGCTTCCAATTCGTCGCCCGTCTGCTTTCAAAACAGCCCCGAAGTAAGAGATGAATATAAACAATAGATTGAATCAATCTTGAGTTCTTATTAAAATTACTATCTTTGCACCCATAAAATTCAGGAGTAACAAATGTCTACTTTTCACAGAACTGCCGCGTTTCATACACTGGGCTGCAAATTAAACTTTGCAGAAACATCTACTATTGCCCGTCAATTAACAGATGCAGGTTATGATAAGGTAAGCTTTGATGAAAAAGCGAATGTGTATGTTATCAATACATGTTCCGTGACAGAAAATGCTGACCGTGAATGTAAACTTCACGTGAAAAGAGCAATGAAAGCCAATCCGGAAGGACTGGTCGTTATTGTAGGATGCTATGCACAGCTAAAACCTGAAGAAATTTCACAGATTGAAGGAGTGGACCTGGTTTTAGGAGCAAAAGAAAAATTCAATATTCTGAGCTACCTTGATGATTTGGAGAAATCTGAGAATGAAGGCGTAGTGCATTCATGTGAAATTGAAGAAACCGATTTCTTTATCGGAAGTTATTCTATTGGGGACAGAACCAGAGCTTTCCTGAAAGTACAAGACGGCTGTGATTATAAATGTACCTACTGTACCATTCCGTTAGCAAGAGGAATTTCACGTTCTGATACCATCGAAAATGTTCTTAGAAATGCCACGGAGATCGCTGCGAAAGATATCAAAGAAATTGTTCTTACAGGGGTGAATATCGGTGATTATGGTAAAGGAGAATTTGGAAATAAAAAACACGAGCATACTTTCCTTGATCTTATTTCAGAACTGGATAAGGTAGAAGGAATAGAAAGAATCCGTATCTCTTCTATTGAACCCAATCTTTTGAAAGATGAAAGTATTGAACTGGTTTCTAAAAGCAAAAGCTTTGTTCCGCATTTTCACATCCCGTTACAATCCGGAAGCGATGATCTTTTGAAAAGGATGAAACGTCGTTACCTGACCAAACTGTATAATGACAGAGTGAACAAGATCCGCGAGGTAATGCCTGATGCGGCTATCGGAGTAGATGTTATTGTAGGATTCCCGGGAGAAACAGAAGAAAGATTTATGGAAACCTATAATTTCCTTAATGAACTTCCTATCACTTACCTTCACGTATTTACCTATTCTGAAAGAGAAAATACGGAAGCTGCAGCTATGGACGGAGTAGTTCCCGTAGCAGAAAGAAAAAAACGTAATAAAATGCTGAGAATTCTTTCTGAAAAGAAGAAAATGGCATTTTATCAGACCCAATTGGGAAAAACGCTGCCTGTTCTTTGGGAGCACGAAAATAAAGACGGGAAAATGTTCGGCTTCACAGAAAACTATGTGAGAGTCCAGAAAGACTTTGATCCTGCATCCATCAATCAAATTGAATTTCTAAATTTAGAAAAAATCCTGTCAGATGGCACGGTTTCTGTGCAATCTTCTTACCAAAATTTTTTAGCAAAAGCATAGGCTCTTTGCAAAAATTCTACTAAATTTATTTTTAAACTTTTAAATACTACATTCATGAGAGATAAGTTTTTATCTTGGGGAATTGTATTAGTAGCTGCTACATGGATTGTAGCAATACTGATCAGAGCGCATTATTGGATACCTACGCTGTTATCCGCAATTTATGCATTGGGTGTTTACAATGCTTACCAATCGAAACATGCTATTTTGAGGAACTTTCCTGTATTGGGATACTTCAGGTATTTTTTCGAAAGTATTTCACCCGAAATGCAACAATACTTTATTGAAAGGGAAACAGATGGGAAACCATTTCCAAGAAACCAGCGTTCTGCAGTATACAGACGTGCAAAAAATTTAAGTGATACGGTAGCTTTTGGTACGCAGCTGGAAGTAAATCACAGAAAGTATGAAGGGATCAAGCATTCTATTTATGCAAAATCACCATCAGAAGAACTTCCGAGAGTATGGGTTGGAGGAGAACAATGTACACAGCCTTATCATGCTTCTTTATTTAACATCTCAGCAATGAGTTTCGGGGCCTTGAGTGACAGAGCACAGATCTCACTGAACAGAGGAGCCAAAAAAGGAAACTTCTATCATAATACAGGGGAAGGAGGAATTTCACCTTATCACCTGGAAGGAGGAGATCTTTGCTGGCAGATCGGAACAGGATATTTCGGATGCCGTGACGAGGAAGGGAAATTCAACCCTGAATTATTTACAAAATATTCCACGCTTCCTAATGTTAAAATGATTGAAATCAAATTATCACAGGGAGCAAAACCAGGACACGGAGGAGTGCTTCCGGGAGTAAAAAATACACCGGAAATTGCAGCGATTCGTCATGTCACACCGGGAATGACTGTTATTTCACCACCATCCCATAGCGCTTTTTCTGATGCTGGCGGATTGCTGAGGTTTGTACAGCAGTTAAGAGAACTTTCAGGAGGAAAGCCAATTGGTTTTAAACTTTGTATCGGTGATACCAAAGAATTTGAAGATATCTGTGTACAGATGAATGTATTGAAAATTTATCCTGATTTCATTACCATAGATGGTGCAGAAGGAGGAACAGGAGCTGCACCACCGGAGTTTTCAGATGGAGTAGGGATGCCGTTGGAACCTGCTTTGATCTTTGTGAACAGAACGCTTAATAACTATAACCTGAGAAGTAAATTAAGAGTGATTGCCAGTGGTAAAGTTCTTACCAGTCTTGATATTCTGAGAGCCATTGCCATGGGAGCCGATATGTGTAACAATGCCAGAGGATTTATGTTCTCTTTGGGATGTATCCAGGCCCTGAGATGTAACTCCAACAATTGTCCTACAGGAGTTGCTACACAGGATAAAATGCTTATTAAAGGACTCGATGTAACAGATAAGGCAGAAAGAGTGTATCACTTCCATAAAAATACACTTCACACCTGCAATGAACTCATTGCGGCTGCAGGAAGAAGTTCTTATGAAGAAGTAGACGCCACCATGTTTATGAGAGGAGATGAGTTTGACCACCTTGCAGATCTTTATTTCCCGGATATTTTAGGAAATGTAAAACAGAAAGCAAGATCGTAATCAACATTACATATAACAAAAACACCGCCATTTATGCGGTGTTTTTTTATTGTATGAATATTTTTTATTGTTGTTGTTCTGTTGTCTGTTTATCACTATCAGGTCTGTCCTCTCTTCCATAAATCTGAAAGTTGAATACAAAAGTCCTGTTTCTGTAAGACATGTTTAAATATGGATAATGAGGGTTTCTTGCAAAAGCAGCTCTGGAAGGAACAATGATTACTCCCTGTAGGTTGTAAGGTGCCTCGCTGGAAAGATTATTGTATGCTTTGAACTTCTGTAAAGCTTCTCTGAACCCAGGGATTTGATAATATTTTGCTTTTTTTGCAGCATCAGTTGTACCAGCATCCAGTATTGATTTTTTTACATAATAATATGTAGGGTCAATAACAGGAACACCTGTTCCGTCAATAGTATTTAAAAAAGCGGTTTTTGATGTAAATGAAGTGTTTCCGTCAGAATTAACCGCCAGGTAAGAGTATGCTCTTCCCATGATTTTAATAATATCAGTATCTCCAATGGTTTTTGCAGAGGCAGCTGGTGGCTGAGCTCCGTCTCTCATAATGTAGATAGTTCCTGAAGGCAGTGTTATGGGACTCAGTTCAGACAGCTTCTTTTCAGTATCATCCGCAGTATCTGTAGAACTGAAAGCTTTTATATTACCCTGTGCATCCAGATAATTCTCATCCATGAACTTCTTAATGGCTTGATCATCATACGTGTTTTGCGTAGCAACATCTTCCGGCTCTACATAGGTTGATACATCATCATCTTTCTTACAAGCAGAAAAACACAAAGATCCTGCAAGGATATATAAAAATATTTTTTTCATTTCAAAAAACTTTAATTACTTTACAAATAATATAACGGCAAAAGTATAAAAAAATATGAGAATAGATAAATTTTTATGGAGCATTCGTTTTTATAAGACGAGAAGTATTGCAGCAGAGGAGATTAAAAAAAACAGAGTTTCTATAGGAACGTCTGCCGTAAAGTCGTCTAAAGAGGTAAAAGAAGGAGATACGATCAAAATCCGTAAGAATCAGATTGATTATAAAATAAAGGTAATTCAGATCCCCAAAAGCAGAATTGGAGCCAAGCTGGTACCTCTTCACATTCAGGACGTCACAGACAAAGAACAATACGAATTGCTGAAACTTCGTAAAATGTCACAGGACTATTACAGAAACAAAGGAGAGGGAAGGCCTACCAAAAAAGACAGAAGAGAAATGGATGAATATGTAGGCAATGATATCGACTCCGATTTTACAGACTGGGATGATTTCTTCGGAGAGACCGGCAGTGAAGGTGAGGATGAAGATTAATATAAAAAGTAAAAAAGCTCTAGAGATAGAGCTTTTCTATTATTTCGTTAACGATGTCTTCCGGTTCTCTGGAATCTGTCCCGACAGTGAATTGTGCTTTGCTGTAAAACTGATTTCTTTCAAACAAATGTTTGGCAATAAATTCCGGCAGGTCTTCATCTGATATATTGGCAATCAGTGGCCTTTTTTCTTTCTGCTTTGAAAGTCTTTCCACCAGTGTTCCCACTCCGGTTCTTAAAAAAACGCTCTTGGAGTTGTGATTGATGATCTCCATGTTATTATAATACACCGGGGTTCCTCCGCCAAGACTTAAAACTACATTTTCTTCAGAAGCCAATATCTCTTCAAGTGCCTCCCTTTCCAGTTTTCTAAAGTAAATCTCTCCCTTTTTCTCGAAAATTTCGGGGATGGTTAATTTATTTCTTCTGGAAATCTCTTTATCGAGGTCAATTAATTTAAAATCGATTTTTTCGCTTAATATTTTGGAAATGTGCGATTTGCCACTTCCCATGTATCCGATCAATGAAATTACCATGAATTTTTTTTAAACAAATTTGCGAAAAAGTTTTGAGATAAAGAAAAAAGTCATATCTTTGCACCACTTAAAACAAGGGACATTACTTAAATGAAAACTTGTTGCACAAGTGGCCGACTCGGTAGCTCAGCTGGTAGAGCAATACACTTTTAATGTATGGGTCCTGGGTTCGAATCCCAGCCGGGTCACTAGCAATAATAATTACTTAATTTGTGATTTTATTGCCTGCGTGGTGAAATTGGTAGACACGCCATCTTGAGGGGGTGGTTTCCTAAGGATGTGCTGGTTCGAGTCCAGTCGCAGGCACTGCAAAGAAAATTTTATAATTAATATTGAAATTTATTTCATTTTAATTGTGGCCGACTCGGTAGCTCAGCTGGTAGAGCAATACACTTTTAATGTATGGGTCCTGGGTTCGAATCCCAGCCGGGTCACAAGTTTACTGAAAAGTAAATTTTTTTCATATTAATATTTTGTGATTTGGTGTTTCAAAGGCTTCCTTCAGGAGGCCTTTGATTTTTGTATGCATCAAGGTTGTAAAATAATGTTTGCCTTACTTTATTCAATAAAAAAATCCCCGACCTAAGTCAGGGATCTGATATTTAAATCTGGAAAGATTAATCCAGATGCATATTGTCAATTAATCTTACACCATCTACTACCACTACAATAAATGCTCTGAAACTTCTGTCTTTATAGAAAAAATCAGTCTCCTGTAATGTTTTTTCATCAGCAATCAGGAAATATTCCAGTTTCATTCCCTGCTGGTCATCAAAAATATCAGCTACTCTTTCCTTGATTTCCGGAATCGTAACAGTTCTGAACCAGTCGTTTACTTTTTTTAAAGTCTCATAAATTACTTTAGAAGCTTCTCTCCGGTCTTCATGAAGCCTTTGATTTCTTGAGCTTAGCGCCAGTCCGTTTTCTGCCCTGTAAATAGGAACTCCGGTTATTTTAACAGGAAGATGCTTTTTCTCTACCATTTTTTTAATAATAGCAAGCTGCTGGAAATCTTTTTCACCAAAATAAGCATTATCAGGCTTTACCTGTCTGAAAAGTTCTTCCACAACAGTTCCTACGCCGTCAAAATGGCCTGGTCTTGATTTACCTTCCATCTCATTTTCCAGTCCGTCAAAATCATATCGCTGGCTTTCGGCTTTCTCAGGATAAATATCTGCTACCTCCGGAATATAAACTGCATCTACAAGACCAGAATTCTGAAGAATCAATATATCTCTGTTGACATCTCTTGGATATTTTTCCAGATCTTCAGGATTGTTAAATTGAGTTGGATTTACAAAAATCGAAGAAATAACAAGATCATTTTCCTTTCTTGCCTCTTCATACAGAGAAAGATGGCCTTTGTGCAGGGCACCCATGGTAGGGGCAAAGCCAATTCTTTTTCCCATTTCTTTCTGTCTTTCAATGAAATCCTGAAGGACTTTTCTGTTTTTTAGAACTTCCATAGTTTATTTTAATACTATTTCAAAAATACTAAAAATATCGCATAATAATATGTGGTTTTAATAATTTGAAAAGGGAATTTTCGTAAAAAAATGTTAATTAAAATAATGTTGGATGTTTTTTTGTAATTTTGCACATTAAAGCATTTTTACAAAAATTAGATAGAAAGTTTATGCCGAATCAAAAAATACTGTACATTACTACAGAGATGTATCCATATCAGGAAGATACAAATATGGCTGCAGTGGTAAACAAAATGGCACTTAAGATGCACCAAGAAGGCAATGATGTAAGAGTTTTTATGCCAAGATTTGGACAAATAAGTGAGAGAAAATTCCAGCTTCATGAAGTAATCCGTCTTTCAGGGATGAATATTATTATCAATGATCTGGATCAGCCTCTGATCATTAAAGTAGCGTCTCTTCCGGGGGAAAGACTTCAGGTTTACTTTATTGATAATGAAGAATACTTCAAAAGAAAACAATATTATTTCGACGATGAAGGAAACCCTTTTGAAGACAACGACGAAAGAGCTATTTTCTTTGCCAGAGGAGTTATTGAAACCATTAAGAAACTAAACTGGGTGCCGGATGTTATCCATTTAAATGGATGGATGTCTTCTTTTGTTCCAATTTATCTTAAAACGTACTACGAATCAGATACTTATTTCAAAGACGCGAAAATTATACTTTCTCTTTACAATGAGAAAGATGCCGACCTGGATAAAAAGATTGACGATAAACTGCAGTTTGATAATATTTCAGGATTAAAAGCGTTAGATAACCCAACGATTAAAAGTTTTGTTATCGAAAGTATGAACTATGTAGATGCCGTTGTGAAAGGTGATGAGTTTCTGGATGAAGATCTGGATAAGGCTTTCAACGAAACTGCTACCCAAAAATCAGAGTATCTGGACATAGATTCAATAAATCAACTTTATTAAAAAACACATTTTTAATGACTCATAATCTTAAAAGGACCTTCGCCATACTTTTGATGGCGTTTTTCGGAAGTACATTCCTTCATAACTGTGAACCGGATCCAGATTCTCTTGGTGAGCAGTTGTTTAATGATGATGCAGCACAAGGTAATGAAATTGCATATCCCGTTATCGCATACAATTATAGTAACAACGATTCAATCAGAAGTGATGCTGCCAGACTGATCAGTGCGGTGAGCGAATCTGGTTCGGCTTCCTATGTAGGTGTTCTTGGAGCATTTACTGAAAACCAGTTTGGAATGCAGAAAGCTTCTTATGTTACTCAGCTGAGAATGCCGGTAGATAATTATGATTTTAACGGAGCGAATCCAAAAGTAGATTCTGTAGTTCTTGTAGTGAGACCACCTGCAAATACTGCTGCGAATACCTACTTCTTTGAAGGCGATTCATTAAAAACAAAAACATTTGAGAAAACTGATTTTCCGGTAGATGGAGTTGCTACAGCAGTTTCCATTGAAAAGAAAATGTACCCTGTTCGTAAATACGGTAAAACAGCAGGTTCAAAATCAATGAAAATCAATGTACATGAAGTAACCACGTTCATAGATGCAAATGATGACAGTTTCAAACGTTCCAATAAAACAATAAGTACTGGTGAACTGCTGGGATCAGGAGTATTTGACGGTACTATCAGTTCTACATCTATCACTAAAAAATCTGACAACTCAGTTGTATTTACCGGAAACTTAGGATTCAGAATGAAATTGAGTAACACAGATTTTTTCCAGACTCATATTCTTGATAAAAAAGGAAAACCTGAGCTTCAGGATGCTTCCAACTTTATCAGATATTTTAAAGGAATAAAAATTTCTGTGGATGAAACGGATAAATATCTCTACCAGTTCTCTCCTAATGATTTACAGCTTATCATGTATTATAAATATGATAAAACGGATAACGGAACAACAACAAGACCGCAGACAACCCTTAATTTCAACCTAGGAGGTTCTAATGCGCATCTCGGTCTGTATGAATACAGCAGATCCGGATCATCTTTTGCGGCTGCATTGGCTGCAAGTAATCCTAGTGAAGGTGATGAAAGACTTTTTGTTCAGGGAATGGGAGGACCTTCAGTGGTAGTTAAGATTAAAGATGAGACGATTGCAAAGCTTAAGGATATTTTTGTTAAAGATAAAGCAGGTATTGTAAGTGCTAAAATCAGAATCTATCTTGATGCTGCAACATGGAAAAATACAGGTTCTACTGAAGACCGAAGATTTTCACTTTTAACCAATACATTAGATGCTGGTGGTAAAATTGACTACAAAAAACTGGCGTTTACTTCAGATCTTACCAACGGGCTTGGATTATATTATTTTAAAGATAAACCTGAACCAGGTTATTATGATTTTGTCGTAACAAAAACAGTTAAGGATCTTGTAGAAGGGAAGAAAGAAACAGTAGATGGAACTGAACAGCTGGTTGTTAATAAACCTTTAATAATCAGTGCAGGAACATTTGCTGCCAATGCTACAGGAACCCTTTTAGGAGTTCGTAATACAACAAGAGCATTTGATATGAACAGAATTATTCTTACAGGAGTAGATAAAACCAATACGAATCCGAAGAGAATCCAGTTATTGGTGACTTACGGAACGAAAAAATAGAACAACAAACAACACTATACAAAATAAAATATGTGCGGAATAGTAGGATATACAGGATTTCAAGACGCTTATGAAATTGTAATTAATGGTCTTAGAAGATTGGAATATAGAGGGTATGACAGTGCCGGAATTGTTTTAGAAGGTTCAGATAACAAGCTGGAAGTAGAAAAAACAAAAGGTAAAGTGGAGGATTTGGTGAATATTTCCAAAGAGCTAAAAGGAAAGTCTAAAATTGGAATGGGACACACCCGTTGGGCAACCCATGGAGTTCCAAGTGACAGAAACTCCCATCCGCACTTGTCAAACAACGGAAAAATTGCAATTGTACACAATGGTATTATCGAAAACTATGATACCATTAAGACAATGCTTACTGAAAAAGGATTCACTTTCAAATCAGAGACAGATACTGAAGTATTGGTAAACCTTATTCAGTATTTTATGGATCTTAATCCTGAAATTGATTTCCCTACAGCAGTGAGATATGCATTGAATGAAGTATATGGAGCATATGCCATCACTGTACTTCATGAAGATTATCCAGGTGTATTGGTCGTAGGAAGATTAGGTTCTCCTCTTGCAATCGGAATCGGAGATAAAGAATATTTTATCGCTTCCGATGCTTCTCCATTCGTAGAATTTACAAAAGAAGCTATTTATCTTGAAGAAGGGCATATGGCAACGATCTCTCTTGAAAACGGAGTAGATATCAGAACCATCAATGAAAACTCTAAAATTGAGCCTGAAATTCAGGAGCTTAAATTAAGCCTTGAACAGATAGAAAAAGGTGGCTACGAGCATTTCATGCTTAAAGAAATCTTCGAGCAGCCTAAATCTGTACACGATACAATGAGAGGTAGACTTCTTGTAGATGAAGGAGTTATTAAAATGGCAGGAATCTGGGATCATGTTGAGAAATTCAAAAACGCCAACAGGATTATTATCATTGCCTGCGGTACTTCATGGCATGCGGGTCTTATCGGAGAATATCTGATTGAAGAATATGCAAGAATCCCTGTTGAAGTAGAATATGCATCAGAGTTCAGATACAGAAACCCGATTATTACTGATAAAGATGTGGTGATTGCCATTTCTCAGTCCGGAGAAACTGCTGATACAATGGCTGCTTTAAAATTAGCAAAAGAAAAAGGTGCATTTATATATGGTATATGTAATGTTGTAGATTCTTCCATTGCAAGAATTACAGATGCAGGTTCTTATACCCATGCTGGCCCGGAAATCGGGGTTGCTTCTACCAAAGCATTTACAGCACAGCTTACCATTCTTACTTTAATTGCCTTTAAATTAGGAAAACACAACGGAAACCTAGGAAACGCAGAATTTATGAGCTTAATTGCTGAGCTTGATGCTATTCCTAAGAAAATTGAAGATGTGTTAAATACCACTCATGAGCTTACGCAGAATATTGCAAAAGATTTTGTGAAAGCTACCAATTTCCTTTACCTGGGAAGAGGATACAATTATCCTGCAGCCCTGGAAGGAGCATTAAAATTAAAAGAAATTTCTTATATCCATGCAGAAGGATACCCGGCTGCAGAAATGAAGCACGGTCCGATTGCCCTGATCGACGAAAACATGCCGATTGTAATTATAGCACCTAGAAAAGGTCACTATGATAAAATTGTAAGTAACGTTCAGGAAATTAAAGCGAGAAAAGGAAAAATTATCGCTGTAGTGAATAAAGGAGACCGTCAGGTGAGCGAAATGGCAGATTATGTTATCGAAATCCCTGAAACTTCAGAATGTTTCTCTCCAATCGTTGCTTCCGTACCTCTTCAACTGCTTGCTTATTATATTGCAGTATATAGAGGAGCCAACGTAGATCAACCGAGAAACCTTGCAAAATCTGTTACCGTGGAATAAAAAGTTGTTGTAAATAAAATAAATTTAGATTTCTTCCGTTATTTCAAAAAAAATCTTAAAAGTTTCTTAAAAAAATTATATATTTACGGCTTAATTATAAAAATTAACATGAAAAGGATATTTCTTTTATTATTGTCTGCGTCGGTAGCATCGGTATCTTGTTCAGGTGGTGGCAGCTCTTCTGTAGGGAAGCCAGGAACAAAAGGAGAATTGATACCAAGAGAAAAAACTAAATCATTTGTTGCGGAAAGACCATACGGAATGGTCGCAATTCCTGCAGGTTCGTTTGTTGCTGGTTTAGCAGACCAGGATCCGACGAATACACCTGAAAAAGCATCATTGAAGACAGTTACTGTTTCTTCTTTCTTCATGGATGAAGCAGAAACTACCAATGCGGAGTACAGAGTATTTATCAATTATGTAAGAGACTCTATCGCAAGAACTTTACTAGCTGAAGCTGCCGGAGAAGGTGGTGACGAAGGTGGACGTAAAGGAGCAAGCATAGGAGATTACGCATACCTTGCTAAAAAAGAAGAAAATTTAACACCTTATCAAGAATATATGGAAGGCCAGGGCGGCCGTGAAGACGGAAGCTATGATGCCAGCAAAAGATTAGATTGGAAAATCCCTTTACACTGGAGTACATCAAAATATCCGGATGTAGAATACGCAGAAGTTTTAGAATCTATGTATCTGCCTTCTTCTTCAAGAATTGGAAACGAAAGAATTTTAGATGTAAGTAAGCTGAAATATACTTACCGTTGGGGAGATATGGACGCTGCTGTTGCAGATAACGAAAGAGGAGCTAACTACCTGAAAAGTGAAAGTATCGCGATCTATCCTGATACTACAGTTTGGGTAAAAGATTTCCACTTTGCTTACAATGAGCCATTGTTTGAACAGTATTTCTGGCACAAGGCTTATAAAGACTATCCTGTTGTCGGGGTTACCTGGGATCAGGCAAGGGCTTATTGTAACTTCAGATCTAAATTGAAATCAGATTACAACGAAAGTTTAAAAAGAAAAAAACAAAAACCATTAGTATTTCGTCTTCCAACAGAAACTGAATGGGAATATGCTGCCAGAGGTGGTATGCAAAATGCTACTTACCCTTGGGGTGGTCCATATTTAATGGATGACAGAGGTTGCTACCTTGCCAACTTCAAGCCTAAGAGAGGTAACTACATGGAAGACGAGAAAAAAGGTACTTATACATATACAGCTCCAGTTAAGAAATTTAAGAAAAATGGGTTTGGGTTATTTGATATGGCTGGAAACGTTTCTGAATGGACATTATCTTCTTTTAACAACTCTTCAGCTGGATTCACTTCTACATTAAATCCTTCTACTAAGGATAAAAAGGATACGAAGAAATCCGTAAGAGGTGGATCTTGGAAAGATATAGGATATGCACTGATGACAGGTGCGAGAGATTGGGAAAGAAAAGATTCCGCAAGAAGCTATATCGGATTCAGAACTGTACAGGACATTCCTGAAGCAGCCGTTAAACCAAGAAGAGTTAACAGATAACTAATCAGACAATTTTCAATAACAATTTTATTTAACATTAAAAAAACTAACTCAATATGTTTAAGACTAAAGATGCTTGGATGAATTTCTTTTATTCATTCGGTGCTGCAATTGTAATTCTTGGAGCTTGGCTTAAAATTACTCACATTACCTTAGGACCTATTAATGGTAACATCGCGCTTACTGTAGGACTTATTACTGAGGCTATTATCTTTATCATCTTTGCATTTGACCCTCCAAAAACTGAAGAGTCTTATGCCTGGGAAAATGTTTATCCTGAGTTATTAGATAAACATGCGAATCCAAATCCTTTACATTCTAATGTAACAACTAAAAATACAAGCGCTCAATTTGCTGAATTGGAAAACTCTCTTTCCAGCAAATTGGATAAAATGCTTGAAGATGCCAGATTAGACGTTCAATTATTTGAAAGATTAAGAACAGGAATTGATAAATTCTCAAACTCTGTTGATCAGATTAATCAGACTGTTGACGTATCTGCTTCTACTCATAAATATAACGACCAGTTGAATAAAGCAGCTCAGCATATGGAAAGTATGAATGCACTTTATGCAATGCAGCTTGAAAGCGGTAAGAGACAATCTGAATTTGCTAACAAGTATGTTGCTGATATGCAGAAATCTGCAGAGCAATCTGAGAAATTCAACCAAGAGCTACAAGGTTTAACATCTAATCTTAATAACTTAAATAGAGTTTATGGTGGTATGCTAACCGCTATGAAGTCTTAATTCCTAACCATTTCTAAATTAACTACTTAATCAAAAAACAAAGAAAAGAGAATGGCACAAGGAAAACAGACCCCTCGTCAGAAGATGATCAACCTGATGTATTTGGTGTTCATCGCGATGATGGCCCTAAATATTGATGCAGAAATCATCAGATCATACTATGACTCTACCAGAGCATTAAATGAAACCAGAACTTTAACAGAAAGAAAGAACGAGAAGATCTTTGAGAGAACGTTGGAAGCTAAAGCTCAGCAAGTTCCTGATACTTACGCACAGCCTTGGGCTCAGTACAAAGTATTGAAAACCAAAATTGATGCGTTGGTGAAATCTGCTCAGGATGTTAAAGATTTGTTGAAAAAACAATCTGAGTTTCACGATAAGGATCCTAAAACAGGAAAAGATATTGATGTAAGTGAAAACTTTGCTGCATTGAACAACAACGAAGCTACTACTGAATATTTCTTTAAGGAAGGAGATGAAAATACTCCATCAAAGAATGCACTGGATCTGAAAGCTAAAATTGATGATGTAAGAAACTACATCAATGCTACTTTCGGAAGCAATGCCCAGTTACAGGATTTAGTAGCAAGAGCCAATAAGTCTCTTATTGCGGAGTATCCTAAAGGAACATCTCCCAATGAAAAGACCTGGTTTCAGAATAAATTTTACCATCAGCCGCTAATCGCTGCGATATCTAATTTGGAAATTATCCAAAATGATGCCAGAAACGTTCAGTCTGATGCATTGGCACTATTACTTCAGGAAAAAGTAGATGCGAATATCAAATTCTCAAGCTATGAGCCTATTGTTTCAGGTCCGGTAGATATCCAGGCAGGAAAACAGGCTGAAGTAAAAGTAATGCTGGGAACTTATTCTAACAGTAACAAGATCAGCATCTCTGGAGTAAGCAGAGTAGAAAACGGTAAAGGTGTTATGCAAATTTCAGGTTCTGGAATTGGTGAACATAAATTAGGAGGTACAATTACATTAACAGATGCTTCAGGGAAACCTCAGTCTTTCCCTTGGACACATACTTATAATGTAATTGCAGGACCAAGAGAAGTAAAACTTGAAAAAGGATTATTACTTTCTGCCGATAAGATGAATGTAATGTATAGAGGACTTGAGAACCCTGTTTCAGGATCAATCTTAGGTGCTGACAATTCTAAACTTTCATTATCTGCAGCAGGAGCTACTGTGAAGAGTACAGGTCAGGGTAAATGGAATGTTACTCCTACAACAGGAAATGTAGTGAAGTTAACATTATCAGGAACAGATCCATATGGTAAAACAGTTTCTCAGGTATTTGAATATAGAATTAAGAATATCCCTAGACCACAAGGTCAGATCAGAGGTAAAGCTGTAAACTTTATGCCGGTTGGTTCTATTCCTAACCAGATTGTTTCTGCTACTTTACCAGACTTTGACTTCCCTGTTTCATTCACTGTTAATAGCTTTATTATTAAGCTTCCAGGAAAAGCAGGTACTCTGATTCAAGGTAGCTCACTATCAGGAGCAGAAGGTATGCTTAGAAACCTAAGACCTGGTGATGTAGTTCAGATTTATGATATTCAGGCTACGGCTACAGGATTGGGTAACCAGAGACTTAAGGAAATTTCACCTGTAATTATTAATGTTCAATAAGGTTAATTTGTAAAATCATATTATGAAAAAATATATTAGCACCCTTTTAGTTTTAGTTTCGGGATTCGCTTTTTCCCAGACTATTCTGAATGCTGCTTCTCCTGAGGAATTCAGACAAATGAGAGCTGAATCAATGAGAAAAGCAGGGGATACTGTTATCAGCAATAAAGTAAAGCCTCTTGAATATGGTTTCGTTGATGACAAGGATATTTACAAAAGTATGTTTGTTTGGGAAATCATTGATATGAATGATAAGATCAACCAGCCGTTTTATTATGACAATCCGGATGGTCTTCTTTCCAGCTCTACAAGATCATTATATCAATTATTACTTGATGGAGCCCTTAAAGGTGACATCAAAGAAGTTTATGATGACGAAAACTTCGTTACCAGACTTTCACCGGAAGCCATTCAGAAAAGATTGGAAAGTGTAAGACTTGACGAAGAAGCTATCGATATCCTTAACTCTGGAAGAACACTTACAGAAGACGAGAAGAAAAGATTAACAGATATCATCAGAACAACTACTGATAAAGTAAAAGTTCTTAAAGTGATGGGTATGTGGTTTATCGATAAAAGAGATGGTCAGATGAAATACAGACCGCTTGGTATCGCAGCTATGGGTCCGGATCCGACATCTGTTGGAAGAATTGGTCCTGATGGTCAACCTTTAGCTGGTGCTGATGAACTGATCGATTTGTTCTGGATTTACTATCCAAGTGCTCGTGATATTTTAGCAAACAACTATGTTTTCAATAGAAAAAATTCTTCTGCTGACTTATCTTTCGATGATGTCATCAATGCAAGAAGGTTCTCTTCTATTATCTACAAATCTTCAAGCGGTTTAGGAGATGGTACTATCAAAGACTATATTCCTAGAAATGCTGAAGAGCAGCTGGAAGAAAGCGACAGAATCAAAGCACAGATTCTTGACATGGAAAATGATATGTGGAATTACTAAATTTCACTTGATATTTATAGAAAACCTGAGTATTTTTACTCAGGTTTTTTTATGATAAAATCGCCCTTTGTTTATACCGAACAATAACCAATGACACAGGCGATCACATATGACCTTTAAACAAATGAAATTTCTCATATGAAGCATGTAGATTATATTATTGTAGGAGACGGATATGCAGGGCTTTTTCTGGCCCATCAGCTAATTAAAAATGATAAATCTTTCGTCATTTTTACTGAAGGACGAAAAAGTGCTTCCCAGGTCTCAGCAGGAATTATCAATCCTGTGGTCCTGAAGAAGTTTACCACATTCTGGAAAGCGCAGGAACAAATAGATTTTCTTAAAGACAGTCTTAAAGAAATAGAATCATATACAGGGGAAAATTATCTGATCAATGCTCCTATTCACAGAATTTTTCATGATGAGAATGAACAGAATTTATGGCTGAAAAAATCCGCAAATGAAGAATTGTCGAATTTTCTTGATCAGAATTTTGATCGTTTAGAGGTAGTAAAAAACGACTTTCTTACAGGAAAGGTGGATCAATCTGCTAGATTGAATGTTAATGGATTTTTTAGCGGTTTATTCGATTATTTTGAAAAAAATGATCAATTGGTAAAGGAAAAATTTGATTATTCAAAATTAAATCCATCTGAATCCACTTATAAAGATTATACCTTCAAAAATATTATTTTCTGTGAAGGAATGGGTGTGAAAGACAATCCCTATTTTTCGGAGATCACCGTGAATCCTAACAAAGGCCACCACATCAGGGTGAAACTTTCCCAGCCAATTCCTGAAAACATAACCATTAAGAAAAAACACTTTTTATTTCCAACCGGAAACGGACTGTATTTTTATGGAGGGACCTATGACAGGGAGCAGCTTCACCATCACATTGATGAATCAGCAGTTGACCAATTGGTGAAGGGACTTTCAGAATTTTATCCTTATGATTTTGAAGTGGAAGAAGTACATTTTGGATTCCGCCCCACAGTAAAAGATAGAAGACCCATCATTGGAAGACATGAAACATTCGGTAATCTTTACGTTTTTAACGGGCTTGGTGCCCGTGGTATCCTCAACGGCTGCTATTTTGCAAGAGATTTATTCCGTTTTATTGAACAGGATATTCCATTGCATGAAGAAGTTTCACTGAAAAGATTTCAATAGTGTATCTTAGTGTTAATTTCCAAACTGAAAATCTATGGATGAAAATATATTAGGTATCGTTGCCGGCGTTCTTACTTCTATTTCGATGATTCCACAGCTTGTCAAAGTAATCAGAGAAAAAAATGTGGAAGATATTTCCTTACTCATGCTGCTGGTTCTTATTTCAGGGCTTTCTTTGTGGGTATGGTATGGCTTTGCAAAAGATGAACTTCCCATTATTTTGTCAAACGCATTTGCTGTTCTGGTCAATGTCAGCCTTCTGGTATGCTATATGATGTACAATAAAAAAAAATAAAAAAATACGCCTCATCATGATGAAGCGTATTTTTTTTATGTAAGTGAAATTTAATTATTGAAGAACAAATTTAGCTAAAGGGGCCATTCTTGCTTTGTTTAAAGTAAGGGTATTTCCGTTTACAGAGTAATTATCTGCTGCCAGGATTGCTTTCGTAAATTGATTTTCAATATCAAGATCTTCACAAGCCATCATGGTAGACATTCCCTGATTGAACTTAATTCTCATTACCTCAGGTTTGATCTCAAATGTTCCTCCCAAGCCATTACATCCGGCATGTCCCTGATATCTCATTCCATCCATTTCAAGTTTGAAATAAGGATTGTTTTTAGGATTCTTCAGTTCAATCGGTTTCCCGTTAAGCTCTGTAAGTTTCCACGTTTTTCCTGTAATATCAGTTGTCGCTTTTTGAGCATTTTGTGTTGTACACGAAACAACTAAAAATGTTGCGATTACAAGTGCCGAAAAATAATAATATAAACTTTTCATAATGTTTATTTTTTTAATTAGAATTGCTAATCCCTATGCTAATACGATGCCATTTTTGCAGGACCAGACTCTTTTTTTGCCTGTTTAAGATGAAACAGAACCATATCTACATTCTTTTTCAGGAAAGTGATATTGCCTTTAATATCAGAATATTGATACTCTTCATTAGAGGCTGTATATTCAGGTAAGGCATCACTTTTTTTAAGGTCAAAAGTTTTACCGTTTAAATGTATTGTTGCTGTATTTTTGGTATTGTTGATGGTCACTTCTATTTTTTCTCCATAACTGTCAACATACACATTTTTTGAAATGTCATCTGTATTTTCTGGGGCAGCAGCGGTAATGGTTTCAGCTTCTTTTCCTGGATGCTTACACGCTGTTAGGGAAATAAGGGTCAATCCGAAAAGGATTGGTACTAATAAATTTTTCATAGTGATAAGTGATTTTAAAGTGTTTCATGAATTATGATATTAATGCTATATAAATTTACAAATATTTTTAATAAATATGTGTTAATTTTTCATAAACTAACAGATAATTAAAATATTAGCTCGTTTAACTCACAGTTTTTTGAAACAGAATTCACGAAACAGAAGGTAATAATTATTGTGGAAAATTTAGGATAAACCTTGTTAATTCAGGATTTTTAAAAGGACTTGTTTCGAGGAGGATAGTGTAGTTTTTCTTCATTTTTCATTTGTTGTGTAAATTTTTGGCAAAAATAATTCAAAAAGAAGAGAAGAACAATAAGTTAATGTTAATAATCTGAAATTATGATAAAGTTTAGTTTGGATAAGTGGGTCAAAATAGAATACCGGGACACGTGAAAATGTTCAAAAAAGCAACAGCTTTAAAATTAAAATTTCCTTAAATCCAAAAAAGTGGCTTAATATTTGAAAATTCAAATGGGCACAGATGAAAGATTGGAATTGCTTGAATTATGCTTAAATAAAGGAAATGTTAAATACTTTTCATTGTTTTATTTTCAGGTATTTTAAAGGAGAGTTAAATTTTGTTAATCTGCTATGATAGTATCATAATCTGGGTGTACATTTGCAACTTCAAAATGAGAAACTTTATAGTATACTTTTTAACCGGTCTTTTTCTGCTCTTTGTAGTGGAAAGCAGACTCAACGTTAAAACGCTTCGAAATGACTATTCCGGTCATGTTTCTCATCATATGCCCAAAAGAGCCAACCGCCTGAATCAGACTTTTGAAAAGCTCTCCATTCAGCAAATGGCAGACAATGTAGACAATTCCACTTTAGAACTTACCGAAAACGATTTCCAGCTGTCTGATGTATGGCAGGCTATTGTTGTTTTTGCCGGAGTTTTCAGTCTTGTTTATATTTTTGGATTGAAAAGTTGTAAGCGGTCAAAACCGGATATTCATGGTTTTGTTCTTGGCTTATCTACCAAAAGATTCATTCTTATCCGTTCCATTAGAATTTAAGAATTCCCCGTTTTATTGATTTTCTGCCTGATTCCGGGTAGAAATACTTTACGCTGTGTATGCCGGTAATCATCACACCGTACTCCTTTTATTACCGTTTTATTCTATCAAAACATTAACGATTTATATAAACTCTAGAATTATGATAAAGAGAGTTGTTTCGGGAATTGCACTGAGTGTCCTTCTGCTGGTAGTTGGCTGCAATAAGAAAAAAGAAGAAAAAGAAGAAGTTACCGTATATCCGGTGACATCCCCTGTGGTAATGGATACCGTAATCAATAAAGAATACGTAGCCCAGATTCAATCTGTAAAAAACATTGAAGTGAGAGCTCAGGAAAAAGGTTTCCTGGAAAAAATCTTTGTAGATGAAGGCCAGTACGTACAGGCCGGACAAACATTGTTCCGGATCATGCCTAAATTGTATCAGGCAGAATTATTAAAAGCAAAAGCAGAAGTGGAACAGGCTTCCATTGAGCTGAAAAACGCAAGTACATTAGCAGGAAACAATATCGTTTCTAAAAATGAAAAAGCAATGGCAAAAGCCAAACTGGATGCTGCCAACGCAGAAATGAAACTGGCGCAGATCCATCTTTCCTTTACTGACATCAAAGCACCGTTTTCCGGTATTATCAACAGAATTCCTCTGAAGTTGGGAAGTCTTGTAGATGAAGGTGATCTGCTGACTTCATTGTCAGACAATACAAGTATCTATACCTATTTCAATGTTTCTGAACCTGAATATCTGAGCTATCAGACTCATGCTGCAGATCGTGGCAGCAACCAGGTTTCTCTGATTACAGCCAATGGAGAAATGTATACACAAAAAGGAGAAATTCAGACGATTGAAGGAGAATTTGATAATGAAACAGGAAATATTGCTTTCCGAGCGAAATTCCCTAATCCTGATAAACTTCTGAGAAACGGAGAAACCGGGAAAGTACAGATGTCAATGCCGGTTCATAATGCATTGATCATTCCACAGAAAGCAACCTATGAAATCCAGGATCAGAAATATGTATTTGTGATTGATAAAAATGGAGTAGCTAAATCCAGAAATATCAAAGTAGCCTATGAACTTCCGGACTTGTATGTAGTGGCATCAGGAATTTCAAAAGGAGATCAGATTCTTTTGGAAGGAGTTCAGAAAGTAAAGGATGATCAGAAAGTGAAAACAAAATTCCAGGATCCTAAGAAAGTTCTTCAATCATTGAAACTAAAAGCAGAGTAGTGGTCTCTAAAACGAAACAGTATGTTTAAGAAATTCATTCGCAGACCAGTTCTGTCCATAGTAATCTCATTGATTATTGTATTTATGGGAATATTGTCATTGGTAAAACTTCCGGTGACACAGTTTCCTTCCATTTCTCCGCCTAAAGTAAATATCACCGCAGAATATCCCGGAGCCAACAACGAACTGTTGATTAAATCCGTAGTAATCCCCTTAGAAAGAGGATTAAATGGAGTTCCCGGTATGAAATACATGACTTCAGATGCCGGAAATGACGGGGAAGCTTCCATTCAGATTGTATTTGATCTGGGTACGGATCCCAATGTAGCTGCAGTAAACGTGCAGAACCGTGTATCTTCAGTAGTCAATAAACTTCCGCCTCTGGTAGTACGTGAAGGAGTAAAGATCACGCGTGAAGAACCCAACATGTTGATGTATATTAACCTGTACAGTGACGATCCTAAAGCTGATCAGAAATTCCTTTTCAACTATGCAGATATCAATGTAATGTCTGAATTGAGAAGGGTGAGCGGTGTAGGTTTTGCAGATATCCTGGGAACCCGTGAATATGCCATGCGTATCTGGCTTAAACCGGATAGATTAACCGCCTATAACATCTCAGCAGATGAAGTAATGGAATCTCTGAATGAGCAGAGTTTGGAAGCTTCCCCTGGGAAAACAGGTGAAAGTTCAGGAAAACGTTCACAGTCTTTCGAATATGTATTAAAATATCCCGGACGTTTTAATAACGAAAAAGATTATGGAAACATTATTTTAAAAGCCAAACCGAACGGAGAATCTGTAAGGTTAAAAGATGTAGCGGATATAGAATTCGGAAGTTCAATGTATGATATTTATTCTACACTGAACGGAAAACCTTCCGCAGCGATCACCGTAAAACAATCCTACGGATCCAATGCAAGTGACGTTATCAAAAATGTAAAAGCATTGATGAAGGATCTTGAAAAAAATAACTTCCCGAAAGGAATGCATTACGATATCAGTTATGACGTATCAAGATTCCTGGATGCCTCCATGGAAAAAGTTATCCACACATTGTTTGAGGCCTTTATTCTGGTTGCTATCGTAGTATTCCTGTTCCTTGGAGACTGGCGCTCAACATTGATTCCGGCATTAGCTGTTCCGGTTTCATTGGTGGGAACATTTGCTGTCATGTCCGCTTTTGGAATTACCCTGAATATGATTTCTCTATTTGCCCTGGTAATGGCCATCGGGGTTGTGGTAGATGACGCGATCGTAGTTATTGAAGCTGTTCACGCCAAGATGGAAGAAAAACATCTTTCACCATTAAAAGCCACCGAGGAGGCCATGCATGAGATCAGTGGAGCAATTATCGCTATTACGCTGGTAATGGCATCCGTATTCATTCCGATTGCCTTTATGTCCGGACCGGTTGGGGTATTTTATCGTCAGTTCTCCATTACAATGGCTTCGTCCATTATTTTATCTGGGGTTGTGGCACTTACTTTGACACCGGCATTATGTGCTCTGATCCTGAGAAATAATCATGGAAAAGCTAAGAAGAAAACTCCGGTTACTCTTTTCCTCGATAAATTCAACAACCTGTTTACAAAAGGAGCAGGGAGATATGAAAAGCTGTTGAATAAAACAGTGACGAAAAAGACAATAACACTACCGCTGTTATTAGCATTCTGTGCATGCACATTCTTCCTGAGCAACTCTTTACCTTCCGGATTTATTCCGGCTGAAGACCAGGGAATGATTTATGCCATTATTCAGACACCTCCGGGATCCACCTTGGAAAGGACCAATCAGATTGCCAGAGAACTTCTGAGAGAATCAGAAGATATTGATGGAGTACAATCAGTTTCTTCCCTTGCAGGATATGAGATTTTGACGGAAGGTACCGGATCTAATTCAGGAACCTGTCTGATCAACCTTAAAAGTTGGGAAGAGCGTAAAGAATCTGCTGCCGAAATCATTGAAAAGCTCGAAGAAAAGGCCAAAAATATTCCGGGAGCCAATATTGAATTCTTCCAGCCGCCTTCCGTTCCCGGATATGGAGCTGCAGGAGGTTTTGAACTTCGTTTGCTGGATAAAGCAGGAAGTGGCGACTATCATAAAATGGAACAGGTGAGTAATGACTTTGTGAAGGAGCTTAAGAAGCGCCCGGAACTTGGTTCGGCATTTACATTCTATTCTGCAAGTTTCCCGCAATATATGCTTAGGATAGACAATGATCTTGCAGAGCAAAAAGGAGTAACCATTGAAAAAGCAATGGATAACCTGTCTACATTGATCGGTTCCAACTATGAAACGAGTTTCATCCGCTTTGACAGGCCGTATAAGGTCATTGTTCAGGCTGGCCCTCAATATCGTGCACTTCCAACTGACCTGTTGAAGCTGTATGTTAAAAATGATAAAGACCAGATGGTTCCCTACTCAGATTTTATGAGGCTTGAAAAAGTATACGGACTATCGGAGATTACAAGACACAATATGTATAACTCTGCAGAAGTAAGTGGAACGCCTGCTCCCGGATACAGTAGTGGCCAGGCGATCAAAGCGATTCAGGAAGTTGCAGATAAAACACTTCCAAGAGGGTTTGGTATCGACTGGGCGGGTATCTCTAAAGACGAAGTAAGCCGTGGTAATGAAGCTATATTTATCTTCCTGGTTTGTTTAGGATTTGTCTACCTGATTCTTTCTGCACAGTATGAAAGTTTCATCCTTCCGCTTCCGGTTATTTTATCTCTGCCTACAGGTATTTTTGGAGCCTTTTTATGCTTAAAACTCTTAGGACTGGAGAATAACATTTATGCACAGGTGGCGATGGTGATGCTGATCGGACTATTAGGTAAAAATGCGGTGTTGATTGTTGAATTTGCCGTACAGAAGAAAGCCGAAGAAGGAATCCCAGTGGCAAAAGCTGCTATTGAAGGTGCTGCCATCCGTTTCCGTCCGATTTTGATGACCTCATTTGCCTTCATTGCCGGATTAATTCCATTGGTGATTGCAACGGGGCCGGGAGCAATTGGTAACAGAACCATTGGTACAGCAGCAGCAGGAGGAATGCTAATCGGAACTATTTTCGGATTAATGATTATCCCCGGATTGTATTATATCTTCGGAACCATTGCTGATAAGTCACGATTGGCAAGATATGAAGAAGAGAATCCTTTAACAGAACAAACTGAACCTTATGAACATGATGGAAAATTCGAAGACTAAAAATATAATCACAGCCATTACCTTATCACTTGTACTTGCAAGTTGTAAGGCGCCGATGGCGACTGTTATAAAAGATGAGGTAAAAGAAAATATTCCTCAGAACTTTAATCAGGAAGAGCAGCAGGATGCCAACAATAACAGCGGAACCACACCCTGGAGACAGTTCTTTACGGATCCAAACCTGGTAACTCTTATTGAAACGGCTTTAAAAAATAATCAGGAGCTGCTGATTACTCTTCAGGAGATTGAGATTGCTAAAAGTGGTGTTTTAGCTAAAAAAGGAAGATTAACCCCAACGGTGTCTGCAGGAGTAGGAGCAGGACTGAAAAAATCCGGACGCTATACCAGCGAAGGAGCAGGTGATGCTACCACAGAAATTGAACCGGGAAAGGAAATGCCAGATCCGCTTGGAAATTTTGAAGCAGGATTAAATGCCAGCTGGGAGATTGACATCTGGAAAAAGCTCAGAACGGAAAAAGAATCTGCCGTAGCCCATTATCTTTCTACAGTAGAAGGGAAAAACTTTGTTTTATCTAATCTTATTGAAGAAGTTGCCGATAATTATTATGAATTGCTGGCGCTGGATAATCAATTGGATATTATACAGCAGTATATCAAGCTTCAGCAAAAAGCACTGGAAATTTCTAAAATTCAGAAAGAAGCCGCTGCTGCAACAGAATTGGCGGTGAAGAAATTTGAAGCAGAACTGGCAAAATCCAAAGCGGCAGAATATACCATCCGCCAGCAGATTACTGAGAAAGAAAATGAAATTAATGCTTTGCTGGGAAGATATCCACAGCCGATTGTGAGAACGAAGGAAAACTTTATGTCTACCATTCCTCCGACGGTTTATACCGGAATACCATCTCAGTTATTAGCCAACCGTCCTGATATCAAACAGGCCGAGCTGGAATTAAAAGCTTCAAAACTGGATGTGGAAGCGGCAAGAAAAGAGTTTTATCCTTCCCTGGAAATCTCGGCAACATTAGGCCTGGAGGCTTTCAAACCTTCATACCTTGTTAAAATGCCGGAATCAATAGCTTACAATCTTGTGGGTGAATTAGCAGGACCATTAATTAACAAAAGTGCCATAAAAGCGAATTTTCAGACAGCAGATGCAAAACAGGTTCAGGCATTGTACGAATATGACAAAACGATTTTGAATGCTTATCTGGACGTTGCCAATCTGATGTCAAAGGTTAAAAATATAGATCAGTATTATCAACTGAAATCTCAGGAAACGAAAGCCCTGGATCAGTCTATTGATATTGCCAATCAGTTATTCCGAAATTCAAGAGCAGATTATCTTGAGGTTCTTTTGAACCAAAGAGATGCTTTGGATGCTAAAATGGAACTTATTGAGGCAAAACAGAAACAGCTCAGCACAGTAGTTGACATCTATAAAAGTTTAGGTGGAGGCTGGAAATAAAACATCATAATTCTATCAATAAACAGTTAATGTTTTTTGGAAGGGTCAATTCTTTTGAGTTGGCCCTTTTTTATTTTTAAGCAACATGTTTTTGTCGTTGTGGCCGCGCCAGTTGGAGGATCATGTTAAATGAAAACAGATCATCTAAGAATATTTTAATTTCCTAACTTTGTAATATTCAATAACAATCAAAACAAAACTATGTCAATCACCAACGAAGATCAGATGCTGGGAATGCAAAAAGTAAGTGAAGCTGTTGCCTATACATTGAAGAAAATGATGGATTATGCTGAACCCGGCATGACCACAAAAGATCTGGACGAATATGGAGCCCAAATACTGGAAGGTTTCGGAGCAAAATCAGCACCTTATCTGACGTATGGATTTCCAGGCTGGACGTGTATCAGCGTGGATGATGAATTCTGCCATGGGATTCCAACAGATCAAAGGATTTTGAAAGAAGGCGATCTGATCAATATTGATGTTTCAGCAGAACTGGACGGATATTGGGCAGATAATGGAGGTTCTTTTGTGATCGGAAAAGATATTCACGGACATCAGAAACTGGTGGAAGCTTCCAAGGATATCCTGAGAAAAGCTATCGACAATATCAAAGGTGGTGTCAAAATAGCAGACATAGGGCATTTAATGGAAACAGAAGCGAAGAAAAGAGGTCTTAAAGTTATTAAGAATCTTGCAGGCCACGGAGTAGGGAGAAGCTTACACGAACAGCCTGACGAATTGCTGAACTACAGAAACCGTTATGATTTCAGACGTTTTAAGAAAAACTCTGTCGTGGCTATTGAAACATTTATCTCCACCGATTCCAATATTGCTGTAGAATTAAAAGACGGATGGACTATGGTAGGTAATAAAGGCGGTTACATGGCCCAGCATGAGCATACCATTGTAATTACTGATGGAAAACCTATCATTTTAACCGAAATGAACGAAATCCTGGATTAAAAGAAACCGCAACGGTGTGAAAACGATTGCCTTAAATATATCAGTAATAAAAAACTTTGTGTCCTTGCGTTAAAGAAAAAACACAAAGTACTAGAAAGACTCAAAGCTTCATCGAATCAACTTGTTGATTACTGCTTAGCTCTCTTATATTCAGTTTTAGGAATATAAAACTTTACGTTTACTATAAAAACGATCCGTCATCTTATACCCAAAAGAATCTGTTGTAAATGTTCCATTGATGAAAAAACCAGGCTTTAAATTGTTGGGCATAAAATACTTTGTTATATTTATAGAATAAAATCACCTCACAAACTATTCACTATGAAAAAATTTCTTTTAATCCTTTTGGGAATCGTTGTCATTCTGGCTGCTGTCGTATTAATCAAAACCTACACCTATCCGTTTAAAAAAAATAATATCGGGGCAGGCGAGGGCTGGAAACCGGTAAAAAATGATTCTGCAGTCATGAGACTTTCAGGAGGAATAAAAGTACCCACCGTTTCTACAGGAAGTTTGGGTGAATTCGACTATGCTCCGTTTGATCAGTTTAAAACCTATCTGAAAACATCCTATCCATTGGTCTATCAAAATACGGAAAATGTTGAGGTGAACCAATATGGACTGGTGTTCAGGCTTAAAGGAAGCAATCCTGCTCTGGAACCCATTTTATTTCTTTCCCATATGGACGTAGTTCCTCCCGGAGATGCTGATATAAAGAATAATGATCCAAATGTATTCCGTCCGGATGATAAACCTTTAGAACCCGTTTCAAAAGTCGCAGAAGATTGGGAATTTGCCCCCTTTTCAGGAGCTGTTGCCAACGGAAGGATCTACGGAAGAGGTGCCATAGATATGAAGGGAATGCTTTTTTCCTTGATGGAATCCATGAATTCTATGATTAAAAACAAACAGATTCCACAGCGTGATATTTATCTGGCTTTCGGTTTTGATGAAGAAGTAGGCGGAAAGAAAGGAGCGATTCAGATTGCCGATTATTTTAAGAAAAAGGGATTGAAGTTCGATGCGGTCTATGACGAAGGGGGATTGATTATGAGAAAAGGAAATGTAGCCGGAATTGATACAGACGTTGCCGTAGTAGGATGTGCTGAAAAAGGTTTTCTTTCTGCAAAAATCAAAGTAAAAGGGCTGGGCGGACATTCTTCTATGCCTCCTATGGAAAGCGCAATCGGAAAAGCTGCTGTTATCATGCAGCGTCTGGAAGATCACCAGATGAAACCTGTTATTACCCCTTTAATCCAAGAATTTTTTACGAATATCGGAGGTGAAATGCCTTTTGCCACAAGAATGGCACTGGCGAATCAATGGCTTTTAAAACCGGTACTGATTTCCCAGCTTACCAAAAATAATACAACCAATGCTTTGGTGAGAACCACAACAGCTTTAACGATGATGAAAGGAAGTGATGGAACTAACGTCCTTTCTCCAGAAGTGGAATTTGTGGTTAATTTCAGATTACTTCCCGGAAATTCGGTGAAAGATGTAAGAGATCATATTGCTAAATCGACTGAAGGTTTTGATGTTGAGGTAGAAGAAATTGATAATACAAGGGAAGCCTCCGCTATTTCCCCAACCAATACAAGAGCTTTTAAAATGATAGAAGCCGGTGTGAAAGAAATTCATCCCGGAGCCATTGTTACGCCTTATCTTACTATGGCTGGAACCGATGCCGGTAAATATGAAATTGTAAGCAAAAACGTCTACAGGTTCATGCCGATTAAGATCAACAGTGCCGAGCAGCAGAGTATTCACAGTACCAATGAATATCTTAGTATTGAAAACTATCTGAAAATGATCCACTACTTTGAGTACATCATGAAGAATTATGATAAATAAGTGTCAATGGTGAATGGCCAATTCGCTGCGCTTGTGAATTTTATAAGCTCGTATATAATTAAACGTGGTGTTCGCAAAGTTTTTATGATGTTTACTTTTTTTCGACCGCAGAGGCGTTTCATTCAGCAATGTACACACTAAGGTCTTTGGCTGAACGGAGTGCCCTTTGCGAACTGATAAATTCTGTATATTAATAAACCTTGGGAATTTTAGCTTTAATTATGATTGACGATTGACTTTGTGAAGCAAAAATTGACCATTGACAAAAATCTTTTTCACAAAAAATATATTGCGTCAAGTTTTTGATACACTTACATAGATTTTAACACAAAGTCCGCTACGATATTTTATTATAAAAAACGATCGCGAAGGCGTTTCACTCAGCAATGTACACACTAATGTCTTGGCTGAACGGAGTGCCCTTTGCGAACTGATAAATTCTGTATATTAATAGACCTTGCGAACTTTAGCTTTAATTATGATTGACGATTGACTTTGCGAAGCAAAAATTGACCATTGACAAAAATCTTTTTACAAAAAAATATATTACGTCAAGTTTTGTCGCATTACGGCTATAGCTTTGTCATATCAAAATTACAGAGCTATGGAATTGCCATTTTACTTAAACTTTAACGACTTTGAAAGTAATTATTACGATAACCTTGAAAAATGGTTTGAAGAATATCATAATACCAGCGAAACAGATTATCTGGAAGCGCTTGCTGAGCTTTACAGGCCCTATGTGTATTATAACTTTGCAGATGATATGCTAAAGCCGGATGCTTCCATTGAAGTGAAAGACTGCTTTTTTCCTTATCATGAAAAAATCGGAATCTCTTTCTGTATTGATTGTGATAGTGAAACTTCTCCATCCAATGGAATGAATCAGGTATTTGAATTTAAAAATATCTCCATGATGGAGTATGCCCAGCATATTCTGGATAAGATCAATAAGTTTTGTTCAAAAAATGCTCATGCTCTTGATGGAAGTAAAAATATTCAGGACTATATTAATAATTACAGTATTATTACTTCAATGGAAGGAGTAGGGTATTGTATCAGCTACAACCGTCATCAGAAAGCCATTCCATTTTTAAAAGCTTATCTTCCCTATTATGGACAGACCGTTAATATGGCAGTATACAGGGATTTTCTTTTTTCTGTTGTTCAGATTGCAGAGTTTATAGACCAGAAATTAAAAACTGTGCATGCTTTTAAACAGACTATTTATGCACGCTCAAGAGCGGAAGCCAAATTCAATGTGCAGTTGAGCCGTCAGTTTCTGACTTTGTGCAACTAAATTTTACACCAAACATTCATACTTAATTATATTGCGGAAAACTTATGTTTTCAACCAAAAATCCCGGTCAGTAATGATCGGGATTTTGTATTGCAATTGTATGAATACTTGCTTATGTGTATTACTTGTTTTTTTTATAAGGAATATTCCATACCAGGTCGGCTGCCAGATAATGAACGCCACCATGATGAATACTTCTGCTGTCTCTGATCAGATCGTCCATATATCCTATGTCTACAGTAAAAGGAGAGTTCGGAATTGTAAACATATAGTACGCCGCAATACGCATTTCACGATATCCAAACGAATTCCATTCAGAATCCGGCTCATTGAGATGGCTTATAGAAAACAGGGCTTCTGCACTCAAGGCCAGTTTCTGATTGTTTTTTGGAGATAAATTATAGATGAGCTGATTCTTGATCCGTGTTCTCAACTGAAAATCCTCTTCGACTTTATGAAAGTCTGCATCGAAAAACTTCCTGAATTCCTGGCGTATGGTACTTTTAAGTTTCCATTTCCTGCCGAGATCAAAAGTATAGGCATATCTTCCGTAAATTCTGAATTCCTGTTCCGTACTTTCTTTATCATAAGGAGCTGTACTTTCATACTGTGGCTGACGCCGATAACTTAATGCATAACTATATTGCTGGTGTGGCGCAAATGAATGATAAACTTCATGATTTAAAACAATGATCGCCTGCTTCGAAAACAGATTATGATCATCCGGACTGCTTTTTCTCCCGATGGCTACGTAGCTCAAAGCCTGTTTTTTACCCAAAGAGTCGAGTTGTCGCTTCACTCCGAAGGCTCCCCAGAATGCATTGTTGGCATCTCCCAGTCCAGGTGGACTGATCTGCGCTTTGATCGATGTTCCTATACATCCCAATAAAAATAATCCTGCAAAAAATTTCTTCATGCTCAATAGTATGGATAACTGTTTTACTGTTAATCTTAAATAGCTGCGAAACCATGAGACGGATAAGAATACTGTTGATACGCAGAGAGAATACTTTATAATAGCAAAATTAGAGGCTTTGTTCATAGAATGTTTATTCAAAATCTTTTAATACTGTTTAAAAACAAGACAAAGTAAAGGCCTGATTTAGGATAGAATTAGGAATAAGATTCTAATGGAAAACTTAATGTTGTAATAATATTTTAATTGTGGATAAAATGTGAGTAACTTGTTAGTAGTTTGTGGAAAAGCACTATGTATTTATTGGTTTACTGTGTAATTATTTGATTTTGTATGGTATATAAAGTAAATTGCCACAATATAAATACTGTGGCAATTTGGTTTATGGACTGGTTTATTTACTATTAATTCTGTCTTACTCCGCACATAGCATCCCATGTTGTCCAGAAATGGGCATTAATAGCTCCGATAGGAGGATTTGTACTGTCTGCAACAATTCCTACCATAGAAGCACAGTTGGAATTACAGCCTATTTCATTATGACTTCCAGCCTGAGGTGGAATCTGGCGCCATGTACCTGTTGAACCGCTTAATAATTCTACTTTAATTTCGAAGATTCCCGAAAGATTGGGCGTTTGAATCTGTTTGGTAGGATTTTCACTTGAGATGAAGTCGCTCCAGTCTCCTTGTGAAAAAGTTACACGCCATGTAGAAATCATTTTAGAGGTATCGTTTTGTGGGGAAAGATACACCCAGAATTGTGCTCCGTTTCCAAGTACTAACTGACCTGAAGAATTTGCATTTACACTTGTTGATGTCATTTTGGTTTGGTTTTTAGTTTGTTAGATTGTGTATCAAAGTAACGAAGAACAAGGCACCTGCAGTAGCGTATAAATGACCAATTATTAAACTGAGTATAAATACTTATAGGAACGAATGTAAAATAATCAAGAATCTTGATCATAAAAAAGCCTGTACTATTTAATAGCACAGGCTTTACTTTCTTGCAGAAAGGAAGGGATTCGAACCCTCGATACAGTTACCCGTATACTACCTTTCCAGGGTAGCTCCTTCAACCACTCGGACACCTTTCTTTTTGAGATTGCAAAAATAGTGTATTTTCTGGAATATCCAAATTATTCTTACAAATTAATCTGTAATTTCTCCACAAAGACTTCTGGTGAAGTTATCGGCAAAGCTTCCGGAGTAACTTGGATTATCAATTAAGTGCATGGCTTTGGTAATCGCTGTTTCCGCTGTCATGTCTCTTCCGCTGATCGCTCCGATTCTGGAGAAAATATTACTGTTTTCATACTTTCCGAATGAGATGCCTCCTGAAATACATTGACTTACCACTACAATTTCAGTCCCGTTATCCCGGATTTCCTGAAGTGTTTCCTGCGTTTTGGCGCTGCTGAAAATGGTTCCCGAGCCAAACACCTGAAGAATAAGAACCTTCATTTTAGGAATTTCCCTGAAGTGGCTCAGATGCATTCCCGGAAAAATCCTCCAAAATAAAATATCTTCGGAAATATGTTCATCCACATGAAATTCTACTGTCGGGTCACAGCGGAAAAGGTTATCTTTAATAATATTCAGATGAACTCCGGACTGTCCTAGAATAGGGTAATTCGGGCTTGCGTAAGCATCAAAATATTCTGCGGAATATTTCAACGTTCTGTTTCCTCTTAATAATTTGTACTCAAAATAAATGGCAACCTCCTGAATGACTGCTTCGTCATTTTCATAAAGGCTGGCATAATAAAGGCTGGTCAGAAGATTTTCCTTGGCATCCGTCCTCAGGTCTCCAATCGGAAGCTGGGAGCCGGTCATGATGACAGGCTTTCTTAATCCCTTCAGCATGAAACTTAATGCTGATGCCGTATAAGACATGGTATCCGTTCCGTGAAGAATCAGGAAGCCATCGTAGTCGTTATAATTTTTGTGAATATAATTAGCGATCACTCTCCATTCTTCAGGTCCCATATCCGAAGAGTCCAGCGGTTTGGCGAAAGGATGTACAAAGACTTCGCATTCCATAAGCCTCATTTCAGGCATCTTTTCGAATATATTTCCAAAATCAAAGGCACGGAGACTTCCGGTTTCATAATCTTTTTCCATTCCGATGGTTCCACCGGTATAGATGAGCAGGACTTTTCGCTTCATGTACTAATTTATTAAGAATTGGCCCCCGATTAGGGTTCATAGGTCAAAATTACGTTAATTTGCAAAGATTTGAAAATGAATGAAACGCTTATCATGAAATTTTATAAAAATAAAATGAAAATGACTGATGTTTCATAAGGCTATTGAAAAAATAACTAAATGCGGATGAAAGATTTAGCGCAAACCTTTGAATATTTAAAACAGTTTTTAACCGAAGAAAGGCTCGAGAAAATTGAACATTTTTCTCAGGAAAGTTCAGACTTTGTCCTTCCGGTGGTGGAAGATATCTATCAGTTTAGAAATGCAGCAGCCATTGTACGTTCTGTGGAAGCCTGTGGTTTCCATAAAGTAGTGGCTTTGCAGGAAGAATACAGTTTTGAACCCAATCTTCGTGTAACAAAAGGAGCTGATACCTGGGTTGAGGTAGAAAAACTTCCCCGAAATATGGAATCTTTCCAGAATATTAAAGACCGCGGATATAAAATAGTGGTTGTTTCGCTGGAAAAGAACGCTAAAATGTTACCTGAATATGAAATAACAGAACCCATTGCTTTGGTTTTTGGAACTGAAATGGAGGGCGTTTCCCAGGAGATTTTAGATTTTGCCGATGAAACACTGGCCATCCCAATGTATGGCTTTACAAGAAGCTTCAATGTTTCTGTAGCGGCTTCCATTTGTATGTACGAACTGAAACAAAAGCTGATAAAGTCTGGGATTGATTATAAACTGAATGAAGAAAAACTTTTAAGGATGCAAATCCTTTGGGCTGTCAATTCAATCAGAAGCGGACAGCAGATTTTTGAAAAATATCTGAGAGAAAATAATATTGACTGGAAATAGTAATCTGAAATAAAAATGAGAAGGTTTTGTGCCTTCTCGTTTTGTATTTATATCATATTGTAATAATTCCATGCGGCCACAAAAACTCCCGCCGTTTCCGTTCTCAGTCTTTGACTTCCTAGAGAAACCGCTCTTACTTTGTTTTCTGCCAGAAATGCAATCTCCTTTTCAGAAAAATCACCTTCGGGGCCTATTAAAAAAGTAAGCTGCTTCAGCTGAGGAATATTTTTAAGATCAATTCTTTGCAGATTCTGATGGCAATGCGCTACAAAGGTATGCTCCGGATCAATATTTTTCAGAAAATCCGTCAGTTTTACAGCATCATTGATAACCGGAAAATGAAATCTCAGGCTCTGCTTGGATGCTGCAACAGCCTGTTTCCTGATTTTATCGATGTTGATGTTTTTACGCTCCGTTTTTTCAGTGATAATAATGCTTATTTCTGAAATCCCCATTTCCACCGCTTTTTCCACAAAAAATTCAATTCTGTCAATATTCTTGGTGGGAGCAATCGCAATATGAAGTTGAGGATTGAATTCCGGCAGATTTTCTTTGATCTCAGAAACTTCAATCCCCGCTTTCTTGCCTTCTATAATCAGTTTTCCGGAAGCCAGTTTTCCCTTTCCATCCGTCACGTGAATCGTTTCACCATCTCTCATGCGAAGAACTTTTACAATATGCTGCTGTTCTTCGTCGTTGATTATAACTTTATTTCTGTTGATGTCTCCGTAGAATAGTTTCATATATCCTGGTTTATAAATGCTACTCCTGTTTTGATGGTTGTATATATATCTGTATCACATTCCCGGTAAGAACACATGTATATTTCTTCTATCCATACATTATTAATGAAAATCAGATTTAAATATTCCTGTTTTCTCAAATTATTTTTGATGGATAAATAATCTCCTTCTTTTGGAATATAGGGAAAACTAAAAAGATGTTCAGAATTAATTAATTTTAAAACTTCTTCTTTGATATCCTGAATATATCCAGTCTCAGAACTTTCTCCGTTAAACTCTGAAAAAGTTTCTGAGCCCTCATGTCTTCCTGTGATAGTTTCCAATACCCAGTAATATTTTGAGTTCTTTTTAGAATGTGTTCCCAGTACTTTTTCTTCTAAGAGTATTTTCATAAATCGTATTTTGCCGTTGCGGAAGTTCTCAGATCGGTAAATTCTCCACGTTCAAACTTCAGTTTTGCTACCATGGCAATCATGGCTGCATTATCTGTAGTATATTCGAATTTTGGAATATAAATACTCCATCCCAGTCTTTCTTTATTGTCTTCCATTGCCTTTCTAAGTGCAGAATTGGCAGATACACCTCCTGCAATAGCGACCTGATTTACCTTGAGATCTTTGGCTGCTTTTTCAAGTTTATTCATCAGAATTTCAATAATTGATTTTTGTACGGAAGCACAAAGGTCATTAAGATTTTCCTTAATGAAATCCGGATTTTTTCTGACTTCTTTCTGAATGAAATACAGCACGGAAGTTTTAATACCGCTGAAAGAATAATCGTAGTTTTCCAGTTTCGGTTTGTTGAATGTAAAAGCATCGGGATTTCCTTCCTTAGCCAATCTGTCGATGATGGGGCCTGCAGGGTAATCAAGGTCAAAAATCTTTCCGATTTTATCAAAAGCTTCTCCTGCTGCATCATCAATGGTTTTGCCGATGATTTCCATATCAAAATAGTCTTTTACCAATACAATCATGGTATGTCCGCCGCTTACGGTAAGGCATAAAAAAGGAAAGGTAGGCGGCACAGGATTTGCATCCTCGATGAAATGGGCCAGAATGTGGGCTTGAAGGTGATTTACTTCAATCAAAGGTACATTCAGGCTCATCGCCAAAGACTTAGCAAATGATGTTCCTACAAGAAGAGATCCTAAAAGTCCCGGTCCGCGAGTAAATCCTATAGCAGAGATAGCATTTTGTTGTATATTTGCTTTAGAAAAAGATTTTTCAACAACGGGGATAATATTTTGCTGATGGGCTCGTGAAGCCAATTCAGGGACAACGCCGCCATATTCTTTGTGGATGGCCTGGTTCGCGGCAATGTTTGAAAGAATAGAATTTCCCTTGATGATAGCTGCTGAGGTGTCGTCACAGGACGATTCAATACCTAAAATTATAGAGTCGCTCATAATAATGGCAAAGTTAGAGAATAATAACGAGAATGAGAATAAAAAATCAGTAGCTGAAAACCTAGGGGATCAGGTACAGAAAACTGTTGAAAATGTAGAGGGAAAAGTACGGGAAACAGTGAAAGAAGCATCTGAGCTTGCTTCGGATGCGATACATCATCCTGTAGAAACAGCTGAAGAGTTTGGGAAACAGGCTGTAAAGGATGTTACCAGCTATACCTGGTGGGCAAAGCTTCTCTTGATTCTCTTTTGGCTGGGTATTTTCCTTGTAGGTGGAGTCCTTATTGCCATCAACCTTCCGGTAACGAAAAGATGGGCTGCTGATCAGGCGCTGAAGCTTGTTAATAATGATTTTAAATCTGATTTTTCTACAGAAAGTATAGATGTCAATTACTTCGGTGATGTAACCATTAAAGGTTTAAAAGTAAAAGATTATAAAGGTTTTGATTTTATTACAGCCCGTGAATTTCGTGCAGATTCAGACTGGATGTCTCTTGCGGTAAATGCCATCTCAGGAAATAGCAATTCTTTGAGTTTTAACTCTCTGGCTCTTGTGAATGCCGATGTAAAAGTAATTACTTATAAAGGAGACAGTATATCCAATTTTGTAAGGTTTGTAGAACTCTTTGACAACGGTAAGAAAAGAGATCCCAAGAAACCTCCTTTTCAGCTGAATTCCAGAATTCAGATCATTGATTCTAAGGTTTCCATCGTTAATGAAAATTCTCCCGGAGACCAGGGGAAATGGCTGACAGCCACAAAGTTCAATTTAAAAGCACCCAATGTAAAAGTCAACGGACCGAATGTTTCGGCGTTGATTAATAATATGTCATTTGTAACTTCAAGGTGGGGAAAATCTCACTTTGTGGATACCTTTTCAACAGAACTGTCTCTAACGAAGCAGTTTTTGTCATTAAAAGACCTTACCCTGAATACAGATCATACCTTACTTCAGGGAGATATCAAATTTAATCTTCACGACGGATCCTGGGCAGATTTTGCAGACAAAGTACGCTGGGACATGAATATTAAACAGGGAAGCCAGCTAAGCGGATATGATATCAGCTATTTTGTAACTAACTGGGATAATATTGAACCTTTTAATCTTTCAGGGGTAATGACTGGGCCATTGAATAAATTCCACCTGGAAAACTTTCTGATCAGAAATCCTGACGTCAATATTGCTACCAAAACGATGAAGGTTGACAATCTGCTGAAAGGAAATTTTGCTATTGAAACAAAAGATCTTTCCACAGATTTTACCTACAAGGATTTAAAAGCTATGATGCCTTCATTCATCTCCAAAAAGATGAAGAACTTTGCAGATGATTTCGGAAAACTGAAATATAACGGAACCGCAAAAGTGAATCCGGATCAGATTTATGTGGATAATGGTAACTTAATGACAGGAATCGGGCAGGCGAAAATTTCCAAACTTACCCTGACTGGCTACAGTACTGCTATGCCGAAATATTCCGGTTATCTTGATGTAAAAGATCTGAATACCTCAGTCATCACAAAGAATAAAGCAGTAGGTTTAATTTCCGGTAAATTTGATCTTAACGGACAAAGTTTTGATGTCAATACCATGCGTCTGACCACAAAATCTCAGATTGCCAGTATTGAAATTATGGATAAAACGATCAATAATCTGTATCTGGATGGTTTATTGGATCATAAAAAATATAACGGACTTATTACTGTTAATGATGAGCAGGCTAAAGCTACGGTCAAAGGATTGATCGATTTCAGTACTTCAAGAATTGCTATGGACGTTAATGCAGACGTCACTTACCTGAACATGAATTACTTTACCAGCAAGCCCGGCACTCAGGTGGTAAGTGGCCAGGTAGAAGGGAAAATGGCCATGTCTTCTATCAACGATCTTACTTTAGATGTGAATGCCAATAACCTTCACTTTGCTTCAGCTACTCAAAAATATAATATTCCGAATGCCAGGTTAAAAACGTTTGTTGAAGCAGGAGGTCGTGTCATTGATGTAGATGCTCCGGGAGCAGCGACAGGTAAAATCTCAGGAAAATATAACCTTGCAGATCTTGCAGGAATGGTAGAAAATGGAGTAGGGAAAATATTGGTGGGACCGCCGCCAAGAAAATTATACCGTGGACAGAATTTTGCGTTGAAGTTTGATGTCCAGCAGGGCCTTGTTAATTATTTCTTACCCGAATTGAGATTACCACAGGGAGCTCTTGTAGAAGGGGAATATGATGGGAATTCCAACAACCTGATCCTGAATCTTGATGCGGCATCTTTAAAATATATAATGACCAAGGAAGAGGAGATTACAGATGCTGATCAGGCGCTGGCATCTTCAAATCCTGATTATAAAATTAATGACCGAAAAAATCTCAGCAGAGACAGTGCAATGGTGGATAGTGTTAAAGTGAGAATTAACACAGGTGACCTTAACCAGCAATTGTATGCTAAGATCAACAGGGTCATTTATAATAAAAATGTAATTAAAGATTTTGAGCTTAAAGGGAATAATGAAAATGGAAATACACTTCATTTAGCAACCGTGTTCAAGCATGGAAGTCCTGATGATGAGCTTAATGAAAAGCTTAAGGAATACGCCATCAACGTAGACCAGTCTACTGATGCAGCAGGTGATTATGTATTCAGGTTTGAACCTACCGAGGTAAAATTCAATGAAGTTACCTGGGCTATAGATACAAGTCCTGAGCTGAATCACTCTATTACCTACAGAAAGAAAATCGGAGATTTTGATATCAGGAATCTGAGGGTATATTCCGATAAAAGTGCTTTGTTTATTAAAGAAGCCCAGTTTAAGTCTGCGAAAGACTTTTATGTAGATGCAGATATCAACGATTTTGCGGTAGAAAAGCTGCTGGAAATGCAGTCCGGAGGAAATACTATGGATATTAAAGGTCTTGCCAACGGAAGCGTTAAGATCAAAATGGATAAAAGTACACTTCAGCCGCTGGTAGATCTTAACATTGATGATATTAAGATGAATGGTGATGATATGGGGGATATCTCTATTTCTGCCACCAATGGATTCTCGCTGAATGTGTATGATATTGATGTGAAAGTTCACTCTGCCGGCGTACTTGGAAACAACAGCCTTAACCTTACAGGAACGGTTAATAATAATACTTCTTCTCCGATTATTGATCTTACTGCGGAAATGCGTGATTTTGACCTGGCATTTACGCAGCAGTTTGTGCAGACTATTTTCGGAAACCTTCGCGGAAAGGCAACAGGGGATCTTAAAATCAATGGAAAGCTTAACAATCTTGATTATAGTGGAGATATTGCTTTAAAAGATTTTGGATTAAAACTATTGTTTACCGGGGTAGATTATTCATTTGATGATACTGTGATTCAGCTTTCCAAAGGACTTGCTATCCTCAATAATATTGAAGTACACGACGGAAGAACCAATTCCAAAGGGAATATCTCCGGAGCGATTCAGTTTGAAACCCTTTCTTCCATGGGGGTATCTCTTGTAATGAGAGCAGACAACCTGTTGATGCTGAATACCACGCAAAAAGATTTTGACCTTTTCTGGGGAAGAGTGTACGGACAGGGAGATCTGTACGTGGACGGACCTGTATCAGGATTAAGTATAACCACTCCTAATATGAAGGCGCTTAACGGAAGTACCTTTACCTTTAATTCCAGCTCTACTTCCAATGTAGAAGAATTTAAAATGCTGAGGTTCCTGAAAGAAGGAAAAGATGGTCTGATTACGCTGGAAGAAAAGAAGAAAACAGGAGCCAATATGAATATTGACTTCAATCTCGCGGTAGATAAAGGAACCACCGTAAATGTACTGGTAGGAGACGATGTGGGAAATATTACGGTAAAAGGATCAGCTGATCCGTTGAGGTTCCATATGAACAGACAGGGGAATATTGCGATGAGCGGTACCTATAAAGTAGATAACGGAACATTTGTCTCTAAGGCCATTCTTAATAAAACATTCCAGATCGAAAGAAACAGCAGTATAAGGTGGGATGGTGATGCGATGAAACCAATGCTGGATATTAATGCCAACTACATCAGAATGGTTTCCAATGCGGGAGAATATCTTAGTATGGGAAAACTACAGCCTATCAGTATTTTGCTGCAGGCCCATATTACCCAGTCGTTGGTAGACCCTCAGATTGATCTTAATGTGACGGCAATGGATGTATCAAGCCAGGTAAGAGAAACACTAGCTGCGAAAATGAGCCAGGAAGGAGAGAAGGTTCTCCAGTTCGGATCTGTATTGTTATTGAGTACCTTTAACGTATCCAACACTGGTGGGTTCGATGTAAATGTAGGAAATGTAGCGGAATCCTCAGGATATAATATACTTCTGAAGCAGTTGGGATCCGTTCTTAATACGATGAGTAACGAATTTCAGATTGACCTTAATTATGTGAAAGGAGATCAGAACTCAAATTATGGAGACAGAGCCAATGCGGGAGTAAGTGTAGCCCTCTCCCCGAGAGTCAATATCAAGACTGGTTTGGGTATTCCGTTATCAAAAACGGATGGTGCACAAAACAATTACCTTTCCACGGAAGGATCTGTAGAATATGATCTGTCTAAAAAGAATGACGGTTCTTTGGTGATACGTGCGTATTCCAAGCCTACAAACATCGGAATGGTGAGTACAAACGGTTCTGCTAATCAAGCTTATGGAGGAGGGGTAGTGTGGAGTAAAAGCTTCAATTCTTTGTTTAAAAAGAAGAAAAAAGACAAAAAAACTTCAGACGCAAAAGGTGAAATAAAAACAGATTCTATAAAATCGAATGGTAAATAATTAGAATATTTTAATGATTTTTATCATCTGTGTTAATTATTGTTAATATTTGATATATATTTTTTAGTTAAATTATTTTTCGTAAATTTGCAAAAAATACATAGATTTTTTAAAGAAATTGTAATTTAACTAATATGAACTATCAACTGGACGAAATAGACAAGAAGATTCTTGATTTCTTAGTAGAAAACACAAGAATGCCTTTTACTGAAATTGCAAAGCAGATGGATGTTTCTGCTGGAACAATTCACGTAAGAGTGAAAAAGATGGAAGATGCAGGTATTATTTTGGGATCATCTCTTAACATCGATTATGGTAAGCTGGATTATCACTTTACAGCTTTCATAGGTATCCTTTTGACAAAATCAAACCGTACTCAGGAAGTATTGAAAGAATTGTCAACTATTCCTAACGTAATCGAGGCTAGCGTTATTTCAGGAAAATATAATATTTTCTGTAAAGTAAGAGCTAAAAATACTGATGATGCCAAAAGAATTATTTACCAGATCGACGACATTCAGGATGTAATGAGAACTGAAAGTATGATCTCTATGGAGGAATTCTTAAGTGACAAAAACAGACTGATCAACGCAATCTCTGTGTAAGTCAAATTTTAAACGAATAATTATAAAAGAACTTATGAAATCTCTCATAAGTTCTTTATTTTTGTAGGTATGGAAGAATACAGCTATTTTGACGAAGACCCAAAGAAAGGATGGGGATTTATTTTGGCGTTTGCAGCCTTGATGTTGTTTACTATTATGGGACTTGGTATCGATGTGGATGAATATCTGCAGCATGAATACCTTCAGATTCCGAGATGGTACTTCTATGTGATTTTTTCTATTGACATACTGATGATGATAGGGCTTGTGCTGATGTTCTTCTACAAAAAGGCAGGAATCTTTATGTTTCCGGCTTTACTGGTGCTGCATTTCTTTATGCACAATTACTACCTGTCTACATTTTTGTATACGGATGTAACCAATCTCTTCCTGTTTACAGGATTTGGAATGCTTGCCATTATCCCAAAATGGAAGTTTTTTAAATAAAATGTAATCAATATGATAAGATAATAAACCGCTTTTAAATCTAATTTAAAAGCGGTTTTCAATTAACAGGGATTATGAAAAAAAATTATCTGAGTACCAGGGAATTAAAAATTTCTTGTTTTAAAGGGTTTTTTGACCAGTCATCCCAAACGCCTGTATAAGGATTATAGCCGCATTTCAGAGGTTTTGATATACTAAGGCCCTCTTTGTTTTTTAACGTGTTTTCAGTATATGCCCTGCAGTCTGTGCAGACATAACGGAACTCACAATCTTTACATGTTTCAATTTGGTCTTTAGTAAGATCCCAGTATTTTCTAAAATCAGGTTGATTGATGGCTTCTTCAAGGCTTTGTTTTTGGATGTTTCCAAAGCTTTCATTCATCAGTGGACAGTTTTTAATATTACCTTTTCTATCAATGCCTATCTTTTTATGCAGGCAGGAATTGTGGTTCACTGCTTCTATAACTTTAGTAATATTCGTGTTGAAGTATTTCAGTTCTACTTTTCCACAGGTAGATATTTTCAGATCGTCTTTCAGAAAATTCAGTGAGAATCTATATTCATCTTTGGCTTTGAAAGGAGGTTCCGGACAATTGTAAAAAATGAGACTGTATATTCTGACTGTATTTTTTTGAAGAGCCTGTATAAAAGAGAGGTTGACTTTCTGGTGAAACGGTGAGAAAATTTCTATTCCTGATAACACTGAGGTTTTAAAAATTTCATCAATTTCTATACAATCTTTTAAGGGTAAAGGTTTCAAGCTGTAAATAACCAAATGCTTAATCCCAAGATTTTCTATTGACGGAAATATCTTCTTTATGATCACGATATCTTCCATTTCGATAAAGACATTGGTGATAGCACTGGGCTCATGATGTTCAAAAGAAAGAGGAGGAAAATTTCTGTCCCAATCACTCTTTGTAATAAATCCATATTCTTTTTCCAACAGAAGATTGATGTATTCCTGAATGATTATTTTGGATTCCTGATCATAATCTTTCATCAGGTCTTCAACGGATTTGTTTTTCAACTCTTCTATAATTTCATACAACTCCAGCGGATACAGTTCTGATATATTTCTCTGTAGATCTGAAATGAGAATTCTGGTGGCTCCTTTCGTAACAAGGATGTTTGAGAATAAATTGAAGTGTTTCATGAGATATCATTTTAAAGCTACTTATATTCAATTCTGTGATTGAGTTCAATAGGATTATTATCTTTTCTGATATTTTCTTGCTCATCTTTATTCATTTGTCTGATATTAAAATCAATAACATTTCCTTGAGCATCTTGCATAACAACTTTTTTTGCATTTCTGATTTTTTGTTCTATTTCAGCATTAGGATTTACATAATATGCCTTCGCCAATTGATCATATTTATTCCAGTCAATTAATATTGGTTTTGTTCTGACATTAAACAGGTTTGCTGATTTTTTAATTTGTACCAGATTAAACTTATAATCACCACTTTCATCTGCCACAGATACTATTAATCCGGGTAGATTACTGAAAATATAAGGGCCATCATTAATTGGTATATCATTAGAAAACCATGCTGTCCATTCTCTATTGCCATAAGTGATTACCGCTTTTTGAGAATCATAATTGCCAATTTTTTTCCTGTCTGAAAGTATCTTCCATTTTAACGTTTCTTCTATGGGAAGAAGATAGCTGAACTGTCCATTTGTAATTATTTTTGATATTTTATTAGTTGAAAGGTTTTTCTTTATATAAAATTGATTTTCAAACCCTGAAGAAAGCATGGGCGAGCCATTATTCATTTTCAGTGAATCAGATTTTCGATCCATACTTTCTCTGAAAACAGATTCTTTGTCTACAAAATCTAATATCATTGTTTTGGTTGTAAATTCATCTGGCAACTGATGGTTTAACCGATAATTTACCTCATAAATAAAACTCATTTTTTGTCCGAAGCAAAAGGAAGTGAGCATTACAAAAATTAGACTTATTTTATTCATTTTCTTTTATAATTTAGATTGGGACCATTTTTCTAGTGGTTATATTAGTCTTACAAGGAATTTAAGTGGTCTTTCTCTTATATAAAAATTGGAATGAAATTTTTGACATTCTATAAAATAAATGATTTCTTCTTTTTTATTATTTTTTAAAGAGATTTTATTTTTAAATATTTCTATGTATTTAAAAGTAAGGGGTAATAAGTTGGTTTCATTAAAATTGTTTTTCATCTGGTTTTATGCTATAAAAATTCTGCTATCTTTCTTTCTAAAGAATAATTACAATCCGTAGATAGATTCCCAAACTGACCTATAGGATTTACTTCTAAAAAATAATAATTATTTCCGCTTTTTATAAAATCAATTGATCCCGAATTGAGGTCCAAAGCTGTCATAAGTAACTGTGCTTTTTCCTCAACAGCTCTAGGTAGATTATATGGTACATTTCTATTAGGCTTTTCCATATTGTATTTTCTTAAATCAGTTTTGGTCTGTTCGTCATTTTGTGAAAAAATAGCCATAGAATTGAATGTCCCATTTAAATAGAAACTTCGGATTTCAAAATCCTTATCAATTTTTTTCTGGAAAAAAGAGATAAAGAAATTCTTTTCTTCTGTCTCTTTAATTGTCGTTGTATACATCACGCCGTCTTCATTTTTATTAATAGATTCTAATATTACATTTCCAGTTATAGATTTTACTATTGTTTGTTCCAATATAATATCATCAGTATTTTCGGCAAGAAAATAATCAGGAACTTCAAGACCAATTTTTTTTGCAACCTCCAATACGACAAGTTTATTAACATGAGCATTCGTTTGAGTATTAATATGCCTTTTGGATTCCAAAGTTTTTATAATATAATCTTCAAGCCAATGCTGAGCTTCATTCATGTGAATGTTTATAGATGAGTTGTTGTATTGTAAACGTTTAAAATTAATTCCACCTCTACGATACCATACGCTTTCGATTTCGTCGAGGAAAAATTTATTTCTTTGGCTTTTAAGGAAGATTCTTTTTTTTATAGTTTTGATTTCAAAAAATTCGTCCTCATGTATTCGAATCCAATTCTTTCCTATTGAAGAAAGCCATTTTATAACTTGTATAGTTGACCTATCAGAATTTTTTGAGATAATTAATATCATTTATATTCTACTTTATGATTTAGCTCAATAGGATTATTTTTCTCTCGAATTCTTTTTTGAATATTTTCTTTCATTTCTTTGAAATTAGTTTTCATTATATTTCCACTTTCATCATAAGATGTTATATCAGAATTTTTGATCATAGATAATGGTTCAGTATAGTAGTTTTTTTGAAGTTTTTGAAAGTCTTCCCAGGTAATTTGCTTTTGAAATTTATTTGTATAAAGCTCTTTCCATTTAAAGTCTTTTATTTGAATTAGTTCAAAATCATAATCAAATTTTTCATCAGAGATTTTTACAATCAGTCCTGGCAATCCATAAAAAACATATGGACCCTGTTGTAAAGGAATTTCATTTGTAAACCAGGCATTCCACTTTCTTCCTCCATATTCTACTTCTGCTTTTTGACAATTGTAATTACCTATTTTCTTTTTTTCTTCAATAATTTTCCAATGAAGTTCATCATTAATAGGAATAGCATATACGCTATGAATTAAAGGAACAAAGACGTATTTAAAAATCTCGCGATTATTATTTTTCTTATACACATACAGCTGTTTATTGTTATATTCCATATCAAATCCATTCTCCCAGCCTCTATTCACTTTTAATGAATCCGATTCACGGAATTTGTCTGATCGGAATAAAGACTCTTTACCTTTAATATCCAGATTAAAAATAATTTTCTCTTTTTTCAGACTATCAGAACCTGGTTGGTAGTTTAATTCATATATAAAGCTGGATTTCTGAGCTTTTAAAAATTCAGATGTTATCAATAAAGAGAAAGAATAGCAAAAAAAAAACAAAACTTTCATAATTAATTTTTTTGAATTGAAATAAAAGGAGAGATCTCTCTCTCCTATTTCCTAGTTTAGATCATTTGAAATTTGGACAGGCCCTACACAAAGCCATCCTCTGGTTTTATAAGATCCATCATCATTATAATAATCAGTATCTGTACATCCTTCAGAATTAACTAAATTACATTTGATTGAATAGGAGCTTCCGCTGCCACCAATTATTGACTTTAAATCATTTAACTTTTTGTTTTCCAAAGAAGAGAAGCCACTCTTCATTCCATTTAATTTTTTCATGTTGGTAATTTTTGTTGTTATATAAATCATTTGTGTCAAATTAACCCTTGACTTTGGGTGAATAATTCTTCCTATTTATTATACACTGTACACTTGTAGTTTAAATTTGAAGAATACATTTTGTCAACGTTGATGGGATAAAACTATAAATATTTAGATCACTTTATAGGGATAAAATGTGTAAATGATTTGTATTTTGCTTTGTGTACAAATGCAAATTTTACTCTGAATAAGAGCAGGGCTTTGGTGAAATATTTGAAATTCGAAAAAGTATAAATTACATACCGGCTATAAAAAGAAAGCTACTGACTCTAACAATAGTTTGTACGGTAATATTTTCTATTGTACAATACCGGAAAATAAGTGATGTAAGCCTGGAAATAAGATGTTGAATAACTTGTTTTGGGTACTATTTGTATGCTTCTTATGATTTGTTTTATTTAAAATCAACTTTTTTAGCACCAAAACCACGTAAGTATCCCCTCAGTTTTTATAAAAAAACCTCTGATTTTAAAACTTTGGATATTAACAAATGAATTTTAAGTATAAAAAAAGCTTTTCAATCTTAAGACGAAAAGCTTTCAATTGAGTATAAAAATAAAATATATATAGTTACTCAGAAAATACCCCCTGGAAAAAAGATTCTAAAGCGGTGTCCTGATCCAGACCGAACTTCTTTTTCAGACGGTATTTGGTCATTCTTACGCTCTTGGGTTCTACGTTGAGGAGGTTGGCAATTTGTTTGGTGCCCATTCCCAGATAGAGGTAAGCACAGTATTTCAAATCCAGTGCTGTAAGCTTTTGTTTAGCTTTTTCATTGATATTTTTGAAGAAATCAGGATGCAGTTCCTGAATGGTGAATCTGATTTTTTCAAAATCACTGTCAACCCGGTTTTCTCCCTTTACCACCTGATGAATATTAATATCCGTATCGGAAAGCTGGGTCTGAAGCTGCTGCAGAACCTCATTCTTATGCTGAATATGAAGCTGGCTGGCCAGTACCTCACTTTGAAGTTTTTGCTGCTGAAGGGTAAGTAGTTCCTGTTCTGCCCTTAATCGGGCCTGCTCTTCCTCCTGAAGTTTGACCTGCATTTCTGCTTCATGCTTTTCTGTATCAAGCTTATTTTCCCTTTCTATAGAATACCGCAATTTAAAATGATAAGAACGGAACATAAAGAAGGCACCAATCAATCCTATGATTCCCAGTATTATATAAAGAAGTTTTTCCTTTCTCAGACTGGCCGTTTTTTCGGTGAGAGATCTGAGTTCAGATTCTTTTTTCTGCGATTGATACTGGGCTTCCAATCTTTTTGCAGTTTCAGCCTGGCCTTCATCAAAGAGAAGATTGCTGTATTCAGTTACTTTTGTCTCGTACTCATAAGCTTTCCGGTAATTTTCCTGTTTTGCATAAAGTTCTGCAAGGTTTTTTACCACATTGATCATCACGTGATAATAAACCGGCTGCTGGGTAAGCAGAATCTGTTCCGCTTTCAGAAGATACTGCTCTGATAAAGCATCATTCTGATCCCGTGATGCAAGATTGCTCAAAACACCAAGTGCACCTGCCTGCATACTCTGATTAAGAGTTGTATGCTGGGTAAGGGTCAGGATTTCATGGGCGTTATTCTGAATTTCCTCACGGATTTCGGGAGTCATAACCGGATAGCTCAGATAATAGTTTGTAAGATTCAGTAAGGCCATTGCATGCACATGGGCTGAGACATGACCGGGAAATTGATGGTACAGGCCAACAGCTTTCTTACACATCTCTATGACGGGTTTAAGATCTTTTAAGTTTCCGCTTTTCTCATATTGAAAGGAGTAGCAGACAGCCAGTGCTGAATAGGTAGAACTGAGTAAATTTTTGTTTCCAGCCTTTTCAGCAAGCTCTATGGATTTTTTGGCATATCTGGTGGCATTTTCAGCATCGTTCCATTCTGTATAGATTCCGTAGAGAAGATAATTGAGCTTTGCGTTTAATAAGATTTCAGAAGGTTGTTTTTCAACGGTGGGAAGAACTTCCTGAACAAGCCTGATTGTACTTTCAAGTTCGCCAAGTGAATTTCTGTAGTAGATATTCAGATAGGTGGCATATAGTTCAGCCGTTTTGTTATGACTCTTTTGAACAATTGCATTCGCAGCATCCAGGATGGGAGGAATCTTATCATATTCAGACTGATTAAGCTTAATGACTCCTTTTTGACTGAGAGCTTTTACTTCTTCAGCATAATCATTTTCTTTTTTAGCAAGATCAAGTTGCTGCTGAACATATTTTTCAGCTGTAGAATATTGATCGCTGACTCTGTAATATTCGGTAAGTTCATTGTAAATTCTGAATTTTTCTGCAGTAGAAATATGATCTTCATTCAACTGGGTCTTAAGACCATCAATAAATGCATTCTGTGCGGGATATAGTGGGCAGATAAAAAGTATACAGTATAAAAGTAAGTACTTTAATTTCATAAGGTGAAAGTACAAAAATTGTAGACACCTGTCAATTTCCTGTCTGAAAAAGTAGAACTATGTTTCGATTTTAATTTGTTGAATATTAGTTGTTTAATTGTTTTTGTAGACATTTTGTAGTCATCTGTAATCAGCATTGAAGATGTTTTGTAGTTGCTGAAAAGAAGCCTGGGATCTTTTTCTTATGCAATTTTGGGCCAGAAAAAATCAAAGAATATTAATTTAAAATTTTACAGCTATGGACAACAAAACCTTATCAATTGTTTCTTACATTACGCTTTTCGGATGGCTGATATCCTTCTTTATCGGAAAAGAAAAGTCGGACAGCCTTTTAAAATACCATCTGAAACAATCATTGGGATTAATTCTTTTTTCTATTTTTTTATCTATCATTCTCAATATTGTATTGATGGTGACTAAAATCGGAATTCTGGGAATATTGGGTTTGATTCCTTTGGTGTTGATGATTATCGGGATTATTAATGCAGCCAACGATGTTGAAAAGCCTTTGCCATTAATAGGGAAAATATTTGAGGACAAATTTTCTTTTATCGGATAGGATTCAAAAATTTTGGAAACACCTATTTAACATTTAATATAGAATTATGAAAACACCATTAATCATCGCAGGGATGCTTTTTTTTAGCTTTTCTGTTATATCATGCGATAAGCTGGAAAAAGTTAAAGAAAAGCTGTCACAGAATGATTCAGGGCAGGTAAACCCTTTTAGTGCTAATTCCGGGGATGTAAACAGAGATATTATTTCTTTTAATAACAAAGTTGTGAAAATGGATGATGAGCAGTCAGATTTTATCAAAGATTTTCAGAATATATTGATACAGATGGAAGACTATGTGAAAAATGCCGGTGCCAATCCAAAAGCTTCCGGTATTATGCCCATTTTTACGCCTTCAGTGATGTTGTACACCCGTCAGGAATTAAAGGCTCCGGATGTATTGGGAAAGAATTTTCAGACACTTGTGGATAAGATGAAGGATACAATGATCCGATTGGAATCTTTAAAAAAAGAACTGGACACTTACAAACAGGCAGAGGACTGGAAAGATGATAAAGGAAAGAAAGTCACCGAAATCAACGAAAAAGCAATACAACTTATTAAAGAAAACCGTACTGCGGCCAATGACTTATTCACTAAGCTTTCCCCAAGGGCAAATAAAGCAGAAATTGAGATGCTTAAAGATCATCCGCTCAAAACACAGATCATTCAATCTAAGGAGGTTATGGAGCTGGCTCAGAAAATTATTGATGATTCCTATGATGTAGCGGATATGAATGTCTATAAAAACAAATTTTCCCACCAATACGAGCAGATGGAAAAATTATATAAAAGGAATATCAATGAGAAAATTCCGTCTTCAGAAAAACAGAAGGAAAACAGTTATCAGGCATTCAACAGTTCTGTCAATGATTTCCTGGGTAAAATGAGAATCGTACAGCGAAGCCTAAACGAAAATAGTCAGGATCTAAACCGTGATCTTGATAACCTGGAAAGAGAAGCAGGATATGTTCTTGACCGTTATAACACTTTTGTAGATTGATTTTTAATTCCCGGCTGGATTATATATAATAAAAACAGCTAGCTATAATCATGAAACTGGCTATACCTTTAAAGAATATAATATACTGATTTAACAGGATAAAGGTAATTTTACCGCCCATTTTAGAAAAGAAAGGAAGTATGGATTTTGAAATTTTGAAACAGCAGATAGAAGATGCTGCTAAGAAGGCTTTTTTAGAAGTGTACGAAAAGCATGGAGCAGAAGGTATTTACAGTTTTGCTTTGTACAGCGATGAGGGAGCAATGACGGTTTGCCCTGCTGCCAATACATTGAAAGCTATGGAGAATACGGATGACGAAGATGCTCTTTATTATAAATATGAACCGGCAGAATGGACCTATGAAATGGAAGGGGCTAATGAAGAATTTGATGAAATCTGTACCCAATTGAGGGCAGAGCTTACTAAACATGATGACGATGGTCATTGGTTTGAAGGTTTTCAGATGAAGTTGTATTCTACCTGTATTGAAGTGCTGGAAAAACTTAAAAAAGAGAACTTTTTCACAAAGATCACGGGCAAAGATATTTTCCTGATTTTCACGGTCTCAGACTATGAGTTTGAGAAGGAAGAGCTAAAAGATCTTATCGTCAGACTTAACGATAATGAATACAAAACTGAATATCTGAACTGGATGGCTGCCTGGGGCAATTAAAAATATGATGCATAAAAAAACACTTTAAATATATACATATGAAGCCCGATAAAAATAATTGTCTCAGAAGCCCTCTTATACAGTAATAATAACAGAAAAATCTCATCCAAAATATAAAGAACAATTACATTACTTATGAACAACTACCAATTTTATAAACAGGAAGGAAACCAATATATTTTTAAAAACCAGCCGGTATTTGTATCCGTGCTTTGTATTATTTTCCTGATTGTAGCAGCATTAATCTTTAATAGCCTAAGAACTTTCAGTTATGTTATTATTGCTACAGTAGTACTTATTATGATCAATTTCTTTACCAAGAAATTCATTATTGATATGGACCGTAAAACAGTTACGGGAAAACACTCCATTTTTGTTCCGGTAAAGACCTATCCCATAGAAAATTTCAGAAATTTTCATGTTTTGGCTACAAAATACATGGGTTTTATCACCACAAATGTAATGTTGTCTATGTATTTTGAAGTAGATGGAAAAGAAAAGCAGCTTACCATAGGCCAGGCACTTACTCAGAAAGGAATTCAGAAAATGGTCAATGAGACGGAAGATATAATGAACCTTAATAGTCCTGAGAATGGATATCAGAGACCGTTATAGATTTGAAGAAAACGGAAGTGAAATAAGCTTTATGCCGAATTACAGTTTCCTACGCACTCTGGTATGGTGGCTGGGACTGGGAGTGATTGCACTTCCTGTTATTGTGTATTATTTTATGGATAAGATGTCTGGCGACCAGTTTAAAATAGCAATGGGCTTATGGGCTGTTTATATGATTTATTTCCTGTTTGACCTTCTTTTCATAATTCCTGTGAAATATATTTTTGATAAATCAGAAAAGTGTATTTACAGAAAACTGTTACTTTCCAAAAAGCTGATGAACTTTGATGAAATGACCTATTTTATTAACGATGAAAGAGGTGGGTATTATTATTCCATCGGGAAGAAAAGAAATCAGTTTGTGAAAAACTACAGAATCAGCAATTACTTTTCCGGATCTAAAGCTTCCGAAAGAAGAGAAGATGAATACATCAAAGAAATCTTATGTCCCGTTCTCGTCGCTGTTGGAATTCCTTTGAATCAACCGGAACAATAATAATCAGGGTAGAAACTAATACAATGAAGAATGGGTGTATAACCATTCACCTCCTCCGGAAGGGTGGCAAAAATTCAAAGAATTTTTTACGGGGTGGTTGATACATCACAAAAAACAGATTTTCACAAATCTGCCAGCAAAAAACTCCGGCGGTTTCGAAGAAACCGCCGGAGTTTGTCTATATAATACCTTATTTTAAGCTAAAATTCTCTTTACAGCTTCTTTTACTGCAGCCGCGTCAATTTGATACTTTTTCATCAATTCTGCTGGTGTTGCAGACTCTCCGAAAGTATCATTTACCGCCACAAATTCCTGTTTTGTAGGTCTTCTTCTTGCAAGCATACCTGCAACAGATTCTCCTAAACCGCCAAGATAGTTGTGCTCTTCAGCCGTTACAATTTTACCTGTTTTTTCTACAGATTTTAAAATGATCTCTTCATCAAGAGGCTTGATCGTGTGAATGTTGATCACCTCACAAGAAATACCTTCTTTCTCAAGTTCATCAGCCGCTACAAGAGATTCCCATACAAGATGTCCTGTTGCAACAATCGTTACATCAGTACCTTCCTGAAGCATAATTCCTTTTCCGATTTCGAAAGGCATATCTTCAGGGATGAATACAGGAACCACAGGTCTTCCGAATCTTAAATATACAGGACCTTCAAAATCTGCAATCGCCAGGGTAGCAGCTTTAGTCTGGTTGTAATCACAAGTGTTGATCACGGTCATTCCGGGAAGCATTTTCATCATACCGATATCTTCAAGAACCTGGTGAGTAGCCCCATCTTCTCCTAAAGTAAGACCTGCGTGAGATGCACAGATTTTTACATTTTTGTCAGAATAAGCAATAGACTGACGGATCTGATCATATACTCTTGAAGTAGAGAAGTTCGCGAAAGTTCCTGTAAAAGGAATTTTTCCTGTAATACTAAGACCTGCAGCAATTCCCATCATGTTCGCTTCTGCAATACCGATCTGAAAGAATCTTTCAGGAGCCTTTTCAATGAATTTCTCCATCTTCAAAGAACCGATAAGGTCTGCACAAAGTGCTACTACATTAGGATTTTTGTCCGCTAATTCTGCTAATCCTGCTCCGAATCCTGAACGAGTGTCCTTTTTTTCTGTATATGTATATTTCATTTTTTACTAAAGTTTTTGATCATTGATAAATGATGAGTGATTAATCATATTATAAAGTTCCAGGAGTATCATTTATCAATAATAATTTATCATTTATAATTAATAATCAGCCGGAGCTTCCAGGTACAATTGCTTGAATGCCGTGTCTAACTGCTCATCATTAGGAGCTTTACCATGCCACGCATGAGATCCCATCATGTAATCAACTCCGTATCCCATTTCTGTATGAAGAAGGATGGCTACAGGTTTTCCTTTTCCGGTTTCTGTTTTTGCTTTCTCAAGAATTGCAATGACCGCTTCAAGATCATTACCGTTTTTTTCTTCCAAAACAGTCCATCCGAATGCTTCTAGTTTTGCATGAAGATTTCCTAAGCTTAATACATCATCGGTATCTCCGTCAATCTGGCGTCCGTTGTAATCAATAGTAGAAATGATGTTATCTACTTTTTTAGCAGAAGCATACATCAATGCCTCCCAGATCTGACCTTCCTGAAGCTCACCATCTCCGTGAAGAGAGTAAACAAGAGACTGATCACCATCTAATTTTTTACCCTGAGCTACTCCAAGTGCAACAGAAAGCCCTTGTCCAAGAGAACCTGAAGCGATTCTGACTCCCGGAAGTCCTTCATGTGTAGTTGGGTGTCCCTGTAATCTTGAATCTAATTTTCTGAAAGTGCTCAGTTCTTCAACAGGGAAGAAACCAAATCTTGCTAAAGTAGAATAGAATACCGGAGAAATATGTCCGTTTGATAGATAAAAATGATCTTCATTTTTGCCTTCCATTGTGAAAGGAAGCTTATAGTTCATCACTTTACCATAAAGGGCTGTAAAGAATTCTGTACAACCTAAGCTTCCACCCGGGTGTCCTGAATTAACAGCGTGAACCATTCTTAAAATGTCTCTTCTGATCTGCGTAGTAAGAGTCTTTAACTCCTCAATACTTTTACTCATTATATCTGATTTATTTGTATGCGAATTTACAATTTTTTACCGGCTTACGGAAATGCAAAAGCCCGGAGGTAAAACCCCGATCTTTGTATGATTTTAATATTTTTCTGCTTTTAACAACCTTCATTAAGGTAAACGGAGATTTCGGTGACTATATTATTAACAAATTTAAAGCTTAACAGCGTTCCTGCTTGGCTGTCTTCAAGATTAAAATAACCGTTGTCTTTAATCGGTTTGCCATTAGAGTCCCAATCCGGGCGTACACTAAAGTTGGGGTAATTTCTGTAGGCATTGATCAGGTCGTCGCGGGTGCTTCCAACTCCGATTCCGCTTTTGGTTTTAAACTTTTTACTAGTTGTTGTCATATAGGTAATCGAAGGAACACTTGGATTGGCTTCATTAATGTAATTATCAAAAAGATCAATCTGTATAGTTTCTCCATTATACTTTACCATGTTTTTTTTCTCTCCACCCGTGTTAACCAGCTTTGTTCCTGCAATTTTTTCGGCTTCAGCCTTCGGCATAAAGACTTTAAACGGCCCGATTCTTAATGTTGATAGTTCAAAATTGTCCTGAGCGCTCATAAAGCTGAATGTTAATAGGAAAGCGAAAAATGAGATAATTTTTTTCATGGTTTTTAGGTTTGTATTTTTTATTTTGATTAATTTTTAATTCTGTTTATTTTATACATTTCAAAGATATTAAAATCGTAAAAGTATCTGTGTAAATAAAAGAAAAAATTATAATTAATTTATTTTAGCTTAATGCCTTTATACAGGCGAATTTTTACATTTTCTATAGGTTTGTATTTAAATTTTTACTTTTTGTATGTAATAATCTGATTAATTTAATTAATTTTATAATTCCAGATTATTTGAATTATTATTCCTTGGTTAATTATCTTTTAGCTTTGGCCTTATTATTTGAATGAATAAAAATTACAAACCATTATATATGAAAATTAAACAATTATTTTATCTGGGGATATTTATAATATCCGTTTCCTCCGGGAAAGCACAGGATTTTTTTACAGTAATTAGTGAAAGATCCATTAAAGCAGACCCTAAAAACAGAACAGTACAACCGGAAAAGGCACTAACGTACACACTGGATGTAGCCGGAATGAAAAGTTATTTTAATTCCGTTCCGGAGTTAAAAGACAGCGATCGTAAAGACAATGCTCCTATTATTGTTCTGCCAATGCCTGACGGCACCAAAGCAAAATTCAGAATCTGGAAATCTTCAGTGATGGCTCCCGGGTTAGCCAGCCAGTTTCCTCAGATTGTTACTTTTACAGGACAGGGAATTGACGACAAGTACGCCACCATAAAACTGGATTTTACAGAGCTGGGATTCCATGCACAGATAAAATCTATAGTAGCCGGAGATTCTTATATTGACCCCTATGCAAAACAGGATATCAGCAATTATATCATTTATAAAAAAAGTGATTTGATTGATAAAAACCCAAGGTCTTGTGGAGTAAAGGATGAGGACGACTCTCCCCTGGGAAAAAAAAACGCTCAAAAGACCGTAGCACCAAGCGTAGGAAATCAGATTAGAGTTTTCAGACTTGCGGTGGCTTGTACAGGAGAATATGCTGTAGCAGCAACAGGTACCGCCACACCTACTGTAGCACAGACACTTTCAGCCATAGTAACCTCCGTAAACAGGGTGAATGGAGTCTACGAACAGGAAGTTGCTTCAAGATTGGTACTGGTGGATAATGAAGCCAATGTGGTCTTTACAAATGCCGCTACAGATCCGTTTAACGGAAATAACAATGCCAGCACGTTAATTAATGAGAGCCAGACTCAGATTGATTTATTGATAGGAAATGCAAATTATGATATCGGACACACCTTCAGTACGGGTGGCGGAGGATTAGCCGGATTGGGAGTAATCTGTAATGCAACCAATAAAGGAAGAGGGATCACGGGCTCGCCTAATCCTGTTGGAGATCCTTATGATATTGATTATGTAGCCCATGAAGTAGGGCATCAGTTTGGTGGGCCGCATACATTTAATGCCATTACAGGGAGTTGTAATGGTAACCGTAGTGCATCTAATGCTGTAGAACCTGGAAGTGGAATTACCATAATGGCTTACGCCGGAATTTGTGGAAGTACCAATAACCTGGCTCCTAACAGTATTCCGACTTTCCATACCAAATCATATCAGTCTATCACAACAAAAGTTCAGTCAACAACATGTCAGGTTACGCTTCCTGTTAATAATTTTGCTCCAACAGTAAACGCCGGAGGTGATTATACCATCCCGAAGAGTACACCATTCAGATTGGAAGGATCTGCTACAGATATCGATAATAATCCTCTTACATACAGCTGGGAGCAGAATGATGTAGGCCCGGCAGGCGACTGGAATGCTCCTACAGGAAATGCACCCCTGTTCAGATCATACGTACCTGTAACCGTTCCTTACAGATATTTCCCAAAACTTACAGATGTAATCAATGGTACGGTTTCCAAAGGAGAAGTTAGACCATCTTATGCAAGAACGATGGAGTTCAGACTGACCGTAAGAGATAATAATGCGGGTTGCGCCGGAGTAGCCAATGATGATGCTGTTATTACTGTTGATGGAAATTCCGGACCTTTTAATGTAACTGCACCTGCTACAGCGGTAAGCTGGGCTGGTAATTCCACTCAGACGGTAACATGGGATGTCGCCAATACAACGGCATTTCCTGTGAATGCTGCTACTGTCAATATTTATCTTTCAACAGACGGCGGTCTTACCTATCCTACACTGATTCTGGCTTCTACTCCGAATGATGGTTCTGAAGCTGTTACTATTCCTAACGTAAATACAACACAGGCAAGAATTATGGTGGCTGCAGAAACGAACGTATTTTACAACATTAACCCTGTCAACTTCACCATTACTCAGACATTGGGTGTGAACGAGACTGCTGCCAATAAAGATGTATTTGTTGTATATCCTAATCCAAGTAAAGGATTATTGAATGTGAAGTTTACCACTTCAAATGAAGTATATGATATTACCGTATACGACGTAAGCGGAAAATTAGTGTTCACTCAGGCAAATAACAAATTGAATTATGATAAAACAGGTACTTTTGACTTGTCTCACCTTGTCCAGGGAGACTATATGATCAAAGTTAAATCTAAGAACTTAGAGAAAACAATTAAGTGGATTAAAGAATAATCTATTTCATTGATTCCAATAAAAAGAAAAAGGCTGTCTTCATTGAAAACAGCCTTTTTTATGTTTTTATAAGTGTTAAACGACTCTTAAGTGCTGCTTGTTTTTTACCAGCCACAGACCAATGAAGGTCAGCAATCCGTTAAGTACAATCAGTTCTACACCGATTCTGTAATCTGTATACGTTGTAACAGCAAGATTGATTAAATAGGTAAGGACAGGGGCAAAAATAGTTACCGCAAGAATTGAATATTTTCTTGAAATCTGGAACCTGGTGAAAATTCCAAAGGCGAAAAGTCCTAAAAGCGGTCCATAGGTATATCCTGCAATTTCCATGATCAGGTACACAATGGATTTATCATTTAATGCCTTGAAAACGATGATCAGAATAAAGAAAACGACAGTGAAAGTTAAATGCACTTTCATACGAAGACGTTTCTTCTCTTTTTCAGTTTTGGTTTTATCCTCATTAAGGTTTAATAAATCTACACAATATGAGCTTGTTACAGCTGTTAAAGCACCGTCTGCAGAAGGGAATAAGGCTGAAATTAATCCGATGATGAAAATAACGGAAATAGCCATAGGAAAATATCCCTGAAGCGATAAAGCCGGGAAAAGATCGTCTCCCATTACATTTTTAATGTTTCCTGAAGGGTCTTTAAATCCGAAAATATTCGTTACCGTTTCACCGTTTATAGTCCCATATTCCGCTCCATGCTGCAGCGCAAAAAGGTATAGCAACCCTCCCAGGAATAAGAATGCAAGGTTCACGATAAGAAGTGTTCCGGCGAAGGTCAGCATATTTTTCTTTGAATTCTTAAGATTGTCTACAGAAATATTCTTCTGCATCATTTCCTGATCCAGCCCTGTCATGGCAATGGTAATGAAAATTCCTCCCAGAATGGTTTTCAGGAAAAAGGTTTTGGAATTAGGATCAAAATTGATGAAATGCGTATAGTTCTTCTGTTCCAGAATCGTATAAGCTTCACCGAATGATAAATTCAGGTTGGATAAAATATAAACAATACATGCTACAAGGCTGATGATCATAAATGAAGTCTGCAGGGTATCTGTAATAACAATCGTTTTTACACCGCCTTCAAAAGTGTACAGAAGTACCATCAGCAGAAGTACAAGGGAAGTTACCCAAAACGGAACTCCCAATCCTTCAAGTAAAAATATCTGTAAAACATTTACTACCAGGTATAATCTTGCGGTAGCTCCAATCGCTCTTGAAATAATGAAAAAGATAGAACCTATTTTATGAGCTTCCACGTTAAATCTTTTCCCCAGATACGTATAAATAGAGGTTAGATTCATCTTGTAATAAAGCGGTAAAAGTATCGCTGCTACAATAAAATATCCGATGAAGAAACCGATCACCATCATATAGTACTCAAAACCTCCGTAAATATATTCGGAGCCGGTCATTTTTCCGACGGTTCCCGGAACTGAAATAAAAGTAACCCCGCTCAGGCTGGTTCCTATCATCCCGAATGCTACGAGCCACCATTTACTCTTTTTGTTACCGATAAAAAAAGACTGGTTATCAGAATTCCGGCTGGTGAAATAAGAAATCACCAAAAGACCGATAAAATAGACGAAAACAAATAACAAAAGGATAGTTCCTGGATTCATTCTTGATTTTTAAATTTTAGCAAATATATAAAAAAGATCAGTCGTGAATCATGAATTTAGTTCAGACACAATTTTTATATAATTACTTTTTTGAAAGTGATCCAAGCTTGGGATAAAACCAGTATTTTCAGAAAGGTCTGAAGCCTGGAGCTGGAAGCTGGAAGTTATAAAGCTTATAAAAGAAATGATTCTCTATATTTTCATCTTTTTATGGTGACATCGGTAAAAAGTAACTTTACTTTTTCTGTCTTAAAGCCGGATACTGTTTTCTGAGTTAATAGAAACAGTTTGCTTCATCAAATCAATTAAAAATTGATTCACTCTTTGCCTGCTTAAAATTTAATATAATTCAAAATAAACTTTGCGTTAATAGAGATCTGGTATTGAGAATAAATAACTGCATAAAAAAACCTTTCAGAGCGATCTCTGAAAGGGTTGTATCGTAAGGGTGTAATACAGTGGCTAATTCACTAAAACATCCTGAAGTTCCTCACTTTTCTGGAAACTTGCCTTAGCGAAAGGGCAGAGGGGAATAATCTTCTTGTCATTTTTTCTGGCAAAATCTACGGCTGCCAGAAGCATTTCCTTGCCTACGCCTTTTCCGTTGTAAGCTTCTTCCACCTCGGTGTGGTCTATAATAAATCTTTCTTCTCCGGCCCAGGTATACGTCATCATTCCTGCGCGTCTTCCATCTATGAAAGCTTCAAAACTTCCGTGTTTTTCGTCGTTGTTTTGTTTTACTTCGATCATATTATGAGAATTTAGTTAGTATTTCTATGTCGTTGGTTAATATTTTGTGAACAGGGCATGCGTCTGCAATAGTGTGCAGCCTTTTACGCTGCTCATCATCCAGAATACCTTCAAAGCTGATATCTCTTTTGAAAACAGCTCTTTTTGTTAATGGGAAATTTTCAAGCTCTACTTCTACATTGATGTTTTCCACATCCCATTCTTTTCTTTCAATATACATTCTCAATGTAGCTGCGGTACAGCTTGCCAATGACGTAGCCAAAATTTCCAGCGGATTGAAACCCTTGTTCTGTCCGCCTTTATCAATCGGTTCATCCGTAATGATTGTGTTTTCGCCGGCTGTTACTTCTGTATAATATTTTGTTTTTCCTAAACTTGCTTTTACCGTTACCGCCATTATTTTTCTGTATTGAATTTATAACTTAATGCACCTGAAGGGCATAAGTCTATTTGATTTTTGAGTTCTTCAGGACTTGCGTTTTCTGCTTTTATCCACGGTCTTTCTTTAGGATTATAGACTTTTGGAAGTGTTTTTACACATATGGCAGAGTGGATGCATTTCTTAGGCTGCCAGATGACAGTAATGTTTCCATTAGGATATTCGTGTGTTTCCATATCAATTTTCTTTTAATGTTTTTTCGATTCTTCTGTCTGGAATCAGCCATATAAGAGCCACGATATAATAAAAACCTATGGCAATATAAGGATAAAAAAATGAAGTAGCGATTCCCAGGACATAAAATACAATTGAGATATACTCTTTATATTTCGAATGGATGGCTTCTTTCAGTTTTGAATCTTCCCCTTCACAACGGATAATAACATGTTCCAGAATAGTATAGGCAATAGCCGACATAATGAGCCCGATACCATAGACTGCAACGGGATTTTTTGCAAAATTTGTTGTCCCGATCCATTCCGTAGCAACAGGCATCAGAGAAAGCCAGAACAGAAGGTGAAGATTGGCCCAGAGAATGCTGCCATTTACTTTCTTTACTGTCTGGAACAAATGATGATGATTGTTCCAGTAGATTCCTACATATATAAAACTGAAAATATAAGCCAGAAACTTAGGAAGAAGAGGTTTGACACTGGCCCAGCTATTTCCTTCAGGTACTTTCAGTTCAAGTACCATAATGGTGATAATAATAGCAAGGACACCATCACTGAACGCCTCCAGTCTTCCTTTGTTCATTTACTTTATCTGATTTTTAAAGTTTTGTATTTTACCTTTCAGATCATTCAGCATATCCGGATTGATGACCCCGCTTTCCAGATCAAAATTTTCATAGAATTTTGGCAATGAAAAAGTATCCTTAATGTCTGCCGCAAACTGTGGGAAAAATGTTTTTGCCGTATTCATCACATTTCCGCCGCCATAGCCTCCTGGAGAAGTGCTCATCAGAAGCATGGGTTTATTCTGAAATACTTTTACGTTAATTCTTGAAGCCCAGTCAAAAACATTTTTAAAAGCTGCACTGTAAGAACGGTTGTGCTCAGCAAGAGAGCAGATGATCACATCACATTCCTCAATCGCTTTTAAAAACTGATGCGCTTCATCCGGAAAACCTTTCTTTTCAAGGTCTACAGAGAATACGGGCATCGTAAAATCGTTGAGGTCAATCAGATTGATTTCCTCATCCTGAAAATCTTTCAGAACAAATTTTACCAGTTCCCTGTTGATAGACGTGGAAGATGTACTTCCGGCAAATGCTAATATTTTCATAGTTAATAATCTGAACTGAAGTTATTTTCTGTTTAAAATAGCCTTAGGAAGCGGCACATATTCATTTTCGTCACCTGGAACCAGAGGAAATGCTTCGTGATTCTGATCATTCCAGTTTACCTTTGCCTGTTCAATTAATTCTTTGTCAGAGTTAACAAAATTCCAGAATATAAAACGCTCTTCATCGAATGGCTCACCACCGAAAAGATAAACCGTTCCGTTTTCGCTCATCTCAAATTCGCAAAGTTTGGTATCTTTAGCAATCATCAGCTGTTTAGAACCATAAGAATTTCCATCTGTGGTCACCGTTCCATCCAGAACGTACATGGCTGCTTCTCCATAAAGATCTTTTCCAATGCTGATTTTTTTGGCTTCTTTTGTTTTAATTTCAAGGAAAAATAATTTGCTGTGTACCGGAACTGCAGATGTTTTTCCGAATGCTTCACCGGCAATTAATTTATACTGAATACCATCTTCCTCCCACACCGGAATTTCATCTGCCTCAATATGATGAAAAGTAGGCTCAGACTGCTCAAGATGCTTTGGAAGGCCTACCCAGATCTGAAATCCGTGAAGTCTTTTATCACTATGTCTTAAATATTCAGGTGTTCTTTCTGAATGTACAACCCCTTTTCCGGCTGTCATCCAGTTAACAGCACCCGGTTTTATTTCTATAGCACTTCCAATACTGTCTCTGTGGAAAATAGAGCCTTCCAGCAGATAAGTCAATGTAGATAAGCCGATATGCGGATGTGGCGGAACATCGAGATTCTGATAATCTTTTAATTCTGAAGGCCCCATGTGGTCAATAAAAACAAAAGGTCCAACGGCTCTTTTCTCACGGAAAGGAAGAAGTCTTCCTACGAGGAAATTTCCGATATCTGCCGCTTTTTCTTCAATAATAAGTCCAATATTTGACATGATGATGTTATACTTTTTAAATGTTATTTAAATAAATTGATGAGTATTGATGAAGGTTTACAGTTTGTCGTAGCCTTCAAATCTCTCATCCACGATACGTTTCCATTCAGGGTGTTTCTTAATAAAAGCGAAAACATAAGGACAGAAGGGTAGAAGTTTTTTTTCGCTTTCTTCAATAAAATTCAAAGTTTTCTCTACTACTGCAGCAGCCGCGCCAGTTCCGGCTAATTCCGGTTCTGCTTCAGTATGGATTAAAGAAATCTGATGCATGGTTTCACGGTAATCAATAAATGCATAATGTCCGTTGAATTCTATTTCAAATCTTTTTTCGGCTTTTACAAGAGGTATATTTTCAAATTCTGGTTTCATAATATTTGTACTAAGGGTGCTGCATTTCCTATAAATGCAGGAAATTGCTTGTTAAGACAATTAAACCTTATAGGTTCATAAAACCTATAAGGTTTGCCATTATATAAAGTTAATAAAAAAGGAATAATCAAAGATTAAGATAAATTTAAATCTTTTAATCTTCCAGGTATCCGAATTTTCCGGTATTAAAATCCTCAAAAGCCTGCATAATTTCTTCTCTGGAATTCATCACAAAAGGACCATGAGGGTAAATAGGTTCATTGATAGGCTCACCACTGATAATTAAAACAACAGCATCTTCCTTTGCTTCGATGGTAAATGTTTCGCCTTCATTTTTAAACAATACAAAATGATCGGATTTAACATTCTCTTCTCCATTAATAATAATACTTCCCTCAATCACCAAAGTCGCGGTATTGAAATGAGCAGGGAAACTAAATTCTGCTTTTCCTCCTGCTTTAAGTTTTGCGTTCATCATGTGAACCGGAGTGAAAGTGCTTGCAGGTCCTTTATGACCATCATAGTCTCCGGCAATTACTTCAATAAAACCATTATCACCGAGATCAACTCTTTCCATTTTGGAGTTTTCAATAGCCTGGTATTTTGGGCAGCTCATTTTATCTTTTGCCGGAAGATTCACCCAAAGCTGAACCATCTGAAAAATTCCTCCTTCTTTTGCCCATTCTGTTTCATGATATTCCTTGTGAAGAACTCCTTTGGCAGCAGTCATCCACTGAACATCACCTTCTCCAATCACGCCGCCGCCGCCAGCGCTGTCATGGTGTTCTACTTTTCCGCTATACGCTATCGTTACTGTTTCAAAACCTCTGTGCGGATGTACTCCTACACCTCTTGGTCTGTCTGAACCATTGAAATGAAATTTTGAATTATAATCAAGCATAATGAACGGATCCATTCTTTTCATATCCAATCCAGGAACTCCCGGAATGAAATTGTGAACCCTGAACCCATCGCCTACAAAGTGCGCAGGTTTTGGAGATACTACGATTTCTATTTTTTTAGTTGCCATCACATTGTTGATTTATGTAAACAAAATTACCATTGTTATATGCGAAAAGCATTGATCTGTGTTAAGTTCGTGGGAAAGGATGAAGCTGCGATCAGATCTGTTTAATCTTCCTTGGACTTCATATTCTTTCCATCCGAAATATGCAGTCTCCTGAACACGAATCCAGATAAAATCGTTAGTATTCCCACCGTAAGAAATGTAAGTCGGAAGGCATTATGGATTTCACCATTAATAAGATCTGTATTTTCAAATAACTTTAAAACAATCAGTCCGAAGGCAATTCCGAAGCCTATCGCCAGCTGTTGATTGACTGAGAGTAATGAGTTTCCGCTGCTGGTCTGAAAGTTACGAAGATCGGCAATAGAAATAGTATTCATGGAAGTGAACTGAATAGAGTTGAAAAAACCTAATATTGCGATGATCGGAACAAACCAGTACAAAGATGTGTGTATATCAGGTATGGCAAGCAGGCATATCAGCGTTCCGATGATGAATGTATTAATCATCAAAGTCTGGCGGTAGCCATATTTATCTAAAATTTTAATAACATATGATTTTCCGAAGATAGCCGTCAAAGCCATAGGAGCAATGATCCAGCCCGAAGTGACTGCAGACTGTTTATAGGCAATCTGAATCATTAGCGGAAGTAATAACGGAACGGAGCTGATTCCCAATCTGGTCGCCAGATTGCCCACAATACCCACACGGAAAGTTCTTACCTGAAACAGATTTAATGGGAAAATAGGATTTCCGCCTCTTTTTGCATGTTTATAATAATAGTACAGGAACAAAAATCCCATGATAAATACCAATAAGACAGGTGTGATATTCTGAATGTCTCCGAAAAGTTCCAGTGAAACAGAAAGCAGGAGAGAGGCTGCGGCAAAAATCAGGAAACCCTTTAAATCAAAATCAACATCATCGGATTTATAATTGGGCATGAATTTTAATCCTAAAAGAATTCCCAGAACTCCAATCGGAATATTGATCAGGAATATCCAGTGCCATGAAAGATAATCTACCATATAACCTCCGACCAATGGTCCCAATACAGGTCCGATAAGAGCAGGAATGATGGCAAAGTTCATGGCTTTGAGCAGTTCGTTTTTATCAAATGTTTTAATGAGTGCCAGTTTTCCGACAGGAGTCATCAGGCTTCCTCCAACTCCCTGAACGACCCTTGAAATAACAAGATGGGTGAGGTTTTGAGACAAAGAACAAAATAGCGAGCCCAGACTGAATAATACCAGAGAAAATATAAATATTTTTTTTGTTCCAAACCGGTCGGCAAGAAATCCGCTGGCGGGCATAAAAACAGCGAGGGTCAGAACATAACTGATGATAGCGTTCTGCATATTGAGGGGAGATTCATTCAGATCTTTTGCAATAGCAGGCAGGGAAGTATTCAGAATCGTGGAATCCAGCATTTGCATGAAAATAGCAGTGGCCAGAATTAAGGGAAGTATTTTTTTTACGGAGGTTTGTTGTGTATTTGCTTCTGTCATTTTGTACCGGCTGGGTTATAAAAATTCCCAGACTTATTTGATTGGAAGAACCGCTTACTCTAAGCGTTTTGATTCTTAGATAAAGAAATCCATATAAAATTAAAAAAGTCCTGTGAAATTTCACAGGACTTTTTGATTTATTTTCTAGGCTTTTCTACTCCTTTCCATTCATCACCGGCTTTTCTGTACTGGCTTAAAGTGAAAGTTTTGAAATCCTTGGTTTTGTATTCGATGTTATCGGTATTCTGTTCAAAAGGCATGATATAATAATATTCGATATCCGTTTTGTCAGACTTGTTCCCTTTTTTTACAGTAGGAACATATTTTGAGAATTTATAGCTTGGAAGATATTGTCTTAATCTGGTATAAAAAGCTTTGTCTTCTTTTTCGCTAGGAATGATATCTACAATATTAAGATCATCTTTTTTCTTGTCAATCCAAAGATAATAGGTTTTTTCTTCTCCTATATTTCTGTTGTATGAGTTGAAAGCAAATAACTCCTTCGGTACAAGCTCCTTGATTTTTTCCGGATCAACCTTCGTATAATATTGTCCCTTTGAAGGATCTACATACGTTTCAAGGTTATACATTAAAACAGAATTGTTTTCAAATTTTTTATTTTTAAAATATTGATTTAATGATAATTCTGCAGTTGCTCTCAGTTCTTTGCCTCTTGCATCCAGTTTTTTGGTCGGATTCTGAGGGTTTACATATTTTACAAATTCATATAAAACGACAGGTTTTATATCTTTAAGGTGAGGATAAGTTTTCAGTTGCTCTGCTTTTACCAGCCAGTAGAATTGTTGATAGTAGTCATCTTTATCCTGGTCTTTCACACTCTTATAAGCCAAAGCAAGCTTCTTTGAATTCAGATATTTGCCATATTTCCCTTGTCCAAAAGCAAAACTAATCGCTAATAAGGCAAATAAAACAGTAAGGTTTCTTCTCATTTTTTTATAATTGATATTTTCGTTTTCCAAATATAATTATTTATTAGATATTATTTTGGATTGTGAGTTAAATTATGCCATATTGTTATTGTTAATTCAAGAAAAAATCCTGTATTGCTACAGGATTGATAAATTATAACAGAAGGAGTTATACGTTTGAATGTGAAAAATATACATGTCATTAGTGAATTTTGCTTTGCAAGTGAATAATAAACCTGTAATCCCGTAACCCGAATCCCACAACAAATTCACAAGCGCAGCGAATTGACCATTGACGATTCATCAATCGATTCTCTAATATGACGTTTCATGTACTTTCACTGCTCTTCCGCTTGGATCGTTCATTTTTTTGAACGCTTCATCCCATTCCAAAGCAATAGGAGTGGAGCATGCCACCGATGGAACCGATGGAACAGTAGCAGCGGCGGTTTCACTTGGGAAATGTTCTTCAAAAATCGTTCTGTACCGGTATTCTTCTTTGTTCTGAGGGGTGTTTAGCGGGAATCTGAATCTTGCATTCGCCATCATTTCATCCGTCACTTCTCTTTCAGCCACCTCTTTCAAAGTATCGATCCATGAATAGCCTACACCATCCGAGAACTGTTCTTTCTGTCTCCAGGCAATAGAATCAGGAAGCAGATCCTCGAAAGCTTTTCTCAATACCCATTTTTCAATTTTTCCTTCAGCGGTACTGATCATTTTATCCTGAGGGTTAAGCGTCATCGCAATATCCATAAATTCTTTATCAAGGAAAGGTACTCTTCCTTCAATTCCCCAGCTCATCAACGCTTTGTTGGCTCTTAAACAGTCATAAAGGTGAAGTTTGCCCAGTTTTCTCACTGTTTCATCGTGGAATTCTTTTGCATTAGGAGCTTTATGGAAGTATAAATAGCCGCCGAACAATTCATCAGAACCTTCTCCTGAAAGAACCATTTTAATCCCCATAGATTTGATCACTCTTGCTAAAAGGTACATTGGGGTGGATGCTCTGATGGTGGTAACATCATAGGTTTCAAGGTGGTAAATAACGTCACGTACAGCGTCCAGTCCTTCCTGTACGGTAAAGTTAACCTCATGGTGTACAGATCCGATGTGTTCTGCAGCTTTCTGAGCTGCTGCCAGATCGGGAGAACCAACCAATCCTACGGCGAAACTGTGAAGTCTCGGATACCACGCTTCCTGTGTATCGCCGCTTTCAATTCTCTGGCGGGCAAATTTTGCAGTAATAGCGGAAATGACCGATGAATCTAAACCTCCCGAAAGAAGTACTCCATAAGGAACATCACTCATCAGTTGTCTGTGAACGGCATCTTCTAGACCTTTTCTCAGTTTTGAAATATCAGTTTCATTGTCTTTTACATGATCAAAGCTGTCCCAGTCTCTTGTGTACCATTGCTGAAGCTCAGCGCCATCTTTGCTGTAAACGAAATGACCGGGCAGGAATGTTTCTATTTTTTTACATACCCCTTCAAGAGCTTTTAATTCTGAAGCGACATAATAGTTTCCGTTTTTGTCCCAACCCTGATAAAGCGGGCAGATTCCCATATGATCGCGGGCAATAAGATAAACATCATTTTCAGTATCATATAAAGCGAAGGCAAAAATTCCGTTGAGTTTCTCTACGAAATCTTTTCCATATTTTCTGTATAGTGCAAGGATCACCTCACAGTCCGACTGAGTCTGAAACTCATAATCAGGAAATTCTACTTTTAATTCTCTATGGTTGTAGATTTCACCGTTTACGGCTAATACTACTTTTCCGTCTTTCGTAAATAAAGGTTGTTTTCCGGAAGTTGGATCTACAATGGCAAGTCTTTCATGAGAAAAAATGACTTTCTCATCCTGGAAAACTCCACTCCAATCCGGTCCTCTGTGACGGATTTTTTTTGACATTTCCAATACCTGAGGTCTTAATACTTCGGTTTTTTGCTTGGCGTCAAATAAACATACAATTCCACACATAATTTTTTATTATTTATGGAACAAAAGTAAAAGTGATGTTTATAAATAACAATTAAAAATGTTTAAATGAGAAAATTTTTAATCAATTTGTATTTTGAAGTTAAAAATTTTAACTATTTATTTGAATTATGATGTTTTTGATTAATTTTTTTCGTCGCGACTAAAATTGCATAATCTCCATACGAAATAAAAATGACATATTTATTAATCTATGGTAAGTAATTATATGAATTTTACCCCTTACTTTGTGGCTCGAAATAATTTTTTTTCATCATTTGTGTTTTTACCTTCTTGCAATTCTCATGCAAGAAGGTTTTGTTTTTATTGAACCCCCAGTAATACTCCGGAAACATTCCATGAACTGAAGCTTGTTCCTTCAGTAGGACCTTGCGGAATTTTTACCTGAATCGTATGCTTTCCTGCTTTCAGATCCCCAAGAGGAATGAAATCAGGATTGGTAACCGTTCCCGGGCACCAGTTTGATCTGCTGAGGTCTGATGACGAAAGACCATCCTGGAAATTTCCGGAGGCCGGATTGTATAAACGGTATGAACCACAGTCTGTTCTCCAGGGTACAAATGAAAAAACGGGTTTTCCATCCACCAATATAGAATTGGTTTTTGGAACAAATTCATCACCATTTTCCCAACCGCCATGTCCTGTTGTGGTATATCTTAGCTGAGCGTTTTTCAGATCTTTATCCAAAGTGAAATCAACAAGAAGGCCTTTATCCTGACTGAACATAGTAGAATAGTCCTGTCCGGCCATTTCCATAATGTTTAAAGTGTTGAATAACGGGATGGCTACATTATTTTTATTAACGTTTTGATCGCTTTTATGAATCGTAATATCAAGACTTACTTTGTGTCCTCCTTTATCATAATTTCCAATAAAAGTTCCTATCCAAAGCTCTTTTCCGGATAGAGCAGGCTTCAATTCTGTAATATCCTGCCGGTAAGGGCTGATGGTCTGCCAGTCTTTTCCCTTAAGCTGAATATGATTAAATTTCTGAATGCCAAAAGCGGTAAAGAACCGCATCATTTCCATGGCAGGGCTGTAGCTGCCGGTAGCCGTTACCCCGTAATATTGTTTTCCATTTCCGTTTTCGTAAAGAGGAAGTGTTTTTGCCCCCTTTTCCAGGCCGTCAAAAAAAGACTTTTCTTTATCCTGCGGAATAAAAAATACAGTTCCGGTTCTGTCATAAGCATCTCCGTTCGACTGCTGTTTTAGTTCTGCAAAAATAGTCTCTCCTTCTGTAATAGCAGGAAATTTTACTTTTTTTAGGATAATAGTTCCCTTGGCGTATCTTTTTATTTGGCCGTCAGATTTTGAGGCATCAGAGAAATTGATGATTTCGTTTTCAAAAACATTCAGCGTGGTAAATCTGCTTTTCCACAGGAGATCTTTATATCCCAGCTGATCGGTTATTTGTATGTTTCCTTTCAATATGTTTTCAATCCCTGTGTTCTTTATTTTTTTGATTGAAGCGGCAGTCGTTAAAGAGTTCTTATTTCTTTCCACTTCCAGAACTAATCCTAAATTCTGCCCCAATACAGATGGGCCGCCTTTTAGTTTCAGATCATTCGTATACCAGACTTCAATGGTATTTGAATTGATTTTCGTAAAGGCTTTTTTACAGTTGTACCCTAAGATCTTTTTCGTTTCATTAGTCAGTTCAAAATCCTGTTTTCCTACAGATTCAGCATCTGAGGTTGAGATGATTGAGCCGGGTTTTAAAAAGGCATAAGAAACTATAGTATTGGATGGCTTTTCCACCTTAGTGATTTCATAAGGATAGCTGCTTTTTTGTTCTTTGATCGTGCTGTTAAGAATGAAGTTTTCTTTTTCATTGACCCAGATAATTGTAGAAGGCTGATCTGTTAATGCTTTTCCGTTATAAGAACTGGAGTACTGAATTTCATAGGTCTGTGCAGAAAACAGACAATATAAAAAAACAGCCAGAAAATTGAAGACAAGTCTTGTATGCATAAAAATGAGTTTACTGCAAAGTTACTCTTAACTTTTCACAGCGTCAAACCGGTTTAATCTATACAGTTAGTAGAAAACGTACTGTAAATGTTACAAAAAATGTTACATTTTTTTTTTGAAAGATTTAAATAAAAAAAACTACTCCAGAAAATAGAGTAGTTTAAATATCGTTTAGAGGATTTAGATTAAGAAACTCTTTCAATCAAAGCCATGTAGAATCCGTCGTATCCTTCGCTAGGCATTACTTTTTCATCTTTAAGCATCTTGAATCCCGGATTGTTTTTGATGAATTCTTCTACCTGAAGATTGTTTTCAGATGGAAGGATAGAACAGGTAGCATATACCATTTTTCCTCCTTTTTTAAGCATTTTAGAATAGTCCTGAAGGATTTGTTGCTGCTCCTTTTTTATTCTGTCAATAAAGTCCTGATCAATTTTCCACTTACTGTCCGGGTTTCTTTTCAAAACACCCAGACCTGAACAAGGTGCATCAATCAGAAGTCTGTCAGCCTTTTCATGAAGTCGTTTGATCACCTTGTTATCGGAAATCATACGGGTTTCAATGTTGTGTGCTCCGGCTCTTTTGGCACGACGCTTCAGTTCTGCAAGCTTCCATTCAAAGATGTCTAATGCTACGATTTGACCTTTGTTTTTCATTAATGCGGCTAAGTGCAATGTTTTTCCTCCTGCACCTGCACATGCGTCTACTACTCTTTGTCCTTCTTTTACATCAAGAAAATACCCGATTTTCTGAGAAGAAGCATCCTGAACTTCAAATAATCCTTCTTTGAAAGCTGTGGTAAGGAAAACATTTTTCTTTTCTTCCAGCTGAACAGCGTCAGGATAACCTTTAACAGGATAAGAAACAACACCCTCATCTGAAAGATCAGAGATAAGCTCTTTGGTGGTTGTTCTTAAAGAATTGGCTCTTAAAACCGTAGGAGCCTGCTCGTTTAAAGCAATCATTTCTCTTTCCCAGCTGGCACCCAGTTCTTTTTCAAGAGTTTCAGCAAGCCATTCAGGAATAGAGTGTTCTATTGCTTTTGTAGGAACAGTGTTCTTTTTAAGTTTGGTAAGAATATCGGCGATTTTGATTCCGTCAAATTCTTCGAATTTTTTATAATTGGTTTTACTCCAGAGTAAATACGCAATAATCAGTTTGTAGATATTGTTGGGTTTTACACCTTCACCCATATAGTATTCAAGGCGTTTCTTCCAACGGATAATATTGTAAAAAATTTCAGAAACAACAGCTCTGTCCTGGCTTCCCCATTTTCTGTTTGCTTTCAAAAGTCTTTCAATAACTTTATCGGCATATTTGTTTTTCTCAAAAAATGTCTCCTGTAAGGCATCGTGAATTCCGATTGCCAAGTTTCTGTGAATAAGTTCCATAAATTTGCTTCGCTGTTTGAATCTGCAAAAATACGACTTTTAATTGAGAGTTTGGAATTTGGGGTGGGAGAGTTGATGAAGGGTTGTGAATTGTGAATGATCAATTCGCTTCGCTTGTGAATTTTCGGTTTCCGGTTGAGAGGTTTGAGTAATTATATATTGTACAGATCAGTTTTCTAATGGAAGGTTGCGCATTCACGATTCACTTTGCAAAGCAAAAACTGACTATTGACAATCTGAGATTCAGTAGTGAATGGCCTGTATGTTTATTAATTTTTTACATGGTAGAAATAAATTTTAATGCTGAATTGTAAAGATTTTCCGATTATTTATATTTTTTATTTGTTGACGATAGCCTTTTCTCTAAGACGGATAAACCTGTGTTTTTTGCTTAATGAAAAATATTTGCTGACAAAATATACACTGTTTATTACTATACTTTATTTTCTTTGCAGCAAGTTTATTTAATTTGTGTTAATTCACCTATATGTGTAAAATTAACAGGAGCTTATGATCTACTATACTGAGCTTTATTTATTGACTTCAACCTCTAAAAAGTTCTACCTTTGCAAAAAATAAAAATATGAGTGACACAGTAATTTGTCCAAAATGCAGCTCTGAGTTTACATACCCGAGCGATAATATGATGGTATGTTCCCAGTGTTTCTACGAATGGGATCCGGCAGAAGCCGCTGCTGAAGCCGCAAATGAAGGAAAAATCCTGGATTCCAACGGAAATGAACTTCAGGATGGTGATTCTGTAGTGGTAATAAAAGATTTACCTGTAAAGGGAGCACCAAAACCGGTAAAAGCCGGAACTAAAGTGAAAAATATCCGTTTGAGACCGGGAAGTGATCACAATATTGACTGTAAAATTGATGGTTTCGGAGCAATGGCTCTTAAGTCAGAATTTGTAAAGAAAGCATAAGAAAACTTTGTTTTTCTATGCCCTGAAAATAAAGAAAAGGAAAAAATTGGACAGTGTAATCTTTCAACAGACTTAATTGCAAGATTGCTAATGTCCGTCTGGAAGGCAGAAAGAGAATTAACCAAAAATTTCCTTATACTTTAGAAGTACAAATGTAAGAAAAAGTTTTAAACAGCTTCTTATGTTTGTGCTTTTTTTTATTGATAAGTATAAGTGAATGTATAAGTTATGTGTAATTCGGTTTTTCGCCTACATAAACGAAATACGGATCGTTTCTGATATTTTCTCATCCGTATACACAACAAGCTCCTTTCCTTTTGCTCTTAATTTATTCCAGTAATAATTTCCTGCAAATCTGCTTTCAAGTACTTCAGCTTCCAGACCGGTTTCTGTGATCTTGATTTCTTTGGGATAATAAGAGAATTTGGTAAGCTGGAAATCTTCAGCTTCTGCTTCACTGAAAATATTCACTTCCCCGAATAGCTTAGCAACATAAGAGTTGTAAGGATTTCTGTAGGTTTCTTCCGGGCTGTCATTCTGAATCAGTCTTCCATCCTGCAGAATAACAATCTGGTCCAGCCATGGCATGATATCCTGAAGTTCATGAGTGGAAATAATCAGAGAAACGCCATGTTGTTTTACATATCTGAAAAGTCTTTCCCTCAGTTCAATTTTTCTCGGAAAATCAAGATTACTGAAGGGTTCATCTAAAATAAGAAGCTTGGGAAGTACAGACAATGCTCTGGCAATAGCCACTCTTTGCTGTTGTCCGCCGCTTAAGTATTTTGGAAGTACATTCGCAAATTCCTGAAGCCCTACCACCTCAAGAAGCTCCGTTACAGTTTCTTTTTTTTGTTTTAAATTGATATTAGAAATAAATTTTCCTACGTTTTCAGCCACTGTAGCGTAGGGCATAAGATCAAAATTCTGCGCTACGAATTTCATTTCCGGTTCTCCTGGAACAAGATTTCCTTTCGGTCCCAAAAGCTTTGTTCCGTTAAAAATAATCTCTCCGCTTTCCCAATCCAAAAGACCATAAATCAGGTTGAGAAGAGTAGATTTTCCACATCCGCTTTCACCGGCCAGCGCTATAATTCTGTTTTCTTCAAACCTTAGATTAAGGTTCTGAAACAGGGGATTTTCTTTGTTATGAGAGAAAAATAAATTGTTTATTTCTAATAGCATATTACAAATGTAAGGTTTTTATGAAAACATAATTTTTTTTATTATATTAGCGGAACTAATAAAAATAAATCAAAAATGAGAAAAAAACTGTTTTCGTTAGCTATTCCTGCATTATTTATTGCTGCTGTAGTGGTTTCTTGTAAAAAAGACAAACCACTTACGAGTGAAAGTAATGAGGTGACGACTACTAAAGAAGGTAGCCAGTTCACTCTGGATACGCTAAACAGTAAGGTTGAATGGAAGGGATATAAAGTATTTAAATCTGAGAATACAAGCCATTTTGGAACCATCAGGTTTGAAAGCGGAGATGTGACGGTGAAAGACGGAAAACTGGAAAGCGGAAAATTCGTTGCTGATATGAACTCTTTAACTTCTGTGGACCTGAAAGACAGTCCTGAGGATTTAGGAAAATTAAACGGCCACCTGAAAAGCGGAGATTTCTTTGAAGTTGAAAAATTCCCGACAGCTTCTTATGAAATTACAAAGGTAACTCCTGCTGCAGAAGGCGATTATAATACTTTTTTGGATGGTAATTTAACCATTAAAGGAATTACAAAACCTGTTCAGTTTAAAGCTAATGTTTCTGTGAAAGATGGAGAAGTAAGTGTAGCTACTGAGCCAAAAGATATCAAGAGAGAAGAGTTTGGAGTAAAGTTTCAGGCTCCTGCTGAAAACGGCGTGATTAAAGACGAGGTAACTCTTCAGATCAGCGTTAAAGCTTTAGAAAAGAAATAATTTTTTTATTTAAGTGAAATAAGTGATTGAAGTCTGCCTCCCGAAAAAGAGGCAGATTTTTTTTTGACGGACTTATTATTCAACTTAAAATCGTATTTTTGCAAAACATTTTGAAAGGGTAAAACAATGATAGAAAAGATAGAAGAATTACTGGTCGAAGTAAATGGCTTCAATGCTACCTCTAAGGAAGAGATCGAAAACTTCCGAATCAAATACAATGGTAAAAAAGGGGTTCTGAATGATTTTTTTGAAAAATTTAAAGAAGTTCCTAACGATCAAAAGAAAGAATTCGGACAGAAGATCAACACTTTGAAGCAGGCAGTTGCTGTAAAACTGGAGGATTTGAAAAATGCTTCCGCATCTTCTGTTGTGGTTGAAAAAGAAGATCTTACAAGACCTGCTTTTCCATTGGAATTGGGTTCAAGACATCCGATCAACCTGGTAAAAAACAGAATTATTGAAATCTTCAAATCTATCGGTTTTGCAGTAGCAGACGGACCAGAGATTGAAGATGACTGGCATAACTTTACCGCGCTTAACCTTCCGGAATATCACCCGGCAAGAGATATGCAGGATACATTCTTCATTGAGCAGAATCCTGATATTCTTTTAAGAACGCATACTTCTTCCGTACAAACACGTTATATGGAAGAAAACCAGCCGCCTATCAGAATTTTATCTCCGGGAAGAGTATTTAGAAATGAAGCAATTTCTTCACGTTCTCACTGTATTTTCCATCAGATTGAAGGACTATATATTGATGAGAATGTAAGCTTTGCAGACCTGAAGCAAACCATTCAGTTCTTTACCACTGAGCTTTTCGGAAAATCTAAAATCAGAATGAGACCTTCTTTCTTCCCTTTCACAGAGCCAAGTGCTGAAATTGATGTGTATTGGGGATTAAACTCAGAAACAGATTACAGAATCACAAAAGGTACAGGATGGCTGGAAATTATGGGATGCGGAATGGTAGACCCTGCCGTACTGAAAAATGTGAATATCGATGCTGAGAAATATTCAGGATATGCATTCGGAATGGGTATTGAAAGAATCACGATGCTTCTTTACCAGATGAGTGACATCAGAATGTTCTTCGAAAATGATATCAGAACACTTGAACAATTCAAAACACTATAAAAAATCAAACCTCCGGAGCTCCGGAGGTTTTTTGTTTTTAATTACTGACCTAAGAAACAAAACGTAATTAAAAACTGATCTTATTGAAAAATTTACACGTGTCTGTTTCTTATGCCTATACTTCGGTTCGGGTCCACCAGGTACCTCAAATGAAGTATTGACATGCTGCAGTTCTTTGTCTGCCTCTATTATAAAGACAATCAATATTAACTTTCTATTACATTGGAAATAAAAAAGCCTGTCTCAAAAGTGTCATTCTGAACGAAATGAAATGGAGTGAAGAATCTCAGGTTATTAATTATCGATGAGATTCTTCCTTCGTCAGAAATCGAAGATTCGACGTAGTCAATGACAAAAATCAAATTATTTGACTTTTGAGACAGGTTTTATCTTTACAACTGTGGATTGTTATTTACTAAACTTTAAAGGATACTTCACATTTTTGTAATCATCAATGCTTGCTTTTAGTGATCCTACTGCAAGTTCAGCTTTCAATAGCATAGGAATGTGGTTGGAATCATTGGAAACCCACATGGTTACGCCTTCTTTTTCCTTAAACACTCTTCCGCTTTTTACAGAAGGAATAATTTTTAAACAGTTAATAGTTCCAAATTTGGTTTTTAAATTTTCTGTTCCTGTTACTTTCAGCTGAAAAGGAAACATTTCATCATCAATCCATACATTCATATTAATAACAGTTCCCACTTTCAGTTCATCCGGGCTTTTACTTCTTAAATAATAAAAGCAGGAAAGCATATCCTGAACACCTTTTACTGATTTCAGAACTTTAGAACCATTGGCTGGTGTCTTTTTATCTGTTAAAATTAAAGTGTTGTTATCGTGATTAAAAACGGTTTCAAAATGCTGGCGGTAACTTCCTTCACGTACATTTCTGACATAAAAGCTTGGTAATCCCGTCTGTGTATTGATGAAACTTTCATATAAATCTTCTACTTTGAAGAATGCTTTTACGGCACCTGTAGTTTGTCCTGTCCCTTTTACATAAAGATGAGGAACTCCTTTGTAGGTAGTTTGTTTGGTAGTAAGATTGGCAGTTCCCGCATTAAGGAAACCATAGTGGATTCTAAGAGTAATAGATTCGCCATCTGCAATATTATCAATCTGGGCAGAGCCTAAAAAGAATATAAATACAGCAAAAAGGTTCAAAAGTTTATTCATAACAAGACATTTACAAAAATATTGCCAAATTTAAAATCTTAAAAGATAGATATTTGACAAATCTCAGGTTTTTATTTAGAATCAATTAAATATGCTTCGCATTAAAATTAGTAAATTTGCAGTTACATGTATAATTAAATTATCTTAAAGATTATGATAACCACTGATATATTGATCATAGGTGCGGGACCTACAGGACTTTTTGCAGTTTTTGAAGCTGGTTTATTAAAAATGAAGTGCCATATTATTGATGCGCTTCCTCAGCCGGGAGGGCAATTGGCTGAACTTTATCCTAAAAAACCTATTTTCGATATCCCTGGTTATCCTTCTGTGAATGCAGGAGAATTGGTGGATAATCTGATGGAGCAGATCAAGCAGTTCCAGCCTGGATTTACCTTAGGGGAAACCGCTGTTTCTTATACAAAAATAGATGATGAATGGTTTGAGGTGATTACCAACAAAGGAACCGTTCACAGATGTAAAGCGATTGCCATCGCAGGAGGTTTAGGGACTTTTGAGCCAAGAAAACCTACGTTTGAAAATATCGCTGACTATGAAGAAAAAGGTCTTGAATATTTCGTTAAAGAACCTGAACACTTCAGAAATAAAAAAGTGGTGATTGCTGGTGGAGGTGACTCCGCGTTAGACTGGAGTATCTTCCTTTCCAATGTTGCCAGTGAAGTAACTTTGATCCACAGAAGAAACGAGTTCAGAGGAGCTTTGGATTCTGTAGAGAAAGTTCAGGATCTGAAAAACCAGGGGAAAATCAAACTAATTACGCCTGCTGAAGTTACCGGTATTAAAGGTGACGGAAAAGTAGAAGCGATTACTGTAGAAGTAGAAGGCCAGGAAGCTTACGATATTGAAACAGATTATTTCATTCCTTTATTCGGATTGACACCAAAATTGGGTGAGATCGGAAACTGGGGATTAAATATCGAAAAAAATGCAATCGTTGTAAACAATGCTCTTGATTATCAAACTAACATTGATGGTATCTACGCTATCGGAGATATCAATACATACCCCGGAAAACTGAAGTTGATCCTTTGTGGTTTCCACGAAGCTACTTTAATGTGTCAGAGTGTGTACAACAGACTAAATCCTGGTAAAAAATTCGTATTAAAATATACAACGGTAAGTGGTGTAGACGGATTTGACGGAAGCCGTAAAGAAGCTGAGAAGGCAGTTGTGAAAAAAATTGACTAATTTTGCAGAATTATGTCAGACGTTAATATTAAAATCACCGACAGAGAAGGGGTAACCCATGATGTCGTAGCGCCTACGGATATGTCCATGAATTTAATGGAAATTATCCGTTCCTATGAATTGGCAGAAGAAGGTACTATTGGGGTATGCGGAGGAATGGCGATGTGCGCTTCATGCCAGGTATATGTAATCAATGATCCGGGTCTGGAACCGATGGGAGATGAAGAAGATGCCATGCTGGCTGAAGCTTTCCATGTGAAAGACAACAGCAGATTGGGATGCCAGTTACATATTGCCGATGCTATGGAAGGGCTCGAAGTGGAAATTGCTCCTTATCCTTAGAAAATATTTTTTAATCTTAATAAGAAACCCGTCCGGATTTTTCGGACGGGTTTTGTTTTTATATTTATTTCTGAGAACATATATACTCGTGTCTGATTAGAGTGTCTTCTTTAATGATTTCTAAGTAACTTTCACCTTCATTCTTTATAAAGTAATCTCCCGGTTCTATTTCATCTTTATAGGAAACCCACCATTGGCCGTTTTCATAACATTCACAAGGTTGAATGCTTTCAGGAATAGTTCCCTTTAATTTAAGAGATTTTATACCTTCAATACTTTCAACTCTCATTTTACATTTTTGCTTCTTGACTCTTTCCATCGCAGTCTTACAATCTTCCATAAAATAAGAGGAAAGAGCAGGAACAATAACGAATATAGTTACAAATGCTGTGGCAACTCCAAGCATTTCTTTATTAACGTTGTAGTTATTCATATGAAAGACTATAAAAACTTAAATTTCCTCCTTAGAAATCCACTTTCCAACCGTAGGCGCCTGATAATTTCTCATCTTTTCCAGCAGATCATCAATGGTATCGCTGATCAGCAGCATATCTCTGTTTACCTGCTTTAAAAATCCTTTATCTACCATGGTCTGAACCAGTTTGATCAGATCATCATAAAATCCGTCAATATTCAATACTCCGATCGGTTTTTTGTGAAGCCCGAGCTGTGCCCAGGTGATCATCTCGAAAAACTCTTCCAACGTTCCATAACCGCCGGGAAGAACGATAACTCCATCACAAAGTTCATTCATTTTGGTTTTTCTTTCGTGCATGGTTTCTACGATAATAAGCTCTGTCAGGTTCTTGTGGGCAATTTCTTTGGATTGTAAAAATTGGGGAAGGACTCCAATAACCTTGCCTCCTTTGGCTAATGCTCCGTCTGCTATAGTTCCCATCAAACCAACATCAGCACCGCCATATATAAGCTGTATACCTTGTTGAGCTAAAGTTTGTCCCAATAAAAATGCCTGTTCTTTGTAAATATCATGCGAACCAAAGCTTGAGCCACAGAATACGGTGATACTTTTCATTGTATTAGATTTGTTTTTTATGCTATTGTTGAGATGCTTCGACAAGCTCAGCATGACATCTCTAATACTAACTGCTTTTTTTAGAGATAAATTTTTAGCAGCGTCATGCTGAGCCTGTCGAAGCATTTTTATAATTAAATAAATATATTCAGATTAAAACTAAAAATATCCAAAATCATAAGACTTTGGATATTGAATATAGCAATTTTAATGTTCTATTTCTGAGGGATATTCGCTAAAATATCTTTCAGGAAGCTCCAGAATTTCTGAGTTGAAGGAATATTCGCTCTTTCATCAGGAGAGTGTGCGCCTCTGATAGTAGGTCCGAAGCTTACCATTTCCATTTCAGGATAGTTGGCACCGATGATACCACATTCAAGACCTGCGTGGCATGCTACTACATGAGGTTTTTCAGTGAACTTTTCAATATAAAGTTTCTCCATCAGCTGTACAATCTCTGAACCAGGTTTTGGCTTCCATCCAGGATATGAACCGCTGAATTCAACATTCATTCCAGCAAGCTCTGCTACCGATTTCAATTGTTCTGCCACTGAATATTTGGAAGAATCTACAGAAGATCTCGTAAGGTTTAAGATCTTAAGTTCTCCACCTTTCAGTTCTACTCTTGCTACATTGTTGGACGCTTCTACAAGATCTTTTACGTCCGGGCTCATTCTGTAAACTCCGTTGTGAAGAGCCTTTAAAGTAAGGATCACTTTTCTGGAATCTGCTTCTGAAATAGCTTTGTCGGAAGACGTAGAGTTTTCAATATTGATCTGGATTCCCGGTTCTACAGCAGCAAATTCTTCTAAGATCTCTTTTTTAAGAACCGTTACATTTTCAATAAACTCCTGAGCATTTCTCACTGAGATTATAGCAACTCCTTCTCTTGGAATAGCGTTTCTCAAACCTCCGCTGTCGATAGAAACCAGTTCAATATTTTGGTTGTCCAATCCGCTGTAAAGAAGTCTTCCCAGAATGATATTGGCATTTCCGAAACCTTTATGGATATCCATTCCGGAGTGTCCTCCCTGAAGACCTTTTACTTCAAGTCTTACAATTTGTCCTTTTGAAGCTTCTGCAGCATAGGTTTGAGTGATTGTCACGTCTACACCTCCTGCACAGCCGATATCAATTTCATCATCCTCTTCCGTATCAAGATTCAATAGGATTTGTCCTGTCAATTGTCCTGGTTTTAATCCTAAAGCACCTGTCATTCCGGTCTCTTCATCAATCGTGAAAAGAGCTTCCAATGCAGGGTGTGGAATATCTGAACTCTCAAGGATAGACATGATGGTTGCTACTCCTAAACCATTATCAGCGCCCAAAGTAGTTCCTTTAGCCTTAACCCAGTCACCATCAATTTCCATTTTGATTCCTTCCGTTTCAAAATCGAAATTCACATCATTGTTTTTCTGGCAAACCATATCAAGGTGCGATTGAAGCACGATCGATTTACGGTTTTCCATTCCTGCCGTGGCCGGTTTCTTAATAATAACGTTTCCTACTTCATCTACCGTAGTTTCCAGTCCTAAATTTTCACCAAATCCTTTGATAAAAGCTATTACTTTTTCCTCCTTTTTTGAAGGTCTTGGAACAGCATTTAATCTGGAGAAATTTTTCCATATAATCTGCGGTTCTATATTAGATAATTCCATTGAAATTTATTTTTCTCAAATTTACGAAATAAAAAATGCTTCCGTGAGATACAGAAGCATTTTTGTAGGATTTAGCTTTATTAACATCCGCATTCTCCATAGATCGGAGTGGTAAATGTAGTTCCGTCCGGTTTCTCTATAGTCAGAGTTCCTTCAAACAGCAAAGCTTCTTCGCCCTTTATTTTTTTACCTTTTACAGAAATTTTATAATCATCATTTTCTATTTCCTTGGTCAGCAATTCATCTACTTCCATGTCACTTGATGAAATGAGGTTCATCGCCAGTCTTTTACCGTCAAGCATCATGTATGCTGTTTTTCCGGCATCATCCGCATAGATATATCTTTCATTTTCAAAATCAGATTTGCTGGCTGCAAAATAGCAGGAACATTCTTTGATTTCTTTTGGAAACGGAATGGTTCCCACCAGAATATTTCCTGAAGAAGGTCCGATAGAAGCAGTATCTTTAGTGATATGTAAAGAATCAGCAGGAGCAGAACCTGACACAGTTTCTTTTTGCTTTTTACAGGCTACCAGTAGAAATGCGGAAAATACAATGATTACATATTTCATGTCTTTGTGGTTTTATTATTTGTTTATCCTCTTGCTCTTTCAAGAAGTGTCATCATCAATAAAGAAAGGATTACCAGGCTTTCTTCCTCATCATCAATATCGATCAGTCTGTCCAGCTGAAATCTTCTTCCGAAGAATGAAGGCATTTTTTTTAGCTTAAAATAAGCCTTTCCATCAATCCCTGTCACAGTATAGGACGGATTAAGGAAATATCCTGTAAACATCCCGATGATAGGAAGTTCTCCTACAAAGCTGTCCCAGAATCTTACCCATGCACTATCTTCCTGAATTTTAAACTTAGGCTGATCATGTGCATCCAGGATATCATAACTTGCTTTCCACAGAGAACGCATTCCTTTTCTTGCCAGCCTGCCGAAGTTTTTGTTGTCGATGAGGTCGTTCAAAGAATAAGAAGCGTTGAAATCAATCCATTGGTTAGCTTTAATTCTGAAAAGTTCCTTAGACTTGCTTTCATCATTAAAAACAATAACATCTTCTTTTAACTTGAACATTTTCTGACGGACATATGCCACATAATTTCCGTTTTTGTCAGTAATGTTGAAGTCACTTGCTAAAGTAGTGATTTTGAATTTGAAATCCAGAGGATAATTAAGATTGTTAAGTACCATATCAGTTTATTTTTTTCATATTTAATTTAAGCCGCAAATATAAAGGTTTTTTTAGTGTCCTCAGATACACGGGAAATATAAAATATCATAATGGGACATTAACCTCATGGTCAATAGTCAATTTTTGCTGCGCAAAGCCAATAGTCAATAATCACTTTATACAAATTCACAAACGAAGCGAATCGACGATTCATTATTCACTATCAATTATCAACTTTAATCCTTATTTTTGTACTTATGGATTACCCTAGTAAAGTATTGGCAAAGGCAGTAGATGAAATTTCCGGGCTGCCTGGAATTGGCAGGAAAACGGCTTTGAGATTAGCATTACATTTGCTGAAGCAGCCCAATTCCAGAGCTGTAAGCCTTGGCAACTCCCTGATTAATCTTGTTAATGAAATAAAGTACTGCAAAGAATGTCATAATTTTTCGGATTTTGACATCTGTGAAATATGCAGCAATGAAAAGAGAAATGGTGAACTGATTTGTATTGTTGAAGATGTACGGGATGTGATTGCTATAGAAAATACAGGAAAATACACCGGGAAATATCTGATTCTTGGCGGGAAAATTTCTCCCATGGAAGGAGTAGGGCCAGGCCAGCTGAATATTCCAAGCATAGAAAAGAAACTGAATGACGGACAGGTAAAGGAATTTATTTTTGCTCTGAGTGCTACGATGGAAGGAGATACCACTGCCTATTATATTTACAAGAAATTTAAAAATTTCAATGTGAATTTTTCCAGCATTGCAAGAGGAATTTCTGTGGGAGATGAACTGGAATATGCAGATGAAATTTCTTTAGGAAGATCTATTATCAACAGACTGCCTTACAACGAAAAGGATTAATATGAAGTTGTCCGTTATTATTGTTAATTATAATGTTACCCAATTGCTCAGAAGCTGCCTACTGTCGCTCCGGAAGTATGTACAGGATATAGATTATGAGGTGATTGTCATTGATAATGCTTCTGCGGATAGCTCATGGCGAGATCTTATTTCTGAATTTCCCAACGTACATTTTATATCTTCTGCAACAAATGGCGGGTTTTCAAAAGCAAATAACCAGGCTGTCCGGAAGGCAAAAGGAGAATATATTTTGCTTTTGAATCCTGATACTGAATTTGAAGGGTTTTATATGAAAGAACTGCTGGATTTTGCAGATGCACAGCCTTCATTCGGATGTCTGGGAGTAAGAATGCATGATGCCGGAGGAAATTTTCTTCCTGAAAGCAAGCGATCGGTTCCGGATATGTTCAATTCATTTGAAAAGCTGTTTACCAATTTTAAAAAGAACAACTCGAAATCCTATTACAGAAACGATATAGAAGAAAATGCTATTGCTGAAGTGGAAGTAATCACCGGAGCATTTTTATTGGCTAAAAAAGACGTTTACGAGAGAATAGGAGGATTGGATGAAGCTTATTTTATGTATGGAGAAGATATTGATCTTTGTTATACCTTTTTAAGAAACGGATATCAAAACTTCTATTACGGGAAAGTTTCAATTCTTCATCACAAAGGGGAAAGTACCATTAAAGATGAAGTATACCTCAACAGATTTTACGGAGCCATGCAGATCTTTATTGATAAATATTATAAAGAATCGAAGCCTGTACAGTATTCATTTTTAAAGGCAGGATTAAAGCTTCGGCATCAGATTGAAAAGATCAGGTTAAAATAAAAAAGCAACTCAATCTGAGTTGCTTTTGTTGTATGTAAGATGATATTCTTCTTATTTTGCCGGTGCAGGAGTCTGTGCCGGAGTAGTTGTGGAAGAAGCAGGAGCTGACTGTTTTGCCGGAGCTTCTTTCTTAGCAGGCTGTTGTGTAGGAAGTGCCTGAGAAGGCTTACCTGTAATAACAACGCTTAAAAGGATAAGAACGATGATAGTTCCGCCCAGAGTCCATGTTGCTTTTTCCATGAAATCATTGGTTCTCTGTACCCCGAACTGTGCAGATGATGCACCTCCGAATGTACTGGAAAGGCCTCCTCCTTTTGGATTTTGTGCCATAACAATAATTACCAATAAGACACTGGCAATCATAATAAGAACCATCAATAGTGTAAATATAGTATCCATTAATTCTGATATCTTTTTGAATGGGCAAATTTAATCTTTTTTTACTGAATTACAAAAAAAGATATCGCCAAATGTTGATAAAAATAAAAACGGCAACATTTGTTGCCGTTTTTTCTATAAAAATAGGATGTTATTATTTAAAATCAGCATCTGTAGCCTTATTGATCTCATAAGACTTTACAGTCATGGTCATATCCATTCCCATCTGGCTTACAGAGATCGTGAAAGGCATTTTTACGCCTTCTACATCTTTGTAATTAGAGTAGGTTGTCGGAATGGTCATTTCCTGACCTTTAGCTTTTATTTTTTTAGTCTCTCCGGTTTTTAATCCCGTTGCCACACTGTAGTAATAGGTTGTATTTCCACCTTTAATAGCATAAGAATCTTCCCCGCCAATTTTCTCAATTCCTCCTAATTTATAATCGGGAGATTTTGCAAATCCCAATTCTTCGAAAATCTCAGGATTTTTTTGTTTTTCGGCAATTTCCTCCGGTGTGATGTCAACCTTTTGTCCCATTTGCATAGAATAGCCGGTTTTCCCGTCGAATACCTGCTTCTGAACAACCTGTCCCATTGCCGTTACCGTGGTAAGCTCTTTTCCGCCCTGTGCTTTAACGATTTTAAAATCGATGTTTTGTCCTTGCATAGACATTGAGGCGTTGGTTGTATAAGAAGTGATTTTCGCCAGATTAGCTTTTCCTCCGATAGCATTGATGTATTTGTCAACAACAGATGCAACGGTTACATTGGCATCCACTTTTTGTACAGTTGGTTTTGCAACGGGGTTGGCTTCTTTATCGAAATATTTTACAGGATAACCCAGTTTTTCCAATCCTTCAGAAATATCAGATGCCTTACCAGCGATGAAAATTCTGCTCTGGTTGGGCAAAATTGTAGCTTTTACAGCATTGGAAACATCTGTTGCAGTTACTTTATCAATAGATTTTAAGTAATTGGTATAAAAATCAGCAGGTAAATCCTGAACCTTCAGGTTTAAAGCAAATCTTGCGATATTGGCAGGTTGTTCCAGGGCAAGAATGAAAGCTCCTTTTAATTTAGCTTTAGCGTTCGCTAATTCTTCTGGTTTTATGGTAGAAATCGCATTAAGTTCATTCATGAATTCCTTAACGGCTTTGTCTGTAACCTCATTTCTTACACTTGCACTCGCAGAGAATTGTGGAGAATACTTGCTGGCCACCATTTCTGAGTAAGCCCCATAGGTAAATCCGTTTTTCTCACGAAGGTTCATGAAAAGTCTGGCTTCACCGCCACCACCAAGGATGTAATTGGCGATTGTAGCAGGGAAGTAGTTGGCGTCTTTCATTTTCAGGGTGTTCAGGTTGTTTAAAGAAACAACAGACTGTACAGCCGAAGGAACGTCTACTACATTGATCTCCGTTTTGGCAACGTTAGAAGCAGGTTCCAATGGTGTAATAGGAGTGTTTGCTTTTTTCCAGCCACTGAAAGCTTTTTCGATCAAAGGTTTTACCTGGTCAAACTTTACGTCTCCTACAATTACTAAATAAGCATTATCCGGAGCGTAGTATTTTTTATAAACATTTTGTACGTCAGCAAGCTGGATTTTGTTGATAGATTCAACCGTTTCAAACTCACCTCTTGAAGTATTTTTTCCATACATCAAAGCGTTGGATACTCTTTCAGCAATAGAAGAAGCATTTTTTTCGTCAGCTTTTAATCCTTCAATCGTTCTCTCCTTAGAGTTTTGAATTTCTTCAGCAGAGAATTTAGGATTAATGATGGCATCAGCCATTAAACCTAAAACTTCAGGGAAATATTTTGAAAGTGAATTGGCAGAAGCACCTCCCGAAGAGAAATTAAGGTTTGCTCCAAGATAATCCACTTTTTTGTTGAAGTCATCTTTGCTGATATTGGTAGTTCCGTTTTCGAACTGCTCAGCCATAATTTCGCTTACTCCGGTTACTGCTCCTTCGTTGTATGGAGGTCTGTCCATAGAAAGGCTGGCACTTACTCTTGGTAATTTGTTGTTCTCAACCACCATTACCGTAAGGCCGTTGCTTAGCTGGAAAGTTTTTGGCTTCGCAATGTTAATCGCAGGAGTAGGTCCTGGTTTTGGCATTGCATTAAGATCTATTTTTTGTGCTGAAACCATTCCTGTAAAGAAAAATGCTGCAGCTATATATGTTAATTGCTTTTTCATTTGTAAAAATTTAATTTTTAATAATCATAAGGTAACCTGAAAGTTGAACATGATTACTTTTTCTCAGGTACGTAATTGATGATTATTCTTTGGTTGGAATTAAGATACTTTTTAGCAGCATTTTGAAGATCCTGTCTTGTGATAGATCTGTAAATGTCGATTTCTTTGTTGATCAGATTCGTATCACCCATCAATACGTGGTTGGTTGCCAATGAAGCGGCAATTCCCTGAATGCTTGAATTGGCATTTACAAACTGGTTTTCGTACTGGTTTTGAAGTTTTTGATAATCCTCTTCAGAAATTAAAGTAGTCTGAAGCTTTTTGATTTCAGCATCAATGTCAGTCTGTAAAGCCTGTTTTGTAGTTTGTCCCATTGGAATTGCGAAGAAGGCAAAAATACTGTAATCTTCAAGTCCCTGGTTGAAAGCAGCCACCTGAAGTGCTTTTTTGTCCTGGTCTACTAATTTTTTATATAAAACCGAAGATTTACCGCTGCTTAAATAAGAAGAAAGCATATCTAAAACATAAGCATCTTTCTCTTTGTTAGCCGGAGTTCTATATGCGAACACATAAGCCGGAAGCTGGATGTTGGGATCTGTAGCAGTTACTTCTTTTTCCTGAGTGATAGGTGTTTCTTTCGGGAAATCTTTTGGATAAAGGGTTCCTTTTGGAATGCCTCCATAGTAGGTTTCGATCCATTTTTTTGTCTGCTCGGGTTTGATATCTCCTGCAACCACTAAAGTAGCATTATTCGGAACGTAATATTTTTTATAAAACGCCTGGAATTCCTCTAGTTTAGCAGAGTTTAAATCTTCCATTGAACCGATTGTCGGCCAGTTGTATGGGTGGTTTGTGAATAAATTTTTCTGAATAGTCGTGAAAAGATTCCCATAAGGCTGGTTATCCATTCTTAATCTTTTCTCTTCTTTTACAACCTCTCTCTGGGTATCTACACCAATTTGGTTGATAACAGCGTGACGCATTCTTTCTGCCTCCATCCAAAGACCAAGCTGTTCATTGTTGGAAGGGAATGTTTCATAGTAATACGTTCTGTCATTGGTCGTGTTGGCGTTGTTCTGCCCTCCGTTTGAAGAAACGATTTTAAACCAGTCTCCTCTCTTGATGTTAGGAGTTCCTTCGAATAAAAGGTGTTCAAAGAAGTGAGCAAAACCTGTTCTGCCTTTTACTTCATCTTTTGCACCTACATGATACATTACACCTGTCGTTACCACCGGTGCCGAATTATCCTGATGAAGAATTACATGCAGACCATTGGGAAGGTCATACTCTTCGAATTTGATTTGCTGTGCATTCAGCATGAGCCCGAAGAAAGCTACGGCAGCAGCAGAAAGAAGTCGCTTTTTCATAAAATTTAGAAATTGTTTACCAATTAGTATGAAAAGTGAATTAAATGTTACAGAATGTATAAAATAGATAGGTAAATGTGAGTAGTGAATGGTGAATTCGCTTCGCTTATCAATGAGGTTACGTGATTCGGGTTGCGGGATTTGAGATTAAGAATAACCATTTACGATTTACTTGCGAAGCAAAATTGACCATTGACAAATGCTATCAATACAGTCTTAATGCTTCATATCCCTAACTTCTCTATGAAAGTTTGAATTCTCCTCTGAATACCTTAATTTTGTGTTCCCAAATTTTTTTGCTGTATGGACTATTTGAAAGGACTCAACGAATCACAATATGAAGCCGTTACCTCTTTACAGGGACCTCTGATGGTGCTTGCCGGAGCTGGTTCCGGTAAAACGCGTGTATTGACTATGCGTATTGCCCATTTAATACACAATGGAATAGACCCTTTCAATATTCTGGCGCTTACCTTTACCAATAAAGCGGCACGTGAGATGAAAGAACGTATTGCGAAGGTAGTAGGAGACAGCAATGCAAGAAGCCTTTGGATGGGAACCTTTCACTCGGTTTTTGCAAGAATTCTGAGAATTGAAGCCCATTATCTCGGATATCCTTCCAATTTTACCATCTATGATCAGCAGGATGCCCTGAATGTGATTAAAAAAGTACTGAAGGATATGAATATTGATGCTGATCTTTATAAACCTAAAAAAGTTCAGGCAAGAATTTCAACTTATAAAAACAATCTGATTACCGTAAAAGCTTATTTCAACAATCCGGAACTCATGGAAGCGGATGAAAAAGCGAATATGAAATTCATCGGGCAGATTTATCAGAAATATGTAGACCAGTGTTTCAGAAACGGATCTATGGATTTTGATGATCTTTTGTTGAAAACCAATGAACTTTTGACCCGCTTTCCGGAAGTATTGGCCAAATATCAGGACAGGTTCAGATATATTATGGTAGATGAGTACCAGGATACCAACCATTCTCAGTATCTTATTGTAAAAGCTCTGGCTTCGAAATTTGAAAATATCTGTGTGGTAGGAGACGATGCGCAGTCTATCTACTCTTTCCGTGGAGCGAATATCTACAATATCTTAAACTTTAAAAAAGATTATCCGGATGCTATAACGGTATCTCTGGAGCAGAATTACCGTTCCACCCAGAATATTGTAAATGCGGCTAATGTTGTTATTGCTAAAAACCTTCAGCAGTTTAAGAAAAATGTTTTCAGTGATAATGAAGAAGGAGACAAGATCAAAATATACCGTTCCCTTTCCGATGCTGATGAAGCGAATTTTGTGGCAGGAAATATCTGGGAACTTCGTAACCGCGACCAGAGAAAATACAGTGATTTTGCCATCTTATACAGAACCAATTCTCAGACGCGTGCTTTTGAAGATGCGCTGAGACGTAAAAATATTCCGTACAAAGTGTATGGAGGTCTTTCTTTCTACCAAAGAAAAGAAGTAAAGGACCTTATTGGATACCTTCGTCTTCTGATCAATGAAAATGATTCTGAAGCATTGATGAGGATTATCAATTATCCTGCAAGAGGAATTGGAGAAACTACTCAGAATAAGCTGATCGTTTTTGCAGATGCTCATAATATTGCAGTTTCAAAAGTGTTGGAGAACCTTCCTATGTATGCACCGCAGTTAGGCCTGAACAACGGAGTTTTAAACAAACTGAACGATTTCTGGTCCATGATCAAAGCTTTTCAGGTATTACTGAAAACAGAAACAGCTTACAGCGTGGCTATGGAAGTGGCAAAGCGAAGCGGTTTAATCAAGTTTTTAAAAGATGATCAGACTCCGGAAGGAATTTCCAGAGTAGAAAACGTTCAGGAATTGATGAACTCCATGCAGGGTTTCATTGAAGAACAGATGCAGCTTGAGGACGGAGATCCTAGTCTTTCCAACTTCCTTGAAAATATTGCCCTTTCTGCAGATACCCAGGATAAAGATCTGGAAGATGACATGGTTTCTTTAATGACGATTCACCTTTCAAAAGGGCTGGAGTTCCCGGTGGTTCACCTGGTAGGACTTGAAGAAAACCTTTTCCCTAGCTTTATGAGCTCTGCAACCAGAGAAGACCTGGAAGAGGAGAGAAGATTATTCTATGTGGCATTGACAAGAGCGGAAAAACAAGCCTTCTTTTCTTATGCGGTTTCCCGTTTTCAATGGGGAAAAATTACAGATGCTGAACCTTCAAGATTCTTAAGCGAAATTGATGATGAATATATTGAATTCCTTAATCCGGCTTTGGAAAAAAGGTTTATCAATAATTCAGGAGTGAAATCCAATATCTTTGATGAGCATCCATCTGAAATGAGATCTTTCAAAAAGGTTGAGAAAAAGACCATCGACAGAGGAGATACTTCCAAACCTGCTCCTGAAGTCAGAAAACTGAAACCGGTAAGTACGGCTAAAATTATCAATCCAAGCGGAGCTTCTTCTCAGGATATTGAAGTGGGTGATAAAGTGAGACACGATCGTTTCGGAATTGGAGAAGTGACTTTCCTGGATGGAACAGATCCTCAGAATATCAAAGCAAAAGTAGTTTTCATGCATGAAGGAGAAAAAAATCTGATCCTGAAATATGCTAAACTGACTAAGATTTAAATTTAAAAATAAAGATACAAAGAAACGGATTCAATTTTTGGATCCGTTTTTATTTTTAAATACAAAGTTCGCAATGTGATTATCTGGATCTGCTATTTTTTTTTTTCGCAAGGGCGTTTCACTTAGCAGAGATGATTTTTATTGCTGAACGGAGATGCCGTTGCGATCGTAAAAATAATCACTAAGTAAGAATTTCTTAGCGCACATAGCGTTTTTTCAAAATTTATTTTACTGTTAACCTTCTATAAAACAATGTTTTTTTATTGAAATGTTCTTAAATTATCATAACTTTAAATAAGGGATAGAAAGAAACGATAACTATTTTTTATAAAAACAAAGTCTATCTGTTTTGTAGACTAATAAATAAATTTTACATTTGCACCCTGTAAAAACATAAATGTTATCAAAATTCTAAACTATGAAAAATAAGAAAACTATTCTTTCGGCCTCTGTTTTATTTTTCCTCGGTGTATTTACTTATGGACAGGAAAAAGACAGCATAAAAGCAAATAAAGACACCATAAAAACCAATAATGTAGAAGAAGTAGTCGTACTGGGTTCCAGAGCCGGGGCGAGATCCAAAACAGATAGTCCGGTTCCTGTAGATGTATTTAATGTTAAAGAATCTTCAGTTATACTCCCGCAAACCAATATCGGGCAGATTCTGAATGCGGTTGCTCCTTCATTTACTTCTACCATTCAAACGAATTCAGATGGAACAGATCACCTGGATCCTGCACAGCTGAGAGGCTTGGGGCCAGACCAGGTTTTGGTTTTGGTGAATGGAAAAAGAAGACATACTTCAGCATTGGTGAACGTCAACGGAACACCTGGAAGAGGTACCGTAGGAACCGATTTGAATGCCATTCCATCTTTCGCTTTGAACAGGATTGAAGTATTAAGAGACGGAGCTGCCGCACAATACGGATCTGATGCCATTGCCGGTGTTATCAACCTTGACCTGAAAAGAGATACAGGAAAACTGGCAGGACAGATAAGCTATGGAGGAAACCTTACGCCAACGGCTAATGATCATACCGGAGATTTTGACGGTCAGAATATTCAGCTGGATTTGAACTATGGAAATAAAATCGGAACCAAAGGAGGGTTCTTTAATATTACCTGGTCTTCACAATTCAGAAATCCTACCTACCGCGCCGGTACTGAAAGTGGAAAAATCTACAATGCTTATAATGCGATAGAACAACGTGCCTTGAATGACGGAGTCAATCTTTCTTCTCTTTTTACCAATATAAATAATACTCCCAATTCACAGCAGATTATTGATTATGTACATCAGTATGCTCAGGGAGTGAACTATTTTAGTGCAACTCAGCTCTCTGACATACAAAATGCAAATACATTTAAAGACATTACGGATGCTTCAGGAAATGTTCTTCAGAAAGGACTTTGGTCTTTATTGAGTGCCGATGTGACAGATCAGGAACTGGCTTACAGAGGACAGGTCAGAAAGGATTTTAATATGCAGGTAGGACAGTCTAAACTTAACAATCACCAGCTTTTTGTGAATGCTGAAATCCCTGTAAGTGATAACTGGAAAGTATATACTTTTGGAGGATACAGTTTAAGACATGGAACTTCCGGAGGATTTTACAGAAGACCGAGAGAAAGCAGAACGTTTACGGGATTGTATCCTAACGGTTATCTTCCACAGATCGGAACAGATATTCAGGATATCTCATTGGCAGCGGGAATCAAAGGAAAATGGGAAGGCTGGAATATTGATTTCAGTAATACGTACGGACAGAATTCATTTACCTATAATATTCAGAATACAGGAAATACCTCTTTGCGTTTTGCTTCACCAAGGGAGTTTAATGCAGGTGGTTTAAGATTTTCTCAAAATACGATCAATTTAGATTTTTCTAAGAAATATGATGTATGGGAAGGAATCAATGTAGCCTTTGGAGGTGAGCACCGTTATGAGAATTTTAAAATTACCCAGGGAGAAGAAGCATCCTATCAGACATATGACCAGTTTGGAAATATCTGGAACGGAGATCCAAGCCAGAGAGCCACAGACTTTTTTGGACAACCCTTGCCGGGAGGTTCTCAGGTATTCAACGGATTCAGGCCTGGAAATGCAGTCGATAAAAACAGACAGTCGGTAGCAGCGTATGCAGATGTTGAATTCAACTTTACCAATTGGTTATTGGTAGATGCAGCGGCGAGATATGAAAACTATTCGGATTTTGGATCTACATTCAATTATAAACTGGCTTCAAGAATCAAAGTAGCTCCTAATTTCAATGTAAGATTTGCGGGATCTACAGGATTCAGAGCACCATCTATCCACCAGATCTATTATAATGTAACCTCTACGTTGTTCACCAATAATCAACTGTTGGAAGTAGGAACTTTCAGTAATGATTCTCAGCTGGCAGGACTGCTGGGTATGCCAAAACTGAAGCAGGAAACTTCCAAATCAGCAAGTGTAGGATTTACTTACAGAATTCCTTCGGCCGGGCTTAGCTTTACCGCGGACGGATATTTTACGAGAATTGATAACCGTATCATTCTTACTGATCAGTTTTTAAGAAAAGATGTACCTTCAGATGCACAAAAAGAATATGATAAATTAAATGTGAATGGTGCCCAGTTCTTCACAAATGCTATCGATACAGAAACAAAAGGTTTAGATGTGGTAATTTCACATAATGCAAGGTTTTCAGGATTTAAACTGGACAATAACTTTGCGATTAATCTGAACCAAACCAAACAGGTAGGAGAAATTCATTCGGCCGGGCTGCTGCAGTCTCCTTCGCTTGAAAAGATTTATTTTTCTGAAAAATCAAGAGTATATCTTGAAGAGGCTGTGCCTAGAGTAAAAGCGAGTCTTTCTCACACCCTTTCATGGAAGAATGCAAGTTTATATCTCAGAAATACCTATTTCGGAAAAGTAACAGGTGCTGATATTATTGATGTAAACGGAGACGGAATCATTGATTTTAACGAACATCAGCAGATCGGAGATAAGATCATTACGGATTTATCTGCTGCTTATCAGTTTACTAAAAATGTAGGACTGACTTTAGGAGTAAACAATTTGTTTGATATCTATCCAACGAAAAACCTTACCGCTTCTACCAATAATGACCAATTCATCTATTCAAGATCTACTTCACAGTTTGGGCAGAATGGAAGATATGTTTTTGCAAGATTGAATTTCAATTTTTAAATAAAACAAAAGATAATGCTTAAAAAAACAGTTCAGAAATCCTGAACTGTTTTTTCTGTATAAAATTTGAATTTTATCTTTCTACCAGTTCTTTCACTGGTTCACCATAATGGTCAATTTCAGTTGTTTTGATTTGAAGCAGCTGATACCACTTTCTGAAAGCTCCTGCAAATACAATAAGCATCAGAACCATGGCTGTCACCGCTAAAGCAGCCAGCAAATACTGCCCTTTAGGAATGTAAATGGCGGTCACCTGAATATAACCCGCCCAGAAGGTAATTCCAGCCATGAATACACCCGGAATAGCCGAGCATAAAGCATATTTTCCCCTGTTCATTCTGATCAGCATCGTTGTACAGACAATAAGCCCGCAGGCTGCCAGCAATTGGTTACTGATTCCGAATAACGGCCAGATACTGTTTACATTTCCTGTATATACCAGATATCCCCAGGCAAAAGTGAAAAGAAGACTGCTGATAATGATTCCCGGAATCCAGTTTTTATCATTAAACTTTGGAACTACGGACCCCAGCATTTCCTGTAAGAAGAAGCGTCCGACTCTTGTTCCTGCATCAATGGCAGTAAGAATAAATACTGCTTCAAACATAATGGCAAAATTATACCAATAAGCCGTCAACTGATCCATATACGGGATTTTATTAAAGATATGGGCCATTCCCACAGCCAGAGATACTGCACCTCCGGTTCTGCCATACAGATCAATACCTATTTTCTGGGAGTAATAATCAATATCTACCCCGTGCAGGGAAGGATGCGCCGCAAGAAATGAATCATAGGCTTCTTTGGGTGTGTTGATCGCAAAATAATCACCCGGCATCAGCGTACATGCAGCAATAAGTGCCATCAATGCCACGAAGCCTTCTACCAGCATGGCTCCGTAACCAACAAAAAGAATTTCTCTTTCTTTATTCAGCATTTTTGGAGTGGTTCCCGTAGCAATCACCGCATGGAACCCGGAAATCGCTCCGCAGGCAATTACAATGAAAATAAAAGGAAGCACCGGACCACCAATAATAGGGCCGCCACCATTCACAAATGCTGTGATAGCCGGCATCTGTATCGTTGGATGGATAACGATTACCCCTATAGCCAGCATGATAATCGTTCCTATTTTTAAATAAGTCGATAGATAATCCCTGGGAACCAAAAGAAGCCATACGGGTAATACCGAAGCAATAAATCCATACAGAGGAATCGCTATAGAGATGGTTTTAATATCCCATGAAAATAAATTATTCATTGTAGGATTCTGCATAAGGCTGTGCCCTCCGATAATTCCTGCAACCAAAAGAATACCTCCCAAAATACTTGCAAACAGGACACTATTCTTTTTATAACGCATAATCAGCCCCATAATGATAGCAATAGGCATGGTAATCACAACGGTGAAAAGAGACCATGAAGCTTCGTGCATCGCGTTGATACAAGCCAAAGATAAACCTGCCAGCGTAAGAATCAAAATGAAGAGGATTGCAAAACCTGCTACCGTACCCGTTGCTTTCCCGATTTCTTTGGAAGCAATCGTGGCTAGACTTTGCCCTTTATGCCTCACTGAAGCAAAAAGAACGATCATGTCATGCACTCCGCCTCCCAGTACGCATCCTATCAATATCCATAATGCGCCGGGAAGATACCCGAATTGTGCCGCCAAAACAGGGCCTACCAAAGGTCCCGCAGCTGCAATAGCTGCAAAATGATGCCCGAAAAGTACATTTTTATTGGTAGCCACATAATCTTTACCATCTGCAAATTCTACAGCAGGTGTTGTATTCCCGTCATTAAGCCGGAGAACTTTATTGGCAATGAAAATACCGTAAAAACGGTAAGCTATCGCAAAAAGAAGAACAGATACAAAGATGAGTGTAAGTGCATTGATATTGTTTAAAGATTCCATATTGCTTATTTTTGTTGATAAAAAATTAAACTATTGGTGTTTTTGTTGTTAATAATTTAAACAATAGCCAAGGTAATTAATTCTCAATGAAAAAGTAATAATATGTATATCAATCTAGCAAATTTGTATTTGTTCTTTATGTTATTAATTTGATTTATAGGATTTTGTGTTGTGCTCTGATAGATAAATATATATCTTATTTCTTTTGTGAAAGAACAAAATCTACCATCTTATCTGTAAGTTGGTCCAGATAAGCTTTATCAGTAGTGCCAAAGCCATGCACTCCGCCATCAACGACGATCAGGGAGTTCTGTATTTTGGCTCTGTTTAATTTTCGGTGGAGCTTTTTAGACTGGCTTAAAGGAACAATTTTATCATTATTCCCCTGGACAATTAAAGTTGGAACTCCTCCGGAAACAAAATAGACAGGGGAAATCGTTTTAAGATAGTCAATAGCGCTGTCCTGATCTTTTCTGATATTATATCCGGAAATTCCTTTGACAAGATTTTCCTGTAAACCGACAATTTTTTTAGACATTAATCCTATCATTCCCACCGGAATTGTTCCTAATCTTGTATGGAAAAGTTTGTTGAGGTCTGCAGGGCCATAATGATCAATCACATAATTCACTTTAGCCGAATAAGAGGAAAGTTCAGGATTACCCAGATAAGTATTGTCTGGTGTATAGGCTGCCATCAGAGAAAGATGGGCTCCGGCTGAAGCCCCGAAAAGTCCGATATTGTTGGTGTCAAGGTTATATTTTTCAGCATTTTTTCTTACCCATCTTATGGCATCTTTGGTATCTTCCAACGGCAGAGGAAAATGAATGCTGTCACTTAAAAGCGTATAATTGATACTGATCACCGCATACTGTTTGTCTATTAGTTTTTTTACAGTTGTTTCAAGATAATTATCTGCATTTACCACTTTGTCACCTTCTACCCATCCGCCTCCATGAACGTAGATCAATACCGGAAGTTTTTCAGTGGTGGCATTCTTGGGTGTATAGAGATCAAGAGCGAGAGGTTTGCCCTTTCTGTTTGTTTTGTACACGATATCTTCGGAAACTGTTGCAATTTCAGGAAGTAATGTACTTTTTACAGCAGAAGGTTTGTTTGGTCTTAATGGTAGGTCTTGTGAAAAAAATAAATTTGTAAAGCTTAAAAATAAAATAAAAAACAGGTTTGTGAAAAACCTGTATGTTGATATGTTGTTGATGTGTAATTTCATAATAAATTTTTAAGGAGTGTTATTTTACTAACTCCTCAAAAAGCTTACCAAAAGTGGCATTCAGATCCTTTGATTTTCCCGGATGAGGTCTTGAGGTCTGTACGACAGAACTTCTTACCGCTGTCAGCCATCGGAAACGTTCCGGAATATCAAGAAAAGCAATAGGACCGCCATCTTTCTCACCGTTAGCAATTTTTTGAAAGCTTTCAAGATTGTGGATGATATCATCGTAATCCAGTTTGCTGTGCATCAGTTTGAATTTGTCCGGACACAAATAGAATTCCACTCTGATGAATTTTTCCTTTTTGGAAAACATCACCAGCCCGATATTGAAAAATTCTTCTCTTTCAACTTTAGGTACCAGGCGTATTACCGCATATTCATATATTTTATCCTCTTGCATTTTTCGCTTCGTTTACAAAGATTTGAGAATTTTCTAATCTGGTTTTCATAAACTGAAAATAGATCTCACGAATTTCTTCCGGTGTTTCATCCGCATCATTCCAGTGCAGCCAGTCTCCAGGAATCATGTTGACAATGTCTCTGAAAAGAGTATCATTCAAAACTTCATGAGCAAATTTATCCGCTTCGTCAAGCATTTTGGCCTTAGGAAGAAGCACGTGGTCTTTCACATATTTGAAAGGTGTTTTGGCCGCTGCATCAAAATTCTGCCATGAATGGTGGAAGTAGAACGAAGCACCATTATCGATGATCCAAAGTTCTTTATGCCACATCAGCATATTCGTATTTTTAAAAGTACGGTCGATGTTGGTAATGAATGCATCCAGCCATACTATTTTTGACGCCAGAAGCGGGTCAACACTTACTCCCGGGTCATAGGTGATAGAACCGGAAAGATAATGTAAACCGAGATTCAGCCCTTCGGAAAACTTAAGAAGATCCTGTATTTCCTCATCGGCTTCCGTTCTTCCGAAATCGGCGTCAAGATTAACGAAAACAAGTTCAGGAATTTTAAGTCCCAAAGCTTCGGTAATTTTCCCGCCCAAAAGTTCGGAGATCAGCATTTTTACCCCATGGCCTGCACCACGGAATTTTAAAACATATTTAAAATCATCATCAGCTTCTGCCAGAGCCGGAAGAGATCCTCCTTCTCTCAGGGGCAGAATGTAACGCATCACGGTTACAGTTCTTAAATTCTGCATGCAGCAAAAATAAGCTTATTTTTTAATAATTTTTTTAGTGAATTCCTTTTCACCTGTTTTATATTTCAGGAAGTAAATTCCACTGGCTAAATGCTGAAGTGAAATACTGCAGCCGTCCTCTGTCTTATTCAAATGATAGGGAATGATTTTTCCAGATGCTTCTGTCAGTGAAACGACTTCAAATTGTTTTTTAGAAATAATGTTAATAAGGTTTTGAACCGGATTTGGATAGATTTGAATTCCGTTTTCTATAGTTGTTTCCGCAGTATTTAATGTATTTATAACCACCAGTTTTGTTTTGGTAGTTGTTGCTCCGCAGGCATCGGTTGTCAGTTTAACATTATAATTTCCTACTGCAGTATAGGTATGCGTCGGATTTTCCAAAGTAGATGTTGTACCATCACCAAAATCCCATAAATAAGAAGCTGCATTCTGTGTTGTATTAGTAAACTGAACGGTTCCTGCTCCGGTAAGCTGATAAGTAAATCTGCTGTGAACATCATTGTTGGTTACATACCATTGACCAGGCTGGTTATAGACCTCTGTTTTCACAATTTCTTTGATCAGCTGAGCCTGTGCCGGAGTAAGATTTCCATTAAAAGGAATCTGCGTAGGATCTTTCTTGAATATAATAGTATAAAATGTGTACGCAGCAGCCATAGAACCAATGTAGCTCGGGTGCGATTCGTCCTGATCATACAATTCAATGGCCGGGTTTTGCTCTCTGATTGTTCTCCAGACTTTACCTACAGGAGAGACAATGCCTTCATTGTTCATTGCCATTTCCATGTAACGGTTATAAATTTGAGTGTCCATTCCCTGATAGGTGCAGACTGTGGGAAGTCCCGGACAGTTGGTTGCATCACCATTTTTACGGCCCCAGGTCATATAGAAAATAACATTACCACAAGGATTTGATGCTTTAATTAAATTAGAAAGCTGAAGCGCATAAGGATACACCTGGTTTTGTACCTGGGAATCAGGAAACGAAGGAAGCTGGCTCTGTTCCTGCAATACCACATAATCCCAGTTTCCCTGATTAATGTCTGTAGTGACATTCGGGTTATTGGCATGATCCTGCAGGGTAGCACCTCCAGGAGTCTGGCTGTGATGCTCGAATACATCACCATTAGATGCAGCAATGCTTTGAATAAGGCCAGGTAAATTGTTAACATAAGTATAACTGTTTCCAATAAAAAAGACCCTTTTGGTCGTCTGGCTCAGGATTAAAGAAAATGTAATTAAAGATAAAAGAAGTAGAGTTTTTTTCATAAATTTCAGTTTGAATTAATCCCATAAATATAAATAATATTAAATAAAACCCTTTTATTTTATGAATTTGATTATCGAAAAGAATATATATTTAGAAAATAAAGAAACAAAAGGTTTTCTTGCTGATATTTTTTATCCGGCTACGGAAAAAAAACTTCCCCTGATTATATTTGTTCATGGATATAAAGGGTATAAAGATTGGGGCGCCTGGAACCTGATGGCTGAAAAGTTTGCGGAAGCAGGCTTTTTCTTTGTCAAGTTTAATTTTTCACATAACGGAACAACAACAGAAGATCCGTTTAACTTTGGAGACCTCGAAGCTTTTGGAAATAATAATTATTCTAAAGAACTTTCCGATCTTGGAGTAGTAATTGATCATTTCAGTAAAGATCCTCATGTGGATGATGAAAAGATTGTACTGATCGGACACAGCAGGGGAGGAGGAATATCCATTATCAAAACTTTTGAAGATGAAAGAATCAACGGTTTGATTACATTGGCCAGTGTTGACACATTAGATCGTTTTCCAAAAGGAGAAGCCTTTGAAAACTGGAAGAATAATGGAGTGTATTATGCGCTGAACGGCCGTACAAAACAGGAAATGCCTCATTATTACCAGTTTTATGAAGATTTTGAAAAAGATATTCACCGTTTTGATGTAGAACGAGCTACAGAAATGGCTAAGGCTCATATGCTGATTATTCATGGTACAGAAGATGAAGCGGTAGAGGTGAAGCAGGCTGAACATCTTCATATTCTCCACCCCAATTCTGAATTGTTTCTTATTGAAAATGCCAACCATACTTTCGGGGCAAAAGAACCATGGGAAGAAAATGATCTACCAAAAGATCTCCATACTGTAACTGAAAAATGCATTGATTTTATCAATGAAAAATTGAAATAAAACGTTTAAAACTACGTTATTATATGGTAACCACCATAAAAATATATTTATGAAAAAAATTATTGCAGGCGCATTTGCGCTTTCATTATGTGTTGTTTCATGTAAAAAAGAAACAAAAACAGAATCTTCTGTAAGCAGTGATACTTTGGCAACGGTAATGCCTAAGGATTCCGCAACAACTCCAAAAACAGATTCAGCAGCAACTGCAGCTCCTTCTGCTCCTGCTCCGGATAATGTTATTACCAAAAACGTTGGGAAATATCCTCATGATATTAAATTCTTTGAAGATAAAGGTATTTCAGAAAGACTTAAAAAACTTACTGGTGCTCAGTATGATGAGATGGTAAAGAATTTCAATGTGGAAAGTCCTGTTGTATCAGAAAATGGAATCTACAAACTGACAGGATGTAAACAGCACGACTGTCCGGGATACGCGACAAGCATTTATTACGATGCTAAAAATGATAATCTGAACGTTTCCATAGATAAAAACGGCAAGATAACAGAATTTGCTGAAAAAGGGAAAATTACGGTCTCAGAATTACTGAAAGCAAAATAAAAAAGTAAGCGAGAAGCTGGAAGGTAATAGTATTCAGTATCTATTGAAATCAAAATGGAACTATTTTCCAAAGGGTATTAATTTGGACAAAAAGCTATTCATAAGACTTTATATACTTCCAGCTTCTTACTTCCAGCATAAAAAAATAAGCCTGAAATTTCAGGCTTATTTTTTTATTTAATAGTGAGCAAAACCCACGCTTCTTCCACTTTGCTTTCCAGAAGTAATTTCTGTGCGTCGAGATGAATGTTTTCATCAGCATGAAAGTCACCTTCAGGCAACACTTCTGTATTGGCAAGCATTCCAAGGTCATTTCCTGTAAATACTTTGCTGTACTTGATAGAATCTGGCAGCAGATCAAAACCAATTCCTTTTGTTACCAAAGGCTTTGGTACTTCAAAAAGACTGTTTTCATTGCTTCTGGAATACCAGTTGCTGCCTAAACGGGCTACCATATCCAGTTTTTTCTGATCCAGATTTCCGGCTTCATTCAGATATTCTTCCCTGATATGAATTTTCTGAACTTCACAGATCACCAGATTTCCTGCACCGCCCTGATCACCCAATGATTTTACTTCTAAAACTTTGCATTCAAAGTTAACAGGACACTCTTCAATAAGTTTAGGCTGTACAAGATCTGCATCTTTCATGGTAAGACCGGATTTGATAAACTCATTCACTCCGGTTTCGTATTCTGTAGATGCTAAAGAGATCTGTTGTACAATCGGAAAATTGACTGTTCCGATGACTACTTCAGGTACTTCAAGAACATTTTCCAGCGTATGTTTTGTAGTATTGTCACGAACCCTTCTCGATGGTGAAAAAATCAAAATCGGAGGAACCGTACTGAACATATTAAAAAAACTGAAAGGAGATAAGTTATTATTACCGTCTTTATCTACAGTAGATGCCAGTGCAATCGGTCGTGGTGAAACGGCGGTCTGCATAATGGTCTGTAGTTGTACGGAGGTTATCTCGGAGGGGATTACTGTTTTCATATTCTATTTAACCACAAAAGGCACAAAAGTTTTAAGTAAAATACTTTTAATCATTAAAGTTTAAAAAAGCATATCGTAATATTGATTTACAAAGGTTTCTTGCCCTTCGTGATATAGGTTTTTTACATTAAAATTGACTAAAATGCCTTTGGGTTTCTTCATTAAGTTAATATAGTTAAGAAGTTGAGCTCTATGAATATCATTAAGCTTCGCAACTGACTTTAATTCTACCACAATTAGGTCTTCAATTAAAAAGTCACAAAAGAAATCACAGTTAATTTCTTTTCCTTTGTAATGTACAGGAACTTTCAATTCAGATTTAAAATTAATATTTCTTATCTAAATTCTTCTTCCAGACATTTATGATATACGCTTTCCAATAAACCAGGCCCTAAAATTTTGTGAACTTCTATACAAGCACCATTTATTTTATAGGTAAGATCTGTTAAAAATGATTGCGTAATCATAAATTCTTTTGTGACTTTTGTGGTAAAAAAAAGTTAAAGTGCTGGAATGATTTTACCTGAAACTTCACCGAAACCTACTCTCACACCGTCTTTTTCAGCCCAGGCCTTCATGGTAACCGTATCATTATCTTCAATGAATTTTCTTTCTTCTCCGTTGCTTAATGACAAAGGATTTTGTCCTCTCCATGTAAGTTCAAGCATAGAACCGAAAGATTTCGGGTCACTTCCGGAAATGGTTCCACTGGCGTACATATCACCAACTTCTACGTTGCAACCGTTTACGGTGTGGTGTGCCAGTTGCTGGGTCATATTCCAGTACATGTGTTTGTAGTTGCTTTCACAGATCAGATTTTGATCTCCGTTTTCAGGTTGGATATATACTTCAAGGTTGATATCGTAATTTTTATCACCTTCAAATTTTAAATAGTCTAAAACCTCAGGATCCTGCACCGGGGAAGCGGTTCTGAACGGCTCCAAAGCTTCAAGGGTAACTACCCATGGAGAAATGGATGAACCGAAGTTTTTCGCAAGGAAAGGCCCTAACGGAACATATTCCCAGGATTGGATATCTCTTGCAGACCAGTCGTTGAAAACGACCATTCCAAAGATGGCATCTTCAGCGTCTTTAGTAGAAATACTTTCTCCCATCTCTGTATTTTTATTGATGATGAAAGCCATTTCCAGTTCGAAATCCAGTTGTTTAGATGGTCCGAAAAACGGTTTATCTGCATCGGCAGGCTTTGTCTGACCTTTCGGACGGTTGATCTCCGTTCCGGAAACTACAATAGAGGATGCTCTTCCGTGGTAACCTACCGGTAAGTGTTTCCAGTTGGGTAATAATGCGTTTGCAGGATCACGGAACATTTTTCCAACATTGGTAGCATGTTCGATGCTGCTATAGAAGTCTGTATAATTCGGGATGTGAACAGGCATCATCATTTTTACTTTATCCAGGTCATAGAAAGCCTCTTCAATAGTTTTCTGATCTTTTGATAAAGTGGATCCTTCCTGTAATAAGGTTTGGATTTTAATACGAACAGCATTGGTAACAGGTTTACCCAGCTCGATAAATTCGTTGATGGTATACGCTTCAAAAACATTGTCGTCTAATCCTTCAATATCTTCAAAATACCCAAGATCGTACAATGTAGCAAGGTCAATGACCTGATCTCCGATTCTTGTACAGCATCCGATATATTCTTTGTTAAAAACTGCGACTCCGAAAGGAATATTGTGTATAGAAAAATCCGAATTTGAGGAATAGTCTACAAATGATTTCATAAGTTTAGATTTTAGTTAGATTCAATATCATCCGGAGAATTCCCCGGAACATTTATTTGGCCTTTTTTGAGTAAGATGCTTCATCTATCCATCTGTCTCTGGTATTGACATCGATGAGGTATAAAATATTGTCCTGTTGTGTCAGCAGTAAAGTCTTCGTGACAGGCATTGGGATTTTTTTGTTTTCAAGCATGTCTGCCCGTAAAGAAATAATATTTTTTTTCCTGATGATATCACCGGTGAAAACATTGGAACTGCTTTCTCCTGTTGCTTTATCATCGAAAACTTCTACATACGTGGCATTATTCCCTTTGATGATAATAAAGTCACGTTCCGTATGATCGGCTTCATCTTTGATGAAAACAAACTTTTTGTTATCAATATTTACATTTTCAAGATGCTGATTGATGCCTTTTCTTTGTTCAAGTCGGTTAAGGATTTCATTCAAAGTTCCATATTGGGCTTTAAGCCCTAAGGTTCCCAGAAGGAAAATCCCGATAAAAAGTTTTCTCATATACTGTGTTTTATAAAAAAGTTTTGCCAGAATACAGTATTCTGACAAAACTTATATTTTATTGTAAAATTAAAGATTACCTCTTCTTTCCTGTTCTCTTTCTAATGCTTCGAATAACGCCTTGAAATTTCCGGCACCAAAACTTTGTGCACCGTGTCTTTCAATAATTTCGAAGAATAGAGTAGGGCGGTCTTCTACAGGCTTCGTAAAGATCTGTAATAAATACCCTTCTTCATCATGATCAATAAGTATACCTAACTCCTGAAGTTTTTTAAGATCTTCATCAATATGACCTACTCTTTCAGGAACCATGTCGTAATAAGCTTCCGGTGGAGCAGAAAGGAATTCAACACCACGCTTCTTCAATTCAGTTACGGTATGGATAATATCTTTCGTCGCTACAGCAATGTGCTGTACCCCTTCTCCTTCATAGAAATCAAGATATTCTTCTACCTGAGATTTCTTTTTACCTTCTGCAGGTTCGTTGATCGGGAATTTTGCATATCCGTTTCCGTTTGACATTACTTTAGACATCAGTGCAGAATATTCTGTGTTGATCTGCTTATCATCAAAAGAAAGGATGTTAACAAATCCCATTACTTTTTCATACCACTCTACGGTCGGGATCATTCTGTTCCAGTCAACATTTCCTACACAGTGGTCTACGTATAATAAACCTGCTTCTTCAGGCTTATAATCACTTTCCCACTTTTCGTAACCAGGCATGAAAGCTCCGTTATAATTTTTTCTTTCCACAAACATGTGAACGGTTTCTCCATAGGTGTAGATACCGGACATTCTTACCTCACCCTGCTCATCAGTTAACGTTACAGGCTCTAAATAAGGTTTTCCTCCTCTTTTAGTTGTTTCTTCGAAAGCTGCATAAGCGTCATCTACCCAAAGTGCCAAAATTTTTACTCCGTCACCATGTTTTTTTACGTGCTCACTGATAGGAGAGTCAGATTTAAGTCCTGTTGTTAATACCAATCTGATTTTTCCTTGTTGAAGCACATAAGATGCACGGTCTCTTACTCCTGTTTCAGGACCCGCATAAGCTACAGACTGAAAACCGAAAGCGGTTTTGTAATAATGGGCAGCCTGTTTTGCATTTCCTACATAAAACTCAATATAATCTGTACCATTAATTGGTAAGAAATTTTCTGCTTGAGCTATTTTCTCGGCAAATGTAAGTGTTGACATATTTTCTCTTTTACTTTTATTTTATTGGTATGCAAATTACAAAATTCTTAGACATTGCGAAAATATTCCCCCGGATTCATTGAATATATTTAACATAACGTTAAAGAAGAGTTTACTTAAGTATATTTAAGTTTCATAAGTTTAAAATCGTCTGCCTACATTTGTTATACAAAAAGACAAGTGAAAAAAAAATATTTCGAAACATGAAAGCCGTAGATTTCTCTGCGGCTTTTTATTTTAGATTGTTTCAATTTTTCGGTTGAGCATTCCTGCGTCGGGATTATAATTATCCCATATCTTCCAGGTATCATTTATTTTTCGGATAAAATAGATCTGGGTACTGAGTTGATTCACGAAATGTTCTTCGCCGGTTTCTCCCACTTTGAACAGAAGATTCCAGAATTCCTGAGACTCCAGTATTTTTTTGTCCGGTTCGTCTGTGACAACGTGAATATCAAATACTTCATAATTGGATCTGTTGTTTTTTGTAACCAGGTGAAAATCTTTATCACACAACTCTTTACTAAACTGTGAAGCTCTTTCCAGAAAAGGAGAGTTGTCAAATACCAGACCTTTTAAAAGTTCGGTATTGTGAGTCGGAAACAGCTTATAAAATTCAAAAACGGCAGCACAGTAATCATATACCATCTGTGTAAGATAGGATTGGTCATCTGTTCCCTCATCATTCTCTTTTCTGTACCTTACCGTAAGGATGTAATCATTAAGATCTTTATATCCTAAAAAGATACAGATTTTATCCAGTGTTTTTAAAAATCTGAGATCACTGTGGGTTTTATCCTGATAATCGTTTTCAAAAAAACGTTGAAGGGTAACATGGGAAATGGTATTTCCGATTTCAAATTTTTTTCCTCCCTTCAGTTCTTCAGCCTCAGAGAGTTCATCTTTGATGATTTCGGAAAGAATAATATAATGGCTTCTCTTCCATTCATTCACATTCCCCAAAACAGAATTCCTTACCTTGGAATGTTTTATAACTTCGTCTCGTATCGAATTATATATAGTTTTCAATTTCCTTGTTTTTGAATGAATTTTATCAAATATACTGCCAAAAAATTAATATTTTCATATGATTCTATGATGTTAAATTCAAAATTTGTTTTAATTTTTATAGCAAAAATAGTTTTGAAAACTTTATGGTTTGATTATCAATGTTTAAATCTTTCAAAAGCAGCTCTTTCCAGCATTTCTCTGTCATCCGGATGGGCAATGCTGATAAGTTCCTGTGCTCTCTGGCGAAGGTTTTTTCCGTACAGATAAGCTGTTCCGTATTCAGTTACTACATAATGAATATGCCCTCTTGTAGTAACTACACCAGCGCCTTGCTTAAGAAAGGGAACGATTCTGGAAATTCCTTTTTTGGTTCTTGCGGTAATGGCTATGATAGGTTTTCCGTCATCACTTAAAGCAGCACCGCGCATAAAATCCATTTGTCCTCCGATTCCACTGTACTGGAGCGTTCCGATAGAGTCGGCACATACCTGTCCTGTAAGGTCTATTTCAATAGCAGAATTGATGGCAACCATCTTTTTGTTTCTCATGATATTGATTGGAAAATTAACCTCGCTTACGTCTCTGAAAGCAAAAACGGTGTTATCATCCACATAATCATAGAGTTTCCGGGTTCCGAAACAGAAACTTGTGATGGTTTTGTTATCGTTGTAGCCTTTGTATTTATTATTGATCACATCATCCTGAATCAGATCGATAACACCGTCGCTCAGCATTTCTGTGTGAATTCCCAGATCTTTGTGATTGGTAAGACATTTCAGAACCGCATCAGGAATGGTTCCGATACCCATCTGGAGGGTCGATCTGTCTTCAATAAGCTCCGCAACATTTTTTCCTACCAGCATTTCTTCAGGGCCTACTTTTGAGCCATAATCTACTGTTGGAAGCTCTTCTTCATGCCATACCAGCTTGTGGATTCTGCTGATGTGGATCATTCCGTCCCCGTGGGTTCTTGGCATTCTTGGGTTTACGATGGCCACAATGATTTTTGCCGTATCTACAGCGGCTCTCGCAATATCCACTGAAGTTCCCAACGTACAAAAACCATGTTGGTCTGGTGGAGAAACGGTGACAATTGCCACATCCAGTGGCAGGATGTTTTTTCTGAATAAAATAGGAATTTCACTTAAGAAAACAGGAACAAAGTCTCCGCGGTCAGAATTCACTGCATCACGCACAGGTGTGGAAACAAATAAAGAATTGATGAAAAAGCTGTCTTTGTATTGTGGTTTTGCAATTTCCACATTTCCCTGCTGGGTAATGGAAACCATTTCCACATTTTGCAACCGGCCGGACTGTCTTGCCAGCTCGTCAATCAGATAATTCGGGGTACATGCACTGCCATGAAAGAACACACGGTTTCCGCTTTTTATTGTATATATTGCTTCTTCTGCGCTGATGTAATTATTCATATTTTGTCTTTTTTAAAAGGGTGTTCAACGTATTTTAAATCTCATAAAAATACCGCTCTTCTTTCAAAGATAATCTTTATAATTTTATGTTCATATAAATTTTTTGAGGATATTGTACAGATTTTTGTCATATGAATCAACAGGATATCAATTAACGGGAAAAGGACCAAATGCATTGGCATTCAGTCCTTTTTGTTTTATTTGGTCTTTGATGAAAATCTTAATTAGCGGCTTCTACAGCTGTTTTCTGTTTCATACTTCCGGTTTCTGCAAATCGTAAATGCCAGCTGAAGGCTTCCTGTAATAAATGAGGAGTATGACCTCCTTTTTCGCAGGCTCTGTCGAAATAAGATTGTAATTCTTCTTTATAATCCGGGTGAACACAGTTGTCAATGATTTTCTGTGCCCTTTCTCTTGGAGCTAAACCTCTTAAATCAGCCAATCCGACATCTGTTACCAGAATATCAACATCATGTTCCGTATGGTCGGTATGAGAAACCATTGGAAGGACGTGAGAAATATTGTTGCCTTTTGAAGCAGCCTGAGTTACGAAAATACTTAAATAAGCATTTCTCGCGAAGTCTCCGGAACCTCCGATTCCGTTCATGATTTTGGTTCCTCCGATATGAGTAGAGTTTACATTTCCATAGATATCAAATTCAATGGCGGTATTGATGGCAATCACTCCCAATCTTCGGATCAGTCCCGGTGTATTGGAAATATTCTGAGGTCTTAAAACGAATTTGTCTTTATATTTTGAAAGATTTCCTAATACTCTTTCGTAGCATTCCTGAGAAACGGTAATGGAAGATGCTGAGGCAAAGCTTAGCTTACCGGAATCGATCAGATCGAAGGTACTGTCCTGAAGTACTTCGGAAAACATTGTCAGATCATAAAAATTACTGTCTTTGAAACCTGTCAGAACAGCGTTGGCCACTTTACCGATACCTGCCTGAAGAGGAAGTAGTCTGTCGGTAAGCCGTCCCAAAAGAACTTCATTTTCAAAGAACGCAAGAAGATGTTTGGCGATTGCTGTTGTTTTTTCGTCAGGTTCTGCAATATCTGCCGGACTGTCTTTACGGTTGGTAAATACAATAGCTTCAATCTTTTCAGGATCTACAGGAATGCTTTTTCTCCCGATTTTATTCCATGGCGCTACGATTGGAATAACATTTCTGTAAGGATAATCTTCAGCCTGGTAAATATCGTGGATTCCGTAAACTTCTTCTGGAACTTCGGTATTGATTTCAATAATCACTTTTTTAGCCAAAGCAGCAAATGTCACCGAATTTCCTACAGAAGTGGTAGGAACAATACTTCCGTCTCTTTCAATATAGGCCGCTTCAATAATAGCTACGTCAATACTCTGAAGATTTTTGGTGTGAAGGAGTTCGGCACTTTCACTTAAATGCTGGTCGATGAATAGAATTTCGCCATTGTTAATTTTATTTCTTAAAACAGGATCTACCTGGAAAGGCATCCTTTTCTTCAGAACATTGGCTTCAGCCAGCTTTCCATCGGTACCGTGGCCTAGTGAAGCTCCCGTCATTAAAGTGACTTTAAGGTCTTCGGTTTTTCCTCTTTCTGCCAGTGCCGGCAAAATGGCTTTGCTGTCACCTGCTTTCGTAAAGCCGCTGGACCCGATGGTCATACCGTCTTTAATGATTTTTACTGCGTTTTCAGCGGTAGTTACTTTTTCGCGTAGACTTTCTAATCTGATTCTTTCTAACATGTAATATTGATTTTGTTTTAAACCACCATTACTTAGGATGCGTCATGAAAAATAATGATGGCCAATATGGTAACCATACCTCACAAATTTACAAAAAAAGACGCTTTAAATAAAGGATTTAAAGCGTCTTTTGTATGTATTCAGTAATACTTTTTAATATGAACTTAATAGACTTTTTTAATATTAGATAAATCTATTTGAATTTTCAACCACAAAAGTCACAAAGCTTGGTTAAATACTCTTGTTTAATGAAAAAGCCAATATTAATACTGCATAAAGTTTACATTAGAGGAAAATCTTCGATTTTCAAGACTTTTGTGTTCTTTATAATTAATAAAGATTCACCTATAAACCTTTAGTGTTTATATCTTTTGTGACTTTTGTGGTTGATAGTAAAGTTTAAAACTGTTTTAATTCTTTGTAGACTATTCCAGCCATGAAGTTTTATAAGATGGATCTTCCACTTTTAAAGCTTCTTCAGTAATTTTCAAAGGGCGGAAAGGGTCTACCATTACGGCATATTCTTCTGTGAATTTTTTGCCGATACTTCTTTCCATAGCACCTGGATGAGGTCCGTGTACAATTCCTCCCGGGTGAAGGGTGAAGTCCATCAAATCAATATGATTACGGCTCATGAAGTCTCCTTCCGTATAGAATAATACCTCATCAGAGTCAATATTGGAGTGGTTGTAAGGTGCCGGAATCGCCTGTGGGTGATAATCATACATTCTTGCACAGAATGAGCAGACTACAAAATTGTGTCCCTCAAAATTCTGGTGAACAGGTGGTGGTTGGTGAATTCTTCCGGTAATCGGTTCGAAGTTTTTAATGTTGAATTTATAAGGATAAAAATATCCGTCCCAGCCTACTACATCAAACGGGTGAGTCGCGTAGATGAAATCGGTAATCTGGTTTTCTTTTTTTACTTTAATTAAGAATTCTCCCTTTTCATCGATGGGTTCTCTGTAAGTAGGAGCAATTATATCTCTTTCGCAGAATGGAGAATGTTCCAAAAGCTGCCCGAATTCGTTTCTGTATCTTTTCGGAGTGTAAATAGGAGAGTGGCTTTCCAATACGAAAAACACAATGTCATCAGACTTTAGTTCTACCTGATAGATAGTTCCTCGCGGAATAATAAGATAATCTCCGGTTACGAATTCAAGATCACCTACAAATGTTTTTAAGATTCCGTTTCCTTGGTGAACATATAAAAGTTCATCACATTCTGCATTTTTGTAGAAGTAATCCATCGATTTTCTTGGCTTGGCCAGTCCCATTTTCAGGTCATTATTCATCAAAAGGATCTTTCGGCTGTCCATAAAATCATCTTCAGGAGTGACGTTCATTCCTTTAAACATTCTCGGAGCCACATTTTTTTCCACAGCGATTTTTGGAGTAACATCTTTCGGTTCACCGATAGATTTGATTTGTGTAGGGCGGTGGATATGATATAACAGAGAAGAAATACCATGGAAGCCTTCTGTACCGAAAAGCTGTTCATAGTAAAATTTATCTTCCGGAGACTTAAAGATCGTATGCCTTTTTTGTGGGATATTTCCCAATTGATGATATCTCATTTTACTTTCATATGTAGTTTCTCAAATTTAATCATTTTTCATGAATTCAATCCATCTATATTTTTTTGAAGAAGTTTTGTATTTGAAAAATAATTGTTAGATTTGTCTAACAATTTTAATTTCATGAAGCGAATATTATTTTCTATTACTTTTTTATCTAGCTATTGCTTTGCGCAGGAGACGGACAGTTTGAGTTTACAGCAGTCTAAAAGGCAGGATTCTGCAAAAGTTATGAAGAGGGAATTCAAGACCAGTAACATTGAAGATGTAGTAGTTACCGGAACCATAAAACCGATGAGCAGGTCGAAAAGTCCTGTCGCTGTAGAGATTTATAGTCAGAAATTTTTCCAGAAAAATCCTACTCCCAGTATTTTTGAGGCCATTGCCATGGTGAATGGAGTAAAACCTCAGCTGAACTGTTCTGTGTGCAATACGGGAGATATCCATATTAATGGATTGGAAGGGCCATATACCATGATTCTGATTGACGGAATGCCGATTGTAAGTTCGCTTTCCACCGTATATGGATTAAGCGGAATCCCCAATAGTCTGGTAGACAGAATTGAAGTTGTAAAAGGTCCTGCATCTTCTATTTATGGTTCTGAAGCCATGGGAGGGGTCATTAATATTATCACCAAAAATGCACTGACTGCTCCTAAATTAAGTGTTGACCTGATGACATCGAGCTGGTTTGAAAATAATCTGGATCTTTCCACCAAATTCAACGTAGGAAAGAAAGCTGCTTCTTTATTAAGTTTAAATTATTTCAGTTTTCAGGAAAGAATAGATCAGAATAAAGATAATTTCACCGATGCTACTTTACAAAGCAGAATTTCGGTTTTCAATAAGTGGAATTTTAAAAGAAAGGAAAACAGACAGGCAAGTTTTGCCATGAGATATCTGTATGAAGACCGCTTTGGCGGTGAAATGCAGTGGAATAAATCTTTCCGTGGCAGTGATGAAGTATACGGAGAAAGTATTTATACGAACAGAGCAGAGGTTTTCGGATTGTACGAATGGCCGATGAAAGAACATATTGTAACTCAGTTTTCTTATAATTACCATGACCAGAATTCATTTTATGGCTCCAATCCATTCAATGCGACACAGAAAGTAGCTTTCATACAGACGTATTGGGACAGAAGTTTCGGGAAACATGATATCACGGCCGGACTTACTTTCAAAAGAACTTTTTACGATGATAATACTCCGGGAACATTAGCTGCGGATGGTATCACTAATGCGCCGATGAAATCACCGATCTGGGGAGCTTTTATCCAGGATCAGTGGGAAATCAATGATAAAAATACTTTGCTGATTGGATACAGATATGATTATGATAAAGTGCATCATTCCGTACATTCACCGAGGTTTGCATGGAAATTTAATCCTAATCCATACCATACCTTACGTTTTAACTTTGGAACAGGCTTCCGAGTAGTGAATTTGTTTACGGAAGATCATGCTGCTTTGACAGGTTCAAGGGAAGTGGTGGTAAAATCTGACCTGAAGCCCGAAAGATCGATCAACGGAAACTTGAATTATATCTGGAAAATTCCTGTAGGAAACCGAATGGTGAATCTTGATGCGTCGGCATTTTATACGTATTTCAGTAATAAAATCGTGGGAGATTTTGATTCGGACCCTGATAAAATTATTTATGACAATCTTCATGGGTACGGAATTTCACGGGGAGCTTCCCTGAATGTGGATTTTAGTTTTCAATTCCCTCTTAGTGTCAATCTGGGAGTGACGTATCTGGATGTCTATCAGAAATTTGATAATGAAAATCAAAAAACACAGCAATTGCATGCTCCGAAATGGAGTGGTACTTATAATCTGACATATAAGTTCGCCAATAATCTGACCATCGATTTTACAGGACAATTCTACGGGCCCATGAGGCTTCCTGTTCTGGTAAACGACTACCGCCCTGAATATTCACCGTTTTATTCTCTGGCCAATATTCAGGTGTCTAAGAGCTTTAAATCCGGATTTGAAGTGTATTGCGGAATAAAAAACCTATTCAATTTCAGACCTAAAGATCCTTTGATGAGACCGTTTGACCCGTTTGATAAATATGTTGATGATCCTGTCAACAATCCTAATCACTATACTTTTGATACGGCATACGGTTACGCCCCGATGCAGGGAATCAGAGGATTTCTGGGTGTAAAATATACTTTGAAATGAAAAAAATAGCTTTATTTTTAATGTTAGTGCCCTGTTTTTATCTGTCTCAGATGAAGACAGGCACTTTTTCTGATCTTGAGGTTCAGCAGAAAGAAAATCCTAAACCGGTTGTGATTCATCTATATACAGATTGGTGTGCGGTCTGTAAGATTGAGTCTTACCGTATGAATAAAGATAAAGAGCTGGTGAGTATGATCAATGATCACTTTTATTTTATCAACTTTGAGTCAGAGAAGACAAAGGAGAAAATTCATTTCCAGAATCAGGAGTTTGAATATCTGCAGAATGGAAATTCCGGAATTCATGAGCTGGCGCTGGCATTGTCAAAAAATAAAAATCAGCCTGTTTATCCTTTGTGGATATTTCTGGATAAGCATCAGAATCTGGTGTATTATCAGGAAGGGCAGATGACGACTGAAAAAATGAAGCAGAAACTGTTGGAGATTTCTGCTTTGTAAATTGGGAGTTTTTATTGGAAAGCGCAGGGGCGCAAAGTATTTTCTATTATTATGCTGTAAGGCGCAAGGATTTTATCTGCGATAAAATTGTCTAATTCTAATACTATATGCATTAATCCTTGCTGAAAATCTTTGATTTTCTTGCGCCTTAAAAACAATACATTATTTATTTATCCTTGCGTCTTTGCGTTTTTCCAACAAATTAAATTTCTGCATCAATCAAAACAGCCAGCTGAATGCAAGGTTCATTAGACCGGTTGCTCCAAGCATGATTTGTTCCTCTTTGAATGACGATGTCGCCAGGTTTCAAAAGCGTTTCTCCTTCCTCCATGATGAGGTAAAGTTCGCCGGAAAGAATAATGATATAATCCAGTGTTGGCGTTTGATGCATCATTGGATGAGGTTCATTCTTTTTCCATTCTATACCTAAATTTTTATCGGGAGGAACAACGACATACCGGAAGTAAGTTCCATTTTTAGGAGTCTGTGGAAATCCTATGTTGGGAATTCTGGCTTCAAAATCCAGACTTGCAGGCATTGTTTGCGTATTCCATATATCTGAAATGATAAGTCCCGGAAAATGTTCTACAGCGTTTTCAACCTGCTGATCTTCTATAATAACGGATTTTCCATCTTTAATTCCTGTAACAATTCGTCGTGGTATTTTATTCATCATTTCTCATGATAAGTTTATGACCCTGAGTCTGATTATTTTTTAATAGAGAATGCGCCTTCAGAACAGTTTCTAAAGAAAGATTTCCTATGATTTTATGTTGAGGAGGAAGGATCGTTTCGTTTTCAATGAGTCTTTTTATTTCTAATAAACTGTTTTTATAATACTCATATTTTTTAATCATTCCGTAAGTGTAATTGGAAATATTCATAATCAGTGTTCCTTTGTTGAACAGTATTTCATGAGCTTCGTTTGTTACCAAAGCCGTGACATCCACATAGGTTCCGTTGATTTTTAAAACTTCTGCGGTGATTTCAGACATATAGTTTCCCACCAGATCAATTCCATATTCGAAAGGTTGATCATTATTGGCTTTTAGAATATTACTGATAAGATTTTCTTCTTTATAGTTGATGATCTGATGATTTTTCAATCCCAGATTGAGAAGGATCTGTCTGTTTTCTTCACTGCCCACTGTGGTTGTGATCTGTCGGATATTATGTGCTAATAAAAGTTTGATCAGAAATGAACCGACTCCTCCGGTTGCTCCTGTTACCAAAACTGTATTTTCGGGGTTTAATTTCAGACGATTAAAAATTTGTAAAGAAGTAAGCCCTGCTGAAGGAATGGCAGCCGCCTGTTCAAAAGAAATATTTTTTGGTTTAAAGGAAACAATGGCTTCAGGAACTGCAATATATTCAGCGTAAGTGCCGTTGCTTCCCATGGAACCGCTGCCACAATAGACTTCATCTCCAATATTGAATTCTTTAACTCCTGAACCTTTATCCACTACAATTCCGGATAGTTCTCTTCCTAATATCGGGGAACTGATCAGTTTCCGTTCCAATTCATTTTCCAGCATCTGATAATCGATGGGGTTGAAACCACTTGCTTTAATCTGAATTAAAACTTCATTGCCTTTGGGTTTTGGCTGTTCTGCAAATCCGTCTTCCAACTTTCCGTTTTTATTTAAAATAACTGTTTTCATACTTTAAAATTTGATACACAAATGTAAAGCGGGAATAGTTTATATTTGCTACTAGTTAACCAATGGTAACTAGTTACCTTCATGAAACTATTATGGCAAAAATCATTGAAAACGGCATTGAAAGAGAGGCCAGCTGCACAGAGGAATTGTTCGCGATGCGCGACAGTCTGGACGTTTTGGGAGGAAAATGGAAACTGATGATTTTACGGTATCTGACGAACAGACCGGATCAGATGATTCATTTTAAAAAGTTGGAACGCAGTATAGAAGGTATCTCTGCGAAAATGTTAAGCAAAGAATTAAAAGAACTGGAAACGAATCTCCTGATCACCAGAACCATTCAGGATACAAAGCCGATTACGGTAACGTATGCGGTGACCGAATACGGGAAATCTGTATTTCCGGTCACAGAAACATTGGTGAATTGGGGGATCCTTCATCGTGAGAAAATCAAAGAATCAATGGGATCGTTATGAGATATTGAAAAACGCAAAGACGCAACAATTTTCTTTTAAATATGCCTTAAGGCGCAAGGATTTTATCTTTGATAAAATTTAATTCTGTTGAATTTTAACTGAAACAAACTTGCTGAAAATCTTTGATTTTCTTGCGCCTTAAAGCAGTATGTTATTAAATTTCTTTGCGTCTTTGCGATTACTAATAATATGGCTTCATAGAGAAAAAATCAACTAATCTATGTCGATAAAAAATCCTCAGCCCATGTTGAGTTGAGGATTTTTAAATAATACCAAACTGTTTATTAATTTTTATCTAGCCAGGACTGTACCAGTTCCGGGTGATCTTTCACCCATTCTTTGGCGGTGGCTTCTTTATTTTTACTCTGTTCCATTTTCATTAAAAGATCAGACATATTTTCATCATCAAAATGGAGTTTTGAAAAGAATTTGGCCAGCTCAGGATGATCTTTTGCAAAGCTTTTTCTGGAGTAAGTTTTAATCTGTTCTGCTTCACCAAATATCTTTTTGGGATCGTCAAGAAACTTAAGCTTCATTTTTCCAAACATCCAGTGAGGCTGCCATCCGGTTACCACAATCCATTCTTTACGTTGAATAGCATTCTGTAATTCGGTGATCATGGCAATCGTAGAGGAATTGATCTGTTGGTAATCCAGTTTATAGTCAACAATAGCTTTATCCGTTCCGGTGGTTAGCCCGGCTCCTTTTTCAATCCCAATAATTCTGTGATTGAACTGTTTTTTATATTGATTGAGCTCCTCAATGGAGTTAACAGGAACGTAATCAGGAACCACCAGTCCTATACGTCCATTGTCGTAATTGGTTCCCAGACGAACTAATTCCGGAAATTTAGCCAGTTTTTTAGCATGAGTATAAGGAAGCCAGACTCCCATGAAAAGGTCTGTATCTTCATTATTCATCGAAGCCAGGATCATATCCGTAGAAGCTTTTTGAATAATAACGTGGTATCCCTGCTCGTCCAGAATGGCTTTTGCAACATGCGTCATCGCAACATCTTCTGCCCAGCCATCTACCATTCCTATGGTAATGTATTTTGAGTTTTTTATGTTTTCACACGAACTTAATGCTGTAAATAGTAACATTAAAACGGGCAAAAACAGATATTTAAATTGTTTCATCTTATTGCTTTTTCTTTACAAATCCCTGGGTAATACGGTCGAGGATAATGGCCAATATCACTACGGATAAACCACTTTCAAATCCTAATCCGATATCCAGATTATTAATTCCCTCCAGTACTTTCTCTCCTAAACCGCCTGCAGCAATCATTCCTGCAATAACGACCATGGATAATGATAACAAGATTGTCTGATTGATTCCCGTTAAAATCGTTTTCATCGCTAAAGGAAGCTCTACTTTGAACAGGATCTGACGGTTGGTGGCTCCAAAAGCTCTGGCAGCTTCCACAATATCTTTGGGAACGGCTTCAATTCCCAATGTCGTTAATCGAACTGCTGGCGGCATGGCGAAAATGATGGTTGCAAAAGCACCCGGTACTTTACCGATACTGAAAAACAGTACAGCCGGGATCAGGTAGACAAAAGCGGGCATGGTCTGCATCAGATCCAGTAAAGGACGAATGATTTTGTCGGCTATTTTGCTTTTAGCTGCTAAAATTCCCAAAGGAATAGAAAGAATAAGAGCGGTAATGGTGGATACAAAGATAAGTGCCAGCGTTTCCATGGTTTCTTTCCATAGACCCATTAAAAATATTAAACTTAATCCGGTAGCCGTTACTACAGCAATGCCTTTTCCGGCTTTCCATAACGCCAGCAGGGTAAAAAAGAGAATGATTACATAAAAAGGTGTGTTTGTTAAAACCCATTCAATCCCCATAATAGAGGCATTTCCTAAGTGTTTTATAACATCGAATACAGGTTTTCCGTTTTCTGTGAGCCAATTGATTGCAGTTTCTACATATTGACCTATATCTATAGTTTTATTCATCTTATTGGTTGTTTGCGATTTCTTTTAATTCAATAATCTCTTCTTCGTTAAATTTGGTCGCTTCTATGACCAGAGATAACTGGGTGACAAGACCTAAAAATTTATTGTCTTCATCAATAACAGCAATGGACGATTTATTTTCTGAGATCAGCGGCAGCATTTCCTCTACCGTTACTTCAGGATAAACCGAAGGAACATTACTGTTGATAATGGATTCTACCGTAGGTTCTTTCTTTTTGGCAATGCGGACAACATCATTAAGGGTTACAAAACCCAGAAATTTATTTTGAAAATCTACTACAGGTAAGTTTTCCAGCCCCGTAGCTCTCATTTTTCTTAAAGCTCCTTCAGGACCGTCTTTTCTGAAACGTACAACTGTCGCTTTGTCAAACATTAAAGATCTGGCGGTAATAATCGTTTTACGGTCTACTTTCTCTACGAACGCTTTTACATAATCACTTGCCGGATTGGTTAGAATATCTTCAGCAGTTCCTATCTGTTCTATGACACCATCTTTCATGATGACGATGCGGTCTCCGATTTTAATGGCTTCATCCAGATCGTGCGTAATAAAGACAATGGTTTTTTGTAAGGTATTCTGCAGTTCAAGCATCTGATCCTGCATTTCAGATTTTATCAGCGGATCCAGTGCAGAGAATGCTTCATCCATAAGCAAAACTTCAGGATCATTGGCCAACGCTCTTGCCAATCCTACTCTCTGCTGCATTCCTCCGGAAAGCTGTGAAGGATATTGATTTTCAAAACCAGTTAATCCAACGATATCCAGCGCTTTCTGTGCTTTTTTATCGCGTGAAGCTTTGTCTTCTCCTCTTATTTCCAGCCCGAAACCAGCATTGTCGAGAATTGTATGATGAGGCAGTAATCCGAATTTCTGAAATACCATACTCATTTCTGTTCTTCTTACTTCCAGCAGTTCTTTGTTGTTTTTCCCGGTAATATCATCGTCATTGATGAATACTTTTCCTGACGTGGGTTCATTCAGTCTGTTCAAACAGCGCAGTAAAGTTGATTTTCCACTTCCTGAAAGTCCCATGATCACAAAGAATTCTCCTTCATAGATTTCAAAACTGGCTTTGTTGATTCCTATGGTGCAGCCTGTTTTTTCAAGAATTTCCTTTTTGGAAAAACCTTTGTCCAGAAGTTCCTGTGCCTTTTCTTTGTTTTTACCAAAGATAATCGTCAGGTCTTCCACTTTAAGTTTTACTTTTCGAGTGTTTTCATTTTTTTCCATATTCAGAATTTTTCAATTAATAATTTGATATAAAAAATTGTACACCAATTCATTATATATATTTAGCTTTCGTTGTTCTGCTGTTGGCAATAGGATAAAATAAATTGCCAAGCCTTTGGTGATAAAAGCTTTAAACAAAAAAATAATAGCATAAAGACCTGCTGGCCTTATGTTTATTTTAAATATTTCAATAGATTATACTCTAGAAAAAGAGTGTATTATGTAAAAAGAAACTGATCTTTTACATAGATTCTACAATTAAATTACTGATGAGGTAATTAAAGATATGTATACTGAACAACTTGAATGGCTACATTTCATCAAAATGCTTGCCAGCATCAAAAAACTGTATATCAATTTTTTATGACGGTGCAAATTTACGAATTTTATATTAAATGGATTTTTACTTATGTAAATTGTTGATTTTCAATATAGTTTTAAAGAGGTGATTTCATGACGAATTTTTCTCTTATCATTAAAGGTAAGAGCAGATGGATATGGTAATTATTTTAAAAGATAACCTGTAAGATTATTTCAATAAAACGGCAATAATAGCAAGAATGGCAGGCAGTGCCTGTACGAAGAATATTTTTTTAGTGGCAGAGATTGCTCCATAGATTCCTGCAACGGCTACACATCCTAAAAAGAATAATGCCACATTGGTCTGCCATTGCGGATCTTTAATCAGGAATGACCAGATCAGTCCGGCAGCCAGGAAACCATTGTAAAGTCCCTGGTTGGCAGCAAGTCCTTTCGTTGGTTTAAACATTTCTGCAGGCAGAGCTGCTTTAAAAACTTCTTTTCCTTTGGTTTCCCATGCGAACATTTCCATCCAAAGAATATAAAGGTGTTCCAGTGCAACGACAGCGATCAGAATTTTAGCAACGATTTCCATGATTCAATATTTTTCTCATTGTAAAACTAAAAAAATAAAGTTAAGTTTGAGTATTAATTCTTACCATGGACTTATTCAAATCACATTTAAACAAATTTATTACGGTAACTGACGAGGAATATACTTCTATTGTATCATTTTTCGAGGTAATGGATGTAAAAAAGAAGCAAAATCTGGTGCTGGAAGGTGAAGTCTGCCGGACCATGTATTTTGTAGTGAAAGGATGTCTGAGAAAGTTCTTTATCAATGAAAAAGGGGTAGAGCAGACGACGGAATTTGCCATTGAAAACTGGTGGATTACAGATACATTCGCTTACGAAAGGCAGATACAAACTAACTTTTCGATACAGGCGGTGGAACATTCTTCTGTTTTGATGATTGATCTGGACCGTCAGGAAGAATTATTACAAAAGCATCCTGTTATGGAAAGGTATTTCCGCATGATCTACCAGCGGGCATATGCTGCTGCGGAACGCAGGATCCGTTATTTGTATGAAATGTCCAGAGAAGAGCTTTATATGCATTTCAGTACATTGTATCCGTGGTTTATTCAAAGGATTCCTCAATATCTTATAGCTTCTTTTTTGAATCTTACTCCGGAATATCTGAGTGAAATCAGAGCAAAATTACGATCTTAAACCAGTTTAAGTTTTTTACGGATCATAAGCCGGAAATTTGTCATGTGATTAAAAGCTAATGCAATGACAGATCAAAAAAATCAATTTCCTCAACTTTTTTTAAGACTGGCTCTCGCCGTTACAATGCTTTCTGCGGTGGCAGACCGTTTCGGATGGTGGAGTAAAGAAAATTCTTCATGGGGAAACATGGAGAGTTTTAAAGAATACACAAGACAGCTTACATTTTTTCTACCGGAAGCATTGAGTACGGTTTCAGCGTATGCCGCAACCTTTTTAGAAATTCTTTTTCCTTTGATGCTGATTTTTGGATTTAAAACAAAATTTGCAGCCTATGGAAGCAGTGCACTGCTGTTAATTTTTGCCATCTCTATGACCATTGCATCTGGTCCGAAAGCCCCACTAAACTATTCTGTATGGGTGGGAAGTGCAGCCACTCTTTTACTGGCGGTACAGCAGCATTATTCTTTAAGTATAGATCAATTAACCAAAAAATAATACATATTATGAGCGCAAGATTAAATATTGCAACAGTAGATTCAGCAGCTTACAAAGCAATGATGGGATTAGAAGCATACTTACAGACCACTTCTTTAACCCATATTCAGAAGGAATTAATTAAAATCAGGGCCTCACAGATCAATAAATGTGCGTTCTGCCTTGATATGCACACCAAAGATGCCATCAAATACGGTGAAAATCCTCAAAGAATCTTTATTCTGAACGGATGGACAGAAGCAAAAGAATTTTTCACTGAAGAAGAGCAGGTACTTTTGGCAATGACAGAAGAAATTACACTGATCAGTCAAAACGGATTAACAGAAGAAACCTTCCAGAAGGCGAAAAGATTCTTTGATGATCACCAGATCGCTCAGATCATTATGGCGATCATTACCATCAATGCCTGGAACAGAATTGCAGTGAGCACGCACCTTCCAATTGCAAAATAACGGAGTCAGGAAGTTGGGTGATGGAAGATGGAAGTTGATGAAGGCTGCGTAATTACGGATGTTTACTTTTTATAAAAACGGCCTTTCAAATTTTTGAAAGGCCGTTTTGATGCAAGATGCAAAGTGGCAGTGTAACACGGTTCAGGTATTAATTCTAAAATAAATTCTAAGGTTAGCTTTATTTTTTTAAACAGAACTACATTGTCTCTTCGTTTCTCGGATATAAAAGTTGTTTGAATTTTACCAAACCACAAAAGTCACAAAAGGGTTCATTTTAAAACACTTGAGTTCACTTAAGTAAGTTTAAAATGATACTGCAGAAAAGTTCACACAAGATGAAAATCAGAGATTTTCACAAAACTTAGGTGTACTTATTACGTATGAGGCTTGGTTCTGAAAAAACTTTTGTGCCTTTTGTGGTTAAAATAATAAATATAAAAGTTTAAACAACCTACTGTAAGCATTTAAATTAATAAATAGCCACAGGATTTACATTCACCTGCGTAGAACCTACATATAAAGGCTGGCCCAGTACGAATAGAAATTCCCAGACTTTTTGTTTCACCAATGGACGGCTGTCAATCAGCTCCAGGTTATAAATTCCTTTTTTTGCCAGCATAAACTGGTTGATGGGAAATTCTTCCTTACTTTTTGGGTTAGGATATACTTCGGAAGCCCAGGTGTCGCCGCCAAAAGCTACGATTCCCTGATCGGCAAGCCATTTTGCGGCATCCATTCCGATTCCGGGTTCTGTTTCCAGGAATTGCTGATTGTTTTTACCGATCAATTCAAGCCATCCGGTATTGAAAAGAACGATATCACCTTTTCTCAGGGTAAGGCCCTGTTTCTTGAGAACAGATTTAATATCTTCTACAGTAAATTCTGTTCCTCCGGGTACTATTGATTTACCATAATGGACAGTCATATCAAGGACCACACCACGGGTTACAAAAGGAGGTACTTTTTCGACACCCAGTTTTTTTACGCCTTCTACCGTTACAAAGTCTGTTGCTTTATTTCCATTGTAGTAAGTATTGTCAATACCAATGTGTCCGATACCGTTCAGCTGTGTTCCTACTCCGGTCCATCCGTTCACCAGTTCGTCATTGAAAGTAAATTTATTAGGACCTATGCTTTTTCCGCCCTGTTCTCCGGGTTGGATATTGTATAAATTGAAACTTCTGTGTCTGAAAGCAGGCAGGTTTTTATCAATAGGAACGGCAAGTGCTAACGTTTTACCTTGTTTTACCAGTCCTAGTGCTTGTTTTACAACTTCCGGTGTTAACAGATTGGCTGCTCCAATCTCATCTTTCGCACCGTAAGCCGAAGGATACCATGATTGATCTTCAGGATTGACGAGTGTCTGAGCTTTTAAATTAATGTTGTTGATAGTCAATAGTGTAGCTAACCCGAACATTCTGATCAGATTATTTTTCATTTTTAAAAAGATTTGGGGGTTAAAAGAGGGAAGCAGAAGCTGGGAGAGGGAAGTTCTATTAGTGTATTGATAATTAGGTGGTTTCTATGCACTTTTCTGCATGTAACAAAGAGATTCCTCCTTCGTCGGAATGACAGTTGAAGTTCAATCGTAAACCAATCTATTGGTTATCCGACATCAATAACTTCCATCTTCCAGCCTCCTTCTTCCAGCTTTATATTATATTTCGTTCAAAGCAGAATTGATGAAGTTCAATTCTTCCTGTGAAAGGTCGATAGACATTGCTTTTGCGTTTTCGATAGCCTGCTGTGCATTTCTGGCTCCTGCCAGTACAACTGTAATAGCTGGTTGTAACGTAGTCCATCTTAATACCAGTTGAGAAAGGCTGGCTCCTTTTTCCTGTGCAATAGGCTCAATTTTTTCTAAGAAAGTTTTTACCTTATTCAGATCAAACTGAGAGAAATATCCGTTTCTGTGGTCGTTATCTTTCAATTGGGTTTCCTTGAAATATTTACCGGTTAAAAGACCTCTTTCCATCGGGCTGTACACGATAATTCCAGAATTGTTTTCCAGAGAATACGGAACAAGATCATTTTCGATTGCACGGTTTAGCATACTGTAAGAAACCTGGTTGCTGGCAAGGTTTAAAGTCCTGTTAGCTTCTTCCATCTGAGCCACGCTGTAGTTGCTTACTCCAGCAGCACGGATTTTTCCCTGCTGGATCAATAGTTCCATTGCTTCCATAGTTTCAGAGATAGGCGTTGTGCTGTCCGGCCAGTGAAGCTGTAAAAGGTCAATATAATCTGTACCTAATCTTTTTAAACTCTCTTCAACTTCTTTGATGATGTTTTCTTTTGAAGCCAGCTTATAAACCGGAAGTGTTTTTCCTTCATCTTCTGCATCAAAGAAAAATTCTCCTTTTCCGTTGTTGCTTCCGTCCCATACCAATCCAAATTTTGTTAAAAGCTGAATTTTTGAACGGTCTTTTCCTTTGATAGCTTCACCGATCATTTCTTCACTCAGTCCGAAACCATAGAATGGAGCCGTGTCGATAGAAGTTACACCATGATCTAATGATGCGTGAATAGAATTGATAGAATCCTGTTTTTCATTACCGCCCCACATATTTCCACCAATAGCAAAAGCACCGTGTGTGATAGTTGATAATTCTAAATCTGTGTTTCCTAATTTTCTATATTCCATTTTTGTTTGTTTAAAAATTGTTGTTGTGTTAAACCACCCCGTCAAAAATTCTTTGAATTTTCGCCACCCCTCCGGAGGAGGGGAATTCTCGCTGTTTCAATAGTGACACTTCTAAGAACTTTTCGGATTTAAAAAGAACTTAAGTGTTCTTCTCTGTATTCTGAATAGCATCTTTTTTTACTTAAGTGACTGAAAACTGTTGTGACTTTTGTGGTTAAAAATTGTTTGTTACTTATTTAATTCCTTTACGATAGCTTCTCCAACGCTTTTTGCTGACTGTGGATTCTGTCCTGTGATCACTCTCTGATCGGTTACCACATGATTCTGCCAAAGCCCGGATTTTTCAAATTTTGCTCCTCTTTCTTTCAGTTTATCTTCCAGTAAGAATGGAACAACGTTTGTTAATTTTACTTCAGATTCCTCTTCATTGGTAAAAGCATTGATTTTTTTACCGTCTACAAGATATTTCCCGTTATTCAGTTTGATATTCACCAAACCTGCGGGACCATGACATACTCCGGCAACAATACCTCCGTTTTCATAAATTTTGGAAGCGATATCTGAAAGTTCCTTATTGTCTGCAAAATCCCACATTGCTCCGTGTCCTCCTGCATAAAAGATGGTTGAATATTCTTTAGGATCGACCTGTGACGGAGTCATTGAGTGATCAATTTTGTTTTTATATTCCTTGTTCTCCCAGAATTCTTTGTTGACAGGATCTTTCAAATCGAAGCCGTCTACCGGAGGAGTTCCGCCTTTCGGACTTACAAAGTCTATTTCATATCCTGCCTTGTGAAGAACTTCCCACGGATGAGAAACTTCACCCAGATAATATCCTGTATCTTCACCTGTACTGCCTTTTTTGTCATGACTGGTTACGACGAATAATATTTTCTTTTTCATATTCTTTGATTTTTTGGTTTGTGCCTGTACGAATCCTATCGTAAAGACCGCAAGCATTAAAAACACTAATTTTTTCATTGTTAAATAAGATTGGTGGTATAAATCTGTGGTTTTTCCTGAAGTTTCTCCTCAACCAAAGCTCCGAAAGCCTGGATATAAGGCTGCTGATTGTGCTGATCCAGTCCTTCTTTACTTTTCCAGATTTCGTAGAAAACAAATTCATTTTTGTCTTCAATTCCCTGGTGAAGGCTGTAAAGCTCGCAAGCTTCTTCTTTTCTTGTTTCTTTTACCATATTCTGAAGAACTTCCAGTACTTCTGCCTGATGTTCTTCCTTGGATTTTATAATGGCTGTAAGATGAATTTTCATAATTAAATAAAATTTTCAATAGAGTTATAGATAGGTTTCCAATCCAGTTCTGCTTTAGCTTTATCTGAACTGCATCTGCTGTTGGATGCAAAACCGAAATAACCTCCTGCAGGACCAAATTTGTCAACCGCATCCTGTATGCTTAATGATTTAGCTGATTGTAAGTTATATTTTTTACTGATCTTTTCTGCAATGTTTTTCAGAGAAGATGAACCGTTTTCTGCATAATAGATAGAGCCTCCTTTTGCTTTTTCCAATGCGAGTACATACAGATCTGCGAGATCTTCAATATGTAAGTTGGACCAGATATTTTCACCTTCACCAAAATAAACTCCATGCCCTTTCTCCTTAGAAAAGTTGATAAGAGCCGGAATCTGAATGCTGTCTTTTTTAATTCCTAAACCTTCTCCGTAAACCATGGTAGGAACAATAACAATACTTCGTATGCCTTTGCTGGCAGATTGCAGGACGTAATTGTTGATCAATACTCTTGATGCCATTTCCAGTCTTGGCTGCAAAGGGAAATCTTCTCTGAATATAAAGTCACTTTTTTTACCATTCTCTTTTCCACCAAAAATGGCAGAGCCTGAAGTGAATATAAAGGTTTTCTGACTTCCTTCCAGAGCTTTGATAAAGTTATCTGCTGCATACGCATCATCTGCTGAATCTGCATTATGGATCACAGCATCAATATCAGAAACCGCTGTTCTGATGAGGTCTTCCTCATGAATATTTCCCACAATGGTTTTGATTCCTAATGATTCCAGTTCCTGCACATGGGTTTCATTACGAACTAGTCCTGTCACTTCATAATTCCTGTCGAGGAGTTTTTTTGCGATAGTTCCGCCTATATAGCCGGTAATACCTGTGATCAGTATTTTTTTCATGATACCAGTTCAGATCTTAATTCTTTTTCAAAAACATTTCTCACATGTTCTTTGTAAAGCTTCATATCGCGTTCTATATTGGCGTTTTTCTCCACATCGTGGAAGTGGAAGCTTTCCATTTTTTCCATTGAAACAAAGGCATTCATTCTGTGGAATCCAAATAAAGGACCTTCGTCCACGCTTTTTTCATTAAAGAATTCTCCGGGAAGTGTGAAAGCAGTTGCAGGAGCATTCCAGCTTGTTGTTAACATATATTTTCTCCCGCCAAGCATTCCTCCTGTACCATAGTTGATTTCAGGACTCTCAGCCTTTCTTCCGTCGCTCATATAAATTCCTTTTGCATGACCTGCCGTGAAGACTTCGTCAATATATTTTTTCAATCCGTTCGGAAGCTGGAACCACCAGATAGGAGTGTGGTAAATGATGTAATCTGCCCAGACAAACTTCTGCACTTCTTCATGTTTGTCATAATTTTCACTTACATTCGTTATCTTTACTTCTACATTTTCAAATTCTTTAAGAACGGCTAATGTATTGTCTGCGATAGTCTGATTATATTTTCCTCCGGAATGTCCGAAATTCTGTCCTCCGTTGATGATTAGTACTTTTTTCATTTTTTTATGATTGTTTAAATTTTACTCTGCAAAGTTAGATCAGATTATTGTATAATAAAAATAATATAAATTATAGGATGTTATTATTTTTGTGATAGCTTGTTTTTTTGATTCGGGTTATGAGGTTCGGGTTGCGGGTTACGGGTTATGGGTTGTGGGTTTCGAGGTTATTTTAACCAGCAGCTAATCATTCACTATTGACTTTGCGAAGCAAAAATTGACGATTGACAATTTCCCCTTTCATGGTAAAATATCATATAATCCCTGAACCGGAATTATTTTCCGACAGGTAAATTTGCCTAACAAATTGAAGGACAATGATACAGATAGCTGTTTTTAGTGATGTGCATGGAAATCTTCCTGCACTGGAAGTGGTGTTGAAGGATATTGAGCAGAGAGGAATAAGCCAGAAGTTCTGCCTGGGAGATCTGGTAGATTTTGCACCCTGGGGAAATGAAGTAATAGAAAAAATAAGGAGTCTGAACATTCCATGTCTGATGGGAAATCACGATGAAAGAATTGCTTTTGATATTCCTGTTGTTCCTTTGCCTAAGCATTCAGAAGAAGAAACTACTGCCCGCTTTATTGCTATAGATCATTCTAAAAAATATATTACAGAACCGAATAAAAAGTTTCTTTCCGGGTTGCCTTTTCACTTAAAGTTAAATTACAAAACAGGTAAAAAGCACTGGAACATCCAGCTGGTTCATTCCAGTCTTGAAAGCAATGATACTTATTTGTATGAATCAGAAAATGATGAGGTTTTTACATCTATGCTGAAATGGGCAAAAGCCGATCTGATCGTAATGGGACATACCCATTTATCATTTAAAAAACAGTTCGGAAATAATACATGGGCCGTTAATTGCGGTTCTGTAGGCCGCTCCAAAGAAGAAAACAGACTGGCTTCTTATCTGGTACTGACTTTGGATGAAGAAAAAATCACCCCTGAAATTGTACAGTTATCTTATCCGATTGATGAAACTATCCGCCAGATACATGAAAGCGGGATTCCGGATTATTATGCTTCGTTTCTGAAGAATGAAAATGTATTAATATTATAATTATTTTGTAACTTTGCATTATAATATTAATAATTAAGTCATGGTTAATTTAGAATGGTATCGTACTTTTAAGGCGATCTATAAAACCGGGACATTGACAGGTGCAGCTGATGCCTTATTCATATCACAGCCGGGAGTAAGCCTTCACTTAAGTTCTCTGGAAGCTTATGTGGGTTACAAGCTGTTTGACAGGACCGGTAGGAAAATGATTCCGACAGAGCGTGGTAAAGTATTGTTTAATGCAGTTGCTGAACCGCTCACTAAGCTGGAAGATGTAGAAAAGAATTTTCAGAAATCTACAGAGAAACATACGCCTACCATCAGTGTAGGGATGTGTTTTGAGACTTTTCAGACTACTCTGGAGCAATATGTTTCTTCATTACCTTTTAATCTGATCATCAGTTTTGGAGAATACCCCGAAATGCTGGATCAATTGGATAAGGGAATTCTCGATCTGATCATCACTCCTAAAAAAGGGTCTTCACCCAATATCGAGCATGAAGCCTTCTCTTCGGAACAAATTATTCTGGTTGGGGGGAAAGATGTAGATAAAGCAGCTTTCAATAAAGTGTTGAAAACAAAAGATGCAGAGCAGATTGAAGAGTGGCTGAAGAATGAAAAATGGTATGGAACCACCGGAGATATGGAACACCTTTTCCAGTTCTGGACCTTAAATTTTGGTCATAAACCGAATTTCCGCCCCAATTATATCGTTCCCAACCTGAATTCAATTATCCGCTGTCTGAAGGGAGGAACAGGATTAGCTGTTGTACCTGATTTTCTTTGCAGGAATGATATCGAAAGCGGTGAAGTACAGCTGATCTGGGAAGGAAAAAAGAAACTGGAAAACACACTGTATTTCGGATGTCGTAAGAAAACCAATTACCAGGCTGAAATAGAACACATTAAAGGTTTATTCCGCCAGGTGATGGCTTAAGACAACCATATCGCGCATCTGTAAACCGTTTTCATAGATTGGATCAGGATAATTTTTAATAAAAAAGTCTTTCAGAATTCCACTTCTGATGAATCCGTTTTTCTCATAAAATCTGATCTGTTGGAATCCCGTATCCGAGGTTCCGACAGTCAGTATTTTATAGTGGTTTTCTTTGGCAATTTCTTTAGCCTTGTTCATCAGGATACTTCCGATTCCTTTGCTACGGTAGCTTTCAATGACGGCAACATTTTTTATTTCCAGTTCCGTATTGCTTTTCTTGTACAATGCCATCACTGCAATGTTTTCAGTACCGCTATGCAAAAGATAAATATCGGAATTGAAAATATATTGATTAATCGCTTCCTTGGTTTCATCCGCCAATAACAGGAGATGGTAGGGAATTTCCGAATCGGAATTTAATTGATGAAAAGTGAAATCTTCCATTACAGACTCATATGAATAAGTGGATAATCTTTTCCTGAACCATCTTTTTCAGACCTTCCGACTTTTTTGAAACCCATTTTTTCATAAAAACCGATGGCCTGAGGGTTTTGTTCATTGACATCTACTTTCGTCAGTCCGGTTTTTTCTTTCATAAACTGATAAAGTGTTTTACCATAGCCTTTTCCACGTGTATCGTTGTGGATGAAAAGCATTTCCAGGTTGCCTTCTGCTACGGAAGCAAATCCTTTAGTTTCATGATCTTCAGTAATTAAATAGACTTCCAGATGAGGAAGATAGTCTCTTGGAATGACTTCTTTAAAATAATTGAAATCCTCTTCAGCAAGAAAATCGTGAGTTGCTTTTACTGCTGATTCCCATATTTCCATAATTCTCGGATAATCCTCTGCTGTAGCCAATCTGATATGTTGTGACATGATTTTAAATTTTAAGCAAAAATAGGGAAAATAGAGGGGAGATGCCAGGAGAAGGGTGAATTTTGAGGCTAGAGGCTAGAGGCTAGAGGCTAGAGGCTGGAAGCTGGGTGATGGAAGTTAGAAGTGTGCACGATTGGTTTTATCGACCACTTTATTCCCCTTCTCTGAAGGGGTGGATTTTTGCAAAGCAAAAAGACGGGGTAGTTAAAAGGTATATAATGTTTTGGTTAACGCAAAGACGCAAGAAATCTTTCTAAAGACGTAATAGATAAGACGCAAAGATTTTATCTTCGATAAAATTGATTAATCAAAATAAACAACTTTACACCTTTACATTTTCTAACCTATTCTGGGGCTAATAAAATACCTTTCTTAGAAGAAAAACAGTAAAAATGGTAGGCAGAATTTTCAATTTTTTATTGCAAATTTGTTTATCACTTTATATTAATCATTAAAATAAAGATTTATGCAAAAGAAAACCTATACAGGACAACCTGTGGTAACATTAAATAACGGTGTGGATATTCCGGCCTTAGGATTTGGAGTATGGCAGATGGAAGATCTGAAAGAATGTGAAAATGCAGTAATCAAAGCTATTCAGACAGGATATAGAATGATCGATACCGCTGCTATTTATCAGAATGAAACTGCAGTAGGTACAGCCGTAAAAAATAGTGGTGTAAACAGAGACGAACTGTTTATCACCTCCAAAGTATGGGTTCAGGATCATGGATACGAAAAGGCGAAAAGCGCTTTTCAGAGAACATTGGACAGATTACAGATGGATTATCTTGATATGTATCTTATCCACTGGCCGTATGGAGATTTTCTGGGAACATGGAAAGCTTTGGAAGAGCTTTATCAGGAGGGGAAGATCAAAGCAATTGGAGTATGTAATTTTACCGTCGAAAAACTTGAAGAATTAAAAGCAAATTCAACTGTTTTACCGGTTATCAATCAGATTGAGCTGCATCCTGTATTTCAGCAGAAAGAACTGCAGGTGTATGACAGAGAAAATAATATCATAACACAGCCATGGAGCCCGCTAGGCAACGGTAACGCTAATCTTTTAAGCAATCCTGACCTGAAAGCTATTGCAGAAAAATATGGTAAAACAGTAGCTCAGGTAATCTTGAGGTGGCACCTTCAGGAAGGTTTCGTTGTAATTCCAAAATCGGTGACACCGTCAAGAATTGAAGAGAACTTTAACGTATTTGATTTTGAACTGACAGAAGATGAAATGAATGTTGTCCGTTCTTTAGATACAGGAAAAAGATTATTTTTTGACCCTAAAGATCCTGATTGGGAACAGAAAATGTTAAATTCTGTAGCGGATATTTAATAAAAATAAAGAATCAAAATATTCCCACAGTTTTCACTAGTTCACAGATTATGATTTGTGTTTTCTGTGAGATCTGTGGGAATTGTATTTTTATTCAGGTGAGGAATATCATATCCTGTTGAAAATGAGGTGTTCTTATTTTTTGTACTTTTTAATTAAAATAATTTTTTATGTTCTGGCCGGATACAATCAGTAAAAAACTAGGAATACAATATCCTCTTATTCAGGCTCCGATGTTTGGAGTAAGTACTGTACAAATGGCTGTTGCCGCTGCAAAAGCAGGCTGTCTGGGATCACTGGCACTGGCTGATCTTTCTGCAGACCAGTCTGTGGAATTAATCAGGGAAACAAGAAAACTGACTGATAAGCCCTTTGCTGCCAATATATTTGTCCATCACATTCCTGAAGTGACGGACGATTTAAAAGAAAAATATAGCAAAACCAAGCAGTTTATCGAAGAACTGGCCGGAGAAAATCATATAGAAGTAAATCTTCCCGACATCGAAGAAATCAGTGTCAACAGCTATCATGAACAGGTTGATGCCATTATTGAAGAAGGATGTAAAATTGTAAGTTTTACATTCGGAAATCTTGATGATAAAAGTATTCAGAAATTACATGAAAACGGAGTTACTCTTATCGGAACCTGTACTTCTGTGAAGGAAGCTTTGTTGCTTGAAAAATCCGGTATTGATATTATTTGTGTGCAGGGAATAGAAGCTGGTGGCCACAGAGGTAGTTTTGAAGCCGAAAATATTCCCCAGATCGGAGGATTATCTTTACTATCACAGATCTACGATCACGTAAATGTTCCTTTGATCTATGCGGGAGGAATTTATGGAGCAAAAACATTACAAGCCGTTAAAGACTTAGGTGCACAGGCTTTCCAGGTGGGTAATCTTTTGCTGGCTTCTCAGGAAAGTGCTTTACTGCCTTTTGAAAAGGAAAGACTGAAAAAAGTGAAAGAAGAAGAAATTGTTCTTACGAAGAGCTTTTCCGGACGGTATGCAAGAGGAGTGAAAAACAAGTTTATAGAAAAAGTTGAGAATTCTGAATATATTTTACCATACCCTTATCAGAACAAACTGACGAATGCTTTACGAAAAGCAGCTAAAACTCTGCAAAATCCAGAATTTGTGGGAATTTGGGTGGGGCAGTCCATTCACCGGTACAGCGAACAGTCTACAGAGGAAATTTTAAAGAAACTGATCAAAGAATGTGAAATATAGATCCATATGTTTTCCATTTGCTGGTAATTTTCTATTTTCGTGAAATATAAAAACTAAAACCAGCCAATATATCTATGAAATATTCAGAAGGAATTCAGAGATCACTTCCATTCGGGTATCTTTTTCTCGTCATAATGGGAATATTAAAAGAGAGTGTGTTCTATTATCAGATAGGTATCAATATTCTGAAATATTCAACAATCATGGACATTCTGATAAGTCCGATTGCTACTTTAACGGCTCATCCGGTAATACTGATTGCCCTGATTGGGGTTGTTGTATTTTCATTTGCTTTTCCCTCTTTTTTATCGAAACAAGCTAATAAAAATAAACGTTGGGCATTACAAATGGCATCTCTTAAAGAACATGAAAACATGAGTAAAGAAGCTATTGAGAATCATTTTACCAATATGTTTGTGAGATTTCTTGCCATGATGTTATTGTCTTTCTTTGTAGGAATAGGATGGGGGGAAGGTCTTGGGCTCACCAGGAAGATCAAGGAGAATAAGCTTAAATATGACTATAAATTAAACTATGGAGATGAAAGCTTTGATCAGGTACATCTGATAGGATCCAACAGTATGTATTATATTTATCTTGCTAAAGGAAATAAAACGATAAAAATAGCTCCGATAGGTTCCATAAAAAGTATCGAACTGACCAATAACAAAAAATTGAATGATAATTAGTATACGTAATAAAAAAGCTTCAGATTGAATTTCTGAAGCTTTTTATTTATTTTGTTAAGTCTAATCCACCAAAATTTCCGGAACTCATCATGAGATAAACACCATCTGTTTTATCCAATGTATTCCAGTAGGCGTGTAGATCTTCAGCATTCGTGAAAACCTTTAGCTTTTCATTCTTGAATTTTTCTTTGATAAATTCAGGAGAGATAGGTTCCATTCTCTTGATCTTCAAGGCATCTTCAGAATAGAAAACTACAGCTTCCTCCAGACCGTCCATTGCATGATCATATTGCTCAAGGAAAGCCGGATTCAGACTGGAATAGGTATGAAGCTCCAGGAATCCGTATTTCTTATTATTTTTAAATTGCTCTGCAAAGGCTTTTACCGCAGCCTTTACCTTACTTGGTGCATGGGCAAAATCTTTGTAAAGGATTCCCTTATCTTCTCTTTCCACTTTTTCCAGACGCTTGGAAGCTCCTTTGAAACTCATGATTGCCTCATAGAAATCCTCATCCATAATACCCAATTGCTGGCAGATATGTCTTGCACCTTCAAGGTTCAGCAGGTTGTGTGCTCCAAAAACAGAAAGCGGAACATCTCCCATTTCAGTTTTTAAATATACTTTACCATTATTGATTTCGTATTCAGGAGTTTTGTAAGGGATTTTTCTGAAATAATTTTCTGCATTTTCCACTACTTTCACTACTTCCGGATCTTCTTCATTATACACAAGAACTCCGCCTGCCGTAATGCTTGCCACAAACTTTCTGAACTGATCAATATAATCATCAAATGTTTTGAATACATTGATGTGATCCCATGCAATGCCGCTCATTAAAGCAATATTCGGCTGATACAGTAAAAACTTAGAACGTAGATCAATAGGAGAGGAAAGGTATTCATCACCTTCCAGTACCATGAAATCATTATCCTGAGTCAGTTTTACCATACAGTCGAAACCTTCAAGCTGCGCACCTACCATGAAGTCCACATCTTTCTGATGGAAATTCAAAACGTGGAGAATCATTGACGTAATGGTTGTTTTACCATGTGATCCTGCAATAACAACTCTTGTCTTGTTTTTAGACTGTTCGTACAGGAATTCAGGATAAGAATATATTTTCAGGCCCAGTTCTTTTGCTCTTGCCAGCTCAGGATTATCCTGGTGGGCATGCATCCCGAGAATAACAGCATCAATATCCGGAGTAATCTTTTCCGGGAACCAGCCCATTTCCTGAGGCAGAATTCCTTTCTTTTCCAAACGGGTTTTTGAAGGCTCAAAAATAGCATCATCAGAACCTGTTACCTGATATCCTTTGTCTTTTAATGCGATGGCGAGATTATGCATGGCGCTTCCGCCAATGGCAATGAAGTGGGTTTTCAATTGTATTTACTGTTTTTTAACATTAATATTAATGATCTGCTGGAAAGCTTCAAGAATATTGTTCCAGTTGGTCTGATAATTCGGAATGATCATACTCGCATCCGATTTACTGCCTTCATTGGGACCTTTCTTGACATTGATGGACGTTGAAATATTGTCGTACAATTTTTTACGGTCTTCCTGTATTCTTCTGAAATTATTCTGAGAAAGAACCTGATCCAGTTTCTTTAAATCTTCATCTGAAATTTTAAAATCCTGTTTATATTTTTTTCCCTGGCCTTCAAAAGAGTAGTGTACATTATTCCCTTTGATCAGAAGATTTTCATAGACAGGAGCAAAGCCTCCGCTTTTCGAATAACTGATATCAAAATCCGAATATACTTTCTGGCTGTTGCATGAAACTAATACTATGATTGCGAATAATACTCCAAGTATTTTTTTCATAATTTTTCTATTTACTTTAATTATTTGAATCCTTTTGTTCTAATTTTTTAGCTTTAAGTTCTTCATCATAACTGTGTAATAGATTGAAATCTTCTGTCTGCTCAATGGCAGTCATAATTTTCAATAAAATTTCCGGTGCTTTTTCATTATCATAATCAATATCCAAAGGAGCTTTGAATTCCATCGTAGGTTTTACACCGGTTACCTTTACGCGGAGTCCTTTTTTATCAAAAGCTCTTCTGAATCCGTTTATTTTGATTGGAATTACAATAGGACGCTGATTTTTTACCAGTTTGGCAGTTCCTCTTCGTCCCTGTGCAAAAGCCGATGTAGTTCCTTGAGGGAAAGTAGCTACCCAGCCATTGTCCAATGCTTTCATAATATTATCTACCTCGCTCATGTCTACCATTCTGTTGACATTTTTCCCTTCAGATCTCCATGTTCTTTTTACCGTTACAGCTCCTGCAATTTTGAAAATTTTGGGAAGAATACCTTTGTTCATGGTTTCCTCTGCTGCCACATAGTAAAAATCGATCTTCGGATTCAAAAGATAGATCGGGTTTTTTATTGTATTGAGATATCCGTTGTTCACAGCACAGAAGGCATGGTACATGGCCGCCACATCTGCAAAATAGGTCTGATGGTTGGATACAAACAGTACGTTAGAGTCCGGAAGATCCACAAGGTGTTCTGTACCGGTTATTTTTAACTTATTAAAGCCATTGAATCTTCTGTAAGATACAATTCCTAAAATAAAAATAATAAACCTTTTCAAAAAATAAGGAGTTCCGAATGCATCGGTGAAAATATTTTTCTTCGCCATCTCTCAATTAAACACGGTAGTGCAAAGTTACATTTTTTTCAGCAACTGACTGAATTCACTTAATATCATCGCTGTAGCTCCCCAGATAATGTATCCGTTGAAATTAATCACGGGCACTTCATGTCCGCCTGCACTTGGCAAAGCCATGATTTCCGGGGTGTCCGACAGGTTTAAAAAGGAAGTGATCGGAAATTCTATGGTTTCCACAGCTTCCGTCTGTTGAAGAACGAAAGCAGGATTCTTTATTGTATAAGAAATATAGGGATAGACATAAAAATTGCTTGGTGGAATATAAATCGGAGACATTTCCCTGATGATTCTTACATAATGTTTATCTATTCCGATTTCTTCGGAGGTTTCCCGAACTGCCGTTTCAGCAAAATCCCTGTCCATTTCCTCACGCTTTCCTCCGGGCAGAGATATCTGTCCGCTGTGTCTGTCGTGTTCATTAATTGTCCTTTGGATCAATGGAAAATACCACTCGTTGTCTTTCAGATATAAAACAATATTAACCGCCGCAAATTTGGGATTCTTTGACAATACTTCATCATACGTAAAAACGGGGCGGTAGGGAGGTGAAAATACTCCATGGGCGTGCTCACCTGGAAGTTCCACGCTTTTTATTTTTCTCAATAAATCTTTTCCAAAATTTTCCATAGCTCAAATTTAGCAATATATCTCGAAGAAATAAATGCCTTAACATTAATTAACCTGTGAAATATCAGGATTTAAAGCTTTAACCCCCTTAATCTTACAGGGTAATTATTTAACTGAAATAACAGGGAGATGTTGTACCGGAAAATTGACGGAATTGGCAATGAAACAATATTCGCTGGCTTTATGATGAAGTTGTTCTGCTTTTTCTTTCATGGATTCTGCTGCAACAGTTACCTTAGGATGTAAAGTTACTTCTGTGAAGTGGCCGCTGCCACCGGCTGTCTCTGCCATGATGCCCGTTGCTTCGTCAGTGTAATCTGTAACAATAATGCCTGCTTCAGAACAGAAATGAAGGTACCAAAGCATGTGACAGGAAGAAAGTGAAGATAAAAACATTTCTTCAGGATTATATTTCGTCCGGTCGCCACGGAATGCCGGATCAGATGATCCTTCAATTACAACTTTATTCTCTGCTGAAATAGTATGGCTTCTCCCGTAATCTCTGTAACCGCTGGTTCCTGTTCCCTGGTTTCCCGTCCACTGGATGGTCATTTTGTAATGGTGGTTTTTCATATTTTAAAGATAAAAGATAAAAGATAAAAGATAAAAGATAAAAGATAAAAGATAAAAGATAAAAGATAAAAGATCTTGCTGTTAAAATTCAATAGGGGTGGGCTTTAGCCCGCCTACATAAACAAAAAACATCTATTGGCTTTAGCCGAAACTTATAGCAAGAAAGGTAATAAAAAAACCTCCAGAAAACTGAAGGTTTTAAATTTTTTAATTAGAGAATTCTATCAATTCTTCTTTTTTGGCATTGTAGATTTTGTATTCTAAATATTTAAAAGAATCCCTTGGAACAATGGTTACCCACTTTTTGTATTTGATAAACCATTTCATCTGGATACTTTTAATGCCTTTTGTAAGGTAGGCTTCCACAAATGGGTGTACGTGCAGGTAGATTTTTCCTTTTTCTTTCTGCAGGATATTTCTTAAGGTTTCACCCATTCTTTCTACGATAACAATAGGAGCTACAATTTCTCCGTCTTTGTTCGGGTTTTCTTCTTTGGTGTCGATCTGTTTTTCCGGACGGTTTCTCTGTCTGGTGATCTGGATCAGACCAAATTTACTTGGAGGAAGGATTTTGTGGCGTGCTTTGTCGCGCTTCATTTCCTCTTTAAGATGCTCGTAAAGATCTCTTCTGTGATCAGAATTCGGCATATCTATGAAATCGATAACGATGATCCCTCCCATATCGCGGAGGCGAAGTTGTCTTGCGATTTCTGTAGCAGCCATTTTGTTCACTTTCAGTGCATGCTCTTTGTTGACAGCTGCTCCGGTTGTAATATTGTTTCCGGAGTTGACGTCCACTACGTGAAGTGCTTCTGTGTGCTCAATAACAAGATAGGCTCCTTTGGAACTCGGAATGTTGACGTGTTTTCCGAAGCTCTGTTTAAGCTGTTTTTCAACATTGTAATATTCCAGAAGTGGAATATGGGAATCATAAAACTGGACAATATTTTTCTTTTCAGGGGCAATTACTTCAATGTAATTTTTCATTTCGTTCACCATTTGCTCATCATCGCAAATGATATTGACGAAGTCCTGATTAAAATTGTCTCTTAAAATAGCTGAAGCTTTGTCTTCTTCGCTTAAAACTTTAGACGGAACTTTATTTCTCTGGATGTTTTTGAAAGTACTTTCCCATTTCTGAACCAGCTGGTTCATGTCATTATGCAGGTCGGCTACTTTTTTTCCTTCTGCCACTGTTCTGATGATCACTCCGAATCCTTCAGGCTTAATACTGTCGATAAGGGTTCTCAGTCTTTCTTTTTCCTCAGAGCTTCTGATTTTTTTGGAAATAGAAACTTTATTGTCAAAAGGAATTAAAACCAGGAAACGTCCTGTTAATGAAATCTGGGTAGAAATTCTTGGACCTTTGGTAGAAATAGGTTCTTTGGTAATTTGTAACAGAACAAGATCGTCCTTGGCAATTACTTTGTCTACCGTTCCGTTTTTGTCTATTTCGGGTTGTATCTCGAAATTTTTTAAGCTCGAAGTGCTTTGTTTTTTAGAAATAGTATCTTTTAAAAACTTTCTGTACGTAAGATACTGAGGTCCCAGATCCTGATAATGCAGAAATGCATCTTTGTCATATCCGATATTGACGAATGCTGCATTCAGGTTTGGGGCAAGTTTTTTTACTTTTCCTATAAACAGATCTCCAACTATAAAATCGCTTTTGTCTTCTTGCTCATGAAGTTCACATAGTCTTCCGTCTTCCAGCAGCGCAATCTTTGTAAGATCATCTTCATGCGAAACTATTAGTTCTTTCTTCATTTTTTAATAAGATAAAATTGTTAAGATTATAGGAAGTGGATGTTTTTTATTGATTAATTCATCTATTAAATATAAGGATTTTGAATGAAAACCATTATATTTTTATTAAAATAATATTTGAAACCCTCCGTTTTCCGCGGAATCTTATAGTTGCAAACAAAAATATAGTTAGTGAACTTTAAAAATTTAAATCCACCAACTATATTATTATATTGTAAATCTCGAGAAAAAGAGATTATTTTTTCTTATGTCTGTTTGCTCTTCTCCTTTTCTTTCTTTTGTGAGTCGCAACCTTGTGTCTTTTTCTTTTCTTTCCGCTTGGCATAATTTTAATTTTTTAGTAACTAGTTAATATTCAGTTAATGTTCTTATTTTACTGCAACTTTAGTTTTTACTTTCTCAACAAAAGATTTTGAAGGTTTGAAAGCAGGAATGTTATGAGCAGGAATCTCAATTGCAGTGTTTTTAGAAATATTTCTTCCTGTTTTAGCAGCTCTTGTTTTAATGATAAAAGATCCAAAACCTCTTAGATAAACGTTATCCCCATTATACATAGAAGTTCTGATCTCCTGCATAAAAGCTTCTACAACTTTCTGTGTTTCATTCTTTTCTGTTCCCAACTTATTTGAGATGGTGTTTACCAATTCTGCCTTTGTCATTTCCTTATTTTAATTTTAAATTTTAGGTGTGCAAATTTAGTTAAAAAAATTGAATACTAGCAAATTAGTGGCAAAATATTTTTATTCAAAGAGTTGGACTTTTTATGTATACACTATATTAAGGCAGGATAGTGATAATTTAACAATAAAATAATGTAACCGGATAAAGGTACAAAAAATTGATGAACAAAATTTAATAAATGCTGGTTATAACAGGTCTGGCAGCGCTTTATGGTCCTTAGTATACTATTTTTGAGATTCTTTATCTGCCCTTATCGAGCCTCCTGGAATTGAATTTTTCAATTGAAATCAGATTTTTTATAAACTGGAATTATAATATCCGTTTTCTACGCAGAAGCGGATAAGATGAAGTTTGGTTTTCAATCCCAGCTTTTCAGTAAGTCTGTTGATATAGGTATCGATTGTTCTGGTACTGAGATTGAGCTTTTCTGCAATTTCTTTATTGCTGAATCCTTCATAGCAGAACCTCATGAGCTGTATTTCAGATGGGGAAAGTTCTTCCTGTCCTTTTTTCTGCCTGTCCATATATTCCTGTACGGCAAGCGGCTGCTGTTCCCATTCTTTGGAATAAGCCTGATAGTCGAAGTCGTCAGACGCAATACTTCCTTTAATAATATCCTTTATAATGGTGCTTTTTTTCTGACAGTAATAGATATTGGGAATCTTTGAAAGGATTTCCGCCATATCTTCCTGATAAGTGCCGGAATACGTAATAATAGGGGTTTCAGTATTGTTTTTTCTGATATACTTAATAGCTTCAATTCCACTTAATACCGGCATAAAGAGTTCAATAATGAACACATCTTCCTGTCTTCTGTAGATTCTGTTTACCAGCTCATGCCCATTGTTACAATCATTCAGAAGCATATAGAAAGGATTTTCCATAAGTGTTTTGATCATTATTTTTTTAAAATAAAAATCACTGTCAGCAATGGAAAAACGTACGGTATTAGATAATATTTTACTCATTCTTAATATCGATTTGGCGAATGATATTTAAAATTCAGAGGTCTAATTTATGAAAAACTTATCAAAGTGAAAATTAATATTAATTTAATCAGGGTTTTCACGAAACAGGGTTGGGGAAATTACGTATTGTGCATAAAAATTTTTTTTTATATTTTCACAGGCCAAACAAATCGCAAATTATGTCTTCTAACAGGGAAAAAAAATTAAACAAATCTGACGTCAGAACGGGCATTTGGAAGTTTATTCTGTCATTTGTCGTTTTGTCGGTTGTATCTTTTGCTTGCTTATTTCTCTTTTTTAAGAGTTATGATATACAGCGGGAAGGAATTAGCCGTGAAGCTGAAGCGTATAAAGAACTGATGCTTCGAAGCGACGTGCTTAAGGATCACATTGATGATATTTACGACAAAATGAACCAGCTTAGCATCAATAAGGTGGAGAATGAGGTATTTCTGAGAACCAGTATTATGGATAATGTAAGAGATGCCAAAAATATTATGGGTAAAGACAGTGTGCAGAGCTTTAAACATTATGCCGTACTGATGAAGCAGATTGTACCGATGATGACTTTAAAAGCAAAGATCATCGAAGTAGAGTATCAGAAAAAAACCGTTTTACGGGATCTTGATGAATGCATGGGCAAGATTAAAGTAACCAACAACGAACTTCGGAAAGACCCTACGAGAAATTTCACAGGAAGTAGAAGAAGAAGATAAAAAGAAAAGATATGCAAGGACAAATCACATTATCGAAGAAAGAAAGGCATTATCAGTTTTTTTATTTAATACTGATGCTGGTGACTGCCATGTTATTTTTGGGAGTGATCTTTCTGAAAGGATTTGAATCCCCTTTTTCTGATGAAGATGTAAGAGGCATTCAGAATCTTGAGCAGAAAGCCGAATTTGAACAACACCAGAAAGTTGTTCTTCCCATCATGGACAGTACCTACACCATGATCACCAAGCTTACTGATAACGGACCCCAGCCTTTTATCGAAAACAATATCCAGCTGGGTGTTAACGACCTTAACAGCTATTTCAACAGTACCGATGTTGTGGATATCCGTAAAGATGCCTATCCGCAGATCGCGAAATTCTATAAAATGTATTTTGATGACAAAAAAGTCATTTCAACAACTTCTGAAGACATTAAAATTTTCCAGAAACAGGTGGATGAATGCAGAATCGGATTTAAAGATAAGCAGAATAAGCTTTATCAGCGCGAGCAGGATCTGAAAGCAAGAATGCAGTAAGCAAATAAATACTAGGAACATACATAAAACACATCACAATTACTAACTATGAATTATTTTCAAAAGAACAAGAAAAACATTATTATCGGTGTTATTGCAACTTTGCTGATCGCAGCATTGGTTGCTCTGTGGCTGCAGAAAAAGGTAATACATTCAGCAGATGATATTGTTGGGGTGGTTTATCCGTCTTCACTGGCGGTAGGAGACACGCTTTTATTCGAAGATAAAACCCAGTTTGCCAAAACCAAGAGATGGAATTTCGGAGATGGGACAACTTCAGATAAAAACAGTGGTATTCACTTCTATAATAAACCGGGATATTATCAGGTGATTTTGATCGTCGACAACAAGTACACGAAATCTTTCCCTGTAATGGTAAGCGCAAGAAGCGTTCAGAAACCAAAAGATACTGCAACGGCAAAAACAACGATCGAAGCCGTAAGTCAGGCAATGCAAAATGAAAACGTGACCTTCCGTGCTATTTCTGATGCAAAACAGTTTGCATGGAAATTCGGTGAGTCCGGAAATACAGATGCTAAGGACAAATTTACCATCTATTCCTATAAAAAACCTGGAGAGTATCTGGTGACTCTTTACACAGAACAAAGCCAGGATCCTATTTATCACCGTATTAAAATTCTTCCTGCTTATGATGCTCTTGCTGAAGATGAAGTTTCAGTGGAAGACTCTTATGCCAAAGTAGATAATGATTTTAAATATCACCTGCAGCAGATTGCCAACGGAAACAGTTTCAATATGCACTACAATTACCTGCTGAAAACCTATCTGTGTAACAATGAAAATACAGTGGTAAAAGTAAATGACAGCAAAGTGAATAACTTCTACATGTATTGTGCAGGCCTTCAGTTTGACAAGAATACAGTGATTCAGACGGTAAAAGTAAACCTGGACGACACACAGAACTGTGTAACTAAAGTAGATATTAATCAAAGCAAATAATTTCATCCGGTCTTACGGATGTACCAATCATAAAAAGATTAAATAGGATGAAAAATAAATTTCCTCTAGCAGCATATTATATAGGGTTAACAGTATTATTGACGAGTTGTCAGGTAAAACTGCCGTCAAAGAAAACCCCGGAGCCTTCACAGTATGGGCAGGTGGATGCATCCCCTGTCGTTAACGGATATCCGAAAAAGTCAGTGCCATGGATCGTTATTTCAGACCGGTCAAGAAATACGGCTTATCTGGATAAAGATGATGAGAAGTCTTACAAAGAAGTAAAATTCCTTGAACCTTTAATGGTTTTAAAACATAGAGACGGAATGGTAAAAGTAGCGGAATATGTTCCGGATGCTTTAATGAAGAAAGTTTCGTCAAAATCGATCAAAACATATGGCTGGATTCAGGAGTCTGATCTCCTTCTCTGGAATAACGCTTTAAAAAGTGAAAAGACAGGTTATCCTGTAAGAGTGGCAGTAGTACCTAATAACAGCGAAGTCATCAGAAATGCTGAAAGATACTATAAAAACGACTCTATTATGGTGTTCAACTCACCAAGCCTTATTGAAACAGCCAATGTAAAAATTCCTAACGGACAAATTGTATATGTGTACAAGATGGCCGAAAATAACAAACGTTTTCTGGTAGGTAAAAAACCGTCTGTTGATATGGACAGTATCAATAAAGGACTTTACGGATGGGTAAGCTCCAATGTAATCTCCACCTGGGGAGAACGTTCCGCTATCAGACTTAAAAATACAACAGGAATTACCGATACAACGCTGGGAATTCATGAAGGGTATCCGGGTGGATCAGCATCGGATGCGTCCAACAAAACAGCTATTCTTCTTACCGATGTGAATAAGAGAACACAGCTGGAAAATATCTTTCCGGTAAATCTTCCTTTAGAAGAAGCTCCGACTCCTGATACCAAGACAAAATATTTCACCAATATTTTAGATTACAGCAAGAATTTCGTATCCAATGTACTGGGTGAACCGATTTATTTCGACCGTTACAGAGAGATCACGGAAAAAGATAAAAACATCAATATTGTCTTTGCATTAGATGTAAGTGCCGGTAATGCGCCTTATGCACCTATTGTAAAATCATTATTACAGGATCTTCAGCTTAGGTTTGAAAAACCTTCTTATTTTAGCAATGTTAAATATGGAGCGGTTTTATACAAGAACAATCCTTGCGGAGATAATGTTTCTGTCTCCAGCTTAAGTACAGATTACAGTAAGATTTCATCATTTATTGATCAGAAAACGAATGAAATGAACTGTGCCAGCAATAGCGGCTATCAGCCGGTAGGAGAAGCTCTTACGGCAGCAGGAAACCTTCTTTCCAATGTTCCTGATGAAACCAATATCGTTGTTACTGTAGGAACTTCTGCCAACCAAAGCGGAAATATGTACAGTGTAATCAGTTCTCTTACCCAGGCTCAGGCAAGACTGATCATGTTCCAGACCAGTGCAAGATCATCAGATACCTACAATGATTTTGTATTGATGGCGGAAAATGTGGTTACCAATACAGCCAAAAATATTGCTGAACTTAAAAAACAAAAGATCATCAACCAAAATGATGTGCTTACCAAGAATAATTTCAGCCTTGTGGAAGGAGATACAGGATTCTTCTCTTTAGCTTACCCTAAACAGAGTATGTCTCAGGGATTCGTTATTTTCCCTAAGAAAGGAGACATTACGACTCCGGGATTCCTGAAAAAATCTGTTGACAGCCTTATTGCACAGGTTACTCTGGATAATCAGACTATTGATAAATCTCTTAATGAATATTTCCATTCATCCGTAGGAGCAGGTAGAACAGATGTGGATTTAAAATATAAATACCTGTATCCGGGACTTACCAATCCGGTTTCTGCAGGAATTGCCGCACAGCTGATCAACTATGGAAGCCCATTCCTTGTAAAAGGATATATTCCAAAAGATCTGAAAGATTTTACTCCGGCAATAGAAAAGGGAATCCTTATTTCTGAATCGGAATATGATAACTTAAAAGCTTTCTACACGGAAGTATACAGAAATACTCAGGCAGATCGTGCAGATTTTAATCAGGGAAGAGCCATTAAAGAATATGTTAAATTACTGAAGAAGTACAATCCTACGATAAAATTCTTGGATAAAGGAGCGCTTTATGAGCTGCCAATGTCTTATGCGATCGGAATGAGTACCGGATTTGATCTTTCTGAAGAAGAATTGATGGCTAAATATAAGCTGAAAGGTTGGAAAAAATCAAAAGTCGTTCCTAGTGAAACGGTAAAAAATTATTTCCAGCACTATAAAAACTTAGCGGACAGAATGCTTGCCAACAGAAACAACCCTGCTGTAAAAATTCAGCAGAACGGACAAACTTTCTACTGGCTTAATGAGTACTTTACTCCATCCAGAATTCCAACAGAACAACCGGAATACACAAAGCATTAAAAACATTTTTTTATGATATCAAAAGCAGGAGTATATACTTCTGCTTTTTTTGTAGTATAAAGACAGATCAACAAACCTTAAATCTTAAATTTTTAAACTTTGAACCCTTGTTATTTCTCTTTGATGTGTAAAATTATTTTTTATCTAAAAAAAGAGAAATAATTTAAAACGCTGTATTTATGGTTGTTATCGTAAGGTTGATAAATCCATTGTCGTAGAATTACGACAAGAAATCGTAGAACTACTACAAAATCTCAGATTTATAGGGAAAAGTTTTTTTTAGCGGAAAAGAGCCTCTATATTTGCTAACACAATCACCGAATCACAAAATATTACTAACGATTAAATTTACTAATCATGGCTGAAAGAAATTCAAGAGGAATCTTAAAATTCAATAATGGAGAAGGGCAAAAGCTGTTAAAAATGAATTACAGCGTTTCCAGATCTACAGATGTTTCAGGACGTGTAGCATCAGATCCTTCCAACGCATTAATCAAGGTTACAGTAGAAGCTACTGAAAAATCAGATATCCTTGAAAGTTTGCTGAACGGTAAATATAAGCCGACTGTAGGAGAGATTACTTTTAACAAATCTCATGAAGAAGGTACATTGATTACACTGAAATGGCAGAACGGATATGTAATCCAGCATCAGGTAGATTTCGACGCCATCGACAGCAACAGTATGCTGATCAGCTTCGTAATCAGTGCTGAAACAATAGACTATGGTACTTCTCAATACGCCGGGCTATGGCCATCCAGCTAAATACTGACACACATTATCAACATTCATAAGAAGAAAGACTGTCCCTATTTAAGACGGTCTTTTTTTGCCTGAAAGAAAAATTATAACCTGAGAATTTTATTTTATAACGTGTTTATATAATGTCTGTTATATAAAATATTGTTATCTTTAATACTAAACACAAACACAAAGCATATGAAAACCGAATCAAAGACCAAAGGATCTTCTTTCCGTCCATCTCAGAATGCGGACGGGATATCCGCGAATCATCACGCAGGGATCAACCGGCTGGTCAAATTATCACTGGTTGTAGAAGGTAAAATTATTAAGTACTATAAGCATTTCACTCTTAAACAGAAAGCGGGTCACCATCACGAATTCAACCTTACTCTCGCTCACGATGCATTGGGAGACCGGCAGAGCCATACCCTTGAGGAAGCCAATAAATTTCTGGGAAAACGTCTTACAGCTGTTATTTCCTACAAAGATATTGAGAAAAGTCCGGAAAGGAATTTTGTTGGGGTTATTACCAAAGTAGGATTCAGTCAGGAAAAAATGAGTCTGGGAAATATTGTGCTTTCCGGATACAGCCCGACGATCCTGCTGGACGGTGCTCCGCATATCCAGAGCTTTGGCGGCAGCCAGCCCGTTAATATGGGAATCATAGCCAAAGAAGTAATACAGCAGGGAATAGATAAAGAACGGTTTGATATAAGAGTCGATACCAATGATTATTCCCAGATCATTTACAGCAGCCAGTATAACGAAACCCATTATAATTATCTGTCGAGAATGGCAGAAGCTTATGGAGAACAATTTTACTATGATGGCGAAGTTTTGCATTTTGGAAAGCTTCCTCCACAAAATAAACCTATAAAATTATTATATGGGAGCAATGCGGATCATATCAGGGTAGAACTAAAAGCGGTTCATACAAAACCTCAGTATTATGGCTATAACAGCAGTAAACATGAAAAACTGACTTCCGGGGAAACTCCGGTTGACCATTTAAGTGATCTGGCCCGTACAGCATATAGCCATAACAATAAAATATATAAAACTCCGGCACTGCAGGTTGCACCTATTAAAGCAACAACACACCTGGATGTGGAGCATTCTCAAAGAAGCGCGTCAGGAAGTGAAGCGGTTAATGTATTTTCGGTTTCCGGATCTACAACCGTTCCTTTTTTGCATCCCGGATGTATTGCTGATATTCATATGAGAAAACCGGACAGCAGTGAAACATCTTATTTTACGAAGGTTATGGTGACAGAAGCCGTTCATGAAATTGATACGATCGGACATTACACAGGAACTTTCGAATCCATTGCAGCAGACACGGGTTTTCTGCCCAAACCGGAATTTACGGTACCGGCTGCTCAGCCACAGATTGCAACGGTAATTTCCAATACTGATCCGGAAGGACAGGGAAGAGTTCAGGTAAGATTCGACTGGCAGATCAATGATACCACTCACTTTGTAAGAGTAATGAGCCCCGATGCAGGAGGAACCGATCAGATCACTCAAAATCGTGGTTATGTAGCTATTCCCGAGGTAGGCGATCAGGTGATGGTTAATTTCGTACACAGTCATCCGGACAGACCATTTGTAATGGGAGGAATGTTTCATGGCGGAGTAGGCCTTGGTGGAGGAGCTGACAACCGTGTGAAATCTATTCAGACAAGAAGCGGCCACAGAATCGTTTTCACAGAAGATGAAAGTATCATTATTACAGACAAAAGCGGCAATGAGATCCATCTGGATACGACGGGCAGTAATATCAATATCACGGCACCGGAAACCATGACCCTGAACTGTAAGAATATGAATATTAATGTAGGAGAGAATATGACGACGACGGTGGGAATGAATAAGTCTGATAGTATCGGATTAAATAATACTGAGACTGTAGGCGCTATGAAACTTACTTCGGTTATAGGAAATGTAAGTACATTCATTACGGGTAAACTTACTGAAATTATTGAAGGAGATGTATACAGCGAAACAAAGAAGGAAAGAAATGAAATTTCTGAAAAAGAAATTAACATTACCTCCAATGCTTCCATCAATAAACACGCCCAGCAAGAAGTACAAAACAACAGCGGAGAAAGATCTAAAGCCTATTAATTATGAGCAGAACGAGAATTGTAAAAGGCACCTACAACAAAATCTCTCATGAAAATCATAATATGTATTCTCAGGAGAGTATTATTTCACGTGCCATGAAATGGATTTCTGAAAAGGGTAATGATAAAGGAGTGAGTCATAATACGCCACAATCTCCTCCATTAGCTCCTCAGCCCATTCAACTTATTGTTCAGTTCAGACCTAATAAGGGGTGGAAAGGAGAATTTGGGTTTGATTGGATGAGAATAGGTGATACCAGTCTTTTTAATGATCAAAAGTTTAGTGATATTATAGCTTATCAGTATGAGGATGCTAAATTTACTACGAAAGTAAAAGATGGTAATAAATATAAGGGATATTTTAAGATTGATGAAACAATGTTTAATAACCTTAAAAAAGAATATAATCCTTTCTCTATTTTATGGAAAACGAAAAAAGATAAAAATACTGGAAAAGATATTCCGGAAGAATATTTTATACCATGGTTGTCCATTATAAAAGATAAAGAAGTTAAGATCACTTTTTTTGCAGAAATTCAACAGGAGGCTGATTATTTGGAATTTACAAAGTCTGATTATTTTACTTTTACTCCAAATAAAATAGAGATAAAAGGGAAAAAGAAAATATCTTTGAATGATTATGAAGTGACAATCAAATGCATAAAGGAGTTTACAAGTAACCAAACTATAGAGTTAAAAGCTTTTAAAACTGAAGATGGGAAAACCATTGAGGCTATTGTAGGAAAACTAAATGTCTGGGCAAATGATAATACTAAACAAAAGAAAAAAGATGTTGTATTTGTGGAAATAAAAACTCCCGCTATATCTTCAAAAAAAGAAGAAAAGCCCTCAATAAATGATGAGAAAAATAGGATTAATCAGTATCTCGAGCAAGCATATATCAAGTTATCTAATGACTCTGATATTGTTGAATTAGATTTAACGACAGACAAAAATTTTGTTGATTTTGTAACCAATGGAGAAGTAGATTCTGATAAAAAGAGCAGTGGAAAAGAATTGCAGGATTATTTGAAAGTTCAATTGGAAAAAGTCTATCCCAAGAAATATACTAAGCATTTCAAAGCTTTTTATTTTGCAGAACATGGTTACAATGCAGGAGGAGGACATGTCTCTGGCTATTCAAATTATGGAGCGGATTATGTAGTGGTATTTAAAAGCAAAAATGATCAGACTGCAGCCCATGAGTTTCTTCATTCTATGAATTTAGCCCATACATTTTCCAATAAAGAAGCGTCTTCTCATGCGTTATATACTTATGAATATAAAAAGACAGATAATTTACTGGACTATTCGCATCATGGAGGAAATGATAATAAGCGATGTTCATTATATTACTGGCAATGGAAAAAAGCCAATTCATCTATAAAATAGATAGTTATGAATAAAATAATAATGTTAATGTGGTTGAGTATATTTATACAATGCCAGTCTCAAAAAATAGATAAGTATATGATACCAATTGTTGACAATAAGTATGAAAAATTTGATATTGAAAATTTTCAAAAAAATTCTGTAAGAGGAACCTTGATTTTAAAGTCTAATAATGCTACTGTCTTAGAGGATAAACAATCATATGGATTTATAAAACAGGTATACAAGAAAGATGATATTTTTTGTCATACCGTCCTATATTACCCGACTGGGAAAATTAAGGAAAAAGGAATTACGTTCAATAATGGTACTGAAATAGGCATATGGTTTTACTATGATGAATCTGGTAAACTTGTGAAGAAGGAAAACACGGATGAAGGTTACGATTTTAAACCTGAAAATGTTATTTCATACTGCGAAAAAAATAAAATTAATCTCCCAAAAGGCTATCATGATTCAGGTTATCAGACAAGAGTACTAAAACGAGATTTGGAAGGCAAAAAAGTATGGCGGATTTCTCATCAAATTGCTGGCGACAAAATAGAAGAAGTCATTCTGGATGGTAAAACAGGAAAAGAGCTTCAAAAGAATACAGTACCTTTTTATAACCCATAATTGCTAATACTTTTATGAACAGATTACTAGAGCATTTAATTTAGCAAGAAGCCTTGATGAAAAAAGAACGGCTGGTATGGTAAGATATTTAAAAGTTAACAATATGAATTGCTATAAAAATGGAAAACTTATTAAATCAACACATCAAGGGATTTTCAACAACCATCGTTAAGGTTTTCTTACAATTATTATTAATAACTACTGTAGCTTGTACAAAAATGAATGAACAAACATTTAAAGTATTTGGAAAAGAAGATATATTGAAGAATACTAAAATTAATATCATAAAGATAGATGATAGAGGAGCAAAAACTGAAAATACATTATTGTTTTTAGGAAAAGAATATGACATAAATGCAGAAACGGAAGCAGGTGCTACCTATGAACTTTATGTTTCTTATAAAGATTCATTAGTTAATATATTGAAATTTGAAAATGTAATGAGAAATGCAAATGATCATATTAATCATATTTATTTGAATGAAGAAAATAATAGTATAAATGTTATTTATATCGGAAGAGAATCAGATGTGGTTAAGCATCATGGATTTATGAAAACATTGATGCCAAAAAACGATTTTTATAAAGCTAATAATATTTCAGATGATAAAACGATAGAAAAGTATAACCAGCTTTTTTTTGATGAAGTTAAGTAGCTTTTAAATTATGAAATTAAAAGTTTTTTTTTACTGTTATACTTTTATTTTTCCCAATGTAAAAAAACAATAACCTATAAAAAATATTGTGAATAAAATAATAATATTAGTTGGGTTGGGTCTTTTTACTCAATTTCAATCTCAGGAATTACAAAAGACAATGATCCCTAAAATTAGTAACAAATTTGAAAAGTTTGATATAGATAAATTTAGTAAATCAACAAAAAAAGAAACTGATGTTGTAAGAGAGTTTCTGCCCAATGGAAACTATATTGAAATGAGTATGGCAAACTCTGGTAAATATTATACCGAATCATATAAAGATTCCTATTTTATGATATCTAAATCTTATTACACCAGTGGAAATATAAAAGATAAAGGTATCATGTTTAATGTTCCTTGGGGAGCTCCTTTTCAAAAAGGAATTTGGTATGGTTTTGATGAAAATGGAAAGCTGATTAAAGAGATTGATTATGATAAGCCTTACAAATATACATTTGAAGATATTTTAAAATTCTGTGAAAAAGAAGCTATTCCCATTACAAAAGGTCCAGTATTACAAAGTACAGGTTTTCATACTATAATTTCAAGAAGAATAGAAAATGAAAAACCTATTTGGGAAATAGAATGGTTAAAGAAGTCGAATCGTGTTGAAAATATAATTTTGGATGGTATTTCCGGTAAAGTAATTTCAAGAAGAGAGTCAGAATTTATAAACAATTGATTTTTTAGTTATGAACTAACAGTGGGAATTACATTTTGAATGTCATTAACATATACACTGTATTATTGAAAAACAATCAATGTACAAAAAGAATATTATGAATAAAATAATAATATTAGCTGGGTTAGTTTTTTTTACTCAATTTCAATCGCAGGAATTACAAAAGACAATGATTCCAAAAATTACTAATGAATTTGAAAAGATTACTATACAGAATTCTAAGAAAAAGATGATGACAGATGTATTGAAACTCCAGAGGAAAGAAAAGAAATCTTTTCTGCTTCTAAAGCTGTATACAGAATAAGTATTTATCATGGAGATTCTTTTTATAAATTAGGTAGTTATGAAAAAATTAATTTACATGGCATTAATATGTAGTTTATTTTCATTGTTAGGATGCAAAAGTAAAGAGCAAAAATTTTTGGATAATCATAAAGTAATTCTTTATGAGACTAAGGAAGCAGAAGATTTTATTAATACTGCAAACATAAAACCTGACGAAGCAAAACAGATTCAAGCAGCTTTTGCTATAAAAAATAATAAGAAACCTGAATCTTATAGCTTCTTTATAATAGACAATAATTATGTTTTTACCTCTTATTTTCATCCGAAAGTTCCAGAAGCTTCAACAAGTGGAATATGGGTTGATAGTAAAACGGGGATTGCAAAATATATGGAAACTGGAATATGGTTAAGAGCTTACAAACCTTATCTTGAAAATGGTGAATCCTATCATTTTCAATAAAAACTTAACCATACTATTCAAGTAGGGGGGTAATTTGCCATAAAAATGGACCTTCAAAATCAGTCTTAAAACAAAAAACACCGTTGTTACTTCTCTAATTGAAGAATTAACTATCTTTATATCGTTTAGAATAAAATAATTAATTTTAGCATCACAAAAAGAACGATTTTTTATGTCTTGGTAAAATGAATGAAAAATAAAGATCAAAATCATCAAATCTGCATAATAAACAGAACGCAAATATATTAATATAAGAAAATTATAAATGGGAGTACTAGTAACCAACGAAACAGTAAAGCAACTATTTCATATTGCTCAGTCGATAGCGAAGGAAAACTATAATGGAACTTATGGAGGCCCGCATATCCTGCAGGCTTTAATGCATAAAGATATCGGCCTTAATGAATTCCTGAAAAGTATAGATAAAGATCCGGGTTATTTCTATGAATGGGCAGATGTTCGTATCGAAGAATATCCGAAAACCAGCCATCTTCCCGATGAAGTAGGACAGGATGAAGCGGTAGATACCCTTATTGAAGAAGCTGATGATATCCGTTTAAAGCTTGGACTGGATGAGATTACTCCTATCTGTATTCTGACAGCCATTGTAAAACCACAGGTTGTATTTTCTCTTCAACAGTTAAAATCACTTCCGTTGAGAGAACATGAGATCTTCAATCTGTACAGAAAAGATACTCCGTTTACTGTTTCAGAAGAAGGAGATTTTTCATCATTATTTTCAAATGGTTCAGCAGATTATTCAGACTCTTCCTTTCCTTCCATTAAAAGCTATTGTGTAGACAGAACGGCGCAGGCGAGAAAAGGAGAAATCGAAAATATCATCGGCAGGGACAAAGAACTCAGAATGCTGGTGGAAATCCTTTGCCGAAGAAGCAAACCGAATGTGATCATCATCGGGGAGCCGGGAGTAGGAAAAACAGCTTTGGTAGAAGGTTTTGCTACAGAAATTATTAAAGGAAATGTTCCTGAAATGCTTAAAAACGGTACCCTTTTAGAACTGGACACCGGAGCATTACTGGCGGGAACTTCTTATAAAGGTGAAATTGAAGACCGCCTGAAAAAAGTAATCAATGAATGTAAGAAAATTGAAAAAGCCATTCTCTTTATTGATGAAATCCACACCCTTTTAGACCCGAAAGGAAGTATTGGAAATGTTGCTAATCTCCTTAAGCCTGAACTTGCGAGAGGTGAAATTACCGTAATCGGAGCTACAACGCAGGAAGAATACAGAAAAATTATAGAGCCGGAACAGGCTTTCAACCGTCGTTTTGAAGTGTTAACCGTTCTTGAACCGGATGAGAAGACCTGTGTCAAAATGATTGATGTCCTATTGGAAGGCTACAAAAAACACCATGGTATTGAAGTGGAAAAAACTGCCCTTCCCGAATGTGTACGTCTGGCAAAAAGATATGCCAAAGGTAAAAAATTACCGGATGCCGCTATTGACTTATTAGACAGAACAATGGCAGCCATCAAAATGCTTGATGAACTTTCCGAAAAAGAACTTGAAAGCTGGAAAGAAAGTTATGATGCGATTTTAACAGAAGAATATGCCGACAGCAAAGATAAAGCGGATGAACTGATCTGGACTTACAACCTGCTGAGAGACAAAATAAGTCCGATTCTCTGGGGATCACTGAGTGAGCAGCCGTCCATCGACAACTCTATGCCCGTAGATCAGATCCAGAAGATTATTGAAGATACTTACGCAGAACTTTTACAGCATGCCGCCAAAAAAAGAGAAAAAGTAGACAGACTGGAGCTTGCTGCTGTAATGGCCGCCAAAACCAATATTCCGATCGGAAAAATCCAGGCTCAGGAAAAAGAAAAACTCCTGAATATGGAATCTCTTCTGTTGAACAGAGTCGTAGGACAGGACCATGCATTGAAAATCCTTTCCGACGCTATTGTTGAAAACCGAAGCGGATTGAATAAACCGGGACAGCCTATCGGATCCTTCTTCCTTCTGGGACCTACCGGAACCGGTAAAACAGAACTGGCGAAATCAATGGCAGAATTACTGTTCAATGACGAGAAAGCCATGGTACGCTTTGATATGTCAGAATTTAAAGAAGAGCATTCCGCAGCTTTGCTATACGGAGCGCCTCCGGGATACGTAGGATACGAAGAGGGTGGTATGCTGGTAAACAAAATCAGACAACAGCCTTATACCGTTGTGTTATTTGACGAGATTGAAAAAGCTCACCATTCCGTTTTTGATGTATTCCTTCAGATTATGGATGAAGGAAAAGTTCATGATAAATTAGGTAAGGAAGGAGATTTCAGCAATGCACTGATCCTGTTTACCTCTAATATCGGAAGTGAAGAAATTGTAAAACAGTTCGAAGAAGGAAAAATTCCGGAATCATCTTCACTGATGCAGATTATGTCAAACTCCGGACGATTCAGACCTGAGTTCCTGGCAAGAATTACGGAGATCATTCCTTTTGCACCGATCACGGAATCTATTGCAGAAAGAATCTTTAACATTCAGCTGAAGTCACTTCATACTTCATTAACAAGATTGGGAATTGCTTTAAAAATTACTGATGAAGCGGTTAAAAATCTTGCATTAGGAGGATTCAGCAGCAAATATGGAGCAAGACAGATCTCTGGAGTCATCCGTGCACAGCTTGCAAGACCGATCTCTAAAATGATTGTGAGAGAAGAAGTAAAATCCGGCCAGACTATTCATGTAGACTGGAATAAAGACGAAGAAAAACTAAGCTGGAAAGTAGATTAAGTATAAAGCAAAGGGTATTTGCAGCCAGCTTTTACCCTTTTGCTTATAAATAAAATTAAAATGAAAACAATTGTCAGAAATATCTTTACAGGTTTTCTATTATTAGGATCCGTGATTATGATCAACGGACAGTTTCTTGCTGCTTCCGACACCTCGGAAAGCAGTGTGAAGAAGTATAAGGGTATTATTAATGCCAATAAAGATCTTGTAGAATTTATTGAACAGTTACTCCTTCAGAAAGGTCTTCCCAAACATTTGAGAAACCTGGCCCTGATTGAATCCCATTTTGACAGAAATATTACCTCAGGAGCCGGAGCAGTAGGGATCTGGCAGTTTATGACAGCACATGCCAACCAATACGGACTTACCGAGCAGGGACGTACCGATATTTATAAAAGTACCAAAACAGCTGCTATTTCACTGAGTAATCTTTATAAAAAGTACAATAACTGGGTGACAGTAGTCGCTGCTTACAACTGCGGAGAAGGGAATATTGCCAAAGCGATGGAAGCTGCAGGTTCTACCCAATACCATGAATTTTATAAATACCTTCCGGGGGAAACCATTAATCATGTAAAGAAATATCTTAATGCATGCTATGCCACAGGAGAACTTCAGAGTGTACTGAATAATTATAACTCTGCAAGAATCAATAAGATTTTCTTTCAGGGAAACCGGAAAGAGACTGCTGCAGCGCTTTCAGAAACGGAGATCAATGCAGGATTCAACCTTAATATTGTCGCCGCTGAACTGAATGTAGAAGTGGATAAAATTCTTGCCTGGAATCCCGGAATTATGGAAGAGCTTCAGAAAAAAGGAGAAAGCCCATTCTATCTTCCGATGGATCTGATGCCGGACTTTCTGCTAAGGAAAAATAAAATATTGGTTCGCTCCCTAAAAGAAGGAGGAAAAATTCAGCAGTAAAATATATCAACGATATAAAAAAGCAATCAGCAAAACTGATTGCTTTTTTTATTGTACAATCTGTTAAAAACAGACCAATTTTTTACTAATAAAATCTTAATATTTCTCAATGATGTGGAAAATTATTGATTTTTTATACTTCTTTTTAATGAGTTAAATCCTTTGTTAATAGGGTTTGTGGTAGGTTTTTTAAATCCAATGTCGTAGAATTACGACAAGAAATCGTAGAATTACTACAAATTTTCAGATTTCCATTCAAATGCTTTGTTTAGCGGAAAAGAGCCTCTATATTTGCTAACACAATCACCGAATCACAAAATATTAACGATTAAAATTTACAATCATGGCCGAAAGAAATTCAAGAGGAATCTTAAAATTCAACAACGGAGAAGGACAAAAGCTGTTAAAAATGAACTACAGCGTATCAAGATCTACAGACGTTTCAGGACGTGTAGCATCAGATCCTTCCAACGCTTTGATCAAAGTTACAGTAGAAGCTACTGAAAAATCAGACATCCTTGAAAGCTTACTGAACGGTAAATACAAGCCAACCGTAGGAGAAATTACTTTCAACAAATCTCACGAAGAAGGAACACTGATCACTTTGAAATGGGAGAACGGATACGTAATCCAGCACGAAGTAGACTTCGATGCTATCGACAGCAACAGTATGCTGATCAGCTTCGTAGTAAGCGCTGAAACCATTGATTACGGTACTTCCCAGTACGCAGGACTATGGCCTTCAGCAGGTAAATAAGCCTATTCATCATCTTAGTAAAAATAAAATTGGTACAGAACAGCCCTTGTAAAAGTTTGCTGTTCTGTTTTCTGCTTTACAATAAGTTTCAGATAAATAATCCTTACAGAAACCAATATCTGGAATTTACAAAGCCTGTAATGATACCTACAGCATCAATTCAACATTTATTAACTTAAAAACACGTAACACTATGTTTCAAGATGATAAAATTAGAGTAAAGAATTCTCAGCAATCTATCAGCCAGGATACAGAGACGATCAAAAAAACTGCGCAGGAAAATGCGGTTACGAAAGCAGATGAAAAGGTAAACGAGGCAGGGAATAAAATAAAAAAGACAGCAGAAGCGGCACAGCATTTAAATTCAGCACAGGAAACAGGAAAGTTTCTGAATCAAACGCTGGTTTCTAACGACCCTTCCGTTGTTGAGACAAAAGTATGGGCCAAACAGCCTACTTCAAAAATACATAATGCAGAAGCAATTTCTCAGAGCTATATAGCAGGAATCAACCGGGTTATCAAGCTTGATGTAATCATAGAAGGTGAGATCATTAATCATTTCAAGCATTTTAAGCTGGTACAGAGTGCTACCAGACACCATGAGTTCAGTCTGATACTGGCTCATGATACTTTGGGTAAACCGGAAAATCACAATTTGGAAGAAGCTCAGAAATTTTTAGGAAAAAGAATCACAGTTGTTTTCAAATATAAAGATATTGAGAAAGGAGCCGAACGTAATTTTGTAGGAGTGGTTACAGAAGTAGGTTTCAGCCAGGAGAAAGGAAGTCTTGGAAATATTATCATCAAAGGTTACAGTCCAACTGTACTTTTGGATGCAGCCCCTCATATTCAGAGCTTTGGAGGAAGTCAGCCTGTAAGTTTGAACAGTATTGCTGATCAGGTAATTAAAGAAGGGCTGGGACAGCATAAATTTGATTTCAGAGTAGATGCCCAGCATGGAAATATATCGTACAGCTCACAGTATGAAGAAACCCATTATAATTATCTCGCAAGAATGGCAGAAGCTTATGGAGAGCAATTTTATTATGATGGAGAAGTTCTGCACTTCGGAAAGCTGCCGCCACAGGAGAAACCTGTCAGGCTTACTTACGGAAGTAGTGTAAGTGACATAGCCATCAAAATGAAGGCCCAGCATGTAAGTCCCACTTTTTATGGTTATAACAGCAGTAAAAATGAGAAGCTGACGGCTGGTAGTTCGAAAATTAACCATACTTCAGATATTGCAAGACGTGCTTACGAAATATCAGAAAAAACTTTTACCACTCCTTCTTTGAGAGTGGCGCCTATTAAAGCATCTTCCTTTATGGATATTAATGCTTCCCAGAAGGGAACCGCAGGAAGCAAGGCTGCAGAAGTTTTCGTTACTTCGGGAACTACAACAGTTCCTTTCTTATATCCGGGATGTATCGCAGATATCGAAATGCGTAAAACAGAGAGCAATGAAACCGCTTATTTTACAAAACTGATGATTATTGAAGTTTCTCATGAAGTGGATGCCAGAGGCTATTATGATGGCAAATTTGAAGCAATTGCAGCAGATACAGGATTTATTCCTCGTCCCGAATTTCAGATGCCCAAAGCAGAAGCCCAGTTTGGAAAAGTGATTTCAAATACAGATCCTTTAAATCAGGGAAGAGTACGTGTGCAGTTCGATTGGCAAAGCGGACCTGATACTACTGAATTTGTCCGCGTAATGACCCCGGATGCAGGAAGCAGTGATAAAGTAAATAAGAACAGAGGATTTATGGCTGTTCCGGAAGTGGGAGACCAGGTTATTGTCAATTTTGTACATCAGCACCCGGACCGTCCGTTTGTGATGGGAGGAATGTTCCATGGGGGAATAGGTGGCGGTGGCGGAGCCGGTAACAATATCAAAAGCCTGAGCAGCAGAAGTGGAAATAAATTAGAATTAAATGATGGTGAAGGCTCTGTATTTCTGACGGATCAGGGCGGGGCCAACATGAAGTTTGACGGGGCTGGAAATGCCCAGACGAATGCCAATAACAATAAAACGGTTAACGTAGGAAATAATAATACGGTAAATGCCGGCAGTACAAATTCTATTAATGTCGGAGGAAAAGAAGGCGGGGCAGCCAATTCAGTCCTGACAATGGACGCAGCCGGAAATATTGCTCTGGAAGGAAAAACAAAAATTGAATTAAGAGTTGGTGAAAACAGTATCACAATCACTAAAGAAGGGATTACTATATCTGCAAAAGAAGGAATGCTGGATTTGAATTCATTAAAAAATGCATTACTGGTAACACAGGATAACCTGAGTATTCACAGTAAAGCAGTCACTTCAATGAATGCTACAGGAGATATATTTATTACCGGAAGTAATGTTGATATCAACTGATGCCGCGAATATATTCTAAAACGTATTAAAACATGACTTTGGAACCGAATAAAGTTGAAAAAAATGACCAGCTGGCAGGATTCAAATATGCCTGGTACAAAAAAAGAGAATATAATATCAATATAAAATCCTATCTTACTTTAGGGACAGGAAAAGCCAACCAGACGGAAATAGAAGAAGACTGGGTAGTAATACCGGGAGAATATAATCATATTACCATACAGTCTTCTACCCAGCGATATATTCAGGCAGACGGGCAGATGCAGCCATTTTATGAAATTCTTGAAAAAATAAATAAAGCGACTGAGGTTGTTGAATTATCTTTAAATACGGATAAAAGTATCCACGAAGTAACCAATAAAGGTGAAATTGTAAGCAGGTGGGAAGAGATAAAGAAGGATCTGCATTTTTTTGAGCTGGTAAAAGAAAGTTATAAGGTATTTATTCAGATCTATGATAAAGAATTTAACAATATAGATCGTAATATCAGACAAAACTTTTTGTATCAGATCATGTTTTATCCTTTACCGGCATTCAGCGGGGGAAGTTTTACAGATGAAATTCCTGTAAGAACAGCTTTGTCAACCCTTTTTCCGGGAGAAGAACTTGATTATAGTTCCTCGTATAAAATTTTAAAAAACAAAGAAGGAGGCTTCACTGTGAAACTGGATGGAAAAAGTAAAGGAAATCAGTCCCGCTTTGAAAGTATTTATAAAGATAAATATCAGAGAACGCTCGGAAATGCTCTGGAATATAAGTATGCCATCGAGGGAGAGTATATTTATAATGAAGATTCTGTACTATCAGAGGTTATATTTCATGTGAAAGAAGAACTGAATGAAAAGATGATCTATGTATGCAGGTACCACATAAGATTAAGTGAAAAATAACAATTAATACGATCACTATGAGTCAATTATATATCGCACAGGATACTCCGCTTACTTGTAGTAAAGGCCGAAGACTTATAGGAATTGGAGTCAGTTCCCAGTCTTCCGTAAAATTGAAAAAAGGAGCTAAGCTGATGGCCACGGAAAAGGACCGTTTTAAAGACAATTTTATCTGTCCTGAAATGATGATGGCAGGAGCATTAGCAGGGGTAGCAGTAGCGGCAGCTTTCTCCGGTGGGCTTTTTGTTTTAGCGGCAGCCGCCTGGGCAGGAAGTGCCCTTATAGATGACTGCCTCAATATCTGTTCATTTCTATGCAAGGGAAGCGACTGGCAAAATACCCATCCAAAAGTAAAAATTGAAAATAAAAAACCTCTGTTGCAAAATTCCAGTCTACACTGTTTCATAGGAGGTAAAATCACCTTTCATTTACCTGTTGCCCAGCTGCAGGAAGCCTCTATTGCCAGTAGAATGGCCCAGGATTCTTACGAAGATAACGGGAAGAATACCAGTATTGATGGGTACACACGAATCAATACAGATGATCAGGCTGAGCTGGATAAGCTGTTCGGTCCGGGCGTGTTAACCAGCAAAGATTTCAATACCAATAAAGATAACGGCTTCTTTTCCTCTTTATATTATAATAAAGAAACAGGAGATTATTTTGTGGCATTCAGAGGCTCAGAACCTAAAGGAATGCAGTTTTATCATGACTGGTTCATCGAAGATGGAGGACAGGCTCTTGGTTTCGCAACGCCTCAGATAGAAAAAACGAGAATGCTTGCGGAAAAAATGGATAATGCGACCGGAGGAAAAGTGAAATTTACCGGACACTCATTAGGAGGAGGAAACAGTGCCATGGCTTCCTATTACACAGGACTTCCGGGATATACCTTCAATGCAAGAGGAGTACATGGCAATACACTCGATTATCTCGATAAAAAAGGAGCCGTAAAATCAACTTCCGGAATTATCAATTACAGTACAAGTAATGATATTCTTAACGGGCTGCAAAATAACAGGGAAGGTCTGCTCTCTACATTGGCTTTATCCAGAATTCCGGGGCTCAACAAAATTGCAATTTTCGGAGGTCTTACAGGAGGTGTTCCGAGAGCGCTGGGAGAACAGAATGAAATCTTCGGGTACATTGAGGATAATGAAGGGCTTGGCCTAAAAACCATTGGAAGCGGACATAGCGCATACAACGATGCGTTTCAGGCGATGCTGGCCACTATAAATACTGATGTTGTAGCTAATAATATATAATATGAAACCATTTATTTTAATAATACTTTCTATCATGACACTTTTTTCCTGTTCAGATTTTAATCTTAGGTCGCGTAAAAACGAAAATAGAAATCAATATCCTCCTTCAAGAATGTTTACAGGAGACGGTTTATCAGCTGCCCAGAAAATGTTTGATGGAGATCTGAAAGGCATGGAAGAAATTATTAAGGAAAAAAATATTGATATCAATAAATTACAGGAGAACACAGGGTATACCTTACTGATGTATGCTTCTATTATTGAAGATTTGAAAGCTATGGAAAAGCTTTTAGAGCTGGGAGCTGATCCCAATATTATAATACCTCATGAAGGTTTTGAGTCTCCTCTGAATCATGCTGTAGCACTTAATAATTACGAAATGCTGCAATTACTTTTCAAATATAAAGCCAGTCCTAACCCAGCTGTAGGGAATTCCCCGTTATCTGATGCAATGACCCTTGGAGGTGAGGAAAGTACCGAAAAGAAAATGATTGATTACTTACTTCAGAATGGCGCTGACATCAATAATGTTTCTTATAACGGAAGCAACATTATGGAAAGTGCAGCCAGGGATGATCTGGATATGGCAGAATACTTTCTGTCCAAAGGAGGATTGCCTAAAATAAAAGGAACAGACCTTTGCCCAATGGCAGATTATATTCAGTATAAGGAAAAGCAGAAAAGTGACCGTAATCTGCCAGACTCTCCTTATTATCAAAAATTATTCGGAATTAAAAAACAGCTGGTTGATCAATATAATGTAGCGTTCCCGTATAAAAAAGACACAATAGAAGAAGCAAAACTTAGAATAAGACAGTATGAATCTTTAAGTTCTAAAGATAAGCTATCCGTGAATTTCAAAAAAAATTACGGAGAAAATCTTTATCAGGAAGATTTAAACAGAGTTAAAGGAAAATGACAGTGTTTATAACATGATTATTCCGGACGATTTTTTGTCTTTGACGTATGAAATATTTTAATTTCAAAGATTTTCTGTTTTTTATGTAACGTGTTTATAATTAGTGTATTAATTTAATATGTAAATCCATTGTCGTAGAATTACGACAAGAAATCGTAGAATTACTACACTTTTTCAGTTTTATATTCAAATTTTTTTTTAAGCCGTAAAGAGCTTCTATATTTGCTAACACAATCACTGAATAACAATATTAACGATTAAAATTTACAATCATGGCCGAAAGAAATTCAAGAGGAATCTTAAAATTCAACAACGGAGAAGGACAGAAGCTGTTAAAAATGAACTACAGCGTATCAAGATCTACAGACGTTTCAGGACGTGTAGCATCAGATCCTTCTAATGCATTAATCAAGGTGACAGTAGAAGCTACTGAAAAATCAGACATCCTTGAAAGCTTACTGAACGGTAAATACAAGCCGACAGTAGGAGAGATTACTTTCAACAAATCTCACGAAGAAGGAACACTGATCACTTTGAAATGGGAGAACGGATACGTAATCCAGCACGAAGTAGATTTCGATGCTATTGACAGCAACAGTATGCTGATCAGCTTCGTGGTAAGTGCTGAAACCATCGACTACGGTACTTCCCAGTACGCAGGGCTATGGCCTTCAGCAGGTAAATAAGCCTATTCATCATCTTAGTAAAAATAAAATTGGTACAGAACAGCGGACAAGAGACGCTGTTCTGTTTTTTATTTAGCAGGATCAGAATTTTTAAAATCATATTAAAGTAATATATCTCTTTAAGGTGTAATAATAAATTTCTGTTTATGCCCTTACTATATTTGTTATAAGGTATTTATCTTCTGTTTTTAAATCTAATGTCGTAGAATTACGACAATAAATCGTAGAACTACGACATCAAATCGTACAATTACGACACTTTTTCAGATTTCCCTTCAATTGCTTTTTTATCAAACCCAAGGAGGCTATCTTTGTTATATAATTATTGAATTACAATTTATTACTAACGATTAAAATTTACAATCATGGCAGAAAGAAATTCAAGAGGAATCTTAAAATTCAACAACGGTGAAGGGCAGAAACTGTTAAAAATGAACTACAGTGTATCAAGATCTACAGACGTTTCAGGACGTGTAGCATCAGATCCTTCCAATGCATTAATCAAGGTGACAGTAGAAGCTACTGAAAAGTCAGACATCCTTGAAAGCTTACTAAACGGTAAATACAAGCCGACAGTAGGAGAGATCACTTTCAACAAATCTCACGAAGAAGGAACACTGATCACTTTGAAATGGGAGAACGGATACGTAATCCAGCACGAAGTAGATTTCGATGCAGTAGACAGCAACAGTATGCTGATCAGCTTCGTAGTAAGTGCTGAAACCATTGATTACGGTACTTCTCAGTACGCAGGACTATGGCCTTCTTCAGGTAAATAATCCCATAAACTTAAATAAAAAAAGGAACAGTGTACCTTCGGGTATGCTGTTTTGTTTTTTTAACCCCATCCCGAACCTCGCATCCCGATACCCCGAAACCCTTCCTCAAACTATCAACTTTTACTCCTATTTTCTTATATTTGTTCATTATTCAAAATATGGACGCAACACAAGATAAAAGGCTGTTTCTCATCGATGCTTATGCGATGATTTTCAGAGGATATTACGCATTAATCAGGAATCCGAGACTCACCAGCAAAGGTCTGGATACTTCTGCCATCTTCGGTTTTACCAATTCTCTCATCGAATTGATCAGAAGAGAAAAACCAACACACCTGGCAGTAGTTTTTGATGTTGGACAGGCCAGTGTAAGAACTGATGATTTCTCAGAATATAAAGCCAACAGAAGCGAAACTCCCGAAGCAATCAAAATTGCGATTCCATATATCCACAAAATTCTGGAAGCAATGCATATCCCGATTCTTGGGGTAGAAGGATATGAAGCCGATGATGTCATTGGGACTATTGCATGCAAAGCCGAAAAAGAAGGATACACCACCTTCATGGTGACACCGGATAAAGATTTTGCACAGCTGGTTACGGATAAAATTAAAATTTATAAGCCAGGTTTAAAAGGCGGTGACATTGAAATTTTAGGAGTAGAAGAAGTAAAGGCAAAATATGAGATTGATGATCCTAAGCAGGTGATTGATTTCCTTGCCATGATGGGAGATGCAGTAGATAATATTCCTGGATTGGAAGGAGTAGGAGAGAAAACTGCTATGAAATTCCTGAAAGAATTCGGCAGCATTGAAAATTTATTAGCCAATACGGATAAACTGAAAGGAAAACTGAAAGAAAAAGTAGAAGCTTCCGCAGAACGTGGTATTATGTCTAAAAAATTAGCCACTATCATCTGTGATGCTCCTGTAGAATTCCATCAGGAACAATACGACCTGGAAACTCCGGATTTTGAAAAAGTAAAAGAGGTCTTTGACGAAATAGAATTCAGAAGACTATACGAAAACCTTTACAGGGCTTTCGCTCCTGCAGCTGTAGAAACAGTGGTTGTAAGTGAAGTAGAAGTAAAACAGACTCCGGCCGGAACCGAAGTAAAAGGACAGGTTATGCAGCTTGATCTTTTTGCCAATTTTGAGGAACTGGATCAGGCAACTTCTACAAAGTCTACGATTGAGAATAATGATCATCTGTATCAGTTTATCAATAACCCGAAAGCACAGAAAAAACTGGTTGACAATCTGCTGCAGCAGAAAGTGGTATGTTTCGATACGGAAACGACATCATTAAACGAGCTTGAAGCAGAACTGGTAGGAATGAGCTTCTCTTATAAAAAAGGACTTGCTTACTATATTCCGTTCTCTGAAAACAAGGAAGAAGTGTTGCAGACCCTGGAGATTTTCAGACCGTTTTTCGAAAAAGAAGACCTGCTGAAAGTAGCGCACAACCTTAAATTTGATTACAAAGTTTTAAAACAATACGACATCACCGTGAAAGGCGCCATGTTTGATACCATGATTGCCCACTACCTCCTGAACCCGGACGGAAGACACGGGATGGATTATCTCTCAGAAGTATATCTGAACTATAAACCGGTATCCATTGAAACCATTATCGGAAAAAAAGGGAAAAAACAGGGGAATTTCAGAGATGCTGATCTGAGAACACAAACAGATTATGCAGCAGAAGATGCAGATGTAACTTTCCAGTTGTATGAGCTATTCGCACCACAGCTGAAAAAGGAGAACCTGGAAGAGCTTTTCTTTAACATTGAAATGCCTCTGATGGAAGTACTTGCAAAAATGGAACTTTCAGGGATTTCTTTGGATGAAAAATGGTTGGCACAGGAAAGTGTTGACCTTGAGAATGATCTGAAACAGCTTGAAACAAAGATTTTTGAACTTTCAGGAGAAGAATTCAATATGAATTCACCGAAGCAGCTGGGAGAGATTCTGTTTGAAAAATTACAGCTCGATCCAAAAGCGAAGAAAACAAAAACAGGTCAATATGCAACATCAGAAGATGTGCTTCAGAAGCTGAATTCAAAACATGAAATCATCAAACACATCCTGGAATACAGAACATACCAGAAATTAAAATCAACCTATGTAGACGCTTTGCCTTCACAGATCGAGAAAAAAGATAACAGAGTACACACCAACTTCTCACAGACCACAGCGGCTACAGGCCGTTTGGCGAGTGTAAACCCCAACCTGCAGAATATTCCGATCCGAACGGTGAGAGGACAACAGATTCGTGGTGCTTTTGTTTCCGGAGAAGGAAAAAAGATTATCTCTGCCGATTATTCACAGATTGAACTTCGTTTAATTGCTGAAATTTCAGGAGAAGATAATATGATCAAAGCTTTTCAGGATGGAGAAGATATCCACGCTTCCACAGCGGCAAAACTCTTTAAAATTCCTTTGGCTGAGGTATCCAAAACCCAGAGAAGCCAGGCTAAAACTGTAAACTTTGGAATTATCTACGGACAAGGAGCTTTTGCTTTGGCAGAACAAACCGGATTGTCCCGTACAGAAGCTAAACAAATGATCGAAGCATATTTCGAAACCTATCCGAAACTGAAGGAATACATGGCTGAGCAGGTGAGCAAAGCACGCCAGTTGGGGTATGTGGAAACCATATTGGGAAGAAAGCGTCATCTGAAAGATATCAATTCCAACAATTTCGTGGTAAGAGGTCATGCAGAAAGAAATGCGGTAAACGCACCAGTTCAGGGAAGTGCTGCCGATATCGTTAAAATTGCCATGATCAAAATCGCCAGAGAGCTTGAAGAGCAGCAGCTTACAACAAAAATGCTTCTTCAGGTACATGACGAACTTGTTTTTGAATCTCCGGTAGATGAGATTGATGCCGCTTCAAAACTGATCAAAACTGAAATGGAAAGTGCCCTGAAAACGCAGGTTCCTTTATTGGTAGAAATTGGAGTAGGAAATAACTGGCTTGAAGCACATTAATTTTTATTAAATAGTAGTTTAAAAATAGGTAAAAAGGTGAGCTATTTGCTCACCTTTTTAATTATAAGAAGTTATAATTTGACTTTCATCAAAATAAAAACAAGATGGGTCATAATCATGCCAACATGCCTGATAATGTGGGCCATCACCATAGTTTGATGTGTTGACATTATTAGGCTTTCCTCTCATATATACGAGCATATCATAATGCATTCCAATCCACACCTGATGTTCTGCAATTTTAATGCAGTCTTCCTTAGACCATTCGCGATGCTTTTTATAAATTTTTCCTGCTTTTGTTTTTAAGAATTTTTCTTCCTCAATTTTTTGTTGTTTATCAATACTGTCAATTCGTATTTTATTTTTAATGCTATCCTCTTTAGATAATTGAGATACTGAATTGGTTGTTAGACTAGACGTATTTTCTGTTTTAGAGCAGGTTCTAATCAGAAATATTGTAAATAAAAAAGCAATAAATATGAGTAAAGCAATACCACATCCATTACCCTTTTTTTGAGGTGTATTATAAGAAATTTTTTGTGAAGAATTTTTTGTGGATTCATTTTTAATGGAATAGCCACATTGTGAACAAAAGATATCGGTACTACTTAATTCTTTTTGGCACTTTGGACATTTAATAGACATAATTATATTTTTGATAAGCAAAAATATTTTGGACAACCGAGAATAACTTACGGTTTTCCGTAATTAGAGCGCCAAATTATAAAAGTGTTTTTCTATAAATTAAAGATCAATTTCTTTTGTTATCTTCTTTCCCAAATGCTTTTATTCTTCTATTAACAACAAGTGATCACACGTATCATGAAATCACTTGTTGCCGGTGTTGAGAAAGCAGTTTTGCTTTGGTTATTAAATATCGTATTCTATTTCTCCCACATAATGCAGTGAAAAATCATCATTTTCTACAGAAACAGGATTAGGAATAACAAATCTTGTGGCGAAAATAATAGCATTTACGGGTGTATCCAGACTGAGTTCGTTTAATTTATTTTCCAGAACCGGAAGCCATTGGTCAGCATAAGAATACTCTGCAAACTTATCATAAAGACTAAGGCTTTCATCCTCAAAACCATATTCAATAAAATCATCATCAAACCATTTGATGTTCTGTGATTCTGCAAACCTGGAAACATACTGATCATCAGTTTCTTCCTCTATATAGTAATTTTCATCCTCTTCTACAAAGTTGTAAAAGTCTTCTTCACTCTTGAAATATCCTAACCAGAAGTGTGAAATTTCTTTATCCATAATAGTATATAAGTATTATTTTTTTTGATTTTTTTAATAAGTGACATTTTCCTGCGTTGATGAATATCCCTTTTATACAAGAAAATTTCCGCAATTAAAATGTAACATTACAAAAGTTTTTTGTGAAACAAATTTTTTGAGGCAGCAACGCAAAATCTCCTCAGCAAAGATAGTTCCTTAATAGGATTTATTGTAAATTTATTCTCTGTTTAAATTATAAAAGATGGATTTTCTTCAGGACCATTATATTATTAAAAATGAATTGCTGCTGATCCTTATTTCAGTTATTCTAGGACTGTTTATTGGTGCTGAACGTGAATACCGTAATAAGTCGGCCGGTCTCAGGACCTTTATTCTCGTGTGCTTCGGTGCCTGCCTTTTTACGATACTTTCTATAAAAATAGGTGTGGACAATCCGGATCGTCTTGCCGCCAATATTATTACAGGAATCGGATTTCTGGGGGCAGGAGTCATTTTCAAAGGAGATAATAAAATTGAAGGAATTACCACAGCAACCACTATCTGGGCAACTGCTTCTATTGGAATGGCTGTAGGTTCCGGCTATGTTTATATTGCATTGTTGGGAACTACGTTGGTATTACTTATTTTAAGTGCCCTGACTTATCTCCAGAATTTTATTGATAATTATAATAAAGTAAGGGAATACAAAATTGCCGTAACAGACTCGCAGGATATTAAATATTGTGAAAATATATTTAAAGAAAATCATTTAAGATATCAGATGCTTAAACAGCAGTATTCCCAGGAAAGCTTTACCGTAATATGGAGGCTTACGGGAAAAAATAGCCATCATGAGGAAGTCATCGGCCGTCTGGTGGATGATCCGAAAATTAAAGCGTATCAGTTTTAGACGGTAAAAAGCAAAAAAATAAAGGCCGAAGCCTTTATTTTTATTTTTTCTTAAATACATAAAGATCTTTGTTAGGGCCATCGATCTCTTTTCCTTCCATATCCAGTTGGATCAACATATTCTCACCCACTTTATATTTATATTGGGCTGTTTTCCCTTTTAAAGTAATCATGCTTCCTGTAGCATCCCATTCAAAAGTGCCTTTATCCTGATTTTTTGAATTCCTCTCAAGATATTCCTCCGTGATACTGAATGTTTTATCATCATTCAATGTTAAAGAAGTCTTGATTCCCGGACAGTCTGCACAAGGAACTGTTGCTTCATAAGTTCCGGCCCAGTCCAGAGCATTTTCAGACGTATCACCAGCAGCTGTAGGAGTAGCTTTAGTGATGCTGTCTGCAGCAACAGGTTGTACAGCCGTAGCAGAATCTGTAGTCGCTGTTGTTTCAGTGGTTTCTTTTTTAGAACATGAAGCAAGGAACAGAGCTGATGCCATTCCCAACATGAGCATTTTACTTTTCATCATAATAATTAATTTAAGGATGTTTTTAATAATAAAGTTACTTCCAATCAACAAAAATTGAGCCAGAAGAACATTGAACAGCAGATTGAGCAATGGTGAATAGTCAATTCGCTCCGCTTGTCAATTTTTAATGAATTTACTTACTGTTTGATTATAAAAATTCACTATTCACTTGTGAAGCAAGATTCACTATTGACCATCACTATTTTCCAAAAACGAACTCTTAGTAACTTTTCCACCCGTTTTATAAAGCCTGTTCCTATTTTTCTTTGTAAATTGGGGCAAAATTTTGATTATGACAAAAAAGATACTTTTATCTGTATTTCTTTTGCCAGCTGCAATGGCATTTGCGCAACAATATGGAGGAATGTGGATTCCTACAGAGCTGAATGAAAAGGAAATGAAGGATTTAGGAATGAAGATTTCTGCAAAAGATATTTTCAATCCTCAGAAACCAAGCATTAAAGATGCGGTTGTACAGTTTAACGGCGGATGTACTGCAGAAATTATTTCGCCTAAAGGATTGCTTTTAACGAACCATCACTGTGGTTTTGGGCAGATTCAGGCACACTCTACCGTTCAGAATGATCTTCTTTCAAACGGATTTTGGGCAAAAAATACAGAAGGTGAACTTCCTAATCCGGGAGTAAAAGTAGATTTTATTGTAGATATAAAAGAAGTTACTGATCCTATTTTAGAAGGTACGGACAATCTTACAGAACCTGAACTTACTAAAAAGATCAACAACAATATTGAGGTGTATAAAAACTCTCAGAAAATTGAATCTTACCAGTCAATCATGGTAAAACCAATGTATTATGGAAACAAATACTATGCTTATACCATCGAAACGTATAAAGATATCCGTCTTGTAGGAGCTCCGCCTCAAAGCATCGGGAAATTCGGAAGCGACACAGACAACTGGGTTTGGCCGAGACACACCGGAGATTTCTCGATGTTCAGAATTTATGCAGACAAGAACAACAAACCTGCAGAATATTCAAAAGACAATGTACCATACGTTCCAAAGCACTATTTACCGGTTTCTATCAAAGATAAAAACGAGAACGATTTTACTTTTGTTTTCGGATTCCCGGGAAGAACTACAGAATACCTTCCTGCAATCGCTGTAGAGAAGATCATGAAAGATATTGACCCTGCAAGAATTGCGGTACGTGATGTGGCTCTGAAAACGTTGGACGAAAAAATGCGTGTTGACAATGAAACCCGTATCAAATATGCTTCAAAATATGCTTCAGTAGCCAACTACTGGAAAAAATGGATCGGTGAAGTAGAAGGATTGAAAAAATCCAATGCTGTAGAAAAGAAAGTAATGTATGAAGGTTCTTTGGTCGCTAAAAATCCTGAGATCAAGACTACTTTGGATCAGCTGAATAAACTGTACAACGATCAGGCTCCTTATGCATTAAACAACGCTTACTATACAGAAGTAATCAAAAATGCGGAGACTTTGAAATTAGCTGGTGATTATTATGATTTCGTTGCGTCTGTAGAAGCAGGAAGAATGGATGAAAAAGAACTATCAAAGCTGAAAACGAAATTAACTTCTTTCTATAAAGATTACAGTGCTGAGCTTGATGCAAAAGTAACTGCAAAACTATTGGCTTTGTACGTTAATAAAACAGCACCACAGTTTTTACCGGCAGGATTCAGCAAATATAAAGATGAGAACGCTAATATTCCTGTTGTAGAAGATATGTCTAAAAACTCTGTCATTACAGGAAGAACTGCTGTAAACGGAGGAACTTTAACTGCTGATATTGATAAAGCATTTTCTAATCAGGATAAACTGATCAGAACTTTAAAGAAAGACCCTATTTATCAATTATATGTTTCGATGAAAGAAACCTATATGAAAACTGCAGATCCGCAATACACTTCAATGCAGGCAAAAATTGATGCTTTGCAGAAAAAATTCATGGCGCAGCAGATGAAGACGGATAAAGACAGAAAATTCTTCCCGGATGCCAACTCAACGCTTCGTGTAACTTACGGTAAAGTGAAAGGTTCCACTCCTAGAGATGCCGTTTCTTACGGATACCAGACTCACCTTGCAGGAGTAATGGAAAAGTATGTTCCCGGAGATTACGAATTTGATGTTCCAAAGAAACTGATTGATCTTTACAACAAAAAAGATTTCGGAATCTATAAAGATAAAACAGGTGATGTTCCTGTAGGATTCACTGCTACCAACCATACAACCGGAGGAAACTCAGGAAGCCCGGCTCTTGATGCTAACGGAAACCTTGTCGGATTGAATTTCGACAGACAGTGGGAAGGAACAATGAGTGACATCAATTATGATCCGCGTTTCAGCAGAAACATCATGGTAGATACAAAATATATTCTTTTCATTATTGATAAGTTCGCAGACTCAAAGTGGATTGTTGATGAAATGAAGATTATAAAATAATTTTAAAAGTTATACCTTTAAGAATCTATTTGAATTTAATTTTGAATAGATTCTTTTTTATTTACAATAGGATGAAAGAAAGGATCATCAATGTTTTGGCAGCTTTTGAAACTGGGAATATCGGAAAATCATTTCCGCTGGATTACTGTCTGCCGCTTTATCACAGTGTTTCCGATAAAGAACTTCCTCATTTAAAACATGTGATCCGTTATAAAACGACTCAGCAGTTTGAAGACGATCTGGATCACATGGCCAGTAATTTTCAGTTTGTGAACTGGCAGGAGTTTAAGGATTATATAGCCGGAAGCTTTAAACCTTCAAAAAAAATTGCCCTTTTAACTTTTGATGATGGTTTCAGAGAGTTTTACGATATTGCGGCTCCCATTCTGGAACGAAAAGGAATATATGCCTGTAATTTTATCAATCCGGCTTTCATAGATAATAAAGAGATGATGTTCAGGTGCAAAGCGAGCCTTGTTGCCGATGCTGCTGAAAAAATAAAAACCATAGATCCCGAAATTTATTTTATCCTGTCGTTGAAAAATATGGATAGAAGGGTTTTACAAAAGAAAATTTTATCCATAAATTATCAGGAAAAAGATATTCTGGATCAGCTTGGTGAAAAACTTGAGGTAGATTTTAAAGCCTATTCAAAACAGTACCAACCTTATTTAAGTACAGATCAATTAAAAGAACTTACCCGAAAAGGCTTCGGAATCTCTTCGCACAGCTGGGATCATCCCAAATATGGCGATCTGTCTTTGAAAGAACAAATGGCAACAACCAACAGAACTTTTGGCTATTTAAAAGAAAATGGTTTTTTGTACGAAAGTTTTGCATTCCCTTTTACCGATTTTGAAGTAAAGAAAGATTTTTTTGATGAACTTTATAAAAATGAAGAGATCTACTGCAGCTTTGGGTGTGCCGGTATAAAACTGGACAGTGTGAAGAGAAACTTTCAAAGAATTCCAATGGAAATGGGAGAGAGCGGAGCACAGATATTGAAAAAAGAAACAGCTTACTTCAGATTGAAAAGCCTGATGAATAAAAATACGATTGTGAGAAAATGATAACGCTGAAAACATTCAATAGAAAAGAACTGGAAGATTTTATATCCTCCGGAGCTTTCCGGCAGTATGATTTTCTTCCGGTTACCAGACACCGTGCGCTGTCTCATATTCAGAATCCAAAAGCAGCAGACGAAGATGCACTTCTTATTCTTGCTTTTTATGAAGATAAACTGATCGGTTATGTGGGATGTTTTCCGGATTGTTTTATCATTGATGGAAAAGAAATCCGCTATGCCTGGCTCAGTACCCTGTATGTAAACCCGGAATACAGAAAAAAAAGACCGGCGAAAGCATTGCTGAAAAAAGTTTTTGAACAATACGAAGGCCGGATTGCCATTACAGAATTTACCAAAGAAGCAGAAGCACTCTACAATATTATGGGTGTTTTTGAATATGTCTTTCCCAAAGAAGGCAAACGCTACTACTTCAGAACCGATGCCGCTAAAATGATTCCTGAAAAGAAACCGGGAACACAACCGTTGAAACCTCTTTTTCAAATTCTGGATGCCGCTGCCAATGGAGTGATCTCAATAAAGAACCTGGCCGCACCAAAACCAGATTTTAAATATGAAATTCTGGATCATATCGACAAAGAAAGTGCATATTTTATGAACAGGTTTCCCGGGATGCGCAATGCAGACGAAATCAATTCTTTTATAGAAAATCCCTGGGTTTTGGAAGGCAAAAAAGATGAAAAATACCTGTTTTCAAGTTTTGCCGACAGCTTTAAATATTTCTGGATCAAAATTTTAAATAAAAATAACAAGATTACATCCTGTTTTCTGCTGCAGCTCCGTGATGGCTATCTTAAAATACCTTACCTTTTTACGGACGGTAATTTCGATGAGGTTATCCGGTTTTTACAGTATTTCATCGTGAGTCATAAAGTAAAAGGCTTTACTTCTTATCAAACCGTACTAAACAGGGAAATACAACAGTCAAAAGTATTTTCCCCTATCTATGAACGTGATTTTAAAAGGGAGTACCTGTTTCATAAAAATCTTTTGGAATTGCTTCCCGGTCATTTTAACCCAAACTATCAGGATGGTGACGGAGATTGCATGATGACGTAATAGAATGATGAATGATGAATGATGAATGATGAAGGATGAGCTACACGTGATCAATTATCATTCATTACTTATAAAAAAACAAACCGCCCGATAGAATGATCAGGCGGTTTGTTTTTAATGTCCAAAAATATCTTTCAGACTTACTTCTTTAAATATCCCCATTTTGTTGACAGCTTCCATATCAAGATTCTCTTTTTTGCCGATAATAGCGGTGTTAAAATGTATTGATTTGACTTCTGTCTGATAAAAATGCTTGATATCCTCAAATGCCAAGTGCTGGATCTGTTCATAAATATCTTTTCTGAAATCATGATAGATATTTAATTTCTGCAGTCTTAAGGTATTGAAGAATATATTGTTTCGGGTAACCCTTGTTGAAGCAATCTGTTTCAAAGCTGCATTTCTGGCATTCTCAAACTGAATAGGAACTTCCGGAAGCTCGTTCATCAGTTCATTCAGGGTATCTACAGCGATCATAAGCTTGTCAGGCTGGGTTCCGATATAGGTCGTTACATAATCAGGATGGTTCAACTCAGAATTTGCCGCGTAAGATACATAGGCAGAGTAGGCAAGGCTTTTACTTTCCCGCATCTCCTGGAAAACAATGGAAGATAATCCTCTTCCGAAATATTCATTGAAAACATTGATCTTTCCAAAATGAAGCGGGTTCACTTCGTTTCCTTTACCAATCTTGCTCATTTCCATCTGAACCATATCATAGTTGATGAAATACACGTTTCCTCCCGTTGCCGGTTCCGGATACAGTTTGGCTTCCGGTATCTGAAGGGTTTCAGGTTCTATGTACCCACCGATGTATTTTGTAAAGGTTTCAAAATTTTTACCATAGAAAAATACCTGGTAAGGATATTGGAAAAGCTTTTTCATTCTGTCTGTAAAAACTTCAGCACTGCTGTTTTCAAGCTCTTCCTTAGAAATAACATCCGTAAAACGTGAGTTGCTGCCCAGCTTTGTATAATTGTTCAGGGCTGTTATAATACGGTTTTTATCTTTCTTCATGGCCTGGCGGTTTTCCAGTACTGTTCCCACAAACTGATTATAGATTTCCTGATCAGGCTGCACATCACGCATCCAATGCTGCAGAAGGGCAATTCCTTTTTCTATATTTTCTTCCAGTCCGCTCAGCGAGATGGTCAACTGATTGTTCGTTGTTTTAAAATCATTGCTGATTCCGATTTTGAAAAATTCCTTTTTTAAATCCTCCGGCGAAAGGGTATCAGTTCCCAAATACTGAAGAAGCTGAGTTGAAACCCCTAAATCTCTGTCATGATCACTTCCAAAAGAGAAAATGAAATGTACCTGAGCAATATCGTTGTATTTATTCTTTACGAAACTTAATTTCTTTCCGTTAAGCTGATCTGTAACGATTTCTTTTTGATAATCAATAAATTCAGGCTTGATATCCTCAGTTTTATCCGCTAAAATCTCTTTCAGAAACTCTGACTGCGTATCACGGTTGATCTTAACAGGAGTGATACCTGGATTCTCAACTCTGATCAGTTTGTCGTTTACCCCTTTTTCTTTATTAACAACCACATAGTTTTCCTTGAAAAACTCATTGGCAAAATTCACTACGTCATCTTTGGTGAAAGAGGCATACTCATCCATTTCATTCAGTTCCTCTTCCCAGGTTCTTCCTTTTATATAAGAATCGTAAAGATTGGTGGCAAGACCTTCGGCGGTCTCAAGACCTTTCATTCTCTGAAGTTTGAAATCATTGATGATGGCTGGCAGCATCCAATCCGGAAAATCTCCTTTCTTGATCAGCTCAATTTCATCCAATACCATATTCTTTGCTTCCTCCAGAGTCTGTGTTTCCTTAGGAACCGCAACAATGGAGAAATATCCATACTGTCTTAGTCCTACAGAAAAGGCTTGAGCCCAAAGCATCTTCTGCGTCTGGTTAATGTGTAAATCCAATAATCCGGCTTCTCCTCTGTTGCTGAGAATATTCGCAACTACATCAGTCAGCATTGCTTCTCTTGTTCCATAGCTATCCGTTCTCCATGCAATCTGAGTACGTGGAGTAGTAGGACTTTTTACCGTTCTGACTACAACTTCTGTAATAGGCTGTTCAGTAATGGGTGTCTTTTTAGGAAGCTCCTTATAAGGTAGAGTCCCGAAATACTGATCAATTAATTGGATCGTTTCATCGAAGTCAAGATCCCCAACCAGTACCATAGCATAATTATTAGGAACATAATATTCATCAAAATACTTATGAATAGCCTTCATCGATGGATTCTTCAGGTGTTCCGGTTTTCCCAGTGTTGTTTGCTGCCCGTTAGGATGAGTCGGGAAAAGAGCATCCATCAGTTCGTAGTTCACAAGTCTTGTGTCATTGTCCTGCGCTCTGTTGAACTCCTCATATACCGATTCCAGCTCAGTATGGAAAAGACGAAGTACAATTTCAGAGAACCTTTCCTTCTCTATTTTCAGCCATTTTTCAAGTTCGTTATTCGGAATATTGTTTTTGTAAACCGTTTCATCAAACCAGGTATGCGCATTGGTACCACTGGCTCCCAGAGAAGAAATCGCTTTATCATATTCATTGGCAATGGCATATTGGCTGGCTTCCTGGGAAACTTCATCAATCTTCTTGTAGATTTCCCTTTTCTTTTCAGGATTCTGTTCCGCTTTATGTTCTTCATACAAAGCCGAGATCTGATCAAGAAGTTCTTTTTCCTTTTCCCAGTTCTGAGTTCCGATTTTTGAAGTTCCTTTAAACATCATATGCTCAAGATAATGTGCCAGCCCTGTATTATCAGCTGGATCATTATTACTTCCTGTTCTTACCGGAATGAAGGTCTGTATTCTCGGAGCATCAAAATTCTGAGCAAGAAAAACCTTTAATCCATTTTTCAAAGTATAGATTCTGACGTTATTTTCGTCATGGGTTACCGTAATATATTTGTATTGGTTTTTATCCGTATGTACCGTTTCCTTATATTTTCTGTCTGTCATATAAAACTCATTTCATTCCTTAGAAACCGGAATGGACTACAAATGTAAGGATTCAAAAAAAATGTTGATCCTTTTTTATCATTATTACATCTATTGTTACGGTTGAAAAAGTGAATTATAAGCAAGAATCAGCTATGCAGAAAGGAATAAGCTTTTTAATTCTTCATCCAATACCCTCAAACTTTTTCACTCTCCAACTCTCCAATTTTTTCAGGAGCTACTTCCTGCTATCCATTCATACTCCTCGCGCCCACGCACTCCAACGCTGTCACCCTGAGCGAAGCCGAAGAGCCCCCCACCCTCTAACCCAAGCTGCGGGGTAACCATTTCTATCAGGGCTAGGGTAGGAGTCGTTAATGATAAGTGGTTAATGATGAATGATGAATGATGAATGATGAATGATGAGGTTCTGGTTATTGAGTTTCGAGGTTCGGGTTTCCAGGTAGAAAAGGAATATTGGTATTGAATTTTCATATTGCAGATTTCTATGTAAACATATTATTGAGTATAAATCCCTATTCCCATTGTATCATTCCGCAGGAATCCAAATTCTTTACAAGAACGCTTGTAAGTTGGCAGGATAATATCTAAGGTCT
>NZ_JBKKJT010000062.1:0-274 GCF_046614675.1 Chryseobacterium cupriresistens | reverse complement strand
CAGAAGTTAAGCCCACCAGCGCCGATGGTACTGCTAACGCGGGAGAGTAGGCCGCCGCCAGTTTTTATTTTATTTTTAAAAAATCCTTTATCATTGTGATAAAGGATTTTTTTGTTTTATACCCAAGTTAAGCTTATAAGCAATAAGTAATAATTGATAAACGATACATCAATCAACTATGATTGATCAACTATCACTTATCACCTATCATTGATCACTTATGCTGGACAGCATACACTCCAATTGTCACTCCGTAGGAGTCTCAACAAAGTAT
>NZ_JBKKJT010000061.1:0-278 GCF_046614675.1 Chryseobacterium cupriresistens | reverse complement strand
GCTCGGAAAGACGAAGCTTTATATCAACAGATCTTTTTAAGAATCATTTCAATGCTGATCAATGAAGCTGTTGAAGCCAAAAGCTGCTGCTTCTGCTTTATACGGAGAAAGAGGACTTAACGGTGTAATTGTAATTACAACAAAGAACGGTAAAGTGGAAGTACAGCTGTACAGAATTATTCAGGAGTTTACTACCAATGTGATCAAACATTCGGACGCAACGGATATCTGGATTTACATGAAAGATTATCCTGACAATATGGCTGTAGTGATTTCGG
>NZ_JBKKJT010000060.1:0-278 GCF_046614675.1 Chryseobacterium cupriresistens | reverse complement strand
CTGAGGAAGAAACCTTCAATACCGAACTGGCAAACGATCTGGAAGGCACGGTCATCAGGCTGACCTTTACCGGGCACAGCACCCATAAGCCGATCGTGGGTGAACTGACCCTGCGCTACGGCCTGCCGTTTAACATCCTGCATGGGAAAATGACGCAAACCGCCCACGGTGTGTTTGGTCAGCTCTGGGTACATGTCGTGGCATCCGATGAACAACTGAACAATATCCTCGCCGACCTGCAGCACAGCGATATTGAAGGCGAGGTGATTAAACATGGC
>NZ_JBKKJT010000005.1:0-462047 GCF_046614675.1 Chryseobacterium cupriresistens | reverse complement strand
AATGCATAACCAATCACAAATTAAAATGAAAACCTATAAAAACAAAAACCAAAGCAATAGTAAAATTACTCTGGTTTAATTATTTATTTTTGTACTATAATCTGTATCAGTTTTTCAGGACTAGTCATTTAGACTTATTCATTTTGTCAGCGATACTTTTCTTTTTATTTCTTTCATAGATCACTTCTACAATCTTCCCTCCAATCCAGGAAAACGGAAAGAACGTAAGGAAAATGGAGATCTTATAAAACGTAGGATGATAGGGAAAAATAATAACATCCAACATGGCAATAAAAAGCATAATAAAGCCAATCAGAATAGCATAGGCTACTTTAGCATATTTAACAATGATAGCGGTTGCCACTCCCCCAATAGTAGTTCCTAATCCGGAAATAAATAAAAGGAAGCCGAAAAACGCCTTATCATCTTTCATACTGAAAAGAAACCTTTGCCAGTGCTCAAACGGAGCAAAAGCCTCAAAAGTTACCCATTGCGGAAAAGCCCTTATACCAAGAGTAATAATAAGCCCTGCAATACCAAGACCTATCAGAACCGCAACTGTATTTCTTATAAAATTCATTAATCCTGATGTGCAATCATAGAAATTTCGATATCCACATTTTTAGGCAAACATGAAACCTGTACTGTTTCACGAGCTGGATAGCTTTCTGAATCTAAGTAAGATGCATAGATATCATTCATTACAGCAAAATCATCCATACTTTTAAGGAAGATGGTAGCTTTTACAACGTTTTTGAAAGTCATGCCGGCTTCAGTAAGAATCGCTTCAAGGTTTTTCATTACCTGGTGCGTTTCCTTTTCAATACCTTCTACCAGTTTACCAGTTGCAGGATCTACAGGAATCTGTCCGGAGATATACAAAACTCCGTTGGCCATATTAGCTTGTGAATAAGGTCCGATCGCTGCAGGTGCATTAACTGTGTTGATTATTTGTTTCATAACGGATATTTATTTTTTTCTATGGTTATATGCAATCACTATCTGCAATATTCGTTGGTATTTGAATTCTGCCAACAGTGATTTTCATTAGAATTTATTTTGCTTGCAAATATAAAATTTATATTGTCAAATGCCAATCTGATATTAGAAAGGTGCATTAGGCTGGGTAAAGCTTCTGTCTTTGTACTTCAAGGCATCACTTAAGATATTGGCTTTGATACCGATAAAGAAGTCATACACTTTATATTGTCCGAAAGGAACCCAGTTGAAATTGATCGTAAAGCTTCGCTGATCTCTTGAAAAACCAATTCTTGTATATGCCAATTCTTTGGTCACCATATCATAATGGGTACTTCCGTTGATATTCCAGTATGGAGTCAGTTTGATGCTACCATCCAATCCAATGGATGCAATTTTATTACCAAATCTGCTTAATCCTTTGGAATAAGCGTAATTGGCGCTGACATTTAAAGTCCAGGCCTGATCAAAGTGAGCATAATGATCATCATCAAAATAATAATTTTCATTACGGATTTCTCCCTTCGAGGAATATTTTTTGGCATAATCTGTTTTTTCTCCAAAGATCTCGCTGCTTAAAGGATATGATAACTGAACATTGAATCCCTGTACACTGAAGTGTCCGAACTGTTCTGTTCTTATTCCGGTATCCTGTCCCGGTAAAAACTCAATTTTATAAGGTTCCAGTGCAAGACTGGTATTTACCGTTAACTTATTATTGAAAAATGAAGACTGTCCGTTGATGGAGAACACAGACCAAGGGTGATCTTTAGCGGCAAAGTTGTAGCTTCCTGCAAGGTTTAAAGATTCAAAAATTTTGATTTTCTTCACCCCTGTAGAATCACTCTTAGATTTTACTTTCATCTCGATATTGTTACCGATATTAAAACCCAAAGCTCCCTGCATACCGCTTGACGGGCTTCCGATAATTCCTTTTTCAAAAATAGAATATGGCGTCAACGCTCCGTTTGCATTATAATAGTTTCTGTAATATCCGAAATTAGGACTTGAAAAATCCGGGGAATAAGTAAAGCTTACACTCGGGGTCATCATATGTCTTACGGCTTCCACAGCAGATCCTTTTTTGAATTTCATCATCCCGAAAAGTGTGGTCTGAAGACTGGCAGAAGTAGAGAAAGTAGAGTATCCTGTAAAGTTTTTATTGATTTCATCAACAGTTACATTCTTTACCGGATCATAATACCTGTTCAGTGTTTTTGTTGTCAGGGCATTGTCAATATTCGCACTTAAACTGAAAGTAAAATATTTCGCCAAAGTTGTATTGGTAGCCAATGCGATATTATTTTTAAGGCCGGTCTGCATTTTATCCCACATTTCTTTTTTAAACAACTCATTTTCCTGAGTATTCACGAAATTGGTAAGGTTGAAACCGGTATTCACTGTAATATTTTCAAGCAATCCCTGTCTGATTCCTGTTCTTGATTTAAATAAATAAAACTGGTTGATTGCCACGTTCATCTGCGGAAGACGAAGGTCTGCCAATCCTGTCGCAAAGTTCTGGGAATATGAAGCAGTTCCTGTAATCGTCATCGGCAGTTTCAGGAATCTTTTGGTAAGGGTTACCGTAGAGTTTTGCTGAGTATTCAATACATTCTGGTTGAAAATGTAATTGTTGTTAAGCGGGTTGTTATAAAACTTGGTACTTACAATATCAACAGAAGCACTGAATGTAAGGAAAGGATTAGCTTTGGAATCCTGCGAGTGTGTCCAGTTGATTCTGTAGGTACTGTTTTTAGTATAATCGTCCAGACCTTTGATTCCTCTCACCATTGTACCGATATCGGCCGTAAAGTTTCCGGAGTAACGGTATTTCTTCTGGTAATTCACTTGTGGGCGTAGATTCCAGCTTCCTTTTGTATAAATATCTGCTAAAACCTTAAGGTCAAAGTGTTCTCCGATCGGTTGGTAATATCCTATTCCGTTCAGGAAGAAACCTACATCTTCTCTTTCCCCGAAACTTGGAATCAGAATACCCGCAGCTCTTTTATCTGAGAATGGTAAAATAGCGAATGGAAGATAAAGCGGTGTAGGAACCTGTTCGATAAACATCTGAATAGGACCTGTCACGATTTGGGATTTTGTTTTGGTTTTAATCAGCTTAATATTATAAGCTCTCATAAAATAATCCGCTGCCGTATCTTTTTTCTTGATAAAATAATCATCCGTTGTATAATCTGCTTTTCTCATTGCAAATACGGAATCATTATATTTTTTGGTTTTCTGTGCTATAATTACCCCTTCACTTTCTTCTGTTCTTGCATTGAAGGCAATGGCCTGTTTTGTTTTTGTATTATAGCTGAATTCGTTGGTTTCGTATTTTTTTCCGGCCTGCGTAGTGATTACAGGCTCCACAATCTTGCCCAAAGAGTCTTGTTTTCCTCTTGCATAGATCAGATTTTTATTATCATCAATAGAGATATAATCTGCATCAATCTGCATATCCTGATACTTTACCTGAGCATTTTTGTTCAGGAATGTCATTTTTTTCGGAACGTCTCTTCTCTGATCATCCGCTTTTGTACGGAGAACATCATTGAGGGTTTCTTTTTTTACAACTATGGTATCCTTTTTGGAAATAGTATCATTAACCGCATTTTTAGGCAATTTTTCAGGAGTTTTCTGTGCTAAAAAATTGTTAAAAATTAGGATAATTAAAATTTGTAATATATTTTTGAAGACGGTTTTGGCCAATTTTATACTATATAATTAAGGCCCAAAATTAATATAATTTTTATAACTGTAAGATGCACAAACAAAATTTTAAAATAATTTTATCATTTCTCCTTATCCTTATCAGCAACTTTATTTTCTCCCAGAAGAAGTTTACTATCGTTCTGGATGCTGGACACGGAGGAAGTGATCATGGAGCCAACAGGACCTATTCCGACATCGGAAGAATCGCAGAAAAAGACATTACACTTGCCATTACGTTAAAAGTAGGTGCCATGTTAGAAAAAAACAGAGATTTTAAGGTAATTTATACCCGTAAAATAGACGAGTATCCGTCTCTGTCTGACAGAACCAATCTGGCCAACAGAAGCAAAGCAGACCTTTTTATATCCATTCACTGTAACTCATCCCAGAGACCTACAGCATATGGAACAGAAACATATGTGCAGGGACCCAACCAGAATAATGAAAACCTGGAAGTAGCCAAAAGAGAAAATGACGTAATTTTCCTGGATGAAAAAGATAAGCAGATCTTTGGTTCTTATAATCCGGACTCACCGGAATCATTAATTGCCCTGAAACTTCAGCAAAGTAAATATCTGGAATCAAGTCTTCTTTTGGGAGGATTGGTAGAAGATAACTTTGTGAATAAAGATAAAAGATCTTCAAGAGGTGTATTTCAGAAAAACCTTCACGTTCTCCGTATGAATGCCATGCCATCTGTACTGATAGAAACCGGGTTCATCAATCACCCTGAAGAAAGTCACTACATCGCTTCAGATAAAGGGCAGACTGAAATTGCAGAAAGTATCTACAATGCCATAATTGATTATAAAAAGGCGATTGACAGAAAATCCGGTGGTTCTATTGCAACAAGAAAGCCAGAGCCAGAAAAACCTGCAGAGGTTCCTTTGAAAAATGATTTCAGAATTCTATTAATGAGTTCTCCTACGAAATACAATGAAAATGATCCTGCCCTGAAAGGCCTGAACTATATTCTTACGCTTAAAGAAAACGGACAGTACAAGTATTACTATGCTGTCACCAATATGGCATCGGTAAAAGATATTAACCTTAAAACAGCGAAGGATGCCGGCTTCAGAAATGCGTTTGCTGTTGGATTTATGCCTAACCAGAGAATCAATATGGGGTATTATACGATTGAAGTGTATGCAGGTGATAAACTGAACGGAAATTCTTATATCCTACAAAATTTAAAAGATGTGGAACGAAATAAGGACAACGGTGTATTCTACTACACGTATGGAAAAGTATACACATTGGAAGATGCTGTAAAACTTCAGAAGGAACTTGAAGCTAAAGGTATCAAAAATACGGTGATACAAAAGGTCTACAGATAAATCAAAAAAAATAATTTTGAAGTTTAAAAGTTAATTCCTACTTTTGCAACCTCAAAATTTGGCCTATTCGTCTAGTGGTCAGGACTCAAGATTTTCATTCTTGCAACAGGGGTTCGATTCCCCTATAGGCTACAAAACTACATCAATCAATCCCTGACCAATATAAGGTTCAGGGATTTTTTTATTCCAAAATTCAACGGAATCTCCACGAATTTTAAAAGAACGCTCATACACGCTTTGTACAAGGCGAATTTCGAAAATCTTTTTTGTTCGCTAAAATTTTCCTTTACTTTCTTTAACTTTTGTTATTTACAACTTGAAAACTTCAAGATTTATAAATTTTGGAAACCAAAAAGAGACTGCCTTTGATTAAGACAATCTCTTTATGTTAAGAGTAAACTAAAAATTTCTTGTTATTACTCAAATTTATCAACTATTTTCCTCTACAAATTTTTTAAAGTCTTGTAAAAACTTAATAAAAACATCATGTTCTAGATCTAAATCCTGCTTTTTAGATTTTTCACCTGCCCTCTGTTTCATGAGGTCTACGAAGAAAACCCCATATTTATTACTTCGGAAGAAAATATCCTCGTTTTGCCAGTCATAGGATTCGTCAGGTTCTTTATTTTTGCTGTGTTCCACACCTTCAATTAATTTTTGAATTTTTTGTGGAGTCCAACCCGAATCTCCGAACCTAAACAAAACATTATATCTTTCTTCTTCAGGCATTATTCCAAAAGTAACTATATCTTCTATTACTTCAATGTAAAATTTATATTTCATTTTCTTTTATTTTTAAATAATTGGATAAGCATTCATGATTTTACCCGTATTGTCAACTTCTATTCTAATTTTAAATCCTACTGAAGTTGAACCCTCGTACTTATCAAATAAGTCAGTAGGTGCTTTTATTTTTTTATTAAGCCCTTTAGCTACCGTATTTTCATATACATACGCTATTTCCTCTTGTATTCTTTTAAGATCCCAATTTTTAGGGAACATAGAAGATTCTGCATTTTTCACAAAATAACCGCCTAATCTCTTAGGCGGCTACAATCTATTTGTTTTCTTCAACAAATTTTTTAAAGTCTTGCAGAAACTTGATAAACTCATCGTGTTCTAAATCCAAATCCTGCTTTTTAGATTTTTCACCTGCCCTTTGTTTCATGAGGTCTACAAAGAAAACCCCATATTTATTGCTTCGGAAGAAAACATCCTCGTTTTGCCAGTCAAAGGATTCATCAGAATCTTTGTTTTTGCTTTGTTCCACACCGTCAATTAAACTTTGAATTTTTTGTGGTGTCCAATTCCAACTACCAAAGTGGTTTATAGTACTTTCTTCACTCTGAATAGAGTGTAAGATTGTGTCTCCCCACATATCTTTTTTAAATGTATATTTCATTTTATATAATATTTTTATTTTACAGCAGCGGATATGCATTCATAATATTTCCTGCATCATCAACCTCAATTAATATGTCAAATCTACCTGAAGAGTCTTTGAACTTATATTGTTTAAATTTTTTGCCCAATGAGGCTGGATTTACTCCTTGTCCTTTAACTACAGTATTTTCATATACATATGCTATTTCCTCTTGTATTCTTTTAAGATCCCAATTTTTAGGAAACATTGATGATTCAGCATTTTTCACCAAATAACCATCTTTGTATTTAATACTTATTTTAGCTTTAAAGGGAATATCATCTGCCAAATGAGCCATAGAATAAACTCCTTCAGGATCTAATATTTTCTCAACATCTATTGCTCCGTTGAAAATTCCCGACCCTCTGTGTCCTCCTTGGGAAACTAAAACTTCATCTGTGTATTTGAAACCAGAAGGCAGGTTTTTTATAAAAAGTTCCGTATTAAACTCTCCTTCAAGATGATTGAAGAAGCCTTTGTCAAATTTACTGAGCCATCTTCCAAAAGCCAATTTACGCAAACCTTCCACATCATCTGTTAATTCATAAAATTTTTTCTTCAAATAATGAGCTAAATTCCCACTTTTTATGGCTTCTACTAACTCTAAAAATTCCTTTTTTAACCATTTCCACAGATCTGCCAATGAATTACCAATTTTCTTACCTATGTTTTTAGAAAAATTTATCGCTTTTCCTAATTTTGCTGATTTTTGAGATACTCTACCAATTTTACCTGCTGCCTGTGCTATCTTCTCAGAGATTTTTCCAGCAAGAGATGCGCCTCCTGTAAAATAGGTGATGATAGCATCCAAAATAAGCTCAAAAGCAATAGCACCTACAAAGTATGCCCAAAAGTAGTCATTAAGTTCTGAAAATTTCTTTTTTAGCATGTCAGTGAATTGTGAAATTTCTTTCCAAATTTTACCATTGCTAAAAATATTTTTAATTCCACTAAGAAACTCTTTTGAGTTTTCAGCAAATAAATCTACAAAATCTTCAATAAACTCTAACTTTTCTTGATGTTTTGTAAGCTCTACAGGGCTTAATTTCTCCATATTTAAAAATGGAAGATTGTCAGTAATCATAGCTAATAACATAATTACTGTTTGAGCCAATGAGATAAGACCGTTAAGTAATCCACATAAAAAAGCATTAATTTTTGCTACTTCCTGATTGATTTTTTCTCCTATAAACGCTCCAATCCCAGAAATGACATCTAAGACATCCTTAAAGAATGATTTGAGTTTATTATATATATTTTTAATGCTTTCAGGGATATTATCTTCTATGAAATTCTTTAAATAGAAGACTACAGCAAAGAAAATATCGTCCGCTATTGTTGGGGTTGCTTTAACAACAGTTGAAACTATTGCCAGGGAAATTTCATCAAAATAATCTACAAAATCTTTGAGCTTGTTAAATCCGTCACTTGCTATTTCAGAAGCATTCTGCATAGTTTTGTATTCTCTGGCAGAAATAGGAACAGGAATGATGGGCTTATATTTTGCTTCTTGTTTTTGAAATCCGCTTGTACCTACTTTATTTTGATAAGTACTATACATCGGTAATACAAAATACTTCTCGTAATCATAATTTTCTTCCGTGAATTTCCAAGTTTCAACAGTTTCAATACCTCCTCTAAGCCAATCAGCCAATTGATTATTTAAAGAAAATACCTTTTTAAAGGCTTCGTTCAATTGGGTTTGTTCTGCAATTTCTAAATAGATTGCACCTTTCAAAAGAGTTTCGTTTATCTTTTTATCATCAGCAAGCTCTCTAACAAGATTGTCAAACCCACTTACAGTTATTGATTCTGTTGGAGTTACATATGTGGTATTTTGATTATTACTATAAATTCTGTTAAAGAAGTTTTTGGCATCTTTTCCCATTTTTACCCGACAGGCTGTGCCAAAAAAGTTACTTTTTTTAGGGTCATCTTCTTCATAGAAAACTTTAAATTGTTTCTCTTCTACACCCTCTTTTTCGTACCTATCAAACACTTCAACACCACTCTTACATAGTATGAAAGTATATTTTATGCGATCTGTTACTTTAGTTTCGGGGATTTTATCGAAATCTTCGGGAGGAACAACAAATGTTTCAAAAAACACACTGTTTTTTCCATAAGGGCTGTCAATGTCTCTGCTCAAGACGTAATTTAATCTTTGTATCATATCATTTGAATTTACTATGAGCCAAATGTAGATTCGGGTAACGACAGAACCTGACGTATTATATTTATTTTACTTGAGACTTCACCTCATAATATTGCTATTAGCAATATTTGTATTAAGAATTATTTGAAAAAAGCAATCCCTATATGTTATATGTCACAAAAGCATTATATTTGCAAAAAATTTATCCATAGTTGGTTCTACCAATAGGGTAACACTGATGAAAAATATTATTGATAAATCATTGTTTGCAGTTTTCTGCAGACCATCAAATTTTATATCATGCCGGATTTAAAAATACAAGAAGCGAAATTGCTTTTTAAGAAAATCCACTCTAACCCAAAAAGTTACGATTTACAAATCAATGAAGGCGGGATTACAGGCAGAGATGATAAAATCAGTTTCAGGCTTTACAGGACTGGAGAAAGGGTTGCTTTTGAAGTAACAATTGATGAACTTACTTTCACCAATACCACTGGAGAATGGAATAATGCACTGATCATGCTGGGAAATACGATCAAAAAATTAGAGAAAGAACAAGAAAATTTAAAAATAGAACAGGCAATAAATAAACTCAGAAAGTACCTATCAGAAGAAAATTAAAATTTTTAAAAATAAATTTGGTAGTTTAAAAAAAAGTTTATAGTTTTGCACTCACATTTAAACGATATGGCAAATCATAAATCAGCACTAAAGAGAATCAGACAAAACGAAACTAGAAGACTTCGTAACAGATATTACCACAAGACTGCTAGAACAGCTTTAAAAGCTTTAAGAAATGAAGAGAACAAAGCTGCTGCTACAGAACAATTGCCAAAAGTTATCGCTTTATTGGATAAATTAGCTAAGAAAAACATTATCCACAAAAACAAAGCAGCTAACTTGAAAAGCAAATTAACAAAGCACGTTAATAAATTAGCGTAACAATATAGCTGGCCCGTTCGTCTATCGGTTAGGACCTCAGATTTTCATTCTGGTAAGAGGGGTTCGATTCCCCTACGGGCTACTTACATCTTATAAGACCACTGTAACAACGGTGGTTTTATAAAGATTACTGTAGAAAAAGCTATATTAAAATAAATCTAACCGGCCCGTTCGTCTATCGGTTAGGACCTCAGATTTTCATTCTGGTAAGAGGGGTTCGATTCCCCTACGGGCTACAATAAGAGTTGACACTTATAAAAACAAAAGCTAACACATTACTTCGGTAATGGAAGATAGAGGGCCCGTTCGTCTATCGGTTAGGACCTCAGATTTTCATTCTGGTAAGAGGGGTTCGATTCCCCTACGGGCTACAAAAGGACTTTTTCGAAAGTCCTTTTTTTATTTCTATATACAGGATTCCGGTAATTTCTTTTCAACAAGATTAACAGATTTAAGCTTTCAACCGCACCTGGCTTTATCCAACTGAAACAATAATACATCAAACAAAAACATCTCACTGGTAAGATTTGTACATTATTTTCATTCCCAATGATGGAGTCATATTAAATTTCATCAAAAATATCACCATTTATGGAAATATTTTTTTTTACTTCTTCCATTAATCCTTACATTTGAATAAAACTATTCATTTTTAAAAAAAATATAACATGAAATTCAATTTATTTTCGGGAAGCCGATCCTCTTTAAAGGCCGGATTGATAGCTTTATTTTTATTTTCTACCAGCACAATGTCCTTGGCACAAAACAGAATTTATGCACACGCACAAAGCTCCGGAGTATTCGGAGTAGCCTGCCTGGGATGTCATATCGATAATCCCCTTAATGCCGTAGGAGATAACGAAGATGACTACTCAACAATGGTATTGGGAACAGCTCTGTTGGGAGGAATTCAGCAAACCCTGATTTTCCCTGACCTAAGATCTGACACAAGGCTGGTAGTAGGAATCGGAACAGACAACATACCATTATCTGTACAGTTGTTAAGCGGAGTAACGCTTGAAACAATGAATGGAGGTACATCCAATGATGATCGGAGAACAATTGATGTAAGCCTTCTTAAACTGGGCGCAACCCCAAACAGAGGTACAATAGAATTCAAACCTACAAAGCCTTATGATGGGATAAGAATCGGATTAACAGGCGGTGTTCTAAGCCTTGGCGGTGGTTTCAGAGTTTATTATGCTTACCAGGATCCATTGATGAATATCATGGCTCACAGTCAGAACGGACAGATTACTCTTGGTGGAAATGTTCCTGTAGAAGCTTCCGAAGTTATCCTGTACAATACTTCAGGAAAGGAAGTATTCCGTTCCAAGCTGACCTCAAATACATTTGAGCCGAAACAGCCGGAAGGTGTTTATATCATGAATGTACAAACGAAAGAAGGTAAAATCTATTCAAAAAAAATTGTAATCAAATAATTTAATTGATTACAGAATAAATGCAGTATACTTTTTTCAAGCTTGCCATATTTTTTACATTCATTTTCAAGCAACTACAAGCATTCACCCCATTAAATAATAATAAATCATTAATTGCAAATATCAATAAATTATTAACAAATCACATAATTATGAAATAAAATAAGCAACATAATTATTTTATTTATAAATTTACAAAAAAAACTAAAATCCAAAATTTTCTACATATGAAAACTTATTTATTATTGAGCCAACGCACGATGAAAGCTGCAGTTTTGGCATCATTCCTATTTTTAACCAGCACAATGTCTTTTGCTCAGATCGTAAAAACCTACGCAAGCAGCCAGACCAATCAGGTGCTAGGAGTATGCCTGGGTTGTGGTGTATTGAATCCTCAGAATGCTGTAGGGAGCAACGAGAATGACTATTCTACTCTACAGGTTTCAGTGGGGCTTCTTGCAAGAACAGAACAGACATTGATTTTCCCAACTACCAATATTGCGAACAATACCAATAAACTTGTTCTTGCGATAGGTTCAAACGGAACTCCTCTATCTGCACAGCTATTGGGCGGGGTATCTATTGAAACATTTAATGGAGATGTTTCCAATAACGATTACACAAGTCTTGCCACAAAACTGATCACTCTAGGAAGCGGAGATCCAAGCAAAGGGGAAATAGAGATGACGATGAACATCCCTTTTGACCGCATTAAAATAAATGTGAATTCCGGATTATTGAATATCGGTGGAGAGCTTAGAGTATACTATGCTTACCAGTACAAAGATCCTTTCATCAATTTCATGGCTCACAGCCAGGATGGGCAGTTCACTCTTGACAAAAATGTTTCTGCAGAAGGTTCCGAAGTTACTTTAACCAATACTTCAGGGAAAGAAGTATTCCGTTCCAAGCTGACATCAAATACTTTTGATACCAAACAGCCACAAGGGGTATATATTATGAAACTTCAGACAAAAGAAGGAAAAACATACTCTAAAAAAGTGATTATCAAATAAAGAAGATATACAACAGAATGAACCCGGCAAGCTTTAAAAGCTTGCCGGGTTTTTTATATCATCCCCTATTGATTGGTCAATAAAAACCCCTGACCAAAATTGATCAGGGGTTAAAATAACAAGATTACTATCTGCAATAGTATTAGTTTTTGATTAATTTCTGCTGATATACCGCTTTATCGGTTACTGCTTTTACAATATAAATACCCTTTGGAAGTGCACTTACATTAATCTGACCATTGTTCAGCTGTACATTGATTACTCTGCCTGAAGCATCGTAAAGAGAAACATTCTGAATTTTCTCCTGCGTTTTAATCGTAAGAATATCTGTTACAGGATTTGGATAGATGCCAAACTCAAGCTTCTTAACCTCAGCAGTTGCTAATGTTGAAGCAGTACTGTTTACTGTAAGTGTTTTTTCAATCAATTTACCGTTTGAGTTAAAGCTGATCACAATATCAGATATACCTGAAACAAGCGGTGTCAGAACCAGCTCATCATTATTATTAATTACAGCAGAGACCGTGGTAGGATTGCTGTTTGATTTTACAGTTTTTACAACAGATACCGTCATATTATCGGCATCAGAAACTATTGATTTCAGATCAATTGTCGTTGTGTTTCCTGCAGTAACCTGTGAAGGGAAAACATTACTTACAACAGGAACTGAGTTATTGGTAAATACCGTCAGCGAAGGGAACCAATAGTAGTCGTTCAGAGTTTTTGTATTGATAAGGGCTCCGGTCATATCATAGGTATGAACCCAGTTTTTCTGGTAGTGTGCTCCATATCCGCTTTCTGTGGTATTCAGAACCAACTCTCCGGTAACAGGGTTTACACGAAGAGCCGCTCCGTACGGAATTTGTTTAAACTGACCTGTTTGTCCTGGAATTGCAGCAAAGTTTTCGTTAAATGTTTTCGTTGTAACATCAAATCTCACAATCTGTGTTCCTGAGCTCCAGCTGCTTATTGAATTGATCCAGTATAAAGCATTTTCTTTGTTACTTGCTGTGAATCTTCCGGCATTCCATGCGCCCCAGTCTCCGATATACTTTGTAGTTGGGATATTGTAGATCTGTGTTGCAAAAGTGGTAGGATTAATGCTGATCAGCTTCTGGTCCTGAATTCCCCATACACTTCCGTCTTTAGCCTGAACCACCGAGTAGAACCCTCCTGCAATAGTACTCACTATCGTATCGGTATTAGGATTAATCACTAAAATTCCTACTCCCTGTTTTACGGCAAAAACATATTGTGAAGTACGGATCATATTTCCGATCTGCCCATTTCCACCTGTTCCGGTAATTAAATTACCAACCTGTAAATTATCAATATTAAAAAGAACTATACCGGTGGAAGTACCGATATAACCTTTATGTTCGTTTACTCCTACAAATGACCTACCATCACCGCCTCCGATGTTATTAAAACCAGCAATTTTCTGCATGGTCTGTGCATTGGCTACAACCAATCTTCCTCCCGGAGTATATTGAGTATCTCCCCCATCAGCAGCCTGCTTTGATACGAAGTAAAATTTATCACCATAAATTGTTCCGTACTGTGTCGTTGCCCCGAAAGCCTGATTATTATTGGCATTACTGTACACACGGTAATTGATCTGGCCGTTATTATCAATGAAGTTTACAGAACCGTTGGTATGACCAAACCATTCTTCGTTCACCATAAAATATCCGTTGGTATAGTTTGTAGAAGCTACATATGGAGAAACCGGAGTCATGGTAGAAGAAACAGGTGTTTCATTAAATCCTACATTGAAATTCCATACATCCCAGGAACCATTTTGCAATGCACGTGAGGAAGCTCCAACACTGGAATATCCGAAATCTGCATCCGTCGGATTCTTTACCCAGTACGCCCAATATCCGTTCACGGTCCAACCTGACTGCCAGTGATCGTTCGCAGCATCTACAATGGTGTAGCTGTCGAAATCATAAGCTGTCGTATTGACAAAACCATTGACCGGATATAACGGATAAGTGGTATTTCCGCTTTTGATCAGGGCATTGGTCCCCTGACCGTTCAGATCAAATCCAATCCCTCCGACTGCTGATCCAAATTGTGTTCCCTGATAAAGCAACGTATATAATCTGTGGTCTGCTTTAGCAATAGCTTTCAGCATATCTTCTCCGGTAGCACTTCCGTTCCATTTGAATCCCCAAACCATCGCATCAGGATTTTTACCGTCGTTCCACTGTACTACAAAAGCAGCCTGATTGGTTCCCGACCCTACCCAATACTGAATATCAGCAAAACTGATGGTAGTGGTATTAAGCTTGCTGATCCCTGAAATATCATTTCTGGGTACGCCCTGAACTTTTATCTGTGCATTCGATACGCATGCGAACAGAAAAAGCATCATAAAAAGATAAAACTTTTTCATTTTTTATTAATTTAAATAGATTGTATTATTATTTGAAATGTAAATCGTAAGCTCCTGCCACTTCTGTAGAAACTTCTCCCAGCCATCCGGCTTCCTGATTGACTCCGGTATATATTTTCATAAAGTCTACGCCCGGAAGTTTTACATATTTTCCACTTCTGTCTACCGCCCATGAAATATCAATATTGGAAGCTTCATCATTATTCGGAGCATTGTCTGCATATCCGAACTCATATGATTTTCCTACCCAATAGGATCCGTCCCCGTTCTGATCGTAGAAATTATTTGCCAGTCTTGTTCCAGAAAACCCGTAAGAACTTTCGGTAAACCATAAGGGATAATAGCTTTGTACGTGAAATGTATTTTTTGTTTTAAACCCCTGATTTCCGAGGTTGTCACTCCACTTGATATATTCCACATCGGTCTGCCAGAATTCAGTTCCGGCTACAGGTGTTTTATTTTCGTCAGGCTTAAAATAAGTTATGCTGTAATCTTTTACGGTAGCATTTTTAAAATATTCACTGCCTGCAATTTCGTACCATTCATCATTATCCGGCTTTCCATTTTTATTTCTGTCGTAGGCCACCATAATAATTCCCGGTTCACAGGATCCTGAACGTTGATCCGCAGCATCATTTCCAAAGAATGCATTTCCGAGTATTTTAAAATCACGTCCATTTAAATTCGGAATGGTATGATCAAAACCGAACACTACATATCCTCCATATCCTCCCAGACTGATCATGGTTGAATTACCTCCCACCAAAGATTCATTGGCTTTCTGAAGCATATTCGCGGCAGTATTTCCTGGTAGATATTCCGGAATTTCATTCATAAACTGTCCTACAGCAGGGCGGAACTCCAGTACTTTGGAAATGTATCTGGTATAAGGTGTTTTTTCCTTGGTTACAATTATTTTAGAATGAAAAACCTGCTCGTTTCCTTTATTCCTGATCTTTAAAGTCAGAGGATAAGCATCTGCATCCACACTGATAAATTCAAGTTCTGAGTTTTGGGAAATAATAGAATCGTTGATACTCCAAGTAACCGATCCTGATGCATTGGTAGGAATACTCAAAACCTTTAAACGTTCAATGGTATAGGAATCATCAAGGCCGTTAAAGGTAAATTCGTCTTCATCATCATGTTTACAGGCTATCAATCCTAAAAGGAAAAAGGATAAAAGCCCGGTTTTTAAATAAGTAAAGGTATTTCTGTTCATGTCTTAAGGTTGGTTATTTATATAAAAAAGCGAAGTGGGCAGGGATATTTCCGCCTTCCGTTTTCCATTTAAAGTGTCCGTTTTTATCAAAGCAATACACAAATCCCATGGATACATAATTTCTGGCATCTGTCATGTAGATATCTTCTGTGATTGGGTTTACGGCAATGCCGTAAGGGGTTTTAATGGCATCTTCATATTCTTTGTCAAAAATTCTGTTGGCTATGATCTGTTCTGTTTTTACATCAATGATTCCAAATGTCTTTTTATAGCTGTGGGTATTGTAGTTGAATTCATTTCCATAGAAATAGAGTTTATCATTCACGATTGTCATTTCACTCACGGAGAGATGGAAATCTTTCTTAACCGTTCCTGTAGCGGCATCTATGAGATAAAGACTGGAAGGAACATTATAATAATCTCCTCTTGAGGTTACATAGAGATCACCGTAATTATCTTTTTTAATGTGATGAAGATTGATGGCAACATTTATTTTTTTGAGTTCGGTAAAAGTATTCAGATCAATTACCGAAACAGTATTGTCATAATCGGGAGCCTTATATCCTCCGGAATTGGCAACAAATAAGGTATTTCCCACAATTTCCATTTCTTCGGGCTGATATCCTACCACTACCTCACGCTGGATGGAAAGAGAAGTGGTATCAATTTCCACTACTTTCCCTTTTGGTGCTTTCGGGTTAATCGCTACAGGTCCGGCGTAGCTGCTGGCATAAGCTTTTCCGTTTTTGAAAGCAAGGTACCGGCAGTTTTGTAATGGAATAGAAGTAATACGTTTGGCCGTTTTGGCATCAAGAACTTCAATTTTATTGGAAACATTGACTACGATATAAAGTTTGCTTCCGTACACTTTGATATCATTTCCTACATCTCCCAGCTCTTTTACCACATTGGGATTGATTTCTGCATAAATATTTCTAAAATAAGTTCCCTTGGTGTAATCAAAAAAATCAAGGGTACATTTATTACTCCCCATGTTCCCTTCATTGAGCATATAGAAGCCTTTTATTGCTGTATTTTCTGAAGGAAGCCCTTCTACCACTTCCTGACGGACAATAATTTCATCTGTACGGCATGAAGTAAGAAAAGCTAATACAAGAAATAAAAAATAAAAGTTTAGTTTTCTCATAGGGTGAAGTTTAGAATAAGTTTAAAGTTTCTTCCGGGCATCGGATAATTGAGGACAACATCATAGTATTGATTGAAAATATTATTCATCTCAAGGCTTATTTTAAACTGATGATTCGCCCAGTTGAATTTTTTCTGAACAGACAAATCGTGCGTATACCAGGGCTGCACATAATTGTATTGAATGTTATCCTGATTCACGTCATATCTTTCTCCTACGTACATTGCACTGTAATTGAAACTCCAGTCTTTATAATCTGCCATAAGACTGAAAGATCCACTATGCCATGGGGTATAAGGAATCTGATTGCGATAAAACGTGTCTTCCGGATCACTTATATCTCTCGCGCTTTGATAGGTGTAGGAAAGCAAAGGTCGGAGGGTTACTTTTCCAAGCTGCATTTCAGTCTGTACATTCACATCTGCACCAATGATTTCAACCAATCCCAGGTTCATCATCAGCCAGCGGAACATGCTTCCGTTCGGAGCTGCCACAATTTTATCCTGTACTTTATTGTAGTAACCGTCTACTTTAGCATAAAATGTTTTAAAGAAACGGTTGTTATAATTCTTCTGATAAGTAAATCCTACATCATATTGATTGGTGAATTCCGGTTTCAGGTAGGTATTTCCGATATTGGTATAATACAAATCATTGAAGGTTGGAAGTCTGAAAATTCTTTTATAGAAAGCCCTTAGAGTAAGCTCCGGAATTTTTTCCGGCTGATAGCTCATAAACACCGCAGGTGTCCACTCTCTGGCATCTCCCGGTCTTTTATTTTTTCTTACTTCTTCAAAAGTAAAGGTTCCTAAAAGGCTTCCCATAATTTTGAATCTGTTCCACTGATAGGTTGTTGCCAATGCTACCAATGTAGTGTAGCGGGTAGGATAAGAAAAATTATCCAGATTGGCATCCAGGTTATTATACTGAAAATCTCCACTCAGGCTGACATCCCAATTGGGAGTGATTGAGTAAATATTGGAAGAGGAAAGATAAAGTTCCCTTTGGATATAGGTGTTATCGGTATAAATAATAGACTGCGAACGAACTGTGTCCATGAAATGGGTATAATCGTAAGCAAATTTTGCCTTAAGCTGTGTTTCAAATTTCGGGAACAGTTTTTTTCTCAGATTAGCCTGTACAAAATAATTCTCATCGGAAAGTCTCGCTCCTCTTCCTTCAAAGCGCCCGTTAACAATGGGTGCCGGCATTCCGCGGTTTGAAATATAACCATAGCCACGGATATTCCAGCTTCCGTTATTTAAAGTTCCGTTGAGAGAAGTTTCAAAACGTTTTGCTTTGATATCTGAGTCCTGTCTTTTTGCAATGGTATCATAGGCCTGTTGCCCATCAGGGTATTTCTTCGCATACCGAAATCTGTAAATTCCGTCACTCTGCATAAATTCGCCACTGAAGCTGGCAGAAACCTTGTCTGAAATCTTCTGTTCCAACCGGAATGAAGGATTAAAGAGATCAATAGAAGCACTTTTGGCTCTTACCACAAGGTTTGTTTTTCTATTCCCTTTAAACACAGGTGTTTTAGGCTGTAAATAAATGGATCCTGAAGAACCGAAATCTTTTGCCGGCTGAAAAATTTCACTTTTCTGTCCGTTATACAACGATATTTCTTCCAGATCATCCAAAGAGTACCTTCCCAGATCCACCAGTCCGTTTTGCGCATTTCCTAATTGAATTCCATCATAAAAAACCCCTACATGCTGGCTTCCCATGCTTCGGATGTTGATGGTTTTCAAACCACCCAATCCTCCGTAATCTTTAATCTGAACGCCTGAAAAATATCGCAGTGCATCTGCAACGGAATGACTGTTTAGTCTTTCCAACTGTTCTCCCTGCAGCGTTTGTGCCGGAAGGATTTCTTTAAAATTCTTTTTATAAAGATTGATTCCTTTAATGGTCTCTTCCTGAAGACTGTCTTTTTTCTTAGTTTGGGAAAACACAAGTTGAGATGTTAACACTAATATTGTGAAAACAGCTTTATGAATTGCAGAAGTAGTTAGTTTTGCTGTCATTAGCTCATTTAGGATAATGAAGACGCTAATGGGTATAAGAATACAACGACAAAGCACAGCTGTCACTGCACAGAATCATTGATGTCCTAAGCTTTATTCCACGAAAGCGTCAAACGATTATTGTCTGGCAGGTCTTCTGACTTACTCCATTTTTGAAATCCTTCCCATTAAAAAACAGTGGATATATTCTTCAAAAACTTTGGTGCGGAGCTTACAGCAGCGGGTCTGTCCCGGATTTTCACCGGATTCCCTTTTAAGAGCTTTTTACGGCTCACCAAATTCCGGCAAAGATAAATAATTATTCCTAATCCCCAACTAAAATCATGATTTATAAACAATTAAAGCTCCCGAAGGAGCTTTAACATGATTTCAATAAGGGTTTCGCTTTAAATGCCAATATTCAGGAAAACACTGAATCTTGATTGAGCTTCAATATCTCCTCCCGCCAGATGCGTGTACATGGGAAGCATAAGTTCACTTCCCAGGCTCAGCTTTTTGTAAGAGGCTTCAAATCCCAGTTTTCCGTACAAAGCGCTACCAGCAGTATTCGGCAGTGCCTCATCAAACTGTTTGTTCTGAGCGTAGACTTCACCCTGAACTCCAGTTTTTACAGAGAATATAGATTTTTCATTTCCTGCAACCTGATAAAAACCTGTTGCTGCATAGTTCCATTGGTTTCCAAAACGGTAATTTTTCCTGTTCTCTGTTTTAATGGTGTAATCTGTATTGACCAGTACGGCTACTTTATTTTTCTGAAATTTATAATTCAAAGCCGCCTGATAATCCCAGCTTCCGGTTCCCAGCTGAAAGCTTGGGTTGACACCGGATGCTCCTTTTTCATCAAACTTGCCAAGTGGAATTTTCACTCCCAAACCTCCACTCAGATGATGAAAATTATCTTTAGAGCTCATCAGCTGGTAAATTCCCATCAGGTTTAAATCTCCTATTCCATTGATTCTGATATCTCCCTGCATCGTTTTCTTTTCATGGAAATGGAAGGGCAGACTTACATAAACACTTAGTTTTTTAGTCAGTGGAATCTTCCCCCAAAGCTGCAGGGTATTGAAATACTGATCCTGCGTGAGGTCTTTTACAAATAAGTTTTCCTTGGCTTTGTAATGCTGGGCAAAGTACTTGATTCCGATAAACTGTGGATTCAGCAAAGATTCAAAGCCGGAAGATCCATTTCCTGCAGCACAGCCGCACGCATCACAATCATCATCAAAATCGAATCTGTTAAGCGTTTCGGGAGCAACATAAGCACTGTCTCTGATGGTTTTTGCCTGATACTGATTCAACAGGATCAAACTTACTATCAATATAATCTTCTTCATGTTTTTTATAAATTATTCTGCAAATTTTGGATTGGATATAAAACTTTTATCCGATAATGTTTTCAGGAACGCAATGATGGATTGTTTTTCCTGGCTGTTCATAGCAATTCCTATGTGACCATTCTGTTTAAGCTGTGGATCAAGATTAACATTATCTTCCACCTGATCCGAATAGAAATTAAGTACCGCCTCTAAGGTGTAAAATCTTCCGTCATGCATATAAGGTGCGGTATATTCCACATTTCTTAAACTGGGAACACGGAATTTCATCCAGTCGATCTGGTTAAGAGTAACTCTGTATCGTCCGGCATCTTTGAACTCCGTATTGTAATACAGTCCTGTATTTCTGAAACTCTCATCGGTAAATAATTCGCCATTGTGGCAAGAAGCACATTTCTGATTAAATAGTACCATTCCCTGGGATTCTGTGGAAGTCAGCTGCTCTTTTCCCTGTTTAAATCTGTCATATTTTGAATCTGCAGAAATTAAAGAAGCCATAAACTGCGACAATGCTTTCAGAATTCTCTCTCCTGTAATGGTTTCGTCTCCATAAGCTTCTCTGAACAGTTTTTTATACTTCTGATCATCTTTTATTTTCGAAATAGCTTCCGGTATGGAGCTATCCATTTCATTTACGTCAGTAATCGGACTGATGGGCTGCTCATTCAGATTGTGAATCACTCCGTCCCACATATACCTTTTAAAAAAGGCCATATTCTGGATGGGGGGTGCATTCCTGATTCCGATTCTGTCGTCTACCCCATGGCTCACCGTATGACCATGATGGGTAAAAGCATTTTCCTGGATATGACAGAAACCGCATGAAATGGTATTATTCCTTGAAAGCCTTCCTTCATAAAACAATTTCCGTCCCAGTTCAACTCCATTTCTGGTCACCGGATTGATGGATTTATCAAAAGTCATTTCCGGAAAATAAGAAGGAAACTGGAGATTATAGGCTTCATCCTTTTCCAGTGGCTGAATCACCTCATCAGAACATGAAATGAAGCTTAAGACCAATACAAGAAGAACGACTATCGTTTTAATAAAAAAATTAATCATTGTGAACATGGTCTACTTTAAACATTTTTGTAAGATTGTTGGTAACGTCTACCAGGTGCTGGTTGGACCCCATCAGCATATCATTGGATGTGGTAAGAGTCAGTGCCTTATCTCCGCTCAGAAATTGGTTCAGGTCTGCAAGAATATGAACAGAAGGACGGATTTGTCCTGTTACTCTGGCCGTTGTTGGAAGATTCAATGTAATTTCGCGATAAAGATCCGGTGTATTGTTGGCTGCAGTATTTCCCATATTTCCTGTGTGATTCATGAATTCTTTAGAAGGAGAATCTGTACCATATTTCCCTTCCAGTTTTACAAATACATAACCGGCAGCCCATGACCAGGACATTCCCTTCTGCTTGGCTTTTGTCCAGAATTCAGCCTGTCCGTCCTGTCCCAGTAGATATGCTTTCTGGCTGACACCCAATCCGAATCTTATTTTTTTATAATTGTTTTTCGGAACGCCATCCAGATTAAGATAAACAATTCCGGCTACAGCATCTGCCTGATCTACGATAAAAGCTCCTTTGTCAGGATTATTTTCGTTGTATTTAAATTCGTTTCCGTTTTCATCTATCAATGCGATATTACTGATGACGTATTTCAAAGCAGAAAAGTTATGTTTCTGTCCGTTAGCAGAAGTCTGAACCGTCTGATTTAGAACGATATCTCCCACATTGTTAAATCCGTTTTCAAATTTGATCTGAAGTTTTCCAGGCGTAGTATCCTGTGGGTTGTCATCATCCCTGCTGCTTCCGCAGGCTGTAAAAGAGAATACAGTAAAGGCAATAAAGAATAGTGATAAAAATTGAGAAATTTTCATTGTTGATTTTTTAAGTTGAATTAATTTGAATGGCTGTAACAGCATCGTTTTTTTACCACAAAAGGCACAAAAGTTCTTACACTTAAGTTGATCAAGTGGTAAATTTTATGCACAATAAGAACACTTAGCTTTTAATTTATATAAGCTTTTGTGACTTTTGTGGTTAATTAGTGATCGTTTAACTTAAAAAACCGGTGGTTTGAAAATATGGGTAAGAAACAGGAAATAATAGGTTGTTTCGTAGGTAAAATTGAAATTGAAAAACGAAATTTTTCCAGTAGTGTTGATCTCTGTAGTCTCCGGCAGAATATAGGTATCCAGAACTTTCTGCCCAGAGTTTTTGAGTTTCTGAAAAGGTGAAGATTCTGAATCATTGGCTTTGGCGAGCTCTTTACTCAGGTAACATTTTCCGTTACAGTGAACCTCCGGCCTGGTTTTATTGATACAGAGAACTTTAACAATATAATCATAATTTACAGCATACTCTACCACGGGCACTAAAGGTCTTAGCACCATATAGAAGGTAAAAAGTATGCTGTACAATATTTTCATCAAATTATTTCTTGCTTATCGCTTCGTCATATCTTCTGCTGATTTCTTTCCAGTTGGTCACATTCCAGATGGCGGTAAGATAATCTGCTCTTTTATTCTGATATTTTAAATAATAAGCATGCTCCCATACATCAATGCCGAAGATCGGAGTTCCTTTTTCTTCTACAACATCCATCAAAGGATTGTCCTGATTAGGAGTAGAGGAAACAAACAGTTTTCCATCTTTCCCTACAGAAAGCCAGGCCCATCCTGAACCAAAACGGTCTGCACCTGCCTTAGACATTTTTTCTTTAAAAGCATCCATACTTCCGAAAGTTTCATTGATGGCTTTTGCTAATTTTGCTGAAGGCTGTGTATTTTTCTGAGGAGTAAGAACCGTCCAGAACAATTCGTGGTTGTAGTGTCCTCCTGCGTTATTTCTTACAGCAGCAGGCAATTTTGAAACATTGGAAAGAATCTGAAACAAAGTTTCTTTTTCCTGTGGAGTTCCAGCAATCGCTTTATTCAAGTTAGCAGCATATGCTGCACCGTGTTTTGAATAATGAATTTCCATCGTTTGGGCATCAATATTTCCTTCCAAAGCATTATAAGCATAAGGAAGAGGCGTCTGCTTAAACTGAGCCATTGTAAATTGGGCTGCGAAAACTGCAGTTATAGCAGCTATTTTCAAAATCTTCATAATTTTTTTGTTTATGGTTGAACAATGTTTTCTTTTTAAGTGGGAGGTCGGTGATCGATGCTGGAAGTAATTGATGTTATAGCCTAACTTTTTCAACTTCTATTTCCTTTTACAGCCATCTCAAAAAATTGCTAGAGCTTCATAGTCTGGAATAACTTCCAGTTTCAGACATCCGGCTTCCCCCCTTCCCTATTTCAATAATTTTTTAATATCCTCAATAAGAATTTCTCTATCTGGGTGATATTTTCCTGTCAGCATAGGTGTTTTACCTTCCGGATCTTCATAATTTAGTCCTGAATAATAAAGGATCGGCATATTTTCTTTGTTGTATCTACAACGGATATTCCCCTCCTGATCTACCAGAGCAATCATTCCGCTGTGGTTCAGGCTTTCTCCTTCATCTTCTTTATCACCAACGTAGATATTAAATTTATCCGCAAGATCGCCAATATAGGCACGATCTCCGGTCAGGAAATGCCAGTTGGGAGATTTTGCACCAATTCTTTGGGCATGTTCTTTCAAAGCTTCAGGCGTGTCATTTTCCGGATCAATACTGATGGAAATAATGCCGAAGTTGGGATCATTAATCTGGTTTTGGATTGCCTTCATATTGGTATTCATCACCGGGCATATGGTAGGACATTTGCTGAAGAAAAATTCTACGAGATATACCTTTCCCACCATATCTTTATTGGTAACTTTTTTACTGTTCTGATCTGTAAGTTCAAAGTCCGGAACTTTCATCACAGTATAAAGGTTCTTTTTAAAATACCCCATTCCCACACCTATTCCCAGGAAAAGCAATGCAAATACCGCAATGGGTATGATCACTTTACTTTTATTTGCGGTCTTTTTATTTTTGGGCATATCTTTCAGGACTTTTTTTGAATTCACCTTTGCAGGAGACACTGCAAAAACCGTACGTTTTATTTTTATACACAGCAGTATCTTTTATAGATCCGGCAGTTTTCATGTGGCAGACAGGATCTTCTTCGTTCACTACCTGTACATTTTCTATTTTCTTCCCCGAGGAGTCCATGTGGCTTGCATGCTTTACCTGAGGAGTTTCCTTGGCACACGACAGTAATGATACTGACAGCAAGGCAGTCAAAATTATAGGAGATTTCATTTTAATGTTAAATTGAAATTAATAATGTTAAATAAAGTTATGATACCATATACAAGTCTGAAAAAAGCACAACAATTCTCAAGAAGAACTGATGTATTTCTTATTGCTTACAATGGTCCATTTGAATTATAGAATGCATCTTTAATGGCTTACTAATGAAAGCTTTATAAACTCCCATCTTACAAACTAAAAATATAGTTTATAATAAAAATTAAACCAACGGAGGATGGAAAATCCTTGAAAAGTATTCTGAAGAATGAGAATTAAAATAACTTGAATCGGGAATTTCAGAAAGTGATTCCGAATTCAAATGAGCGGAGAAGGAAAGGATATCGTGAGAAATAAAAACATCTAATCCAGCAATCTTTATGGTTTGGGAGCTGTTGGACTGTTTTTCTGTTTTAGCCAGCTCTTTTTCCACGTAGCATTTTCCTTTACAGGTTGACTGTGGTACATTTCTCTTCTCACAAAGGTTTTTCACAATATAATCATAATTCACGGCATAATTTACCAATGGCAAAACAGGACGTAATGCAACGGTAAAAATGATGAATATGGAAATAAATAACCTCACCGATTTTGTTCTCTGTTACAAATATACTACTTCAAAACTGTTTTATAACAGATTTATGATGAATGTCATTATGCTTATCTACTGTTACCTATAAAAATCACAAAACTGTGCCTGTCACCGGAATAATTTTATCCCGAACTTTGAGTAAGACTTTAGACCTAAATAAAAATTTAGTTCTTTATATACAATTTAATCTTGTTGATAAAAGCTTTGCTGATGTTTTTGGCAGAGCTTTTTTATATTCTTTGTTTTGTTGGAAATCGCAAAGTCTCAAGTTCTTTTTAAAATGCTTACTGTTTTAAGACGCAAGGATTTTATCTGCGATAATTTAATAAGACTAATAATGATTCTGAATGAGACTAATTATTAAGACATCATCTTGCTGAAAATCTTTGATTTTCTTGCGTCCTTAAAAACACCACAATTTTAATCTTCTTTGCGCCTTTGCGCTCATCCAACAAAAAAAATCTATTATCTTTTCTAAATTAAGTTTTGGTATGGTGTGATGTTGGAAACGCAAAGGCGCAAGTTTTTAATGTTTACTGTTTTTTAAGGCGCAAGGATTTTATCTCCGATAAAATTTAATAAAGCTGATAATGATTCTGAATGAGACTAATCATTAAGACATCATCTTGCTGAAAATCTTTGATTTTCTTGCGTTCTTAAAAACACCACAATTTTAATCTTCTTTGCGCCTTTGCGCTCATCCAACAAAAAATATTATCTTTTCTAAATTAAGTTTTGGTATGGTGTGATGTTGGAAACGCAAAGACGCAAGTTTTTAATGTTTACTGTTTTTTAAGGCGCAAGGATTTTATCTCCGATAAAATTTAAAAACAAAAGCCCTACTGAGATTCAGCAGAGCTTTTATTGAATATAATTGAGTTGTGTTTATTATTTGCTTGTTAAAATTTCATTCTTTGGATTCTCACCGCATTTAAAATAGCCAGCAATGCTACTCCTACATCGGCAAACACAGCTTCCCACATGGTTGCCAATCCACCGGCTCCCAGGATGAGAACAACAGCTTTTACAGCAAAGGCAAGGACAATATTCTGCCAAACGATCTTTTTAGTTTGTTTTCCGATATTGATGGCCATTGGGATCTTACTTGGTTTATCATCCTGAATTACTACATCTGCAGTTTCAATGGTGGCATCACTTCCCAAACCTCCCATTGCAATTCCAACATCGCTTAAAGCCACTACAGGCGCATCATTCACTCCGTCTCCTACGAAAGCTACCGTCTGGTTTCTGGCTTTGATTTCTTTAACCTTGTTTACTTTGTCTTCAGGTAACAGGTCCCCGAATGCATTGTCGATACCCAGTTGATCTGCTACATATTTCACAACGGTACTTTTATCACCGCTCAGCATTGTTGCCTTCACATTCATTTTATGAAGCTTGTCTACGGTTTCCATAGCATCTTCTTTGATGCTGTCTGCAATAGTGATATAGCCTGCAAACTTTTTATCATAAGCCACCGCAATTACCGTATATACAATATTGGAGTGGTTAAGATCATAAGGGATGTTGAACTTATCCATCAACTTAAAGTTCCCAACCAGAAGTTCTTTTCCGTTAATAGTCGCTTTCAATCCGTGACCAGCTATCTCTTCTACATTTTCCAAAGGAATGCTGTGATTGATTTCTCCAACATAATTGTGTATCGCAGTTGCCACCGGATGGGTACTTTTACTTTCGAGAACATTAACCAGCTGAAGGATTTCTTCTTTGTTAAATTCAGGGCTTATGCTTACTTCCTGAACTTTGAATACGCCTTCTGTCATGGTCCCGGTTTTGTCCATTACTACATTCTGAATCTCTGCAATACTGTCCAGAAAATTACTTCCTTTGAACAGAATTCCGTTGCGGCTAGCGGCACCGATTCCTCCGAAATATCCCAACGGAATTGAAATTACCAAAGCACAAGGACAGGAAATCACAAGGAATATCAATGCTCTGTACAGCCAGTCTCTGAACTGATAATCGCTCACGAAGAAATAGGGCAGTAAACAGATCCCTATGGCAAGAAATACCACGATGGGCGTGTATACTTTCGCAAATTTTCTGATGAACAATTCTGTCGGTGCTTTTTGGGCTGTGGCATTCTGAACTAATTCCAGGATTTTGCTCAGTTTACTGTCTTCATAAGCTGTATTTACTTTTACCAGAGCAATACTGTTCATATTGATCATTCCGGCAAGAACGGCTTCGCCTTTATTTTTGGTATCAGGTTTACTTTCTCCCGTTAAAGCTGCTGTGTTGAATGAAGCCGAATCTGAAAGCAATTCCCCATCCAGCGCCAGTTTTTCACCGGGTTTCAGCTGTATGACATCTCCAATTTTAGCTTCTTTAGCCTTCATAGTCTTGGGCTGATTATTTTCCATAACCGTTACCTCATCAGGACGCTGATCCAATAATGCTTTTATATTTCCTTTGGCTCTGGTAACCGCCATAGACTGGAATACTTCTCCTACGGCATAAAACAGCATTACCGCTACTCCTTCAGGATATTCTCCTATGGCAAAAGCACCAATGGTTGCAATGCCCATCAGAAAGAATTCTGAGAACACATCTCCTTTGATGATGCTTTTATACGCATCTTTCAATACCGGAAATCCTACAGGAATATAGGCTGCCAGGAACCATACCAACCGTACCCAGCCTGTAAACCATGCAGGTTTTATATAGTTATCAAAGGCAATTCCCAATAATAAGATGATAAAGGATATAATGGCCGGCAGAAACATCTGAAAGACCGTCTGATCTCCGGAGTCATGAGAGTGATCATGTCCGTCATGGTCATGTCCGTCTCCTTCTGCGTGATGATGTTGGTGTCCTTTTGTATCTGGTTTTTCCGGGGTTGTACTACAGCATTTTTCCATAACTGAATATTTTTATACAAATGTAAAGATGAGACTGATGCAATGCTATTGCAAACTTTCAAGACAGTTTTCGCAGATTCCTTTGGCAAAGAGTCTTATTTCGTCAATCCTGAAATTGGTCTGGATATTTTCAGGGAAAGAAATATCTTCTTTGCAGGTAGTCTGCTTGCATATTTTACAATAGAAATGCAGATGCCAGTCTTTATGTGTTTTTTCATCACAATCATCTTCGCACAGTTTGTATTTTGTGGTTGTATTTTCCTGAATGCTGTGAACAATTCCTTTTTCTTCAAAGGTTTTCAATGTTCTGTAGATGGTGATTCTGTCAGCATTTTCAAAATGATTTTCTATTTCAGAAAGGGATAAAGCCGCTTCCTGAGAGCTTAAAAAATCATATACCAAAATCCTCATACTGGTGGGTTTAGTATTTTTATCAATGAGTTTGTGTTCTATATCTTTTTTCATTGTACGCATTTAATGGTTACAGATGGGCTTCAGTTTCTTCATAGTCTTCTTCTTCGATCTGAAAAGTGGTATGACTGATTTTAAAATTAGCCATCGTTGTATCTGTCAATGTTTTTAATAATTGATTCCGGGAATACCCGTTTTCTTTTACAACGTGTACGCTCATCGCATTGACACTGGATGTTAGCGACCAGACATGCAGATCATGGATACCTTTCACTCCCGGAGTGCTCTCCAATGATTGGCGAAGTGCATGAATATCCACATCTTTAGGGGTTCCTTCCAGCAAAACATTAATGGCTTCTTTCAACAGTCTCCATGTTCTTGGGAAGATCAGCAGTCCGATTGCTGCTGATATCAACGGGTCGGCGTAGTACCAGCCTGTGGTCAGCATAATTACTCCGGCTATCATTACTCCTACTGAAGTAAGCATATCTGAAAGAACTTCAAAGTACGCACCTTTCATATTGAGACTGCCTTCTGAATCTTTTCTTAAAATCATCATTCCGATAATATTAACGATCAATCCGATTCCGGATACAATCAGCATGGATTTACTTTGAACTTCCGGCGGGTTCTGAAAACGCTGATAGGCTTCAAACAAAACATAGATTGAAATTCCTAGTAAAACCACAGCATTCACTACTGCTGCCAGTATTTCTGTTCTATAATAACCGTATGTTCTGGATGGATCTGCTTTTCTTTCTCCTATTTTAATGGCAATAAATGCCAGCAATAATCCTACCACGTCGGTCAGCATATGGGCTGCATCCGCTAATAGTGCAAGACTATTGGTAATGATTCCTCCTATTACCTCAGCGATAAGATAGGTTCCGCTAAGGCAGAGAACAATCAGGAGGTTCTTTTTATGTCTGCTTCCTGCAGAAACGGTTTGTGTTGGTGTACTTTCCATATTGTGTATGGTTTAATTACATTTCATAATAAGATGTATTTTCTTTTTTTGGGGGAACATTCTGCTCACCAATCATCTGTCTGATATTGATTTCTATAGTCTGTGCCAGAGAGGTCATTGGAGTATCAACAGGACCATTTTCAAACGGATCCTGCATAATGATGGATGTTTTTTCAATAGCAATGAATGTCACCGGAACCAGGAAAGTGATTGCAATTTCTACCAACAGCTGTGAATCATCAAGCCCAAACGGAAGAATGGCTGCAAAAACATAGATCAGAATATGAACCAAAACACTGTAAGACCGTGGAAAAACGGTATTCTTCAGTCTTTCGCATTTTCCCATACTGTCGCAGAGTCTTGTGATGATATCATTCAGCTGCATTTGCTGGAAATCCGTCAATCCTTTGGATGCTGCCATTTCTTTCAGCTGTCTTGAATGTTCATCCAGAATAGCATTGGGAATATTGACAGCGTTGATCTGATGTTTATCCAGATACTGCTGAACTTTTTCAGAAAACGGAAGCTTTCTCAGAGATTCTCCAAGGGCATAGGTCCAGATGATCTGTCTTTCGGCAAAACCTTTTATTGCTTTATCATCTCCTGCAGGCATAAACTGAATGATCAGTCTCACAAAAGTCCGGGAATCATTTACGATAGCACCCCATACTGTTCTGGCCTCCCACCATCTTTCATAAGATTGGGAGGTACGGAATGCCAGCAGCAGAGATACGGCTGTTCCCAGCAATGCAGGGATATTTAAGGGCAGTGATATTTTGCGAAACCACGGCAATTCGTCCAGAAGACCAATAGCTATGGCAAATATTCCGATGAACAGAATTTGGGTTTTTATTTCACGGATGAAATACCAGACTGATATTTTTTTGTTTAGTAACATAATCAGGTCATTTATTAAAAATTCGGTGAGATACTCTTTACTTTTTTTCTGCCGTTTCTATTCAATAAAAATTCCGTAAACAGCTCTAATTTAAGGATTAAAATCGACATTTTACTGGTTCCGGCTGCTTTCATTAATGTTCGTGTTCTCCGGAATTCACCAGTTTTGCATTCACGAAAAAGGCTCCTTTCACTACTATTTTTGCATTGTCAGGAATATTTCCTACCGGAGTTATCGCAGTATATCCCATATCGGAAGTTCCTTTTACCACTTCTATTTTCTCAAAATTTAAGGTTTTCGGATGTGGTTTTCCTTTTTCTTCATGTTCTTCTTCCGCTTTTTTATCGGTCTGAATAAACACATAGTATTTTCCATCTGCTTCTACAATGGCTTCTGTAGGCACTGCAGGAGTTGTACTTTTATCAAGACTTACAATTCCGGTGATATTCATTCCGTCAATCAGTCCGGATTTGTTTCCAATTACTTCGCAATGCATAGAGATGGTTTTACTTTCGTTTTCAAAAGAAGATCCTATGCTGTAAATTCTTGCATCATATTCGGTTTCCGGATTGTTCGTCAGTTTAAAATGAACAATCTGCCCTACCCTCATTTTAGGAAGATCTTTTTCAAATACCTGAAGATCGAGATGAATAGAACCGTTATCGATCACTGTAGCAACGGGAGAAGAGATATCCACATAACTTCCGATCTGTGCTGTAATACTGCTGATTGTTCCACTGATTGGTGCTGTAATCACCAAACCGGATTTCATGTTTCCATTGCTTACTTTTCCAGGGCTTATTCCCATCATCTGAAGCTGTTTCAAAAGAGATGCTCTTTTTGTTCTTAAGGTTTTAAGCTCAGCATCAGCACTCTGAAGATTTTTCTTTGCGCCTGCATCATTATCAAAAAGCTCTCTCTGTCTTCTGTATTCCTGTTCTGCATAGGTAATTCGGCTATTGGTAGTCAGATAATCTTCCTGAAGCTGGATATATTCCGGATTGGCAATGGTGGCAATGACCTGCCCTTTTTTCACAATACTTCCTACCTGAATATTGATGGTTTTGATGATTCCTCCATACAGGGAAGTGATGGTTGCTTTATTACTATTGGGAACGCTCAGTAAACCGTTAGCTTTTATCGTGGATGTCAGCTCTTTCATTTCTACAGTTCCCAAAGCAATGCCTACAGATTTCATCTGATCCTCTGTAAGAGAAGCTATGGTTTGAGGTTCCTCGTCATGGCCTTTTTCCGATTGTTCGGTTTTAATATCTGCCTTTTCCGTTGCCTTTTCCTGTTTTCCGCAGCTTATGATAGAAAGAGCCGTGACTGTAAGATATATGATATTGTGTTTTAGTTTCATGTTATTTATTGATGATTGAATTAATAGTAACTACAGATTGATTCACCTGCTGGATAGATTCCAGGTATTTTAATTGAATATTTGTGGCAGTCTGCAGGGCAAAAAGATATTCTACATAGGAAATTTCCCCTGTTTTATATCCCAGTTGAGCTGCTTTTACAATTTTTTCAGCATTAGGAAGCGCCTGATCTGTGTAATATTCATATTGCTGTAAATCCTGCTGATACTGACTGAAGGCATTTTCCAACTGAGCGGAAAGCTGTTTCTGCTGCATTCTAGCATTGGTTTCCGCAACCTGTTTTTCATATTCCAGCGCCTGAATTCTTGCCTTCGTCGCTCCAAATGTCAATGGAATCGCTACTCCTACTGTTGCCGACTGAAAGCGTTTTCCTGAATTATAAAAATTTTCCTGTCCGTTAATGGTATGCAGGCCTATCAAAGACTGATTGGTGTATCCTAAACTGAAATCCGGCAGTCCGAGGGATTTTTCAACTTTTTTATTTTTTTCGGCGATCTCCATTTCCTGGTAAAAAGCTTTTACCGTAGGATTGTTGGCAACCACAGCACTGTCGAGGACATTTTCTGCTTTTAAAGGAGCATAATCTTTGTTAAACGAAACTTCAATATCTTCCGAAGTGTTCATCAGAGTCTTTAAATTCCTGTAAGCGTTATTCAGATAAACTTCATTTTGTCTGAGCAGCAGATCAATTTCTCCTTTCTGGGTTTCTGCAGTACTGATTTCTATTTTCTTGATATCACCTGCTTTAAATCTCACGGTTGCAATTCTGATAAACTCTTCATAATATTGATCAAGACTGGTCAGCTGAGCCTTGTTATACTGAAGGTATTCAATCTGGTAATAGTAAGTACGCACCTGTTTTATCAGCTCATTGGCTGTAATCTCTTTATCAATCTGCTTGCTTTTAATATTCTCATTGATTAAATCTTTTCTTGCTTTAAAAAGTGTCGGAAAAGGAATGCTCTGTGAGATCGCAAACGATTGGTCAAACTTTGGGCTGTTGTACTGACCAAGCTGAGCTTCAAAACTTAATTTCGGGAGTTCTTTTGCAGTTGCCCTTAATACTTCAGCGGATTTAATGCTTAAGTCTTTTGACTGCAGGGTTAAATTATTGTTCACTGCCTGTTCTACCGCCTGTTCTATGGAAATTGGTCTGGACTGTGCGTTAAAAGTCTGTCCCACCATTATGAATCCTACTGCCAAAACGGCAGTAATCATTCCCGTATTATTATTCTTTCTTTTCAAAATCTTTGTGTTAAAAATAATGTACAGCATCGGTAAAACGAATAATGTAAGGAATGTTGCCGTTACCAGACCCCCAATTACTACTGTCGCCAAAGGTTTCTGTACTTCAGCTCCGGCTCCGGTGGAAATAGCCATTGGCAAAAATCCTAGTGAAGCTACGGTAGCCGTCATCAGTACCGGTCTCAATCTGGTTTTCGTTCCTTCAAAGACTCTTTTCAGAATATCCGTTTCGCCTTCTTTTTCTAATTGATTGAATGTTCCTATCAAAACAATTCCGTTCAATACTGCTACTCCAAAAAGAGCAATAAATCCAATTCCGGCACTGATACTGAAAGGCATGTCTCTTACTAAAAGCGCAAAGACACCCCCAATAGCACTCATAGGAATGGCTGTGAAAATCAATGCAGCCTGCTTGAATGAACGGAAAGTAAAATACAGAAGCATAAAAATCAGAAGCAATGATACAGGAACAGCGATCATCAGACGTTGGCTTGCTTCCTGCAGGTTTTCAAACTGACCTCCGTAAGTAAAGTAGTATCCGGAAGGCAGTTTCACTTTCTCCAGTTTTGCCTGAATATCTTTCACCACACTTTCCACATCACGGTCTTTTACATTGAACCCAATCACAATTCTCCGTTTTCCCTGTTCACGGCTGATCTGCGCAGGCCCCAGTTTATAACTTATATTAGCCACCTGTGACAATGGAATCTGCGCACCGCTGGCGGATGTTATCATCAGATTATTCACATCTGAAATATCGGTTCTGTGAAGACTGTCGAGACGAACTACCAGGTCAAAGCGTCTCTCATTTTCAAAGACCTGACCGGCAGCTTTTCCGGCAAAGGCCGTGCTTACTGCATTATTGACATCTTCGATATTCAAACCGTAATTGGCAATTCTTGTTCTGTCATACTGTACATTGATCTGCGGAAGACCGCTCACTCTTTCAATCTGAGGAGCTGTAGCCCCATCAACAGTCTGAATGACTTTCCCAACTTTATCTGCATATATGGCAAGAGAATCAAGGTTTTCCCCGAAGATCTTTACGGCAACATCCTGTCTGATCCCGGTCATCAGCTCATTGAAACGCATCTGGATAGGTTGATTTTTCTCAAAGAATACTCCGGGAATCGTTTCCAGTTTTTCACTGATCTCATCGGCCAGTTCATTATAAGATTTTTTGGTTTTCCATTCGCTTTGTGGCTTTAATACCACGATCATATCAGTTGCTTCAGGTGGCATCGGGTCTGTAGGAACCTCAGCAGAACCGGTTTTTCCGACTACCATTTTCACTTCATCAAACTGTTTGATAATCCTTGATGCCTGCATGGAGGTTTCTATACTCTGGCTCAAAGAACTTCCCTGCGGTAAAATACAGTGGAATGCAAAGTCTCCCTCCTGCAGCTGCGGGATAAATTCCCCACCCATATTTTTAAAGATAAAAGCAGAGATAAGGAACACTACAGCTGTTGCAGAAACAATGATATACTTTACTTTGATTGCTTTTTGTAATAATGGCTGATAGATCTTTTGAAGGCGGTTCATCATTTTATCAGAGAAGGTTTCTTTATGGGATATTTTCTTAGATAAAAACAAAGCACTCATCATGGGGATATAGGTCAGGGATAGAATCAATGCTCCCAGAATGGCAAATCCTACTGTTTTGGCCATTGGGGTAAACATTTTTCCTTCTACACCTGCCAGGGTAAGAATCGGAATGTATACGATAAGAATGATGATTTCTCCGAAGGCCGCACTGCTTCTGATCTTTGAGGCAGAAAGGAATACTTCTTCATCCATTTCAGACTGTGTCAAAGCACGGGTAGATTTCCTTACGCCTAAATGATGCAGGGTTGCTTCTACAATAATCACGGCACCATCTACAATCAACCCGAAGTCTATGGCTCCAAGGCTCATCAGATTGGCGCTTACCCCGAAAACATTCATCATTCCTAAAGCAAATAACAAAGAAAGCGGAATGGCCGAAGCCACGATAAGCCCGGCTCTCAGGTTTCCAAGAAAAATGACAAGAACGAAAATAACGATCAGTGCTCCTTCGATGAGGTTTTTCTGTACGGTATTGATGGCTCTGTCTACAAGGTCTGTTCTGTCCAGAAATGGTTCTATAATAACATCATCAGGAAGAGATTTCTGAATGGTCGGAATTTTTGCTTTGATGTTGCTGACCACTTCATTACTATTCGCCCCTTTCAGCATCATGACTACTCCACCCACAGCATCTACCTTTCCATCATAAGTCAAGGCTCCGTAGCGAACGGCACTTCCTAAACGAGCATCAGCAACATCTTTTATAAAAATCGGAACGCTTCCTGTTTCATTTTTAACCGCAATGTTTTTAATGTCTTCCAAAGAGGTAACCAGACCAATTCCACGGATGAAATAGGCGTTGGGTTTTTTATCAATATAAGCTCCTCCTGTATTCTGATTGTTTTTTTCAAGCGCTGTAAATATTTCAGTGATACTTGTTCCCATTGCTTTCAACCGATTGGGATCAATAGCGACTTCATATTGTTTTAATTCCCCTCCGAAACTGTTGATCTCCGCCACTCCCGGTGTTCCGTTCAGCTGTCTGCGAACGATCCAGTCCTGCATGGTACGGAGCTCTTTAGCATTGTATTTCTTTTCGCTTCCTTTTTTAGGGTGAAGAATATACTGGTATACTTCTCCAAGTCCTGTACTTACAGGAGCCAGCTCGGGAGTTCCTACTCCTTTTGGAATTTCTTCGACTGCGTTTTTCAGCTGTTCATTGATAAGCTGTCTCGCAAAGTAAACATCTACATTTTCTTTGAACACTACTGTAATCACAGAAAGTCCAAATCTTGAAATGCTTCTTGTCTCCTGAATATCGGGAACATTGGCAATACTCTGTTCAATGGGAAAGGTAACCAACTGTTCTACTTCTTGTCCCGCCAGCGTAGGACATACGGTAATGATCTGTACCTGGTTATTGGTGATATCCGGTACAGCATCTATCGGTAATCTGGTGGCACTCCATGTTCCCCAGATGATCAGCACCAGGGTCATCAATCCAATGATCACCTTGTTTTTGATACTGAATTTTATGATTTTATCTAACACGATTTGTATTTAATTTTTATTGAAAAGTGAATGCACACAGTATAAAATACTGCAGCAAAAATATCCTGAAAACCTCTGCAATGGTATTGCAAAGTTTTAAGCACGAATAAGTATTAGAAAGCATAACTTTCTAAAAAATCAATAAAAATTAAATTTTAGGAGGCTGCCAGATAGGATCGTAAACCTGGTAAGCAAAGTCGTTTTTGTGGAATAAAATCTTCTTTGAAAAATAAGCAGGAATCTGCTCGGGAATTTCCAATAAAGGATCCATTTTAAATGCTGAAACTGTTATCTGGCAACAGCTGCAGGCACACAGCGGAGAACAGATGTCTCCTTTTTCTTTTGAATGATTTTCCTTAACACTCAGGGAAACTATTTTGTTCCCGGAATTCTGTGGATGAGACACATCAGCACATGGCATCAATGATAGCGCCATGAAATAAATTGCCAGTATCCATCTTAAGAGGTTCATGGTACAAAGGTAGAGATTTTTTGTAAAATGAATTATTTATTGAGCATTTACCCAATATTCTTTACGGAAAAACTTATTCACAAATACTATACCAGTCCTTTATGATAAAAATAAAATTCATATCATTGAAAATAAAAAATAACTCAACATCAAAAAGCATATATGAAATATTCTCTTGATCACCTTTTGTTCGCTTCAATAAAAATGAAGTGAAACAACCTGACCTTTCCACTATAGCATACAAATAAAAAATTTTTGATTATGATTAAATATATTTTTTCAATACTCTGCATGATGGTATTTTTAAACAGCTGTGGACAAAAACTATACAAAATAGAAAAAGATAAATATGATGAACCCTTATTAAATGATAAAGTACAATATTCATTTAAAGAAAAACCTTCTGAAGAAGATTTAAAAAAAATTGATACTACCACATATTATGTTCAGGTCTTTGAGGGGAGATATTACAATGAAGGAGAAATGAAGAATCCAAGGATAATTATTTTTCATAATGATGGTTTTTTCAAGAATGAATCACTTATGTATTTTGGAAAATTTGATGAGCATAGAGGAAAAAATTCTGTTTATTACGGAGGAAAATATAGAATAAAAAATAATGAGATTTTTATCGAAGAATTCATTCCTGCTTCTCAAGGTAAAACAAAATGGTATACCAGGAGAGTAACTAACGGTAAAATAGATGGTAATAAGATTATTTTTAATGAAGGTTTAGTTTCCATTTTTGAGAAAAGAAAAACTTTGCCCGTAAAATAACAAGATCTTTAATTGGAGAGTGGATACTTTTCAATGACTTATACAAAAATTCTTAAAGACAAAAACCACCGCAAAAAGCAGTGGCTCAAAAAATCAATCTAATTATGGACTATATCTCATAAATTCGGGTTATTCTCAAATTCCCTTTGTGGAATACTGAATAAATAATAAGTACTGTTTGGGGTGAAAGCAGTTTTATCTGGGAAATCAAGAACGGAATGTCCTTTACCGTCTACTGTTTTCACGGTTCCGTCCGGTGTAGTGATCTGAACTTTTATCGGTTTGCCGTCAGCATCTACAAACGGTTTTCTTACTACTGTACCCTGCGTTCTGATGATATCTGAAAGGGAGAATCCTTCGCCGAATAATTCTTTTCTTCTTTCAATCAGAACGGCATCTACTACTGCATTCTGTGACAATGATCCAGAATAAATATTAGCATTTCTGGCAGATTTCAACTGGTTCAAGACTGCTACCGCTTGAGGAACATTTCCGTTTCTGGCTTCCGCCTCAGCTTCGATCAGGTACATTTCAGCAGCTCTCATGTACACAATATCTGCAATAAGGGTTGGCTTAAACTTAAATTTGGCATACCTCAGCAATCCTTCTCTACCTTTCTGTCCGTCCCATGAAAATAACTGGTATCTGATGTCATTGGTATCAAAAAGATCTTTAAAATAAGGATCCGCCATAAAGCTGTAATAATAACTTCCTGAGGAAGATACATCCAGATAATGGAAGGCATAACTTTCATCAGACTGTTCCTGGGTCTGTGCATGTCCCCAGATCCATTCTGCGTTGTTGATATCATTGAAACCTTCTTTATACTTTTCCGGAGCCATCAGCGGGAAACCTTCCCTTGCAATTTTTGCTGATGCTGAAGCTTTGCTCCATTCTCCTGTATTCAGGTAAGTTCTTGCTAAAAGTCCGTTTACCACAGAACGATTGATCTTATCCTTATTATTTCTTGTATAATTTTTCAATAGGTTATCGGCGTCGGTAAGATCACTTTTAATCAATGTATAGATTTCTTCAAGGCTTGCTCTCTTCTTCCCTACTGTGCTTGTTGTGGAAGGTTCTGTATAAATCGGGGCTGTCAATGCTGATTTGTCTTTAAGATAGCTGAACTGATAAAAGCTTGCCAGATTCAGGTAACAGAAAGCACGTAAGGCTTTTGCCTGGCCTTTTACCTGATCCTTTTTCTCCTGGCTGCCTTCTGTGCCATCAATTCTTGTAATCACATTATTCATATTATTGATAGTGGAATACAACATAGTCCAGATAAACAGCGGGCGGCTTGCTGTACTGTTAACCATTTCTGTAAAGGCATAGGTAGAAGCGAAACCATACTTATTGGTCAATACTGCCACATCACTTCCCATAGCATCACTGGCTCTCAACACAGTGGAATACCCGATATTGGCATAGGTTGTTCCGTCATTATTAAACTTTGCCCAGGTACCGTTCACTACCGTCTCAGCACTTTCGGCTGTTTTGAAAACTTCTACACTGCTGGCCTGATCAGTAGGAGCTGTATCCAGCTCGCTTTCGCAGCTTGCCAACGACAAAAATCCGATAAGAGCAAATGATATATATTTTAATTGTTTCATTGTTTCAATTTTAAAAGGTTAAAGCGTTGCCTGAAGACCAAAAGTGATTGTTCTCATGGCAGGATATCTGTAATACGTGGTTCCGTCCAAAGCCTGCTCAGGATCCATTCCTTTATGTTTATAGAAGGTCAGAAGGTTTTCTGCCTGAATATATATTCTGAATTTTTTCAATCCTATTTTCTCAAAATAATCTTCAGGGAGTGTATATCCTAAGCTTACATTTTTAAGTCTTGCATAAGTACCTGAATACAGGAATCTTGAAGACGTTGATGTCCAGTTATTCGTTGTTGTGCTCAATGCAGGAACATCTGTATATGGATTATCCGGTGTCCATCTGTTCAGAATTTCAGAACTCCATGCACGTCCTCCGGCACTTCCGTTATGCATAATGGAAGTATAATCGGTATCCAGAATTTTCCCTCCGATTTTGAAGGTCAATAATCCTGAAAAATCAAAATTCTTATAGGTGATACTTGTGCTGATTCCACCTGTCAGTTTAGGCAATGCAGAACCTTGCAATAGTTTTGTCGCTTTTGAGTATTCTGAAGTCGTTCCTTCCACTGAATTTCCACTGGCATCGGTAGAAACTGTTTTCCACAATGGCTTTCCATTGCTTGGATCTACACCTACCCATTCCGGAATAAAGAAATCATATACAGAACCTCCTACCGTTAACAACTTGCTACCCACCACAAGAGAACCTCCTGGCAATTTGGTTACTTTGTTGTTTAAAGTACTTAGATTAACATCAACATTCCACTGGAAATCCTCAGTTTTAACAGGTGTTGTAAATAATGAAAATTCAAACCCTGTATTCTGAATCGTTCCGATATTCGCCGGATAATCACTGATCCCCAACGACGGCGCAACCGGCATATTAAACAGAAGATCCTGGCTTTTTCTTTTGAAGTATTCGATATTTCCTTTAACCCTGTTATTCAGAATCGCGAATTCCAATCCTACGTTTAAATTAAGGTTGGTTTCCCACTTCACATTATTGGTTGATGTTTTTTCAAGGGTTGTTCCTGGTTCTCCACCAAGACTGATAAATCTGTACAACTCCTGATAAGCGTAATAAAGCGGTTGTCCGTTAGGTCTAAGTAATTTATCATTTCCTTGTCCTCCGTAACTGGCACGCAATGTCAACTGATTGAAAACATTCAGGCTTTTAATAAATTCCTCATTCGAAATTTTCCACGAACCTCCCACTGACCAGAATCTGCCCCACCTGTTATCTTTCGCAAATCTTGAAGAGCTGTCTGCTCTTCCCGATGCAGATAAGAAGTAAGTATTATTGTAGTCATACTCTACTTTTCCAAGGAAACTCAATAAGCTTAATTTATTACTGTTTCCACTGAAACTTCCCAGCAGAGAAGCAGCATCCGGCTCATAGTAATAAGGCAGTGAAAACTGACTTCTTGTTCCTGAAATCGTCTGATAATCGTATTTATAGAATTCATGTCCTGCTAATGCATTAACATGATGCTTTCCAAACTTTTTATCATACGTCAGAATATTGCTGGTTGTATAGGAAAGTGTTCTGGTATTGGTCTTCGTCACCGAACCTCCAATTTCCGCACCTTGCCCAAGTAATGGATTTGAATAATAATGTCCGTTATAATTCACCAAATCAACTGAGAAGCTTGTTTTGAATTTCAGTTCCGGCAAGAAAGTGAATTCCATGAATCCTTTTCCTGAAAAGTTATCTTCTTTATTTTCGTTTTTATCTAAAGGCAACGTTGCAGCAGCATTCTGATTTTGAAGTGCATTTGTAGGTCTGTATTTTCCAAAATCATAAATTGGATTTCCGTCAGCATCTAAAACGTAAGTTCCGTCTGCATTTCTTTCATAATAAGGATAGAATGAAGGAATAAACCTTGCGGCATTGATGATATTGCTTGCCTTGGAATCTGAAGAAGTTGGTGCCTGCTGAATACTGTTCGTATAACTTAAGTTTACTCCAACATTCAGCCATCTTTTAACTTCGGAATTAATTTTAAGCCTGGTATTATATCTTTTAAAACCAGATTCAATGGCCATCCCTTTATCATCCAGATAACCAAGGGAAAAGAAGTAATTACTTTTCTCACTTCCTCCGCTGATATCAAGATCCATCTGGTTTCTTGATGCCACTCTCTGTAGAATATCTCTCCAGTCATCATTCCAGAGTGGTGATGCCCCTGACAATAATTTTCCATCTGTTCCCACCGGTTTTGGATAAGCAGTTCCATATGGATTAATTCCAAGGGTAGAAACAAGATTATCTGTTGCCATCTGAGCAGCCTGCTGAGAAGAAACTTTACCGGACTGATATCCGTTTCTTAATGCTTCCCAATATAATTGAAAATATTGATCCGTGTTTACCTGTTCATAATCTTTGACAGCTCTTCCTGAGAATCCCTGGCTGATATTAAAATTTACTCTGGCTTCTCCTTTTTTTCCTGATTTTGTAGTGATGATGATAATTCCGTTTGCCCCTCTTGAACCATACAAGGCACTTGCTGTAGCGTCTTTCAAAACACTGATGGATTCAATATCACTTGGGCTGATAGAGTTAATATTTCCGTCAAAAGGAATTCCGTCTACTACGTATAAAGGATCACTGGAAGCACTGATGGAACCGATTCCTCTGATTCTGATAGTAGAAACCGCACCCGGCTGCCCTGAGGCACTGGTGGTCTGAATCCCTGCAACCTGCCCTTCCAATGCTTTGGTAATATTGGTTACAGGTCTGTTATTGATTTTATCACTGGAAATGGTGGCTACAGAACCGGTATAGCTGTTTCTTTTTGCTTTTCCGTAAGCTACCACTACGACTTCATCAAGCTCCTTTTCATGAAGACTATCTTTTTTCAGTCTGGAATTCTGTGCACTTACACTGGTGACTCCCAGAAAAAAAGCCGCAACCGGAGGTATCCAGGCTTTAGAATTAAATAAATTTTTACTAATCATAATCAATTTTATTTATCATATATTAAAATTTAACCCTTTGCAGAAAAGTCAGCAAAGGGCATCGATAAATACGATAAACCAAATGCTTATTTTTCCTTAAAAGGCTGAACGTAACACCTTGCCCCAAGGGTAGGTTGTTAAGACTTCACAGGGTCAGTTCCCTCCATCTTTCTTTATAAGCCGATCGAAATATGGTTGCAAAGCTAAAAACTTTTAGTCTACAAAACAAGTAGACTTATTATTTTTTCATGATAAATTTTTAATAATTAACATAAAATTTTAATAAAAGCCATAACAATAAGGAGTTGTAAGCTTTATCATTTATTTAAATATGACAAATATCATTATTAAAAACTCAATTGAAACAAATCTACATCACATTGAAATTTTTGGCCATTAATTAAAAAAAGTTTTTAATTTTATGGTATGAGAGTTTTAATCATCAACGGGCCTAATCTCAATCTTTTAGGCACAAGAGAACCGGAAATCTATGGAAATGTTTCTATGGAAAGTTATTTGGAAAATTTGAAATCCGAGTTTCAGGCTCATGATATAAAATATTACCAGTCTAATATTGAAGGCGAGCTTATTAACAGGCTTCAGGAGGATGACTTCGATGCAGTAGTGATCAATCCCGGGGCTTATACTCACTATTCATATGCGATTGCAGACTGTTTAAAAAATATCAGAAAACCTAAAGTAGAAGTTCATATCAGCAATATCTATAAAAGAGAGGAATTCAGACAGAAATCTGTAACAGCAGCTAATACGGATGCAGTCTTATCAGGCTTTGGAATGGATGGGTATCGGTTGGCCTTATTAAGTTTAAAATAACTTATACTTTTTTATTTAACCACGGATTTCACAGATTTTCACAGATGATTATGAAAAATAATTTATGAAGATAAAGGATAAGATTTACTGTAAAAGCATTGGGGTAAATTCCAGACAATTAACAAAAAGAAAATCTTATATCGTTGAAGAAATAAATGCTGAAAATATAAGAATCTGGAATGATGAAGGAAAGCTCAGATGGTATTCTAAGTTTTATTTCTGCTTGGAGAAAGAACCGGAAATTATTTCCATTCATATTGATGATGAAATAGTAGAGGATACTGAATCTGCTATAGAAGTCACCATTGAATTTTCTGACAAAACAAAATATTGGATGACCTTCACTACTCCAAAGTATTTAAATAAAATATTGGACGGAAAGTCTTACTTTTCTTCAAAGCATTTTATGATTATAAAATATCTGACTGAAGAATCAATCAAATCAACAGTCCTGAAACTGGATGAACAGAATCAATTGATTGAAAGTTGTAAAAAATACTAATAAGAAGCCTCATCAGTGATGAGGCTTTTTATATGTTGATTGGTAACTATTAGATAGTCTGTTCCTGCAATTGAGGTCCTGAAGCTACTAATTTTTTACCTTCTTCAGTATCACAATACTGCTCAAAGTTCTTGATATATCTTGAAGCAAGATCTTTTGCTTTTTCTTCCCATTCTGAAGCGTTCTCATAAGTATCTCTAGGATCTAGAATACCTGTAGAAACGTTTGGCAATTCAGTAGGAATTTCAAGGTTCATGATCGGAACCTGAGTTTTAGGAGCATTATCAATAGAACCGTCAATGATGGCATCAATGATTGCTCTGGTATCTTTTAGAGAAATTCTCTTTCCGGTACCATTCCAACCTGTGTTTACCAGATAAGCTTTAGCTCCGTGCTCCTTCATTTTACCGATTAATGTTTTAGAATACATTGTTGGGTGCAATGTAAGGAATGCTTCACCAAATGCTGGAGAGAAAGATGGCTGAGGTTCAGTAATTCCCCTTTCAGTTCCTGCTAATTTTGATGTATAACCGCAAAGGAAGTGGTATTGAGCCTGATCTTCATTCAGGATAGAAACCGGAGGAAGTACTCCGAATGCATCTGCTGAAAGATAAACTATCTTTTTGGCATGACCTGCTTTGGAAGGCAATACAATTTTGTTGATATGATAGATTGGATAAGAAACTCTTGTGTTCTCAGTGATAGATCCGTCTGTATAATCCGCTACTCCATTGTTAACAACAACGTTTTCAAGAAGTGCATCTCTCTTGATGGCAGCAAAGATATCCGGTTCTTTTTCTGCAGATAAGTCGATAACTTTAGCGTAGCATCCGCCTTCATAGTTGAATACTCCGTTATTATCCCATCCGTGCTCATCGTCACCGATAAGGTATCTTTTAGGATCTGCTGATAAAGTTGTTTTACCAGTTCCTGAAAGACCAAAGAATAAAGCTACATCCCCTTTTTCTCCTACGTTTGCAGAACAGTGCATTGAGGCCATACCTTTTAATGGAAGATAGTAGTTCATCATGGCGAACATCCCTTTCTTCATCTCACCTCCATACCATGTACCTCCGATGATCTGTAGTTTTTCAGTAAGGTTGAACATGATGAAGTTCTCAGAGTTTAATCCCTGAGCTTCCCAGTTCGGGTTGGTAGTTTTTGATCCGTTGATAACTGTGAAATCCGGCTCGCCAAAGTTTTCAAGCTCATAGTGAGAAGGACGAATGAACATATTAGTAACAAAATGTGCCTGCCATGCTACTTCAACGATAAATCTTACTTTAAGTCTCGTATCCGCATTCGTTCCGCAGAATGTATCTACTACATAAATCTTTTTAGATCCGGCAAGCTGGTTCAGCACTAGTTCTTTACAAGACCCGAAAATTTCTGCTGTTGTAGGTAAGTTTACTTTACCATCCCAGAAAATTGTATCTCTTGTAACATCATCCTGAACAATATATCTGTCTTTAGGTGAACGACCTGTGAAAATTCCTGTTTTTACTGATACTGCGCCTGATTCTGTAAGCTCAGCTTTCTCAAACCCCTGATTTTCAGGAGAAACTTCAGCCTGATATAATTCTTCATAAGAAGGATTATACACTACTTCATAGTTTCCTTTAATCCCTAATTTCTCTAAATCCTGGATGATTTTAGTGTTTTTCATTTTACTTATATTTTCTATTTCTTTATTGCTTTCAACAAAAATAATATTAATTATTTGTTAAAGGTGGTTTAAATATACTGATATAAGTCAGAATGGCAAATAAAAAAACAGGATTGTAATATATTGATTATAAACCAATTATATTATCCCATTCAAAAACGGTCGTAAAACCTTTCTCCCAAAAATAGTTCTTATAGTCCCCAAATTTCGCACTCATCACAAAATCTCCACCCCATGCACCTAAACTTTTGACAAATGAAGGGCAATCTGAGAAAAATTTTTCTCTAACTGTGAGAATTTCAAGAAAATCGGCAATTTTTCGCTCATGAATCATCATTAATGCAGAAAAATTTTCCAATTCATCGCATAACATAATTTTCTTTGTGATATCCGAAAATTCATCAACCAATTCCGGGGACTTCTTTTTTGATTTGTAAAAATTGATTCCTTCTCTACTATCCTGCTTCTGATTTAAATGAATAAAAATCAGTTCATTTTTAAAGGACGGATTAAAATCTACTTTCTCATATTTTATCTCAGGTTTACTTTGGAAAAGCACTGCGGACTTTTCTTTTGCAACTGCAATGTCATATCCACTGCCTCCCAAGCTGATAGAGTTAAGATGGAAAGGATTAATCTCAGCCCATTCCGCAAGATTATTCATCAGCGTAGAACTGCTTCCAAGCCCATAATCCGCAGGAAACTGAAGATTTGTTTTTAAATAATAAGTAAGGTCTGTTTTGAATTTACTGTCAGAAAGCAGCTGAACATTTTGTAATGTTTTGGTAATAAACTCAGCGCTTGATGGAATATTGGTTTCTAAGATCTGCCAGTTCTTATAATCAATGACAGCTTTTAACCATAATGTATTCTGATGATAGGCTTCCCAAAGAATAAGAGATTTTCCATCTTCTTTTTCTTCAAAGAAAAACTCTTGTCCCAGCCTGGTAGGTACCGCTAAGACAAGAGCTCCATCGATTGCGAAATATTCTGAAGTAAGCATAAGCTTGCCCGGTGAAAAGATCGCGCTCATATTTTTTTATTTAGATTGCAGAAGTTGCTTCTACAGATCCGTCAATTTTTTTGATCAATCCCTGAAGGGTTTTTCCTGGTCCTACTTCCACAAAGTTAGAGGCGCCATCTTTAATCATATTCTGAACAGACTGTGTCCATTTTACTGGACCGGTAAGCTGAGCGATCAGGTTTTGTTTGATCTCATCAGGATTGGTTACCGCTGTTGTCGTGATATTCTGGTATACAGGAATAGTTGCTTTTCTGAATTTTGTCTTTTCGATAGCTGCTGCCAGTCTCTCCTGTGCAGGCTGCATCAATGGTGAGTGGAAAGCTCCGTTTACCGGTAACAGCAATGCTCTTTTAGCGCCTGCTTCTTTCAGCTTTATACAAGCATCTTCTACTGCAGGAGTTTCCCCTGAAATAACCAATTGTCCCGGACAGTTATAGTTAGCAGGAACAACAACCCCGCTAATCTGTGCACAGATTTCTTCAACCTTGGCATCATCCAATCCTAAGATTGCAGCCATAGAACTTGGATTGGCGTCACAAGCTTCCTGCATCGCTTTCGCTCTTTCAGAAACTAATTTCAAACCGTCATCAAAGGATAAAACTCCGTTGGCAACCAAAGCTGAGAACTCTCCCAAAGAATGTCCTGCTACCATTTCAGCACCAAGACCATTTACGGCTTTTAATGCTGCTACTGAATGTATAAATATTGAAGGCTGGGTAACCTCTGTTTTCTTAAGATCCGCATCCGTACCGTTAAACATAATGGAAAGAATGTCGAAACCTAAAATTTCATTGGCAGATTCCATCAGATCTTTAATATCTTTTCTAGAATCATACAATTCTTTTCCCATTCCTACGAACTGAGAACCCTGCCCTGGAAATACAAGTGCTTTCATGTATTAAATTAAATATTATGCAAATATAACTATAATGTTAACAATATTCGTTTTAAGTGCTATAAATCATTTATGGTACTAACCTGATTACTCTGTAACCTGTATTTACATAAGCACCGTTAGCTTTAGATTTTACAAACTCAAATTTGGTCGCAAGCTGAGTCTGAACTTTATTCATTTGTTTAAAGATCTCTCCTTTTTTATTTTCTCTGGTTAGCATGTCATTTACCACATCAAAACCTACGATCGCATATTTCGGTGGAGTTTTGCAGTATTTGCTTTTATAAGCAGCCAGAATTTCTTTCTCAAAGCTACCGTCTGTATTGATCTTTCTATCCATCAGATATACAAGACTTGCCTGGCTCAGCTCATCCACTTTCTTCTCGAAAACAGGAGAATAGAACATACTGAAGGCTTTTATACCCTGAACTTCTTTAGACATTGCAATCATTCTGTTGGCAAAAGCATCTCCTGCAGTATTATCATCATTTGCTAAAATGGCAATAACCGGTGCAGACTGTCCTGTCATCATATTCTGGTCCGGCTGAATATCTGCCGACGAATTAACAATAATGATATTAGGATTTTTCACCGCTTTTTCAAGTCCGGCTTTGATATAGTTGGCATCTTCTTTTTTAGCATCTGCCACTATATATATTTTCTGATCTGAATACACTGCTTTTACTTCTTCTACAATCTTATCAGCATACGTCTGATTGTTGGTTTCTACAATAATAAGGTTACTGTAGTTATAGAGTTCCGGAGAGTTGGCAAATGGTGCTACAATCGGGATTTTCTGATTTTTGGTGAAATCAAGAACATCAATTACATTGGATTTGAAGAAAGGTCCGATAATAAGATCTGTATTATCAGGATTAATCTGTGTCAAAGAGTTTTTGAACGAAGCTTCATTCCCTGAGTCTACTACTTTAATATCCAGTTTTTGTCCTCCTCTTGCATTTCTTTCAATAGCGAGTTTAGCTCCTGTCAAAAAGTCAAGTGCCATTCCTCTGTACTGAGTTTCATTGGTGCTGTACCCGAAAGGAAGCATCAGGATAACGCTTAAAGCATCACCATTCTTCTTTATGTATGCAGCATCCTGTTTTTTGATTTTTAAAACCATTCCGGTTTTCAGACCATGTGAAAGATCCGGGTTAAGAGCAATAAGTTCATCAATAGAAACACCAAATTTATTAACAATAGAGAATACTGTATCTCCCTGCTGGACTGTGTAGGTAACATAATCATCACCTGCAACAACAGTGGAAGCAGCGGTTGATTTTTCGTTGCCTGAATCCATTTTTGCTTTTGGATTTGAAGTTTCAGCAACAGTATCAGTATTATTGTTATTGGATCTTTTTATTGTTATGGTATCACCAGGTTTCAGTCCTTTTTCTTCCAATCCCGGATTTAAAGCATAAAGGTCCTGCTGGCTGATGCCAAACTGTTTTGTAATTCTGTAATAATTATCTTTTGCCTGAATCACATAAGATTCTCCTTCTGCAGCAGTAGTAGCAGATTTAGCAGCAGTTGCTGTTACTTTTTCTACAGGAGTTTCAACGTGCTTTTCTGCTGTTACAGTCTGTTGCTCGCCACCATATTTTTTTATACTGGCAAGAGGTAATGTGATTTCGTCTCCGATTTTCATGTGAGAATCCAGTTCAGGATTCAGTTTTCTTAAATCAGTTTCGGAAATTCTGTATTGTTTTGTAATACCATAGATGGTCTGCTTTGGCAGTAAAACAATTTTACCCAGAGAAGAAGCACCTGTAGTTGAAGTTACTTTTTGTGCCGGAACTGTTTTTGTTACAGCCGGAGTGGCTGCTTTTTCTGATTTTATCGTTAAAACATCTCCGATCGCCAGTTTGCCATCTTTATGTTTTGGGTTTAGCTTCAGCAATTCATCTACAGTCATTCCATACTTTTTGGCAATATTGTAAGGATTGTCACCTTGCACAACCGTATGTGATTTCTGGGCTGAAACTCCCAAAACCATACATAAACTGGATAGAATAAAAAACCTCTTTATCATATTCGATAATTATAATTTACAAAAATACTTCTTTAAAATTAAATGGCAACAATTATTAATTTTGAATCTTGAACCACCATTTCTTCCAAACAATTTTCAAGCCACGAATAGCCATAATCTGAAAAGAATACACTAAAGTTATATACCCTCTCCTGCCATGTTTTTGCGGGATGAACATCTAAAAACAGATTTTCAAGTCTTTCCAGCAATTCATTCTGTTTTATTTTTTCAGCATGAAGCAGTCGTTTTTTCATTCTTTTAAATGATTTCAGCTGTCGTACTTCTTCTGCCTTTACCATATTACCGAAAGATTTCTCCGTGGTTTCCGCAGAAGCTTTCAACGCAGAAAAATTGCTGATCAATACTTCTTCTTTTTCTTCCAGCAATTGTAGAACAGGATTATCTTTTAAAATCTTCCGATTCATAAGTACCGTGAAATTCTGGAAAAAATCTTCTATTTTAAGATCAAGCTTTTCTATTTTCCCTAAGGTTTTTTCTTTCAGAAAAAGCATAGAATTTCTTGGAATCAGGATAGGAAAAGGAATATTGATTTTTGAGAAATAATCCTTCAGTTCCAGCCAGTACATGATTTCTGCATTTCCACCAATATAAGCCAGATTAGGAAGTACGTTTTCCTGATAAACCGGACGCATTAATGCATTCGGACTGAATTTTTCAGGATGATTTTCCAGTTCAGCCAGAATCTCTTCTTCTGTAAACTGGATGGTCTTATCCACAATGATATACTTCTGACCATTAAATTCAATTCTGTCTCTGGTGTCAGAAAGATAGAAAAGGTTAATTTCACGAGGGTTTACCTGAACCTTTCCATATTTCTCAGTAAGAAAATCTACTTTGTCTTTGGAAGTTTTCTGTAAACTGAAGTTCAGAAGCTCATCTTTAAAAATCGTCTTCATCTGATTTTTGAGTTCTACAGAATCTCCATCCAGAATCAAAAGTCCGAATTCTGAAAAAAGACGGTTGACAAGAATCTTAATGGCTTCCGTTAAGGTGTTTCCTGCTTTATAAGCTTCCTTCATCATTAAAATCAGCTCTGTCCCGAAAACAGAATCTTTGAATTCTTTTTCAAATTCAGAAATAAAATAGGTATCACTGATTTCAATTCGTCCTACCGGGCCGCCGGATTTCCCGTTGGTTTCGTAATAGCTATTTTCAGTTTTAAAATGATTGATCTCGGCAAAATCATGATCCTCCGAAGCCATCCAATATACCGGAACAAAATTAAAATCCGGAAAATTTTCTTTCAGATAGGTGCATGTCTTTATTGTCTGAAGAATTTTATATACAAAGAAAACAGGTCCGGAAAACAGGTTCAGCTGATGCCCCGTTGTAATAGTGAACGTGTTTGGCTGTTTAATACTTTCAAGATTTTCTTTCTGCTTTGAAGAAAGAGTAAGACTTGCAAGCTGACTTTCAAATACATCAGCCAAAATATTTCTTTTCTCTGATGTGAAAGAATCTTTCTTCAGATGAATCTGCTGTCTGAAATGCTCTAAGGAAAATGTGTTATTTTCAAAACCCTCAATTTTCTGATGTAAAAAATCTTTTACCAGCTGAGGAATACTTTCTATATCGTTAAATGATATTTTATTAATTGTTTTCAACCTGTACAGTTTTTAGTTGAACAAATACCACACAATTCCGATATTCAATCTGAAATCATACACCGGGTAATGTGGAAATGCATATGCTTTGTTGTTGGAGATCACCGTTCCTATCTGCTGTCCTTCTATGAAAAAGAACATTTTCTTCACCTTCATATTAATATAAACATCGGCGATAGGCTGTCCTCCAATTGAAAATGAATCTGCTCTTGGCAGAATGTATTCATTAAGAACCGGGAAATATTCTCTTGAAGCGAATTTAGAGAAATAATATACTTTAACCCCTGCCTGAATTTCTGCTGCTTTTTTAAAGGCCTGTGTCTGATAAAAGAAGTTGGCCCTACCGATAAAACCAGGTAAAGGAAGCAGTTCTTTATTGGTTAAAGTATTCTGGAAATGCACTCTTGTATTCAGGTGAAATTTGTTGAAGCTGAATGTGGCATCTCCTCCGATCTGAGAAATATTCACCGAATTATTACTTTGCTTCGGACTTCCGTTACTATCAAAATAAGTATAGTTATCAATTCTGAAGTAATTGGCGAAAAGCTCTGTTTTGAACCATTTCAGATTGATACTTCCTCCTACTTCCATTACAGACTGGTTCTTCGCATCTTCAAGATAATAATTGAAATTGTTATAAACGGAAGTATTCAATAAATAATTGAAAGAAGGATAGGCACTCTGGAAGTTTACTTTTGCATTAACGAAATAATCTTTGACAGGCTCAAACTTCAGATTATTGGTTGTTTTCAGATAACTTTTAAACTGGCTTCCGTTTGAAAATTCCAGGAATGAATTCAATTGAATTTTGTTCCAAAGTTTTACCTGCAGATTTCCTACAGCTCCAATTCTGTTTTCTTTCAGTTCGCCAGGGAAAGGAACACCGTTCAGTGCAACAACATCTCTTATTCCTAATTTGATCATCTGATAACGTACCCCTGCATCCAGCTTGAATTTTTCATTATTAAAAATCAGGCTTACCGTATTGCTGAAGTTTTCGGAATATTTTTTTGTTGTCAGCGGGAAACCGTCTACCAGTTCAGCAGGGTCATTATACCAATAAGGCTCCAAGGCAGTTTGATTATAATAATATTTGTTCCCCTGATGAGAAATAATATGTCTTATACTGAAAGGGAATTTCCCGGAATTGAATGGCGTAAACTGATGACTCAGATAGTATCTTCTGTAAGAAAACTGTGAGCTTGAAGAGGCCAGATTTACCTGCGCATTTTGTCTGTTGCTATAATTACTGTCACCACTTTGAAACAGATTATCTTCGGTAATACCTCCACTCTCCTGATTATTTACATTCTGATGAAGATAATGGGCAAAAAGCTCATAATTTCCGCTTTTCGAAACATAGTGACCTGAGAATAGTGTATTGTTATTTGCTGACAATGAGTTTCTGTAAAGTCCCTGAGAACGAAGTCCCATATATTCAAGCGCAAAGTTGAATCTTTTTCCGATGTTCTGAGTATAGGTTGATTTCAGAGCAGCACCGTTTCGCATGGCATTATGATAAATAAATGATGCGGTAGGTGTTTTTACGTCGTAGTATTTCACATCATTGGCTCCAATGATCATGTAAGATTTATTGGAAGGAAGTAATGAAAGATTTTCTTCCGGATTTACTTCAAATACAAGAGGATTAAATCCTGCACCAATGTTGGCAGGCTGCACTCTCCCAAAATTATCTTTATTATTTTGCTGTGAAAAAATATAGGTTTTATCAAAAGTCATTACGGTATCAAAAACTTTCTTTTCAGAAAACTGAGTCTGATACTGGTAATCATTAATGGTGGGCTTAAAAATTTTCAGGGAATCTTTTTTCCCGGAATCTATCACAAGGGTATCTTCTTTTTTGGGCTGAGGCTTTGTCTCTGCTTTATTCATGACCTGAGCCTTGGCTACAAAACCTAAAGAGAAGAGTATGAAAAGGATGTACTTCATTATTCATTATTGTACAGCAAAAATAAGAAATAAAAGGACATAAAAAACCCCTGCTTTGAGCAGGGGTTCTATATCAAATGATTATTGTATGATTAATAACCAGGGTTTTGCTGTACACTTGCGTTACCAGCAATTTCACTACTTGGAATTGGTAATGTATATCTGTAATCACCATTCGTAAGATTGGATACATCCACAATATCATCTGTTGGATGTCTATTCATTGAAACTCCAGCTTTCACAGCAAGTCTTTTCAAATCTATATATCTGTGACCTTCAAAACAAAGTTCAATTCTTCTTTCATTCAGGATATCTTTAAAAGCAGCTGTTGCATTAGCATATACAGGAGCAGTTGTAGCAGTTCCCTGCGTATTTCTGGCATCTCTGATTGCCTTAATATAGTTTGCAGCCCCGGTAAAGTCTCCAGAATTAGCAGCGACTTCACTTAATATGAAATACATTTCTGAAAGTCTGAAAGATTTGATATCATTTCTGGTATTACTACCTGTTTTTCCTGGATACTTATCTACAATAAGTCTATCTAATCTGGTATTAACACCAGGGTTTTGATAATTAGGATTTTCAACAGTTGAAGGATCTATGAACGCGTATTTTCTAACATCATCCTGTAAACCTTTTAAAGTATTATATAGATTACGTCCTACAAACCACCATGGTGTACCCGTAATACTTGAGTTATTCAAATTGTATCTAGAACCTATAGCAATACCATTAGCTCCGGTAGCCTGTCTCCCTAAAGAGAAAATTGTTTCACCTCTGAATCCATCTCTATCATCCCATAAATTTCTGTATGGATTAAATGAATTTGATGTACTATAGAATGCACTATTCCAAGTTGAATTTCCAATTGTAGGAGCAGCTGTAGTTGTAATTGGAGTTCCAGGAGTTAAACTAAATGAAGCACCACTGACACCTGCAGTTGCATCAATAACAGCTTGCGCATCTATTTTTGCCTGTGCATAATTTCCTCTGTATAGATTAAATCGCGCACTTACAGCATTAACAAAGCTTTTACCTACATAATATTTATTTGCATCAGATTTTGCTGCGGCAGTGGTAGCAGAAGCATCAAGCTGCGTAAATGTATTTCTTGCAAACTGAAGATCACTGTTTATAAGTGTATAAATATCCTTATTGCTGACTCTAGGTCTTTGAACAAAATTTCCTTCATCTACCTTATCACTTAAAATAACTCCTAAGGCATTCTCATCTGCCATATTAGTGGAGAAATAAGTTTCTAATTCAAGATAACAGAAAGCTCTGATAGCTCTTGCCTGCGCAACAATTTTATTATAAGTAGTTGTTTCTGTTGGTCCATTAGGTGTAATTTTGGCTGCTCCTTCTAACAATCTGTTGATTCTGTTAATCGTTCTGTAATGAGATTGCCAGATTAATTCAGGATATGTTCCAACCCCACCACTTACAATGAAACGGTGTAATTGAAATTCCTGACCACCACTACCATCACCAGGCTTAACTTCATCCGTAATAACAGATGACAAATATACTTCGTTACCCGTTTCTAAAGTACCGTATACACTTCCGATAAGGAAAGCCTGCATACCATCAATAGTAGCAATAGCCTCTGAATCATTCAATTGACCTGGCTGTGTTGCATCTATCGCATCGCTACAACTATTAAGCAAAGGCAAAGCCGTTAATGTTCCTGCAATGAATAATAATTTTATTATATTTCTTTTCATTTTTTAAATTTTAAAATTCTACGTTGAAACCGATAGAGAATGTTTTAGGGTTAGGATAAACACTTAATGAGAAATCGGTAACAGGTTCTGGATCAAGCCCCTTCCAATTGCTCCAAGTAACTAAGTTCTCACCTTGAACAAATAGTTTTAATCCTTTAATAGGTAATTTTTCTAAACTAGCTTTTGGGAAAGAATACCCAATTGATATAGTTTTTAACCTGATAAAGTCTGTTTTATATAAATATCTGTCAGAACTTCCATCGGCCCCTGTATTATTGGCAGTAATAGATGGAAGGCCTGCATTTTTATTATCAGGAGTCCAAGAATCAAATAGATCAGCACTTACATTATTACCTGTACCGATACTGTTTGGATCAACCAACCATTGGTATAGGTTATCATACTGCCATCCACCAGCTTGCCATGAGAATAAAACATCAGCAAAAACACCTTTGAATGAACCATTCAAACCGAAACCTCCCTGATACCTAGGATAGTATGATTTTCCTGTTAATACTCTATCACTGTCATTAGGGTTTTCAGTAATATTACCATTTTTGTCTAGGAACTGCATTTCCCCAGTTTCTTTATTTACACCAGCATAACGGATAAGGTTCCATTGGAATGCTAATGATCCTGCAGCATTTACATTATCTGTCGGAGAATATCCGTATGGTAATTCAAGAATTGTATTCTTATTAAATGAACCGTTAGCAAAAACAGACAATCTGAAGTCTCCTTTGTTGAAAATATTATATCGTAGGCTAGCTTCAACACCGTTATTTCTCATACGACCGTTATTACCATCAATAGTAAACACGCCATTAGATGCTGCTGAAATATTTAATTTATTAAATAAATTCTCGGTAGTTTTGATATAGTAATCGAAGTTACCTTCTAACTTTCTATCAAATACAACAAAGTCTAAACCTACGTTAAACATTTTTTGAGTTTCCCAACGAACATCAGGATTTCCAAGAACAGTCAGCGATAAACCTTGCTGGTTCAAATAAGCTGTCGATGTTTGAAAAACATTTCTAAATAAAGTCGTTGTTGCTGGGTTCACAAGAGGATTTAAGTTATTTGCTGTAATTCCTAAGTTCTGGTTACCTTGAGTACCATAAGAAGATCTTAGTTTTAACATATCAAATACAGATCCCTCCATAAATGCTTCTTTATCAATATTCCATCTACCTGAAACGGCCCAGAATGTATTCCATCTGTTCTCCTTTGAGAATCTATATGCACCATCTCTTCTTATCATACCAGTGAAACCATATTTACCGGCATAATCGTAATCTGCAGTAGCAAAATAAGCTAAAGCACCAGCATTAACATTCTGTGCGGTAACATTCGGCACATATAAAGTAGGAGTAGTAGTACTGTAAGGAACATATCCTGTACCTGCTCCTAACACCCATGTTAATGGATTTAGACCGTTCTGCTGATACTGCTTTGTTCTGTAGTGAGCCTTAATATAATCTAAATATGCTCCAACTTCTAACGTATGATCTCCCCAAGATTTATTAAATGTTAAATTCGTAATACTGTTAATATTAAAATCTTTAACATTATTCAAAACTTCAATACCTCCATACGGGTCATTCCCAGCTTTAGCAACTAAAGCTAAATATCCATAAGGTGCACGTGCAAAAGCTCTGTCAGATTCTTTAAAATCTATACCAGATTTATGGCCTACTGTTAAATAATCGGTAAGTTTGTATGCAAAATTAACGTTTGCTAAAACACTGGTCTCAGTGTATACGTTTTGTACACCTCCATTAATAATATCTTGAGTAACCCAAGGAATTCTATCACTATATCCTGTACCAATTGCCTTATACATATCAGATCCTCTTGTATATGGATTAGGTTCTAAGTCTGGTCTAGCCAAAATTGAACTAAACAAAGGGTTTTGAAGTGGGTTAGCCACTAAACCAGCCACGTTTGTTTCTTGATCTAGCTGATGTCTTTTTGAATACCCAACAGCTAACTGGCTTCCATATGTAAATCTTCCGTCGTTTGATTTACCATTAATATTATTCCTAAAACTAAACCTTTTAAAATCTGTTGACTTCACAATACCTGTCATATCAAAATATCCCAGTGATGAGTAAACTGAAATATTTTTACCACCAAATGTCATTCCCAGATTATGTTGTTGAGTCATACCAGTCTGGAAATACTGTTTTTTCCAATCTGTATTAGGTGCATTTAGAATTTCTTCAGGTGAATATTGTTCATCTGGTCCATTGACAAATTCATTTTGTAAGCTTCTATACTGGCTTCCATTTACCAGATTGTAATTATGGTTAGGATAAGCAGAGAAACCAATTGTAGAACCATATGAAAGTTTCATCCCGCTATTATATGTACCATTTTTAGTAGTAATAATAACAACTCCGTTTGCTGCTCTGTTACCATAAATTGATGTTGCAGCAGCATCCCTAAGAACAGAGATAGTAGCAATATCTTCCGGATTTAGGTTTCTAAATTGCGTTCCATTTGTACTCATACCGTCGATTACATACAAAGGATCCATAGTTGAATTAAGAGAACCAATACCTCTTACTCTAACATCAATTCTACCTGAACCAGGTGAACCTGAACTAGAGTTAATGGTAATACCAGGAGCTGCCCCCTGTAATGAGTTTAGAAAAGAGGCATTTGGACGATCTTCTAAAACTTTTTCAGATATAGTAGTTGATGCTGCAGTTGACTTAGCTTTTGTAGCAGTCTTACTATACCCGAGCACAACAACCTCATCGATTTGCTTTACTTTAGATGTAGTATCTTTTTTAGCCGTTTGCGCAAAAGCTGCCTGTCCTAAAAAAAACAAAGCTCCAGCGCTTAATACACGTAATTTAACATTCATATTAACAAATTTTAATATATTTAATGGGCAAATATGTTAATAAATATTAACACATGCAAATTTTCACTTTCCCATATATGTCCTTCTCACGGCTGTATTTTCTTATTCTAAAATTTACATAATAAAGATTCACAATATTCAATGATTTCAGGAAGCTAAAATTTAAAGCAAAAGACTGAAAACAACGTTTTTAACACAATATAAACAAGAAATAAAATATTATTTATAATGAATCTAAATTAAACATTTTGATTAAAATATTTAACTTAAATACATATTCCGATAAATTTTTTAAAATTTTAAAATATTTTTCTAATTTAAGCCACTTACTACCACACACTTATATTTATAAAAAAAAGCACAATGTTGCTTAAATAACAATATATTTAATACATTTGATAGAATAAACAAACAAATAAATAATTCATTATACCATGAAAAAAATTACCATATCCACATTCTTACTAGCCAATGTTTTTTGCTTCGCACAGCAACAAATAGTTTCTCAAAATTATAGTACCGGAACCCAACCTATATATTATACTCTTCAGTCATCATCTGGAAAAACCTTAAATTATGATGATATTCTGGGAACACCTTATCCTGACAAAGATTTTATGAGGGCCAAAATCTCAGGTACAACAGATGAACAAGTACCTATTAGATATAATAGCTATAATGATGAGATTGAATTCAAAAAAGAAGATAAAGTCCTAGCTCTTCCAAAGAAAGCAGAATACGGGAGAATAGAAGTTATTTCACCTAAAAAAACATTTGTATTACTAGATACTTCTGATGAATTAGCCGGCTATTTTTATGAGCTTACCAATGGAAAGAATAGTCTATACAAAAAAGTTAAAACAAAATTTATAGACTTTGTCCCGGCTCCAAATGGTTATTCAAGTGACAAGCCTGCAAATTTCAAAACTCTTGATCCAGTATATTATATCAAAACAGATAAAGGCTTCATAAAGAAACCTAAAAGTCAAAAAGAAATCATTGAACAATTTCCAGATAAAAAAGACAGCTTAGCCAGTTTCTTTAAATCCAATAAAATAAAGTTTGATAAAGATGAAGATTTAATAAAGCTTGTGACTTTTTTGAACCAGAATTAGATTATTTATAACTAATTATATTAATAAAAAAGCAGGCATCTGAGATGCCTGCTTTCTTTATCTTAAATTATTATTTCAGTTTTTTCTTAACCGCTACTTCTTCGTAAACTTCAAGAATATCTCCGATTTCAATATCATTATAACCTTTAAGGTTCAGACCACATTCGTAACCTTTTGTTACTTCCTTCACATCATCTTTGAAACGTTTCAAACTTTCCAGTTCTCCATCGAATTTAACAATACCGTCTCTTAGCAAACGTACTTTAGACTGTCTTGTTACTTTTCCGGTAAGAACCATACAACCTGCAATTGTTCCTACTTTAGAAATCTTGAATACCTCACGGATTTCAACATTACCAATCACCTGTTCCTGAATTTCCGGAGAAAGCATTCCCTCCATCGCTTCTTTTACTTCATCGATTGCTTTATAGATTACAGAGTAAGTTCTGATCTCAATTTCCTCACGATCGGCAAGTTCTTTTGCATTGGCACCCGCTCTTACATTGAATCCAATGATAATCGCATCTGATGCTGCGGCTAAGTTGATATCAGATTCAGTGATCTGCCCAACACCTGAGTGAAGAATCTTAACACTGATTTCTTCTGTTGATAATCTTTGTAACTGATCAGAAAGAGCTTCTACAGAACCATCCACGTCTCCTTTAAGGATAATGTTCAATTCTTTGAATTCTCCTAAAGCAATACGTCTACCCAATTCCTCAAGGGTTGTATGCTTCTTGGTTCTGATCGATAATTCCCTCTGTAGCTGTTCTCTCTTATTGGCAATAGCTTTACCTTCACTTTCATCAGCATATACACGGAATTTATCACCTGCAGTAGGCGCTCCGTCCAAACCTAAGATTGTTGCAGGAATTGATGGCCCTGCTTCTTTTAGATTTTTTCCTCTTTCATCAAGCAAAGCTTTTACTTTACCGTGATTTTTACCTGCTACTACATAATCACCTACTCTTAAAGTTCCGGTCTGTACCAACATTGTTGCTACATAACCTCTACCTTTATCTAAAGATGCTTCAATAACAACTCCGTTTGCTGCACGGTCAGGATTTGCTTTCAACTCAAGCATTTCAGCCTGTAGTAAAACTTTTTCCAGCAATACATCTACATTATTACCGAATTTAGCTGAGATCTCCTGTGCCTGAACATTCCCACCCCATTCTTCTACTAAAACCGGTGGATTTAATCCTGATAACTGCTGACGGATGTTGTCCGGGTTTGCATTCGGCTTATCCACTTTGTTGATAGCAATAATCATTGGTACTCCTGCAGCCTGTGCGTGAGCAATTGCTTCTTTTGTTTGTGGCATTACATCATCATCGGCAGCAATTACGATAATTGCAATATCCGTGATCTGCGCCCCTCTTGCTCTCATCGCTGTAAAGGCTTCGTGACCTGGTGTATCTAAGAAAGTAATTCTCTGACCATTTTCCAGCTTCACATTATAAGCACCGATGTGCTGAGTAATTCCTCCTGATTCACCAGCAATTACGTTGGTTTTTCTGATGTAATCCAATAATGAAGTTTTACCGTGGTCAACGTGTCCCATTACAGTAACTACAGGAGCTCTCTGCAATAAGCTTTCTTCAGTATCCACTTCATCTTCAGCATCTGTATCTTCAAGATCAGCATCTGAGAATTCGATTTTATAACCGAATTCATCTGCTACTAATAATAAGGTATCCGCTTCAAGTCTCTGGTTCATGGTAACCATTACCCCTAATGAGAAACAAGCAGAGATTACTTCAGTTGGAGAAACATTCATCAAACTTGCCAATTCACCTACTGTGATGAATTCTGTTACTTTAAGAGTTCTGTCTTGTGCTTCAAGCTCCTGCTGGCGCTCATCCTGCTCTCTACGGAAAGTTCTTTTGTCTTTTCTGTGTTTTGCAGATTTAGATTTTCCTCCTTTATTAGTAAGTTTTTCTAATGTTTCTTTGATCTGGTTTTTAACCTGCTCATCGGTTAATTCAACTGGCATAACTCTTTGCCCTGGTCTGTTGTTCTGACCTCCTTTTTTGAAGCCACCACCTTGACCCTGACGGTTTCCACCACCCTGGTTATTTCCAAAACGGTTTCCACCCTGGCCACCCTGACCTTGAGGACGGTTTCCTTGTCCGCCCTGACCTTGACGGTTTCCGCCTTGTCCACCGTTATTATTCTGACGGTTTCCCTGGCCCTGACCACCTTGGTTATTATTTCCTGAGTTTTGATTATTCCCCTGACCTTGTTGGTTATTCTGACCAGGTTTTTCAATTCTCTTTCTTTTCTTTTTTGCTCCGGCACCCGGCTTCGGCGCAAACTGAGTCAAGTCGATCTTTTCCCCAACGATTTTAGGACCGTCAAGCTTCTGATATACGGTCTCAATTTTCTGTGGTTCCTGAGATTCAGGTTCAGCCTCTGTTTTTGGAGTTTCCACTTTTTTCTCCTCTGCAACCACTGGTTTTGGAGTTTCTTTTACTGGTTCCACAGGTTTAACTTCTTCTTTTTTCTCCTCCATTTTTGGTTTGTCTTTTTTCACAGGTCTGTTTCTAGATTCTATTTGAGACAAATCAATTTTATCCAAAACTTTAAATTCCTGCTTTTCAGGCACTGCTTTAACTTCCGGTTGTTCTTCTTTCACGATTTCTTCTTTCTTTTCTTCAACCGGTGTCGCAACAGGAGCCACAGGAACTGCAGGAGCTGCAGGAGCCTCTTCAGCTTCAGGCTTCTTAGGTTCCAAATCTATTTTACCTAAAATTCTAGTTTCTGGTTTATTTGCTTTAGCTCTTATCACTTCAGGGGTTTTCTTTTCTTCAATTTCCAGCTTTTCTTCCGGAACTTTAGTGATCACCACCTCATGGGAAGCCTTTCTTTGTTCGCCGTCTTTAGCAAACTCAGCCTCCAATGCAGAATATGCCGCTTCTTCCAATTGAGCGTTAGGATTGCTTTCAACCTCGAAGCCCCTTGACTGTAAAAACTCTACTAATCTGGACATCGAAATGTTGAATTCCTTAACCGCTTTGTTTAATCTAATTTTTGGCATTTATATTATTTACTGTTTTTAATTTTTAAAATTAAAGTATTTCTTTTTTACTGTTTATTAAAATTTATTTAAAATCTTAATCTTCAAATTCTTCTCTCAGAATACGTTTCACCTCTTCAATAGTTTCTTCTTCAAGGTCAACCATATTTAAAAGACTTTCAGTTTCTTTATCCAATACTGATTTTGCAGTCGTAAGTCCTACTTTCTTAAACTCATCCAAAATCCACTGCTCGATATCATCGTTAAATTCTTTCAATTCAACATCATCATCCTCACTGGACTCTCTGTATACATCAATCTCATATCCTGTCAACCAAGAAGCCAGTCTGATATTCTGACCTTGTTTTCCGATCACTTTAGAAATTTCTTCAACAGGAGTATACACCAACGCGTAGTTCGTCTCCTCATTGATTTCAATTTTGTTAATAGTAACATTTCCTAATGCTCTCTTCACCAAGATCTCAGGGTTTTTAGACCACTGAATAACATCGATGTTTTCATTTCTCAACTCTCTTACAACGCCATGAATTCTGGATCCTTTTACTCCAACACAAGCTCCTACCGGATCAATTCTGTCATCATAAGCATCTACTGCAATCTTCGCCTTTTCACCAGGAATTCTCACTACCTTTTTCAGGATAATTGTTCCGTCCTGGATCTCAGGAATTTCCAGCTCTAATAACTTCTCTAGGAATTTAGGTGCAGTTCTGGAAATAATAATCTGTGGTTTAGAACCTTTAAAATCTACTGTCTCAACAATAGCTCTGATATTCTCACCCTTTTTAAAGAAATCGGATGGGATCTGGTTTTCTTTTGGTAAAATAAATTCATTTCCTTCATCATCCAGCAGAATCACGTGCTTATGACGGATGTGGTGGATTTCCCCTACAACAATTTCACCAATTTTATCTCTGAACTGTTCGTACAGCATTGCATTATTGTGTTCCTGAAGTTTTGTAGCAAGGATTTGCTTAAGGGTAAGAATATTTCTTCTTCCCAACTGTGCAACAGGAATTTCCATTGTAAAGTCTTCACCTACTTCGAAGGTAGGATCAATCTTCTTTGCTTCAGAAATTTCAATTTCCAAATCATCATCTTCAGACATTTCGTCCTCTACAATTGTTTTATTTAAAAATATCTGAAAATCTCCTTTATCCGGGTTTACAATCACATCAAAATGATCATCTGAATCAAATCTCTTTCTTAAAAGAGTTTTCAGTGAATCTTCAATAATTGCCATAAGATCAATCTTACTGATCCCTTTTTCGTCTTTAAAATCACCAAAGGATTCAATCAACGCTATATTATCCATCTATTCTTTTTTCTTTTTAAAATTTAATTACTACTAATGCTTTTTTGATCTCAGGATAAGAAATTTCTTTCTCCTCCTCCACATCTACTTTTCCTTTTCCGATATCTTTCGGTTTCCGGTAACGTAGAACAAGCGTGATCTTCTCATCGTCTACTTTTGACAATTCCCCTTCAATTTTAGAAGAATCCTCCAGCATCACCTCAATCTCTCTTCCAATGTTTTTACTGAACTGTCTTGGTGTGGATAATGGCTCGCTCAGTCCTGCAGACATCACCTGAAGGCTGAAGTCATGCTCTTCACGATCCATATTGAATTCAATTGCACGGCTTGCATCAAGACAATCCTGCAAAGAAACTCCGTTATCACCATCCAAAATCACTGTAATATCATCCCCTGCAGAAATTTTAAGATCAATAAGAAACAGATCTTTTCTGGTCTCAAGGAATTCATTTAATAATTCTTCAATTCTTTTTCTAAACTCCATATATTTTTATCTTGATTTACAGTACGAAAAAAGGCTTTCTTCCGAAGCCTTCCCATTTTTTCCGTAAATCCATTGCAAATATAAGCTTTTTTTCTAAAAAAGCAAAATAATCTTAAGTATCAGGTAAATAGCGCCCGATTCATTTACAATAAATTAAAAGAATATGTCAGAAGATTTTTATTACTTTTGTCTTAGAATTTAAAAACAGACATTTTGAATATAACGATTGTAGGAACAGGTTATGTAGGTTTGGTTACAGGAACCACTCTGGCAGAACTTGGCAATTCAGTATACTGTGTTGATATTGATGAAAAAAAAGTAGAAGGTATGAAAAACGGCATTGTTCCCATCTATGAGCCGAACCTTGAAGAAATGTTTTTAAGAAACATTCAGTCTGAAAGATTATTTTTCACTACCAATCTTAAAGAAGCTTTAGACAAAAGCGAAGTGATTTATCTGGCATTACCTACTCCTCCGGGAGAAGACGGATCTGCAGATCTGTCTTATGTACTTCAGGTAGCTGATAATATTGGCGAAATGATGACCGGATACAAAGTCATTGTCAATAAAAGCACGGTTCCTGTAGGAACTGCAGACAGAGTAAGAGAAACCATCTCAGCGAAAACAAATATCCCTTTTGATGTTGTTTCAAATCCCGAATTTTTAAGAGAAGGATTTGCGGTTGAAGATTCAATGAACCCTTCAAGAGTAGTTGTAGGTGCAAGTTCGGAAAGAGCCAAAGACATCATGTCTAAGATATACCAGCCTTTTACCAACACCGGAATTCCCATCATTTTCATGGATGAGAAATCCTCAGAACTTACAAAATATGCTGCGAATTCATTTCTGGCAGTAAAAATCACCTTTATGAATGAGATTGCGAACTATTGTGAAAAAGTGGGCGCAGATGTAGATAAGGTAAGACTGGGAATGGGTAGTGATGACAGAATCGGGCACAGATTCTTATTCCCAGGTATCGGATATGGTGGAAGCTGCTTTCCTAAAGACGTAAAAGCACTTATAAAGTCCGGAAAGCAGGAAGATTTTAATTTTCAGATCCTTGAAGCTACGGAAAAGGTAAATACAGCCCAGAAGGTAATCTTAGTGTCTGAAATTGAAAAATATTTCGGAGGAAGTATTGAAGGAAAGAAAATTGCTATGTGGGGGCTTGCCTTCAAAGCCAATACGGATGACATCAGAGAAGCCTCATCATTAGACAACATCGCTCTTCTATTGGAGAAAGGAGCAGAGGTCATAGCCTATGACGCTGTTGCAGAAAGTAATGTTAAGAAGCTTTTAGGTGATAAAATACAATATGCTAAAGGAATGTACGATGCAATCGAAGATGTAGATGCACTGTTTATTGCTACAGAATGGCCGGAATTCAAAAATCCTAATTTTGACCTTATGGCTAGAAAAATGAAAAACAAAGTCATTTTTGACGGCAGAAATATGTACCCGCTGGAAATCCCTGAACAGAACGGATTTCATTATAAAAGTATAGGAAGAAAGACCATTACAAAATAAATCAATGAAAAATATTATCGTTACAGGAGGTGCCGGATTTATCGGCTCCCATGTTGTAAGAGAGTTTGTAAAAAACAATCCGGATACTACGATCATCAATCTTGATGCTCTTACCTACGCCGGAAATCTCGAAAACTTAAAGGACATTGAAAATGAACCGAATTATGTTTTCGAAAAAGCAGATATTACAAAACCGGAAGAGCTTAGAAAAGTTTTCGAAAAATATAACCCGGATGCTGTTGTACATTTAGCAGCAGAAAGCCATGTAGACAGAAGTATTACAGATCCTATGGCATTCATCAATACAAATGTAAACGGAACTGCTAATCTTTTGAACCTTTGTAAAGAATTCTGGACATTAAATCCTGATCATACCCACGGCAGATTCCCGGATGAAAAAAGAGACAATCTTTTCTATCATATTTCCACGGATGAAGTATATGGAAGTTTAGGGGAAACAGGTTTCTTTCTGGAGACCACATCATACGACCCTCAATCTCCGTATTCAGCTTCAAAAGCAGCCTCTGACCATTTGGTAAGAGCTTACGGAAATACCTATGGAATGCCTTTCATTGTATCGAACTGTTCCAACAACTACGGTCCGAATCATTTCCCTGAAAAATTGATTCCACTTTGTATTTCGAATATTATCAACGAGAAACCACTTCCTATTTACGGTGATGGAAAATACACCAGAGACTGGTTGTTTGTCATTGACCATGCCAAGGCGATTCATCAGATCTTTAAAGAAGCAAAAACCGGTGAGACTTACAATATCGGAGGATTCAACGAGTGGCAGAATATTGATCTTGTCAAAGAACTGATCAAACAAATGGATGCCAAGCTGGAAAGACCGAAAGGTTATTCAGAAAAGCTGATCACTTTTGTAAAAGACAGACCGGGTCACGACAAACGTTACGCTATTGATGCCACAAAACTGAATAAAGATTTAGGCTGGAAACCTTCAGTTACCTTTGAAGAAGGATTAGCAAAAACCATCGACTGGTATCTGGAAAATAAGGAATGGCTGGAGAATGTAACTTCCGGAAATTATCAGGATTATTACAGCAAACAATACAGCTAAATATATTATTTGAGATAACAGAGCAATGGAACTCTTTATCTTCCACAGAAATTCAACTCACAACACAAAAGAAATAAGCGTCTTTACGCACCAAAACATGAAAGGAATAATATTAGCCGGAGGTTCCGGAACAAGACTTTACCCTCTAACCATTGCAGTAAGCAAGCAGCTGATGCCTGTTTACGACAAACCTATGATTTACTATCCGCTTTCCACATTGCTTTTAGCAGGAATCAAGGATATTCTGATCATCACCACTCCACATGACCAGGAAGGTTTCATCAAACTTTTGGGCGACGGCTCACAAATCGGCTGTAATATAGAATATGTTGTACAGCCAAGTCCAGATGGTTTAGCGCAAGCTTTTATTCTGGGCGAGCAATTTATTGGTAACGACCCCGCAGCGCTGGTATTGGGAGATAATATTTTCTATGGTTCCGAAATGGGAACTTTATTGAAAAACAAAACCAATCCACAGGGAGGAGTTGTTTTTGCTTACCACGTAGCAGACCCTGAAAGATATGGTGTAGTAGAATTCGACAAAAACCTGAAAGCTGTTTCTATTGAAGAAAAGCCTTTAAACCCTAAGTCAAACTATGCTGTTCCCGGCCTTTATTTTTATGATAACAATGTCGTTGAAATTGCTAAAAACATCAAGCCCTCTGCAAGAGGTGAGCTGGAAATCACAGACATCAACAATGTTTATTTAAGCAATGGAAAACTTGAAGTAGCTGTTCTTAACAGAGGAACGGCATGGCTGGATACAGGAACCTTTGATTCTCTTCATGACGCTTCAGAATTTGTAAGTGTTATTGAAAAAAGACAAGGATTTAAAATCGGCTGTATTGAAGAAATTGCATTCAGAAACAAATTCATTGATGAGGAGAAACTGCTTGAGACGGCTACCAAATATGGTAAAAGCGGATACGGTGAATACCTGAAACAACTTATCAGAAAATAACAATTATAATTTATAAAATTCATAGACTATTGGCTTTATGGCCAATAGTTTTTGCTCATGCCGACAAATATCAATATATTAGTTGTTGATTTTTAGTTTTATGGACTATGAAAATTTATAAACTAATACATACGGTAAGAATTAATTATTATAAATTTGCAAAAACTTACACAGATGAATGAACCACAACAAAAGTGGACAGAAACGATTGATGCTGATCATTCGTTATTTGACTTGAAGCTAAAAGAAGTCTGGAGATACAAAGATCTTGTTTATATGTTTGTAAAAAGAGATTTTGTATCCAGCTTTAAGCAGACTATTTTAGGCCCGATCTGGTTTTTTATCAATCCAATTCTAACGACAATTGTTTATTTAATTGTTTTCGGAAGAATTGCCAACCTTCCAACTGACGGAGCACCACCATTACTTTTCTACCTTGCAGGAGTTACTCTCTGGAATTATTTTTCAGCTTGTTTACTAGGAACATCTTCAACTTTTGTTGGTAATGCAAATATTTTCGGCAAAGTATATTTTCCAAGACTGGTTTCTCCTTTATCCATTGTAATTTCCAACCTGATGCGTTTTGGAGTACAGTTTCTCCTATTTATTATCGGCTGGGGTTATTATTTATCAAAAGGACAAATTCATCCTAATATCTGGATCTTAGCAACTCCCTTTTTAATTTTACTAATGGCATTATTTGCATTGGGAGTAGGAATGATATTTTCTGCGTTAACCACAAAATATAAAGATTTAAGTATGTTGTTGGGGTTTGGAGTGAGTCTGTATATGTATGCAACACCAGTTATTTATCCAACCTCAGCGTTACCGGGATTCTTTAAAAGCATTTCATTTTACAATCCTTTAACAGGGATTTTCGAATGTTTTAAATATGCCTGGCTTGGTGTTGGGGACTTTTCTCCAATAATGCTCACTATCAGTACATTTATCATCCTTATTTTATTGGTAACAGGTACTTTCATTTTCAATAAGGTGGAAAAATCCTTCATGGACACAGTTTAAAAATTTATTAACTTCCCCTAAACAATTTAAAAATGCTAGCTTTAAAAGCAGAAAATATATCAAAACAATACCGTCTCGGACAAGTCGGAACGGGTACCTTATCTCATGACTTAAACCGATTCTGGCACAAAGTAAGAGGAAAAGAAGATCCATATCTTAAAATTGGTGAGGTAAATGACAGAACAACCAAGGGAACTTCTGAGTACGTTTGGTCACTTCGGAATATTAATTTTGAGATTGAACAAGGAACTGCAGTAGGGATTATTGGGCGAAACGGGGCCGGAAAATCTACCCTGTTAAAACTTTTAAGCAAGGTAACAAAACCTACAACCGGTAAAATATACACCAACGGAAGAATTGCATCTTTATTGGAAGTAGGAACCGGGTTTCATCCTGAAATGACAGGACGCGAAAATGTTTTTTTAAATGGAGCAATTCTTGGAATGACCCGTAAGGAAATTTCAAGAAAATTTGATGAGATCGTAGCTTTTTCAGGAGTAGAAAGATATATTGACACTCCGGTAAAAAGATATTCATCGGGAATGTATGTTCGTCTGGCCTTCGCTGTAGCAGCTCACTTGGAATCTGAAATTCTAATTGTAGATGAAGTATTGGCTGTGGGTGATGCAGATTTTCAAAAAAAATGCCTGGGAAAAATGAACGATGTAGCAAAAGGAGAAGGAAGAACCATTCTTTTTGTAAGTCATAATATGACTGCCGTAAAAGAACTTTGCAACAAAGGAATCCTTTTAAACCAAGGAACTTTAGCCTATGAAGGAGATATGCTAAATACAATTATAGAATATCAAAAAAGCAGTACAACAGCAAGTTCTTATTATTACAATGGAAATATTAATGAAGCTCTAGGAAATAATAACATCAGAATAAAAGAATTTTCTGTAAATCCTATTCATGGAGATCTCATCGATATTGATTCCGGAATTCATGTAAAGCTTGTTTTCCAGAATAATTGTGCTAATATCAATCTGGATGCTACTTTTGAACTAAGAAATTATGAAGAGCTTATTATCTTCCATGTAGGAAAACTTATTACTGAAAATAATAACTCTGAAATTGGGGATTATACAGTAGAATTTGATATTCCGGCAGGTTTAATTAATGCAGGAAATTACTATTTTAAATTAATTTTCGGAAAAAATCAAACCGAAGTATTATTTGCAGTCGACAGTATTGTAGGCTTTGAGGTTGAAAATGTAAAAGTGGGCAGCAAACTTCATTTGTATCCGGGAATTACAAGACCGAATTTTGATTATAAAGTACAGACTCCATGATTCCAAAAATAATAGAACTTCCAAAAATTTATGACAAAAGAGGAAATCTTTCCTTTTTTGAGCACCCCAATCAACTACCCTTTGAAATTAAAAGAACGTATTGGATTTATGATGTTCCGGGAGGGGAAACAAGGGGAAGTCACGCTTTTAAAGAACAGCAGGAGTATATTATTGCTCTTTCAGGAAGTTTTGATGTAGTGATTCATAATGGTAAAGAAGAGCAGCGGTTTTCCTTAAACAGATCCTATTATGGATTATATATTCCGAAAATGTTTTGGCGGAAACTAGAGAATTTCTCTACCAATTCACTTGCTCTTATTGTTTCTGATCATACTTATAATCAGGATGATTATATCAGAGATTTTGAAGAATTTAAAAAGCTGGCAAATGAAAAATAAGCTTTCAGTATTTGATTGTAGTGTTATAGACCTTGGAAAAATAAGTTTTGATGAGGGTAATCTTACAGTGGTTGAAAACAATTCAACCTTCCCATTTGATGTTAAAAGAATATTTTATTTATACGACATTGCGGGTGGAGAAAGCCGTGGTGCTCATTCTCATAAAGAATGTCATCAGTTTTTGATTGCAGCTAGCGGAAGTTTCGAGGTTTCACTGGATGATGGAAAGTTTAAAAGACAGGTTTTTCTGAACCGCCCGGATATTGGGCTTCATATTCCACCAGGAATTTGGGCTTCAGAAATTAATTTTTCATCAGGTGCAATTTGTCTGGTTCTGGCATCTCATCATTATAATGAAGAAGACTATGTCAGAGATTATGATACATTTTTAAAAATACAGAATGAAAAATAAAATTCATCCATTAGCCGATGTCCAAAGTGAAAACATAGGAGAAGACACCATGATTTGGCAATTCTGCGTTGTTTTAAAAGGTGCTGAAATTGGTAAAAATTGCAATATAAATTGCAATGTTTTTATTGAAAATGACGTGAAAATAGGTGATAATGTAACCATTAAACCCGGCGTACAGGTTTGGGACGGAGTAACATTGGAGGACAATGTATTTATCGGTCCAAATGTAACTTTTACGAATGATCTTATTCCGCGTTCAAAACAATATCCTTTAGAATTCAGTAAAACACTTGTGAAAAAAGGTGCTTCAATTGGGGCTAACTCTACAATTATTGCCGGGAATATAATCGGAGAAAATGCTTTGATCGGTGCCGGAAGTGTCATTACGAAAAATGTGCCTTCAAATACAGTTTGGTATGGAAATCCTGCCAGACAAACGGGTTTTATAACTTTAGACGGAAAGATTTTAGATCTGAATATGAAAGACAAGGAAGGAAATTCCTATGAAATTCAAAATGACTAGTGATGTTTTTCATTATGCTCACTGCAAGTATTCATTCATATAAAGTAATAGAAAAACCTTTCAACAAAAAATAAAAAATTTATTCTCATGATTAAGTTCCTCGATCTACAAAAAATTAATCTACAGCACCAAGAAGAAATTGAGGCGAAGCTCTTGCAGGTTTTCCGTTCCGGATGGTATCTTATGGGCAATGAACTGAATCTATTTGAGAAAAATCTTTCTCAATATATCGGAACAAAACACGCAATCGGTGTTGCCAATGGTTTAGACGCTCTTCGTCTTATCCTTAGAGGATATATCGAAATGGGATTAATGAAAGAAGGAGACGAAATTTTAGTTCCATCCAACACTTATATTGCTTCTATTTTAGCCATTTCCGATAATGGACTCGTACCCGTTTTGGTAGAACCAGATATTGCCAACTATAATATTGACGTATCAAAAATTGAAGAAAAAATCACTCCAAAAACAAAAGGTATTTTAATTGTGCATCTTTACGGAAGAGTTATTTTCTCTGAAGAATTGCAGCAATTGGCTCAAAAATATAATGTAAAAATCATTGAAGATAATGCTCAGGCTATTGGAGCAGAATGGAAAGGAAAAAAAACAGGAAATCTTGGTGATGCCTCTGGTTTTAGTTTCTATCCCGGAAAAAATTTAGGTGCTTTGGGCGATGCCGGTGCAATTACGACTAATGATGAAGAATTGGCAAAAACCATAAGAGCCTTGGCAAATTATGGTTCAAATAAAAAATATGTAAATATTTATCAAGGATTAAATTCCAGACTAGACGAAATTCAGGCTGCTGTTTTAGATATTAAGCTAAAATACATTGATGAAGAAAATGAGGTGAGAAGAAAGATCGCAAGACAATATATCAGCGAAATTTCAAATTCCAATATTATTCTACCGGAAAACCCTGAAAATGAGAACGAGCATGTTTGGCATATTTTCCTTATCAGAACAGAAAAAAGAGACGAACTTCAGGCTTACCTTACAGAAAACGGTGTCCAAACTTTGATTCATTATCCGATTCCTCCCCACAAACAGGAAGCTTATAAAGACTGGAATTCACAATCTTTTCCGATCAGTGAAAAGATTCATCAAGAAGTTTTGAGCCTGCCTATTTCTCCGGTAATGGAAAAAGAGGAAATAGCTAAAGTTATTGAATTATTAAACAAATTCTAATGGAGAATCCGTTGGTAAGTTTTATTGTTGTTTCATACAAACACTCAGAATTTATCCCTGAGTGTTTAAATAGTATTAAAAATCAAACTTATAAAAACTGGGAACTCATTATTGCTGATGATGCTTCACCAGACAATTCTGTGGAGATCACAAAAAACTGGCTGAACGAAAACAACATTTCTGCAAAAACCAATTTTCATGAAACAAACATAGGATTCGCTGCAACACTTAATGAATGTATTGAGATGACTGAGGGAAAATATGTAAATATTATAGCTGCCGATGACTACCTTCATCCTTCATTTCTTGAAAAATGCGTAGCCAATTTAGAAAAAAAGGGGAATGATTTCGGAATGATTTTTTCAAGCTGCTTTATCATCCAAGAAGATAAAACATTAATTAATTATCTTGATGATCTGAGTTTTTATAAAGATGAAAATCAATTTAAAAGTACATTGAAAAAGATGAACCTTATCCCGGCTCTTGCTACGTTGGTTAAAAGAACGGTTTTAATTGAGACAGGTCCGTACGATAAAAATATTCTTATCGAAGATTACGACAGATGGTTGAGAATTAATGAAAATTATTTTATTGATTTTATTCCTGAAAATCTTGCATATCATAGAAAGCATGGTGAAAACATTTCTAAAATAAAAGAAAGGATTGTTTTTGTAGAAGAAATACTTTTAAGGTTAAAATATGATCATAATCTTGAAAATAAGACAAAAATAAATAACGACATCAAAAAGATCTACATAACATCTAAAGATAAAAAGGAAATCCGGAAAGTGTCTGAACAATATTCTCAATATAAAGGGAAAGAACGTTGGCTGAATTTATGCCTGAAATATAACCTGCCTGTAAGATTATATTATCTGAAATATAAATTTTTCTAAAATGTTTACAAAGCTTAAAAATAATATCGCACAAAAAATCATTACTCTTGTCGAGAATAATGATAAAAGAAAAAAACAGGAAAAATGGAATATTTTCATGTCCAAACCTAATATAAATATTCATCCAAGTTTTTCGCCAAAAGATGCAGATATTTTTAAAGGTGAAAATAATCAAATAGGAAATATTACAATTAGTGAAAATTTTTTACTGAGAGAATACTGCAATATTGTAGTTTTTCCGAATGCTGACCTTAGAATTGGAAAAAGTGTTTTTTTCAACAATTATTGTTCTATTAATTGTTTAGATAAAATTGAAATTGGTAATGACACCATTTTTGGTGAAGGCGTAAGGCTATACGATCATAATCATCTTATTGAAAAAGGTGAAAAACTTTTTGTAGAAAAAGAAAAATATATGACGTCTCCTATTAAAATTGGTAAAAATTGCTGGATTGGAAGCAATACTGTAATATTAAAAGGGGTTACGATCGGAGACAATTCTATTATTGGAGCCGGCTGTGTAATACACAAATCTGTTCCGGAAAACACAATTATGAAAAATAGTCAAAATTTAATTTCTCAAACCCTCTAAAATGAGTACAAAAAAAATATTATTTATTTCGCACGAAGCTTCTTTATCTGGTGCTCCCATTCTTGTTTTAGATTTAATAAAAAGATTAAAAAAAGAAAAAGAAAATTATCAGATCGATATTTTATTGATCAGAGGAGGAGAATTGTATGAAGAATTTGCAAAAGTAGCTAACAATATTGTTGTTGCTCATTATCATTTACAGTCTTTTTCATTTTTAAAAAGAAATTTAAAAAGAGTTCAATCAATTGTTTTCAGAAAAAAAGAGACTCAACAAGACAAAATTGATAAAATTACCATCTCTCTTCTTGAAAACAAATACGATCTGGTATATGGAAACACAATGGAATCATTGATTTGGACGCTTCCTTTCTATAAAAAAAACATTCCTACAATTGTTGCTATCCATGAGCTTAGTTTTGGGATTGAAAGTACTTACTCTAAAGAGTTTGTTTTAGAAAACATTTCAAATATCACCCAAATTATAGCAGGTTCGCAAGCTGTTGCCGACAATCTTATCAACAAGTACAATGCAGCCCCACAAAAAGTAACAGCAATACATTCTTTCGTAGACAATGTTCTCAACCTCCAGAAGGATAAAGAATTATTGAAAAAGGAATTGAATATTAAAAATGAAGAATTGATCGTTGGAATTGCGAGTTCTCAGGAATTAAGAAAAGGTACGGAGATGGTTCCTGTTTTGGTTCAGAAAATAAAACAGAAAACTGATCTTAATTTTAAATTCATCAATCTTGGAGGAACATCCAAAAGTGCTGCTGTAAGATGTGCCAAACTGGATGCTGAAAAATTAGGGGTAGAAAAGGACATCATTTTTATCGATCATAATAAAACGCCAAATGATTATATAAATATTTTTGATGTTTTTCTTTTAATGTCCCGTGAAGATCCTTTCCCATTAGTTATGCTGACTGCTGCAAAACTAAAAAAACCCATCGTAGCTTTTGAAAAAAGCGGTGGTGCTGTTGAATTTCTGGAAAACAATCATGGAGTACTTGTTCCCTATCTGGATATGGATACCATGGCTGAAGAGACCGTTAAACTTATGCAGGATGCCAATCTAAGAGAAAGTTATGGTGAAAATATTTATCAGAGATTGGAAAACGAATATTCTGACAAGAAATTGGCAGGTAAAATTTTTACAATAATTGATAACTTACTTTAGGATGATCTCCATCATAATCTCATCATACCTTCCTGACTATTTTTCTGCACTTGAAAAAAATATTGCAGAAACAATTGGGGTGTCTTATGAAATCATTAAAATAGACAATCCTGGATTGATGGGAATTTGTGAAGCTTATAACAAAGGCGCGGAAAAAGCTGGTTTTGATTATTTGCTTTTCATCCATGAAGACATCTTATTTAAAAATGAAAATTGGGGGAATACACTCATAAATCATTTAAACCAGGAAAATACAGGAATTATAGGGCTTGCAGGATCATCCTACGTTCCTTCTTCTCCATCAAGCTGGACCGTTACTGAGAAATATAATTTCGTAAATATTTTACAGGGAAATAAAGAGAATACCCTGTATTTTCCCATTCAAACAACGAAGGAAAACAGAAATAAAGTCTTTGCTGTTGACGGTGTTTTTCTTGGAATTAAAAAAGAAATATTTAATCAGTTTAAATTCAACGAAAATCTATTGAAAGGTTTCCATGGCTATGATCTTGATTTTAGTTTAAGAGTTTCTACAAAAAAACAGAATTATGTGGTTAACGATATACTGATTCAACATTTCTCTGGTGGAAATCCGGATAAAACTTGGTTAGATGCCAATATTAAAGTAAGGGAAAGTATAGGATCTGATTTTCAAAAAGAAATCGACACCGAAGCTGAAAAGAAAATATTTCTAGGGTTTTTGCACAATTTTTTTAAATACTACCCTGTTAATAAAAAAAACCTATTTCTGACATTAAAATTTTATCCCAAAAAACTTAATTTTAATGAGCATTTGGAAATAGCAAAAAAGTATTACGGCTATATAAGATACGCTGGAAGTATCAATAAAAAACACAACTCAAAGAATTAAAATTTATCTAAAACTGTTTAATAAGATATGATCATAGGAAACGGACTTATTGCCAATTCATTAAAAAATATAGACTCAGAGGAAAATCTATTTTTCGCTTCTGGTGTTTCGAATTCTCTGGAAACAACAAGTTCAGAGTTTGAAAGAGAATTTACTCTGTTGGATAAATGTATTGAGAGTAACAGCAATCACAAATTAATTTATTTTTCTACTCTAAGCATTCATGATCAATCAAAACAAGACAGTCTTTACGTTTTACATAAAAAGGAAATTGAAAATTATATCAAAAATAAGTGTAAAAACTACCTTATTCTCAGAATTGGAAATATTGTAGGAAACGGAGGAAACCCAAATACATTATTCAATTTTCTTAAAAATCAGATTAAAAATTCACACCAGTTTACAGTTCATACAAAGGCAAGGAGACTATTGCTGGATATAGATGATATTTCTAAATTTTTAGAGTCTTACTGTCTGCATCTTCCTAATAAAGTTATTAATTTTTCTTTCCCCTATAATTTTGATTTAAAAGAAATTATAGGTGCTATTGAAAAAGAAACCCATCAAAAAGCCTATTATTCAGAAGTAAACGAAGGAGACTTCTACAGAGTAGATTTTGATAAAGAAATTCACGACTTCTTTTCAGGTATCAGTCCTGAAAGTTATCTGGAAACGTTAACCCGAAAGTATATTTAAAATGGCGGCTATTCATGTAATCATTGTTACTTATAATGCCATGAAGTGGGCAGAAAGATGTTTTTCAAGTTTAAGAACCTCTTCAGTTCCTGTAAAATGTTTTGTAATAGATAACGGATCCACAGACGGCACTCAGGAATATATCAAAAAGTATTTTCCTGAAGTAGACTTCACTCAGTCTCCACAAAATCTAGGTTTTGGAAAAGCGAATAATACAGGGATAGAAAAAGCGTATAAAGAAGGAGCCGATTTTTTCTACCTGATGAATCAGGATGCGTGGATTTATCCGGACAGCTTTCAAAAACTATTGGATGTCTACAACGCGTACCCAGACAAAAATCAACTGGGGATTTTAAGTCCGATACACATGGATGGCAGCGAGAAAAAGCTCGATATTTTTTTCGAACGTTATCTGGCAAGAAATACTCCGGATAACAGAATATTTTCAGACAGCTTTAACAATAGTCTGAAAGATTATTATGAAATCGATTTTGTGAATGCCGCTCACTGGCTGCTTCCCAAAGCAACCATTGAAGAAATCGGGGGCTTTAATCCTTACTTTTTTCATTATTCTGAAGATTATGAATATGTACAACGTATTTCTTTTTTCAGGAAAAAAATCATCGTATGCCCGCCCAGCAGGGTTGTACATGATGGCAAACAGGATTTCCATAAAACCAGCCACATTAATGCTCTGAGAGTACAGCGGGAACAACGCTATCTGAATCCGGCGCTCCCTTTTGATTCCAAGGTACTTAACAGAGATTTCATTCCTAAAATGATAAAGCAAGCTCTCCAGCTGCAGTTTTCTGCTGCTTCCGATACTTTGAAAGAATATCAATATCAGAAGACCCGGTTTAATGAAATCATGAACGCAAGAACCATCATTAAAAATAAAGGGGCTGCATTTCTTAATCTAAAACATGTATAATTCAGAATAAATCTAAACCCAGCATTAAAAATGAATAGAATTCGTCTTATCAACAGTATCATCCAGAAAGCTAATTTTAAAAAATATCTTGAAATTGGGACCCGAAGCGGCACATCTTTATATACCATAAGCTGTAAAAACAAAATTGCAATAGACCCCAACTTCATAATACCCAAAATGGAAAAACTCAAAAGAAAAGTCTTTGACATTAAAAATAATAGAAAAACGCATTATTTTGAAATGACCAGTGATGATTTTTTTGAGCAAAAAAAAGAGTTTCTTAAAAATTTCGGCACTGTTGAAATATCTCTGGTTGATGGTATGCATACGTACCACCAGGCACTTAAAGATGTTCTGAATATCCTTCCTTTCATGGATGAAAAATCAATTATTGTCATGCATGACTGTTTTCCTGTGAGTGAGCCAGCCTCAACAGCGTACAACTCAGAAGAATTTTTTACGAAAGAAAAACATCCGGAATGGACTGGTGAGTGGAACGGTGATACCTGGAAATCTATCCTTTATCTGCTAAAAAAATATCCGAACGATCTTGAGGTTTTTGTTATTGACACAGATTATGGTCTCGGAATTATTCAGAAAAAACATAATCTTCCTATGAATTTTGAGCTGGATACTGAATTTTTCAGGCAGTTTATTTCCTACACGTTTCAGGATCTCAAAAAGAATCCTCAAGAATTGATCAATTTAAAATCGAAAGATATTATTCCATCCCTCCTTAACAGATTTCACTATTAGCAATGGAACCTAAAATATCGGTCATCATGCTCACCTATAATCACGCCCCCTATTTAAAGGAGGCTATTGAAGGTGTTCTATCCCAAAAAACAAACTTTCCGTTTGAGTTGATTATTTGCAATGATAATTCACCGGATGATTCTGACATTATTATTTCAGAATTTGCAACGCAATATCCGGATATCATCCGATATTTTAATCATAAGACTAATATCGGTTTTGTTGAAAACCAAAGATTTGCATTCGCACAGGCTCAAGGAAAATACTTAGCCTACTGTGAAGGGGATGATTACTGGACTGACCCGCAAAAGCTACAGTTTCAGTATGATTTCCTTGAGAACAATTCAGAATATGTCATGGTGACCGCCAGAAATTTACTGTTCCATCAGGATGAAAATAAACTGACAGAAGACGGAAAAGACTCCATGTTCAACGGACAGAAATATATTGATTATACACAGGACAGCTTTTTTGTACAGCGCCCTACCCAAACTTTTACTTATCTGATCAGAAAAGACTGTATTGATGAGAAGTGGATTGACATTTATCCCAATTACAGGGATCTTTACTATTTTTATCATGCCCTTGAATTTGGAAAAGGCAGAAGCTTTAATAAAGTAGTGGGAGTTTACCGGCTTCATAGCGGTGGCGTTTACAGCTCATTAGAAACAGAAAAACAATACCGAACTTCTATTGATATCTTTAAAAATATTAAGAGGATTAATAATGATCAAAGAGCAGACCAGCAGATAGTAAAAACCCTGGATCAGCTCATCAATAAATATTATTACGAAAAGGAGTTTGTTTCTCCTGTATGGAACAGAAAGCTTTATGCAGCCATCTTTGAACGCTTTTCCATTTCCAAAAATATCGGAACGGGAATAAGCCAGCTACTAAAAATTATAAAATATACTTTCACCAGATAATCAATATCTACAATGGCTGATATTGATGAATATCCGTCAAAAATAAAATCATAGTTATCAGACCCTTGTACACAGATGATTCAGAACATAGCCGATTCAAATAGTTTGAGTCGACAGCTGATCTAAACCGATCGAACTTTCCTTAATTTATTGTAATTTAGCTTTACAAAATGATAAAATTAATGATGAAAAATAAAAGCATATGTGCGGAATAGCCGGAATTATAAGCAATAATGCAGCAAATTATCAGGAGGAAATCAAAAAAATGACAGACTCTCTGATTCATCGTGGACCCGATTCTTCAGACTTTGAATTCTATGATAATGCAATATTAGGCCACCGCAGACTTTCCATTATAGACTTGTCCGAAAACGGGAAGCAGCCAATGTTCTCCAATACAAAAAATGAATGTATTGTCCTTAATGGTGAAATCTATGGATACCAGGATATTAAGAGACAATATGCAGAATATCCTTACCATGGAGGTTCCGACACGGAAGTCATTCTTGCGATGTATCAGAAAAAGCAGCAGAACCTCATCCATGATCTTCCGGGAATGTTTGCTTTTGCCATCTGGGATGACCGTGAACAGCAATTGTTCTGTGCAAGAGACCGTTTTGGTGAAAAGCCATTTTACTATGCCATCGGAAATAATAATGAATTTATTTTTGCTTCAGAGATCAAAGCGATTCTTGCATCCGGATTGATCCATCCTAAGGTAAATCCTGAAGCCATTTCCAACTATCTCCAATATGGGTATGTAAGCACCTATCAGAGCATTTATAGCAATATATATACTTTACCGCCCGCTCATCAGCTGATCTGGAAAGAGGGAAAGGTCATTGTTTCACGGTATTACAACCTGCCGTCAAAAGATAGGGTGATCAGCCTCTCCGATGCTAAGGAGGAGTTTCGGTACCTTCTGAAAAATGCTGTTAAAAAACAGCTTATTGCAGATGTGCAGGTTGGCAGTTTTCTGAGTGGCGGCCTGGATTCTTCATCTATAGTTGCTCTTGTGGATGAGTTCTTACCTCATCAGACGACAATCAGTTTCGGTTATGACCATAAAGACAGCGAGCTCAAATATGCCAAAGAAATTGCAGATAAATACAACACCAATCATATAGAAGTTCATGAGCAAAAAAAAGATCTGGCTGAATCATTACTGCATGTTTCTCCTTTCTTTGACGAACCTTTTGCTGATACCTCTTACCTTCCGCATTATGAGATCTGTAAAAATGCAAGAAAAAATCTGACTGTAGCCCTTTCAGGTGATGTTGGAGACGAGCTGTTTGGCGGATATCATTTTTATACGGTAGAAAATATGATGAAAAATCATTTCAGTTATAAAAATCTAATCGCCAGATTCGGACTTAACCTTTACAAAAAAGCAAAGACGGTTTCGTTCGTAACCCAACAGAATTTAAAGTACGACTCCATTCTGGATTTTCATCTGAATTCCGTCAGAAATGTTTTTAATAAATCGGAACGTGCCCTTTTGGGATGTTCACAGGATTATCAGCAGGGATACAGCTTTACTCCGAATCATGATTCGTTGAATGACATTATGAGAGTAGATCTGGAAAATTATGTCCCTGGAAATATGATGGTCAAATCAGACAGAATGGCGATGGCTAATTCATTGGAAGTAAGAACTCCTTTTCTTGATATTGATTTTGCAGAATTCTGTATTCAGCTTCCTGATCAGCTGAAAATCACCAGTGAAAATGATAAAATTATCCTTCGTGAATCCATGAATAATTATTGGACAGATACAATCAGAAAACGTCACAAACAAGGTTTCGGACACAGCGTTAAGAACTGGTTTAATGAAGAAAACCTTATTAAGCTCTCCGACGATCTTCTAAGAGATTCGTCTCAAAAGGTTTTTAACTATATTGATTTTGATACTACCCAAAAATTTCTGAACAAAGACCATAAGCACTGGAATTTATTGCAGCTTGCTCTTTGGGCCCATAATAATAAATATGTTCTCTGATGCTTGATATTTCTGTCATTATCCCTGTATATAATGCTGCTGATTTTCTAAAAAAATCAGTACAGTCAGCCCTGCAATTTGAAGAAGTGAAAGAAGTTATTTTAGTTGAAGATAAATCTTCTGATCATTCATTGGAAATTTGCAAAGAATTAGCTGGCGAAGATAGAAGAATTCATTTGCTCCAGCACCCTGACAAAGGAAACCATGGTGCTGCTGCTTCAAGAAATCTGGGTATTGAAAAAGCCGCCTCAAGTTTCATTACATTCCTGGATGCTGATGATTATTATCTTCCCAATAGATTTGATGCGGAGAAAGAGCTTTTTAAAGAGCCGCAGGTAGACGGGATCTTCAATGCCATAGGGGTTGAATATCTCACTGAAAAAGGGAAAAAGGAATTTCAGTCTAAATTCAGTGACAATACATTGACAACAGTAAACTATCCGGCAGAAGGAAAAGAAGTATTCAGAGGGCTTCTCGGGCTTACACCGAAAACTTTCGGTACATTTTTCCATTTGAATGGATTAACCGTCAGAAAATCTGCCCTGGATCAGAATAAGCTAAGGTTTAATAATATTCTCCGCGTACATCAGGACTCTGATTTTATCATTAAGCTGGCTTATCACTGCCATCTGAAATCAGGTATTATAAACCAGGCCGTTGCGATAAGGGGAATACATGATGATAACAGAATTACCAAGATTGTCCGATACTCGCCACAGTATAACAGCAGACAATTCCTTTTCTGGAATTCCTTATACGAGTGGTCCAGATCTGTCCCCCTGGATAAAGATGCTGCAAATCAACTTTATTTACGGAAAAAAGCATTTGAACTTTCGAAGAAAAAAGGAATTTCTAAAATGATGAGTCTATTGGCTGCCATTTTAAAAAATCCAGATATTCTGAAAACACAATACCGCTTTACGTATATGCACTCATGAAGCTTAATAACCTAAAGAAATATTTTTCAGAAAATTAAAAGCAGAAGGATATTCAATATTCCTTTTATATTTAAAATACTTGTGGTGTCCGCATTTCTATATCATTTTGCAGAAAAAAGATAACCCATTACTTAAAAATAAAATTAAAAGCTTAAATTCTCCCGGTAAGAAGATAACGCATAAACACAATATAATTTCCAATTGAAAAATGAAAATCTCAGTCATCATTCCCGTTTATAATGCAGAAAAATATGTCTCCCAAGCAGTAAAATCTGCGCTTCAATTTGATGAAGTTCATGAGGTTATTCTAGTGGAAGACAAGTCTCCTGACAACGCTTTGAAGGTCTGTCAGCAACTCGCTGAAAAATACAGCAGAGTTCAGCTTTATCAGCACCCCGACAAAGGCAATCATGGTGCAGGCCCTACCAGAAATCTTGGGATAGAAAAGGCTACCGGTGATTTCATTGCCTTTCTGGATGCTGATGACTATTACCTTCCCAACAGATTTGATGCTGAAAGGGAATTATTTAAAAATCCCGAAGTAGAAGGCGTTTATGGTGCATTGGGTGTACATTATTACTCGGAAAAGGCAAAAGAACAGTATTATAGAATTTTTCAGGATCGCTTAACTACGGTGTACAAAATTCATGAGCCTAAAGAGGTATTTCCGGGACAAATGAATATGTTGGGCAGCTTTGGTTTATTTAGTATTGATACTTTGACGATCAGGAAAGAATCTTTACTTCGCAAGATGAATCCTTTATTCAAAACAAGTTTAAGATTGCATCAGGATACTGAATTTTTATTCCGTTTATCCTATTATCTTGATCTTTATCCGGGTATTTTAGACAAAGCGGTTGCAGTAAGAGGTGTGCATGAAGACAACAGGATCACAAAGGTAGATTCTAAGAAAATAAAACCTGCTACAACAAGAGTTTTGCTTTGGAAAGAGGTGAAAGACTGGTCGGAAAACGAAAGTACGATTCCCGCTCATATGAAACTTCATATTAAAAGAATGCACCGTAGTTTTGAAATTGCCAATGCTCCCCTCCTCAAAAAGTGGAATATGATTTTAAAGTATCTTGTCACAGATTATCCAAGCATCCGTTCCGGCTTGTATAATATTAATTTCAGGAAATACTTATTCTGATCCGGATCTGAGAGATTCTACTGAGCTACATTCAGGACATTGTACTTATCTTTTTGTTTTAGACAGAATAGAATCTGCTATTTGTGTGGTCAATACTTTTCCGGATTCTTTATACATATGATTTCCATCTGTGTATTGATATTCCCTGGCTTTGGAAGAGAAATCAAAGAAATAAACGCCATATTTTTTAGAGATATCTTTCATTTTTTCATTAAAATTGGGTGAATAAGACTGTTCCAGTGCTAACAATTTTTCTGAAGCAGGAATTCTTACCAGATAAACAGTTCCTTTACTTTTAAGAAATTTGATAATATCTTCTAAGGCATTAATCCTGGCTTGGGAAATATTCTGTTTCTGAGCTAATTGTTTGTAGAAATTTACTTTCTCAATTTCTCTTTTCGCTACAGAATCTTTCTGCATGTTCACCGTAACTTCCATCCAACCATCTTTATGCAGATAGGTGCTTGATCTCCCTGCTTCTTCTCTCTCTGTGTAAATCTTAAACCAACTTCGAACGTAATTTCTCAGCAGATATTCATAATTCGGGGAGAGATCATAAAAATACATATTCTTCAACGGAGAATGATTTTCCGGAAAATCTTCTTCTTTTTTCACATTTTTATCCAAGGATAGATTCCATGGATCTACAGTGATAATAAATAATCCGTTTTTGGTTTCCGGGTCCAGTTTTCTTTGTAATGCCTTATAATAAATTTGTCCGTACGGAGACTGTACAACGTTCAATGCAAAATTATCAAAGTCTCTTCCCAGTTTTTGATTTAAAAGCCGGGGAAGAACTGCCTGAGCTCCTCTAGAATCTCCCAGGATAATATTCTGTGGTTTTTTTACTGCGAAATGCATATAGTTATCATCTGTATTTCCATCCGCAAACGACCCCAAAACTCCGAATACGAGCAGAATTCCGATGATATAAAATGATATTTTAAATAAAAATTTTTTCATATTAAAACTGAAAATAAATAAATTCATTATTCCCGAAATTGGCATACCGGAGAATGATATAGATGATGATTCCGTAAAGAATACGGCGTACCCAAGGATTGAATCTTCTTATCTGAAGCCCGTGGAATTGTTCCCTGTTAATCCATTCTATAATCAGCATACAGGCAGTCAAAGCAAAAACTTTCACCGGCATCTGAGCCGGAAAGGAGAACAGTTCCAGGCTGAAGATACGTTTAATATACTCAAATGCCTGAAGTACAGATTCTGACCTGAAAAATATCCAGGCGATACAGGTAGCACAAAAGGTAATCAGTATCTGCAGGATTTCCTTAAAAGATGGAAACCATTTTCCCTGCGCTGCAACTTCTATATTGGTTCTGTTTTTCTCCATAATCAGCAGTGGCATAAAGAATAAGGCATTAAGGCCGCCCCAGATTATAAACGTCCAGTTGGCACCATGCCAGAATCCGGAGACAAGAAAAATGATAAAGGTATTTCTTATTTTCATGCCCAGTCCTCCTTTACTACCCCCTAATGGAATATAAAGATAATCCCTGAACCAGGAAGACAATGAAATATGCCATCTTCTCCAAAACTCAGCAATATCCCTTGAGAAATAAGGGAAAGCAAAATTCTTGAGAAGTTCTATTCCAAACAGTCTTGAAACCCCTAACGCAATATCTGAATACCCTGAAAAATCTCCATAAATCTGGAAAGCAAACAAAACAGCTCCGATTAAAAGATTGGCAGGACTTTCGGTTTGATAATGGGTAAAAATCTCGTTCACTAATGGTGCACAATTATCAGCAATCACCATTTTTTTGAAGAAACCCCAAAGAATCTGACGCATCCCGTCTGCGGCCTGCTCGTAGCTGAATGTTCTTTTTTTCTGAATCTGGGGCAGCAGATGAGTTGCCCTTTCTATAGGTCCTGCCACCAGTAAGGGAAAATAACTTACAAAAACTGCATAGTCAATAAAACTGCGTTCAGCACGGATCCTCTTCTTATAAACATCAATTACATAAGAGAGCCCGTGAAAAGTGTAAAATGAAATCCCCACCGGCAGAATCACATTCAGCAGCCAGATATTCACCTTAAATCCCATACCACCGAGGAGGTCTGCAAAACTTTCAATAAAAAAATTATAGTATTTAAAAAAGCCCAGAAATCCCAGGTTGATCACAATACTTAAAGTAAGCCAGAATTTTGCTTCACGTTTATTCCTGCTATTTTCGATCTTAATACCTGAAAAATAATCCAAACCAATGGAAAACATCAGTAAAAACAAAAATCTCCAATCCCAGCACGCATAGAAATAAAAGCTTGCCAATAGCAAAAGCTTATTTTGATTCTGATATTTCTTATTAAAAACAAACCAGTATAAACAGAATACTATAGGTAAAAAAATAAGAAATCCTATTGAATTGAATAACATAATGTGTTTTTAAAAGTTATGAGATACAGGCTCCTGAAACTATGGATTTCTTCCGGAAATAAATATACATTTCTTTTTCATATAGCTGCCTGACGGTTTTTAGAGAAATACACTTATTTCTACTTGTCCGGAAAATATACGGAATGGTAAATTTTGATTTCATAATTGTGTGTAGGTATATTGATGTAAATTAGTATATTTTTATCTTATTCGTATCTTTTTCAAAGAATTTCTCAAAGGTTTTTCAATAAACTGATAAAACAAAACCGAAGTACAGGTTAAAACAATAATATAGATCCCAAATACCTTATCGATACCTATGTTACGGCCGCTCCATTGTATGGCTTCCCTCAGTATATATAATACAGGAATATGGGTAATATAAACGGCATAACTCGCTTCTCCCAGATATTCAAGTTGTTTTAAAGAAAACAATCTGGTAATCAATCCATTATTTTTAGATATAAGAACAATAAAAGGGATAAACAATATAGCCATTAAGCCATTGTGAAAGAAAAGAGGAATAAAAATAAGTGACAATATGATAAGGATAAAAATGATCATCACAGGTACATCATAATTCTTACGCTGATGATGATTCACAAAAAATATTCCCGCCAGATTTCCTGCTAAAAATTCGTTGATATGCATTAAAGGAAAATAGTAAAGCAGTTCATGGCTTTGTGTATGCGGGCCTTCATAATAAGATGATTCCACATACAGCCCCGAAAATATCTGTGTTATAATCCATAGCATGACGGTAATTACCCAAATACTTTTATTCCCTTTGACATAGAAATAATTATAAAGGACAGGAAAAATCAAATAGAATAAAAATTCTACAGAAATAGACCAACCTGGAAAATTCAGGATCATTGCTTCTCCCGGAATCCAGCTCTGAAGACCAAACAGATATAAAAAAAGTTTATAAAAGCTGAAATTGGAATACCTTGTTACCAGATAAAGCAAAAGACCCAATACATAAAGCGGATAAATTCTTGCGAACCTGTTTTTGTAATAATCGAAATAATCTATCCTTTCTTTCTTATGATAGGCTACCACCATGATAAATCCCGAAAGTATAAAGAAATAACTTACTCCAACATTTGCCTTCAGAAAAACATTTGAAATGTAATCTATATTGTAGAGGAACATATCTTTGTTAAAATGGGAAATGACAATTGCCATTGCCGCAATAAACCGCGTAAATGTAATCTGAGGTATTTTCATAAGAACGGTCTAAACAGTCATATTATAAGTATATTTAAACTTTCCATGATCCAGAATTAAATGATTTCCAACAACAGATTTATGCGGTTTACTTGATAAAAATTCCGATGTATTTTCCCTCGTATTCTACTACTGTTGTTTCTATATTCTTCTTGTCACAGAAATCCTGATAGGCAGAATTATCACCAATATCATCACTGATAAAAACCCCGCCTTTTTTTAAATGCGCATAAAGTTCATCATAGGCCCACATTCTCCCGTCATAACTTTTATCGGAATCATAGTGAAGAACATCAAATACAGCATTTTCAGTAAAAATCTTAGGAAGCGATTCTCTATCAGCAAAACGGAAGAGCTTCCAGTTGCTTTTCAGGTTTTCAGGAACTACACATCCTACATACTGATCCCCATCCAGAGCCAGATAAGGCATATCTGAACTATAAAGTGTGCCGCCTCTCTTTGTAAGAGATAAGAGAGATGCCAATGAAGACCATCCGTAGGCAACGCCTGTCTCCACCACATTCTGTGCATGGGTAAATTCGCAGGCATAGTAAATAATTTCCAGCGCTCCCGCCCCTCCCATTTTCACAGGGCAATTTTTTTCTTTCTGTGCAGCTTCGTCTAAAACCACCTGATATTCATTACGGAACGCCTTGATTTCAAGTCCGAAAAGCTTGGAAACCGCATCTTCCTGTGAAATGCATCTTCCTGCAGCCCAGGAGTTTGTTTTATCCTTGCCTTTAAAGGCATTTCCTCGACTGACTGTATTTTTAATAATTTTCCGGCATAATTCAGGATAAAGATCGGGTCGTCTTAAAAACCCTATAAAAGTTTTGAGAACTCTACCTATTTCAATCACTGTGTTGTTTTTATTGAGGCAAAAATAAAGTTTTTTTTTTATTTTCATTGTAAAACCTACCACGTTGTCACAATTAGACAGCATACCTTGTACAGACAGACTGATAAACCTTTCTTAATATTAATTTCAAAGTCTAAAATTTTGCTATATTTACAGCATACACAACGAAAAAAATTTAAAACATGTCTGAAAATCCTTTTGAGCTTACCGGAAGTAAATTATTCTTTGATAAAAATCGTTAAACGTATACCAATTCAGCAACTCAAATGAGTTACTATAGAATAATCTGCTCAATTTAAATTACCTAAGATGAAATTTTCAATATTAGTTGCCCACTTCAATAATGCAGTCTATTTCAAAGATTGTTATGAAAGTATTATTCAACAGACATACACCGATTGGGAAGTTATTATTGTAGATGACTGCTCAGAGAAGCAGGAAAAAGATGCCTTAAGGGAACTTATCCGCAACGATAAGCGTTTTTTTTTATATGAAAATGAAAAGAACCGGGGGGTAGGATATACCAAGAACAAATGTATAAAACTTGCAACCGGTGATCTATGCGGCTTTGTAGACCCTGATGATGCACTTACCCATGATGCCCTCGAAAAAAGCATAAAAGCCTATTCAAATCAGAATATTATAGGAACTTATTCAAGATTTTATATATGTGATGAGCATCTGACTGTCAAGAAGTTGTTTCCCCACTCGGGAAGAATAAAGAACGGAAGCAAATTTTTTTTTAATATCAATTTTGAAATCGCCCATTTTTTTACTTTTAAAAGAGATCAATTTATCAATTGGAATACGATTGATGAATGTCTGTCCTCTTCTGTAGACCAGGATCTTTACCTGAAACTTTATGAAAGGGGCGAACTTGTCTTTATCAATAAAAGCCTGTATTTATATAGAATCCATTCACAGGGGGTTTCTCAAAATAAAGGTAAAAAAGAAAAGCTTTACAGGAACTGGCATCAGGTATTATATAACACCCTTACAAGAAGAGGAATTAAAGTTCTTTATAACACAGATATTCAACAGATTTCGAGACTTCCCGATTTTATTTTTAAAAAGCAAAATACATTAATATCCAGGTTTTTTAGAAAAATAACCAGAACAATAGATAACTTTTATAGGGAAGTATAATGCATTATCCTCTGTTTGTTTTAATCCGGATGACTTCTGCAAACGGATGTTTATAAAAGAAACATAGCTTTTACATTAGATAAAAAAGGTATATTTGTATAACCCAAATGATCAAAAGATAGTATATGTTCTATGATTTTTTTGAAAAAATAAACAGGAAAAAACAACTGTTTTTGCTGAAAAAACATCCTAATGTTTTTTTTGAAAACCTCAGATTAGGTGTTGGTAACCGCTTTATTTTGGATAACAATTTAAAAAAGCTAAGCATTGGCTCAGCTGCAGACTTCAGAAATTACACCTGTATCCTGATCAATAAAAATGCTGTCCTGGAAATAGGAAACCACTTTTTTATGAACAATTTCTGTTCTATAAACTGTTTAGAACATATATCAATAGGCAACAATACTTTATTCGGTGAAAATGTGAAACTCTATGATCATAATCATGCCTATGAGACGTCCCCTGCAATAAAAATATACCCTTCCGAATTTTCAAAAGCTCCCATAAAAATAGGAAACAATTGCTGGCTTGGAAGTAATGTAACCGTACTGAAAGGGGTGACAATAGGTGATAATTGTATTATTGGTGCCGGATGCACTATTTATAAAGACATCCCTGCTAACACACGTGTCATCAACAAACAGGATCTGGTTTTCGACTCTCTTTAAATCGGATGAAGTTTCCAGGACTTAGAAATTCTTATAACATTGAAGCTTTATACAGGAATTACTATAATTATTTGTTTAAACCTGTCCGCCAGGATTACGGAACTGATTTTCCGGATGATCTTTTGCAGGACAAGAAAAAGCATCAGAGAGATTTTGTGCTTCCGGAATATCAAAAACGAAATTTTATAAACAAATAAAAAACTCTTTACTTTACAAAAAATTTTCAGATAATGTCGGAAAACAGGAAAATAAAAATTCTTTTCAGGCACCGCTCAATGGAAATGGGTGGTGTAGAAAAAGTGATGTTAAGTATTCTCAATAATCTTAACCCTGATAAATTTGATATCACCGTATGTCTCACTCTTAATCAGGGGAAACTGCGTGATGAACTTCCGAAGCATATCAGAAAAATATACCTTACCGATGGAAAAGAAGATTTTTCCAACAATTCTATTTTACAGAAACTTCAGCTCGTTAAAAGAAGAATAAGGCTGAGAAAACTGAAAAATACCCCTGCCATTGCAGACCGTCTTATCAACGATACTTTTGACATTGAGATCGGGATGGATTACAGAGACTATGATGCCATTCTGAATTCAACCAATAAGAATTCAAAAAAAATCGGATGGTTTCACTCTGAAATTAATGTCCCTAAATTCCAGCCTCTGGTTCCGGATATTTTAAAGAGCTTTCCGCAGTTCGACCATATGGTATACTGCTCCCACAAGATAAAAGATATGATGCACCAGCATTACCCGAATCTCAAATATCCCGCTGAAAGCGTTATCATTAATCCTATTCCTATTGAAGAAATTAAATATAAGGCAGAAGAAAAGCTTGACAATTTTCCCGAAGGCCCTGTTTTTGCGTCTATAGGAAGACTTCATTCAAGAAAGGGATATCACAAGCTTATTGACGCTCATAAAAAGCTCATGGATGAAGGGTTTCATCACAACATTATTGTCATCGGTGATGGTGATGAAATGAACAACCTCAGGGCACAGGCAGCCAAAAATAATGTTGAAAAAACATTTATTCTGGTTGGAAACCAAATGAATCCTTATCCTTATATCAAAAAAGCGGATTATTTTATTCTTCCTTCGGAATCTGAAGCATGGCCATTGGTCATTGCTGAAGCTTTAATTCTTCAGAAACCCATTATTGCAACAGAAGTAGGTGATGTAGGCCTTATGATCAAAGACCGTGAGACAGGATACCTCATCAGTTATGAAGTAGATGAAATGTATGAAGCCATGAAAACATTTCTGACAGACCACGAACTGATAGCCCATATCAGAAACAATCTAAAAACCATTGAAGATCAATTCGATAACAAGAAAATATTTGACAGCGTAGAAAATATTATAGAAACTCTACACAAAAAGTAAGTTACTGTGCAGAATAGCCTCCGTCTATCACAAGGTTACTGCCTGTAACCCATCTTGAGGCATCAGACAACAGAAAAATACAGGCATTCGCTACATCTTTAGGTTCACCTATTCCCAGTGGATGTTTTTTTATGATTTCTGATGAAGCTTCTTCTCCGATACTTTCAAACATTTTCTCTAAAATCGGGGTATTGACCATTGCCGGACTAATGCTGTTGACCCGGATATTACTTCTTGAAAGCTCCATAGCCAAAGAACGGGCTCCAGAAATGACTGCGCCTTTACTGGCAGAATAAGCGGCCTTCCCTGCCTCTCCTATCATCCCTGCCACAGAAGAAATAAATACAAAACTGGAGTTTTCGTCTTTGTATTTTTTTAAAGATAAAATTTTTGCAATTTCAAGTCCTGCAATGACATTGACAGCAAATATGTCCTGATATAGCTGAGCATTGTGTTTTTTTAATGGTAACGTTTTTTCGATACCAGCACAGTGAATAAACCCTGATATTTTCCCTAAAACTGATACTTTATCTGCAATAATTACTTCAAGATTTTCAGATTGGGTAATATCTTCAGTGATAATTTCAACTTTTGTTTCCGGATTGAGCATAGAAACAGTTTTCATCAGTTCTTCCCGGTTTCTTCCTACAAGAATCAGATCAGCACCGCTTTTGCTGCATTCTACAGAACAGCTTCTCCCGATTCCGGAAGAAGCCCCTGTAATGAGAATAATTTTATTTTTTAATGAGAAAGCATCCATTAATCCTCAAAATTTTCTTTTCCTATAACATTCATCAGATCTGAAACGGTTTCAATATCTTTAAAATGCTTGGTATCAATTTTTTTGCTGAAATTTTCGTCTACAAAAGCAATAACAGAAAGTAAACTGATAGAATCATAGCTTTCTAAAGATTTCAGGTTCGTTTCTGTAGTCAATGTTTCATCTTCTTCCAATTCTTCCTGTAGTTTTTCTAAAAAAACGGATGTTTTCATATTTTATAATTTTAAATGTTTGTTCTTTTAAATTTCCATAATAGTGGCACCCCATGAATATCCAACTCCAAATCCTGCCATTAAAACCTTATCTCCTTCTTTCAGCATTCCTTTATCCATCATATTTTTAAGAGCAATAGGAATTGTTGCAGAAACAGTATTCCCGGTTTTTTCCATGTCAATATAAAACTTTTCTGCCGGTATTTTTGTTTTCTTTCTTAAATAATTCAGCATAAAAGAATTGGCCTGGTGAAAAACAAAATGATCGATATCATCCATGGTCATTCCGTTCACTTCCAATGTTTCCTTGACCAGTCCCGGAATATTTTCAATTGTAAAATTAAAAATTTCAGGGCCATTCATATAAATATTTTCGGGGCCGAATTCGTGTTCAGAATTCAGTTCGAAGTCTTTTTTAAAAGCTCCTTTTTTCACCATAAGATTTTCTGCACCGCTTCCGTCTGTTCCCAGGCAGAACTGATAATCGTTACCCTCGGCCTTTTCAATAATAGCAGAGGCAGAGGCATCTCCGAATATGCTTCGGTTTCCTTTATCATCAGGATGAATATGTTTGGTGTACGTTTCTGAAGTAACCAAGAGAATACTTTTTGCAATTCCAGCAGCAATCAATCCTTTTGCAAACGCTAATCCATAAACAAATCCTGAACAGCCTAGGTTAAAATCTATAGCTCCGATATTTTTTCTAAGCCCCAATCTGTCCTGCAAAATACAGGCCGTAGTAGGAAGGAAATACTCCGGACTCTGAGTGCAGAACAAAATAAAATCTACCTTGTTTCTGTCATAGTTTTCGAAAATTTTTTCTGAAGATTGCACAGCCATATCCAGTACGGTTTCGCTGTCAGAAGAAATATGGCGCTGGGAAATACCTACTTTCTCCTGGATACGTTCGGAGCTCCATTCAGGGAACTGCTTTTCAAGATCCTCGTTAGTTAACACCTGCTGAGGAAGATAATATTCTATTTTTGAAATTTTCATCATATTAATAAATTCTCTTTCTTTGCAAAAGTAACGAAAACAAATTTACACTTGTGATGATTTTTATATTCAGAATCTTATTAAAAATAGACTCCCTCTATCATTCTTTTTTGAATAGAGCCAGCCTTGAAGTGGCTAAATACAGAGGGATGAAAGTAGGAAAAAACTTTAATATGCCTGATAAAGTGTATTTCGGAACTGAACCTTACCTTATCGAAATTGGTGATAATGTCAACATTGCCGGAGATGTAAGATTTGTAAACCATGGCGGAACGACTACTCTACTCAGAAAACTTCCGGGCTATGAAGATGCAAGAATACTGGGAAGAATAAAAATCGGAAATAACTGTACTATTGGTCTTAATGCTGTTATTATGCAGGATGTACAAATTGGAAACAACTGTATTTTGGGTGCCAACTCTGTATTGTCACAGTCTATGCCAGACAATACGGTCTTTATTGGAAACCCGGCTCAATTTTTGTGCACTATTGAAGACTATGGTGACATTGTTCTTAAAAACAACCCGGAATATCCCCGTGAACTGGAGAAAGACAGAAAAAAGCTGGATGCCTATATCAAAGAAAATCTTCCTCACAAGTATAAGAAAGCAAGAAAAATTAAATAAATTTATCTTGTAAAATCATAAAATAGAAAAAAACAAATTGAAAAAGAAAAAACTCCTCATTCGTATAGGTTCATTACGTCATGGTGGTGCTGAGAAAGTATTAATCAACTTTTTGAAGAATCTGCCTGCTGATAAGTATGAAGTTGATCTTCTGCTCAATCTCTATTCGGGGTTATACATTAAAGAGGTCCCATCATGGGTGACACTGTACTATTTGACAAAAGGAGAAATGATCACCACCAACAGGCTGCAGGATATTCCTGTGAAAGCTTACAGGGTTCTTTATCAGAAAATGTTTCTTTGGTTCCCTTTCCTTCTTTACAAATTTGTTTTAAAGAATAAAAAATATGATGTAGAGATTGCTGCTATCCATGCGATGCATCAGGAAATTCTCTCCAGTCCTCAAAAAGATTCGAAAAAGATTATCTGGGTACAGAATGATATTTTCAATTTAAAAGAATACACTCCTGAAGTGATCAGACAATTTTTCAGATTTGACAGAATTCTGGTCATCTCCAACAAGCTTCAGGAAGGGATGCACAATCTGGCTAAAAATGAAGCTGAAAAAGCATCTGTGATTAAGATCTTCAACCCTATTGACAAAAATGATACGTTAAGAAAGGCAGATATTAAAGTTGATGATTTTCCTTTCAGCAATGATCTTCCCACTTTTGTAACAGTAGGAACCGTATATCCTCAGAAAGGATACGACAGATTACTCAATGTTCACAAAAAACTTATTGACGAAGGGCTGAAGCATCAGCTTTTAATCATTGGCGACGGGTATGATTTTAATACTATTCAGGATCAGCTTAATCAGCTGGGGCTTCAGGATACTGCAAAAATGCTTGGATTCAGCAGTAATCCTTATCCTTATATGAAAAAGGCGGATTTCTATATTATGTCCTCAAGACATGAAGGATTCCCCACGATTATTGCCGAAGCTCTTATCCTCAACAAACCTATTTCTGCTACGGATATTTCCGGCATCAGAGATCTTCTGCAGGATGGAAAGCTTGGAAATATCACTGCAAATTCCGAGGAAGGAATCTATGAAGGAATGAAAAAGTTTCTTACGGATAAAAATATTGCTGAAGAATACAAAAAACGAATTTCGGAAACAGAGCTTCCGTTTGTTCTGGAAAAATCTGTGGAACATCTTCAGAAAATAATTGACGAAGTATAAAAATATTGACGATGGCAGATTATTCAATCATTCAAAAAGACTTTTACCGGGAAAGCGGAAAGTGGCTTTCAACGTTTCAGATCTGGAAAAAATGCATCAATCCCAATCTTCACTTTGTTTACATTCTGAGAAAAGCACAGAAGTATCAGAAAACTCCTCTTTTGAATATTTTCTGGAGAATTGTACTAAGACATTACCAGATCAAATACGGTTTTCAGATTTATCCTGAAACGCAGATTGGTGAAGGTTTTTATTTAGGACATTTTGGAAGCCTTGTCATCAACCCGAAAACAGTGATCGGGAAAAACTGCAATATCGCCCATGGAGTCACTATAGGCCAGCAAAACCGCGGAAAAAATGAAGGATATCCGGTTATTGGAGATGAAGTCTGGATTGGTACCAATGCTGTCATTGTAGGAAATATCACGATCGGAAATGATGTATTGATTGTTCCCAATTCTTATGTCAATTTTGATGTTCCCTCCGGTTCTGTTGTCATTGGAAATCCTGCAAAAATAATCCCTACAGCAGATGCAACAAAGGATTATATCAACCGTAAGGTGTAGTAAACACAGTACTTATTGTAAAAATTCCGAATACATTTGAAAAGAGGGTAAATTTGTAGTTCTTCACATCATGGAAGCCACCCGAACCTAGCAACAGATTCTATCTGATTGAAATTCAAAAAACTGAGCTGTTATGACGGTTCCACACAATACTTGAAATCAAACAGATCAAATTCCTTATCAACGCTCAACTTACGCAACAGCTACTTTTCTGTTAATAAGATAGGCAATTAATACATTAGGAACCCAGCACAACCACGCTACAGCAATATAGGAATCTGTAGGATTTCCTGTAATATTTTTCAGCAAAGGAAACCACAACCTCAACGTTACAGCAGCAAAGGTACAGGCATAACTGTAAGTCATCAATTGCTGATGTCTGATGATATCAACTTTTCTGATTTCTACCAAGGCAGCGAGAGTTGTTATGAACCAGATCAATCCCAAACATATAAACCCAATTGCTGAAACCAGACCTCCATTGGCATAAAATCCCATATAAATAGCTGAGACAGAACTTATCATCACAGCAATTACGTAAAAAGTACCAATGATCCGATGAATCTTCAGGTATTTATTCCGGAATGAACTTCCAAACTGACGCCAGCCTATAAAAAGAGCAAGTCCTCCAAAGGTAATGTGGGCAAAAAATGCTGTTGTCCAAATCATGCTGTGGAGTAATTCGGGAGATTTTGAACCCAGAAAAGTATTTTTAGATTCAACGAAAGCATAAATAAGAGGATAGGCTCCGATCAGCAAAGCCAGTACACCCATCACTACAAATAATAATTTTTTCATAATACCTGATTTCTTTTTTCTGTAAAAATGAGGAATATAAAAGCATCGATTGTCCCAAAATGAAAGGTGGAACATATTTGTAAACCATTATGATTAAACGATATATCTTATCATCAGACCAATCATCACATCTCAATCTCTATGCTTTGGCTCTTTAAAAAATCTCTGGGCGAACAGTTCATATACTTTTTAAAATTCCGGTTAAACGACGTTTTAGAATTAAATCCACTCTCAAATGCTAATGAAAGAATGGTATATTTTCTGTTTTCAGGAAGTACTGCTATCCTTTTAAATTCTTCAATCCTCTGACGATTGATATAATCATAAAAATTTTTATTTTCAATCGAATTAATTGCCTGAGAGAGTATATTAGGATGAACTTTCAGTAATTCGGCAGTATGATTCAGATTCAGCTCAGGATCTTTATAAAGCCTTTCTTTCTCCATTTGATAAACAAGCTTTTCATAAACAGCTATGATCACCTCCTCTCCCGGAGAATTCTTCTGATACTTTACCGCTTCATTATCCATCTCTACTCCATTTACATTGACTTCTATTACAGGTAAGTTCAGAATTCCAACACGGCTGATCCCAAAATATGCGGCGGCAACGATAAACAGAACAACGATGAAAAAAATAAGAATATCATTTCTGATCATCACGGCAATCCATATCAAAGCTAATCCGGCAATAAGATAATACAGCCATTTTAGATTAATTTTCTCTGTATTTGAAAATTGGTCAGTAATCTCTCTTGTATACCTTCTGACGGCAAAAAAACTTAATGCAATATATACTATTCCGGATAGTATCATCATATATTTGAGAATACTGCTTATCATTTTGTATTGGCTGCTTCCGCTTTGATAAATGGCAAGCCTGTCCCATGGAGACAAAATCAATAATTTGAACAGCATTACCAAGACAATCAAAACAGGAACAAAGTGCAGAAGCCAGATCTTTTTGTCCGGTGCTTTTCCTGTAACACACAAAACATACAGATATAACATTGGGCCATGAATAAAGGGAAAGATAACTTCATAGCCCAGAAAATAAGGAAACTTTATATAGCTGCCGGAAAAAAATAACAAAAATAAAATAAGATGTATTCCTATAATCAGAAACCATGCTGCCAGAATATAATCAGCCATTATCTTCTTACGTTTCCCTGCAATCAGAAATGAAGAGAAACAGGCAATGAATACTCCTGCCAGATAAAAAGCCGATGGTAAAGACTGCAGACCAAAATCAGACATTAGATAGATAAATTAATCAGAGCTTTAAATTATTTATTTTTTGACATATACAAAGTCTTTTTATTAACTATTTCAGCAAAAACAATTCATATTGCCTCAAGAATTAAGAATATTTTAATTCATAAATCACAAATTTTAAATTATACTTCGTAATTTTATCCTGCTTTTTAAACGTTTGGATTTCCTCAATAGCTGTACTACAAATAATATTGGAATAGTGAATATGATTTTAAGCATATTTTAATATTAAACTTTGTTAAAAGTGATTTATTATTTAACAAAAATTATATTTTTGCATAATTATTGATTTGATCTATTGATTTTGGAAATAATTTAAACGAAATAAATAATTACACATTTTAAAATTATGTCACAATCGTACGAGGTTATTTTCGAAAACAATAAAAAATGGGTAGAGTCCAAAGTAGCTGAAAATCCGGATTTCTTCCATGAACTTGCCAAAACTCAGCATCCGGATTATCTGTACATCGGCTGTTCAGATAGCCGGGCTACCGCAGAAGAGTTGATGGGAGCAAAACCCGGAGAAGTTTTTGTTTACAGAAACATCGCCAATGTTGTTAATACTTTAGATATGAGTTCCACAGCAGTTATTCAATACGCTGTAGAACATCTGAAAGTAAAACATATTATTGTCTGCGGACATTACAACTGTGGCGGTGTAAAAGCAGCGATGACACCTCAGGATCTGGGATTATTGAATCCATGGCTGAGAACCATTCGTGATGTGTACAGACTTCATCAGGCAGAACTGGATTCTATTGAGGACGAAGGCAAACGTTATGACAGACTTGTAGAACTCAATGTTCAGGAGCAGTGCATCAATGTGATCAAAATGGCCTGTGTACAGGAAAGATACATTTTAGAAGAGTATCCTATTGTTCACGGCTGGGTATTTGACCTTAGAACAGGTAAAATCATTGATCTGGAGATTGATTTTGAGAAAATCTTAAAAGATATCCAAAAGATCTATAATCTTACAGGTTCAGATTGGGTAATGAGCAGAAAGACTAAATAGTTTTTCTAAAAAGAAGGTAAAATGAAATTCTGGAGTATTATTGTATTAACGTTTTTTCTGAATTTTACAGCGCTGCCGGGCATTGCTGCGGTGGCGGGCTGGGATATTGCAAGAACGAATGTAATAATCAATGAAGAAGAGCCTCATTCTCACCCATCCTCATTCATTGTTTACGAAAAGACCATTCCGAAACCTTTAGATGTGTTCGATTATCTGAAGTTTTCAGAACCTGATGTTCAGGGTATGTCTTTTGTTCTGATTGATGATTCTTTTCATCTTTCACCTTTACTTACTATATTTTCTCCCCCTCCGGAAGCGTAACTCCTATAGTTAGATTTTTTTGATACCATTTCCATATCATTTTTGATATCGGAGACTCATGTACATTAAAAATTATTTTTTCTCAACTTTTTATAACTGACTTATTTAAAAAAAATAAGCCGGCTATACCTTACAGCTTCACATTATGAAAAAGACATCATTAATAGGAGGAATCAAGGAAAATTTTCCTTCAGGACTCGTGGTATTTTTAGTAGCACTTCCGTTGTGTTTAGGAATTGCTTTAGCATCAGGTGCTCCACCATTATCCGGTATTATTGCCGGTATCGTAGGCGGCCTGGTAGTAGGAACAATCAGTAATTCAAATATTTCAGTTTCCGGGCCCGCTGCAGGTCTGACAGCTATCGTTTTAACAGCAATTACAGATCTTGGCGCATTTGAACTTTTCCTTTGTGCAGGGATCATTGCAGGACTTATTCAATTGGTTTTAGGGTTTGTAAGAGCCGGAAGTATTTCCAACTATTTCCCTAATAATGTTATTGAAGGAATGCTGGCAGCCATAGGAATCATTATTATTTTAAAACAGATTCCGCATGCTTTAGGATTCGATAAAGATTATGAAGGCCATGAATCTATTTTTGATAACGGTTTAAACTTCGGATATTTTACAGAATTATTGGGAGCGATCCATCCGGGAGCCATTGTTATTACACTGGTTTCTGTAGCAATCCTTATCGCATGGGACAAAATCCATGTACTGAAAAGAATGAAAATGCTTCCGGGAGCGTTGGTTGCCGTAATTATAAGTATTCTTTTGAATCAACTCTTTAAGATGTCCGGAAGCTCTCTGGCTATCGAAACCCAGCATTTGGTTTCCCTGCCGGTTCCACAGTCTTTTGATGATTTTAAAAATCTGATCACGACTCCGGACTTTAATGGTTTCACTAATCCAAAAGTATGGATCGTAGGAGCAACAATTGCGATTGTGGCCTCTATTGAAACGTTACTTTGTATTGAAGCCTCAGACCGGTTAGACAGACAGAGAAGAATTACAGATACCAATCTTGAGCTTAAGGCCCAGGGAATCGGGAACCTTGTAAGTTCTTTTATTGGCGGACTTCCAATGACTTCTGTTGTGGTAAGAAGTTCTGCGAATGCCAATGCAGGGGCCACCTCAAAAATCTCGGCAATCATTCATGGAGTCTTCTTATTGATCTGTGTTCTTTCCATTCCTGTTGTTCTCAATTTAATTCCATTAGCTACACTGGCTGCGGTATTAATTTTAGTAGGATATAAACTGGCAAAGCCGGCTACGTTCAAACATTTCTGGCACTTAGGAAAATTCCAGTTTATTCCATTTGTAGCAACCGTTGTAGCTGTAGTGGCAACAGATCTGCTAAAAGGAGTAGGAATTGGTCTTGCCATCTCCGTTTTCTATATTCTTCAGGGAAATATGAAAAGAGCTTATTATTTAAGCAGAGAAAGATTGGATGACGCTGATGGAATCAATATCAAGCTTGCTGAAGAAGTATCATTTTTAAATAAGGCAGCCATCAAAAAAACTCTTAAAAATATAAAACCCAATTCTACAGTAATCATTGATGCAAGAAGTACATCCTATATTGCCACCGATGTACTGGAAATGATCCAGGATTTTGCCAATATCCGCGCAAAGGAACAAGACATCAATGTAGAACTGATAGGCTTTAAAACTTCATACAGAGATTACGAAAGAAGTCAGGATTCCCATATTCTTGTGACTCACAAAAGAGCCATGTAATCTCAATAATTAATTAATTTTTTTAACTTTAAATTTGAAAACAATAAAAAATATGAAAGCGCATACATACGAAACCCAGTCTACTATTACCCCTGAGAAAGCATTGGAATTCTTAAAAGAAGGAAACCAGAGATTTGTAAACAACCTTAAAGCAAACAGAGACCTTCTTGAACAAGTGAATGCAACACGTGAGGGGCAGTGGCCATTTGCAGTAGTTTTAAGCTGTATAGACAGCCGTACTTCTGCAGAACTTATCTTCGACCAGGGATTGGGAGACATCTTTAGTATCAGAATTGCCGGTAACTTTGTGAATCAGGACATTCTGGGATCCATGGAATTTGGTTGTAATGTTGCCGGTTCCAAGCTTATTGTAGTATTAGGACACACCAAATGCGGGGCGTTGAAAGGAGGCCTTGATGCCGCACAAATTGAAGGACTGGGAATGGATAACCTAAACCACCTTATCAACCATTTCAACCCGATTATCAATGAAATCATTGAAGAAAACGAAGAACGTTCATCAAAAAACAGCTCGCTTCTTGAAAGGCTTAATCAGCAAAACGTAAGAAGTGCGATTGAAGATATCCGTAAGCAAAGTTCAACACTTAAAAATCTTGAAACTGAGGGTAAAATTAAAATCGTGGGAGCCAATTATGACGTTGAAACAGGTGCAGTAACCTGGTTGTAAAAAGTAATATTTTTTTAAAATTCAATTATAATTTACAGAAAATGTCACCGGAATTCCGGTGGCATTTATTTTTTATCGTATATCATCATAAAATAAGATAATTATAAACCTATCTTGTCAATAAATTGGCTTAAACAGCAATATATTTCATTTCAAAGAGATTTAATTTTAATTATTGAAGATTAATTATATATTGCAGTTTCGTATCTTTTTAAAGAAAAAAGATACGACATGATTTGTAGCTATTATAAGCTATAGCTTTGAAACTAAAAAAACTAAAACTTATATCTCAAAAAAAATGACTATAACCTGAAATTTTTATTATAAAACATACCTCAAACACTGCAGTTTTACTTTTTAGTAATTTAAATTAATGTGTATTAAAAATTAACAAGAGAAAAAGAAATTATATTCCTCTAATTAATTTCTTGTATGCACACTATAAGGTTCACCCTTATTTTCTTTGTGCGGGGCTTTTAGCCTTAGTGTCCCATAAAGACTATTGTATTGCGATATCCTGCTTTGTAGCCGGATTATAGTATTATACGCTAAAAACACAAGCTATGAAAACATTCTTTCTGTCAGGATAGCAAGATCCTGCATAAGATCCCATAATAAACGGGATACTTACCCATTATCAGTTAATACAAATTTTTAATTCTAAAAAGACACCAAAATGAAAAAAATCTATTTAGGTGCATTATTATGCACAGGGCTAAGCATATCCTATGCCCAGCAAACCGAGGTCTACTTTAAGTATGACGAATCAGGAAGCCAACGCTACCGGGGGCCTGAAGACATTGCGGGAAAATCTGCAACACAACTTAAAAGTGCTTCCCTTTCCAAAAACCAATTGATAGATGAAAAAACTTTCTGGAAGCAGATACGTCTGTACCCGGTTCCGGTAAATGATATCTTAACCATTGACTGGACGGAACAAACGGACACGCTGATTGAGTCTGTATCATTATATCAACATAGTACAGTACACTGGAAATTTCAGCAGAAGAACATGCCAGGACTTAACAGGCAGTTGAAAATCAACATGACTGGTTATGATTGGGGCGTATACATATTGCGCTTTACCCTGAAAGACGGAAGAATTTTCAGTAAAAACATCACTAAGAGGTAATGGCTATGAAAAAATACAATCATAAGAAAATACAGCTATTTTCAGCGTTGCTATTATCTTTCACTTCAATTTTCTGCTTTTCTCAGTATTTTCATGATACTAAGGGAAATATTGAAGTCAACAGAGCCGGACAGCTACAGTTTTCTTTGCCTCTGGACTTGCCTCCCGGTATTAAAACAGTTTCACCTCAGGTAGGTTTAGTGTACAACAGTGAGACAGGGAACGGTATTGCCGGATTTGGATGGAGTATTTCAGGAATAACCACTATCAGCAGAATAGGGAAGAACATTGAAAATGAAGGAGAGGTAAAGGGAGTTCAGATGGATTACTCTGATTATTACAGCTTTAATGGTAAAAGACTGGTGCTGAAATCAGGTGTATATGGCAAAGACGGAGCTGAATATGTAACAGAGAAATATTCCAACACCAAATTTAAATCAATAGGAGCCGCAGCCGGATGGTATGGTCCGGAATATTGGGAAGTAACTTTTGAGGATGGTTCTCAGGCATGGTATGGCCGTAATCCTGTTTCCAGAATACCCAATGAATATAATATAAGCGAATGGAAAGATCCACAGGGAAATTACATTACTTACAGTTATGTCCAGGGAACCCGTACTGCCATGATAAGCAGCATAAGCTGGGGTGGGAATATGGATCTGAATACCCCTCATATGAACACCATACAGTTCTCCTATAATGATAGAGACTTAAAAGAGGAATCATATGTACAGGGCCTCAAATCTTACCAAAATAAGATTCTTTCAGAGGTAAAGGTACTTACCAATAACAATCAGTTTAAGCGGTACAGCATAGAATATACAGGCAATGGAACCAATTACCAGTTTGTCGGGAAGATCACCGAATATAATGCTAATAACGAGCCTTCCAATCCGGTTACTTTCACTTATCCGGGTATGGTCAATTCTTCCTATGCAGAATATACGGCTGAGCCTGAACCTTTTAATGATGTCAAATTGGTGGCAGATTTTAATGGAGACTCTTATCTGGACTTCCTGATGAATAATGGCACAGTAAAGCTGGGGGCTTTTAACGAAACTTTTACTACAGTTTCTACAGGGAAAACTTTTGCTGGCAATGCTAAAATAGTTAGTACACTATTAGACGAAGAAGGACAGGTATATAATGGGAATGGAATTGTTGAGTTTAAGGATGGCAGGATCTACGGCTATATTTTTAGAAATAATGCTTTTGTAAAGGTATTCGATAAAAGTCTTGGCAATACCGTTTTTTATTCAGCTGGTGATAATTTAATTCTTGAAGTAGGTGATTTTAATGGAGATGGAATACCTGATGCTTTTCTTGATGATGGTGCACCTGCAGGGTTTAATGTAAAAGGTATCGTAGACCTTAAAAATCCGGCTACGCCTTTACTTGGTTTACTGCTTACGTCCGGAATTAATGAAAATGATTCTAAAGAACGAAAGTATACGGATATAGATGGAGATGGAAAAGTGGAAATTATTAATGTATCTGGTGCACAATATACTGTTTTTGAATTTGTAAAATACAGTGCTGATACATACCTGCAGAAAATAAGATTTTCCGGAACACTTCTGGAAACCAGAGATCCGGAATTCCCTGTCTTATATGGTGATTACAATGGAGACGGAAAACTTGACTTTGCAATCCCTATTACCGATTATGCGATAGGAAAACCCGACGACTGGAGGTTTTACATGGGAACTGATAAAGGGTTTGCTCCTTTCCTGAAGAAGGAATTCTTCACCTACAGGAAATTCCAGAAAGAAGTGACAGTTGATTACGCCAAATTTGCCAGACAATATTTCTTTTCGGTTACCGATATGAACAAAGACGGAAAATCTGATATTGTTCAGGTATTTTCCTATAACCAGATCAATATGTATAACGCAGCTGGTTCAAGGGATTTCGGTTATGTTGTAAGTGCAAAGATGGCTAATGGATCAGATGTTAGCGGAACACCTAATTTTACTCCCAACTGGTCATTTCAAAGCCCGGTATATGGTACCCCGGATATTCTGGATCTTACTCTCTTTACCCCGATTACCAATTCAATAAAGTCCGGGAATAATTATTATAATGTCTTTTTATACTGGAAGCAGTTCCTGAAAAAAATAAAAGGGCCTACCCCTGTTTCTGAATTGGCAAGAATGACTTCGATTACTCAGGGAGGGGTGACTACATCTGTAAAATATCTGGAAGTAGTTCCGGGTAATACTACGACTCCTGATTTCTACAAGAAAGAAAAGAAAGAGATTTATCCTAAGTATGCTATGACCAGGGTAGATCAGGCATATGCAGTATCCCAGCTTATAGAAGAAGGCAGAAAGCAGGATTTCCGTTACAGAGGCCTTGTAGGAAACCTTCAGGGAAAAAAATTATTGGGATTCCAACAGATAGCCCGTTCTTCCTGGTATGCAGATGGTTTTGAAAATACTAAAATATGGTCCGGATCACAAATAGATCCAAATTTAGATGGAGCACCGGTAAAAGAATGGAGTATCAGGACTAATAATGAAAGTAATATTTTTCCTGCAGATATTTCAGAGAATAATAACCAGCTGCTGAGCTTCGAATCTGTAGACTACAAAGCAGATAAGCTGTTGAATGGTCAGGTAATTACTTCTATTCCCACTGGTAGTCAGTCCAAAATTGTTACTGCCATTGTTCCTAAGTTTGTCAAAACAAAAGATTTTTTAACCGGAAAATTTGTTCAGAAAGTAACAACCTATGAGAACTATTACCTGCCAGCCAAAATTGAAATCAGTACGAACAATGGTTACGGAGTATCTACCACTGAGTTTGACTATACCCATAATATCTGGGGAACCGGAAATAATTATTATGTAGGAAGACCGACAAACAAGGCTGAAAAGAATGAAGCATATGGTGATATACAAAATACCTTTACCACGTATACCTATGAGAATAACCTTTTAAAAAGCAGCCAGTTTTATCCGGGAAATAATGCGACCCAGGCAGTAACAGAAGAATTTTCTTATGACGGGTTTGGGAATATCACGGGTAAAAAGACCATTTCAGGATTAGACGGAAATTCAAAAACTCAGAAAGATGAGTATGATCCTACGGGAAGATTTATCATAAAAAAAACGGATAATCTCGGACTGGAAACCGGGTTTACTTATAACAGCCTTGGACAGGTCCTGACCCAAACAGATCCGAACGGCAATACCCTCACCAACAGCTATGATGTATGGGGTAAACTCCAGAGTTCGGCTTCCAGCTTAACAGGAACTACAACATACCTGTACACTAAAGACAGCCAATACAATGAAACCATTACCCGTAATGATCCCGATGGAGAGGTAGTAAAAGTGTTTACCAACAAGCTGGGACAGGAATATAAAACATCTTCCAAAGCTTTCGCACAGGGACAGTTTGTCTCTAAAGACGTTCAATACGATATCCTGGGTAGAAAGACCAAAGAATCTGAACCTTATTTTGACGGACAGGGAGCCTCTCAATGGAACACCTTTGCATATGATGATACGGTATTCCCGGCTAAGGTAAAAGCCACAGCATTTACCGGGAAGCAGACTGAGACCATCATATCGGGATTGACCACAACAGTAAAAGAAACCAGTCTTCTGGATTACGGCAGAACAACTTCCCAGACACTTGACGCTTTAGGAAATGTACTATCATCTTCCGATAAGGGAGGAACAGTACAGTTTTCTTATAATGCAGCAGGTCAACAGATCCAGGCTAAATATGCGGAGCATATTGTAACCACAATGTATGATGACTGGGGAAATAAAATACGGGTAGAAGATCCTTCTACCGGGGTATATGAATATCAGTACCTTGGGTATATGGGAGCTCTGTCAAGAGTAATCAGTCCAAAGGGTGAAAAAAGGTATCAATACAACAGCCTTGGGCAGCTTATCCTACAGAATGAAAAGTCCACCACCGGAAGTGAAACTGATAAAGCGATTAATTTCTCCTATAACAATAAGGGAAGACTTACTGTAAAAGAGGGAACATCCAATGGAAAGAAATATACGTACACGATAAACTATGATCCGCAGGGAAGGACTATTTCTTCTTTCCAGGAAACTCCTGAAGCCTACTTTTCACACAAAAATGTTGTCTATGACAGCAAGGGACGAATAAGCTCCTACGAAAAGGCAATACAGACATCCGTTGGAACAACAACAGTTTCGGTGGAAAATCTTTACAATTCGTGGAATGGTGAGCTTTACCAGGTTAAGGAGAAAACCTCAGGGAAAGTTTTATGGGAACTGAAAGAAACCAACGTTAAAGGACTGCTGGTAAGGGCTAAATTGGGAGCAGCTGAAATTAATAATGAATATGATGGTTACGGATTTTTGACCAATGTTAATCATTCCTCGCTGATAAAACCAGATATTTTTAAGGCCTCTTACAGTTTTGATGCGATTAAAAACGAACTCAAAAGCAGAAAATCTCTTCTCCCTTTTGAAACAGAATATTTTGATTACGACGATAACAATCGTCTGGTTAACTGGACAGATCCTATTTCTGGATTAAAGCCTCTTACCAATAGAAATATTTATGATGCGAAAGGCAGAATACTGGAAAATGACCAGGTGGGAACTATCAAGTATGAAAATGCTGACAAGATCTATCAGGCTACCGGTATGACGCTGAATAATGAAGGGCTGATGAATTATGATCAGGATTTGGTGCAGACTGTCCTTTATAATGAGAATAATGATCCGGTATATATTGTTGGGGAAAAAGGGACGGTGGCTTTCCAGTATGGCTTAACGGGTATGAGACAAAGAGCTACCTATAAAGGAATTTTTGATCCGGAATCTGATGGAGAGTTTACCAAACTATATAGTGAAGAAGGTAGTTTTGAAGTTGTAAAGAACAATATCAATGGAAAAGAAAAACATACAATTTATATTGAGGGTACTCCATATGAAAGCAATATTGTATTTTTGAAAAACTTTGATGAGAATAGTGGTTCTTTTAAATTTTTGCATAAAGATTATCTCGGAAGCATCATGGCCATTAGTGATGAAGCAGGAAATATGCTTGAACAAAGGCATTTTGATGCATGGGGCAATCTGACTCATCTTCGTATTGGGAAAAGTAGATTAGCTGTAGGCAAAGCCAGCATCGATGTCCTGATAAATGCCTCCGGTGGATTATTGATAGACAGAGGATATACTGGTCATGAGCATTATATGGAGGTGGGGATTATCCACATGAACGGAAGACTCTACGACCCGCTTCTAAGAAGATTTTTGAATGCGGATGAAAATATCCAGGACCCATTCAATACTCAGATCTATAACAGGTATGGGTATGTGATGAATAATCCGCTAATCTACACTGATCCAAATGGAGAATTTGCATGGATTGTTGTAGGAGCAGTAATAGGCGGCTATTTAACAGGAGTAAAAGCGAATGGTTCATGGAATCCAGTAAAATGGAACTGGGGAGCGACCTGGGGAAAAATTGCGATGGGAGCTGCTGTAGGGGCATTCACTGGAGGTGTTGGAGCAGCTGTTGGTTCAGCATCCCTTGCTGCCGCAGGCGCCTATGGAATCCAGGGCGGTCTTCTGGGAGGAGCTATTGCAGGAGCTTCAGGAGGAGCCGTTGCAGGAGGTATTAACGGATTTGCCACTGCCGTAATGTTTGGAGAAGATGTGATAGAGGGAACGGTAATGGGCGGCTTATCCGGTGCTGCTATAGGAGGAGCTGCAGGTGCAATCACTGGAGGTATTGGCCAAATTCTCCAAAATGCAAAGGCAGCTCAAATAGGAGCTCCACAAGGAACAATCTTAAAAGGTGCTCCAATTGAAGTAGGAAGAACTCAATGGACTCTAAACAATACACCAAAAACTACCACTGTTGGAGCAACTCCTGTGAAAACTACCCCTATAGAAATTGGGGATATTGGTGTCAGTACTGATCAATATGTAGCGACAAAGATTGTGAACGAACAACCAGTAAAAGTTTATGAGGAAGGGCCACAAAAAATATTCAAAGGAAATTATGCTAGTAATGAAGGAGCATCAAAGACAACCACTTCATTACGCAAAGTTGGCACAGTTTTAGAAAGTGTTGATGATGTTATGGCTAACCCTAATCTTTTAGATGGAAAATCCTATGGATATGTACGTAGCATTTTAGGTAATTCAAAGAATTGGGTTAATGATGTTATGAGACGAAGTACTCGAGCAAATGGTTGGGTACTTCGTGAAATGAATCAGACAGGTAATGATTTTACAGGAAGAATGATACAATATCATCCAGGTACCCCAAGACATTTCAATGGTATGCCATATTGGAAAGTATCATCAGGAAATGGAACTTTTAGAATACCCTTAAATCCATAAATATGAAAAATCAATATAAAAAAATAGTAGAAAGTTTAAAATTATTAGCATCTTCGTTAGAGGAACAGGAGAAATATTTACCCGATTTTGCAGATGTTCCAGATGATGTTACATCAAGTTTTGAAAATGTCTTTTTATTATTACCTTCTCTTATCGAAAATAATAAATTTTCCAACGCTTCAATAGCATCGATTTTACGTTTGAATATTAAAATACAATGGTGTTTAAGAAATGTTGATTTGGATGATTTTTCAAATTCAGAGTGGAATAAAGTAAGAGAAATGGCAAAAAATACTCTTCAAATAATGGGGGAACCTTTTGGAAAACCCGATCTCAATTATATATGAAAAAACTTATAAAAAATTCACAAGTTTAGCAAAATAATATTATAAATGATTTGAAGAGTCAAACATTTTAGCAAAGTGGAAAAAATTGATATTTCTAAATCAGAAGATTTTACCTAAGATTTTAGGAAATCCAGTATAGATTTAGCTAATAAATCACTCTTAAAATGATCAAAGATGACTACCTCTTTTTTGAGGTAGTCATTCTTTTAAATAAAATATTATTATATTTAGATCCTCTTGATTCCAATTCTGAATTATTTTCCGTTAAAAGCAGACATCGTATTATTCAATCCGGCAAAAACGAAAGAAAGAGCAGCTTTGGAAAAGGTCTCAATTCTTTCCGTAAGCTTTTCAGCTTCTTCTTCATTCCAGGTTCCTAATACATAGTCTACCTGTCTTCCGGCAGCAAAATCTGCAGAGATTCCAAAGCGAAGCCTTGCATAATTTTGAGTCTGCAATACTTCATTGATATTTTTAAGTCCGTTATGCCCTGCATCTGAACCTTTACCTTTCAATCTTAAAGTCCCGAAAGGTAAAGCAAGATCGTCAGTTATAATAAGAACATTCTCCAAAGGAATATTTTCTTTCTGCATCCAGTATTTCACTGCATTTCCGGAAAGGTTCATATAGGTATCCGGTTTCAGAACAAAAACTTTTCTGCCTTTGTGCTTTCCTTCTGCCAGCCAGCCAAAATTGGAGGTATTGAATGATGCTTCAAGGGTTTCCGCTATTTTCTCAGCTACTTTAAATCCTATATTATGTCGTGTATTTTCATATTCAGAGCCTTTATTACCAAGCCCCACAATTAAATATTTCATCAGAAATTTTTTGCAAAATTAAGGTATAAAAAATAAAAAACTCAATCTTAGGAAAGATTGAGTTTGAATATTGTTAAAAAAATTCTTCTATTGTGGTTTATAGATGTAATTAACGCCATATCCTTTTGTCATGTAAGTCTGAGGATCATAAACGTAATTGGTACTCTTTACAACCGGTGTTGGAATTGGCGGCGTAAGATCTGTTACCGACCATCTCTTAGGGTTGTTCGGAGACAAGATAAGACTTTCTTTATCATTGATTATTGTAGATAATAATCTTGAAATTTTATATACATGCGGTAACAATGTGAATGGGCTTACCTGCTCATCATATGCATAGTATTCGTAGCTGTATTTTCCGGTAACGGCACCAAATGCACCTCCTGTCATTGTTCCGTAGTGTCTTACTACTTTAGAAACATTATCTCCTACGTAAGTATAAGCTGTCTTAGAATAATCGGTGAAATTAAGTGGGGCCCCGGGAACATCCGGACCGTTTCTCATAATGATTGAATCCAGTTTTCCTGTCGCAGTGCTATACTTAACCTGATAAGATGTTTTCTCTTTTCTCAACAAAGTCTGTGGTCCCGGAGGATCTCCAGGTATTACAGGTGGAGGTCTTCTGAAAATAGAACGGTTTTCAGAAATCGTCTGAAGTTTGCTGTTGTTTCCGTAAGAGAATAATTGGGTGTAGGATACACTGTCTTTATCCAGTTTCCCGTTTCCGTCCAGATCAAGGAAACCGTTAAAATTAATCTGGCTGATTTTATCGCCACTGTACATAATATCAGTGATAGAAGCACTGTCTGTGATTACTTTAGTCACAAGAAGCCCGCTATAACGATATTCTGCGATGGTGTCTTTATCTGTAATTTCTCTGTATAATGCTCTAGGACCGCTTAATCCTCCTGTTTCGTTAAGATCCAGCAAAGGATTTCCATCCTCATCCAGCATATCCTTGCAGGAATGTACTGAGGAGAAACCTGCGATCAGTAAAATAAAATAGAAAATTTGCTTCATTTCCTTGTAATTGATTATTTTTTTGACAAATATAATTTTTTTTTGCCTAAAACTTGTAATATTATTTATATTCTGGTAAGATTAATAACTATATTTCTACTATAAATTTTTATAGGTAAAAGTTACATTCTGATTTTTCTCAACAACCACATACCCCTGATTATCATAAGAATAGCTTTGAGCCGTATTAACAGGCGCAGCCGGTGATGGTAATTCTATAAACATAGAAGTGGGATTGTTCGGAGATATTTTATAGAATTGTGCCGGATTGATCAGACTTCGGGTGATGAAATATACTGATGGCAAGGTAGAATACGGGCTTTTCTGACTATCATAGTTCTGGAAACTATACTTGCTTATTACGGCCGTACTCATATTCGGGTTTCCGTTGATATCCAGCAGACCTTTGGAACAAACAACCTGAATAACATTATCACCATTGTACACAAAACTGTAGTCAATAAATCTGTTATAGGCACTGATTCCACCTTCTTTTCTTTTCTCAAGAATTTTGGTAAGCTTATTGGTGGTCGCACTATAGGTAAACGCATAGTCACTTACAACAGATACAGACGGCGTTGCTCCGGTGGCTGTAGAAGTAGCATTATAAATCTTTTTACGTGTAGCATCAGGAACAATATTGAATTCATAAGTGAGGCTGGAGGCTGCTGAACTTACATATTTAACTTTAGTAATATCTTTATTGGTGTATGTTACCGTTGCTGTATAATAAGCACTTCCGCTAAAAGACTCATCTTTGGATACTGCTGTCTGCAGATCTCCGGTTACCGCTGTAGTAGCATATTCTTCCAGAGTAACATTATTCGAACTAACCTTCGATAAAATCTTTTTAGGAGGTGGCCCGTCATCCGGATTCGGAATGGATTCTGTGGGATCAGAGGTAGTAGTACATGCTGTCAGCAGCCCAAGAAAAGCAATACCGGCAAACATTTTAAAAAAATAGTTTTTTACCATATAGAATTTTTTTAGCTTGTCCAAATATAATTCAATTTTTGATAATACACTTTACTTTATCTGAACAAATTCACAAGAAATAGAGTTAATAAACAAAAAAAAATCTAAAAACATAACGTTTTTAGATTTCCTATTATTGTATGATCATGAAAATTAATAAGGCTGCAGTATGGATGTCGTCAAAACAGACTGCGACATATCACTGTTGAGAAAAGCAGTATCAACCGCTGTTCCTATTCCAAGTACTGTTCCTGCAATGGCTCTTTTTATACAGGCTACTTTAACGGAATACTGATTTTGGGGAGTAAGATTGGTAAGAGTAGCATTAAGGTTAAAAATTTTATAAGCACCGCTGTCCCCCAATAATACGTCCGTTCTCACTGCTCTAAGGGCATCATTTATAAAAACACCACAGGCAAAACTTGCAGAATTTGTACCAGTTTTCTGAACAGTGGTCTGAAATGAAAAAGTAGCTTTGTTTGTACCGTTGGTAACAGAAAATGTATCTACTGTTCCTGGGATTACAGTCCAGCCTCCCGTCAGAGGATCTCCATTACCATAGGGGCTAGTAGCACCACTGGCACCAGAAAAGCTGATTCCTGTTTTATCTGCAACAGTGTTGATAGAAAAAAGAGACATACTTCCCTGCCCGTCAGCAATTTTAATAGCTTTCCAGTCATTTGTACCTAAATCCGCATTATTGTGAAATATATCACCAGCTGTACCGGCAGAACCTTTCAGTAAATCAGTACCTCCTGTTCTTAATTCTTTTCCTACGTTAAGATCTCCGTTCACATCCAGCATATTAGTCGGATTAGGAGTATTAATACCCACCTGGGCATTTGTTGCAGCTGCTAACAAAAGAGATGTAACAAATAATATTTTTTTCATAATCCTTCTTAATTTATAATCGTGTTAAATACTTCCGGAACTTCATACACATCTATTTTAAGGGAAGACTGTGAAATAAAGCTGTTGATATTGCTATACACATTAGTTCCAATGGAAAGTTTATTTCCTGTACCCGAAGCACCATAGGAACCTAGTCTTGTACATGCAACACTTACCGTATGGTCTCCTTTGGAAAGATTGTCTACAATCCCGATCTGAGTATGAGTAAGGAAAGGATATGACGTAGTAATGGCTTTCAAATTTCGTTGTCTCAGGTTGACCAGTTTGTCATCCACAAAAATTCCGCAAGCATAGTCTATAGAGTTGTCTGTACTTCCTGCCGCCCCAAAATCTGCCTGTACAACAGTTTCAAACTGAAAATAAGCTTTACTTTGGGTACTGAATACACTGATTACATGTGAAAGCCCGTCTATTTTCTTGAAGTTGGTAAGAGTACTATATTGTTTTCCCTGTGTAAATGTTCCTCCTCTCGAAGTCATACTTACCGAAGAGTTTTCGGAAGAGGTAAAGGTAATTCCTGTATTATCCGAGAATGAGTTGTTATAAATCAGGTAAAATTTATTAGGTTCGTATTCAGGAATCCGAAGTGATTTCCACATCGGTGGAAAACCTTCACCCTGAGAAACCAGTATCTGGTCATTATTTCCATGAAAAACAGAATTATCAGCAGAATTAAAAACCCCGATTTTATTTCTGAAATTCACATCTCCGTTTACATCAAGTTTTGCTTTTGGGGACTCTGTTTTTATTCCTACCTGAGCTGTTGCCAAAAGACTTATGCTAAAAAGCAGTGTCGATAATAGTTTTTTCATCATTAGTTGTTTTTATAGCTCACGTATTCGATAACATCCATTTTCATGGTAGATTCCAGAGTAAATGCACTGGAAGCTCCATTTGAAGACTGCACATTACGTCCGATCGCAAATTGCGAAGCAGTGCTTGAAGTATCAATCTTTCTGCATGCAATGTCAATATTATGAACACCTACAGGAACGTTCTGCTCAGTATAGTTAAGGGTAAAGATATAATCCTGAAGTCCGGCTTTTCCGCTGTTGTTATTGGAAGCGATTCTATCCGGGCGTACAGCTACCAGTGCTCCGTTTCTGAAAACACCGCAGGTAAATCTGACATTTTGTATTGTAGTAGCTGTGGAAGCCTTCATCTCAATACCGGTCTGGAACTGGTAAGTAAGCCTGTTCCTCCCGTTTTTGATGGTAAAAGTATTGCTAAGCCCGTCTATTTTTTTCCAATTCCCTTTTGTGATATCAGAAATGTTATCCCCAACTTTGTTGGTGTAGATACCATCACCCGCAACACCGTCCGTAAGTGAAATAATACCCGTTTGATCCGACGACAGATAAGAATTAATCAGCTTATACTGCCCCTCTTCCATAAAGGAAACATTCAAAGATTTCCACACAGGAGGCAAACCCTCGCCCTGAGAAACCAAAACCTGGCCGTTTAACCCGGCCTCTCCAGCCTGAGTTGATGTACCTCCTACTCTAAGTTCTTTTCTTAAGGTGGTTTTTCCGTTCACGTCAAGAACGGATTTAGGTTTTGCAGTACCGATTCCCACCTGTGCGTTGGCATAGATTGAAAGAAGTCCAGCCACGCAGCAATGTATTATTGTTTTCATAATTAAGGACTGCAAAGTTACACAACGAAGTCCAAAAAATTCCAGTTATACATCTATAAACCTATAGAAATAAACACATTACAGAATAGAATTAATCACACATAAAAGTAGAATTATTTCTACATAACTCCACTTTTCATAACTCAAAAAAACATTTAACGTCTCAAACCCTTACTGTACGGGGATTTACAGAATTTTTTTAATCATTGAAAAGTGATTTTAAATGCTCAAAAACCGCCTTAATTCTCTTTAACAGGAATATTACAATATAAAAACATGATAAGAATCACAAAAAAACGTGTAAAAAATTAAGTTTTTTACACGTTTCTAATAATTTTTATGATATTATTTCCAGTAACCAGGAATTAAAATTTAATCATGTTCAATGATTGCTTTCAACAAAAGATTAACCTCATCTACATTTTTAACTTTTTCTTTTCTCATCATTAACTGATTACCTTCTTTTCCGGACTTTTCTTTAAGCTGGGCCTCAGAAGGATTCCGGGTCAGATAATTAATAATATGTCTGAATCTGTCTGTCTGATAAAACTTATCCTGAGGATTCCCCGGGAAGTAGCCTAAAAATACTCCGTTTTTCATGACAATCTTTTCAAAACCAATTTCAGCAGCAAGCCATTTCAGGGAAACACTTTTTAAGAGATTGACAGCTTCTTTCGGCAAAGCTCCAAAACGGTCAATCAGCTCCAGTTCAAACTGATGAAGATCTGCTTCGTTGGTAATTTCAGCAATTTTTTGATACAGGAGCAGCCTTTCTTCAGTATTGGAAATATAGAAATCCGGCAGCATCAACTCTAAATCAGTATCAATATTGACATCCTTTACAGATTTGAAAAGCTTTTGTCTGTCTTCTTCATTTTCAAAAAGACTTTCAAAATCAGCATCATCTTTCAGCTCTTCCAAAGCTTCCTGCATTAGCTTCTGATAAGTTTCGAACCCCATTTCATTGATGAACCCGCTCTGTTCGGCACCCAGAAGATCACCGGCACCACGGATTTCCAGATCTTTCATCGCAATCTGGAAACCACTTCCGAGATCTGAAAACTGCTCAATAGCTTCCAGACGTTTTCTGGCATCGGAGGTCATCATATCATAAGGAGGAGTGATCAGATAACAGAATGCTTTTCTGTTGCTTCGCCCTACCCTTCCTCTCATCTGATGCAGATCCGCCATCCCAAACCGATGTGCATCATTGATAAAAATAGTATTGGCATTCGGCACATCTACCCCACTTTCTACAATGGTAGTGGATACAAGAACATCATACTTACCTTCCATAAAATCCAGAACATTCTTTTCAAGCTGTTTTCCTTCCATCTGCCCATGTCCTGTAATTACTCTCGCATCAGGAACCAGCCTTTGAATAAGCCCTGCAATATCTTTCAGGTTTTCGATTCTGTTATTGATAAAATATACCTGGCCGTCTCTCTGCAGCTCGTAAGAAACCGCATCACGAAGCGTTTCTTCATTGAATCCTATTAACTGTGTATCCACAGGCTGCCTGTTCGGCGGCGGTGTTTTGATAACGGATAAATCCCTCGCTGCCATCAATGAGAACTGTAAAGTCCTAGGAATAGGAGTGGCTGTAAGTGTAAGAGTATCAACATTATTCTTCAGCGTTTTCAATTTATCTTTTACTGAAACTCCGAATTTATGTTCTTCATCAATAATCAATAAACCAAGATCTTTAAATTTCACAGAACTGCTTACCAACTGATGCGTTCCGATGATGATATCTACTTTTCCGTTCTTTAAAGCCTCTAAAGTCTCAGATTTCTGCTTGGCTGTCCTGAATCTGTTGACATAAGCAACATTTACCGGAAAATCTTTTAGCCTTTCTTTAAAGCTTCTGTAATGCTGAAAAGCAAGAATAGTTGTAGGCACTAATACTGCAACCTGTTTTCCATCTGTAGCCGCTTTAAATGCCGCCCTTATTGCAACTTCCGTTTTACCGAAACCTACATCTCCGCACACAAGCCTGTCCATTACCGTATCAGCTTCCATATCTCTCTTTACATCTACGGTAGCCTTTTCCTGATCCGGAGTATCTTCATAAATAAAGCTGGCTTCCAGCTCATTCTGCAGGTAGGAATCCGGAGTATATGCAAACCCTTTTGCCGTTTTTCTCTGGGCATACAACTGAATAAGGTCAAAAGCAATCTGCTTTACCTTCGCTTTTGTTTTCTGTTTTAAAGATTTCCACGTCGGAGATCCCAGTTTACTCAGAACGATTTCTTTTCCATCCGGCCCATTATATTTTGAGATCTTATGTAAAGAATGAATACTTACATATAATAAGTCTCCATTTTTATAGGTCAGTTTGAAACATTCCTGAATCTTTCCGTCATTGTTCACTTTCACCAATCCCATAAACTTCCCGATTCCATGATCGATATGGGCAATATAATCTCCGATTTTCAGAGACATCAGGTCTTTCAGGGTAAGCTGTTCAGATTTTGCAAAGGTATTTTTCGCTTTATATCTCTGGTAACGGTCAAAGATCTGATGATCCGTATAAACCAGCAGTTTGTGCCCATTATCGACAAATCCTTCGTGCAGTTCAGACTTAAAGCTTTTAAATGGGAGTTCATGCTCAAGTTCTTCAAAAATAGACTCCAGCCTTTCTTTCTGCTTTTCTGTTGAAAAGGAAATCCAGGTATCAAATCCGTCATTCTGCTTTTCTTCGATATCTTCAATCAGCAGTTCAAAGTTTTTATGAAAAGAAGGCTGTGGAAGCTGCTCCATTTTTACTTCAGTTACTTCTTTCAATCCTTCAATAACTATTCCTCCAAAATCAACCGTTTTGAATTTTTTATAATCGAACAAAAACTCCTGATCAGAAATAAAAAGTTCCTGCGGAGTCCTGTGAGCAATATCTTTACTTAAGCTATCATATTTTTCCAGAGACTTTTCGTAGAACGCTCTTATCTTCTGCATTCCCACCATTCCGTTTCTGGAAATTACAAAACTTTCCGCAGGCAATAACTGCAGCAAAGAAACTCTGGTTCCCGTCACAGAAAAGTTCATATTGGACACCAGCTGAAAATCTTTTACTTTATCTACCGAAAGCTGGGTTTCGATATCAAAGGTTTTAATACTTTCCACTTCATTACCGAAGAAAGTAATTCTGTACGGCTTTTCATGTGAATAGGAAAAGACATCTACAATTCCTCCTCTTACAGAAAACTCTCCCGGTTCTGAAACGAAATCAGCCTGCTGGAAATGATAATGATTAAGCAGTTCATCCACAAAATCAAAATCAAGCTGATCCCCAACTTTTATATGATGGGAAATTGCTTTAAAATCTTCCTTTTTCAATACCTTTTCAGATAAAGCTCCAGCATAGGCAACAATCACTTTGGGAGACCTCCCGGAATTTATTTTATTCAGGACCTCCGTTCTTAAAACCAGATTCGCATTCTGAGTTTTTTCTACCTGGTAAGGTTCAAGGTGGGTTGCCGGAAAGTATAACACTTTATCCTTACCCAAAAGATCCTCCATCTCCGTATTGGCATACAAAGCATCCTCCTTATCATCTACCAGATAAAGAATATTTTTCTTCTGGACCAAAAATAGCTCCGCCACAAAAATAGAAACCGAAGATCCCGCACTTCCCTTTACGGTAATATGCTGATTGTTTTCTAACTGGGTAAAAATTTCTTTTCCAAACTCTTTCTGCATAAGGTCTGGAAGGAACTTTTCATTGATGGATTTTAACTGCATAAATAGTGATGGTATAAACGACAAAGCGATTTCGGGAGTTTTCCGAAACCGTTTTATGATACACAAAGGTAAGGATATTTTTTCTCTTCCTCTGAAAAACGGAAGGACTGACGGTTTAAAATAAACGACTTACCCTTATAATTCTTAATTTTTTACAATTTTATTTAATAACCTGTTAAAAAGATTCAACTATTTTCTCCGTGGCATAGTGTTTGGCTTTTAAGTTATAACCAAACATTTAAGAATAATATTATGAAAAAAGCAATTAAAATCTTAGGAGTTATGATGCTGTTGGTATTTACAGCATTATCTTTTTCGTCGTGCAGTAAAGATGATGATCCGGTAAACAATGAATTTTTCGCAGGAACTTATAAAGGAAAAGTTTCTTATAATGACGGAGGATCCACCAATATCAGCACAGATAACGGAAGTGTATTTGTAACAAAGATTGCCAGTGGCACCAAGTATAATTTTGCTTTCTCCAACAGTATTCCGGATCTTAACGGAATAGAGTTTAATCAGGAAGGAGATCATACTCTTGTTATGGTTGGTTCTACAGCAACTTCTTACATCAGAATTGATAATAATGACTTAAAAATATTATACGCTAAGGATGGCAAAACGTGGACAGCCAATTGTACGCGCTAGCCATGTCTATTTATATATTATGCAAGCCTGTTTCTGTAAATGGAGACAGGCTTTTTCATTGTAAATGAAGTGTTTTAATTTTTTTTTAAGCTGTAATAAACTTTAGTTAAGTTTGAAAATCCCGGTTTTGTAGCCTGCTTTTTGTATATCTTTATTCAACAAAAAACAAACAATAATTCTTATGAAAAAATTCTTATCTGCAATGTCTTTGATCCTGGGATTAGGACTTGCCACTGCTCAGCAGACTGCTCCCGCTAAAAGTACTCCCGCGCATCCACCAGTAAAAGCAACACCAGCTGCCAAACCGGCTGAAGTGAAAGCAGCAAAACCGGCAATGGATGCAAAAGCAGCTAAGCCTGCACAACCGGCTGCCAAAATGAAAAAAGACGGTACTCCGGATAAGAGATATAAAGAAAACAAACACCTGAAAAAAGACGGCACTCCTGATAAAAGGTACAAAGCAAACAAATAAGCATAACATTAACATATAGTTGTTATTTTCATAATCAAATTTCGAAAAGCCGGTGGAACCAGTTCCATCGGTTTTTTTATGTGAAGCTTCATAAAAATGATTTCAGATTCTCTACTTATTTATAAATTTGACCCATGTTAAACTTCTTCAAGAAAAATGCAGCGCTGATCTGGGCAAAAAAACACGTCCAAAAAGCAGAGGATTTCAAAAAAAATGCTGAGAAAAACCAGGAAGACTTACTCCTTTCTCTGGTGAATACTGCTCAAAAAACACTTTTCGGGCGGGAACATGATTTTGAAAATATTCATTCTGTAAAAGAATTTCAGGACAGAGTTCCTGTAGCTGATTATGAAGATCTGAAACCTTATATTGAAAGGGTAAAAAAAGGACAGGCTAATATTCTATGGACAGAAACTCCGGAGTATTTTGCCAAAACTTCAGGAACCACTTCCGGTTCTAAGTATATTCCGATTTCCAAAGAAGGAATGCCATTTCAGATTGCCGGAGCTCAAAGCGCCTTATTTCATTATATCAGCAGAAAAAACAATGCTGATTTCGTGAATGGAAAAATGATTTTTCTCCAGGGCAGCCCGGAGCTGGAAGAAGTATTCGGAATAAAAACGGGAAGGCTATCAGGTATTGTAGCGCATCACATTCCCAATTACCTTCAGAAAAACCGTCTGCCAAGCTGGGAAACCAATATTATGGAAGACTGGGAGTCTAAGGTAGATAAAATCATTGAGGAAACGGAACATGAAAACATGACGCTGATCTCAGGAATTCCGCCATGGCTGATCATGTATTTTGAGAAACTGACAGAGAAACATGGTAAAAAGATCAAACAGCTTTTCCCTAATCTTCAGCTTATTGTAACCGGAGGTGTTAATTACGAACCTTACCGTGATAAAATGGAGGAGCTATTGGGAGGTAAAGTAGATATTGTTCAGACCTTTCCAGCTTCTGAAGGTTTTTTTGCTTTCCAGGATAATTATACTCAAGAAGGATTACTATTATTAACCAATCACGGGATTTTCTATGAATTTATTCCTTTGGAAGAATACGGTAAGCCCGGAGCAAGGCGATTAACTTTAAAAGAAGTTGAGCTTCATAAAGATTACGCATTAATTCTTACGACCAATTCCGGTTTGTGGGCCTATTCTATAGGAGATGTTGTAAGATTTATCAGCAAAGATCCCTACAGGGTTTTGGTAAGTGGAAGAACAAAACATTTTACTTCTGCATTTGGAGAGCACGTGATTGCTTTTGAAGTAGAGGAAGCAATGAAAGCTGCCCTTGAAAAATATCCGGCACAGATCACAGAATTCCATCTGGCTCCGCAGGTAAATCCGGCTGAAGGACTTCCCTGTCACGAATGGCTGATTGAATTTGAAAAAGAACCTGAGAACCTGGAAGCATTCAGGGATGACCTTGATCTGCAGCTTCGTAAAAGAAATACTTACTATGATGATTTGATTTCAGGGAATATTTTACAGAAATTGCAGATTACGAGACTTAAGAAAGGAGCATTTCATGAATATGCCAAATCCCAGGGAAAATTAGGGGGCCAGAATAAGACACCAAGATTGGCTAATGACAGAAAGATTGCAGATTTATTGGGAATTTACAAATTTTAATCATATTTTTTCAATTCCAAAAACGTATATTCAAAAAAAATTATAAATTTGAAAAACTAAAAGAAAATAATGAAAGCATCTGTACTGTTGAAATCATCTTTACTAACATCTTTATTTGTTATTACATCTTGTGCTACTACAAAATACAGCGAAGATATTTCAAAAAACAACTACTCTAATCTTGAAGCCGGAAAAATATATAAAGTAACGATGAGAGATGGCTCACCAAAGCAGACCATCTTATTCAGAAACGTTGTTGGTGAAAATCTGGTAGGTACAGCCGGTAAAAAAGACAGTACAGAAGTAATTATTCCTAAAGCCAATGTGGCTGCTGTAAAAGACAGAAGAAAGGCAAGAATTGCCGCAGGGGCTACCATCATTGGCGCAGCTGGTGTTGCCGCTATCGTACTAAGTTCTACAAGAGCAGACTAAAATAGATATTATCTTTTGAGACTTATTTAATATATCTTTCAAAAACTGACATATAAATGGCCCTAAATAAATTTTTAGGGCTATTTTTGTTCATGATTTCCTTTACCCCGTTACAAACATTACAAAATGTTGAGTTCAGAAATCTTCTCACCGGGAGATTTTTTATTGTTTTAGCTTTCAGAATGCTTGCCACTTTATTAGGATGGTGGGTATATCAATTAACAAAAGATCCTTTTTCCATAGGCCTTATCGGACTTTCTGAGGTAATTCCTGCGGTAAGCTGTGCCCTGTATGCCGGACATGTTATTGACATGAATGAAAAAAAGAGGCTGCTCCTTATTTGTAATTATGCTTATATTTTTCTGATCGGGCTTCTGCTGATTCCTGCATTCTTTAATGTGGAAATGCACTTTACAGGTCATCAGATTACCTATTATATTTATGGCGTTATTTTTTTCACAGGGATAGCAAGAGCCTTTATCGGTCCTATTGTTCCTTCCATGATTCCTAAAATCGTAAAGAAAGAAAACCTTCCGAATGCAGTAACCTTAAACCAGGCAACTTTCCTGATATCTTCAGTTTGCGGCCACGCTATTGGCGGTGTTCTTATTGGGTTTATCGGGGTAAAATGGACCCTGGTTGCTATTTTAACATTAATATTTGTTGCGTCGTTATTCTTCTGGCAGCTTCACAAACAGCATTCTGAATATAAAAAGGAAACAGTAAATGTAGTGGAAAGTATGCGTGAAGGGATTTCGTATATTTTTAAAACCAAAGAGATTCTGGGAGCGCTGTGCCTTGATATGTTTGCCGTACTTTTCGGTGGTGCGGTAGCCATGATCCCTGTATTTGCGACTGATATTTTACAGTCGGGTGCTGAAGGTTTCGGCTTACTGAACGCTGCTTCAGATATTGGCTCCATGTGTATTATTACTATTTTGTCTATTGTTCCTCTTCGGAAAAATCAAGGGAAAATACTTCTTGCGGTTGTTACCGGATTCGGACTATGTATTATTGGATTCGGGTTATCAAAACTATACTGGCTGTCTTTTATGTTTCTGGTGATGAGCGGAATGCTGGATGGGATTTCTGTTGTTATCCGCGGTACCATTGTTCAGCTAAAAACGCCTGATCATATCAGAGGACGTGTTCTGAGTGTGAACTCCATTTTCATTATGTCCAGCAATGAAATGGGACAGTTCGAAAGCGGGCTTATGGCCAAATTACTGGGAGTAGTACGCTCTGTTGTATTTGGCGGCTGTATGACTGTTTTAGTTGCAATGCTTGTAGGAAGCACCAATCCTAAATTGAGAAAGATGCAATATTAACTTATTGTTTACCAGCCTATTTAAAATCGGATATTAAAAAAATCAAAATCCGAAATACTTAAAATCAGAATAGAACGTTTTCTATTCTGATTTTTGTTTTATACTTGTTTTTTAAAAAATTATTAAAGAATTCAATCTCAAATATTTATTAAAACCGCTCATATATTTGCGATCTATGCATTATTGAATCCCAAAAATAAAATACCACATTTAAAACCAATACATTACTTTCATTAAATATATCCTAAAATCTTTAATTTAACGTTAATAATTTTTTATATTTGCTTCATAAAATATCCCCCTATGACTAAACTTTTACTAATTTTGAGTTTTCTCGTGACAGGTTCTCTGATGAATGCTCAATTTTTTTCAGATCAAACCTTACAACAAGCTGTTTTACAATTCGATAACGCTAAAACAGAAAACGATTACGATATGCTATTTTCCAGATTTTCAGAAGCTAAAACTTCAGATAAATGGCAGGCTAATTATTATGCAGCAGCAGCATTGTATCTTAAAACGAATTTCCTTTTAAATAACAGTCCAAACAGCCCTCTTGGAGAGCCTAATGAGACTGCAAGAAAACTGGCCATGCAATCCCTTGCTTCTGAAAAGAACAATGGAGAAGTAAATCTTCTTCTTGCGCTTATTCATTTTCAGAAAATCAGAATAAAAACAGCGGCAGATCCACAAAAGGAATTAAAAACCGTGGCAGGTTTCATGAATAAGGCAGAAACAACTTTAAAGAACAATCCAAGACTTTCCTTTCTAAAAGCTGAAATTGCTGAAAAGCAGGGAAACAAGACTGAAGCTATAAAGCTATATCAAAAAGCAGCCAAAGAATTTGAAACATCAGGCATTGCATCCAGTTCACCCAACTGGGGAAAACAACTGATCGGAACAAATTAACAATAAGTAAAATGCATGATCTCCTGAGCTAATTGGGACGATCAGTTTTTTTGTTATGAAAGATTTCGAAATTATCAGATAAAAAGAGCATTTTTAGTAATTAAACAGTTTTAATATTTGTTTTTAAAAATTAATTCTCATGAAAAAAACATTACTTGTTTTCTTAATCATATTTTCACATATTTTATTTGCCCAGTCAGATTGTGGTACTGCAATGGCGGTCTGCGGTAACTCTGATATTTCATATACACCAGGCGGACACGGAGACATTGCGGAAGATCTGGGCGGATGTTTAACTTCTGACGAAAAGTACTCGGTATGGTATTCTTTTACGATAGCTACAGGCGGAACCCTTACCTTTGAAATCATCCCTAACGACCAGAGTGATGATTATGACTTTGGTGTTTATGGGCCTGACAAATCCTGCTCAAACCTTGGTACCCCAATACGTTGTTCCTATTCCGGACTAAGTGGGAATACAGGTCTTAACATGACCTCTACAGATCTTAGTGAAACCGCTACAGGAGACAAATGGGTAAAATACATGGATGTATTGCCTGGCCAGACTTACTATATCATTGTGAATAACCACAGAGAAACAGCTAACGGATTCAAATTATCATGGGGCGGAACGGCTACTTTATCGTCTCCGTTCACCGATCCGAATATACAGCCTCACCCATTTGTACCTCCGGGAATTCCAGGGGCTAACCCTAATGACCCAAGAGAAGTCATCATATGTTCTAATCCGGCGACTTTTGATTTTGCATCGTTATCAGCAGGAATTCTTAACGGCAATCCAAATTTCAGCATCAGCTATCATACAAGTCAAAATGATGCCTTAACCGGCAACAACCCTCTTGTTGGTCCTCAAACGGTTACTCCTGTTGGTGTTTATTTCTACAGTATCAATTATACTGACCCGACAAACCCTAACAGCCCTATTAATAAATGCAGACAGACCGGTAAATTTAAATTTAAAGATGGTACCATCAAGGCAACAGACGTAACGTTAACAAGCTGTAACAATAATAATGCAGGTACGGCAACTTATGACCTTACGACTGCAGATGTTTTCCCTGACCCTACCGCAACCAAGAAATATTATTATACTTTATACGATCTGAATAACTCAATTAATGAGATTACCAACATCTATCAGTTTGTTTCCGCAGAGGGTAAAATATATGTAAAAGTAACTTCTGTATTCGGATGTAGTGATATTGCAGAAATTACCCTTAAATTCTATCCGCAAATTATTGCAAAAGATGCAGAATTAAGATCATGCTTTATTGAAGCGAATCCTTCCACAGCCTTATTCAACCTTGATAATGCTGCTGTTATCACGCCACAGGCAGGTATCACTAAAAAATACTTTCCTTCACTAACAGATGCAATTGACGGAACCAATGAGATTTTAAATGCTAATTATATTGCACCAAGCGGTTTAGTATATGTAAGAGTGTCTGACACCAGAGGATGTTATGTAGTGGTAAAGATTGGTTTAACTGTAATTGCCCCGGTAACATCCAGTGTATTGAAAGACAAAATCATCTGTATGGAAGATACTACCACTTTGGATGCGGGACCTGGATTCAAAAGCTACGAATGGAGTACCGGAGCTACAACACAGTCTATCAAAGATGTAGGCGTAGGAGTTTACTGGGTAAAATTAAAAACAGGGGAATGTGTTGCCACTCAAAAAGTAACGGTATATCCTTCTGAACAGCCGGTAGTAACAAATGTTGATATTTCCAACACTACATTAACGATCAATGTTATTGGAGGAACTCCGGATTACCAGTACTCTATGGATAAAATTTTATGGCAGGCTTCCAATACATTCTCTAATGTAGCAAGAGGAACTTACAAAGTGTATGTAAAGGATGCTTATGACTGCGAGCCTATTGAAGTTACAGTAGTTGTTCCTAATCTTATCAATATGATTACTCCAAACGGAGATGGTATCAATGATGTTGTAGATTATTCTGCGATGGCAGACAAACAGAATCTTATTTTGAGTATCTTTGACAGATACGGAACAAAAATCCACCAGGGAGACAAATCCAATGGTTACAAATGGGATGGCCGAATTGGAGGCAAGAATATCCCAACAGGTACCTACTGGTATTCTGTAACATGGAACGAGAATGACAAGAAGAACACTCCTTTCAAGTTTTCAGGTTGGATTGTTGTAAAAAACAGAGAATAAAACACCTTAGAATACAAAAAGCCGCTTTGGCGGCTTTTTCTTTTACAAATAGTGATAAAAATTTATTGATTTCAAGTTTGTTTAACAAAAAAAAGTTTTAACAATGAAAAAAATATTACTCCTTTTTATTTTATTGATAACGCAAATGGCCTTTTCACAGTCAGATTGTGTCACAGCAATTCCCATCTGTGGTAATTCTGACATTTCATACACCCCTTCGGGCCCGGGGAATATAATAGAAATTCTTAACCAAAACGGTGGATGCCTCAGTACCAATGAAAGATATACAGTTTGGTACACTTTCACAGTATCCACACCAGGAACACTGGCATTTACAATAAAACCTAACGATCAGGATGATGATTATGATTTTGCAGTTTACGGACCAACAGCTAACGGCTGTGCTTCGTTACAGAATGCGGATCACGTTTTCATACAGCCCATAAGATGTAACTATAGCGGTACTTCAGGAGATACAGGTCTCGATCTGACTCTTGCTCCACCAGCCGTATTCCCTACCAATCCTCCGGGTGTTACATCGAGTATGAACAATGGTAAATGGAGTCCTTATATGGATGTATTGGTTGGCCAGACTTATTATCTGGTTATTGACAACTTCAGTAGATCTGTTAATGGTTTTTCTTTAGAATGGACAGGGACTGCAAGCTTAAGTTCAGCATTTAACGATCCTGTTCTTTCGCCTAACCCATTTATCGCGCCGGGTATTCCGGGAGCGGCTCCTAATGATCCTAATCAGGTAATGGTTTGTGCGCTGCCTACCCAGTTTGATTTTACAACATTATCTGCAGCTATTATTAATGGTAACAGCACGAACTTCAAGGTTACTTATCACAAAACAACCAACGACGCCCTTACAGGACAGAATCCTCTTACAGTAACTACTGTAGACGGAGTTACAACATATTATTACAGAATTGTGTATCAGGATCCCACCAATCCGACCAATCCTATCAACGGATGTTTCATAACCGGAAAATTCAAGTTTGTCAATGTAGGTATCTCTGCCAATTCAGCTACTTTATACTCCTGTAACAACAACGGAGCGGGTACTGCAAAATATGACTTAACAACAGCCAATGTATTTGGAGGAACCGGAGCAACGATCAAGTATTATGAAACGGCGGCAGATATGAATGCAGATATTAATGAAATTACAGATCCTGCCAACTATGTTTCTGCTGAATCTACCATCTATGTAAAAGTAATTTCTTCTTTCGGATGTATCGCAACTACTACCATCAGATTATTATTCTACCCATCAGTTGTACTGAAAGATGCTGTACTCCAAAACTGTTACATCGATAATGATGTGACGCGTTCGACATTTGATCTTTCCAAAGCAGATATTGGTGTACCTGTTCCAACCCCTACCGGAACTATTATTAAGTATTACACAACAGTAGCTGATGCGAAAGCACAGACAAACCCTATTATAGCGGCATTAAACTATCTTTCAGAAAGCAAAACAGTATATGCAAGAGTGGATAATGACAAACAGTGTTATTCAATTGCTAAAATAGACCTGGTAGTATTACCTCCTGTAAAATCAGCGGTATTAAAAGATAAAACAATCTGTGCTGAAGCCAAAACTACCCTGGATGCAGGTCCTGGATTTGTAAGCTACGAATGGAGCACTGGTGAAACTACACAATCTATCAGCAATGTAGGTGTTGGTGCTTATTGGGTAAAGCTTCAGACCGGAAAATGTTTCACACTTCAGGAAGTACGTGTACATGCAAGCCTTCAGCCGGTGGTATCAGGAATCGAAATTACCAACAACAATATTACTGTAACAGCTACAGGAGGAGTTCCTCCTTACCAATATTCTGTAGACGGTGTTAACTGGCAGGATTCCAATACATTCACTGGACTTCCAAGAGGAGAAAATACGGTATATGTAAAAGATACTTATAACTGTACACCTATCCAGGTAACGATAACAGTTCCTAATCTTATTAACGCCATCACTCCGAACGGAGATAACGTAAATGATGTTATCGACTATTCAGCGTTAGCTTACAAGAAAAACCTTATCTTCATTGTATATGACAGATATGGGAATAAACTTCATGAAGCTAAGAAATTCAATAACTTTACATGGGACGGAACTGCCTTTGGTAAGAAAATCCCAACCGGAACGTACTGGTATACGATCTCATGGAATGAAAACAATAAAAACAATACCGAAACTAAATATTCAGGATGGGTATTGGTAAAGAATAAAGAATAAGTTCTACTTCATCTTTTTTGAAAAATCACCTCAGACCGGGGTGATTTTTTTTATCAACAAGACCAACCTCCTGTTTACAGCATTTTACGAAAGACTGCTAATAATTTGTTGAATACTATTTTTTTATTATTTTTTAAATAAACTATCTTTGCACCATGGCGCAGAAAGAAACATTATCATCCCTGACACACGGAAACTTTGCAAAAGAATTGTCTATTGCGGATGGAAAAATGCCTCCCAATGCAGTGGACTTTGAAAGACTGGTTATCGGAACTTTTTTGATTGACAAAAAAGGTCTTGACCATTCCATTGACCTTCTTACCCCGGAGGTATTTTATGACCCCAGACATCAGGTCATTTTTTCTACTATTCTAAAATTGTATGAAGGCAACCACCCGGTAGACTTAATGACAATCATTCAGGATTTAAAAAAAGAAGACAAGCTGAGCCAGGCAGGTGGTGATCATTACATTATTGACCTCACCATGGGAGTAAGCTCATCCGCCCATATCGAATATCACGTACGTGTTATTCTTGAAAAGTATATTTTAAGAAGCCTTATCAATGTTTCTGCTAACGTAATTGATTCTTCCTACAAAGAATCTACAGATGTTTTTGAACTTCTGGACAAGGCAGAACAGTCTTTCTTTGAGATTACCAACGGAACTATCAAGAAAGGATTCGATACTGCCAACTCATTGGTAAAACAAGCTATTGACACGATTAAATCGTTAAAAGATAAGCAGGGACTTTCCGGAGTTCCTTCAGGATTCAGAGATGTGGATAAGGAAACCGGAGGATGGCAGAATTCTGACCTCATCATTATTGCCGCCCGTCCGGCGATGGGTAAAACAGCCTTTCTTCTTTCCATGGCAAGAAATATTGCAGTAGGCCACAAAATTCCTATGGCTCTGTTCTCTCTCGAGATGGCCTCAGTACAGCTTATCACCAGAATGATTGCTTCTGAAACAAGAATTTCCTCAGAGAAACTAAGAAAAGGAACCCTGGATGATGAAGAATGGCAGAGACTATTTTCCAATGTATCTGAACTGGAAAACGCTCCTTTATATATTGATGAAACACCTTCCCTTTCCATATTCGACTTCCGTGCAAAATGCCGAAGATTGGTGATGCAGCATGGAGTAAGACTTATCATGGTTGACTACCTTCAGCTGATGACAGCCGGTGGCGGTGGAAAAGGAGTTGGAAACCGTGAACAGGAGATCTCCATGATTTCACGTTCATTAAAAGCGATTGCAAAAGAACTTAACGTACCGGTAATTGCTCTTTCCCAGCTTTCAAGAAGTGTGGAAGCCCGTCCCGGAAAAAGACCTCAGCTTTCAGATCTGAGGGAATCCGGAGCAATTGAGCAGGATGCGGATATCGTATCTTTCATCTTCAGACCGGAGTATTATAAAATTACCGTTTGGGATAATGATGAAGAAGGACAGGAAACTTCTACTGAAAACCAGGCCGAACTTATCATTGCAAAACATAGAAATGGTGCTACAGCAGATGTCAGATTATCTTTCTTAAAACATTTTGCCAAATTCGGTGACATTGAAGCTGCATTTGATGGTGGTGCCGGAGGAGGATATCCTTCCAACTTTGGAGAACCAAGCGGCTTTGACAAGATTAAAACAACGATTCAGCCAGGAGCAGCATTTGATCTTCCGGACAACTCAAAACTTTCCGGTTCTTCAATGAATGATTTTGATGACGATGATGATTTCCCGTTTTAAGAAAGACTAAAGTTTAGATCAGTTTAATTGTAGTCAATACATCCATTTTTAAAAAACAGGTTTGAGAATCGAAATTTATACCGACGGGGCTTGCAGCGGAAATCCGGGAAAAGGCGGATATGGAATTCTCATGCGTGTTCCTGAAAAAAATTACCAGAAAACATTTTCCAAAGGTTTTCGGAAAACGACCAACAACAGAATGGAACTTCTGGCGGTCATTACAGCATTGGAAAAACTGAAATCTACAGAAAACGATATCCACGTTTACACAGACAGCAAATATGTATCTGATGCGATCAACCAGAACTGGATTGCCGGATGGATCAAAAGAGGCTGGAAAAACGTAAAAAATCCAGATCTATGGAAAAAATTTGTAGAGCTGTATAACAAACACTCCCCAAAAATGCATTGGGTAAAAGGTCATGCCGGGCATTTTGAAAACGAGCTTTGCGACAAATTAGCCGTTGCAGCAGCGAGTTCTCCCGATCTTGAAATCGATACTTATTTTGAAGGTTTGGACAACAATTCGTTATTTTAATTTAATTAATGTAAATATTCAATAGACACTACAATATTCACCATTATCTCATAATTAGCAGTATTTTTTTAAAATATTATTAAAATTTAAGCGAAATTAACATTAAATACACATTATTTAACTGGGATTTAATATCTTTACATATTAATCTAAGTCCCATTATAAATGAATAAAAATCTATTATTGTATTTATCTGTTTTTTTACTCTGTATAGCCGGGAAGTCCTTTGCCCAGACTTATCAGCTTATCGGAAACCCGGTAACAACAACCGGATGGACCATGGTTTCTCCCACCCAGGTAAACACAGATTTTATTCAGCTTACACCGGATACCAACAACCAGTCCGGTTCTATCAGGCTGAATGACCCCATCAATTTAAAATATTGCGACAAATGGAGAGTAGAATTTGATTTCAGAATGGACTCCAACCAAACCTCCAACGGTGATGGAATTGCCTTCTGGTATCTCGCTAACCCTCCTGTTGCCAGCGTATTAGGATCCGGACTTGGGGTATCTCAAAATGCAGTGGGTCTTGTGGTAGGGCTTGACACTTACAACAATACCACAACTGCTACCATGAGCAAGGTTCACGTGGCTTACGGGCAGGTTCAAAACACAACAGACACCAATAACGTTGAGTTCTTTAACGTTCCCGGAAGTTCTTTCCATTCACCGGATCTGAATACTACACAACCGTTTCAGGGAACCACTTTTAAACATGTGGAAGTGACAGCACAGGTAGATCCCGCAGCTCCTACCAGCTGGATCATAAAAATAACAATAGACGGTAATGTAATTTGTAATCAGTCTTTTGCGCCTTCAGGCACTGCTGCTGCAATGACAGTAGGATATTTTGGTTTTTCAGCATCTACAGGAGGAGCAAGATCAAGACATTCCATTAAAAATGTAAAAATTTATACGGATAAAGTTCCTATTTTACAGGATTCAGCAACACAGTCATTCTGCCCCAACCCTACAACCGGATATGGATCTGTAAACCTGACTACTTTCAACTCACAATTTGTCAGCAACCCTTCCAATTATACATTTACCTATTATCCGTTTGGAAGTTCTACACCTATTGCTAATCCTGCCAATTACCAGTTCAATGCCAACACAACGGTTACAGTGGTTATTAAAGATAATGCAGGGCTGCTTTGTGATAACCCGGATGGTAAAATTTTATTGGTTCTAGCTCCTTTCAAAGCGGAAGACAAAACGATTACGGTATGTAACAATAACAAAGCAGGAACAGCCACTTTCAACCTGAATACAGCAAATGTTACAGGTGTTCCCGGTGCTGTTAAAAAATACTACAAAACGTTGGCAGATCTTAATGCAGATACGAATGAAATTCAAAATCCCGGGAACTACTTCTCTGCTCCCGGAGAAGTATATGTAAAAGTAACAACCCCTCAGGGATGTACAGGTACGGCTAAAATCACACTGGCATTCTATCCGGATACCCCTGTGAAAGAAGCTACTTTAAGATCATGTTTTATTGAAAATAATATTACCAGTGCTATTTTTAATCTGACTGCTGCAGATGTTACTAGTTTAGGTACTGGTGCTGCCAAAAAATATTACACCTCTATAGCAAATGCTCTGGACGGCATCAATGAAATCATGAATCCTCTTCAGTATTTATCTACAACTACCGCAGTGTATGCTAAAGTAACCGATGCCACCGGATGTTTTAATATTGCTAAAATCAATCTTATTGTATTACCTCCTGTAACGTCTTCTGTTCTGAAAGACAAAACCATTTGTATTGGTGAGAAAACAGATCTGGATGCCGGCCCGGGATTCGATGGTTATGAATGGAGTACCGGAGCAACAACCTCATCCATTAAAGATGTAGGCGTGGGAACTTATTGGGTAAAATTGAAAACCGGCAACTGCATCACTACGCAGACTGTTAATGTAAAAGCATCTGCAAATCCTGTAATCTCCAGCATCGATATTGACAACAATACGATCACTGTCAATGTAGCAGGAGGAACACCTCCATATCAGTTTTCTCTGGATGGAGTGAACTGGCAGCCTGGCAATATATTCACAGGTTTAGCAAGAGGCGAAGTAAGAGTGTATGTAAAAGATTTTTACAATTGCACACCTGTTGAAGTTCAGATTACTGTTCCTAACCTGATTAATGCTATCACTCCAAACGGCGACAACGTGAATGATTTCATTGATTACTCAGCACTGGCTTACAAGAAAAATCTGATATTTATTGTTTACGACAGATATGGCAACAAATTGTATGAAGCTGGAAAAATGAGAAACTTCACCTGGGACGGAACAGCTTCCGGTAAAAAGGTTCTTACAGGAACTTACTGGTACACCATTTCATGGAACGAAAACAATAAAGACAATACCGAAACAAAATACTCAGGCTGGGTATTGGTTAAAAACAGAGAATAAAATTACTATCAGAAACTACCTCATTTGGGGTAGTTTCGGTATTAAAAAACAGGATTTGCCCAACCAAATTGAGGCCGGACACTGCTTATCATCAATAATGTAAACACCAAAACAATTTTATATCAAAAAACAATAACATCATAATCCATCCACTATGAAAAAAGATATACTCATTTTTTTACTGACTATCTTATTATGCCTGCCGGGAAGATTTCTTTCGCAAACCTATCAACTTACCGGAAATCCTGTAAATACAACGGGCTGGGATCTTGTCTCTGATGCTGCAGTAAGCGGAGACTTTGTAAGACTGACAACCGATCAGACCAGCAGATATGGGGCTGTAAAATTATCCACTCCCATCACTCTGAGCTATTGTGATAAGTGGAAAGTGGAATTCGATTTCAGAATTGACGGAAACGGAACCACTCAGTTTGGAAAAGGAGACGGTTTTACCTTCTGGTATCTTGCTAATCCACCAACAGGTTTTGTATCAGGAGGAGGTCTGGGAATTCCGGCCAATGCTTCCGGGCTCATGGTTGGTTTTGATATCTTCAACAATACCACTGAAGGCCAGATGAGTAAAGTTCACATTCTTTATGGCACCAATAATACAGCCGGTAACAATATTGAGTTCAACACGACTCCGGGAAGTACTTTTCACTCTCCGGATCTTATTGCTACCAATCCGTTTGTAGGAGACACTTACAGACATGTTGAGGTAAATGGAGAAACAGATCTTACCAACCCTACAAACTGGATTATCAAAGTGAGAATAAACGGTGTTCTTATTGTAGATCAGTCTTTTGCTCCTTCAGGAGGTGCCGTGGGAATGTCGCAGGGATATTTTGGTTTCTCTGCAGCAACCGGAGGTGCCAGTGCAAGACATTCTATTAAGAATGTTAAGGTATTTGTAGATAAAGTTCCTATCCTAAGCAATACCATAACTCCATTCGTTTGTACAAATCCAGCTACCGGAAATGGCGTGGTAGATCTTACTTCTTACAATTCTCAATTTGTAAATAATCCCGGAAATTATATTTTCACATATTATGTATTAGGAAGCTCAACGCCTATCGCGAATCCTTCAAATTTCCAATATTCAGGAAATACGACAATCAAAGTGGTAGTCAAGGACCCTACTTCCACTCTCTGCGATAATGGCGACGGTGTTATCCAGCTTAATCCTACTCCATTTGCAGCAACCGATGCCAGTCTGACCGGATGTAATAACAACAATGCCGGGACAGCAACATTTGACCTCAACACGGCTGCTGTAACAACTGTTGCCGGAGTTACCAAAGAATTCTACCCTACTTTATACGATTTGAACAATGGTACGAATCAGATAACAAACCCTTCTGCCTATGCATCTGCAGCAGCAACAATATATGTAAAAGTAACGACTCCTCAGGGATGTGTGAGTACTTCTAAAATTACATTGAACATTTACCCTGTTGTGGTTGTGAATGATATTGAAATAAAATCCTGCTTTATCGAAACCAACCCATCTATGGCATCCTTTAATCTTACAGGAGCTGTCGTTTCTCAGGGTGGACTTACAAAAGAATATTATCCGTCCCTGGCAGACGCTATCAGTGGAACCAATGCTATCTCTACTCCGGCAGCTTACATTGCCCCTAACGGTGTGGTTTATATTAAAGTATTCAGCTCAAACGGATGTTATTCTATTGCTAAAGTCACATTAACTGTAATCCCTCCTGTTTATTCAAGAACTTTGCTAGACAAGACAATTTGTATAGAAAATACAACTACTTTAGATGCAGGAGCAGGTTTCAAAAGCTACGAATGGAGCACAGGAGCCACTACTCAATCTATCAAAAATGTAGGAGTAGGAACTTACTGGGTAAAACTTAAAACCGGAGATTGTGTTGCAACACAGAAAGTAACAGTATACCCTTCCGACAATCCGGTTATTACAACGGTTGACATTTCGGGAAGCACGGTAACAGTATATGCCAATGGCGGAACTCCTCCTTATCAGTATTCTATGGACAATATCAACTGGCAGGATTCCAATGTGTTTACCAATATTGCAAGAGGAGAAGCTAAAGTATATGTAAGAGACGGTTATAATTGTGTTCCTGTTGAAGTCAATATTACAGTACCCAACCTTATCAATATCATTACACCTAACGATGACGGCAAGAATGATTTTATAGATTATTCAGCTTTGGCCAATAAACAAAACCTGGAAATAGCCATCTTCGACAGGTATGGTTACAAAATGTTCCAGGCCGATAAAACTAACGGTTACAAATGGGCAGGAACTACCAATGGAAGTAAAAAAGTTCCTACAGGAAACTATTGGTATTCTGTTTCATGGAATGAAAATAATAAAAACAGTACTCCGATAAAATTCTCAGGCTGGATTGTTGTAAAAAACAGAGAATAATTACACTTTCCGACACATCAAAAGAATCACCCCGCCCGGCCGGGGTGATTTTTTGTATTAACAAGAAGGAGATATTTCATTTTAAAGACTCTTTATTCATATTCAATGCTTAAATTTGTCCTATGAATTATTTGGAAGCTTTAAGCAGAAGATATTCTGTAAAAAAATTCAATCATCAGATTATTCCTCAGGAAACCCTTCACAACATTCTTGAGTCAGGAAAGCTGTCTGCCAGTTCGCTGGGACTTCAGCCTTATAAAATTGTGATTGTTGAAAGCGAGGAGATGAAACAGAAATTAATTCCTGCTTTTTATAATCCATCTCAGATTTCCACCTGTTCCCATCTTATTGTTATTATCTCAAAAAAATTCATAGAAGAGAACTATATCCGGGGCTATTTTAATCATATTTCAGAAGTAAGGGATACTCCAATGGAAAAACTTGATCCTTTCAGAAACAGTATTAATCAGCATATTAACCAGAAAACACATGATGAAATTTTCAACTGGGCAGAAAAACAGTCTTATATAGTATTGGCCAATCTTATGTATGCCGCAGCTATTGAAAATATTGACTCCTGTCCCATGGAAGGTTTCCGCCAGGATCTTATAGAAGATATTCTGAAGGTCAATCCTGAAACAGAAAAAGTAACCGTTACCCTCGCTTTAGGTTACCGTTCCGAAGAAGATCACTTCCAGCACATGAAAAAAGTAAGAAAACCAAACGAAAAATTGTTTAAATTTATTTAATATTTTAAACGATTGTACCTAAAGCCAGCATATGATAAAAGCGGATGTATTAGTAATCGGTTCCGGCATTTCCGGACTTTCCTATGCCATTAAAGTTTCTGAACAGCACCCTGATGCCAAAATTATTATTGTAACCAAGTCTGATGAAGACGAAAGCAATACCAAGTATGCACAAGGCGGTCTCGCCGTCGTTACAGATTTTCAGAATGATAATTTCCAAAAACACATAGACGATACCATGCGTGCCGGCGACGGAGAAAACAAACGTGACGTCGTAGAAATGGTGGTAAGAGAAGCTCCTGCGAGATTCAATGAAATTGTAGAATGGGGAGCACAGTTCGACATGAAGAACGGTAAATTTGCTTTAGGAAGAGAAGGAGGCCATACTGAAAACAGGATCGTACATCATAAAGATATTACAGGTTTTGAAATCGAAAGAGCTTTATTGGAAACGGCCAATAACAGCCCGAATATTGAAATCCTGGATCATCATTACGTCATTGATATCATTACACAACACCATGTTCCCGGAAAGGAACTTAACGAAGGAGACATCCACTGCTACGGTGCTTACATTCTGGATGAGAAATCCAAAACCATCAAAAAAATTACTTCTAAAATAACGCTTGCTGCCACAGGAGGCGCAGGACATGTTTACAAAAACACCACCAATCCTACGATTGCAACAGGGGACGGAATTGCTTTTGTTGCCCGTGCCAAAGGAAAGGTTTCCAATATGCAGTATTACCAGTTTCACCCAACAGCTCTCTACAGCAAAATGGATGGAATGTTGTTTTTGATTTCAGAAGCCGTTCGTGGAGACGGAGCAAAATTAAGAACCAAAAGGGGCGAAAAATTCATGCATAAATATGATGAACGTGAAGAATTAGCCTCCAGAGATATTGTTGCAAGAGCCATTGACGCCGAAATGAAAATTACCGGAGACGAATTTGTCGGCTTGGATTGCAAGGAAATGAACCATGAAAAATTCCTGGAACATTTCCCTAATATTTATAAAAAATGTAAAGATGAAGGAATTGATCCTTTCACTCAGCTGATTCCTGTTGTACCTGCCTGCCACTATTTAATGGGAGGTATCGAAGTAGACAGAGACGGACAATCCTCCATCAGAAATCTTTTTGCTGTGGGTGAATGTACCAACTCAGGACTACACGGTGCCAACAGGCTTGCTTCAAATTCTCTTCTTGAAGGTTTGGTTTTCGGGCATAATGCCGCAATGAAAACAGTAGAACTTCTGAATGAAAACAGTTTCAACTTTGATGACCTGAAAGCCGTTCCGGAATGGAATGAAGAAGGAATGAAAATCATGGACGAAATGGTCATCGTAAGCTATCTCAGAAAGCAGCTTCAGGAAATGATGAGTGATCTGGTAGGAATTGTCAGAAGCAACAGACGTCTGAATATGGCATTACAGAAGCACCAGGAAATTGCCGCTGCTGTAGATGAAATATACCACTATTCTATTCTTTCCCCCCAATTATCGGAATTACGAAACCTTACAACCGTTGCCCATCTCATCATTACCCAATCCATGGAAATGACGGAGAATAAAGGAGCATTTTATAATAAAGACTTAGCCTAACAGAAATCACACAATGAAAAGACCAGCATACGTAACAGATAAAGCATTAAAGACATTTATAAAAAACGCTCTTGAAGAAGATATTCAGGATGGGGATCACTCTACCCTATCTACTATTCCACAGGATCTTGTACAAAGTGCTAAACTTTTGGTAAAACAGGACTGTATTCTTGCAGGCGTTGAGCTGGCAGAAATCATCTTTAAAACATTTGATAAGAATTTAAAAGTAGAGGTTTTCATTAAAGATGGAACTCCATGTAAATTCGGAGATGTAGCGCTTATAGTTACAGGAAGTGCTAGATCTATCCTTTCCACAGAGAGATTTGTTCTTAACTGTATGCAGAGAATGAGTGGGATTGCAACCCTTACTCATGAATGGGATTCTCGATTGGTAGGCACAAAAACTAAACTTTTAGATACAAGAAAAACAACTCCCAACTTCAGAATGTGTGAAAAATGGGCAGTGGCTATTGGCGGAGGAACCAATCACAGGTATGGTCTTTATGACATGATCATGCTGAAGGACAACCACATTGATTACAATGGAAGTATCTCCAATGCTGTGGCAATGGCGAAAGACTATGTTAAAAGGAATAAGAAAAAGTTAAAAATAGAGGTTGAAACAAGAAATCTTGAAGAGGTACAGGAAGCTATCAATGCTAAAGTTGACAGAATCATGTTAGACAATATGGATGTAAAAACAATGAAGGAGGCTGTAAAAATGATCAACGGTTCTTGTGAATCTGAAGCATCAGGAGGAATTACCCGCGATATGCTGAAAGAAATTGCCTCTACAGGTGTTACCTATATCTCTGTAGGAGCCCTTACCCACTCTGCTGAGAATATAGATTTGAGTCTCAAAGCAGTGAAATAGCGTTGAATTTTTAACAAAAACACCCCCGGTTTGTTAAAAATTCAATAACATGACTTTTTTCATACAAAAATTCAATTTTTAGCCACAATACTGATTTTTAACACTTTAACATTATTAAGACTGAGTAAAAATTAACATTGAGTTAATAATAGTTAAATTTAATTTTGCGAATTTTGCAGAAAATTAAATCTAATTATTACTAACGATTATGAAATTAATCAACAAATCGATACTAACTGCAGTAATTACTTTATCTACAGCTAGTGTTTATTACGCTCAACAAGTTCAGGACACAGTACAAAAGTCCAAAGATATTGACGAGGTAATCTTAAGAGGTGTTACCGATATCGCTAAAGATAGAAAAACACCGGTAGCAGTATCTACAATCAAAGCTGCTCAGATTCTTGAAAAGCAAGGAAACCAGGAGCTTGTTGAACTTCTAAACGTAACACCATCTGTTTACGCTACAAAAGGTGGTGGTGGATTTGGAGACTCCCAAATCACTATGCGTGGTTTTGAATCCAGAAACATCGCAGTTATGGTAAACGGTATGCCTGTAAATGATATGGAAGGAGGTACTGTTTATTTCTCAAACTGGACTGGACTAGCTGACGTTACTAGCACTATGCAAGTACAAAGAGGACTTGGTTCTTCTAAATTAGCAATTGCATCCGTTGGAGGGACTATGAACTTCTTAACCAGATCTTCGGATATGAAAAAAGGAGGTGTAGTTAGATTAGGAGTTGGTAACAATGACTTTTTAAAAACATCTTTTGCATATAATACGGGTAAGTCTGATAAAGGCTGGTCTTCTTCATTCTTAATGAGCAGACAAGCAGGAAGCACCTATATTCAAAACACAGATTACGAATCCTATGCTTACTATTTTGCCTTAGGATGGGAACCAAACAAGAAACATAATTTCCAGTTTACGATTACCGGATCTCCACAATGGCATAATCAAAGAACTTACTCTCCTTTCATCAAAGATTATATAACGTATAACCCAGACCACGATAATACACCTGACAGAACCTATAATTCTGACTGGGGGTACCGTATCAATGCTGACGGAAGCAGAACTTCTATTGCAAACAGAGCCAATTATTACTCAAAACCAGTATTAATGTTGAACTGGGACTGGACAATGAGCGAGAAGTCAAAATTAAGTACTGTTTTATATATGTCTAATGGTAGAGGTGGTGGAACAGGAGATCTTGGAAGTTTCTGGAATGGGAAATTCAACAGTAACGGAACTCCTTCTACAAACAATATCAACTCTTACAGAAGAGCAGACGGAACCTATGACTATGATAAGATTTTCGCACTAAACAATGGTATAACAGCAGGTGCTCCTTACACGGTGACAAACCCGGCTAACGGAAAACAATATCAGGTAAGAGATGGTATTATCAGAAGATCAAGTATCAATTCTCATAACTGGTACGGTATCTTAGCTAACTTCCAGCATAAAGTTAATGATAACTGGAATTTCTCAATCGGTACAGATGATAGATACTATTATGGTTACCACTATCAGGTAGTTTCTGATTTGTATGGAGCAAAAGGTTATCAGGAAATTCTTAATAATAATGTAGCACCTTATAACGTTACGAGAACATTCGACTACAAAAAGCTTGCTTGGAACCCATTTGGAGGAAAAACAGCACCTTTAAATGAGCAAATCGGATATAGTAACGATGGTGAAGTTATCTGGTACAGTGCTTTTGGTCAAGTTGAATATACTAAAGATAAATTATCTGCATTCCTTCAGGGATCAGTATCCAACCAAGGATATCAAAGAATCGATAACTTCGTTAAAGATGGTGTGACTAAGCAGCAAGGACAGGTTGTTAATACAAAAACCGGATTCAAAAATCTATTTGGATATAACATTAAAGGGGGTGCCAACTATAACATTGATAGTCAAAACAATGTATTTGCTAATGTAGGTTATTACAGCAAGCAGCCTTTCATGAACTCTGTCTATCCAAGTAACTTCCAGGTTCTAAACCCTAGCTTAACGAATGAGAAAATCTTCTCAGCCGAAGTAGGATATGGTTTCAGATCTCAAAAATTCAGTGCAAATGTTAACTTATACAGAACTGAATGGAGAGACAGATGGCTAAGAAGAACCAACCAAACATTTACACTAGCTGATAACACAACGACTACAGGATATGCGGAAATCAGCGGGATTACTGAAATTCACCAGGGAGTAGAATTTGATGCAGTTTACAGACCAACAAATTTCCTAGAGTTTCAAGGTATGTTCTCTTGGGGTGATTATTACTACAAAGGAAATGCAACCGGATCAGCTTTTGATGACAACAACAATCCTCTTACATTATCAGGAACATCAACTTCAACAACTCTTTACTTAGATAAAGTAAAAGTAGGAGGAACAAGCAATAACAGTATCCCTCAAATGACAGCTTCACTTGGAGCAACTGTTAAGCCAGTAAAAGACCTAAGCATTTTTGGAACATGGAGATATGTTGGAAAAGTATATTCTTCTATTGATATTGCTACTTTCTCTAACCAGACAGCACAAGAAAGAGGTGTATTACAATTACCAGACTTCAACTTATTTGATTTAGGTATTTCATATAAAATCAGACTAAAAGATGCTTCTCAGTATTTCACAGTCGGAGCAAATGTTTACAACTTATTTGATACCTTCTATATTTCTGATGCATCAACAAACGTATTTGGATCTGACGCTCCTTCAAAATTAGCCGATGGATCTAACAATACTGCTAAGAAAACGTATGAAGAATTGGGATATATGTATAAAGGTGTAGCAACTGATAACCGTGTACTATTCGGATTCGGAAGAACCTGGGCAGCAACATTATCATTCAATTTCTAATAATATCACAATATTAGATTTTCTCAATATCAATCCCGGCTTTGAGCCGGGATTTTTGTTATCTTTGTGTACAAAAAAATAGGATTATGGATTTTTACAACATTTTACTTAATGCCCATAAAGGTTTCGGGTATCTTGAAATTCTTTTGGTAACATTATTTGTCATTGCACTTTTGGCTACCATGTTCGGTTTCAGTGGAAAAGTGAACAAATTTTTGAAGAAAACAACGCTTTTCACGATGATTTTCTTCCACGTTCAGTTTTTATTGGGAATCATTATGCTGATCACCACGTTCAGCAAAGGATTAAATATGGGAGAAGTAATGAAAAATGCGGCATTGAGATTCCAATATGTTGAACATCCGTTCTCTATGCTTATTGCGGCAGTTTTGATGACGATTGTCAACAAAAAAGTAAAATCCAATGATACTATTTCTTTAGGAGTAGTAATTATGGGACTTATTGCAGTAGGTTTATTTGCATTTGCATTCCCTTGGACAAGAGTTTTTGGGGCATAAAAAGACAAAAAAATTATATGCGTTATAATTTATAAATAGTTTAATCTTAAATTTTTATTTAAATCAATGAAAGTAGCTGTAGTAGGTTCAACAGGAATGGTTGGACAAGTTATGCTTAAAGTTTTGGAGGAGAGAAACTTCCCTGTAACAGAATTAATTCCGGTAGCATCCGAAAGATCTGTAGGCAAGAAGGTGAAGTATAAACAGAAGGAATTTACCATCGTAAGCATGAAGGACGCTATAGCTGCCAAACCGGATATTGCTATTTTCTCTGCAGGTGGATCTACTTCGCTTGAATTCGCTCCTTTATTTGCAGAAGCAGGAACAACAGTAATTGATAATTCTTCTGCCTGGAGAATGGACCCTGACAAAAAATTAGTCGTTCCTGAAATCAATGCTGATGTTTTAACAAAAGAAGATAAAATCATCGCAAATCCGAATTGTTCTACCATTCAATTGGTAATGGTTCTTGGGCCATTGAACAAAAAATATGATTTAAAAAGAGTAATCGTTTCTACTTACCAGTCTGTAACAGGAACGGGTAAAGCTGCTGTAGACCAGTTAAACGGTGAAATCAGCGGAGATGAAACTACTGAAAAAGTATATCCATATCAGATCTTCAAAAATGCATTGCCACACTGTGATGTATTTGCTGATGATGATTACACGAAAGAAGAGATCAAACTGATGAAGGAACCTAAGAAAATTTTAGGAGACGATACCTTTAACTTAACAGCAACTGCTGTGAGAGTTCCGGTTCAGGGAGGACATTCTGAAAGTGTAAACATTGAATTCGAAAATGAATTCGAACTGGATGAAGTAAGAAAAATCTTATCTGAAACTCCTGGTGTCATTGTAATGGATGATGTGAAAAACAACCACTACCCGATGCCTCTTTATTCAGAAGGAAAAGACGAAGTTTTCGTTGGAAGGATCAGAAGAGATCTGTCACAGCCTAAAACGCTCAACCTCTGGATCGTTGCAGACAATCTGAGGAAAGGAGCAGCAACAAACGCTGTACAAATTGCAGAATACCTGGTAGCAAACAACTTAGTATAAACTAACAAAATAAAAAAGAGTCTCAGAATTGAGATTCTTTTTTTTATCAAACACTTATATGAACACCCAGAAAAGTACCCACAAAGAGAAAATAGGATTTCAAAAGCTTATTGCCACATTTGGAATCATCCTTTTTATCGGAAAGATCATTGCCTGGAAACTGACTAATTCTGATGCTGTTTTTTCTGATGCCATGGAAAGCATCGTTAATGTCATCAGTGCATTTATGGGATTATATTCACTTCATTTAGCGGCTAAACCTAAAGATGAAGACCATCCTTATGGCCATGGGAAAGTAGAATTTGTAACTTCGGGTATAGAGGGCGCCCTTATCGCTATTGCCGGTGTTATGATCATTTATGAAGGGATTCATAGTCTTATTGTAGGGAAAACGCTAAGCAAAATTGATCTTGGGATCTGGATTATTGCTGCCACAGCAGTTATTAATTATCTGCTGGGATATATCTCTATTAAAAAAGGAGAAAGAGAAAATTCTCTGGTTCTTATTTCATCCGGAAAGCATCTTCAGTCCGATACCATTACAACTCTCGGAGTAGTTGCCAGTTTAATTATTGTTTACTTCACCAAAATCTATTGGCTGGATTCTGTAGTAGCATTAAGTTTTGGGCTTTACATCATATTCGTAGGCTATAAAATCGTTCGAAAATCTCTGAGTGGCATTATGGATGAACAGGATCCTGAAATATTAAATCAGGTGATTAAAATCCTTGAAGAAAACAGACAAACAGAATGGATTGATGTGCACAATATGAAAATCCAGCAATTCGGTTCCTCCTTACATATTGATGCCCATATTACCCTGCCGTGGTATTATGACCTTCGTGATGCTCATGATGAAATGGAAAAAGTAATTATTCTCCTTGCCAAAAACATTAAACGTACGATTGAATTCAATTTTCATATGGATGACTGTAAACCAATTTCATGCCCGGTATGCCAGATCAAGGACTGCCCTGTCCGCGAAAAAGATTTCGTCAAACGTGTAGAATGGACTCCGGAAAATGTAACGAGTGTCGATAAACACACAATTATTGAGGAAGAATAAAATTCAGATTAGCTTTTTTTCCTGCTTTCTTTACTGATCATCTGTTTTCTGTAATAAAACATCGGAACAATCAGCAGTATAATTAATGGCTGAATCACGAATCTCCTCATATAAAAGGAAAAAAGATATCCTATTTCAAATTTACTATGAATGCAATACAGATAAATCGGTAATGTAATGACAAAGACGACAATCATCATCACTGCTCCCTGTATTGTCCAGTCTTTATTTCTGAATAAACCGTAAATAATCAGACAGGAAAAAAAAAGATTTAAAATAAATCTGAAAACATGACCAGCAATCAGTCTTCCCCATTCGAAGGCAGGGAATTCAATATGTTTATTGGCTTCGTGAAAGTAGTCTAAAAAAGGGTCATAAAAAAGAGTTCCTTCCAAAGCTCTTACTCCTATCAATCCGCATACGCCTGCGATCACCAGAAACCAGCTAAGAATTTTCATGTTTTAAGGCAAAAAATTTAATCCAGATCAGCCAAAGGACAACTACACTTCCATAAATAATAGCAGGAAAAATAAAATCGTGAAACATCTTTCCATATTCCTTATGGTCGGACATCACGATATTTAACCCTACTATTCTCAAAAGGTTTATCATGTATAATAACACTAGTCCTGCTCCCACAAAAACAAAAGTTTTCATTCCCTTATAAAAGGCAAAAACAAAAGATACAAATAAAATGATGACAGAAACGGCATTGCACCCTTCCACCATTCTCGTCACATAATTCTGTTTAACATAAAACCAAACCTGCTCGTTCTTTACATCGTCATAAAGTTCTGTAGGATAACCTATCGCGTTCTGCAGAGAAGTTACCTGACTGGCAATCATTCTTGAAAAAGAATCCAATCCGGAGTCTTTCCCACTATTCAGATAAAACTGATAGGCAAAAAGCAACACCAGGTAGATAACAATAAAACGCAATAAAATACCTAAAACAGGTTTAAAGTCTTTCAGCATACTACAAAGATAAAAATTAGCCTGTAATATCCTGAATTTGAATAAAGAAAGTTAAAAACCAAAAGTAAAAAACAACCAATTTAACCTATAAGGCTTAAAATTTTTCATAAAAACATTCAATAAAATCAAAATTCTACACTACCATTCTCATGCTCTTCCACCTTCTTAATCACTTCTTTACACTATAATTTCCAACTCACGTTAATTTAGTATATTTGTTCCATATTATGACTTCTGAAAACGCAAAACGATTTTTTGAAAACCATGTAGGTAAAAAATCTTCCGAATTCGTCACATTAGCTCAAAGCGGATCCGCGAGGGTCAATTTTCTGGCCGCTGCCGGTACCGAGAAATACATTATCACGTACAATGAAAATATCCCGGAAAATGAAAGTTTTCTTTACTATTCCCAGGTATTCTCAGATCTGAGCCTTAATACTCCTTCCATCCTTGCTGTTTCAGAGGACAGAAAGATGTATATCCAGGAATTTTTGGGGCAGCAAACTCTTTCTGAGGTAATTGCAAAAGATCACTTGTCTCCCACTGTACAATCTTTGGTTAAGCAGACCTTAGAAAAGCTTTACCAACTGCAGATGCAGACCCAGGGTAAAATCGACTTTTCCAGAACCTTTGAATATGAAAGCTATGATGAACTTCCTGTGATTCATGATTTGTATTACTTTAAAAATTTTGTCGCCGATTTTCTGGAGCTTGAATACAACAAGTCGACTCTCCTTAAAGAGTTCAAAAAAATTGCTGTACTTATTGAAAATCTTGAACCTAAAGGAATTATGATCCGCGATTTTCAGGCAAGAAATATCATGGTGAATGAAAGAAATGAGGTCTCTTTCATCGATTACCAATCGGCAATGAAAGGTCCGTTGATGTATGATGTCATCTCTTTTCTTTTTCAGGCAAAAGCTAATTTCCCGGACGATTTCAAACAGGAAATGCTGGAATATTATATTGAGCAGTTTGAAGATCCTGAAACAAAGGTTCAGTTAAGAAATGCAGTGATGCCTGTACAAATGATGCGATTTCTGCAAGTTTTGGGAGCCTACGGATTCCGGGGGATGATACAGAGGAAACAGCATTTCATGGCCAGTCTGGAGCAAGGAATTCAGAATATTACTCAATTTGCAGACTCATGGCAACAGATGAACAATTACCCGGAACTGCAGAAAGTAATTCAGCAACTGACATCAGAAAAGGCAAAGCAAAAAATTGAGGAAATAATAAATAAATAAGTCTTCGGCTCCGCTCAGACTGACTGATCAAAATATCTGAGCAAATACGAAGCAATTTTAAGATAACTAAATAAACCTTAATGGTTTAAAAAAGATAAAAAAGAATATGCTACACATCGAGATACACAGTTTTTCATACAAAAAAGGAGGAATCCCTAAAGACAACTCAGGAAATGGCGGAGGGTTCGCTTTCGACTGCCGTGGAATTTTAAATCCGGGAAGAGTTGAAGAATATAAAATCCAGACCGGAAATGACATAGGAGTTCAGGAATATCTGGAAACAAAAACGGAAATGCCAAAGTTTTTAGAACTGGTAAAATCTCTCGTTTCCATCAATATTGATAATTATTTGGAAAGAGGCTTTGAGCATCTGCAGATTAATTTCGGATGCACTGGCGGACAGCACAGATCAGTATATTGTGCTATAAAAATTGCAGAATTTATCAAAGAAAAATATCCTGAAGGTACTGAGGTCACCCTTCAACACGATGAACAACCGCAACTGAATAAATAAACGATAAGTGATCATTGATAAATGATTTAATTTCATTTATTGATGATACAAAGTATTATCATTCATCAATTACCATTTATCAATTATAAAAAATGAAAGCTCTAATTTTCGCAGCAGGGAAAGGTACCAGATTGAAACCTTTTACAGATCACCATCCGAAAGCATTGGCAAAAGTGAATGAAGTTCCGCTTCTCGAAAGAAATATTAATTACCTTAAAAGCTTCGGAATAAAGGATTTTGTTATCAACATTCATCATTTCGGAGAACAGATTGTTGATTTTCTGAAGAAAAACAATAATTTCGGGTGCAGGATTGAAATCTCTGATGAGACCAGCGAACTGCTGGAAACAGGTGGCGGCTTGATATTTGCAAGAAAATTTCTTGATCACGGAGAAGATTTTTTAATCATGAACGCTGATATTCTAACTGACCTGAATATCAATGCTCTGGTGGAATACCATAAAAAGATAAAAGATTTTGCTACTTTAGCGGTTTCGGACAGAGAAAGTTCGAGAAAACTCCTTTTCAATGATGATATGGTTTTGAGAGGCTGGCTCAATGTGCAAACCGGAGAGCAAAGACTGGCTGAATTCAATAAAGGTTTTAAGGCCCTTGCTTTCAGCGGAATTCATTGTATCAATCCTGTCATCTTTGAAAAAATAAAAAGAACAGGCAAATTCTCTGTTATGGAAGAATATCTGGATCTGATGCAAACCGAGCACATACATGGTTTTGTACATGACAGTATTCTTATTGACGTTGGAAGACCATCATCCGTAATAGAAGCCGAAAAACACTTTAAATAAATTTTGCAATGGAAATTGATGAAACCAGAGATGAAAGCTTAATAAATCCGGAACTTGATATTAACGAAACAAAACTACATAACAGTTTCAGACAGAAAACCTGGGATGAAACAATCACCAAGGACAGCTGGATGGTCTTTAAGGTCATGGCTGAATTTGTAGACGGCTATGAAAAACTGGCTAAAATCGGTCCGTGTGTTTCTATATTTGGTTCTGCCCGACTAAAGCCGGAGAACAAATATTATGAAATGGCTGTAGATATTGCTGAAAAGATTACCAAGCTAGGTTTCGGAATTATTACCGGAGGCGGCCCGGGGATCATGGAAGCGGGGAATAAAGGAGCTTTTAATGCCAAAGGAAAATCTATAGGACTTAATATTGATCTGCCTTTTGAACAACATTTCAATCCTTATATCAATAAATCTTATTCCATGAATTTTGATTACTTTTTCGTGAGAAAAGTAATGTTTGTAAAATACTCTCAGGGATTCGTAGTAATGCCTGGAGGATTCGGAACGCTGGATGAACTCACGGAAGCGATGACACTGATTCAGACCAATAAAATTGGAAAATTTCCAATCGTTTTAGTGGGAAGCGAATTCTGGGGAGGATTACTGGATTGGTTTAAGGCAACTCTGTTAAAAGAAGGAATGATTGCCGAAGATGATCTTGAACTTTATCGTGTGGTAGATACTGCTGATGAGGCTGTAGCACATATTAAAGCATTTTATGACAAGTATTCTGTGAATGTAAATTTTTAATTGGCATATTATTTGTGACTTATAACGAACAACTATGATTGTAAATCTATTAATTAAGATGAAAAAACTTTTATATATATCAGGAATTTTAACATTTTTTGTGTTAATGAGTTTTATGTATGTAGACTTTTTCTCTTCAATGACCAAAGTGGACTATATTGATGGAAGCAAGACATTGAAGTTTACCACAAAAATGAATACAAGCCATATCTCTGACGCTATTAAAATCAACCCTAATACGGCAGGATTTGAAGCAGAGGTAAAAAAATATGTGAACAATAATTTTGATGTATTTGTCAATGGCTCTCCTAAAACGATTACCTTCACAGGAAGTCAGGTCAGCGGAGAAACTGTATGGGTATATTTTGAAACCGGAGGTGTTTCGGATATCAATACCTTAAAGATTAAAAATACGATCCTTTTAAGCGCTTTTCCTAAGCAGATCAACATTGTCAACATTGCCTATAAAGGCAGCCAGAAAACAATGAATTTTCAGAGAGGAAAAGAAGTGAACGAGGTTTCTTTTTAAACGAAAATTAGATTTAACCATTATAAAATGGGTACCCTGGAAAGTCAAATTTTTCAGGGTATTTTTTTGGGCTGACAAAAAATCACTACAAAGAGATTAATTAAGTACAAATACCTAATCAAAAATTTCAGCATTTCCACTCTACTATTTTCATTTTCAGCAATGTACATTTGTATTGTAATTACAACCAGGAAAGTGAAGCCGGATTCACTTAAATAACGGGGCGGAATCTGAAAAGCCAGACGAGTAAGAAACACCAGACAAAAACTAAATATCATGGAAGATATAGAACTAAAATCATCCAGTCAGGAAATTGATGTCCTGATCGTTATTGACACAGATTATGTAAGATCTACTTATCCAAATCCAAGTAAGGATCCTAATAATCCTACAGGAATTGATCATAACAGCCAGCATATGATCGTTTCAAATGCCAACGCTATTTCCGGACAGGGCACAGCTGATCTGAACTTCAGTGCGAGAGCCGGAGATATAGTTTCTTTCAGAGGAACATCAATCTATCAAAATTCTGATGATGCTGTGATCATCTACAATATTAAATACTGGTCCGGTGATCAGGTTTTTAACAGCTTTATGTACAATTCTGTTGAAAGAAGACAGGCTGCGGTACCTAATTTAAATTCTCAAAACGGTCTTCCTGCCGCCAGCGCTGATATTACTTTTGCGAGTATCGATTCTAAAGTAAAAGCTACAGGAACAGAGAATTTCTATGTACAGTTTGGACTTTATATTTTAGATCCGAATGACAGTAACAAACAGATTCTGTACGGTTACTTTTACTGGGATCCAACGATTACGGTTAAATAAAAGAAAATAAAAAAACCACTGCATCTAGATAGACTTCAGTGGTTTTTGCTTTTTAATATCTCAAAATCCCGTAGACCATAAAAGAATATCAAGGTCTAACTCACTTATATTAAAATCATTCTGATGATCTTTAAAACCAGGCTTGTCTTTCAGTTCTTCAATAGCTTTTTCTGCTTTTTTTAAAGATGAAAATACTCCGATATATCTTTCGTCATCCAGAAAAGTATGTATTGTATAATAATGGCTGACACTGAAAACCGTATTTAAGCCTAATTCTTTTATTGAAATACAGTTGGCATCTATGTCGTCACCTTTTTCAATGTAGTCACGTCCAATTTCACCAATGACCTCCAGAAATCCTTCATTCCAATGTATCTTATCCAGAATATAACAATCGGTAACAAATGATTCGGGATAATCTCTAAATCCAGGTAGAACAATTGCTTTGGCTTTCAACTTTTCTAAGTTTTCAATACTATTAGAAAATCCAAGAAATTTAGTATCTGTATGAGATTCATCGGTGTAAGTATGATTTAATGCATAAATGAAATATTCCATCTTAATATAGTTTCTGTTTTTTAGAGATAAAAGTATTAAATCCTTAATTGATTTAATATCCACTATTAAAATAAAATCAGGCAGCTTGAAAGCTGCCCGATTTTTATAAAGTGTGTATTAGAATATATTTTATCCTAATGAATTACTCGATTTTGATATTATCAATCTGAAGATCATACACACCGTCTTTTCCTGTTTTAAGGGCAAACATTGGTTTTCCAGCGGTAGTATTAAGATCGGTAAGGCCTGTAAGCGTAAGCTCAATCAGTCTCCATTGTCCGTTCGTATTGATAGATCCGTTATATGAATTCGTACTTTCCGGGCTTAAAGTAGCACCTGTAGAGAATGTTGCTAAATTGAATGTATAGAAAGCAGAGGTATTAGGAGCCAACGGTGTTGCTCTGTATACGTTGAAAGAAAGTGATTTTCCTGATGCGGTCCCTTTAATATACATTGTAATTCTCTTCGGAGCTGCTGGTATTCCTGATGCCGCATTCGCTGTAAATACATAGTCATTGTTACCAGGTGTACCTTTAATCTGAAGGGAGTTTGTATCATTATATCCCAAACCAATACCTTGAGATGCATAAGAGATAAGCCCAAAGCTATTTAAACTTGACAGGAAAGATGGCCAGTTCTCGAAATCAGAGCTCGGGAAAAGATTGACAGCATTAGCAGATGGAAGTTCCGGCTGACCTGGAGTGAATCTGGCATTCGGGAAGTTAATATCATTAAGATCTCTTATATAAGCCTGATCTGTGAAAACCGTTGCGTTATTTGAGCTTGTAAAACGGCTCAGAAGAAGAACGATATCACCACTTTTTTCATATTTAGGAGAGATAGGAGATTTCGCAAAAGTTGAATAGTTGCTGAAACGAAGATCTAATCTACCTGCTTTTTTATCCGTAATATAACGATCACCTGTTGCAGATTCGTCAGCAAAATTTTTGGTCAGTTCAGGCTCTTCAAACTGAACATTTTTAATTTTTACAAGCTGATTGATATGAGCACCGTTTTTCAAAGCATCAGAGATAGAGTTGAACTCTAATGGCTTCATTGCAGCTACTACAGGCTTTTGTCCGTCACAAACTCTTGCCATGTAATTGGATAATTTATTAGGGTTGATTCTTCCAATAGGATAGTTAGGGTCATAAGAACCTACTTTAATGTTTCCATTAACTCCCTGAACGATCAATCCTTTCAGGTTGATTCTTACTAAAGCTCCAATAGGATAATCAAGATACTGATTTCCCCCATCGATATCAATTTCAATCCCTTGTGTCGGGTTTTCAGGTTTATCCTGAAGGAACATCATTTTGTAAAGATTTGAAGACTCATCACTTGAAGAGACATAAGCTTCTACGATGAAATCTTCCTTAATGATATCGGCTTCACCTGGTTTTGCCTTTGCAATAGTAGCAAGATCAGTTAACGGGTGATTAGCTGCAGCAAATTTGTTGGTACATTTGATTTCTGGCACCTCATAATCATCAGTTTTTACACAAGACGAGAATGCCAGCATTGAAATAGCACTAAAGATCGCCGCTTTAAAATATATATTTTTCATTGTTTTCGATTTTTAATTTTAGTTTTTTAGAATCTGAATTGAAGATTAACAAAATAAGATCTACCCTGATTATACCAATACTTTGGAGCGAATACCATATTTCCGCTGTCGTAATCATTCGCATAATCAATATAGTTAACGTTTCTGGTCTGCTCAAATCCTCCTGTAATATAATTTCTGTTATTAAGGATGTTATTAACCGATGCAGACACCAATACATAATACTTACCTATTATCCAGGACTTCCCTGCATTAACATTGAAGAAGAATGCTGAAGGAAGCTTTGTAGGCGTAAGAACTCTTGCAAGTTCTTCATCATTTACCTGATCATAAGGAACTCCAGGTGTGTTAGGATTGGTATAGAATCTTGCGGTTCTGGTTACCGGAGATGGATCCAAGAATGAATGCCCGAAATAGTTCCATGTTGCTCCTACCCACCAGTATTTAGGACTGCTGTAACGAAGACCTAAAGTATATGCCTCCTGAGGAGTTCCGCCCTGTCTGTAATTTTTAAGCGTTGCTTCGCCCATATTGGTATAAGATCTTGAAACGATATTTCCGTTCCCGTCAAGCTCTCTGAACGTTCCAACAGCATCAGATGCAAAATAAACGGTAGGATTATTAGTATAAGTATACTGTCCTAAGCTTAATAAACCACTTGCCGTTAAAGTAGGCGTCACTTTTACCTGTGCACCCAGTTCAATCCCCATATTTCTCTTATTGGCTCCTGCCAGTACCTGCGTAATGAAAGCACCATCCTGAACCGGAGCCTGATCACCACTCTCAGTAAGGTTTGTCAGTTTAACTCCCTGTGCGAAATATCGTTGTACACTTGTTTCGTTTTGGGTGTTAACAAGATAACCGGTCAGTCTAAGTTTAACAATCGGAGTAGAGATTACATAGCTCAGGTCGTTGGCATCAACAACAACATTTTTGATACCAGGAGTGGTAACACCACTTACTCTTGTATTAAAGTAAATATCATTCAGGAAAGGAGACTGCGAGAAGTAAGCTCCGTTATAAACCAGGAAGTTTCTTCCATTGATTTTATAAGTAACCTGACCTTTAACGCCTGCATTCCAGAAGTTCTGATCTGCACCTTTACCATAAGAAGACTCATACAGATAGTGTTGGAACAATCCTTCTCTGCTGTTTGTCGTGTAACCGAATAATCCCGAGATGAAAACATCAAATTTTCCTGTGGAGAATTTGAAAGCGGGGTTTATTTTGAATTCCTGTCTTCTGAAAATATAGCTGTACCCGATTTTATCACCCTCTCTTTTGGCAACATCAGTATCGCTTTCTCTTGTATTGAATTTTCCCCAGACACTTCCTGCAGTGGTGTTGGATGCAAACGGGTCCATATTCAGGGCAAAATCAGCACCCAAAAGATCATTTACTTCTCTATACTGTTCAGATCTGTAATTCTGATAAGATAAATTTAAAATAAAACGGGAAGTATCGGTGAAGTTATAAGTATAGTGGGTAGACACATTCCATACTTTATCGTCTTTCACATCATCTACAAGATAATAAGCAGCTCTTCTTCCGCCCAATAATGCATTGTATTCTACATTTCGGTTGGCATTATAAAGATTATCCCAGTTGATCTGTGTGTGTGACTGGTCATCATTGGTCCACCAGTCTCTTGTGATTCCGATGTTGGCAGCCTGCTCAGGAGACGGATTTGTATAGTTTAACCAATAACTTGGTAGATTACGGTAATACGTTGGAGACGGGTTATTGGCTCTGTACCAGTCCAGTCTTGAGCTGTATTCTTTCCCAAATTGGTAAGAAACAGACGTCCATAACTGAGAGTTTTTATTGATTTTCCAGAAATCCTGCAATTGAATCATCGGCTGGAAACCTCTTTTCACTCTTTCATTTCTTTTATCTCCGTTTTGCCATCCCCAATACGAGTTGTAATGAACACCTCTGAAGTCGTATACTTCCTGGGTACTTGGACTTGAAGAGCTTCTTGCATATTTGGACCCAATGGCATTTAAAGTCATGGTATGGCTATCACTGAATTTTTTTTCAATACCAAGATATCCACTGTATGCATCATAAGCAGTACCATCCTGGATCCCTTCCTGTGCCCATCTTCTGGCAATCATTCCGGTAAATGCCCATCCGTTCTTGTTCATTCCGGAAGAGAATCTGTAAGATAGTCTGTTCCTGTAATTTCTGTTGGTCAGAGAGTATGTCAACTGACTTCCTTTTCTGTATTCGCTGGCTTTTGTATTCTTATAAAAAACTCCGGTAGTTCCTCCGAAAGCATATTCTGAAGGGGCATGATTAGCTGCAATTTCCGGGTAACGGGTAATTTCGTTCAATCCTCCCCAAGTGCTGAAGTCTACATCTCCATTATCTGCAGCGGCCATAGAAACTCCATTGATCATATTTTCACCTGTTCTGCTGTCAATTCCTCTTGGACGGAACCAGTAGGGACCTAAATCAAAACTTGCCATTCTGTTGAAAACATCCTGAGATGACTGTAATAGCCCCACAGTTGCAGTCTGCTGTGCACCACCGCTATCGCTTTCCCCAGAATCTTCTATGATAGCCAACCCCTGATCTGCACCATTTAATGCAGAATAAAGAGTAATTACTCCAAGATCTTTTCTTTTCTCATCACTGGTTACGTCAAATTCAAAAATTTTAGTTTCAAAATTGGGTTTTGTAACCATAATCTGATAATGTCCGGGCATCAAATCCGTAAATTGGAAATATCCGATTTTGTCTGCCTTTGCATCATTTCCTGCTCCTTTTAAATCTACACTTGCCTGCTCAACGGGCTTGCCTTCCGCATCCTTAAGATACGCAAACACTGTTGTCTGCGCATAATAATATGACGCAGGCAGCAAGGTAAATAAAGAGATCAATGATAATTTTTTAATCATGAGTATATTTATTTTTTTAATACTTTTATTGTTAATTTTCAACAGTTTAAAAGTTGGGGGCACAAATTTAAACAAATTTTGCAATCCAGAACTTTTTTAACGTATTTTTTTCTTAACATTGCAATCTTTTAAGAATCATTATAAAAGAGAGATTCGAATTACTGCTTTTAAATTTACAAATATTTAAAACGCAGTGAGTTAAAAAAAAGTAAATTTGTAATAATAGAATAATAAAACTCCAAAGAGATGAAGAGATTTTCAAGTCTGTTTGCCCTGTTTATTTCGATCGTGGCATTCTCCCAACAACAAGGAAAACTGAGAAAAGTAGCAACCGTAGGTTTCTTAAATGTAGAAAACCTTTGGGATACTATTCGTTCAGCAGATTATATAGACGGAACCAAGGATATTAAGAATCCGGCATTCCACAGAAGTATTCCTATGGATTCTATTAAGTTTCTTGAAGCTGAAAAATATGACGGGCCATGGAGTGACGGGGCTTTAATTGGTAAAAAAGTAGTAAGAGAACAAGGGGGTTCTGAAGAATTTACCCCAAAAAGCCCAAAGAATTACGGAAGTAAAATTTATAAAGCAAAACTGGCTAACGAAGCTAAGGTAATTTCTGAAATGGGAGCTCAGTATACCAAAACAGCTCCGGCAGTAGTAGGCTTGATTGAGGTTGAAAACAGACAGGTAATCCAGGATCTTGTGAATGAACCTGCCTTAAAAAAATATGATTACGGAATTATACACTACAATTCTTATGATTACCGAGGAATCGACGTAGCACTGATCTATCAGAAAAGAAGATTCACCCCTACCAATTCATTAAAAAAAGAACTGGTTATTTACGGTGACAACGGAAGAAGAGAATATACAAGAGATATCCTTGTGGTAACAGGATTTTTAGATAATGAAAAAGTAGCATTTTTCATGAACCACTGGCCTTCAAGAAGAGGTGGTGAAGCCATTTCTCTACCTAAAAGAAATGCAGCTGCAGCCTTATTAAAACAACAAATGGACAGTGTAAGAGCTGCAGACCCAACGACGAAGCTTTTCGCAATGGGTGACTTTAATGATGACCCTGTAAGCCCAAGTTTAAAAAACCACCTGAAAGCTCAGGCGAATCCAAAAGACTTAAGCGAGGAAACACCTTATCTTAATCTGATGTATCCTTTATATAAGAAAGGAGTTGCTTCTCTGGCTTATCAGGACGCTCCTAACCTTTTTGACCAGATTATTGTTTCTAAAAATGTAATTTCAGATCAGGTGAATAAAGAATATTCTGTGTATAAAACAGAAATCTTTGCCCCGGCTTATCTCGTTAATAAAGAAGGAAATTATAAAGGATATCCTTTCAGATCCTGGAATGGAGACCAGTTCACAGGAGGCTACAGTGATCACTTCCCGGCATTTGTAGTTCTTCAGAAAGAACCATAAAAAATTTAGGCACTCTTATTGGAGTGCTTTTTTTATATAAAATATTTGTGTCATGAAAAATATTATTTTATTAGTAATGATTGCATTGGTACCTTTCAGCTGCTTTTCTCAGGAAACGCCGAAGAAAGATAAAGAGCAGCATGAAATGAAGCCTTCTAAAAATGAAGACGGAGAATGGGACCTTACCGTTATAGATACCCAATTTGATTATTTTATAAATGCTGTTGCCAAACCGATCAGCCAGTACTCAGAATCTTATCTCAAGACAAAAAATACTTTTTTGGTCAACGAATGGAACAGTTATTATAATTCCGGCAGATACAGAAATATTATAGAATCGGGGATAGATTATGATCCCAAGGAAAATTACGGGATCAAGTTTGAATATAAATTATACCAGGTTTTTGTCTATGTAAACTGGAAGTATAAGCTAAGATTAAATGGATTATCCGGAAGTGATGCGATAAGGTAAATTTTAAAGCATAGTCAATAAAAAAGGTTCAGAGTAATTCTGAACCTTTTCATTTTTATAATAGCTGAAAATTATTTATTGAATAATTCTTCTACTTTATCCCAGTTTACTACATCGAAGAATGCAGAAACATAGTCTGGTCTTCTGTTTTGGTAGTTTAAGTAATAAGCGTGCTCCCAAACATCTAATCCTAAAACAGGAGTTCCTTTAACGTCTGCTACAGGCATTAACGGGTTGTCCTGGTTTGGCGTAGAAGAAACAGATACGGAACCGTCAGCATTTTTTACCAACCAAGCCCATCCTGAACCGAATCTTGTTTTAGCAGCTTCAGAAAAATCAGTTTTGAATTTATCAAAACCTCCGTAGTTTTCAATAGCAGCTTTTACATTTCCTACCGGTTCTTTGCTTCCTCCGGGAGTTAAAATTTCCCAGAATAAAGAATGGTTGAAGTGACCTCCTCCGTTATTTCTTACAGCTGGTTTATCAGTTCCTGTCTGGCAGATTTCTTCAATAGTTTTTCCTGCTAGTTCAGTTCCTTCAATTGCTTTATTTAAATTGTCAATATATGCCTGGTGGTGTTTTGTATGGTGGATTTCCATAGTTCTTGCATCGATCGTTGGCTCTAATGCATCGTATGCATATCCTAGTTTTGGTAATTCAAATGACATAATCTTTATTTTTAATGTTATAATTCAAAATTAGCCAATATTTAAGGGATTATCAAGGATTCTGGATTACTTTAATAAATCTTTAACATTGATATATTGATTTAGAATGAATTAAGTTTTATTTTTTTATGTAATATCAACAAAAAGCACGAACCTGATGATCCGTGCTTTCTATTTAACAATAATTAAATTAATTTATTTATTCATTGACATCAGGAATTCCTCATTATTAAGAGTTCCTTTGATGTTTTTATCTACAAATTCCATCGCTTCCACAGGGTTCATCTCAGAAAGATATTTTCTAAGAATCCACATTCTCTGTGAAGTTACTTCATCAAGAAGAAGATCATCTCTACGGGTACTTGATGCTACAAGATCAATAGCAGGATAAATTCTTCTGTTGGCAATTTTTCTGTCTAGCTGAAGTTCCATGTTACCTGTACCTTTGAATTCTTCAAAGATTACTTCATCCATCTTGGATCCTGTATCAATCAATGCTGTTGCAATGATTGTAAGAGATCCTCCACCTTCAATCTTTCTTGCAGCTCCGAAGAATCTTTTCGGCTTGTGAAGTGCATTGGCATCTACCCCACCGGAAAGTACTTTTCCAGATGCCGGAGTTACCGTGTTATATGCTCTTGCCAATCTGGTGATAGAATCCAGCAAGATGACTACATCATGTCCGCATTCTACCATTCTTTGTGCTTTTGCAAGAACAAGATTGGCTACTTTTACATGTTTTTCAGCAGCTTCATCAAATGTAGAAGCAATTACTTCTGCATTCACACTTCTTTCCATGTCAGTAACCTCCTCCGGACGTTCATCAATCAGAAGAACCATCATGTATACTTCCGGGTGGTTGGCTGCAATAGAATTAGCAATATCTTTAAGCAGCATCGTCTTACCTGTTTTAGGCTGTGCAACGATCATTGCTCTCTGTCCTTTTCCGATAGGTGCAAATAAATCTACAATTCGTGTGGACACTGTAGAACCGCTTCCAGCGAGATTAAATTTCTCTTCAGGGAAAAGCGGGGTAAGATATTCAAAAGCAACACGGTCTTTGATAAATGCAAGATCACGTCCGTTAACTTCTGTAGGTCTTAATAATGAAAAGTATTTCTCACCTTCTTTCGGAAGTCTTACAATTCCTTTTACTGTATCTCCTGTTTTCAAACCGAAATTTCTGATCTGAGCTGTAGAAACATACACATCATCAGGAGAAGAGATATAGCTGAAATCTGAAGAACGTAAAAATCCGTAGTTATCCGGTAAGATTTCCAAAACCCCTTCAATGCTTACCAATCCATCGAAATTGAATTCTTTTTTATGGTCATTCTGCTCCTCAGCCTTTTCAGAATGTCTGTTTTGATTCTGATTTTGGTTTTGGTGCTGCTGATGTTGCTGGTTTTGGTTTTTATGTTGGTTTCCACCGTTCTGTGGATGGTTGTGTCCTTTTTGAGGTCTGTTAGCCTGTGGTTGTTGAGGATTGTTAGGCCTTTCTTCAGCCTGGGCAGGCTCTTGAGGTTCTGTGTTTTTTGGAGTTTCAGTTCTTTCCTGAGATACTTCTGCGTTTGTGGCATTGGTTGAAACTCTTTTTCTTTTCTTTTTGGCCTGAGCGCCTGCTGCGGTTTCTTCTGTTACCGTGGCTGCTGTGGTTTCCACTTTGGGTTCTTCCGGTTTAATTTCTTCAGGAGCAGCTACCTTTTCTTCTACTATTTCCTCTGTTTTAGGTTCTACCGGAGCTTTTGCATTTGCTTTTGGCTTGGCTGCTGTTTTTTTAGGGGCAGCTTTTTTTGCCGGGGCTTTGGCAGGTTTTTCTGCTGGAGCCTCTTCAGTATTTATACTGGCGGTTTCGGTGGCGTTGAAATAATCTTTTGCGACTTTAGGGTTAGAAGCCTGAAAGTCAAGAATAGCAAAGATCTTGTCATTTTCATTGCTGTTTCTTGCAACTTTAACGCCCAAATCTTTCAAGATTTTAGTCAGTTCCGTTACGGATTTTGACCTTAACGTTTCTATGTTAAACATATTTAATGTAAAAATGTAATTAATTGTGAGTAAGAAAAGTAAGTCCGGTGACTTTTGTTTTCAAGTACATTGTATAATGCAAATCTACACTTATTTTTGAATTGTGCAAAATTTATATTATTTTTGCCAAGAATTTAATATTCAATGCTACAGAGAATACAAACCATATGGACCTTATTAGCAGTTTTAGCTGCGGTTTTCCTTTTTATAACAGGACAGGATGTTGTCATTTCAGACAGTATTCCTTTACTTAATATAGGCTGTATCGTACTTGTTGTTATCGGAGCATTAAGTATTTTCAGTTTCAAAAACAGAAAAAGACAAATTTTGCTGAATACCATCAGCATCATTATAAACGCTTTGTTGATTGGTGTATTGGCGTACTGGTTACTAAACTTATCCGGAGGAATTCAAATTCCTGAGAAGGGTATTGAGCCGATTTTCCCATTGATTGCGGTAATCTGTTTGTTCATAGCAAACATTTATATCCGTAAAGATGAGAGGCTCGTAAAATCTGTAGACAGACTTCGATAGCCTTACAACGATTTTTTGAGTGAGAACAGCTTCTTTTAAGGAGCTGTTTTTTATTTGTCGTACACTCTTAATTTATTTTATGTAAATTCATTGCAACTTTTGAGTTAAAAATACGACAGATCCTATAACTTTAATAAAAGACAATGAAAAAGCTAACGTATCTTACTTTATCACTATTCTCCATATTCACTTTTGCTCAGGAGGTTTCCAAAGAAAGAGTAAAGACAGTTCTTTCCACTCTCGCTTCAGATGAAATGAAAGGCCGTGAAATCGGAACCCTGGAAAATGAAAATGCAGCCAATTACATCGCTGCACTTTTCAAAGAAAATAATCTGGAATACTGTACCGGAAAATCTTATCTGGTACCTTTTGATTACAATGGAAAGACCGTATACAATGTCTGTGGAATTAAAAAAGGAAAATCTGATCAGTACCTTGGTTTTTCAGGACATTTTGATCATATCGGAACCAGTGATAAAAGCGGAGATAATATTTATAACGGAGCAGATGATGATGCCAGCGGAATCACGACTCTGGTAGGTATCGCCGATTATTTTAAAAACAAAAAACCGGAATTCTCTATGGTGTTCATGGCATTTAATGGAGAAGAGAAAGGAATGCTGGGTTCAAGAGCGATTTCCACTGATAAGAATCTGGATCATATTTATAATAAAATGACAGCTCTTTTTAATTTCGAAATGGTTGCTACGGAATCTCAGTGGGGAAAAAATGCATTATATATGACGGGAGACGGATTCTCTGACCTTGATGAACTTTTCAATCAAAATGCAGTAAACGGATTAAAAATTAATGCTGACCCTTATGCAAAACAGCAGCTGTTTTACCGTTCAGATAATGTAAGCTTTGTCAAAAAGAAAATCATTGCCCATTCATTTTCTACTGTTGATATGACCAAAGCGTCTCATTATCACCATGAAAATGATGACATCAACGTTGTCGATTTTGATAATATGACTCAGATCATCAATAATTTGGGAAAAACACTGGATAAACTGAGTCCTAAAAATTTTGCTCCTAAATACAATGATCAGGTGAAATTTTAAGTGAAATCATTATAAAAAACTGCTCTTTCAGCAGTTTTTTTTATTAAACAGCAACACCTTACGATTTCCTGTTCTTAAGCCAAGTTCAGGTTTATTTAAGCAAAAAAATAATGCTTAATAGTGCTGAGTTGTAACAAAAAGACACTTTTTGAAACTTATCCGGTAAAGTAAAACAGGATTAAGAACGTCTTATCTTTTAATTTTACGTAATTTTGCTATCCAATTTTTTCATTGAATGAACCAATATATTAAAATACTAAAGTTCGCAAGACCTCACCAAAAATACATCTACGGAAGTTTGTTTTTCAATCTTATGTATTCTGTATTTCAGATTGCTTCCTTAGGAACTATTCTACCTGTTTTGGGAATGCTTTTCGGAACCATTGAGGCTAAAAAATACAGCCATCCCCCTGTGTATTCGGGAGAAATTTTAGATTTTTTCTCCTACGCAAAAGAATATGCCAATTACTATGTTCAGAGTTTAGTAACCCAGTATGGAGCACTTAACGTTTTGGCGTGGCTTTGCGTGGTAACAGCGTTTATGTTTTTACTGAGAAACCTTTTCAGATATTTAGGTTCATTTTTATTGATCAATTACCGTGTAGGGGTTACTAAAGACCTTCGTGGAGCAATGTACAGAAAGATTCTTGCTTTACCTGTTTCCTTTTTTACAGAAAGCAGAAAGGGAGATCTGATGTCCCGTATGTCCAATGATGTGGGTGAAGTTGAAGGGAATATTTTAGGAAGTTTAGTTGAATTAATCAATGCACCTTTCATGCTGATCAGTACATTGGTGACTCTTTTCTTTTTAAGTACAGAAATGACTCTTTTCTCACTTCTGGTATTACCGGTAATGGGAACTATGATTGCTTTAATTGGAAAAAGTCTGAAAAAAGACTCCCACGAAGCGCAGAATGAAATGGGGAATATCTTCTCAATTGTAGACGAAACATTGAAATCTACAAAGGTTATTAAAATTTTTAGTGCAGAAAAAATAATGGACAACCGTTTTATGCAGTCTATGCAGAGATGGATTAACAGTTCTATAAGTCTGGGAAGAAAAAAAGAATTAGCATCTCCGATGAGCGAATTTTTAGGTTCAGTAACATTCTTAATTATTGCTTGGTATGGGGGAAAACAAATCATTGTAGAACAAAGTATTTCACCTGCAGATTTTTTGGTTTTCCTGGGTATTTTCTTCCAGATTTTACCTCCTGTGAAAAGTTTATCTCAATCTATTTCGAATGTTCAGAAGGGTGAAGCTTCTCTTGAAAGAGTTTTAGCTATTCTTGATGCTGATGTGAAAATTGACGAAGTACCCAATCCTGTTTCTATCTCAACATTAAAGCATTCTATCGAATTTAATAATATTGGTTTTTATTACGATAAAGATCATACGATTCTTAAAAACTTCTCCCTTTCTATTCCAAAAGGGAAAACGGTTGCTCTTGTTGGGCAAAGTGGAAGTGGTAAAACAACGATTGCCAATTTATTAGCAAGATTTTATGATGTTTCGGAAGGAGAAATTCTGATTGACGGAACAGATATCAAACATTTAAAACTACAGGAATACCGTAAGCTATTGGGAATGGTAACCCAGGAATCTGTATTATTCAATGATTCCGTTTACAATAATATTCTGATGGGTAAACCTGATGCCACCAGAGAAGAAGTGATTGCAGCCGCTAAAATTGCCAATGCAGATGCATTTATCACCACACTTCCTGAAGGATATGATTCCAATATCGGAGATGACGGAGGTAAACTTTCCGGAGGTCAGAAACAAAGGGTTTCTATTGCCAGAGCGGTATTGAAGAACCCACCGATCATGATTCTTGATGAAGCAACTTCAGCTTTGGATACAGAATCCGAAAGATTCGTACAGGATGCACTGGAGAAGATGATGGAAAACAGAACTTCTTTAGTGATTGCCCACCGTCTTTCAACCATTCAGAAAGCAGACTGGATTGTAGTGATGGAAAAAGGTGATATCGTAGAACAGGGAACCCACCACGACCTGATTGCAAAAAGAGGAATGTATCACAAACTTGTCGAACTTCAAAACTTCGACTAATCTTATAACTGAATTACAATGAATCCTATACAAGAGTATTTCTACAGAATCGAAGAGCCTGAAAGAAGTACTCTTTTATTTTTGCGTGATACGATCTTAGCTTCAGATCCGGAAAATATTACAGAAACATTCAGTTTCGGGCTTCCGTTTATCAAATACAAAAAGAAAATGCTGTGCTATTTCTATTACAGCAAAAAATACAAAAAGCACTACCTGAGTTTTTATCATGGTGACCGGCTTGATTATCCTGAATTGATCCAGGACGGCAGAAAGAAGTTTAAAATCCTTCTTATTGATACGGAGGAGGATATTCCCGTAGAATTCATATTAAACCTTGTACAGGAAGTTAAAAGACATATAAAATAAAAAACTCCGGCATGAATAATCGTGCCGGAGTCATCTTTAAAAACCTTTTATCATTGTGTGTTTATTCCGTTGAATTCTGCCTGCTTAATTGCCCAGGCAATCATATTCGCAAAGAGGATTGAATTCTGAACCTGCATTCCTCCTGTTGTATAGCCGTTTCCTGCGTATCCGTAAGAAGACTTCTGAACCGGGAAATACCCTCCTGAACTTGGGGCAACAAAAGGCTCAATGGTATTACTTGGATACTGGTTCCCGTTAGCATTTTCATTACTTAAAAAGCCACCGTCACCAAACCATATAAAGTTCAGGCTGGTATTTCTTAATCCTGAAATTCCTGTTCTGGCAGTGGTGCTGTTGATAGGCTGCGCATAGCTGTAAGGAACAAATCCGCTTGTCAACCCCGAAATATTTACTGTGGTAGAAGCATCTTCACCCCAGTTTTTCCCTCTTACATCTCCAAAAGGTCCGTTAAGGATGGGATCATCAGAATTGGTAAGAGCATACACTGAACCTGCACCGCCTCCATAAGATGCTGAAATGGTAGGATCAGAGAATATCCCTCTGAATAAATTCTGTGCAGTGCCCGTATCATCTGTCATCGCAATGACAACTCCTTTTTTATTAAGATAGGAAGCAATATAACCTGCATCTGTAGCATTAGGTGTATAGTTGTATCCAATGACAACAATATCCGGCTTATTATTAAGAGCCGTCTGAAGAGCTGCTGAAGAAGGTGAGTTCCCTAAAGAAGTATGTGTAAAACCTTCATACTTAACAATACTGGAAGCAGTGGTACCAAAGTTTGTTGGAGAATCCATCAGACTTCTTGACGGACCGGTATAGGCGCTATACCCGTAAGCTGTTTCTAATCCGATATGGAGAACCGTTTTTTTAGGAATGACAACCACTACATTCACAGAACATGTTGTAGATACCCCACCCTGGCTGTCGGAAGTAATGGTAATTGTTTTCACCGATGTAGAAGTTGGAGTTCCTGTTCCGCTTAATGTAATATTCTGATTTCCCGTAGAAGTAAATGTGCCTGATCCGCTGAAAGAAATTCCGTCAACAGTATTAGTGGAAACAGTATAACTTCCCAATGTTGAAACATTTACAGGTAAGGTAATTGTATTCGAAGCAGTAAGAGCAGTTCCCACCTTGTATACTCCATTTACCGTTGCAGTTCCACAGCTCATGGTATAGGTACCTGCAGGACTCAGAACAGCAATCGAAATCGCAGGGGTACAAGTTACTTCAGTTCCGTTGGCCTCAAGAGCAACATTATCTGTCTGAATATTCTGAGGAGTTCCCTGTCCCGGAATTTGTATTGTTTGTGTTCCGGTGTTTAGAAATACTCCGGTTCCATAAAAATTATATCCGTTTGTGGTTGTTCCGGAAATGGTATAATTACCGGGTTTAGTCACATTCACGGCAATCTTCAGGTAATTGGAATTGGTAAGTTCTTTCCCTTTTACATAGCTTCCCATTGCTTTGGAAGCGGAACAGTCTATGGTAAAAACAGATTTACCTAGCTGTCCGCACACACTTTTCCATTCTTTATCCACAAAACTCCAGTAATTGAAACAGTCTTCTGTGGTGTTGTAAATCGTCAAGCCATCATCATTGGATTGATTGATTACAATTGCGTTTCGCTGCGCTTCTGTTAACCTTGGAATAAGTACTCCTTTGTTGTTATTTCCTGAAATAACATCCAAAACGGAATTAGAGTTCGGCGTAGTAGTATTAATCCCTACTGCACCATTGTTGGTTTGAGAAAAAGATCTTCCAAAAACAAAGAGCATTGCTATGAGCAGGACTTTGATTGGGGGCATTGTAAATTTTGTTTCCATCATTGTATAAGTTATAATTGTTTGATAATAATAATCCGGGCATTTAACTTCCACAAAATTATCAACCACAGACGATTACAAAATAATTCCTTGCTACGCAATACTACTCACGCGTAGTAAAACTCACAAATGCCAATGACTTATCCTGATAAAAAATACAAATAAAAAGTTGAGCTTTTTAACAAAACCCAACCATACATTCAAATATCAAAAGCAAAACAACTTAAAAGAACCATAACAACTTATTTATCATAAAAAATAAAATCATTAGGTTTAAAAAATCATTAGGTTTAAAAAACGCAATATCAGTCATCATTTAAAATTCTTTTCCATTTCGCAATGGTATTTCGGCTTATCTTAAAATGATCACTCACCTGAAGATTAGTCAGTTCATTTCTTTTCTGATAACTGAGAATTTTCAGAATTGATTCCTTATCATAAGAACGGAGCCTCTGGTTTTTACGTTCCATAGTATATTCTGTTTCTCCAAAAATCAGTTGATTAAATTTCAGAATATCAAAAGCTGAATGTAATGTTTCCAGCTTAAGCCTGATGGCGGTATCTGATAATTTCTCGGGAAATTTTTCTTCAAGAATGTCGGTATAAATCTGCTTATAATCTGGCATCATCTTATATCTTTTTCATCCATTTATATAAAGTGGTCTTGGGTATTTTATACCTTTCAACCACATCATTGGCCGTCATTTTCCCTGTCTTTATTTTATCAAGAATAAAATCCTTAACCTCCTGCGTATAAATGCTTTTTCTGAAAACCATGGTATTTTCCTTTTGAGTAAAGACATTATCAATTCTCGCCTGGGGAGCATATAAAATGAGATGTCCGGTATAAAACCGGAAGAAATCGAATTTTAAAAGTTTACACCATTTCAGAAGAACATCAGTATCCATACTTTTTGTATGATACATGCTCTCCACTTCATCTTCCGTACTGTTTAAAAACCGGGAAATTCTTTCTATTGAAATCTGATACTCTTCCACTTTGGATCGGATCAGGCTTCCAATATGAATGTTCTTAATATTCATCACAATGTTTTTAAGTAAAAATATTGACAAGAAAATCAAAAAACACCATCAGAACCTACTCAAGATTACGTATGAGTAACAAAAATCGGAATTCTGTTTAAATTTTTATCAAAAAGCTGTTGATATTGATCTCTGAGGGAATATTCAGTTTTTTCCGGATCCTGTATTTTTTACTTTCTACAGCCCGGATACTGTTATTGGTACACTGTGCTATTTTTTTGGTATCAAAATCCAGCTTCATCAGTGCACAGAAATAGAGCTCAGAATGGATCAGATTAGGATTTATTTGTAAAATATCCGGAATAAAATGAGGAAAAAATACCTGAAATTTCTCAAAAAACATGGGTGAATTGCTTTCCGCTAAATTCAGTATTTCCTGAATATTTTCCTCTGAAAGATGGTTAATCAACATCTGGTGTTTCATCAATTCCGAATTCGTTTTGACCAGATCCTTGATGGTGGAATCCTTGGCTTTTTTATCGGAAATTAAGCCATGAATCAATGCGTCTTTCTGTGTAATAAATACGATATCCATTAAAAAGGAAGCAACGGAGAATAAAATATTCAGCAGTTTGATTGTTTTAAAATCTTCTTTTTCTATGAATCGGCTCTTTGGCAGGAAATCAAAATCAAAATACAGACATGCAATGAAATTGATACTGATGATGAATGTAATAAAAAAGATCGTAAGGGAGTCCTGTTTGTATTTCAGAAAGAACGGAACAGCAAACAGAAGACAAAAGTAAAAGTATTCTACACCTGCGTTTTTGTAAGTATAAATATGAAAAAAGCTTACTATAAATGTGAGTAAAACAAATATACCGATAATGAAAGGCTTTAAAACCTTTTTGAACCGTTTCGTTTTTCCTTTGATAGCCATGAGGAACAGCCAGAAGAAGGTAATAACGGTAAGAAATATGGAGATCAGCATATCCCCAAAAAAAGTAATAATAAAAATGGAGTAAAACAGGAATATGAAAAACAGTAAAAGCAAATACCGGTTAATAAGATGAAGATAACTACTTTCAAAATCATCATCCATCTTCTCAGTTTCGTCGTTAATCATCTTAAAGAAAAACTTATAAATCATCTTGTTGTTTTTTTGTGCTCTCACAAGCTTAAGTTGGCATTTGTACTCCTGAAAGTATAAATTTTCCAATATTAACAGCCTTTCATGCAAAATAGAAATCTACAAAACGAAATGTATTAGTCTTTTTCAGCATTAAAAGGAGATGATTAAGGTGTTTTTCTAGCTACAATTTACTAAAATTAGATGTTAAAATTATCAAATGAAATGCCATTTTTGACAATAAATTAACAATCATTTACCTTGAATCACTTAAAAAAGCATGGGCCTGTGTTTTTAAGCAGGCAAAATTATCAATCCCAACGGAAAGGTATTAGTCTTCCGATACGCAATAATACTCATGCGTAATTAAACTCAAATAACAAAATATACCCTTCATACCCCAAATAAAAAAGAGAACTTTAAAAGCTCTCTTTTGGTTTTTTATCTACGATAAGAATTTTAGTTTTCTTTCAGTTTGGCAATCACATCCAAACCACCTTTTGTAATATCTCCGATCTTACATATAATCTCAGTATCCAAAGGCAGGAATACATCCATTCTGGAACCGAATTTAATAAATCCGAACTCATGCCCGGCTTTGGCTTTATCTCCTTCATTACAGTAGAATACAATTCTTCTTGCTACATATCCCGCAATCTGTCTGAAGACTACTTTGTGATTGGTCATCGTCTGCACTGCTACGGTAGTTCTTTCATTCTCTGTAGAAGATTTTTCATGCCATGCTACCAGATACTTTCCCGGGTGGTATTTTTTGTAAATCACTTCTCCTGAAACCGGATATCTGCAGATGTGAACATTCAGAGGAGACATAAAAATAGAAACCTGGATTGCTTTACCTTTTATAAATTCATCCTCTTCCACTTCTTTGATCATAACCACTTTTCCGTCCACCGGAGCGATCACATTTTCTCTGTGGTCAAGAATATTACGGTCCGGAACTCTGAAAAACCAGAATACTAAACTGTAAATAACCAGCAAAGGCATAATGATCAGCAGGGACCATATTTCAAGGAAATAAATTGCTAAAGCGCCCAGAATGATAAAAAGTATGGTCGCAACGGTAATCGTTCCTTTTGATTCTCTATGTAATTTCATGAGATTAAATAAATTTTTCTAAAATAAAGTACAAATATACGACAGGAACGCAGATAATAAAACTATCCAGCCTGTCTAAAACTCCTCCATGTCCCGGAATGATGTTTCCACTATCCTTTACACCGAAGTTTCTCTTCAATTGACTTTCTACCAGGTCTCCTAATGGCGCAAAGGCTGCCACCAGAAATCCTACGATCATCCAGTTTCCTCTCAGCTCGGGCTGATAGTGTTCAATAAAATAAGACAACACCAATGTTAAAACAACACCTCCGGCATAACCTTCCCATGTTTTTTTAGGCGAAATCTTAGGAGCCATTTTATGTTTTCCAAAGAATTTTCCTACCAGATAGGCAAAAGTATCACTACTCCAGATAAGGATAAACAGGAAAAGAACTTCCAGAGAGAAGTTTTCATTATAACTGGAGAATTTGGGCAGTCCTAATGCAAAACTGAACGGGAGAGCCACATAAATAACGGTAAAAATAAGTTTTCCGCTGTCAAAGTATAATTCGTTAGGATATTTGAATAAGGTTACTACAGCTATTCCAATCAAGGCGAGTGCTAATATTTCACTAAGTCTGAAATCAAAAAAGAAATCGTGATTAAAATACCTTTTGGAAAACATGTAGAAAATAAAAATGACCAATGGATATACGACCCATTTTTCATAGCCGTTTCCAAACTTCATAATTTTAACACATTCCCAGGTTCCTACAATCAGCAGAAGACTCATTAAACCGTGATACAGATACTGCTGTTTGGCAAGACCAGGTGCAATACTGTTCAGCAGCTGCGCTCCCAACGGAGTAGAACAAAGAATAATGATGGCTACATAAACGATACCTGATACGGTTCTTTGAATGAGATTTTTGTCCAAAATTTAAAATTTAGAAGTGGTTGCTTAATCTTCAAGCAGCAATAAAAACAGTTTTGTATTGGAATTGGAAGAACTATCCATTTTCGATTGGCTTCCGCTGATGGAAGTAAGGTTCTTGATATTTCCGTTTCTTTTTATTTTACCCATGGCATCATTCAGGTTGTTTACAATCTGAGAAACATTGGCAATGATGATAATTTTATCAGGAAGCCTTGAAGAATGATAATGCAGGATATTATTATGCGAAAGCATGATTCTGCCGTCATAGGCAATGAGATATTCACAGGTGATGAATGCGGCGTCATTAGATGGCTGTAATTCTGACGTATATGAAGACTTCACAACGTTCAAAAAGTTCTGAAGTTCTTTATCCCAGCAGAAAAGGTTGTGAACACCTTCTATTTTAATAATTTGATTTAAAGTTTGTAGAGCTTCCGCTTCATCTGCACAATAATTAAAAAATCCTCCCGAATGCGTAAATAATTGCGCAAACTTATAGTCAAGATCCGCATTTTTCAGCGAATCCCCAAGTTTCTCCAGGCTCTGTTTGTCCTCTTCTTCAGGCTGGTTGGTAAGTTTGCTTACAATCCTCTTGAATAAATTCAACTTAATCTATTTTTAGTCAACTTTATACAAAAATAGAAAATAAATTACAATAGTGTCCAAAATATCTCCTTAAATATGAAAAAACCTGACAATTTTGCGATTGTCAGGTTTTTATTAATTCTATTTTTTAAGAATCTTAAAGCTGTGTCGGGCTTTCGGGAGCCTGTATTTCGCTTTCTTCTTCTTTCTCTTTGATCTGAGGTGTTTCCTCTACAATGGGCTGATCTTTTTCAGGAATAGTATTGGTTACAGGTTTCTCTGTCAATTCAGGATCCCATGCTCTTTTTCCGAAAATCTCTTCAAGGTCTTCACGGAAAATCACTTCTTTTTCAAGCAATTTACTTGCTAAAGCGTCAAGCTTATCTTTATTCTCGTCAAGAATTCTTACCGCTCTCTCATATTGATTTTCGATGATTGATTTGATCTCTGCATCAATTTTTGTAGCGGTTTCTTCAGAATAAGGCTTTCCGAAATTGTATTCAGACTGGCCTGAGCTGTCATAGTAAGAAATATTACCGATATTCGGGCTTAATCCGTAGATTGTAACCATTGCCTGAGCTCTCTTTGTTACGGTTTCCAGATCAGAAAGTGCTCCTGTAGAAATATTATTGAAGATCACCTGCTCTGCTGCTCTACCTCCCAATGTTGCACACATTTCGTCCAGCATCTGTTCAGTAGTGGTAAGCTGTCTTTCTTCAGGAAGGTACCATGCTGCTCCCAGTGAACGTCCTCTAGGAACGATCGTCACTTTTAAAAGTGGAGATGCGTGTTCTACCAACCATGAGATCGTAGCGTGTCCTGCTTCATGGTAAGCAACTCTTCTTTTTTCAGAAGGTTTGATTGCCTTATTTTTCTTTTCAAGACCGCCGATGATTCTGTCTACAGCATCAAGGAAATCCTGTTTTGTTACTGAAGTATGATTATTTCTTGCTGCGATAAGTGCTGCTTCGTTACAAACGTTGGCAATATCTGCCCCACTGAAACCAGGGGTTTGTTTGGCAAGAAACTCTCTGTCTACATTATCATCAAGTTTGATCTTTTTCAAGTGAACATCAAAGATCTGTCTTCTTTCGTGAAGTTCCGGAAGGTCTACATAGATAGAACGGTCAAAACGTCCTGCTCTCATCAAAGCTTTATCAAGGATATCCGCTCTGTTGGTTGCTGCCATTACGATAACGTTGGTATCTGTTCCGAAACCATCCATTTCAGTAAGAAGCTGGTTCAAGGTATTTTCTCTTTCGTCGTTTCCGCCGGAGAAATTATTTTTCCCTCTGGCACGTCCGATAGCATCAATCTCATCAATGAAGATAATGGCCGGAGATTTTGCTTTAGCCTGAGCAAAAAGGTCTCTTACTCTGGAAGCTCCTACTCCCACAAACATTTCAACGAAATCGGAACCTGAAAGTGAGAAAAACGGAACTTTAGCTTCCCCTGCAACAGCTTTCGCCAATAGGGTTTTACCAGTTCCCGGAGGCCCTACTAAAAGAACTCCTTTAGGAATTTTACCTCCCAGTTTTGTATATTTCTCGGAGTTTTTCAAGAAGTCTACTACTTCCTGAACTTCTTCTTTAGCACCTTCCAATCCTGCAACATCCTTGAATGTTACCTGAATTCTTTCTTTTTCGTCGAAAAGCTTCGCTTTGGATTTTCCGATAGAGAAAATTTGTCCGCCAGGACCTCCGCCTCCACCCATCTTTCTGAAAAGAAGGAAGTAGAATAATCCTAAAATTGAAATCCAAACCAGCGCAGGGATTAAGATATCCATTAATGCGCTCTTCCCTGTACCGTAATCTTTGGTTGTTTTAATAACCGGATTGCTGGCTTTGACCTGTTCAAATTTCTGAAGGAAAAGTTGAAGATCTCCGTATTTCACAGAAAAATCTGCTTTTGGAGCCATTTCGAAGGCAGAAAGGGGGTTGTTTTCTTTTCCGGCTTTGGAAACCATTGCCGATTTTGCTTCTTTTGTTAGGAAAACATCAGCTTTCTCTATGTCTTTGTATATAATTATATTCTGGACTTTGCCCGCCTGCATTTCTCTAAAGAAACCATCTTCATCAATAGATTTTGCGGCATCACCTCCAAGGAAATTGGAGCCAAAGAATAGCAAAAGAGCTACGATTGCAATAGGAAAGAACCAGTTGAATCCTTTATTATTCATTTAGACTTTTTAAAATTTTTATTATTCATTTTCAATTCTGGTAATGACTGCGTCACCCCAAAGTTCTTCTATGTCGTAGTACTCACGTACCTGTTTCTGGAATATATGAACCACCACTGAAACGTAATCCACCAATACCCACATCGCATTTTCAGTACCTTCTACGTGCCAAGGTCTGTCCTGAAGTTCGTTTCTTACTTTCTTCTCTACACTTCCCGCTAATGCAGCTACCTGTGTATTTGAGTTTCCACTACATATCACGAACGTTTCTGCTACTGAGTTTTCGATGTTTGAAAGATCAAAGATCATAATGTCTTCTCCTTTTACATCCTGGATAGCTTCAACGATTTTATCTATTAACGCTTGTTTTTCTGCTGTTTTATTCATTAAAAAAATACTATAATCTGCAAATTTATTGTTTTTTCTTTACTTTAACCTTACTTTTACCCTCTTAATCTCTTAAAGTTTTCTTAAATGAGCCAACTCTTTTACCTGAAAGAATGTTCTTCTACTAATGACGAAATATCAAAGTTTTTACTTTACGGAGATTCAAATTTTATAGGGCTTCATACTTTTAATCAAACTAAAGGCCGTGGTCAGTATGGAAATATCTGGACTCAGACCGCCGGAAAAAATCTGGCTTATACGCTGGCAGTGAATACTCAGAACATCCTGTGCTCCGACTTTATGTTCAATTATTATACCGCAATGGTGATCCGGGATTTCCTTGCCAAATTGTCTGACTCTGAGGTAAAAATCAAATGGCCGAATGATATTATCCTTAAAGGTAAAAAAATCGTTGGAATTTTAATAGAAAAGAAAAAAATTAATCAAAATAATTATTTCATCATAGGAGCCGGAATCAACATTCTGCAGGAAAATTTTGATGAAATATCCAATGCAGGGTCACTTCTGACGCAGACGGGGATGCAATTTGACCTGGAAGAACTTGCCTTAAACCTTCATGAATATTTGTGTGAAAAGCTTAAAAACATACCTTCAGATCAGGAAATCCTGGATGGATTTAATAAAAACCTTTTCAGAAAAGATCAGATATCGGTCTTTGAAATTGAAAAAGCGCGACAAAATGGCATTATCCGGCGTGCAGACGAAAAGGGTGAACTATGGATCGAACTGGAAGACGGAATGCATTCCTTTTATCACAAAGAAGTAAAATTACTTTACTGATTGGCTCTCTTGATATACAAATAAAGGGTAAGCGGCAAAAACACCATATTAGGCAGCCACATGGCTACAGCTGGAGACAAACTTTTATTTTCCGAAACCACTTTTAAGGCTTCGAATGAAAACACGAAAATGAAGGCCAATGAAATACCGATGGCTAGATTGACTCCTAATCCTCCTCTTTTCTTCTGTGATGACAGGGAAAGCGCCAGAAATGTCAGAATAATAATTGAAACAGGCATGGAAGTTCTCTGGTGAAGTTCATTCAGGTAAGAGTTCAGGTTGCTGTTTCCTCTTTCTTTTTCCCTTTCAATAAATTTCAAAAGTTCCGGAGTGGTTTTATTTTGTCCCAAAAGCTCATTCGGGAAAAGTTCTTCCGGAGAATGCCCGTAATTTTTCCTTAATTCTATTCCGTTACCGAGTTTTTCGGTATTGTCTTTATTGATTGTTTTTTCCAGATAGTTATTTAAAACAAACTGTTTTTTAGCTTTATCCCAATACACTTCACTTGCCTTCAGCTCATAGGTCATTTTTCTGTCTTTATCATATTTCTGATAGACAAAACTCGACCCTCTTTTTTCTCTTTTATTCCATGAATCGACAAAGATATACTCCGTTTTACTCAGCTGTGAAGAAGCAGGTGCTGTTCCTAAAATCTTTTCTTTATTGGCTGCATTATACGTATACGCTTCCAGTTCATTTTTCTTGATATTGGCCCATGGCAGCACCATATGGTACACCACAAGGGCGATCAATCCAATAAAAATGGAAGTAACCAGATAAGGTTTGGAAAACCTGTGGAAACTGGCTCCACTACTGATAATAGCAACAATTTCAGTATTATTTGCCATCCTGGAGGTAAAATAAATTACCGATATAAATACCAGAATGGAAAGGAAAGTCACCACAAGATTGATGATCCAGAAAGGATAAAAATGGATAAGGAAATAGGTCAGATCCAATTTCGGATCAATGGCCTTGGCATTTTCTATCCTTGGAATCTTCTGCTGAACATCGATTACCAATACGACTATAGACAATAATACCAACATGAAACTGAAAGTCCCAAGGTATTTTTTAATGATATATCTGTCTACAATTTTAAGCATATTCTCTTACAGTCTTTGTCTAAGAACCGGTACTACAGCGTTTTTCCATTCATAGAAATCACCTGCAATAATATGTTCTCGGGCTACTTTTACCAAATCAAGATAGAATGCAAGGTTATGAATCGAAGCAATCTGTTTTGCCAGATATTCTTTAGATACAAACAGGTGGCGAAGATACGCTTTTGAATATTCACGATCTACAAAACTGGTTCCAAATTCATCCAAAGGCGAAAAATCGCGTTTCCATTTTTCATTTTTAAGGTTCATTACCCCTTGCCATGTGAAAAGCATTGCATTTCTTGCATTTCTCGTTGGCATCACACAATCCATCATATCAATTCCCAGCCCGATCGATTCAAGGATATTCCACGGAGTTCCTACTCCCATCAGGTATCTTGGTTTCTCTTTTGGAAGGATATCTGTCACTTCGTCAGTGATTCTGTACATTTCTTCTTCAGGCTCTCCTACCGAAAGTCCTCCGATCGCGTTCCCTTCTGCCCCTGCTTCGGAAATCACTTCTGCAGAGATTTTTCTAAGATCAGAATAGGTAGATCCCTGAACAATCGGGAAAAGCCTTTGCTTATGTCCGTATAATTCAGGATTATCATTCGTCCAGTCAATACATCTTTTCAGCCAGCGGTGGGTAAGCTCCATCGATGATTTTGCCTGATTATAATCGCAAGGGTAAGGTGTACATTCATCAAAAGCCATGAAAATATCGGCTCCGATCTGTCTTTGAATTTCCATTGATCTTTCCGGAGAGAACATGTGGTAACTTCCGTCGATGTGAGATTTGAATCTCGCACCTTCTTCTGTCATCTTTCTGTTGCTTGCCAATGAAAATACCTGAAAACCTCCAGAATCAGTAAGGATAGGAAGATCCCAGTTCATGAATTTGTGCAAACCACCTGCATCCTGCATCGTTTCCATGCCCGGACGAAGGTAAAGGTGATAAGTATTTCCCAGAATAATCTGAGCTTTAATGTCTTCTTTTAATTCTCTCTGATGAACTGTTTTCACACTTGCTACAGTTCCCACAGGCATAAAAATAGGAGTTTGAATCTTCCCGTGATCTGTGGTAATTTCCCCTGCTCTTGCTTTTCCTTCAGAGGTCTTTTCTATATTAAAAAATTTCATCTCTATACTTGTTTAGACACTGTTTTACCAGTGATTTTTTGTATCGCAGAAACTTCTGTGTCCATTTTACCTTACTACAGGCATTACAGCACCATTCTGTTTCAGCTTATCCTTCACATATTTATCTGCTTTGGGATCTTTTTTCAGCAATATTTCCTGTGCATCATTAGCGATCCCGTCCATTTCTTCTTTAATTACATAGTATTTGAAACTGTCTACAAAATCATCCGGTTTTACCTTATATGATTTCAAAACAGCCCTTGTCCCTGCTTCCATATTTTTGTCAGGATAGATAAAGATAGCCTGATCGTTGATGGCAAGATCGGCAATGATTTCAGCCATCAAACCTTTATCGACCAGATTTTTGGGCTTATCAATATAATCGCCACACGAAAACAGGCTCAGCAAAACGAAAATAAAGATTAACTTTTTCATCAGTTTCATAATCTGTTGATGAGTGATTTCCATTTTAAGTTCAATACTCCAAAAACTGCTTCATGGATAATTCCGCCGTTCATTTTACTTTCTCCTAAAATCCTGTTGGTAAATATAATAGGAACTTCTACAATTCTGAAACCTTTTTTAAAAGCTCTGAATTTCATTTCAATCTGGAATCCGTATCCTTTCAGTTTTACGTTATCCAATCCTATTTCTTCCAGTACTTTTCTTGAAAAGCAGACAAATCCTGCTGTAGTATCATGAATTGGAAGGCCTAGTACAAACCTTACATATTTTGAGGCAAAGTAAGAAAGCAATACTCTTCCCATAGGCCAGTTCACTACATTTACTCCTTTTGAATAACGGGAGCCAATGGCCATATCTGCATTTCTGCAGGCTTCAAAAAGTTTCGGCAGATCGTTAGGATTGTGTGAAAAATCGGCATCCATCTCAAAAATATAATCATATTTATTTTCGATGGCCCATTTAAATCCATGAATATAAGCTTTTCCCAGTCCATCTTTTACATGTCTTACCGACAAGTGGAGATAATGTGGATATTTCTTCTGCAATTCTTTCACAACTTCTGCTGTTCCGTCGGGAGAAGAATCATCTACTACTAAGATATGAAAGTCGTCCTCCAATGCAAAAACTGCGGAAATAATATTTTCAATATTTTCCTTTTCGTTATAGGTCGGGATGATGACGAGTTTTTTCATTTCAGTTTGCAAAGATAGTTTATTTAACCTTTTTATTTTATACAAAATAATCTATAATTTTGCAAAAATATTTCTCGGGGATTAAGCGGATGAAACAGATCCTTTTATTCAACAGATCTGAACAATACGTAAAATCGATGAGAGCAAATATTTTAACTGCAAATTCATGGATCTGGTGACAGGAGAATCTGTGCCGGCTGTGTTATCTGAAGTTAAATAATAAATAAAAAAATTAAATTTTGCCATCATCACAACACTTCATCAATCACGTAAGAATACCTGAAAATAATGATTGGGTAATCTTTATCCTTGTGGGTTGTATTTTTTTATACGTTTTTATGATGAACGTCATAGAAAGAGATGCCAGCCTCAGAGATTTTCTGATTCAGAAATATTTTGATGCCAGCAATAATCTTCCCAGCTGGATCATCACCTCCTGTGTGACCACACTTACTCTGTCTGTATTAATTTCACAGTATGTACCTGTAGTACCGAAATATATTGCAGATCTTCAGCTTTTGGGATATCAGCTTAATAAATTGGGTTATACTTTGCTGGCAGTGCTGCTTTTTTATGTAATAAAATCAACATTAGGCTTTTTATTTTACCAAAGTATAGGGGATGGAAAAAAATGGACTATTTTTTATTTTACCTCCACAAAGTTTTATTTCATTCTTTCATTTTTGCTAATAATTCTTTGTGTAGCCCATTATTACTTCCCGATAGACAGAAATAAAATGTTTTTATATTATTTCTGCTTCTTCGCTTTTGTATTCATTTTCAAAGTTTTTTTCTATTTATTTCACAAGAACAAGATTCTTCCTGAAAAATGGTATTATAAATTTTTGTATATTTGCACCCTCCAAATCGCACCATTATTATTGCTTTGGAAGTTGTTATTTTTTTAATAAAAGTCAATGATGAGAATAAAGTCTATATTGGTTTCTCAACCAGCGCCTAGTGAGTCTTCTCCATATCTGGATATAGCGAAGAAGGAAAAAATAAAGATTGATTTCCGTCCATTTATCCACGTCGAAGGGGTTGACAATAAAGAGCTCAGAACACAGAAAATAGATCTGACGCAGTATACCGGTATTATTTTTACCAGTAAAAATGCGATTGACCATTACTTCAGGCTAGCAGAGGAATTGCGTTTTGCCGTTCCGGATACGATGAGATACATCTGCCAGTCGGAAGCAATTGCCAACTATCTTCAAAAGCATATCGTGTACAGAAAAAGAAAAATCAGCTTTGGGGAGAAGAACTTCTCAGACCTGCTTCCTCTTTTCAAAAAATTCCCGACTGAAAAATATCTGCTGCCATCTTCAGATGTTTTGAGTCCGGATATTGTAAAAACCATGGATGCATCTAATGTAGACTGGACAAGAGCAATTATGTACCGTACCGTATGCAGCGACCTTACAGATATCAATGTCAAAGATTATGACATGCTGATTTTCTTCAGTCCGCAGGGAATAAAATCGCTACAACAAAATTTCCCTGACTTCAAGCAGGATGAAACAAAGATCGGAGTTTTTGGAAACACGACTTTGGCAGCTGCAGAAGAAGCAGGATTAAAAGTAGATTTAATGGCACCTACGAAGGAAACTCCTTCTATGACAATGGCCCTTGAAAAGTATATTAAAGCACTTCACAAATAGTCTTTAATTATAAAAATACAATGAACCATCTTTTCAATAAAGGAAAGATGGTTTTTTTTTACCTAAATTTGAACAAAAATTAATATTGAAAGGATTTCTGCTTAAATTACTTACTTTCAGAAGAAAAAAGTATAAGAACATTCTATTCAATAAAAAAATAAAAATACCCCGGATGAAAGCTCCACAGGCAAAAAAAATTGAAAAAATACTAGAAAAACACGGCGATAGAAGAACTGATAATTACTTTTGGCTGAATGAAAGGGAAAACCCTGAAGTTATCCGATACATTGAGGAAGAAAATGCCTACGAAGAATTCATCATGAAAGATACGGAAGCTCTTCAGGAAGAGCTTTTCGAAGAGATGAAGGCCCGCTATAAAAAGGATGATGAGTCTCTGCCTTATTTCTTTAATGAGTACTGGTATATTGTGCGTTATGAAGAAGGCAAAGAATATCCTATCTTCTGCAGAAAGTATAAAAGCCTTGAGAATGATGAGGAAATTGTACTCGACGTTAATATTCTGGCAGACGGCAAAGAGTTTTTTGAAGTAGGAAGTGTAGCAGTAAGCCCCAGTAACGAACTGGCCTCTTTTTCTTCAGATGATGTAGGAAGAAGAATTTATACACTTAATTTTAAAAATTTAAAGACAGGAGAAATTTTGCCGGATACGATCCCTAATACCACAGGGAAAGCTGTTTGGGCGAATGATAACCAGCATATTTTTTACATCAGAAAAGACAAAAGTCTTCGGGCATTTCAGGTATACAGACATCAGCTGGGAACAGATTCAGTGGAAGATGTTCTGATTTTCCATGAAGAAGATGAGACTTTTGATGTCAATGTATTTAAGACAAAATCATTAGAGTATATTTTCATTGCAAGCTCAAGCACTATTTCGGATGAACACCGTTTTATCCCTTCTGACAATGTATTTGCAGAATGGACGGTGATCCAGCCAAGAATAGATGATCTTGAATATTCAGTAGAGCATTATAAAGACGAATTTTATATCATTACCAATGCGGATGATGCGATCAATTTCAAGATTGTAAAGACAAAGATTGATAACTGCGGTATGGAAAACTGGGTTGACGTGATTCCGCACCGTGCAGAAGTTTTACTGGAAGGTTTTGAAATTTTTAAAGATTATCTGGTTCTTGAGGAAAGAGAAAGAGGATTGCTTCAGATCAAAATCATTGATGAGAAAACACAGGAATCTTACTACTTACCTTTCTCCGATCCTACTTATACGGCTTATATCGGGATCAATCTGGAATTTGATACGGAAATTTTACGCTATGGATATACTTCTCTTACACAGCCTAGTTCCACATATGAGTACAACATGAAGGAAAAGACGACAAAACTTCTGAAACAACAGGAAGTTTTGGGTGGAAAGTTTGCTCCTGAAAATTATATTTCGGAGAGAATCTGGGCAGATTCAAGAGATGGAAAGACAAAAGTTCCTATTTCACTGGTATATCATAAAGACACTAAGAAATCACCTGACACTCCCCTTCTTTTATATGGATATGGAAGCTACGGACATACTGTTGATGCCAGCTTTTCCAATGTAAGATTGTCTTTGCTGGATAGAGGATTTATTTATGCTATTGCTCACATCCGTGGTGGAGAATATCTGGGAAGAGAATGGTATGAAGACGGGAAGATGCTGTTTAAGAAAAATACATTTTTTGATTTTATTGATGCCGGAAAATACCTGATCAGAGAAAATTATACTTCATCCAAACATATGTATGCCATGGGAGGAAGTGCCGGCGGATTGCTGGTAGGCGCTGTGGTAAATTATGAACCTCAGTTATTCAACGGAATTGTGGCACAGGTACCTTTTGTAGATGTTGTTACAACAATGTTGGATGATACGATTCCGTTGACAACCGGAGAATATGATGAGTGGGGAAATCCTAATGATAAGGAATACTATCATTATATGAAAGACTACTCTCCTTATGATAATGTAGAAGCGAAAGATTATCCGCATATGCTGATCACGACAGGATTCCATGATTCTCAGGTACAGTATTGGGAACCTGCAAAATGGACGGCAAAACTGAGAGAATTAAAAACAGATAATAATATTTTAGTCTTCAAAACCGACATGAGCTCCGGACACGGAGGGGCAAGCGGAAGATTTGAATCTCTGAAAGAAGATGCACTGGAGTATGCGTTTCTGTTAAAGATAAATAATAATTCATAAATGATAAATGATGGATAGCCCGGATTATAATACAATTTTTGCTCTTAAAACAAAGCAGCTAGCCATCATGATCATTAAAGAATTTTCTAAACTTCCACCTAATGAAGCCTTTTCTGTGATCAGAAAACAAATATTCCGGTCTTCTACTTCTATGGCTGCTAATTATAGAGCTATGTGCAGAGCAAGATCAAAAGCTGAGCGGTTTTCTAAAATATCTATCGTGATTGAAGAAACTGATGAAACTTTGTTTTGGCTTGAAATGTTAGAGGAACTGGAATATGTTCAAAAAGAAATTATAGCAGATATAAAAACAAAAACTGAAGAAATACTGAAAGTAACTTCTTCCTATAGAAAAATGCTAAAGAACTAACTTTATCATTGATCAACTATCATTTATCATTTAAATATATTATGAACGAATCCGAATATTGGAAAAAAATAGAACAGTTCTTCGAAGATAATTTTCAGACTGAGAAGAATCCGCCCATTGAAACCCTCTTATTTCTGATAGGGTTGCAGGAGCTGGGAAGCGGCCAGCAAAAATATACAAAAGAAGACAAAGTAAACCTGATTCATATTGCAGTCTGCAGATTGCTTGAGCCTTTTGGATATTATAAATTTACCCACTATGAAGACGGATGGCCCCACTTTGAAACTGTGGAAGAACTTCCGGAACTCAAACCTAATGAGCAGACTTTGCTTATGAAAAAGGCGATTATCCAGTATTTTCAGGAAGAAGAACTGATCTAAGCCGTAAATGCATCAATTTAGAGTTTTGATAAAAATTCCATGTAATAATTATCAAAACCTATCCAAATAACATTACTTTATTAACGAAATAGAGACAAGCCAAAAACTTGCCTCTATTTTTTTAAACAAAATCAATATGGCTATTTAAATTCTAAGTAAAAATTTAAACACTTATTTAAATTTTAAACCAATTCATTTCCAGGTCATTATCAGAATCCTTTCTTACAAATAGAACGTTTCTCACATAATATTTCTCATTTTGATTGGATGGTACCACATGAGAGTTGTATTTTAGTCACACTAAGACCACATTCTTTTGGCCCTTTTCTGCGGCCAATTTCCCTCAGATATTATGGTCATTTCTTCAAGATGTATAAGTCTGAAAAAACAACAAAGCAAATGATAACTCCGGTTCACATAATGAGTCGGGGAGGATAAAATTTGAATAAAAACTACACAAACCAAACAATTGAAAAACGATGTATTTCGAAAAAATTCTTCTGAAAAAAAACAGATTAAAATTTAAATAGAAATCAAACCATGAAAAAAATTAACACCTCTTTGATGTTGATCATTGTTAATTTAGCCTTTTCACAAGTAGGGGTTTCCAAAAACCCCACTGTTGAAATTCACAACAAGGCTATTTTACAGATAGACGGGAAATATGGGGGTAAAAATTTTGGTATGATGCTTCCTGAAGTATCTTCTCCAGACAATCTTCCTCTCTATGCACCAGCTGCCTCTGATCCAGAAATGACAGGGATGATGATGTTTGAAAAAACACATGCCACTTTTTACTCTTATGACGGAGCAAAATGGAACAATGAACCTACTGCTGCAGATTTCAAGATAAAGCAGTCCAGGTTTTTGTCTAATGCTGATGAAGAAATCAGTGTCGTTTGTGTTCTTCTCGGATGTGGAAGACATGTGGGGCTTGGGTTCAGTGCGCCTGTTGACGGGCAGAAATCTTACAACAATCTCGGTATAATAAGAGAAACTGCGGTTGTTCCGGGAGGAGGACTCTATACAGACCAGAGTTTTGACAATGCAAAATTCGTTATTAATCAGGCAGGTGTTTATGACATTTACTTAAATGTACCCTCCAAAACAGGAGGTGCCGTTTCTTTGACCAGCGGTCCGCAGTATCAGTTAAGAGCTTATCTTAAGCAGCCTGACAACAGTTTTAATGAAGTCAAACTAACCACCTTTTCGCCTGATTATTACGGAATCCTGGGAATTGGCGGAGATACCAACACGGCGGCATTTACAACAACCCGAATCCGATTGAATCCCGGTGATTATATTGTTTCCAGAATTCAATCTCCTCTTGCCACAGTATCTGTAGTTGTTACCTTAACTGCTGCTACAAATACTAATATCGCCTCATTCTATCCAAGAGAAATAATATTTACCAAAGTAAGTGATTAAGATGACAAAGAAAGCAATTGCACTCAACATATTAACTTTAACAGCCCTGGGAAGCCTGGGATATGCTCAGGTAAAAATGGGTGACAACCCGGAAAAAATTCATACAAGAGCCCAGTTACAGGTAGAAAGTAAGACAAAGGGAATCATACTTCCTGTTGTCGAAAATCATATCGAATTGCCTAATTATAATGCCTCTCATCCGGATTTATATGAGAACAACCCTAGTGATAATGGACTGGTATTTTATAACAAAGAAATAAAAGACGTTGTAAAATATGACGGCTACCGATGGCTGGCAGTTACCGAAAGGAGTATTAAAAATTATAAAAATCTAAGTATCCTGGGATCAAATGCAGCTGATCTGACTGTTGCCAATGTACTGGGAATTACCGGACGCCCCACTCTACAGTTCAACATTTTAAATGATGCTGACAGAAATAACATCAATAACCTTGGGCTTACTGTAAATAGCAATGGCGAGATTACCATTCCTTCTGATGGTTTTTACAGAATTAATCCTTCCGTAAAAACAAGCAGTGCAGGCGGTCTCTCTGTAGGAAATGCAGCTACAATTGTATCCCTGCAGGCGCTCTATGTAAATGCATTAGCAGATGGCTGGCAAAAAATTCATGAAAACAGTTTCTTACTTTATGGATTGGTGGTTACAGCAGGCAGCTCCAATTCTGTGAACAGCTTTTCTACCACCAAATATCTTCATGCAGGTGACCAGATCCGCCTAAGAGGCGGAATTCAGGCTGACACGGGTTTGAACCTCGGAACCGGAGTAAATTTTAAAATGAATGATAAAGACACTTATATCTATATCGAAAAACTGAACTAATATGATAAAGAAAACATATATATTCACACTTTTACTGATAGCATCAATATCCTTTTCTCAAGTCACAGTAGGCAGTAATGCAAGCTCAAGTGCCAATGCAATGTTCAGTGTAGTCAATAAGGAAGATAATGCAGCAAAATCTAAAGGGATGATGATCCCGACAGTAAATTATGAAACTGAACTACCTCTTTACAATGCCATTCAGCCAGATCACTTCAATGATGACCCAGGCATGCAGGGAATGATCTTATACAGAAAGGACATCAAAAGAGTGGTTGTCTATGATGGTGAGAAGTGGAAACCCACTTTTTATGAAAGCGGAGGAAGAACAACCCGCGCCAGTATGAATCCTGCAATGGCAGAAAGCGACTTCCCTTCTGTAACCTGTGTGCTTATCGGATGTGGAGAAAAAGATGTCCCGTTCGGATTTTATGACAATACACAGGATATGGATAAACTTGGGATCATTAATCCGCAGGGGATCGTAAATAGCAATTTCAACAACTTTACTTTTAAAGAATCAGGGCTCTACAGGGTGCTGATTAGTTTAAAAGTAAAAACTTCAGGGATACATGTCAGCCCGCCAACCATTTCTTTCAGAGCTTTGAAGAACGGAAATGTGCTTGCGAGAAATGATATTGCTTTAAATGAAGCCATATTAATTACTGCAGGAGCAAACAGGGTGGGAACCATGGAGTTTCTGTCTATGTTTGACAAAGGAGATCAGTTGAAAGTTCAGGTTTCAGGAGGAGTTTCTATTCTGACTGTGGCTGATGTCTATAAAATTGTTCCTACAGACGGAACTTTTATCAGTATAGAAAAACTGTAATTCAATAACAGAATAATAAAGAGGATGTTCATTGTAACATCCTCTTCATATAGCTTTATATAGTATAAAAATCTTTGTTATCATTACTTTTACATTTCAAAATCTTCAGATGGAAACTGTTTTACATTAACCTATTAATTCTTCCAATTGATTCAGTCCCATTTTAAAGCCTTCTTCAAATCCCATATCCATAAGCTTTTTCATCACTTCAGGAGAATGGTAATGGATATTGATGGTTACTTTAGTTCCTTCCTCCACTCCGGTAAAGCCAATCAGCCATTTTGACCTTGGGAAGTCTTCATTGATATTCCCTTTTTCATCACAGAAAGCACTCATCCAGTCAAGACTTCTGTGTTCTGTAATTTCTCCATATTGAGTTTGAGCATACATAGGTCCTTTTTCACCGTTCGGACCTACCATTGTGTACATCCAGATACCTCCTTCCTTGAAATCCTGACTTACCGTTTCACATTTCCACGGTTTAGGTCCCCACCATTGATCCAATAATCTTGCTTGTGTAAAATAGTTCCATACGGTTGAAACATCAGCCTTAAAAATCTTCATAACATAAGTACTTGATGCATCAAAATCTTTGTTGAAAATGATCGTAGATTCCATATATATTTATTTTTATTAAAGTTAGCATTTTATTTATTGAAAGGACTTTTCATATGACAAGTAAAAGATAATTCATAAATAATTGTTAAAAAACACTCTTTTAAGAAAAAAAAAACAATTTTTTGGCTCGTTTTTTGTTTATGTACTCTTAAAAAAATTAATTTTAACATTCATTTTTCCAAAACATATATATTTTAAATAATGAATAACAAATTCATCCCAATAATTTCAGTGTTTATGACGATCTCACTGATTGTCTTTGTAACGCTCCAATTTTATTGGTTGAAAGGCTATTACGGCGTACTGGAACAGGATTTTTCAAATAAAGTGTATGCGGTTTTGGAAAGTACTTCAAAAAGTATTGAAGAGATTGAAGCTGACAAATACCTGAATCAGGATTATAAAGATTTCAGAAAAAATATTCTTGCGAACAGCAAACAGCCATCTTTAACTACCATTCAGCAAGTAGAAGACTCCGGGACTCAAAGACAGATTATTTATTCCAAAAATATTATTGAAAAAACGCAGCTGCCTATTTCTCAAAAAGGAGATTCTATCAAGCTGACTACATTGTATACAGACGAAGCTGCTTATAAAATAAAAAGAGATACCACCAATCGCGAACTTTTAACGCAAGATATCAATCAGGAGATTGAGACGGGAGATTATTCCATGAAAGAGTTTGTGAAAGTATATGGAAACAACCTTCCTATTACTAAAAGAGTAGATCCGAAAACTCTTGACTCCGTTATTGCCAAAGAACTGAAAATAAGAGGTATCACTGCCAAGTTCGGATATGGAGTTCTGGATCGTAATAATAAGCTTACAAGCATTGCGAATAAGGCTTATAAAGAAAAGAAAGACAGTAATACCTACAGCTTTCCTCTTTTTGCCGATAAGAAAAATACTTTATACAGCCTTGCCCTGGTATTTCCTAAAAAAGAATATTCCCTGGCGATGAATAACTGGCCGATGCTTTTGGGAACATTCCTTTCTCTCCTTACCATTCTTGGGATTTATATTATTTCCATCAATTATATGATGAGGCAGAAAAAACTTGCTGAAGTAAAAACAGACTTCATCAACAACATGTCCCACGAGTTTAAGACGCCATTGGCAACTATTTCTGTTGCAACGGATTCATTGGCTAATGACAAAATTGCCACCAATCCGGATAAAGTAAAATACTATTCCGAACTGATCAAGCAGGAGAATTTAAGGATGAAAAAACAGGTGGAAAATGTACTTAACATGTCCAAGCTTGAGCGAAATGAAGTGGAATTATTTTTAAAAGAGACCAACGTAAGAGAGCTGATCAAAAAAACAACAGAATCTTTCAATCTGATTGTACAGCAAAGAAACGGAACCCTTACGCAGAAGTTCACGGCCACTCAGTATAATTTTAAAATAGATGAATTCCACATCTCCAATATGCTGGTCAACTTACTGGATAATGCCAATAAATATTCTCCTGAAGCACCGGAAATACATGTGGAAACAAGAAATGAAGGACACTGGTATGTGATTGAAATTTCCGATAAAGGAATGGGAATGGATACACAGAATAAAACCAAAATTTTCGAAAAATTCTTCAGGGAAGAAACCGGAAATATTCACAACGTAAAAGGCCAGGGATTAGGTCTTTCTTACGTGAAGAAAATTGTAGAACTGCACAAGGGACAGATTATTGTAGACTCTCATAAAGGAAAAGGAAGTACGTTTACGATAAAACTGCCGATGAGCTAGAAAAATAAATGATAGATGATAAGCGATAAATGATACCGATCTCTTTCACATCAGTTATCAATGATCATTCATCAATTATAAAGTTAAACCAAATATCAAAATATAGAAGATAGAGTGAGGAAGTTCATTCTTAATTGTTAATTTTTAATTATTAAAATTATGAGCAACAGAATATTATTAGTAGAGGACGATCAGAGTTTCGGGGCGGTGCTTAAAGATTATTTGACCATCAATAATTTTGAAGTGACTCTTGCCACTGACGGGGAGCAGGGACTTAAAGAATTTACAGAAAATGAATTCGATATCTGCATATTTGACGTAATGATGCCTAAAAAAGACGGATTTTCATTAGCGGAAGACGTAAAAAAGATTGATAAAAATACACCTATCATTTTCCTTACTGCAAGAAACATGAGAGAAGATATCCTGAAGGGATATCAGTTAGGTGCTGATGATTATATTACAAAACCTTTTGATACTGAGCTTCTTTTATACAAAATAAAAGCAATTCTTCAGAGAAGTTCTACCTTGGAAAATGAAGAACAGGAGCAGTTCAAGATCAGCAATATTTTCTTTGATTCTATGCTGAGACAGCTGAAAGTAGGTGATAAAGAATATAAACTTTCTCCTAAAGAAAATGAATTATTAAAACTTCTTTGCATCCACAGAAATGATTTCATGCCGAGAGACCTTGCTTTAAGAAAGATCTGGAAAAAAGAAAATTATTTTACAGCAAGAAGTATGGACGTTTATATTGCCAAGCTTCGTAAGTTGTTAAAAGACGACGAAGGATTGGAAATCATCAACGTTCACGGAGAAGGATTTAGACTTTTGGTAAAAAATTAATCCAAAAATCAAATTATAAGTATAAAATTAGCAAAACAATTGAAAATGTTTTGCTAATTTTGTTTCATACCCATGGATATGAAGAATACATTTATAGGTTTGATTGCCGTATCACTCTTAGCCGCATCCTGTAAAAAGGATGAAAGAGCTACTTACTTAAAAGAAGAAGCCAACGCTGGTCAGCCCAACGTAGCTCTAAATACCACCTCAAAAACCGCTCTGATGGAACAGGCAGGCATCCAGTCCAACGCTGCTCCTGCTCCTATGGCTACAGCTCCGGGAATGAATCCTCCACACGGGCAACCGGGGCACCGATGCGATATTCCGGTAGGACAACCTTTGAATGGGCAACCTTCCGCAGCTGCTCCTGCAACACAAAATGTAAATGTGAGCGGGGGCAATACCATCCAGATTGATCCAAATGCTATATCACCGGGAAAAATCACCCTTGATAATAACGGGAAACAGATAAAAACCGCACCAGGAATGAATCCTCCACATGGACAGCCTGGACACCGATGCGATATTCCTGTAGGACAGCCCTTAAACAGTAAGCCAGCTCCTGCGCCACAGGCAGTGCAAAATGCAGTTCAAGCAGCTCCAAGTCCGGCTCCTGCACCTGCAGCACAGAATCTCGCAATGGGAGAAAAACCGAAACTGAATCCCGCTCATGGTGAGCCATGGCACAGCTGTTCTCTAAAAGTTGGTGATCCTTTACCATAAATTTTGTATTTTTGCACAGATGAAGCTGTTTCACATACTTGCCATAGTTTTTTGTCTGGGAGTTTTTCTGATTCCCAAGGACTATTTCTATGCGCAGGAAATGCAGGAAACATGCTGTAAAGCAGAATCTTCCAAGAAAATGGACTGCTGTAAAAATCATTCTTCAAAAAAAGACAGCAAACATGATAACACAAAATCATGTAATGACGACTGCTGCTCATCATGCATTGCCTGCTATACTTTTATTGAAACCCCTTTTTCAAAAAATCTACGTCTGGAACTGTCTTATTACAAAGCGAATAAGAATCCTCAGTTTCAATATGCAGATCCTTATCTTTCAGACCGTTTGAAGGAAATCTGGCAACCACCCAAGATAGGTTAATTAAATAGCATGGGTTCATTATGCCTTATAATGAACTGTTTTTTTAATTAATTAAAACTTTAAACAAAATGAAATTATATATTTCCAGGTTCATACTTGGTGCATTATTCCTATTTACACAATATATATCTGCTCAGACACTTTCAAAAAATCAGTTCAAGGTAAAAGGGAACTGTGAAATGTGCAAAACAAGAATTGAAAGTGCAGCAAAAAAAGCGGGTGCCAAAACAGCCGTTTACTCTGTTGATTTTCAAACACTAACCCTAGAAACAGATAAGGTATCTTCTGATGATATTCTGAAAAAGGTAGCAGAAGTAGGACATGACAATGAGAAATTCAAAGCTTCTGATACAACCTATGAAGGACTTCCGGGATGCTGTCATTACGACAGAGATCTGCAGCCTTCCCAGACAGAAACCCATCATAAGCACCATGCAGATGCTACTATTTCCCCTAAAAAAGAAAATGAATTCTACGTAAGAGGAAACTGTGCTTCATGTAAAGCCAGAATTGAAAAAGCATCCAAAGATGCCGGTGCCGATACTGCAGAATGGAATGCTGAAAAGCAAACGGTTACTTTACATTTTGATCCTTCAAAAACTTCATCAGATAAGATTTTAAAGGCTACTGCTGATGCAGGACATGATAATGAAAAATATAAGGCTTCAGATGCTGTTTACAATAGTCTTCCGGGATGCTGCCTATATGACAGGAATTTTACTTTTGGTGAACCCAATCCAAAAATGCATTACGAAGAAGAAACAAAACATGAAGATCGTAAAGACAATGAGACTTCATCTGATAAAGAAGATCATTCCCAGCACGAAAAAAGTATTGATGGTGTTGTGGTAACGGGTTCTAAGGCAGCAACAGCTTTAAGTAAGAAAGAAGCCGGACTTGTTTTTAATATTGATAAAAAAGAGCTGTTAAAGGCAGCTTGCTGTAATCTGTCTGAAAGCTTCGAAACCAATGCAACGGTAGATGTTTCTTTCAGCAATGCAGTTACGGGAACAAAACAGTTGAAAATGCTTGGGTTGGATCAGAAATACACGAGTTTGACAAAAGAACAGCTACCTGAGATCAGAGGTCTGGCTTCTGCCTATGGCTTAAATTTTATCCCGGGAAGATGGATTGAAAGTATTCAGCTTACCAAAGGAGGAAGTACCGTAACAAACGGTTATGAAAGTATCACAGGACAAATCAATACTGAGCTTTTAAAAAATGCCAAGACGCCTGAAACATCACTGAACCTTTTTTCTGACTTCAATGGAAGAGCGGAAATCAATATCACCAATGTTTCTCCTATCAACGATAAATGGTCGCAAACCTTTCTTCTTCACGGCAACGGAACATTTGGAAATACGGATATGAATGATGATGGTTTTCTGGACAGACCGAAAGGAACACAGATCAATGCAGCTTATTTGCTTAATTATAATGATCTTGAAAAGTCAGGATTCGGGTCTCATTTTGGAATTAATTTTATCAGAGATGAAAGAACGGCAGGACAAATTGGTTTTGATAAAAAACTGGGTCAGGACAAACAGCCTTTTTATGGGGTTGGAATCGATATTTCAAGATTCCAGGTCTGGAATAAAACTGGGTATGTTTTTAAAGGAAAACCTTACCAGAGTATCGGATGGATGAACCAGTATATTTACCATCAGCAGGACAGCTTTTTTGGATTGAGAAATTATGCGGGACAGCAGCATACATACTATTCCAATTTAATTTTTGAAAGCATCATCGGAAATACCAACCACAAGTACAAGGCTGGTGCAAGTTTCTTATATGATGGTTATAAAGAAACGTATTTGCTGGATGATATGAGAAGAAATGAAATTGTGCCGGGCATTTTTGCTGAATATACTTTAACTGGTTTAAAATATACTTTAGTAGCAGGTTCAAGAGTTGATTTCCACAACCTGGCAGGAACACAGTTTACGCCAAGATTGAACTTTAAATATGACTTCACGCCTCAGACTATTTTAAGACTTTCTGCGGGAAGAGGATTCAGAACTGCAAATGTTTTTGCGGAAAGCCAGCAGTATTTTGCATCGAACAGAGCGATTAATATTCTGCCTAACGGAGGAAATATTTATGGATTAAGACCTGAAATCGCATGGAATTATGGAGCGAGTTTACAACAGGAATTTAAGTTATTCGGAAGAAAATCGAGCATTGTTGCAGACTTCTTCAGAACAGATTTCCAGGATCAGGTATTGGTAGATCTGGACAGATCTCCTCAACAGCTGACATTTTATAATCTGGATGGAAAGTCTTTTGCGAATTCGTTCCAGACCCAATGGGATTTCATGCCTGTCAAAAATCTTGAAGTAAGATTGGCTTATAAATATTATGACGTGCAGGCTGATTATATCGGTGGAAGAAGAGAAGTTCCTTTTATGGCGAAGCACAGAGGGTTTGTGAATCTGGCCTATTCAACCAATAAAAATGATAATGGCGGATTCTGGAGTTTTGATACGACTTTAAACTGGGTCGGAAAGCAAAGACTCCCTGATACTTCAACGAATCCGGCAGAATTTCAGCTCCCAACTTATTCGGAATCATATGCAGTTCTTAATGCTCAGATCTCAAGAAATTTCAATAAAAAAATCAGAGCTTATGTAGGAGGAGAAAACCTGACTTCTTATTATCAGAAAAATGCGATTGTAGATTTTAAAAATCCTTTCGGAAGCTATTTTGACGGAGGAATGGTATATGCACCAATTATGAAGGCCAACTTCTATTTGGGACTGGATGTGACGTTTTAAAAGCAGGAAGTTGGAGGAATGAAGCTGGAGTACTGCTAGTAAAATTCACCGGTAATAACGAAGTAAATCCAACAGCTTTAAAAACCTCCAGTAACTCCCCTCTTACAGCCTCAGGCTTCCTTATCAATAAAAAATCCGCTTCAATGAAGCGGATTCTTTTTATTTATCTTCCAAAGTCATCCTGTACTCTTACGATATCATCTTCATCTGAAGGATTGGAAGCATCGGTATGCTGCCAGATTTCGGCAACGATTCCCCAGCCTGCAAGACCAATTAATCTGTGTCTTTCCCCCTGCTGAAGTTTCACCTGATCTTTCGGACCATATTCTTTCAATTCTCCCTCTTCATCGGTATTGCTTCTTTTGATGCCTACAGTTCCTTCTACTACCTGCCAGATTTCGGCTCTTCTGTGGTGATACTGCCAGCTTAATCTTGCTTCCGGAGCCACGATAAGAATTTTAGGGCTTAGCTTCCCTCCTATTCTCAGGCTGTCTACATCAATCCCGTCAAAATACTGGTTGGCAAAATCCTGTGCCTGTGTTTCATCAATCACAAAAAATCCTCCCCATGGTCTTGTATCATCTTTTGCAGCAATAGTAAAACCTTGTGTCTGCAGCATATTCTCTACTCTCTCGAATATTTCTTTTTTTTCTGTACTCATGCAGCTATATTTTTAATTTAAAAATTATTTATTTGATTCTTCTTTTGACATTGAATATGGGAAATCTTTTTCCTGTGTACCTCTTTCTTTATTAGGTTTGCTATCCATTTTAAAGTCTAACACAGCACCTTTCATCAATTCCTTGTGGCTCAGCCAGTTTTTGGAATAAGGCTGTTGGTTTACATTCAGTGATTTTACATATAGATTTTCTGCGTTGTTTTCCGGAGCCTTTATTTCAATTTTCTTACCATTCTCCAAATGGATGGTAGCTTCTTTAAATAATGGCGCTCCCAATACGTATTGATCTGTCGCCGGTGTTACCGGATAAAATCCAAGGGCTGAGAAAATATACCATGCAGACGTTTGTCCGTTATCTTCATCACCGCAATATCCGTCCGGAGTGGCATGATACAATTTATTCATCACCTGTCTCGCCCAATATTGAGTTTTGTAAGGTGCACCTGCATAGTTGTACAGATAAATCATGTGCTGAATAGGCTGATTTCCGTGGGCATACTGACCCATATTCATGATCTGCATTTCTCTGATCTCGTGGATCACGCCTCCATAATAACTGTCATCAAAAACCGGAGGCAATGAAAATACTTCATCTAATTTGGCTTCAAATTTCTTTTTCCCACCCATCAGTTCTGCCAAACCATCAATGTCCTGGAAAACCGACCATGTATAATGCCAGCTGTTTCCTTCCGTAAAAGCATCTCCCCATTTGAAAGGATTGAAAGGTTTCTGGAAGTTACCATCTTTATTTTTACCACGCATTAAACCTGTTTCCTTATCAAATACATTTTTGTAATTATAAGCTCTTTTCTTATAAATATCAATTTCTGAAGCAGGTCTTCCTAATGCTTTTCCTAACTGATAGATTGAAAAATCATCATAAGCGTATTCTAATGTTCTTGCTGCATTTTCATTGATCTTTACATCGTAAGGAACATAGCCCAATTCATTATAGTACTTTACTCCCGCGCGGCCCACAGCTTCTATAGGACCTTCATTGTTTGCTCCGTGTTTTACAGCCTGCCACAGCGCTTCTGTGTCATATCCGCGAAGTCCTTTGATGTAAGCATCTGCTACTACGGATGCGGAATTGTTTCCAATCATAATATCAGAATATCCGGGACTGCTCCACTCCGGTAAGAAACCTCCTTCTTTGTAAGCATTGGCCAGTCCTTCCTGCATTTCTACATTGATGCTTGGATAAACAAGATTCAGGAAAGGGTACAAAGCACGGAAAGTATCCCAGAAACCGGTTCCTGCAAACATTCTTCCGTCAACAATTTTCCCGTTGTAAGGGCTCCAGTGTTTTATTTTATTCTGAGCGTCCACTTCATATAGTTTCTGCGGGAAGAATAAAGTTCTGTATAAAGAGGAATAAAAGGTTCTCATCTGCTGATCGGTTCCCCCTTTTACATCTATTTTTCCTAATGTCTTGTTCCAGATATTTTTAGCATCAGTTTTTACCTGTTCAAAGTTTCTGTTTCCGATTTCTCTTTTAAGATTCAGTTCTGCCTGTTCAAAGCTGATGAATGAAGAGGCTACTTTTGCATACACCGTTTCTTTATTTTTAAGCTTAAACCCTACTACAGCACCTGTATGATCACTGGTAATTTCTAACTGATCATTCACCAGTTTATTGTCTTTCCAGGTTTTTGTGAGTTCAAAATCTTTATCAAACTGAATGACAAAGTAGTTTTTAAAATTATCATACTTCCCGGTAGAATATCTCGTGGTATATCCCAGGATTTTTCTTTCTTTCGGTAAAATTTTGATATAAGAACCTTTGTTCAGAGCATCAACCACTACGTAAGCACTGTCTGTCTTTGGAAAATCAAATTTAAAATAAGAAGCTCGTTCTGTAGGCGTAAATTCTGTTGTGACATTGATGTCAGCAAGATAAACGCTATAGAAATAAGGTGTGGTAACCTCAGCTTTATGGCTGAACCAGCTTGCTCTTTCGTCTTCTTTAAACTTCACTTTTCCAACTCCCGGCATGATGGCAAATGCGCCATAATCGTTCATCCATGGAGAGGGTTGGTGAGTCTGTTTAAATCCTTTTATTTTATCTGCATCGTAGGTATAGGCCCATCCGTCGCCCATTTTACCGGTCTGTGGTGTCCAGATATTCATTCCCCAGGGAAGTCCGACTGCCGGATAGGTATTTCCATTGGATAATGAAGGTTTGGATTGGGTTCCCATCAAAGGATTCACATAGTCTACGGGAGATACATTCTGACCTAAAGCCCAGGCCTGTAATAACAGTAAGCAAGTAGAAAATATAAACTTCATTGTATCTTTTCGTTTGTTAATTTATATACGCTTTTTTAATGTATAGCTGGCAGCTCCAAGAATGGCCGCATCTTCAAATATAGCAGAAATTTTAACCTGCAAGTTAATATTATTCTTGGTTAAGTTCTGAATAAATCTTTGCTCAAAATGAGGATAAGCCTTGGCAATATTTCCTCCTATAACTAAAACTTCCGGTTTGTAATGATCTACATATCTGACAATAAACTCAGAAAAGGAGTCTGCATAATCGTTAAACATTTGAGTCTGTATCTCTGTAGGTTTATCCAGAAGATCTTTCGTTCCTGAGATTTCTTCTCCGGTCAGTTCTTTATAATGATTCACAAACCAGCGTGTCGCCAGATAGTCTTCACTGATGGAATCTCTGAAGGGAGAATCCCATAAATCTTCATCGGCAGCAAATTTTCCATTGAAGAAAGTAGTTCCCAATCCTGTTCCAAGAGTCACTCCAAAAGCACTGTTGAAACCTTGGGCACATCCTCCGAATACTTCTCCTTCCATAAACGCAGCCGCATCATTTACAAAATGAATCTGCTTCTGAGAAATGGCCAGCCTTTTTGCCAGTTCTTCTTTAATATTGACCTGATAGATATCAATAAATTTTCCCTGCCGCATAAGAGATATTCCATTTTCATAATCGAAAGGTCCCGGCATTGCGATACCGATTAAAAGATCTTCTTTTACCAGATCATGAGCCACCTTATTAATGGCTGAAATCCAAGCTTTGAAAATAACTTCTCTGTTTTCGAAAGCATCTACATGTTCTCTTACATAGGTGGATGAAATGATTTCACGTTTTTCCGGATCTACCTGAGCCAGCGTAATGTGCGACCCTCCGATATCAATTCCTACTATATTCTGCATTATTTTTTATTTTAAATTCAAGGTCCTTCCTGTGACTGAAAAAACAGACAAACAGAAGTACACTTCTGTCTGTCTGCTTTGTATTTCAGACGCTATTTTATTAGTTCCGATAACTATTTCATTATCTGAATTTTACTTCACAATAATTTTACCGGTTGATATTACTTTACTGTTCGCAGATGTAATCTTGTAAATATAAGTACCACTGATTAAATCCTGCGTATTGACTGCATTATTATTTTGATTAATATTCTGTTTTTTGATCAATTTTCCTGAAGCATCATACAATGCCACTTCACTTGCAGAGTTGTCACTGATAGCAAAGTGAAGATCATTTCCTCGTTTCACAGGGTTCGGATAGACTGCGCTGTTGTCTTTCACAGATTCAACATCTTTCACTGCAAGATTAGAAGCACAGGCAACATCTGTTCTCCAGTTGGCATCTGTCATATTGATCAGGGTTGCAAAATGAGTGTTGGCCGTAGCATCCAAAGCTCCCATTCCACTTCCTTCATCCATTTTCCAGTTCGCTTCAAGACCTGTAGAATTGGCAAGAACATTACAGCTGTTACTTAAAATTTCCTGTGGTGTTAATGCCTTTTTCCAAACTCTGAATTCATCAAGAAAGCCATTGAGTGTACGGGAATTGTCATAGTTTCTTCCCAGATAAAGAATTCCGTTTGCCGTAAAGTTACCCGTTACTGCAAAAGTAGCATCAAGATTACCATTGACATAAATTTTCATGGCTGTTCCATCATAAGTAGCTGCTATATGATACCATGTATTGGTGTTGAATGAAGTATTCGTATTCAATTTCACCTGTGACGAACCAAAACTTAATATAAACTGCAGCTTATTATTCGCAAGGTTTCCGTCTCCGAAACGAAGCATCGCCGAGTTATTATCTCCTACTTCAACGCCCATTACCGATGAGATGTAAGGGAAAGCAGATTTAAATGAGTTTACTTTTACCCAACCTTCAAAGGTCACCGCGTTTCCACTCAGGTTAAATTGTCCTGCGTTAAGATAATGCGTGCTTCCGTTGAAAGCAAGAGATCTTGCACCCGGACTTGTAACCGGAGCGAAACCACTGTTGAATGATCCTTCTCCTGAATAAGTACTTGTAGTTCCTCCGGCACATGAAGCCTGTACTTTCCATACATAACTTGTGTTAGGTGTCAGGTTTTGTAATGAGTAAGAATTGGTGGTAATATTTGGAATTTCAGACCAGGTTGTTGCTGAAGTCGTTTTATATTGCAGTGTATATGAAGTGGCGTTGCCTGCATCCCATGACAGTTGGGTAGTATTACCAAGGAAACTTCCGGAAGTCAATCCTGATGGCGTAGTGCAGCCACTTCCGGAGTTAAACCTTGGTGCAAAAATATAAGTACTTGTTAATGTCGTTGAGCAGTTAGACTGGATTCTCCAATCGTAATTGGTATTCAGGGTAAGGTTGCTGATGACAATATTATTTCCAGAATAATTGCTGGCTACATTCGTCCATACTGTTGAATTGGCAGGTTTGTAATCAATATTGTAAGACTGAGATGCATTGGAAGTCCAGTTCAGTTGAGCTGAAGTTCCTGTCACGTTGGAGACATCAAGCCCCAATGGAGGATCACAAGCCTGTCCCTGTGACCATGAATATAATTGACCGCTTAAAAGTGTATTTTCATTATAAAGAATATTGGATCCTGTACTCAGGTAACTGGCTACATTGGTTCCCGGCAGATCGTACCACATAAACACGCCGTATTGATCATTCTTTGTACTGGTCGCTAAGCTTGCCAATGTAGTGGCAGAAGTTGAACTTGGATTCGAGTTTTGTATCCACGTTGCAGCTGCAGAAATTTTGGATTTATCAAGAGGCGGAACAACCGGAGCATTGTACGTACTGTACATGGCATTCCAGGTGTAATTGATATAATTTCCTGCTAAATCTCCATTATACGTTTGTCTGGTTGTAGCCGGACCGTAGTAATAGAATGTAATCAGTTTATCGGGCATTGCGGCTTTCAATTCCTGTAATAACATAACAAAAGAGCTGTTATTAGGCTGTCCTGTGCCGTTATTTCCGTATCCTGCGTATTCATCATCAAGGTCTACTCCATCCAGTCCGTAGGTGTAAACAGTGTGAGCCACCTGTAAGGCAAAATCTTTAGCCGCTTCACGGTTAGGGAAATTGGAAATTCCAGCTCCCTGGTGGTTTCCTAAAAGATCCAGTAATACTTTTATTCCTTTTTGCTGTAAAGGTTTTACATAGGTATTGACATCATTCAGAACTTTGGTAACGTTGTTATTGTTTGAGATATAAGCACGGTTTTTAGAAACATCATAGTTGATATTGGCTGCAAAAATAATGGCTACATCAAAAAGCTGTCTGTTGGTATTCTGTAAAGTATAGGAACCTGCATTCAGCATATTATTGTTGTTCACTTCTACATAGCAGACTCCCAAAGGATCAAGCTGCTGTGCTTTGAGTGCCGGAGCTGACTGAAGCATCAGGGCCATTAAGGGAATAAAAAAGGATTTTTTTCTCATAGTATATCAATTTTGTAGTAGAAAAAATCATTGGGCCGAAGCCCAATGACGGGGGTTATTATTTTACAATTAGTTTTTCGGATTGTTTCAGGCTTCCATCATGAGATTCAAACTGAACAATGTAGTTTCCTGCCGGAATTCTGCTCAATTCATATTGATTATCTCCTGAGTTCAGTGATTTAGTATCTACAATTCTTCCGTTAAAATCATAAACCGTCAATTTCCCTTTGCTGTATTCATCCGGAACAGAAACTGTAAGTGATGAAGATTTGCTTGCCGGATTAGGATATAATTTGATTTGATTTTTAATGTTAGTCTCTCCCGTATTGATCGCCTTTTGCCCCGCAGTTCTTGCTAATGCTGAGCTTCCTGTTGTACATGGCAGATCTGTTCCCCAATTGGAAGCATCAACACCTGTCAAGGTTAGAGTCACTCCATTTCCGGAAGTATCCTGAACTGTAGAACCACTTCCTTCGTTAAACTTCCAATACGCAGCCAGTGAAGTTGCCGGAACGGACACATTACACATATTCTGACTGATTTCTGTCTGGCTTAATGCGCGCTTCCAAACTCTTACTTCATCTATTTTACCATTGAAATTTCTGGAAGTATTATATAAATATCCTACGTTGAATGCACCAGTTGAATTCACACTTCCTGTTTGTGCTTTAGTGGCATCCAGAACACCGTTGATGTAAATTTTCATATTGGCACCGTCATAAGTAGCTGCCACATGATACCAGGTATTGGCATTCAAAGCTGTTGCAGAAGCCAGTTTTTGCTGTACATTATTAATACTTACCACAAACTGAAGTTTATTATTCGCCAGACTGGCATCTCCTAATCGTAAGAATGCAGAATTGCCGTCGCTTACTTCTGTTCCCATGATAGAAGAAATATATGGCGACGCAGATTTGAACGATGACGGTTTGATCCACCCTTCAAAAGACAATGCTGAGCCGCTTAGATTCATACTTCCGGCCGCTCCTGATTCAGTACTTCCATCCAAAGACAGAGCATAAGAACCTGTAGGCGTTGTTCCTGAAGTACTTGTAAATCTTGGCGCAAACATATAGGCACTTTTCACGCTGCAGTTGGTTCTGATTCTCCAGTCATATTCGGTGTTGGCTGTTAATCCGGAAATGGTTACAGAAGTGGAGCTTGTCGCTGAAACTGCATTTGTCCATGTTGTTGAAGAAGCTGGTTTATAATCAACATCATAGGTATTGCTTCCTACGGCTGACCAGTTTAGTTTTGCGCTTGTGCCTGTAAGGTTGCTTGTGTATAATCCGATAGGGGCGTCACAATTGGTTCCCTGTGTCCAGGATTGTAAAGTACCGCTTAAAACAGTAGGTTCTCCGTATAAGGTTTGAGTTCCTGCTGAAAGCTGTGTCGTTTCATTCGTTCCATGTAAATCATACCACATGAATACGCCGTAACCTCCATTTTTAGTTTGGGTAGCCAGGCTGGTGGTGGTAGAATTGGAAGTATTTCCCATCCATACGGCAGCAGGAGAGATTTGTGCTTTGGTAAGAGGTGGTACATTCGGAGCAGAGAATGTTCCGTACATCGCGTTCCAGCTGTAATTGACATTATCTCCTACTCTGGCTCCGTTCCAGGAAAGTCTTGAAGCGGCAGGACCATAATAATAGAATGAAATAATCTTATTGGGTAATAAAGCTCTGAGTTCCTGAACCAGCATTACAAAAGAGCTGTCATTAGGCTGCCCTGTTCCGTTATTTCCGTATTCAGAATATTCATCATCAAAATCAATTCCATCAAGACCGTAGGTATTCACTGTATTGGCAAGCTGCAGAGCAAAGTCTTTTGCTGCTTCACGGGTAGGAAAATTACAGATTCCCGCTCCCTGATGGTTTCCTAAAATAGTGAGTACGACTTTCATTCCTTTCTGCTGAAGAGGCTTTATGTAGGTATCTGCATTGGTAAGAACCTTGGTTACGTTATTATTCGAATACAGATAGGCTCTTCCACGGCTGGTATCATAATTAATATTGGCCGCAAAGATATTCACCACATTAAACAGGTAACTGTTCGATGTCTGCAGTTTGTACGCTCCTGCATTCAGGAGGTTGTTGTTATTCACTTCCACATAGCATATCCCTTTAGGGCTAAGCTGCTGTGCGTTGATCAGAGAACCAGACTGAAGCATCATGGCAATCAGTGCGGTAAAGATGGATTTTTTTTTCATTGTATAATTTTTTTAAGGTGTTTTGGTGTCTGAATTTTATATAGCAATCCCCTTATTCCTTCTTTTTCGGGAAGGAATCTCAGATGAAAAAACCATATAAAAGGGTGTGCTATGTCAGTAGCTCTGGGTTTTCGTTAAAGGTTTTCCATAACAATTCTCCAAATAAGGTATTGGCCCATGCAAACCATTCTCTGGTGAACTTTTTGGAGTCGTCTTTATGGAAGGATTCATGCATAAAGCCTGTTCCTCCATGCGTTTTCTGTAAGGTATCTATGCACCATCTGATCTCACTTTTGTCTTTGGTAGTGAGTGCCTTCATTATGATACTCATTGGCCAGATCATATCCAATCCGATATGCGGACCTCCTATTCCTTCTGCCAGCTTACCTTTGAAGAAGAACGGGTTGTTTTCTGACCACACAAATTTTCTTGTATTCAAATACACAGGGTCATCAGCTTTCACCGCATCCAGATAAGGCAGTCCCAGCAAGCTTGGACAGTTCGCATCATCCATCAGGTTGTAGCTTCCAAAGCCATTTACTTCAAAAGCATATATTTTTCCAAATTCAGGATGATTGTAAATTCCGTATTTTTTGATGGCTGCTTCTACCTCATCAGCAAGGCTGTTCAATTGTTGAGCCAACGTTTTTTCATTTTTAATCTGAGTAACCATTTCCGCAGCCTGGCGTAAGCTTACCACCGCAAATAAGTTGGAAGGGATCAGGAATCCGTAGATGGTAGCATCATCACTTGGACGGAACATAGAGCTGATCAATCCTACAGGTTTCGTTGGATAACCATATCCCCCCATAGGAACTCCGTCTGTTGCCCAAGCCGTTGTACGCTCGAATTTGTAAGGACCCAGATCATTTTTTCTCTGCTGTTCTGTGAAAGTCTGCAGGGTAAGTTTGATTCCTTTCAGCCAGTTCGCATCAAAAGGTTTTGTATCTCCTGTAGTTTTCCAGAAATGGTAGGCCAGACGGATAGGATAGCAAAGCGAGTCGATTTCCCATTTTCTTTCATGGGTGCCCGGCTTCATATCGGTGTGGTCATACTCTTTCCATTTACTGATCTTCTGATCATCGTTATAGAAAGCATTCGCATAAGGATCTTTCAGGATGAAAGTAGTCTGTTTATGGATTACTCCTGAGATCAGCTTATGCAGTTTTTCGTCTTTTTTCGAAAACTGCAGATAAGGGAAAACCTGTGCGGAACTGTCACGAAGCCACATGGCATCAATATCCCCGGTGATCACGTAGGTATCCGGTGTTCCTCCGGTTTCCGTATAGTAAACAGTAGTATCCAATGTATTCGGGAAGCAGTTTTCAAAAAGCCAGCTCAGCTCTTTGTTTTTCACTTTCTTTTTAAACGCGGCAATAGCACTTTCTACGGATTCGCTGGTAAAATGTCTTTTATCTTTAGGAACACGGACAACAGGAAAATCGTCCAGCACTAAATTTTTAGCAAAAACATTTTGAGTAAACAGCAATCCGGCTCCTGCCAGTGCACTTGTTTTAATAAAATTTCTCCTTTCCATTGATACTTTGTTTCGTTTATTTTTATGAGTCTTATTTTACTGGTTTGCTTCCCATTACGAATCTCAATTCGCCACCGTTCATAATATCGCTGTGATTCAGTTCCCAGCTTTTATATTCTTTTCCGTTCAGGAACATTTTCTGTACATAGATATTCTTGTCGGATATTTTGTCTGCAATTACGGTGAACGTTTTTCCATTCTCCAGTTTTAAAGAAGCTTTCGGGAATTGTGGTGCTCCGATGGCATAAACAGGTTTCCCAGGTGTTACAGGATAGAATCCTAATGATGAGAAAATATACCATGCTGACATTTGACCACAGTCTTCATTGTTAACGATTCCATCAGGTTTTGCTGCGTACATATTGTCACGGATATATTTTACCATTTTCTGAGTCTTATAAGGACTTCCTGCATAGTTGTACAGGTATGGAACATGATGACCTGGCTCATCCCCAAATCCTAAAGATCCGATGAATCCTGAAATATCTACGTGCTGTTCACCTTCCATATGAAGTGCTTCTGTAAAGGTTTTATCCAGTTTTTCTTCAAATCCTTTTTTCCCGCCATACAGATTCATCATTTCATCAATCTGGTGTGGAACAAAGAAGTCATAGGCCCAGATATTTCCGGAAACCCAGTGTGGCTGAAGTTTTTTCCAATCGTTAAGGGTAAAATCTGCTAAGAATTTGCCGTCTTTTTGTCTTGGCCAGAAGTGATTATTTTCTTTATTAAAGGTATTCAGGAAGTTCATAGAACGTTTTTTATATACTTCCGATTCTTCTTTTTTACCTAATTTTTCTGCAAGCTGCTGAATACACCAGTCGTCATATGAATATTCTAATGTTGCAGAAACTGAAGCTCCGTTTTCTGATGGAGTATAGCCTAATTTGATATAATCATTAAGACCGCCACCACCATCGCTGCTGCTCATTTTATCTGTTAAAGAAGCATCTTTCATCGCGGCAAATGCTTTTTCTGCATCAATACCCGGAACTCCTTTTGAAATGGCATCCCAGATTACCGAAGCACTGTGATAGCCCAGCATACAGAAGTTATCATATCCACAAAGCTCCCAGATCGGCATATGATCTTTACGATCTGTATATCTGCTGATCAGGGAATTGGCAAATTCTTTTGTATGCTTCTGATCCATAATGGTCAATAGCGGGTGCGTTGCTCTGAATCCGTCCCAGTAAGAATACGTACTGTAGTTGGTGAACCATTTGGTATTCATGTTTTCCTGAGCGGCCACATAATCTCCATTCACGTCCATGTATAAATTTGGTGCAATGAAGGTATGGTAAACTCCCGTGTAGAAAATTTTTCTCTGGCTCTCTGTACCTCCTGTCACCTGGAATCTTCCGATCAGATCTCTCCAGGTCTTTTGAGCGGTTTCTTTTGCTTTGGCAAAGTCAACATTTATTGCTTCTGTATCAAAATTTTCCTGTGCATTTTCTGTACTCACCGGAGATAAAGATACTTTTACTTCAATGCTTTCCTGGTCTTCTGTGGAAAATCTCACAAAAGCTTTAGCATCTTTGGCAAGGGCAATTTTTTCATCATTTTTGATTTTTCCGTCAGCATAAACACCGTAAGACTTAAACGGTTTGGAAAACTCCATCACGAAGTAAGCAAACCGTTTACCTCCCCAGCCGTTGCTGTAACAGTATCCTTTGATTTTATTATTACCTTCCACACTCACCAAAGTATGGTAGATATTTCCGAAGATTTTGTTGGTAGGATCAATAATGATATTAGCTTCACTACTCTTCGGAAAAGTATATTTATGAAATCCTACTCTTGGAGAAGCAGTAAGCTCTGCTTTAATTCCATAGCTGTCCAGCATTACAGAGTAATATCCCGGAGATGCAATTTCTTTATCATGGGTAAATTTTGAACGGTAACCCGTTTCCGGCTTGTCTTCAGATCCTGGAACCATTTTAACCTGTCCTACTGTAGGCATTACCAGAATATCTCCAAGGTCTGCCCATCCCGTTCCGCTCAAATGGTTATGACTGAATCCCATGATCGTTTTGCTGCTGTAATGGTATCCGGAACACCAATCCCAGTCGCCGCTTTTCGTATTCTGATCCGGACTCAGCTGTATCATCCCGAATGGCGTGGTTGCTCCAGGAAAAGTATGCCCATGTCCTCCTGTGCCTATGAAAGGATCTACCCAGGATAAAACATCGTTTTTATTTTGCTGGGCACTGGCTACAGAAATCAGGGTGGTAAAAAAGCAGATTAACAGTTCTTTTTTCATGATAAGAGAGGTATCGGAGATTTTTTTATTTAAAAGTTGGTTTAAAAATAGGAAAACCATTATAAAATTCCCAGCAAACGGAAAAATTAAGATGATTAACCTATTTTCCTAAACTTTATATTACTGTATTAAATTGAATTCTTTTTCATAAAATCAATGATTTCTGAGATATATCCAAAGGCAATCGCAACTACGGTATCAGCAGCACCGTAATATACTGTTACTTTGTCTCCTTCAGTCAATGCTGCACAAGGGAAAACCACATTGGGTACATCTCCTGTCAGTTCATACAATTCAGCCGGAGCCAATAAATAAGGCTTCGTTCTGTACAACACTTTTGTAGGATCTTCAAGATCAAGCAAAGCCGCTCCCATTGAATATCTGAATCCTCTGCAGGTATTGATCACACCATGATAGAAAAGCAGCCATCCTTCTTCTGTTTTGATAGGAACCGGCCCTCCTCCGATTTTGGTACACTGCCATGCACTGTCTTCGAAAGGCGTTACTTTCATCACGCAACGGTGTTCACCCCAGTATTTCATATCAGGGCTATAGCTGATATAAATATCTCCGAAAGGCGTATGTCCGTTATCACTCGGACGGCTCAGCATGGCATATTTACCATTGATTTTCTCAGGAAACAAAACACCATTTCTGTTGAATGGAAGAAAGGCATTTTCACACTGAAAAAATTCTTTAAAATCAAAAGTATACCCAATTCCGATGGTAGGACCATTGTATCCGTTGCACCAGGTGATCCAGTAGCGGTCTTCAATAAAAGTTACACGTGGATCGTATTTGTAATCGGATTCAATCATATCCGTATTTCCTGCCTGCATTTCAATAGGGTCATGATTGATATCCCAATTGATTCCGTCTTTACTGAAACCGGCAAAAATATTCATCTGTACTGCCTTGTTGTCGCAACGGAACACTCCGGCAAATCCGTCCTCAAAGGGAATTACGGCACTATTGAATATACTGTTGGATGTTGGTATCGCGTATCTGTTAATGATCGGGTTTTCGGAAAACCTCCACATGATATCATTACAACCTTCCGGGCGATCCTGCCAGGGGATCATTACTGATTGAGCTGTCATAAAGTATTTTTTACTTTTTATTTTTTTATTATTATGAATTGATTTGTTGTTCTTTCTGATTTTCAGGGTAAGGGAAAGGAACGAATACAGTGGCCAAAAATGCAGGAATGGTAGCAATCAGTACCCAGATAAAGAACATTTTGTATCCGATCCAGTCACTGATCATTCCACTGAACATTCCGGGAATCATTACGCCAAGATTCATAATCCCTGTTGCAAATGCGTAATGTGCCGTTTTGTGTTTTCCGGGTGCAATCTGCTGCATCATGTAGAGCATAAGCCCCACAAAACCAAATCCGTAACCGAAATATTCCACTACCACCGCAATTCCTACCGGTAAAAGATCTGCCGGCTGATAATAAGCCAGTAATGCATAGACCACAAATGGAATATTGAATGCACAGCATAGCCATATCAGAGATCTTTTCAATCCGCGGACTGAGATAAAATATCCTGCCAGTACGGATCCTAAGATAAATGCTGCCGAACCGTATGTTCCGTAAATAAGTCCGATATCTGAAGTAGATAACCCTAATCCTCCCGACGTTCTTGGAGCTTTAAAAAATAAAGGCGCAATTTTGATGGCAAATCCTTCTGCAAAACGATATAGTATAATGAAGAGGATACACCACAGAATTTTCTTTTTGGTGAAGAAAGAAGTAATCACTTCCAATAGTTCCTGACGAACGTTTCCAGCCGTTTTCTCTTCTTTATTTTCTTCCTTGTTTTCTTTCGGCAGAATGAAATAGTGATAAACTCCCAATACAAAAAACAACAATGCATAGATCACCATAATGATCATCCAGGCATGGGTTACGCCTTTTGTCTTTTCTAAAACCCCGGCAAAATAAACGAGTGCTCCACTGCTGATAATCTTCGCCAGGTTGTAAAAAGCACCTTGCCATCCAATATACTTTGCCTGCTCTTTATTGGTCAAAAACCCAATATACGTTCCGTCTGCTACCACATCATGGGTAGCTCCGCAAAATGCAACTATCGCAAAAAGGGCAATACTGTATTTGAAAAAATCATGCATTGGCAGGCTTAAGGCCACTAATGCAAACAAAATTCCTATCGCAAACTGAGTAAAAACAACGAAGAATTTTTTGGTTTTATAGATCTCCAGAAACGGGCTCCAAAGAGGTTTTAATGTCCAGGAGAACATGATAAGGGCAGTCCAGAAAGTAATCTGCGAGTCCGAAACCCCCATATCTTTATACATGATTCCTGAAACCGCATTAATGGTTACAAAGGGCACTCCCATTGCAAAATATAATGTTGAAATCCAAAGAATCGGCTGAATCCGACGGGTTCCGGAGTTGTTTTTTCCCATATTTAAAATAAGATTCTAAATAAAAGAGAACATCTCAAAAATACATTCAGGCTAAAAAAACGAAACTATAAATTTTTTGGAGATTCTACTCTATTCTCCCGCCTCAATGAATGTATCAAATAAATCTGATCTTGAGATGTCTCTTTACTGATGAGTGATTCTGAATATTTTTTATTTCTTATCCCACCAAAGCTTTGTTCCTCCGGTATCAGGACCGTTCAGCATTTGAGCAGCTTGCTGGTAATTATATAATGATGTTTTGGTATCAATAGTAAAAGGAATTCTCCTTATCATTGCTTCTGTACTGATGGCTCCGCCGCTGTCATTCTTTCTTACCTTGAAAAGAACCGGATAACCTGTTCTTCTCTGCTCAGCCCATGCTTCCGGTCCGTTTGGATAAAGGGATAGCCATTTTTGGGTAATAATTCTTTCTAATTTTCTTTCGTTGGTATCACCGTTATTCCATGCAATCGTAATGGTACTTAACTGAGGGTTTCCAACAAGTACGTTATTGTCTGCATTTTTCGGATCAATATAAGGTGCTTCAGTAGAAGTATTATCGGCAAGATAAGCAGCAACACTAGCACTTTTCCCCCATTCTCCGAAAGACTGCTGAACTCCGGTTGTATAGTTGGTTTGAATATCTCCTGCTCCTGCATATCCTCTCAAAGCAGCTTCAGCTCTAAGGAACCATGTTTCTGCAGCGGTGAATAATTTCATTTTACCATCGGTACCGGAAAAATAATCTCCGCTGGCAGATTTTGCCTGTGGCTGTGAGAACCCTCCGTACGTTGATTTACCATTTAATAAATCTATTCCCTGGCGGATTCCTATATATTTTCCCTGTAAGCTTGGATCAGATGCAGGAATAGCATAGGCAGGAAGTCTTGGGTCATTATATCCGTTCATATAAGCCATCAATGGCGCACCAATTAAACAATCTCCCCATGAATAGATGATAAAACTCAATTCTGACTGTCCTACACTGATCAACGCATTGTCCGCATTATCCGTAATCAATCCTGCAGGTGAAGCCAATGCTTCTTCTGCATATTGTTTAGATTTCGCAGGATCAGCATAGCTCATTCTCATGGCTAACCTCAGCTTTAATGAATTGGCAAATTTTGCCCATTGCGCCATATTTCCGCCGTATACTAAATCTGCTTTTTTCAATGCCGATTTATCTTCTACGTTCTGTGTCGCTGGCATGGCAATTACTTTCTGCAAATCGTTAATAGCTGCGCTAAGATCAGCAATAAAATAATTGTAAGCTTCCTGTTGAGAATCAAAATCTGTAACTCCATTCGGATTGGGCTTTTCATATTTGCTGTAGACTACCGGGCCGTGACTGTCTGAAACTCTTGCTGCCGTAATAACTTTCAGAATTTTTTTAACAGCAAATGTTCCTGTAAAATCTACACCTTTATAGATTTCCTTAGCCGTATTATCGATGATAAGGGAGTAATTGAAAATATCCTGTTGTCTGGCAATGATTCTGTTATTCCATCCGTCCATCATCGAATAAGTAAGATTATTTACCCCGCCATTAAATGGTGTTGCGGTACTGAACATTCCACTGTACATATCTGCACTCAGGTTAGGATAAAGCTGATAATCTGACTGTAATCCTCTTTGCATGGATTTCATCGGATCAACAACAGCGATAAAATCGGCGTAAAAATTTTCAGGACCTCCCGCCTTTTCCTGATTATACTGTTCAAAGTCATTAGTACATCCTGAAGCAGAAAACAATAGTACAGCTCCGAATGCCAATATTTTTATATGATTGATTTTCATTTCTTTAATTGTAAAAGTTAGAAGTTAGCTTTTAATGATAATCCAATAGATCGGGTAACCGGTAATCCGAATGAATCTACCCCAACTCCACCAGGTGTATTCCCTGATACTTGCTCAGGATCAAACGGTGCTTTCTTGTAGAAGAAAAATAAGTTGGTTCCTACTAAGCTTACGGTTGCGTTTCTCATATATTTAGATTGAATATCGAAAGTATATGAAATGGAAGCCTGGCGTAAACGTATTGTTGTAGCACTGTACAGATAGGCTTCATCAATACCTTTTCCAAACCCTTCTGTTGTTCCTACTGCTTTATAATAATCTTTTGCATTGGTTAAACCTGTGTAAGCCTGACCTGCATTTGGAGTTCCGGGTGCATATACAGCATTTGGAATAGATACTCCGCCTGCATCTCTTGCATCAGCTGTAGACTGACTCACTCCGTAGATATCGTTTGCTTTTTCTGTAAGGGAAAGTACCTTCCCTCCAAATTTACCATCAATAAGGAAAGAGATTCCCAGCTTACCAATGTTAAAGGAGTTATTGAATCCCATAATAAACTTAGGGTTCGGATTACCCAGATAAGAAGGAGTACCTTCTGCTAAAGGGATCCCTTTCTCATTTACTAAAATACGTCCCTGATCATCTCTTTTGAACTTGATTCCATAAAGATCACCAAAAGATCCTCCTAATTTCAGTTTGGTGTATTCCCCTCCACCTGTTAATGAGAAAAGTTGGTTTTCTGATATAGGTAAGCTTGGTGGAAACAATTCAACAATTTTGTTTTTATTGGCAGAAGCATTTAATGTAGTTGTCCATCCAAATTTTTCTGAACTGAAGACCTTATATGACAATGAAGATTCAAAACCTGTATTTCGGATTTTTCCTGCATTGATATAATATGATCCAGGAGCTATTCCTCCGAAATAAGAATCGATTTTTGTCTCTAACAATTGATTACTCGTATTGGAGTTGTAGTAAGTAATATCAAAACTTAATTTATTACTAAACATCCTTAGCTCTGTTCCAACTTCAAAAGTTTTATTAAATTCAGGTTTCGGAAACAGGTCTTTATACTTAGGATCAGTAATGAATGAACTCTTTGGAAACACAAGTGTTCCCGCATCTACACCAACAGTATATCCTTTATTATATTCAATCATAGCATTGGAAATATTGGTAGGCAACCCTAATCCTACCGTTGCATAAGATCCTCTTACTTTCCAGAAACTAATGACTTCCGGAAGTTTGAAAACAGAAGATAACACAGCATTAGCTCCTACAGATTCATAGTCAAATCCCGTTCTCCCTGTTAAGGCCAGACTGGAATCCCAGTCATTTCTAAAAGTCATGTCCACATAAAACATATTTTTATACCCTACTGTAGCACTTGCAAATACAGATTGTACCTGCTTCTTCATATTGGTATAGATATTATGATATCCATCACCAGGGGATCTTTTTTTACCCCATTCAAGATTACTCACAGTGAAAAGGTTAGGGTTTGTCAGATATGCGTTATCAATTTGTCCTATTTTATTTCTTGTTGTATTGATACTTCCTCCTAACGTAAAATCTAAAGAGAAAGACTCACTAATTTTAGGACTACCGATAAGCAACACGTCCCCATATGTTGAAGAGTTTTCATAGGTATTCTTAAGAATTCTTCCATTAATTCCTTCCTTAACAGCCAGTAAAGTAGGTGCTGAAAAAGCAGCAATATCACGCTGACTGTCTGAAATATTCCAGCTATAATTTCCTCTCACTCTTGCCGTTAACCAAGGATTGATCTGGTAAGATAATGAAAGCGCTCCATAGGTATTTTTATTGCTTACAGTAACCGGATTACGGTTTAAAATCCAATAAGGGTTCTGTGTTGGTGGGTTTCCTTTAAAACTTCCATCCGGATTAACCTCCCACCAGTTTTGAGCAGGTAAAAATCTTTCTTTATTTAAATAAGTGTAATTATCTGGACCATACTGATCAAAATCTACTCCTCTTGGCAACCAGTACAAACTCGTCAAGGGAGAAAAAGATGCTCCGGGAGTCTGTCTGTTCTTACTTTCCTGTAATGAACCGATGAAGTTGGCATCTAATGTTAACTTATCATCCAGAAACTTACTTGAATTTCTGAAAGAAACGTTATACTGATCAAAATAAGACATGGGAACCACTCCTTTGTTGGTGGTATTTCCGATTGAGAAATAACTTGTTGATCTCTCATTTCCTGACTGGAAAGAAAGGCTATTTACCCAAGTTGTTCCTGTCTGAAGGAAGTCTTTAAGATAATCTTTAGAAGATCCTTTTGCGCCCCAGCTTTCTACTGACTGTCCCGGCTGTGATCCCGATACAGAAGGGTCATAAGATAGATAACTGTGCTGTAGTTTTGGAAGACTATAAGCCCTGTCCACTGTAAGGCTGGAGCTGTAAGTAATTGAACTTTTCCCTGCACGTCCTTTTTTAGTTGTAATCAGGATAGCCCCATTACCTCCGGCAGAACCGTACAATGCAGAAGCAGAAGCTCCTTTCAGGAAGTTGATGCTTTCAATATCATCAGGATTGATGGAGCTCAATACATCCCCCGGATCCGGCATATTGGAATACTGTCCGATATCTGCTGATTTTCCTGTTCCGTTGATAATGGGAATACCATCAATCACATACAGTGGCTGTGCACTGTTGACAGACTTATCTCCTCTCATGACCACCCTTACGGAGCTACCTACACCATTGGTTCTGTTGATCTGCACATTGGAAACTTTTCCGTTGATCGAATTTAATAGATTGGGAGTTTTCACTTCTGTAAGCTCATCCCCGCCAATCTGCTGACTGGAATACGTCAAAGAGCGGGCCTGCCTTTTTATCCCCAAAGAGGTGACCACGACCTCCTCAATACTGGTTGTCTTCGTAGTATCGGCTGTTTTTTTCTCCTGTGCATTCGCAGTGAGTGAAAAAACAAACAGAACGGGTATAACTGCTTTTCTCATAAGGTATAGATTCGTTAGATTTAATTGAGAATCAATGACATTACTTTATTTTTTAATACAAAAAAAATTATTGTTCTTTCAGCAAAATTTTGCCGTTTATGTATTAAATTATTTAAAGTTTTGTTAAGATTTAATTCACATTCACAAATCTAAATTTTGTAACCAGTCTGATATAATACTATTTTATCATAAAACGATATTATTTTTTCAGCAATTAATTTTAAAAGACATTAAAACCCTATATATCAACATAATACAACACTCTCCAAACATTAAAAAAAAGAGGATTTATTCTGATATTCTGACAAAATAAAAGAAGATTTTTGCACAGAATTTTAGTGCAAAAAATAGTATGTTAAAAAGAAAAAATAAATTTTTAAAACGTATTATTCAATCTTTTTAACTCCTTTGAACTGTTCTCTAAATTCGGTTGGAGTTGTCTTTTTGATCGACTTAAATACTTTATTAAAGTTGGCGATATTATTAAAGCCAGCCTCAAAAGCAATTTCAAAAACAGTCAGATTCTTTTCCATCAACCAGCGTGCAGCATAGCTGATTCTTATCTCGTTAAGATAATTGATAAAGGTTTTTCCTGTTCTTTTTTTAATAAACCTATTGAACGTCACATTGCTCATATTCACCAATGATGCTGCATTATCCAGTGTAATTTTGTTTTCAAAATTTTTATGGACAAAATCATGAACCACTTTCATTTTATCATTATCTGCGAAAGTTTCAAGTTCAATACTATACGAAGATAAAAGTGTTTTATCCTCTGCCACAGCCAGTTCATTCAGAATCTTCATAATTTCTATGAAAGATTCAAAGCTGTTCATCTTTGAAAGATTGAGAAACGAATCTTTTAGTTTCTCGGCAGTTTCTGTAGAAAAAAGAATTCCCCGGATGGAATCTTTCATAAGATTATTGATAGGTTTCAGGATATTTTTCTCCATCAGTGACTGATTAAAGAAATCCTGATTGAATTGTATGGTAATTTCGTGGGTCTTTCTGTTCTTACATCTGTAATTAGCCCAGCAATGCGGTAAATTTGGACCTACCAACACCAATTCTATATTTCCGATCTCTCCGGTATGATCTCCCACCATTCTTTTGTAGCCCTTCCCCTTATAAACAAAATTGATTTCTATTTCCGGGTGGTAATGATATGGAAAGTCAAATGAGGCCTTAATCCTGTCAAACACGAGAAAACTATCCTCAGGAGATAGTGGAGTTATTTCTCTCAGAATATTTTCTAATTCGCTCATACAGGCAGTTATGAAAAAAAGTTAATACTTTTAGGTTACAATACAAATCTTTGTAAAAATGATAAAATAATATCAATGTAAAAACATATTTCCAATTTATTTTTATTTCAATTTTATATATCAAACATAAGAAATCATAGGTTGGATAATTTAATACGGATCAAATCATGCTTTTTTGTATCTTTAAACTAAAGTTAAAGGATGCCGCAACAGCTTATTTTTGAAGACCACTATAAAAGACTCGGACTGGAAGTATTTTCAGAAGAAAATCTGGAAAACTTCAACGGAAATCATTTCAAAACTGATATCAAGGTGTTTTTTATTCCTCCCGGATATGAGCTTACGGTAGACTTTAATCATTATAGAACAAAGAAACCCTCTCTGTTTTTTCTGACCAACCAGCATCTAAGCATACAAAAAGGACAGGACGAATCAATCCTTCTTTTTTATAACAGAGATTTCTACTGTATCCAGATCCATGATAAGGAAGTGGCGTGTGACGGGCTTCTTTTTCATAATGTATTTGAAATTCCTTTTGTGGAACTTGACAACTCAGAAGCCATTCTTATAAAAAGTTTGTTCCAGAATATCCAGGATGAACTTGAATGGAGAGATTCTTCTGCAGAGGAAATGATCAGAACGTATGTAAAACAGATCATCATACGGGCTACCCGCAAATGGAAGAAACAAAACTTAGACAATGATACCATCAGAATTCCTGGCAGCGAACTTGATATTTTCCGGGATTTCAGCAGACACCTGGAAATTCATTTCAGAGAAAAACATAATGTCGCAGATTATGCAGAACTTCTTCACATTGCTCCAAAAACTTTAACTCATAAATTTAAAAACTTAAAGCTGGAGTCTCCCAACCAGTTTATCATTAACAGAATTTTATTAGAAGCAAAAAGATTACTATTCTATACGGATAAACCTGTAAAAGAAATTGCCTATGATCTCGGATATGAAGATCCGGCTTATTTCAACCGTCTTTTCACCAATAAAACAGGAAGCACTCCCGCAAATTTTAAAAAAAATTACTCTACGGGAAAAAAGTACAATATTTAAGTCATTTTATCTATTGAAAGATCCTTATCGCAGACATACCTTTGTAACATCAAAATCAAACAATACTAAATACAAAAAAACAAACATTATGAGACGTAACGCAACAGCCGTTTGGAACGGTACTATTAAAGAAGGAAAAGGACATTTAACGACTCAGAGTACAACTTTAAACCAGACTCAATATTCTTTCAACAGCCGTTTTGCGGATGGTGTAGGTACCAACCCCGAAGAATTACTGGCAGCAGCCCATGCAGGATGCTTCACGATGAAACTGGATGCAGAATTATCTCAGGCAGGTTATAATCCTGAAGAATTAAAGACGACTTCTGTCATTACCCTCGATCCCAATATTGGTAAGATTACAAAATCTGAATTGACATTAACCGCTAAAGTGCCGGGAATCTCAGAAGAGGAATTCCAGAAATTTGCGAAAATTGCAGAAGAAGGATGCCCTGTAAGCGCCGCATTCAACTTTGAAATTACTTTGAATGCTACTTTGGAAAACTAATTTAAGTATTCATTCAATATCAATAGAAACGGGCTAAAAGTCCGTTTTTTTAATTTAAAAAAAATCCATTGGCTTCAGCCAAAACTTAAATCCAAAACATTCAAATTAATTATTCGTCCTCAATAAAATATACCGAGTGGTATATTTTTGTATATTTGCATCATATTTAAACATTTATAATGTCAAAGGCAGAAAAAACAAAACAGCATATCATTGAGAAAACAGCAACTCTTTTTAATACCAAGGGTTATATTTCCACATCGCTGTCAGACATTACCCAAGCAACCGGATTGACGAAAGGCAGCATTTATGGAAATTTTGAAAACAAGGATGAAGTAGCCATTGAGGTTTATAAATACAATGCCGCCGTGTTGAGTAAAACCCTCAGCCGCTCCTTTGGCAATGAATTCCCTACGTCATTGGATAAGCTCCATGCATTTATAGATTTTTACCGAAAAAACTGGACGTTTGTCTTTGCCAACGGCGGATGTCCGCTGATGAATGCTGCTACGGAAGCTGATGATTCATTTCCTGCTTTAAAAACTCAGGTGAAAAGGTCTTTTACACAATGGATGACCAAAATATCAACTACTATCGCTGAGGGCCAAAATAAAGGTGAAATTGATCAAAAAATCAATGCTGAGCAATATGCTTCCCTGTTCATCATGCTTATTGAAGGTGGAATTCTGCTTTCAAAAACAATGGGAGATCAAAGTTATCTCAACCATGCCTTGGATAAGGTTGCCCAAATGATTGATCATGAACTCAATATTCTTCCATCATAAATTACACCATATGGAAACAAAAAAAGTGGCTATTGTAGGATACAACAGAATTCCTTTTGCCAGAATGAATACCGCTTATTCAGAGCAGGGAAATCAGGATCTTCTGCTTGCTTCTCTGAACGGATTAATAGACCGTTATCACTTAAAAGGAAAACGACTCGGAGAGGTTGCCGGCGGCGCAGTCATTAAACATATTTCCGAAAGCAACCTCATCAGGGAAACGGTGATGAATACAACGCTGGATCCCGCTACTCCTGCCTGTGATCTTCAGCAGGCATGTGATACAGGAATTGAAGCAGCTGTTTATATTGGGAATAAAATTGCCCTGGGTCAGATAGACTGTGGTATTGCATGCGGTGTGGAAGCCATGAGCAATATTCCATTTGAGTCTTCACCAAGGTTAAGAAAAGCCATGCTCAAAGCCAATAAAGAGAAATCAGCGTTTGGAAAAATAAAACAACTGCTAAGCCCGAAGCTGAAAGACTGGATGCCCATTCCTTATAAAGGGCAGGAACCCAAAACAGGTCTTGTGATGGGTGAACATACAGAAATTACTGCCCAATATTACAATATACCAAGAGAAGAACAAGATCAACTGGCATTAAAAAGCCATCAGAACATGGCAAAAGCTTATGATGAGGGATTTTTTGATGATATGATCACTCCAGCTTTTGGGCTGGATAAAGATAATAATCTGAGACGTGACAGCAGTATTGAAAAATTATCGCAGCTGAAACCTGCTTTTGACAAGCAAAACGGAACCTTAACGGCAGGAAATTCAACTCCTTTTACAGATGGTGCTTCTGCAGTTTTGCTGGCCAGCGAAGAATGGGCGATAGCCAATAATCTTCCCGTCTTAGCTTATATCACTTTTTCAGAGCTGGCAGGAATAGAATATGTTGAAAATAAACAGGATTTACTTCTAGCTCCTGTTTTTGCAGCAGAGAGAATGCTTAAAAAAGCAGGTATGAATTTGTCAGACTTTGATTACTACGAAATTCATGAAGCATTTGCAGCACAGGTCCTGGCTACCATAAAAATCTGGGAAAATGATGAGCTGGCCAAAAAGTTCGGATTGGAAAAAGCGCTGGGAACAATAGACAGAAATAAACTGAATGTAAAAGGAGGAAGCCTTGCAGCCGCCCATCCTTTTGCTGCAACCGGAGGAAGAATTATCGCAACACTGGCAAAATTACTTCATGAAAAAGGCAGTGGGAAAGGGTTTATATCCATTTGTGCAGCCCGTGGACAGGGAGTAACGATGATTTTGGAAAAGTAATAAAAGCCTCATCCTATATTCAAAAGAGCAGATTCTTTTATTATGCAGTAAATAATATGATTGATTATTCGTCTGCAGAGAAAGAAAATTGATAATATTGCAGTGCAAAAATTAGCTGATAAAAGAAGTAATTAAAATAAAACATGGGATAAACAGGGTTTATCTTATGAAAGTCTAATCTATTAAAAAATAGTAACTACATATGAAGAGAGTTGTCATTACAGGATTAGGTGCTGTGACACCTTTGGGAAATAATGTTGAAGATTTTTGGCAAAACAGTATTAAAGGAGTCAGCGGAGCAGGACTCATTACCCATTTCGATACGGAAAAATTTAAAGTACATTTTGCCTGTGAGGTAAAAGGCTTTGATCCAAAAGTATATCTGAATCATAACGAAATCAAGAGAAGTGACCTGTTTACACAATATGCCATGTATGCTTCTGCGGAAGCGATTCAGGATTCAGGTCTGGAGCTTGAAAAAATGGATCCCTTCGACACAGGAGTCATCTGGGGAACAGGACAGGGCGGAATGTGGACTTTTGAAAAAGAAGTAATGGATTTCGCTGCTGGAGATGGAACGCCACGTTTCAATCCTTTCTTTGTACCGAAGTTTATCGCCAATATGGCTTCGGGAATGATTTCTATGAAATATGGTCTTCAGGGAATCAATTATACAACAGTTTCTGCCTGTGCTACAGGAAATACGGCATTGATGGATGCCTTCAATTATATCCGTTTGGGAAAAGCCAAAGTAATCATCAGCGGTGGTTCTGAAGCAGCTATCACTCCGGCTTCTATCGGAGGGTTCTCTATTATGAAGGCCATGTCGACAAGAAATGATGATTTTACAACGGCCAGCCGACCTTACGATGCAGACAGAGACGGATTTGTAATGGGTGAAGGTGCAGGAGCCCTGGTGCTTGAAGAATATGAACATGCTGTTGCCAGAGGAGCAAAAATTTATGCAGAATTAGCAGGAGCCGCCATGACTGCAGACGCTTACCACATGACAGCACCTCATCCTGATGGCGTTGGAGCTATAAAAGCAATGCAGCTGGCAGTGAAAGAAGCAGGAGCCAATATGGAAGATATTGATTATATTAACCCTCATGCTACTTCCACTCCATTAGGAGATATGGTTGAATTAACAGCCATCAATAAAGCATTTAAGGGAAGTAAAAACCTTGATATCAGTGCCACAAAATCCATGACCGGCCACTTATTGGGTGCTGCAGGAGCGGTGGAAGCCATTCTTTCAATCAAAGCGATTCAGAATGGAATTATTCCTCCAACGATTAATCTTCACAATATTGATGAAAGTATTCCTAAGGATATCAATATCGTTTTCGGAGAAGCGAAAGAAAAGAACATCAATTTTGCGTTGAGTAATGCCTTTGGATTCGGAGGACATAATGCCACTGTAGTATTTAAGAAATTCAGCTAATCAGATTAAATAATTGAAAATCCCTGTATGAGAACCATGCAGGGATTTTTTATTTATTTTAAAATTTAAAAAGCAGCCAAAACTGACTGCTTCAAACATAACGAATTATATACCCCTTATAAAGAGATTGACTTGTAACTATTGAGCATCCGGGATAAAAAAATCATCGGCATTTTCAGCAATCGGAATATAGAGTCTCTCCCATTCTTTGCTTTTCACCATATCCCAGCTGTGGCCGGTTCCTTTAAGGTCTTCTGCAAGAAGAACTACTCCCGGTTTAATCATAAAAGTAGAACCATCTGTTACTTTAAATCGTATATTGCCCTTGATGGTAATCACATATTGTCTTCTGGGAGCCGGATGTGCATTTTTTTCCCACTCCTCCGTTTTATTGCTCATCCAGAATGTTGTGGTATTCATATGTTTAAGAGTAGGTATTTTCCCTTTCTCAAAAGAGCATGAGCCGTCAGGATTATTAATTAATCTTATGGCAGGAATAAACTCAGTGGAGCTCTCCGCAGTAACGCTCACATGGTTGTGTTTTTTATGTTGTGCATTCATAAATCCTACAGTACTTACTACTAAAACAAGGCTTAAGCCCTTAATGATGTTTTTCATTATAAATTTAAATTTTTATTTTTAATTATAAACAGTATCGTAAACCAGCATTCTGTCAAAGAATGGTTTATATTTCTGAACCAAAGCAAGATGTTCAGGAAGTTTCCCATACGCTTCAAGCTCTTCCAGACTATCGAATTCCATAGAAGCATTATAAGTAAATGTGCTGTCTAAAACGCTTCTCGGGCTGGAAGCTGCCGGCTTTCCGTAACGGAGATTCTTCTGATAAGGAAGCTTTTTAAGGCCTTCAAAAAAATTTTCAAACTCTTTTACTTCAGGCCCGGAAAGGTCTTTTCTAAGCCAGAACAACAAATAATGGAAGTACACTTTTTTCTTTTTTTTAGGATTAAACATGGGTAAAGCAGAGGCAAACATATTTCCTGAGATCAGCAGCAAAGCAGAAGCCTGGACTGAGCGAAATAAAAATTTTCTTCTTTCCATTGTCATTTATTTTAATTAAAATCTATTCTGTATTTAAGGACAAACTGCCATTTCCGATCAGAAACTACGGCATTGTTTGAAGGGTCATTGGTGTAAACAGGTCTGTTCTGAGCGTCAAAGGTTAAACGGGAAGACATTCCGTTCATCAGCAGAGATATTCCTGCATCATAGATCACAGCATTATCATGAAGTCCTTTCAGATCTGACAGCTGCATTCCTACGGCAGGCTGAAGCTGAAGACTTTTCTTTTCTTTGTCCAGATAAGGCAGGGTTCCTCCAAGTTGTACATAATATGTATTTCCGGTTCCGATAACAGGCATTGCATTTCCTGCTCCATTCAGACTCGCTTGTGTAACATCTACAGAAGTCGCAGGATTATTGGTACCTACATACCGGATATAATTGGGTCCGTAGTCGTTATGCATCGCCATCCCATAAGCGCTTATTGACGTTCCTTTTTCTTTATTCAGTGGTGCATCATAAAATAAATCTACTGCAAAGCTTTTCATATCATCATTCACTGTATTTTTACCGGAATCCAGATGCCATAATGCATTGTGAATATAATCAAACCCGGCTCCCAGACTCAGTACATTCTTCTTCCCTACATAAGTTCCTGCATTAAAGGGAGTGGAAATATTTTCCTTGTCCAAAAAAGCATATCTGAAATATCCTGAGAAGTCTTTTCCTGGGGAGTTTTTACTAAAGGAAGCTACATTCAGTTTCGGATCAGAAGTTGCCATGGTATAAGGATCAGCCAGTACCAGACGATAATCAAATCTTCCGAGCTGTCCTTTAATATAGGCACTCAATTCCCTTACGGTATAATCTGTTGCTCCCGCATTGGAGGTTGCATAAGCTGGCAGGTCGTATAACAGCGTATTCAAAGGTCCTGTAGTAAATCTTGAAAGGCCGCGCCATGTAGAACGTCCTGCCCCAAAAGCAATTTTATCATTAAAAGCGTATTCAGCATAAGCATCCAAAAGGTCAAAATAGTTACTTCCTTTTGCATTGACATTCACGTTGGTAGTTCCACCCTGCAATACAAACATCAGCTTTTCTGTTGGCTTATAAGTCATTTTTACACGAACCCTTCTAAGCGAAAGGTCAGACAGGTCTGATTTTGCTTCGTTATTGACAAGGCTTCCAGGGTTAAGCTGGGTATATCTGGCCCACAATTCTGCATATCCGCTAAAGGAAATATATCTTGAGTGATCTTCATTGAAATAATGAGTCAATCCGGGATTATTAAAATCATTTTTTTTCTGGGCTTCTAATTTCCCCATAAGTCCTAATAAGGAAAACAACGCAATTGCTGTTTTGAAAGAGGTAGTCTTCATATTTTTCTATTCTTATCTTTTGTTGATTTCAACGGGACAAAATTAGATTGCTAAAAGGCCGACAGGTATTAGAAATCTATTAGAAACCTTATAGAAAACTATTAAAAGGGGGAATGTTTTCTGATAAAAGAAAAATATAAAATACCTTTGTACAGTGCTTTGGGAATAAATGAAAGTCCGGCTTTTAAAATCAAAAAAACGTTTGAAAACCAACACCCTTATTCATCGTATTTCTTTATGAAAATTTTAATTGTAGAAGATAATTCACGCGTTTCAAGCCTTTTGAAAAGAGGGCTGGAAAGCCAGCAATATCAGGTTTATATTTCGGAAGATGCAGAAGATGCAATTGTCCTGCTGAATAAAATAACATTTGATCTGGCCATTACGGATATTATGCTCCCGAAAATGAGTGGTATTGATCTGTGCAAACTGATCAAACAGCAATATCCTGACCTCCCCATCATCATGCTTACCGCTCTTGGAACGATTGATGAAAAAATTGAAGGATTTGACGCCGGGGCAGATGACTATATGGTGAAACCTTTTGAGATTAGGGAGCTCTATGTGAGAATCAAAGCCATTCTGCAGAGAAGATCAATTAAAAATAAAGAAGCCTATCTGAACGATCTGGAATATTATGACCTGAAAATTGATAAGAAATTTAACAGGGTTTTCAGAAATGGAGCGGAAATAGAACTTACTCCCAAAGAATTTAAACTCCTGGTATTTCTGGTAAGCAATGCCGAAAGAATTCTTACCCGTGAAGAAATTGCAGAAAATGTATGGGGGAATCATTTCGACACAGGGACCAATTATATTGATGTCTATATTGCATATTTACGGAAAAAGATTGATAAAAATTTTGATCATAAACTGATTCATACCAAACCCGGAGTAGGATTTATTTTTGCTTCACAATTATGAAAATAGCAACCCGAACAGCACTCATTTATTCCATCCTTACGGCAGGCATCCTATTTTTGTTTGCCTACGTTCTTTATTTTGTTTCTGAAAAAAACAGAGAAGATGAATTCAATGACCGGCTGGGATACAAAGTGATCTGGCGTTCAGAATTTATATTTGATGCCAGAATCAGTGATGAAAAAATCCGTGAACTTCACCGGCGTAACCAAAAACTTCTGAATGAAGCAGACATCAGTGTCTATAACAGCAAAAAAGAGCTTACCTTCACAGATATTCCTCCTCTCAAAAGCAATGAAAAATATCTGGACAAAATTAGCCGGTCCCATAAAAACAGAATATTCTGGCAGCAGGGTGACCGTCAGTATATTGCCATGCAGTTTCCATCCAACGGAGAAAAATATTATATCATTGGAAGTGCAGTAGATGTTACGGGAAAAGCCCATATTTCTGAGTTTAAAAAAGATATTATCATCATCTACATCAGCTCCATTGTTATCATTTTTATTATAGGATTTCTTTTTTCCTATTATACGCTTAAGCCTTTAAAGGATATCATTCTCCAGATCCGTGATATTTCAGAGCACAACCTTAATAAACGGCTGGATATTCCCAAAGCAAAAGATGAGATTTATGAACTAACGGAAACTTTTAATTCTACCTTCAACAGACTTGAAAAATCCTTCAACAATCATAAGCAATTCGTCACCACTATTTCCCATGAGTTCCGGACACCTCTTTCTACCTTAATTGCAGAACTTGAGCTTGCCAAGGAACTTAACGTTACCTTGGATGACTATAAGCTTTCTATTGATAATGCTCTGCAGGATGCGAATGATGCTTCGGAACTATCTTCTGCTCTTTTGGATTTTGCCAGAGCCAGCTATGATGTATCACAAATAAGTTTTACCAATCTACGTCTGGATGAGATTTTGGCAGAAGCCAAGCTTGCATTGCTGCAGAAAAATGCCAGTTACAAAATCGGGATCAATTATATGAGCAATGCCTCAGATGATGATGAAAACAATTATGATTTTTATGGCAACCCTTACCTGCTGCAGGTTGCTTTTTCCAACTTAATAGAGAATGCCTGTAAATATTCGGCAGACAAAAGCTGTCATATCGAGATAGAAACCCAACAGGAACATATCAAAATTCATTTTATTGATCATGGGATCGGTATTTCAGAAAAGGATCTTTCAAAAATTTTTGATCTTTTTTACCGCGGTTCCAATAAGAGCTTCGAAAAAGGAAACGGAATCGGTCTTTCCATTGTAAAAAGAATTGTAGAAATACATGAAGGAAAATTGACTATCAATTCTGAAGTATCCAAAGGAAGTGTATTTACTGTAGAATTTCCCTCCAAAAATTAAAAAGCAGTCAAAAATGACTGCTTTTTAATTTATGCTTTCAACCATTCTGAGGAAGAAAGATAATTCTGATCAGGATAATAGATGAACAGACAGTTTTTGCCTTTAATCGTATTGATTATAGATTGTGTCAGTTCTCTTGGGACGGCAGGGCATCCCCAGCTTCTTCCGATTCTTTTGTGCATCGCAGCAAATGCATCACTTACATAATCCGCACCATGCATTACAATTGCTCTTCTGTATGCAGCATCATTAAAGCCCTTATCCATTCCCAATAATTTCAGAGAGTATCCGTTATCACCCTGATAGGTTGCATCCGTGATATAAAATCCCAGGCTGCTCTGCAGCGAACTTTCCCTGTTAGAAAAATTCGTCGCAAATTCTTCACCGGTATTTTTTCCGTGTGCTACTAGAGAGTTGAACAGAACTTTTTTGTCTTCAAGGTCAATGATCCAAAGTCTTTTTGTGTTAGAAGACATAGAAAAATCGCAGATAGTTAATAAATGCGAGTCCTGGGTAAGCAATCCTGCTTTTTTTAAATTTTCATAGCCAGTCAATGCTTTTGAGAACACATCATAATTCAGTTCATGCCCCGGCTCAAATGCAATAGATTGGTACAGTGCTTCTGATGAAGACACTGCTGCAGTGTTCTTCTCAGATTTCGTTTCAGCTACTTTTTCAGTTTTCGTTGTTTTCACATTCTCACTTTTCGCCACCACTTTTGGGGAAATGTAGAATGAAGTCGTCACCATGTAAACAAGGCCTAATACGCTATAAAATCCTTTCATTCAATACTATATAAATCCAAATTAGTGGGGCAAAATTATAAAAACATAATTACCAAGGGGTTATAACTCTACAAAGTTTAACGCTATTTAAGAAACTTTAACGTCCTGATTTTGTGAATTAAAGTGGTTATTTTTGAGAATCCGGAACAAATTCCAGACTTATAGAATTCATACAATATCTTAATCCTGTAGGCTTCGGACCGTCATCAAAAACATGTCCCAGATGGGAATCACATCTTTTACAAAGTACCTCTACTCTATCCATACCGTACGACTGATCTCTTACATAATAGACTCCTTCTTTATCAGCTTCAAAGAAACTCGGCCAGCCGCAGCTGCTGGAAAATTTTGATGTCGAACGGAACAGATGATTTCCACATACCGCACAATAATATTCTCCTACCTCATCAAATTCGTTATATTTTCCTGTAAAAGCTCTTTCTGTTGCCGCTTCTCTGGCTATTGCGTATAGATCCGGAGCAAGGATTTTTTTCCATTCTTCATTGGAAACATTGAGTTTTGAAGTATCTGTTCTGGAGTAGTATGGATTGCTTTTTGCTTGTGTATTTTCCATAGGAGTTTTTTTAATAGGTTCATATTTCTGCGTACATGCCTGCAGAATAATTAATAGGGTTATTGAAATTAAAAATTTCATAGTAAATTTTAATTCTTTAACCACGAATGGTTTCATAACCAAATTTAGTAAATTTGAGAATATGAATGACGAAGCAAAAAGAAAACAACTTAGAAAATATAAAGCATTTGCCACCGGATTATTTATCCTGATGGCTGTTATTTTCATTGTTACCACTATTTTACAGAAGTCTGATAACTCTCACTGGATTGGCTATGTCCGGGCCTTTGCTGAAGCCGCTATGGTGGGTGCGCTTGCGGACTGGTTTGCGGTAACGGCCTTATTCCGGCATCCTCTCGGGCTTCCTATTCCCCATACCAACCTGATTGAAAACAGTAAGCAGAGACTGGGAGACAACCTTGGAAATTTCGTGGTGGGAAACTTCCTTTCACCTCAGAATATCCGCCCTTACATCCAAAAGCTTAAAGTATCCAATTTTGTGGGAGAATGGCTGGCCAAGGAAAAAAGCCAGGACATTTTGATTAAAAACCTTTCGGATATTGTTCTTGATATTCTCAATAAACTGGATGATTCTACGGTAAGCCAGTTTATCAGCAAAAAGGTTTCTGAAATGACAGATGATGTCAAGCTTAATAAAGTAGTAGGAAACGGAATCGGTTATATACTGGAAAAAAATGATCACCAGAGAATCATCACCAATCTTTCAAAACAGATCAAAGAATACATCATTGAAAACGATGAAATGATCCAGGAGAGAGTAAAAAAAGGCAGTTATTCGTTCATTCCATCTTTTGTAGATAACAAAATTGCTGATAAAATTGCCGACGGACTTTCTGATTTTTTCAAAGAAATAGAAGAAGATCCTCAGCATGAAGTAAGAGCATTGATCACTCAGAAGATTCATGAATTTTCCGTTGATCTGAAAGAAGATCCGAAATGGGATGAAGAATTTAAAACGATTAAAAACGGTCTTCTCAAAAATGATAAACTGGATGAATATTCCAATGATATCTGGGTTTCCATTAAAAAAACGTTGATGAAAGAACTTCAGGAGGAGGAAAACTCGGCTTTGAAAAACTATCTTACTAAAAATTTGAATGAGTTTGCCCGGAATTTAAAAACAGATGAAAACCTTCAGAATAAAATTGACCATTGGGTTCGGGTGACAGCTTATAAATACATTCTGAAAAACACTCATCAATTCGGAAACCTCATCAGTACTACCGTTGGGAACTGGCAAGGAAAAGAGCTCAGTGAAAAACTGGAACTGGAAGTAGGGAAAGACCTACAGTTTATCCGGGTCAACGGAACGCTGGTAGGAGGTTTGGTAGGACTGATTATCTATACCATCGCACACTTCTTCATTTAAAAAAAACTAAAATCCACGACAACTCAACCATGAAAAAAATTTTCAGTGTCTTCTTTTTCTTTTTCCTCACTTTTTTTATCGGTCAAAAAGTTGAATTAAAGAAAGTAACAGATTCTTCCCAGACTTTTACAGGAGAAATCGGAGGAATACCAATTACTGTTGAACTTAGCTACACTGGCATTGTCGATTGTGATCAATACCAGCATTATGTGGATGGATGGTATTATTATGACAAATACAAAAAGAAAATCCCGCTTACCGGAATATATGACTATTATGGAAATTTGTCGCTGTATAATTTTGGGACGAAACAAAAACAGAATTCGAAGCTTTTGAAAGAGCAGATCACTTCTCTTCAGAAAGTGGAAAAGACGGATGAAATAGCCCAGAAATTAGCCCCAAAGGAATCTATTGTATTTGAAAATAGCAGCCTGAATACCAACCCTGTTCCAGGACATTTTTATCTGGATGGAAAAGCTCAGCCTGCAAAATTGTTTACAGGCAATATGATGATCTACCGTCTCAACAATTATCTGTATTTACCCAATAATAAGAAAATCAATACCTATGATTTCATCAATAAAGCAGGCGGAAACGAGCTAATTTCCTATTCCTCAGGAGAAAATGGGAACAGGATTTTACTGTATTTTGAGGAAATATCAAATTTTAATGCCTGCGGGCAATGCGGGGCAAGCAATGGAGAGAAAGGCTACCGTGTTCTTTACTTTACAAAAGACTGGAATTATAAAAACTATGAAGAATTCCTGACTGAGAGCTGCCGCGAAAATATATATGACGTTACCAAAACGAAATCCAAAGACAAACAAACGATTATCTATAAAATAGGGAAAACCGAAAGCACTCCGCCCCATACGCTTACAGTAAATATTAAAAACGCATCTGTTGTAAAGTCAAAATAAAAAAGAGAGTCATATCAACTCTCTTTTATTTTATCTCGGCAACCTGCTGGCTCTTTTTAGCAATTCCTGATTGATGTCGTTGATCAGTTGCGGGCCTTCATAAATAAATCCTGTATATAACTGAACCAGTGTAGCCCCTGCATCCAGCTTCTCCATCGCATCCTTAGCAGAGTGAATTCCTCCTACTCCAATGATTGGAAATGCCCTGTTGCTTTTATCGGAAAGGTATTTGATCATTTTTGTACTTCTCTCACGGATGGGCTTTCCGCTTAATCCACCATTTCCTATCTGTGCTAAAACTTCCGGAGAGGTTTTCAGGCCTTCTCTGTTCACGGATGTATTGGAAACTACAATACCATCTATTTTTGTTTCAGCGATCAGATCAATGATTTCGTCTAACTGATTGTTATTCAAATCCGGTGCAATTTTCAGTAATATAGGTTTCTGTACAGATTTTGACTGGTTTATTTTTTTCACTTCCGTAATCAGTTCTCTCAGATAGTCTACATCTTCCAGTTTCGCGTGGCTTCCTACGTTCGGGCAGCTCACATTCAATACAAAGTAATCTACATGAGGATGAAGACCTTCAAAACAGTCTAAGTAATCCTGCGTATAATTTTCCGGACTTGTATCTGTATTTTTCCCGATGTTTCCACCGATGATTATTTTTCCTTTATTGGATTTCAGTTTTTCAATAGCTGCTTCAAAACCATCATTATTGAATCCCATTCTGTTGATGATCCCACCATCTTCAATCAAACGGAACAATCTTTTCTTAGGATTTCCGGCTTGCGCTCTCGGGGTAACGGTTCCTATTTCTACAAATCCGAAACCAAGATCTCCCAATTCGTTAAATAACACTGCATTTTTATCGAAACCGGCAGCCATTCCTACAGGATTTTTAAATTTCAATCCAAAGACTTCTCTTTCCAGACGTTTGTCTTCAATAGGTTTTGGTAAAAGCAGTTTGGTAAGAAATCCAAAATTTTTAAGCATTGAAAATGTAAAATGATGAACTTCTTCAGGATCAAATTTGAAAAGGATCGGACGAATGAGCGATTTGTACATTGAAAAAAAGTTTTACAAAATTACTCATTTTAAAATTAATGCTAGATTGATGTAGGATATTTTATCGAAATATCTCATATACAGCATCTATAAGATATACATATTGGTGAGATAATTTTCTAAACGCTACGACCGCAAAGAAATAGGACAATCATGAAAACATTTGGTTCGCAAGGGCGTTTCATTAAGCGAAGTTCACACTATCAGCCTTTGCTGAACGAAGTGCCTTCGCGATCGGAAATAAAAGCTATTTATCAATAACTTTGCGAGCATTGCGTTAAAACAATATGTACAGAGAAATCTATGTTATCTGTTAAATGGAATGGGATACTTAGAAATCCCATCCTTGTCAAGGTTTAAAACCTTGACAAGGATATTTAAAATCTTAAAGTTTTCATGAAGAGTACACACTCAGATCAAAATTCAGGATATCTCCTACTCTTTTGAATTCCTCATCTATAGCGGCATTTATTGTAATTCTTTCTTTAGAAACAGGATGGTTAAAAATCAACTGATGGGCATGAAGCGTCATTTTGTTGATGTCAAATGTCTGAAGCCACAACTTATTTTGTTTGTTGCAGCCATGTTTGCGACAGCCCAGGATCGGATGCAAAATATGTTTAAAATGTTTTCTCAGCTGATGAAATCTTCCCGTTTCAGGAATGGCTTCTACCAAAGAATATCTCGAAGTCTGATGTTTTAAAAAAGGTAAATCTATTTCTGAAGTCTGCAACCGACGATAGTACGTAACAGCATTTTGTGTGACTTCATTTTCATTAACTAAATCATAATCAATGGTTTCTTCTTCTTTTGTCCAGCCACGAAGAATGGCCAGATATTTCTTCTCCACATCGCGTGATGCAAACTGCTCGCTCATGATTCTAAGAGTATCTTTATCCAGAGTAAACAGCAGAACCCCCGAAGTTTTCCGGTCCAACCGGTGTACGGGATACACTTTTTGCCCGATCTGTTTCTTCAATTCCTGAATAGCATAGGTATCAGCTTCTCCGGCATAAAAAGATTTATGAACCAGTAACCCGCTGGGTTTGTTGATGGCAATAAGATGCTCGTCACGATAAAGAATTTCTAACATCCGGCAAAAGTAAAGATTTTTGGATTGATATTATATGCTGCCATCTTTGTAAACCTAACAGGTTTAGACATTCCTTTATCATAGCCCCGATCTGAGAGAAAATCCCGCAGCGAGACGGCGGCGCGAAGCAGAGCCGCCGAGCGAGGAATTGCAACGGAGAGCGGGTTCCCGGCTCCTGAAAAATTAAATTGTCAATATTTGTCTGTTTATTAACTGCTTTTTTTATTGAATCTCATGATTTTGGATCCAAATTGCTATTTTTGCATTTCAGACGTAAAAAAATTATGGCAAAGCAAGAAGATGTTTTCAAGAAAGTGATTTCTCACGCTAAAGAATATGGTTTTATTTTCCCATCGAGTGAGATCTATGATGGTTTATCCGCTGTTTATGATTATGGACAGAACGGTGCCGAACTAAAAAATAATATCAAACAATATTGGTGGAAAGCTATGGTACAGCTTAACGAAAATATTGTCGGCATTGATTCGGCGATCCTTATGCACCCAACAACCTGGAAGGCATCGGGCCACGTAGACGCTTTCAACGATCCATTGATTGATAATAAAGATTCTAAGAAACGTTTCAGAGCAGACGTTTTGGTGGAAGATTATTGTGCTAAAATTGAAGATAAAGAGAATAAAGAAATCGAAAAAGCAGCGAAAAGATTCGGGGATGCTTTCGATAAGGATCAGTTTGTAGCTACCAATCCAAAAATTATTGAATACAGAGCAAAAAGAGAGGCTATTCTTTCAAGACTGGCAAAATCTCTGGAAAATGAAGACCTTGCTGATGTAAAAGCTTTGATTGAGGAGCTTGAAATTGCAGATCCTGATACAGGTTCTAAAAACTGGACTGAAGTAAGACAGTTCAACCTGATGTTCGGGACAAAGCTGGGAGCTTCTGCTGACAGTGCTATGGATCTTTATCTGAGACCTGAAACGGCTCAGGGTATTTTCGTTAACTTCTTAAACGTACAGAAAACTTCACGTCACAAGCTTCCTTTCGGTATTGCGCAGATCGGTAAAGCATTCAGAAATGAGATTGTTGCGAGACAGTTCATTTTCAGAATGCGTGAGTTCGAACAAATGGAAATGCAGTTTTTCGTAGCTCCGGGAACAGAACTTGAATTCTACGAACAGTGGAAGCAGAAACGTCTGAACTGGCACAGAGCTTTAGGTTTGGGAGATGAGAACTACAGATTCCACGATCACGAAAAGCTTGCTCACTATGCTAATGCTGCGGCTGATATTGAGTTTAACTTCCCATTCGGATTTAAAGAACTGGAAGGTATTCACTCAAGAACAGATTTCGACTTAAAAGCTCATGAGAAACATTCCGGCAGAAAGCTACAGTTCTTCGATCCTGAAAGAAACGAAAATTATGTTCCTTATGTAGTGGAAACTTCAGTAGGTTTAGACAGATTATTCCTTTCCATATTCTCTCATTGTTTAAGAGACGAAGTGTTGGAAGACGGTTCAGAAAGAACGGTTTTATCTTTACCTCCGGCATTGGCACCCATTAAAGCAGCTATTCTTCCATTGATGAAGAGAGATGGTTTAGCAGAATATGCTGAAAAGATCTTCAATGATCTGAAATATGATTTCAACCTGTTCTATGAAGAGAAAGATGCCATCGGAAAACGTTACAGAAGACAGGATGCCATTGGTACTCCATACTGTATCACTGTGGATCACGATTCTCTTACAGATCACACGGTAACCATCAGAGACAGAGATACGATGCAGCAGGAAAGAGTTCCTGTTTCAGAGCTGAGAAGAATCATTGATGAAAAAACGAACTTCAGAAATTTACTTTCTCAATTATAGTTACAAAGCCCTGGTTTCAGGGCTTTTTTATTTTTCGCAACATATGGGTTAATTTATTATTTTTATCCCTCAAATTTTAACCATGAAAAAAATAACGCTGATGATGTTTGGTCTGATCCAGACATTTGCTTTTTCCCAAACTCAGGACCTGACAACTCTCGCTGCCGGCGACCATGTGGGGATGAATGCTCTATTCGATGATAAAGACAATCTGTACGGTTACGTTTCTCTCTATTCTTATGGTAAATCCGGTGACAAGACCAAGAAATTTGAGTATGTAATTCTTGATAAAAACCTCAACCCTGTTGCCAATAAAGAGTTTGAGGGAGATATCACGGCTGCTTCTTATCTGGGATATGTTGATTTTAAAGGTCAGATTATTTTAAAGCCTTCCATGATGGATTATTCTCTTGTGAAGAGCAAAGAAGTCTTTACTCCGGTTTCTATGGTAATCGATCCGAAAACCAACTCTATTACCCGAAAAATATATTATGATTATCTGGAAAACGGCACTTTCAAAGAGATCAACGAACCGAAGAGCTGGAAAGAACAACGTAAGGAAAACCGTGATGAGAAAAAAGAGAAAGGCTATAACTACGTTTCTGCGGTAGGAGAACTGAAAGAAGGCGGTTATTTTGCTGTTGAATACAAAGATTACGGCAAGTATGAAAACAGCAACAGCCTCATGAGGTTTGATGAAAACAAAAAGGAAATCTGGAGGTATCAATACAACACAGACGGCAGCAAAAAACTGTACACTACCCTTTCTGTTCTGGAAAGGGATGAGAACAATATGTACTGCATTATGAAAAAAGTGAATGACAAGCAGAAAACATTCAGCCTCATGGTTCTTGATATGAAAACCGGAAAAGAGAAATCCAGCAAACCCATTACCGGATTATCTGATGATACCATAGACAATATTGAATCTTTCTACTCCAATTACAGAAAGCTTGATAATGATAAAACCTTTGATGATAAAGTAGTTTTGCTGGGAAGAAACTATGATAACTCAGAATCAGTAGGGTTTGCGAGAATGCTCCTCAACAAATCCGATTTCTCTGTAGATACGAAAACAATTAATTATGAGCCCAACATCTCTGCTTTTCTCCCGAAGCTCAATAAAAATGGTATGGTAGAAAGCGGATACATGCTTCAGACTAAAGACATGTACTTTATGAATGATGGAAGTGTGGGTATTTTATCAGAAAAGTATAAGCCGGCCGGTCAGTATAACGCACCAAAGACGACTGATCTTGTGTACATCTACACGGATAAGGATTTTAAAGTGAAAAATGTTCAGGTTTTTGAAAAGGAAAAATCAAAATGGGTGAACAGCGATTATCTGTTTTCACAGTACCTTAACGGAGGAAAAGATGTGGTGTTTTTCTATCGTGACTATCAAAAAGATGAAGTCACCAAACAAAAAAGATGGAATCTGTTTATCAATACCATTATTGATGGAAAATTCAAACAGGAGATTATTCCGATCTCTGAAAAAGATAATTATGCAGTAACGCCATATGTAGGAAAAGAAGGTTATATCCTGCTTCGTGAGTATAACGAGAAAGAGAAATTCAATAAAATCCGTCTGGAGAAATTAAATTATTAAAATAATAAGAACCCTGACAAAACATCAGGGTTCTTTCTTTTGTGTTTAGGCTAAAGCCAGCGGAATTTTTATTATTTCAAAAACAGGCTCCTTCGACTAAGCTCAGGATAATAGCCCGTTCCTATTTTGAGATTTCAATCATTTATAATTAAAATCAGTTTACTTTTGCCAGCGTCTCATTCGTCTGATAAAAGTCTGCTATATTCTTTATTTCATCAAGGCTTAAGTTCCACATAAAGTTCAGAAACTGCTGGTAGCTTTCACTTTGATTTTTAGGTTCTATTCTATCCAGATACCGGTTGAGATTATAATTTTTTCTCGCCTCATATATTTTGGAGAAACATCTTCCCAGCCAGCTTTTATAATATTTTTCTTCCTCTTCATCCTGCAGAAACTGCATGGCAGCATAGATTCCCAGTCCGTAATCTTCCGAATGGAAATAATTGGGTAAAATCTCCATCCTTGCAGTTTTTCTTAATGTTAAAAAAAGATCTGAAGGTTTTTCCGGACTCACAGGAGTACCAAGCTCTGTAAAAGTCTTTTTAAGCGCTTCTATTCTTCTGGAAACTTCAGGATGCGATGCCAGAGAATCTTTGTTCAGCTTTTCTTTATAAAAGTTATAATTGTACAGGGAAAAATCTTCCTTTTTCATCCATTTCTCATTGAATGCCTGCCTGGGAAGATTAAACAGTTTTTTATAGGTTTCCACCTTTAATTCCCGTGGAGAGATCGTATCAAAATCCTGTAACCTCTGAAGAGCATTGACGAATTCTGTTTTCCTGAAATCACTGTTTTTAAAAATAACATACCCTAAAGAATCTGCCTGTATTTCATTTTGTCTTCTTTCCACGCTTTTCTTGTAGACTCTGTTTTTAAAAATATCGAAAGCCTTCTGGTTCTGGCTCTGGCTTCTGCTTGTCGTAGTGGATTTGATATTCTCAACTACCAGTTTATCCTGTTTATCCTGTTCTATAATTTTCAAAAAAGTCTTCAGGGAGTGCTCCTCTATTTTATGTCCAAGCTCATGGGAAATCACTGCAGCAATTTGTTCCTCATTATTCAGCCAGCTGTAAAGCCCCATATTGATGACAAAAGTTCCGTCAGCAAGGCAATAGGCATTGGGAGTGTTGTCTTTGGCAATCAGAATTTTCAGATCGTGAGGAATTGTAGGATTATTCTTTTTAAGACGTTGAATCATAGACTGTATGCTGGTTTCAAATTCAGATTTAAAAATAAAATCCTTATTCTTCACCTGCTTTTCAAAATCAGTTCCGAATTCTTTATAAATTTTGGATAATTCAGAGCCTGTTTTTCCGGAATATTGGGACTTTAATCTCTTTACAGTTGCTTCATTATTCCCTTCAAAACTCTTTAAAAATGCTTTTCTCTGTATATAATCTGCAGTATCTATCGGTTTATAAATCTGGGCTGTTCCCAGGATTGAAAACAGGAAGTACCCCAATACAAAAATTTTTCTGGTCATAGTTTTCATCAATAAGAACAAAAATAACTTATTTGCTGATTCATTTTAAATTTTATAACCAAATTATTTTAAATTTGTTAAAGACCCATTCATAAAAAATGAGAATACTAAAATATATGATAGGCGGGGCTGTAGCCGGTGCGGCAGCAGCTTATTTTCTGGGATATGATTATTTATTCAATGGCATTTCCAAAACCTATCTGAAAGGAAAATCAAGTGCCCATATTGATGATGGAAATCTTTTCCCGAGCAATCCTGTTGCAACAGAAGAACCCAAACTCTGGGAGGAAGATCCGGACTACAATAAAACAGAATTACCTAAATATTTAGTTGAAAACTTAAAACGCTCCAGAACAGCTGCTTTGGTAGTGATAAGGAATGGAAAAATTCTTCATGAACAGTATTGGGACGGCTACAATCAGCTATCACAAACCAATTCTTTTTCTATGGCAAAAGCAGTGACGGTGATGCTTCTGGGAAAGGCACTGGAAGAAGGAATTATTCCAACTCTGGATGAAAAGTTCTCAGATTTTTATCCCGAATTTAAAAACAAACCCTTTGGAAATCAGGTTACCCTTAAGAATTTGGCCGAGATGGAAGCCGGACTGGACTGGAATGAAGATTACAACAATCCTTTTCTGCCCAATACTAAAGCCTATTATGGAAAAAGCCTTGTAAAAGCTGTATTTTCCCGGAGATTTAAAGAAGAACCCGGAGTCAGATTTGAGTATCAAAGCGGCTCGACACAGTTTCTTGGTTTTGCACTCCGAAAAGCGTTGAATCAATCACTGGCCGCCTATTTATCCGAAAAATTCTGGATTCCTCTGGGAATGGAACAGAATGCCAAATGGAGTACAGATGATCACGGTATGGAAAAAGCCTATTGCTGTATTCATTCCAATGCAAGAGATTTTGCCAAACTGGGACAACTTTTTCTGGATGATGGGAAAGCCGGAGATCATCAGATTCTCAATGCAGACTTTATTGAACAGATGAGAACTCCTACTGAAAAGTCTCAAAACATTTATGGAATGGGACTTTGGATCAATCATGACAATCCTGTCAAACATTATTATTTCCTCGGATTACAGGGACAATATATTATCATGGTTCCGGAGCATAATATGGTTATTGTAAAAACCGGAAGCTATTCCAACAATCCTAAGAATGACAGAGGAAGACCTGACCAGGTAAAATTCCTTGTGAATGAAATTGTAGAACTATTCTGATAAACAGTATGGAAAAACATAGCGCAAAAGTTGATGAATACATTGAAAAATCTCCCGATTTTGCAAAACCTATCTTAGATTATCTTCGTGAAATCATTCATGAAGCCTGCCCCGATGCGGAAGAAGCCATCAAATGGAAGTTTCCCACTTTCATGTATAAAGGGAAGATTTTATGTTCCATCACCGCTTTCAAGCAATATTGCAGCCTTGGATTCTGGCTGCATCAGGAAATGAAAACTTTACAGGAAATATAAACAAATACTGAAAAAAGTTCAATGTTCAGTTTAGGAAAAATAACCCGTCTTGAAGATCTTCCATCCCAACCTCAGCTGAAAAGAGCGATTAAAGAAGCCATGGAGCTTACAGATATGGGTGTAATGATGAAAAAAGCACCTCCATCGAGGATAGAAATGGAAATTCCTGATTATTTTCAATCTGCCCTGAATGCTCAGCCGAAAGCAAAAGAAATTTTTGAAAAAGCTTCACCATCTTTCAGAAAAGAGTATATTGCATGGCTTACAGAAGCCAAAACAGAAGCTACCAGAAATAAAAGATTGGAACAGTCTTTGGAATGGATAGCCGAAGGTAAAGGCCGCAACTGGAAGTACCAGAAAAAATAAAAAAACACACACAATGAAGAAAAAAATTATTCTCTTTTTCTTCCTGATTATTTCAATTTTTACATTCGCTCAGGAATTTGATTTTGAGGGACAATATAAGTATGCCCGAACACTATCGTCCAAAAATCCGGACAGCTCAGAAATCGTTCTGAATAAGATTATAGATTCTGCACGGAAAAGAAATCTCCCGGAATTTTTAGCAAAAGCTTATTATTTAAAGTCTTTCAACAGCTATCTGAGATCTGATGCTGAGAAAAGTCTTGATTTTGCAGATAAGGCGCTTACAATAGCGACCCAAAGCGATTACAGCATCGGAAAAGCGCTGGCATACAGAATGCAGGGAACTCAATATGCAAAGCTCGGGCTACTTAAAGAGTCTTCTACCAGCCTCCGGAATGCACTTGCTGAAGTAAAAAATAATAATACCGAGGAAGGACATGAGCTGAAAGGAATGATCTATAATTCTTTTTTGATCCTTCTTAACAAGGGACAGTATAAAGAGAAAGCGTATTATTCCAAAAGTGCCATACAGGAATTTCAGAAGCTTAAGAATGTCAACAGAAGAAATGAACTGCTGATTTCCGCTTATACCAATATGGGATATAATTTATCTGAGATAAAAAAATTCAGGGAGGCTAAACCTTATTTTGTAAAAGCCCTTTCGCTGGTAGGGGAAAACAATTATTATCTTCGGGCAAACATCCTGAATGATATCGGATTTTCTTTTTCAAAACAGAATAAACCGGACAGTGCGGTGCTTTATTATCAGAAATCCCTGGCCATTGTAGACCGGTATGGGTTCAATGAAAAAAAGATTGAGGTTACTAAAAATCTTGAAGAAGCCTACGCCCAGCTTCACGACGATACCAATACCGAAAAATATAAAATTGAAAATCTTACATTAAAAGACAGCATTGCTTACAACAAGGCCATGGCCGTCAACAAAACACTTTCTAAAAAAGAAGAGAGTTTTCATAAGCAGCTCAATGAAAGCCATTCTGTCTCAAAAGGGCTTATTATTGCGTGCCTTGCATTATTAATTGTTTCAGGAGCTGTGATTTTCAATAGCCTCCGTCTCCGTAAAAAACATAAAGAAGCTGTTTCCAGAATTTACAGAGAAGGCATTTCTCCTGTTATTTATGAGGAAGATCCACAGGAAATTTCTGAGGATATTCAGGCAAAAAATACCTCTACTCCATCAGAAATAAAAATTTCGCCGGAAGTAGAGGAAAACATATTACAGGGATTAAAAATATTTGAAGAAAACCTTGAGTTTAACAACAAAAACATTTCGCGTTACAATCTTGCCAACACATTGAATATCAATACAAAATATCTTTCAACGGTTATTAAGAAACATAAGAAATTCAATTTCAACCAATACATTAATCATCTGAGGATCAATTACATTGTTAACCAGTTGAAAAATGAACCTCAATACAGAAAGTATAAGATCAATCACCTTGCAGAAATTACGGGATATTCCTCCCACAGTGCTTTTTCTCTTGAGTTCAAAAAGATTACAGGACTTCACCCGTCTGCTTTTATCAAAACCCTTGATGAAATCTCCTGATTACTGTTCTGCTATGGTAAGATTATTATAGCCACCCGTATTGTTGAGTGAAAAATTCGCGAGGTTTGAATTATTTAAATTAAACCAGATATAAGGCATCAGCCTCTGCCCTGCTGTCATGTAGAATGAAGCGGTACAGTTACTTCCTGCATCAATATTTCCTACGCTGTTTGAGGACATGGTATTGGCACATTTTACGGTGTTGATAATATTGGTGACAGCCAGTCCGCCCGTATTATCATAAAGCTGCCAGATGGCTTCTATCTGAATAGGATTTAAAGGATCCGTTGTATAATTAATGGCCAGCGGAGCCAGATCTGTAGTGAAAGTGGCTACATAAATTCCATTTCTGGGAGCTGTAAAAATACCTGTCGCAGCATTAAAGCTCGTCCCGGAATTGCTCTCAAAAGTTTTACTCCAGTCTACAAGATAATTACTTGCTCTGTTCTGTAAACCCGCAGTTATAGTGGGAGCAGCAGGAGTTGTCAGTTTTACATTATTGGTCGTTTTGGCTGCAATAACGATTACTTTATTACTGGCAGACTGTGCTGTGAGCAAAGGAAGCCATTCATTTCCATTGGAATATTCCACACCGTTGTTATACCGTACGGCACCCTCATCTGCGGCTGCGGCTGTAAGGGCAGATGTTCCAAAACCAATGGCTCCGTTTCCGGAATTTCTGGCATCCACTTTTACTGCCGGGTTCAAAGTTCCTGCTCCTATTTTCCCTGCACTGTTCACAAGGATATCATTACTCTGCTGGGCTGGAGTAAATACAGCCCCTGAAGCAGGATTATCTTTTTGTCCGTCAATATGCAAAATGCCCTGCGGATTTGGGGTATTGATTCCAATTTGTGAAAATGCACACTGGAAGCTTAACGTCATTAAAATCAGTAAACAATTTTTTTTCATCATGTATGTTTTTATAATCCGAAAATACTTAAAGAGGTAAGCGTAGAATCGGTATCCAGGGTTTTTGAACTTCCCAGTTTCTGATTCAGGCTTACGGTAATATTATCACCCTGGTTCAGGTTGAAAATACCTGAGCAGTTTCCTGCGACGCGGTTTCCAATGGTATTGTTTCCGGGATAACTTCCTACACATTTGAAAACTTTACCGGTTGCGGAAGAGGTAGAATTGGTCTGGATCAAGGTTTCATATCTTGAATCGTCTGCAATACTTCCGGAAGCCAGTGAAAAGGTAAAGGATACAATATATACCCCTGTTTTTGAAGCTGTAAAAGTACCTGTACCGGCATTAAAGCTGCTGTTCACATCTGTTTTTTTAGTCCAGCCCGTAACGGCAGTCTGTACTCCATTGCTGAAACTTTGTATGGAAGCATTTTCAGCATCCACAAAATCATTGGGAGCCTTATGAGCCAGTGCTACCCAAGCTGTTCCGTTGGAATAGCTCAGATCCTGAGTTCCGGAATTATACCTCATCGCTCCTGCCTTTGCTGCAGATGCAGATTGTGAAGTTCCTCCGATGCCAATAGCATTCAGGCGTTCCCCTGATCTCAGATCCAGTCTTGTTTTGGGAGATTTTCTCCCTACTCCTACATTTCCGGAAGAAGTAATGACTACATCATCATAATAACTGGAAAGTATTGAGGTATTTGTATTTTTCTGTCCGTCAATATGTACTGCTCCTTCCGGGGAAGACATATTGATTCCTATCTGGGCCTTCATCGCTATGCTGCTGCAAATGATCAGGGCCAGTCCTAATTTTTTTATCATATTCAATGTGTTATTGTTCCAGAATAGAAAGATTTACAAAGCCATATTCATTGCTTGCAGAAGAAGTATCGGTTCTCAGACTCAGGTTGCCATTATAGACAGACTGATAGATATACGGCTGAAGCGTGTCTCCCTTATTGAGCTGAACGCCTGCAACGCAGGATCCTGCCACCTGTGCCTGTTTTGAGATATTGGAGTAAGATTTCACGCATTTTTTTATCGTAGTGCTTCCGTTTACAACATATCTTGCTTCTGAAAAATAGCCTGAAACAATAGGAATTCTTACAAAGTCATACGTAAAAGAAACAAGATATACTCCTGTTCTTGGCGCTGTAAAAACACCTGTTCCGGGAGTAAAATTTCCTGTCGGATCGGAAACCTCTGTCCAGCCTGTAATACCTGTAGCAGTCTGATAGGGAATTTTAACGGCAAAGTTCGCAGCCTGAAGGTTGGCTACCACTACTGCCTTTGTTGGGGAAGAAATAAGATCCTGCCATACAATACCATCCGAATACTGCATCTTTCCACCATTCAGCGGATTATACCGTACAGCACCTCCGCCTGCAGTCGAGGCTGTCTGACTGGTTTCTCCAATTCCGATTGCATTATCAGTATTGTTAGCTGAGCGCGTATCGATTCTGGTGGCCGGTGTTAAAGTTCCGATTCCGATTTCTCCGGCAGAAGTGATGGCAACATCATTGGAAATTTGGGTAGAGGATGGAGCTCCGGATGAGGGATTATCTTTTGCCCCATCCACATGGAAAATAGTTTGAGGGCTTGAAGTATTAATACCTACTTGAGCTTTTGAATAGCTTATGGTAAAGCATAAGGGAACCAGAATTCCCTTCATCAAAATACTTAGATTTTTCATTTAATTTGTGGTTTTAAAACGAGTACATTTCTTGGTCAAAGATAAATGTAAAAGCACATCCCACACAATAGCCCCGCTTAAGACACAAATACTTAAAATATTGATAATAAGCAAAATAGAACATTATTTTACATTATCAAAATACGGAATTTTATTATTTTACCATAAAACTGAACCTTATTTCGTAAGAAATTTTAAGGATTTATGTTTTTTGATGAAAAAGATTATTTCAGAAAAGATTGGATGTCATTAATAAGTTCATCATATGATCTCCTATACTCCGATCTCAATATTGTTCCTGTTTCAGATTCCTCAATAATGACATCATAGCCATTGGTTTTAAAATAGTCGTATGCTGAAATATAAATGAGAACATTTCCCTTCTTCAGCCCTAAAGCTGTAGTATCTGCGTCCCAGTAATCTACAAATTCATATCCGGAAAAGTCTTCAAATGCAAGTTTATGTATTAAATTATTGATTTCAGGTATTTTATTTTCCATTCAATAAGAAATAATAAGGGGGAAAATAAACAGAGTTTTTGAATTAAAATGATTCTTAATGAAATCTGAAGTTCGCTTCCGGTAATGTATTCTTTTTTAAAAAGGCTTCATATTCAGGAGACAGCTTTGCACGGCCGAAGGTATTTTCTCCACTCATGCTTCCCAGACGTACCTTATCCTTACCAAACTTTCTGTTCATGGCATCCATTGCTTTCATCACAGGCAGATGCTGGTTTTGAATATCTTCTTCAAAAAGGCTGATCTGTCTCTGATCTTCAGGTACAAAATCATTTACCATTACTCCTGCTCTCTTATAATGAAATCCTTCTCTGTAAATGGCTTCAAAAAGTTCATTAACCACTCTTCCGATGAGAATGGACGAATTGGTAGGATTGGAAAGGATCCGGGTCATTGCATTTTTGTATTCAGGAAGGTCTTTTCTGAACCGGTTGGTTTGTACAAAAACAGTTATCATTTTACAGCAAGTGTTCTGCTTTCTGAGTCTTTCCGAACAATACATTCCAAAAGTTTCTACCCTTTCCCGTACTTCTTCTTTCTTTGTAAGCATCTGCATAAAGCTTCGGGTAACTGCGATAGATTTTTTAGGTGAAGGAGCATCCAGCTCAAGCTGACGAATTCCCTTCAATTCATTGACCATTCTTACTCCATGAATTCCCATGATTTTTCGAACCCACATTTCAGGCTTCTGAAGAAGATCCCATGCTTTATAAACACCACTGTCATTCATTTTAGCAGCAAGCCTGCGTCCTATTCCCCATACATCTCCTATATTGAGCCATTTCAAAGCTTTTTCAATTTTTTCAGGAGTATCCAGAATATAAACTCCTTTAAAATTATCCGGAAATTCTTTTACGATCCTGTTGGCTACTTTACATAAAGTTTTGGTGGGTGCAATTCCTATACTTACCGGAATATTTTCTTTCTCATTAATCTCATTTCTGATCTTAAGACAATATTCATACATATCAATGTATTTAAAACCTGTCAAATCAAGAAAGAGCTCATCGATACTGTACACTTCATGGTCAAGCACATAAGATTTGGCAATATTAATAACCTGTTGGCTTTTATAATTATACAGTTCAAATTTTGCAGAAAAACTTTTCACATCATGTTTCCGGAAAAGCTCTTTATACTTGAATGCAGGAGCAGCCATAGGAATTCCCAGATCTTTTGCTTCTTTGCTTCTGGACACAACACATCCATCGTTGTTGGAAAGAACCACAACGGGTTTGCCTTCAAGATCAGGATCTAAAGTCCTTTCACAGGAAACAAAAAAATTGTTACAATCTACCAGAGCGTACATGACAATTGTATAGTAAAATCTATACAAAATTATAGCTTTTAAAGAATAAAACCATCTTTTAAGCTACAATTAACATCATATTTAACACTCTGAAAAACAAACGAATAAAATTTTATAATACGACATATTTTGTCGCATTAGCGCAGTAATTTTGTTTTCAAAAACACAAATTATATGATAGATTAAATCATCCTCAGCCGTTCTTCCTCGAGGTCGAGCTGATAGAGCTGATGACGGATAATTTCTTCATTGACGGAAATATCTTTATTCAGTTCTGAAAGAAACTGTCTCTGGCTTTCCAGCATTTCAAAAAAGATATCTTTGGTCTTTTCATTCATCCATTCGGTATTATTGGTCTGTATTTTTTCTTCCCATTGTTTCAGCATTCTTTCCAATCCTGCATGGCTGTTCAGTTCAGTTTCATGCTTGGCTTTAAGAAAATGGTAGACATGCTGCTTTAGTTTATATTTTATTTCTTCCCTTGTCTTTTTATCTTTTTCTTCATCTGTGAAATCATCAAATACATGTCCATATTTTATAAAGTAAGGCAAAGTAAGTCCCTGTACGAGTAAGGTAAGCAAGATTACCACGAAAGTAATGAACAGGATAAGGTTTCTGTTGGGAAAAGGAAGTCCGTTTTCAAGGGTAATCGGAATGGCCAGGGCAGCAGCCAGTGAGACAACACCTCTCATTCCTGTCCATCCAAGCATCAAAGGCATCAGGAGACGTCTTCTTGCAGAAGAAGCACGGGGAGCAACACTTGGCCGGAAAATCAATGTAGCCAGCATGGCGGCATAAGAACTTATGATTCTGGCGGCAATCAGAATACCGGTCACCAACACTCCATATTGGATAGCAATTCTCAAAGGAATTCCTTCTGACCGCAGCCCTCCAACAATTTCAGGAAGCTCGAGCCCTATTATTAAGAATACGATGCCATTCAGAATAAATACGAAGCTTTCCCATACGCTATACCCCATGATACGGCTGGTACTGTTTAGAAATATCATTCGTTTTCCAGACATATACAACCCACCACAAACTACAGCTAAAACTCCGGAACAGTGAAACTGCTCTGCGACCCAATACATCAGATACGGTTCAATAAGGGTCAGGGCAATATCAGAAGCAGCTTCTGTAGGAAGCCGTTTGTGAGCCTGTACAAAAATCCATGCAAGTACTAACCCGATTCCTGCGCCTCCGATTACCATCCATAAAAAATCCAGAGAAGCTTCCTGCCATACGAACTGTCCGGTTCCTACAGCAATCAGAGCAAAACGGAATATAATAAGAGAGGAAGCGTCATTCAACAGACTCTCTCCTTCCAGAATCGCAGATGTAGTGGATGGTATTTTTACAAATTTCATAATGGCTCCTGTACTCACAGCATCTGGTGGAGACACAATACCTCCCAGCAAAAACCCGAGAGCAAGTGTAAATCCGGGAATAAAATAATTCGCTATCACCGCTACTGCCAGCGCTGTAAAAAAGACCACTAAAAAAGCAAAGCTTCCGATAATACGCCACCATCTTTTCATTTCTTTAAAGGAAATTGACCATGCAGCCTCAAACAAAAGAGGAGGCAAAAAGATAAAAAAGATAAGATCCGGATTGATCTTTACCACCGGAAGACCTGGCACAAAACTAACAAGCAGTCCGAATACAACGAGTAAAACAGGATAAGCAATTTTTAATTTTGTAGCCCACATATTGAGCAGCACAATAGCCACAATCATGGCCAATAAAAAAGGTAGGATGGTATGCATTGATATTGTGTTTTATCCGTCATATTTACTACTTCTATTTGATTTTTAAAAATTTAAAAACAATTTTTTCTTATTTTTTTGTGTACGGATGAATTTATCTCCTTCTAAATCTTTTTACTTTATGTTTTTCACCTCAGGTTGAATACTTATAGAATTTTAAATAAAACACGTCAAGTTTCGTCGCATCCGCGCTATACTTTTGTTCTACAAGAAAATAAGAAATATGGACAAAGTAACCTTAGAACGGATTCAGAAACTTCACCCGTTGGTAAGAGATGAAGTGAAGCAAATTATACAGGAATGTGATGAAGCACTTACCGGAAGAGCCAAAGTGCGGATCACTCAGGGATTAAGATCTTTTGAAGAGCAGGAAAAGCTTTATGCAATCGGAAGAATTACTTCAGGAAAAAAAGTAACCAATGCCAAGGCAGGGCAAAGCATTCACAACTATGGCCTTGCAGTAGATATCTGTCTTATGATTGACGGAAAAACAGCAAGCTGGGATACGGCAAAAGACTGGGATAATGACAACGTTGCAGACTGGTACGAATGTGTAAAAATCTTTGCCCGCCACGGCTGGGATTGGGGCGGAAACTGGAAAACATTTAAAGACCTTCCCCACTTTGAAAAAAAGACAATTCCCTCTAAAAAAGGACCTGTAAAAACCAGCTGGAGAACGCTTTTGAAGATGCCAAAAGACCAGCAGAATTACGTTATTTTTTAGTCTCATTTATTTGAAATTAAATATAATACGACACGTTCTGTCGCTTCCCCAGACTACCTTTGCTTTATAAGAAAACAACAAAAAAAGCAATGAAATCTAAGTATGGAATCTCCACAATTTTTAAAATATTAAACAGATTCTGTAGATGTAAGATTGCATGTGTCCTTTTAACAAACCATTAAAAATATCACATGAAAAAGACAACCATTCTTTCTTTGGACGGAGGTGGAATAAGGGGAATTGTAACCTGCATTATTCTGCGTTACATAGAAGAACAGCTCCAGTATTATGATAAGCCTTCCGCCAAGCTGGGAGATTATTTTGATCTGGTAGCTGGCAGCAGCACCGGAGGTCTGATTGCTTCTATTATTCTCTCTCCTGATGAAACCCGAAAAGCAAAATATTCTATTCAGAAAGGATTGGAATTATATGCTGAAAAGGGCGGCGACATCTTCCAGGTTTCCTTTTGGGAAAAACTGGTTAATCCATTCGGATTATTGAATGAAAAAATTTCCCAGGAAGCTCTGGAAAAAAATTTACATGATTTCTTTGGAAATTTAGAATTAAAAGAATTAATAAAACCCTGTTTGATAACAAGTTATGATATAGAAAACAGAAGAGCAAAGCTTTTCAACTCCTGGAAAGCCAACCTCAGCACAGACAATTTCTATGTAAGAGATATCTGCAGAGCGACTTCAGCAGCTCCTACGTATTTCAGTCCTGTTCAGATTAAATCAATGTATGGCCAGATTTTCAGTCTGATTGATGGCGGTATGTTTGCCAATAATCCCGCATTGTGTGCTTATGCAGAGGCCAGAAAGATTCCTTTTGCAGAAGTTTTAAAAAATCATCAGAAAGCTAACCGTCCCACGGTAAACGATATGATAATAGTTTCCATCGGAACAGGGATCGAAGCAAGGCCCTACTCTTTTAAAAGACTGGAAAAAGCAGGAAAAATTGGCTGGGTAAGCCCTATTGTTGACATTTTGATGTCTGCCAATGCGGAAACAGTAGATTACCAGCTGGAACAGATGTTTCAGACTCTGGGACTTAGAAATCAAAAAAATTATTATCGTCTGAATCCTTCACTGAAAAATGCTTCTCCCGCCATGGATAATGTAAGAAGATCCAATATTGAGAATCTGATACAGGCCGGACTGAGCTATATTGATGATAACCGAGAAACTTTGAACCAGATTGTTCAGAAACTCATCAAAAATAAAATATAAGCTTTTTGCCTTATAACTACCTTATATAAGTTATTAAGATTATATTTAAAAATTAAAAAATCTTTTTTAAACACGTCAAGTTTTGTCGTTTCGCTCCACTACCTTTGGAGTATCAAAAAGACACAGAACAACAATCTAAAAAAACTTTAAAAAGCCTTTGAATTCAACATTTCCCTATGCTGAACAGCCTGAAATATGTTCAAAAAATATAACCAACACCTTATCACACAAAACATGGAAACACCAGATCACAATACAGATATACTCATCGATGAAGATCTCTATACGATAGAATGGAGTGATATCGAAAATGCTGAGATGGATTATGAAAACTATCTCAACGACATTGAAAACTTCTTCAGAGAAGATTTTGAAAAAGGAATACCTGAAGAAGATATTTTTTAAATAAAATTAAAAAAACACGACAAGTTCTGACGCTGTCCGCCATTACCTTTAAATCTCTGTAATACACGCACAGCAATCTCATTAAACAACCCCGAACCCCTTTGAATTCACCATTCACAAAATGCTGGACAGCCAGAACTATGTCTGAAAATATAGCAAAAAGTGCATCCTCCACTAAAAAAGGGATACTACAATCAATTTATTAACCAACAAATCACACAAGTTTTATGAAAACAAAACAAGAACTCAAGCTCTATTTTGAAAATGGAGATATCCCAAAACAGGAAGATTTTTGGGAATGGCAGGACGCTTACTGGCATAAGGATGAGAAAATCGATATGGCAAAAATCGCAGGTCTGGAAAACGGATTACCACGTTTTAATGACTTTTATGCTGAGATCGATGAAAATGGAAATGCTTCCCTGGCTCATTTACAAGTCAAAAGAGTATTTATTAAAGCAGGAACACTATCCATTCCTGAAAGGTTTCTCCTTAATACAGGGATATCGGAAATATCAATTCCTGACAGCGTTACTACCATTGGAAAAGATGCCTTCGGCAATAACCTTATTAAGTCTGTACATCTTCCCGCTCAGGTTAAAACCATCTATGATTATGCATTTTCTAACAATCAAATCACAACATTATCCTTATCTGAAGGTCTCATAGAAATTAAAAATTCAGCTTTTAGCTATAACAAAATCAGCTCTTTGTCTATTCCCTCTACGGTTGCCATGATTGGTTCCAAAGCATTTAGCAATAATCCTGATTTATTGTATGTAAGGCTGGATAACTCAACCCAATATTACGCTGATGCTTTTGATGCCCAAACAACAGTTGTGGGTGGAAGTTTAATCATTGACATGTAAATAACATTATGAAAACAAAACAAGAATTAAAACTCTATTTCGAAAATGGAGATATCCCAAAACAGGAAGAATTCTGGGAATGGCAGGACGCTTACTGGCATAAGGATGAGAAAATTGACATGCGCAAGATTGCAGGTCTGGAGAATGGTACATTCAACATACTCTATGCTGAAATGGATGCTGATAAAAATGCTTCATTAGCCTTCTTTTCAAAAAGAAAAATTGTGATAAAAGAAGGAACACTCACTATTCCCAAAAATTTCGCCGCAGGTCTGCAGGTAACTGATGTAGAAATCCCCGACTCCGTAACAAGTATCCAGGAAAGCGCATTTAGTAACGGAGGCCTAACAACCCTTACAATTCCTCCAAAGGTAACCGAAATTCCCAATTGGGCTTTTTACAATAACAGATTGACGTCTTTATTTATTCCGGACAGCGTTATCAATATTGGAATACAGGCATTTACAGCCAATCAGCTGAAAGAAGTTCGCCTTCCTAAAGGAATAACAATGATCTCACAGGGAGCCTTCTCTGTCAATAAACTGACATCTGTTGAGATTCCCGATGGAGTAACAGAAATTAGATCGGATGCTTTTGTCAGTAATCAACTCACCTCAGTGACAATTCCGGCCAGTGTACTCAAAATTGAAAACAATGCTTTCAGAGTTAACCAGCTTACAAAAGTAACATTAGGCCCTGAAACGACCTATTTACCTTATTCTTTTGACAGCACAGTGGAAATCGTGGGAGGAAAACTCATCAATTAAAATTTTTAGAAAAATGAAAACAAAAGAAGAATTAAAAAAATATTTCGAAAACGGAGATATCCCGGTACAGGAAGAATTCTGGGAATGGCATGATTCATACTGGCACAAAGATGAAAAGATTCCTGCAGCTCAATTAGATTATGATCTGTCACAAAAAGCAGATGCAAATGCATCCAATATAAATCCGCAGAATGCTCAGCTTTGGAAAGAAAAAATTGAAACGCAGACAGCTATTCAGGCTCCGCAATTAAATGGAAATATCTTAACGGTATTTTATACAGGTGAGAATGGTGTCCAGCAAAGTAAATCGGTAGATTTAAGCAGTTTGGTAACCCGTGATATCAGTATTGAGAATGCTTCATATGATGCCTCTCAAAATATTATTACCATTACCCAGAATGATGGCTCTGCCTTTCAGATTAATCTTTCGGAATTCAGTATCACTCCCACCACCAATGCAGATGGAAGTGTTACATTGTCACAGGAAGGACAGGAAAAAGTTATCCTGAAAAAAGTAGCTGTAACAGGCAGTTATAATGACCTTTCTGACAAACCCACTTTTAGCGGGAATGATAATTTACAAAATGTCATCGACAGAGGTAACGGAACAACCAAACCTATTATTTTTCAGCCAAGCCAGGGCAGAGCAGGCGAAATCAATTTCAGTCCTACAACGTATTCCTTCTGGTTTGGAAATTTGAATACGGATCACACCGGAGCCTACGGATTGGGAATTGGTTATAATACATTATCAAAATTAACCACCGGAGCAAATAACGTAGCACTTGGTTCTTATGCTTTAAATGAAACCACTACGGGAAGATGGAATACCGCAACGGGTGTTTCAAGCGGAACTAAACTTACAACAGGTAATTTCAATGCTTTTTTCGGAACACAGGCGGGAACTGAAACAACAACAGGAAATGGAAATACGTATATCGGAGATGAGGCAGGAAACAAAAATATTGCCGGAACTAATAACACTGCGCTTGGGCTTGGAGCCGCTTATTCCTTAACTAATGGAACCCAGAATACCTTTTTAGGTGCTTTTGCGGGAAATATTCATGGAAAAGCGACAACTTCGGGTGCATGGGGATCGAATACTTTTGTTGGATATAATGCCGCCTCCACTACACATGCTATGGGGGTTTGGGGTGACAACAATGTTGTTATCGGCTGTAATGCCCCGTTAGGAGGTTCAACCTTCAACAAACTGGTGATTGAATCCAATCCGGTAGCAAGACGCCATGATTTTGTAACGCCTTTAATTGGTGGAGACTTTGCTGCAAGAACATTGGATTTTGATGCTGTGGTTTCTGCAAAAAGAACACCTTTAGCGGATAACACCTATACAAAAGTAGCGGTTCTGAACGCCGGTAATGTACTTGGATATAAAAACTTATCGGACTTTACTGATTTCATTTCATTAACAGGAACTGGGACGGGAGCTCCAGTGACAGGTAATATCCAGTTTACAGATGAAGACCCGGAAGAGAGAATCATTTACAGAACTAATGAACTTGATGGTGTAAAAAGTGCACTCGGTTTATTTCCTGAATCTGTAATGATGTTTTCAGGCAATTTAGATGGAACAAATGCCTCCAGTGTAGATGTAAGTAAAGAAAATGGTGTATTGGCAAGAGCTTATGGTGCAAAACTTAGTTTAAGTAATGCCGGAGCTTCTTTAACGAGCTTTACCGATCATTCTGACGGAAAAGGAATCATGGTAAGCAATTATCCAGATGAACCTGTTATGGTAGAGCATCAGGTATCAAATGCCAGAGGATTAAGTTCTAAAACTTATTTTGGAGACAATGCCCAGGAAAATGATTACATCCAGAAACAATATGCAGACAAACAGCATTCCTACAGCACCAAAGAAGAACTGACAGGCGGAAAATGGATTAACGGTAAGCCTGTTTATAAAAAGACCCTGTATCTGAATCAGATTCCGAGAACAGGTGAAATCGATTTGAGACCTGAATTCCCGGACCTTGAAACCATTATCTCCAATGAAATGTTTACAGAATGGGATGATCTTAAAGCTGCATTTGCAGGTAACCAATGGAGAACAAAAGCCTATATCACAATCGAAAGAGAAAGAGCCATTATTGAGCTGCTGAATGTAACTGATTACAATTATTCTCTTATCAATTCATTTACCCTAACCCTTGAATACACAAAAAAATAATCAACCATGTCAACAAATAATACATCAACAGTAAAATCAGCATTTACTGTCGGAAAATCCCTAATAGGAGAAGGAATTATTAACTACAAAGAAACAAACCCTATGAATACCAATAACGCATCACAATCACTTTTCAGATTTGTAAGTCTGAGAAACCCGCAATTAACAGAAATTAAAGACAAAAACTTAGGATTTATCCACAGACCTAAAGGAGTCACCGGTGTCTTTGATACAGCAGTCGTTGGAAGACCTGCCAAAACTTTAAAATTTACAGCTATGAAAAGGGCTGCCGGTGAGTTTAACAATTCCGGATTCGAAAGCGAGAAGAAAATCGAAGAAGGAGCATTTAAAGACCTTCTGATGATCGGAAGAAAGCTTTCTAAAAAAGAAACATTAGAAAGCGCTGACTGGACGTTCGTTACGGATTATTACAAAAGCCTTATTAATACCAACAGACAGCTGAACGCAGAAGGAATTGCTATATTTTCCCAGCTTTGGAATAATTATATTTATCAGATTGTTACCCAGGGAGATTTCTATATTAAAGAAGCCATCAGCCACATTTTAATGGCTATTCAGCTTGGCTTTGCCAGCAATCAGGACCTTACTGATCAGGAAATCATCAAAATTAATGGAGAAAAACCATTGGAGAAGGCAATGGATGGAAAAATTATACTTCCTACCATTCTATTTTCAGAGGATACGGAAACGGCATCTTTAGTTTCATCTGCAAACGCTGAAGGTTCCGAGCCTGCTTTGGCAGCAAGAACGGTTCAAAGATTAGAATCTGAAGCAAGAGCTTCTTTTGTATCCAGCAAAGCGATCCACAGAAAAGAATCTCTGAACACACTGAATTCCGAGCTGGAAAAACTTCAGAAAAAGTTCTATAAATCCAGATATCAGGCCTACCAGGACGAGTATTCCAAATATATGGCAGAAAACAAAGAGCGTTTGGAACTCTATGACAGAAAGCTGGCCGAAGTAGACAGTAAAATCACTCCGGACATGTCCGAAGAAGAAAAAGAACGTCTTTACAGCACTTTGAAAGAATATGAAGTTGCTCCTTTCGTATTTACGTACAAAAATGAAATCAATTTGGAAGATTTGCAGGCAAAGCTTTCTCCAGAATCTTTCGACCTTTTTGTAGAACTTTTCGGTGAATCTACAACCAGCTTAACTTCTGTGGCAGAAGATACAGACAGTCTTCAGATCCTTTCGCACGACACCTTAAGAATGGGTGCTCAGACCATTGTTCTTGATGATGAGATTGAAAGCTATGCTGATGCTTTATTTGTTGTAAGAAACAATATCTCTGCTTCCATGGAGACCGCACTTCAAAATAGTCCTCTTCCGGAACAACAGTATGCCAATATCGGCGGAGCTTCAATACCTCTTATTCAGAATACAGCCAGAACACCGATGGCATACAGCTTATATGCTCACAGTGCTTACGTAGTAGCAGGCAGCAGAGGATTTGTTAATTTTTCTTTTGAAGTTGAAGATGTTTCGTGGAGCGTTGCCAATGCTAAAATTACGGCTACAACAGATGCTGCCGGAACTTTCGAAGAAAATTACAGCAATATTTCTGTAGTTGATAATAAAATTACCTTACCTGCGGCTTTGGTAAACAGATTCAGAACCAGCTTTAGTTTCAAAATAGAAATTATTTTTGATAACGGAAGCCAGGCTTATGGAGAGATTGCCACACAATATCTGAAAGAAGACTTAAATCTTACCGGAATGCTGACTTTAAAACGTGCAGCAGTGGAAAACCCAGGAACACCTGAACCAGGTACAACCCAAAAACGTAAAAATTTCGGGATCAAAAGATTGGGCGTAGCAGATTATATGAAAGTCGTGCAAAGTGTTCATGCTTATGTTCCGGGAGAGGTTTCCAATATTGAGAACGTTATGGCAAGCGAACTGAGACATAAGTCTTCCGTTTCCAGAGAGTACTCTGAAATTACAGATACAACTTCCAAATCTCAGGAAACAGAGAAGATGTCAGACACTTCCAAAACTTCCAGAACGGATATGCAGACCGAAGTTGCGAAAGAAATTGAAAAGCAGCAGAGTATTTCTGCCTACACAAGATTCAGCTATGGAAATGACAGTGCCATGAAGTTTGAAATCGGAGCAGATTATGCCAATAACTCAGCACAGCACGACAGTACAAGACAAGCCGTAATGAAATCTCAGGAAATTACAGAAAGAGCAATGGAAAGAGTTCTTACTAAAATTTCAGAAGAAAGAGTTCAGAAAATCATCAAGGAATATACGGAAACCAATGTTCATGAATATGATAACAGAGGAAAGGTAACCAACACTGATAATGCTGAAGCTGCACAGCCTAAACACATTACCGGAGTTTACAGATGGATCGACAAGAAAATGAAAAACCAGATCTACAACTATGGTAAGCGTACGATGTTTGAATTTATGGTTCCTGAACCTTCAAGATTACACCGTCTGGCTCTTACTGTTGCCAAAGCTCAGGTACTTAAAGCTCCTGTAGATCCAAGAAAAGCACCGGAACCATGGTTAATGGCAGATCCAAAATCTGCAACGATTGTACAGATCCAGCATTGGGCTCAGGAATACGGAGTAACTTTAGAGGCATTCCCGGAAGCAACCAAACAAGTAATTCATACTGCTTCCAGCGTTCCTCAGACAAATGATGATTTTGGAATTGACTATACACAGTTTACCATCCCGGACAATTATGCCGGAAAAAATGCAAGCTTTGCCTGCAGATCAACCAGAAACAGAGGTGGTGGATGGTCAGGGTCACGTTATTCTGAAGTGATGTTCTCTAACTTAAAAGGAGATATGATTGGCCGTTCTGAACGTGGTGGAGACCTTAATTTTGACGATGGGTCATCTGGTTTCAATATCACAGGTAATGTATCTTTCCAGGTGAAGGGCCACAACGTAAGAAGTTATACCATCAAAGTTGTTGTGAACTGTGAGCTGAGCGATGCCTTTATCAACAAGTGGAAAACAGACAGTTTTAATGATATTATTAAAGCCTATGAAGCTGCTTATGCCAAATTCCAGGAAGATCAGGCAAGGCTGGATGCAGAGCAAAAAGAAAAAGAAGCTCAGCTTAAAGAAAGACAGGATACTTTCTACCGCTATATGGAACATGATGTCTTAAAGCACAACTGTATCGCTTATTTATTACAGGATTACCTTTATACATTAGGTCAGGAAACAACCAACGGTGCTGATGAGAAAACAACCATGGATAATTTCCAGGTATACCTGAATGAAAATCTGGACAGATATACAGCCCTTGCCAAGTTCATGGAGCAGGCATTTGAATGGGAAATCATGGATTATACCTTCTATCCTTACTATTGGGCCAACCGTAAGAGCTGGCAGGAATTCTATATCAGCGAAAGTATGGACCCATTGTTCAGAAGTTTCCTGCAGGCAGGTATGGCAAGGATTATCGTTACCGTAAAACCAGGTTTCGAAGCAGCTGTTCAGTTCTTCCTTGAAACAGGATTGATCTGGAATGGCGGTTCTGTTCCGGTAATCGGAGATCCAATGTACATGAGTATCGTGGACGAAATGAGACAGCCAACCGGAGAGCCTCAGGGTAAATACTGGATTACCAGAATCCCTACTACCCTAACGATCCTTCAGGATAAATCTACAGGACTTCCGGTAAATCAGCCATTACCGATTTTCCCTGAAAATGCCCCTGAGAATTGTGAAAACCCATCAGAACTGGAGTTTGAAACAAGTTTCAGATTAGATGAAGATGCACAGTTACAGCATGGAGAAAAAGACACCAGCACTTTAGGCTAATATTTATTCAACAAAATGGCGGTTAATCCGCCATTTTATTTCTCATAACATTAAAAACTAAAAAGATGAGCACAATAAAAGCATTAAAAGTTCCAAAAATACAGGATATTTCCTCTCCATCTCAAATCATAAAAGCAATTCCTCCGCTAGGGCTACCCCCAAAAAAAACTGGTAAATATTCAGAAGATTTTTATGGATTAGAAAGAAATGAAAAAATTGATTTTTCTAAGATAGTTAAATACTTGAAGACTGGCACAGAAAAACCTTTAGACTGGACTAACTTTATTGCCCCAACAAAAATAATTAATGAAAGTGTTGTAATTGGTACAGATGGTGTGGTTGATGTAAAGAGAAAAGTTAATGAGACAATTCCTTTTTCTTATATCAACTCTTATAAACAGAAAATTACAACATCGATTAGCTGTGGTATCAATAGAAAAATAGATAATATTGACAGTACAATATCAATATCTTTTCAAATTGACAGCAACCAAGAACAAATTAAGTGTAAGGCAGCATACTTTTATAAAAATACAGAACATTATCGGAATTCTGTACAGTCAACAACTTCAGAAAATGCATTTAGCATTAATGATAAATATGTTGGCATTATGTTTTTCAGTGAAAACATTACGGATATATATTACTTAATCAAAGAGATCCAAGGAGATACCCCTGAATGGTTTCAACAATTAATTAACAACAAATATATTCCATTAATTGAAAGGACTACAGATATTAAACAACTTATTTGGTTATATGAAAACGCCCCTGATTTCACATTATCCAGCTTAAAACCTGAAGTCTTATGGAAAAACATTTGTTCTTTTTACAGCTATGATGTAAACGGTTTTTTCAGCTTTGTAAGAGATGCCAGTCCTGCGTTAATGAAAGCATTATTTGCATTTAACACTCCTCAACGAATCTCATTTTTGATGCAACAATTCAATAAAAACCAAAGTTTTGTAGTTAACCTCTATCATGCTTTGGATGATGAGATAGCTTTTATGGGCCAGGAGGTTCCTTGTAGAATGGCCTTTATAAGTATCATTAATTCATTCTCTCATATCGCAAAAGATAATTTCACTTTTACTAATCATCTTTTTTCAGTTGGAAAAAAATCTTTTGTAAGTCTGGAAAAAATAGAGTCCAATCTAAAAGAGGATAAAAACAAATACTATGTTCAACAAAAATATATTACAGACGAACAATTAATAGATACCGGAAGTGTTATCATGGATATTGGTAGTAATACCATTACAACAAGAGCAATAAAACTAAATCCACTTGATATTGTTATTGTTATAGAAGAAGAAACTCAAAGTCTCTTATTTGTACCTGCATTGTTTCTCTATGATAAACAGCATCAGAAAAACATGGAAGGACTGGCCAGTGCAATCAGAATTGGAATAAACATGCTGGCGATTGCATTAGCTGTAGAAACCCTTGGAACAAGTTTATTAGCTGCTGAAGGAGCCAGCTCTATTACATTTTGGGGAATGTTAGTAGCTGTAGACGGAGCCATCGCCTTAGGAGATTTGGGAATTCAATTAGCCAAAGATAACCTAACGAAAGAATTTCTGGATATATGGGAGAAAATTTATAAAACAGCAGGTTATGCAACAGCTACAACAGCCGTAGTACAACAATTATACAAAATAGGGGGAAAGATATTAGCCGAAGAAACCAGAGCAGAAGTAAAGAATTTTGTAATGAGCTGCATGGTAAAAGTAATGCTTGAAAGAGAAATTTCTAACTTTACCAAAAATACATTTAAGGTACTCCTGACAAACAAGGAATTAATAGATGCAACAAGAGGTCTTGTAAACGAAGCTAAATCAAAAATGCTAAATAAATATGGCATGTTCCTTATAGAAGGACAGTTCAAGACTCAAAGAATTGTAAAAAATAAGGTTGTAGAAGAAGTTAATAACGAGATTGCTATAGTATATAAAGGTGAAATAATTACAAGAGCTCAAAAATCCGAGTTTTATAAAGAGGCCAACAAGCTGTTGAAGCACCTTAATAACCCAAAGGAATTTATTAAAGCAGCTGAAGAACTTCTTACATATGGTAAAATATATCCTACAAGTAATTTAAAAGATTTACTTACTGAAGCAGAAGCTTATAATAAATATGGGGATTGGGGTAGAAGCCTCGTAGAAAAGGTGAATATAGATGCTGCCAAAATTCTTTCTACTTTCGATGCTGGTGTTATTTTCGAAAAAACAATGATAAGTGGTTTCATTTATGTAAAAAATGGAATAAGGTATATTTCAACTGAAACCAATTTTTTGAAAGCAGAAATAGGAAAAGGAAAAGGTGAAGTATATAAAAACTTCATTGATAATATCCACCCTACTCTTAAAATAAGGTTGGAAAAGCATATTGCCCGTTTAAAAATGAAAGGGGTTCCTGCTGAAGAAATTGACATATTAAGGGCTGGTGCAATGGGGTCTCATGGAGAGATCAGAGCATTAGATAGGCTGTTAACTACTATTGATCCTGAAGGAAAACTGGGAGAAGCAGTCTTTCATGATATTATCGGATACAACAGATATTTAAGAATTGCCGATAAATTACAACCTCCATGTGTCCATTGTTATTATTTAACCTCAGGAATTAGATTCATGGGATTTTAATAAATTTGTTTAATACATTAATCGAATAATCATGGCATTAAAAATAAAAGAAAGCGAGTTAACATGTAACCGTTTAGACGGCGGAGGAGTTCCTATATATTATCACAATGGCAGCCCTTTTACAGGTATTGTTTTACGATACTATGACACTGGCGAGCTTTTTTGCGAAGAGGAATATAAAGATGGCTATCAGGAAGGATGGTTCAGATCTTATCATAAAAACGGTAAAAAATACACAGAATACAAAGCCCATAACAACGTAGAATACGACGGCACTTATAAAAAATGGGATGAAAATGGTAATTTGACGGCATCCTTCTAATAAAAATAGAATAAATAAAAAATAAAACACGACACGTTTTGTCGCATGAACCGCATATATTTGTCTTATAAAACTTTACCATGAATGCAGCGTTGCTGCACCCTAAAAAATAGAGAAATGAAGAAAGATTTTTATCTGACAAGATATGCCTTAATTATTAAAAGATTAGAAAGTTCTCCGGCTACCTATTCCCAGCTGGAGGACTATCTTTTAAACTCTTTTGAATTCCAGGATGCGGGAATCAAGAGCTACTCTATCCGTACCCTGCAGAGGGATATCCGGGAGATTTCCGATCTTTTTAACCTCTCTATTCACAACAAAAAAAAGGGTGACAACCGGTATTATATCGAGAGCCGCCCGATTATGGAAGTAGATGAATACAATCAAAAACTTCTTGAATCTTTCCAGGTAAGCAACGCCCTGAATCTTCATCCGGACTTTTCAGATTTTATCTTTTTTGAAAGCCGCAAACCAACCGGTGTGGAACATTTTTATGACCTGTTCTTTGCGATCAGAAATAAAAGAGTTGTGAGTTTTGAACACTACAATTACAAGAACAAACTGATGACCTCCAGAAAAGTGCATCCTTTGGCTTTAAAAGAATCTAAAGACCGATGGTATCTTATTGCTATTGATACCAAAGACAAAGTTTTAAAATCATTCGGGCTTGACAGGATCAATTATCTTGATGTGGCTAAAAATCAGTTCAGGGAAAAATACAAATACAACTTCAGAGAGCACTTTAAAAATGCATTCGGAGTGATGAACCTGACAGAACAGAATCCGCAGAACATTGTATTGAAATGCAGCCGCCATCAGGGAGAGTACATCAGAAGTTTCCCACTTCATCAGTCACAGAAAGAAACCAAAGAAACGCCGGAAGAGATCTATTTTGAGTTCTTCCTCCACCCTACTTATGATTTCATGCAGGAAATTCTTTCTTACGGAAAAGAAGTAACCGTTCTGGAACCGAAAACCTTAGTTGAAGATATCCGCAATCATTTACAGGAATCTTTGAACCGTTATCTTGAAAGCTGATCATCAGGAATATATTTCATATTTTTTGTTATATTTACATAAATATACCATTATTGAAAACTTTATTCATTGGCATCAGCTGCTTTATCTCTTCCTTTTTTCTCGCACAGCAGAAAGAAGAGTTCAGGCTTGTAAAGAGTTATTATAACCAGCACAGAAATATGCTGAATAAAGAGTTCAAAAAGAAATTTGATGCAGAATCCAATACGGTAAAAAAAGCTGCGATAAAGGGAGACTTCCTTTTCTTCATGAAAAAAATGGATAGCATTGAAAACAATGCTCTGATCGGAGCTTTATTAAAAGTCAGGAATCTGGAGGACCTTCAAACCATCAAAAATCCCAGGCTCACCTCATCTGAAAAGTTTGCAGATGCTGAAAAGATTGCGGATTATCCAGGTGGAATTAATTCTTTGAGACAGGAAGTTGCCAATCTTTTGTATGTTGATGGGGTATATTCTAAAGAGAAGATGATAAAAACGGATGTTGACTTTATTGTTGAGAAAGATGGAACAGTCAGTAATGTCCGTGCACAGGGAGACAATTTCACCTTTAACAGACAGGCAGAAATTGCTTTATATTCGCTGACGGAAAAATTTTCCCCTGCAATGATAAAAGGTGATCCTACGATTTACCGCTTTAAACTTCCTTTAACCTTAACGATAACAGATTAATGTTTACCGACGAATATTACATGAAAATGGCGCTGCAGGAGGCAGAGGCCGCTTTAGAAAAAGATGAGGTTCCTATAGGATGTGTGGTAGTCTCCAACAACAGAATCATTGCAAGAGCCCACAATCTCACTGAAACATTAAATGACGTGACCGCTCATGCTGAAATGCAGGCCATCACCTCTGCTGCCAACTTCCTGGGAGGAAAATACCTGAAAGACTGTACGCTTTACGTAACGATGGAACCGTGTGTCATGTGTTCAGGAGCTCTTTCCTGGTCTCAGATCTCGAAAGTAGTGATTGGAGCACGTGATGAACAGAGAGGTTTTATCAATAAACATCTTTCTCTCCACCCTAAAACAGAAGTTATTATAGGAATCATGGAAGTGGAATGCTCTTCTATTGTTAAAGAATTTTTTAAAAGTAAAAGATAATTAAAAACAAAAGCCGGAGGATAGTGACATTCTTTGGCTTTCAATTTTATAATAGTAAGACGATCTGTTCAGTCTTTTAAGATACAATATCTCACAAGATCAAAATATTCTCCGTCTTTTTTCACTTCTTTTATCAGAACAGCCTCCTGCTCCATTCCTACTTTCTCCATAATTCTTCCCGAAGCCGGATTGTGAGGAAAATGAGTAGCAAAGATTTTATTCAGCTTCAATTCATTAAAGCCAAAATCTATTATTGCTTTTGCTGCCTCGGTTACATACCCTTTGTCCCAGTGAGGAATTCCTATCCAGTAGCCAAGTTCAGCTTTATCATCATCTCTGTCATGCAGCCCGATAGCTCCTATGATTTGCCCCTCTTTATTACGGATAGCAAACGTATACCCTGTATTATTTTTAAAAGCTTCGTTTGACATTTTCACCCAGGATCTGGCATCATTTTCCACATATGGATAAGGAATATTGGAAGTAAGATCAGAAAAAATCCTATGCTGAAGAAGTTCAACGATAAAAGGAATATCCTTTTCTTCCAGCTGTGAAAGGATCAGTCTTTCGGTTTGTAGTACGGGAAATTTTTCCATTATGTTAATAGTAAGATTGAGGTACTAAAGTATCAGCTGGATCCAACCTCAACCTTAATCATCTAAATTTATAAATCTTTTCCGAGGAAATACAGACCTTTCAACGTATGGAGCCTGTCCATCACATGGATCTTATCCGTAAGGGGTTTGTAAACATGGGAAACACCTCCCGTTGCTACTACGAAACAATCGTCATTTACTTCCTCGTTGATACGGCTGACAAAGCCTTCTACCATACCGAGAAAACCATATACCATACCACTTTGCATACAGGTTACCGTATCCAGTCCCAAAACAGATTTTGGTTTCTTCAGTTCGATATCCGGAAGCTGTGCGGTCTGGTTAATCAGTGAATTCAGAGAAGTTACAATTCCCGGAGCGATAATTACTCCTAAAGTCTCCCCTGTTTCTGCTACACAGCTTGCCGTAAGTGCTGTTCCGAAATCTATGACAATCTTCTTTCTGTTTGGGTACAAATTGTGTGCAGCCACCAGGTTTGCATAGATATCGGTTCCCATCTGCTTGGATTTAGCCTGCACTCCGGAAGGTGTATTTCTGTCAACAATCACAGGATTTGTTCCATGAATTTTTTTGATCCCGGAGCTCATTACTTTGGTAAGCTGAGGTACTACGGATCCGATAATTACCTTATCAATCTCTTTCGGATCAATTTTATAGGTTTGATAGAGCATCAGCATCTGTACATAAAGTTCATCTGCTGTTCTGTAAGGTTTTGTATTGATGACCCAAGAAATATCACAATTATCGCCATTGAAAAGACCGAATCTGATATTGCTGTTTCCTACGTTTATTACAATTGAATTCATTGATATATTTTTCAGAAGAAATTCATTATATAAATTGAAATCCTGCTTATTTTTGAGGCACTAAATTTAATAATTTTAAAAAAAAGAACCTGTCATTATCCAACTAAATTACAATGGCTCACTTATTTTTTCTTTCCTGAGAACAAATCACTATATTTAGTAACACAATATAATTATTCTGACTATCTCATGAAAAAACTGATCCTCGGTACTTTACTATGCTTCAGCGTCTCCATTTTTGCGCAATCCGGCAATTCAATGGCAAGCATTTTACAAAAAATAAAGAGTCAGTCGAAAATTGATACTCAGGATAAAACAGTTTATGATCTGATGGATGAGTTTTATCAAAAAAATCTTCAGGCTGACAATGATGAAATGACTCCCGAATTTACCCACAAGCTTAAAAAAGCCGTTTCCGATCCGAATACCAAAAATATACACCTGCTTTATCTTTTTCTGATGTATCAGCAGCATATCAGCCAGGCCGTAGCAGAAGGAAAGAGTCCTAATCCTGTGTTTCAGATAGAAACAATGAATCTTCTGGAAAGCGAAACAAAAGAAGTATATGGAAAACTCCCGGCAATCATTTACATTTTTAAAGCAGAGGCTTTAGATAGCGGCTCAAAAAAAGAAGAAGCGAAAATGACGGTCGCAAGCGGTTTAAAAGAATATCCGGATTCTGTTCCTTTAAAGGTTTACAGTTATCTAAATACCAAAGAGGAAACTTTGAGGAAAGATCTTATCCAAAATCATCCCCATCACTGGATGGTACAGCAATTTGGAATACAATAATAAAAAAATCCACAGACTCATCTGTGGATTTGCTTTATATATGTTAATTGTTATTTCACTTCAACAAAATTATTTTCCATATTCACATCTGCAATTCTCTGGCTGAAATCGATTCCCAGGACAGACAATTGGGATTTTGTGTAAGGAATAGTAAGGGTATATTCTTTCTGAGTCCATGGCCAGTAAGGCATTGTTTTAAACTCACCATAAATATCCTTTTCTTTCCATGTATGGGTCATATTCATCGGAATCTGATAGGTAACGACTTTCTTATCGGTCGTCATCACACCAAAATCAATCGGCATCGGAACCTGGCCATTATTAACCAGGGTAATGGTGGTAGATTTCGCATCATACTTTACATCCTTAATTCCGTAATCGATAGTTTTTGTCGTATTGATCCAGTAATTATGGAACCATTTCAGATCCATCCCTGAAACTTTCTGTGCAATGTGAAGGAAATCCCTGTCTGAAGGATGCTTCATACTCCACAGGTCATAATATTGCTTTAAGGTTTCGGCAAGATTCTGCTCTCCCATAATATATCCAAGCTGCACCAGATACAACTCTCCTTTGACATAGGATGCATAGGTATAAGATGTACCGTTATCATGATGGTCACCTAACCAAACGGCAGGTTCTTCAATTCCTTTTTTAACGAAGTTTCTGTAGGCATCCAATCTTTCAACAAAAGGATTCGGAAGATCTTCAGGGAATAACTGATACATGGTATAGCCTTCCGCATAGCTTGTAAAACCTTCATCCATCCACGGACGTACAGATTCGTTAGTGGCAAGCATCTGCTGATACCATGAGTGAGCTCCCTCATGAGCCATTAATCCCATCAAATCTTTAACACTTTTAGCTTCCCCTAAAATCATAGTACACATCCCGTATTCCATTCCGCCGTCTCCTCCCTGGATAAATGCATAGGTAGGATATACATATTTCCCGAAGTGAGCATTCATGATCTGGAAATATTTCGTGATATAAGGCTGAGATTCACCCCATGCTTTCGTTTTATCATTTTTCTGATACACCAGGTATACTTTCGGGCCTTCCGGAACATTGAAGCTTTCTACAGAATAATCTCTGTCTGCACTCCATGCGAAATCAAGGATATTTTTTGCGGTCCATTTCCAGACCACTTTTTTGTCTTTTTCTGTTTTTATTTTGGCATTGGCATCGTAGCCTTTTACTTCTGTTGGATTTTCCAGAATTCCTCCTGCTCCTACGACATAATCTTTGTTGATTTTAATGGTAACATCAAAATCGGAGAAAGGTGCATGAAATTCTCTTCCCAGATAATCGAAAGTGGCCCAGCCATCATAATCGTATTCAGCAATTTTCGGATACCACTGCGTCATGGTCATGTCTACTCCTTCTCTGTTGTTTCTTCCGCTTCTTCTGATCTGCATAGGAATCACAGCATCCCAATCCATTGTAAAGGTAGTCGTAGAATTAGGTTTGATAGGTTCTGCCAGATACACTTTCATAATGGTTTCCTGAACTTCAAACTTAAGGTCTTTCCCGTTTTGCTTAATCCAGTGGATATTCTGAGCTCCTTCCTGATCTTTTGGAATGGAAGCGAGTCTTGAAATACCATCTTTCTGCAGTCTCCCGTCCCCATTTTTTCCCTGGGAAGCCACTCTCTGATCCATCATGGAATTAGGTTTGAAAGCATTCCAGTATAAGTGGAAATAAACCACATTCAGCTCATCGGGTGAATTATTGGTGTATTCTAAAGTTTGTTTTCCCTGATAGGTAAATTTTTCAGCATTGACATCAATATCCATCTTGTACTTCGCAGCCTGCTGATAATAAGCTCCTTGCTGAGCCTGAAATTGTGAAATGATAAACGCAAAAATGATTGCAGCCGATTTTCTCATTTAAAATTTTATTTTTTCTAAAGGTAGGTAATTTATATAAGAACCTCAAATAGGAGTTATCCCGAGGTTTTATTCTGTTTATTATGGTTTTAGATGGATATTAATCTGAATTGTTAAATTCTTTTTTGAGCTTTCTTTCAATAATCCGATTTACAGTTTTTAAAAGTTGCTTCTCCTATTTTCATATGTTTTTAATATTTTTTTGATTAAAGTAATCTGTCCCAGATGATAATAGCTGTGTTCAATCATTCCATCGATATTTCTTCGGTAAGTTCCATATTTTTCATCAACGAAAACCTCATCCAGTTGGGAATCCGGCATCTGTTCCAATAATGTGGCAAACTTTTCAGAATCCGTCCAGAGTTTACTCAGCAAGTCTTCCCATTGTTGCTGAGATTCTATGGGAGGAAGATCAAAACTGAATTTGTCTTTAATCTCAAGAGCTCCTCCTTCAAAGACATTGATAATACCTGCAATATAATAATCGATGTGAAAAGTAAGCATCGCAATGGTATTCAAAGTATCTACTTTTGTTACCGCCTGTTCCCAGGTCACCTCTGAAAGCTGATCTTTAAAATTGGTATTGGCGATCCAGAAACCATCCAGCAAAACTTCTCTGAATCTTTTGGCGAGTTGTGAAACTGAACTCATGAATATATATTTATGTTTCCTAAAGATAGGTTTTTATTTAAACACAAATTTCACCAATGAAAACCACTATTTTAAACACAATAAAATAGTGCAATTTGTGAAATAAATTCGTGATATTTGTGTTTAACTAATTACAAAAAAACCTCAAATACAAAAGTATCTGAGGTTGATATTATAATGATTGAATTACAATTATTTTTTAGCCGAAGCTTCTTTCTTACCGCTTCTTAAAATCTTTTCAAGGATTCTTAAAGTGATCAGATACGTTGGTTTTACTCCTGTAAGACCCAGGCCTCCTGAAGACAGTGTGCTTCCCGTTTCCAACGGATTATCCGATGCATAATAAGCATACATGACAAACAAATCCGGTGAAATATGGTGTCTGATCTTGGATGCTACCTGAATAGCTTTCTGGTAGTGTGCTCCTTCCATTTCAAGACCAATAGCTTTCCATGAAGTATTCATAAAATAGGAAAGGATATCTTTATTCTGGAGAGAGGTTCCCAGCACCGTAATCATTGGTCCTTCAAAAGCTTTTAATTCATCATCTTTAAAATCTTCCAGTTTTAAGGCATTTTCAAAAGGATAGTTATCTGCAGTTCCTTCGAAAATATGAGAAGTAGGGATCATGATATCACCTTTCGCTCCGGTAAGAATACCTGCTTTACCCATGATGGAAACGGATTTTACATGCATCATGTATACTTCTCCTTTATGTTCAAAAGGTCTCAGCAATTCGTCCATTACTTCGAAAGCCTGCTCTCCGAAGGCATAGTCAAAAACCATTACTACATCATCACTTGAGAACTTGATGTCTGCAAATGGTGTATTTTTCAGATCTGTTTTGCTGAGGTCTATAATCTGAACGTCAATATTACTTCCACTCTTGTCAGCAATATGAATCATCCCTTCCTCCAAAGCATATTTTAAAACTTTATCACGAAGTTCTTTCTTATTGGAGATCTCTTCGTACAGTTTATAATCTACCTCGTGGTGCTGCTTCTTTTTAAGGGCATTATTGGCATACAGCATATTTTTCACCGAGTGCATATTGGCTGAAATAATGTGTAAAGGACGCATATGAAGATTGTTTTCAAATAAAACTTCCTTCACTTTGTTTGCCCATTTTTCTCCAAAATAATGGTGCCCTACTCTTTCTTTCAATATAGAACTGAAATGAATTTCTCTTTCTCTGCTACCTTTTGCATCATCAAGACTTACTTTTCCTAAGTTGTAAATGATTTTGAACAGACGGTCAGGATTATGATCGTCACCAAAAGTATTATAAGCTCTTAAAGTTTCATCAAAAGATCTTCCTATTAAAGAAGAAAGATGAATAAGTGCCACTTCTTTTTCTTTTCTGCTGAATTTCTTTTCTCCCTTCACTACTTCTTCAATAATTTTGAAGGCACGTGTCGGTTTCCAGTTTTCATCCTGGATGAATGCCAGATTACGGATTTTATCAGCTTCTATAAACAGGAAGGTAAGGTGGGTAAGAATGTCATAAATTTCAGAACGGCCCAAAAGAACCTCAATATTCATCTGGTGTTCGTCTATTCTATAACAGTTTCTTCTTCTTTTCTTGGGAACAATAGGTTCGAAACTTCCTTTATCAAACCCTTCATCAGATGTAAGATGAATAAAAGCACATTCTTCAATTCCTTCCGGAAGTCTGTCCAGTACATACATCAAACCGTCCAATTCCAATTTGCTCGGAATATTCATGGTTCCATAAATTTCCGGATTGATGGTCTTTAACAAACTTCTGATACTTTCTCCTGAAACTCCGCCCGGCTTGAAAAATCCTCTATAAAATAAGTGTCTCATAGAGATGTATAGTCTTTCAATAGCCTCTGTTGTTTCTCTTGCTCTAGAATTTGTCATAAAATAAATTTCACACAAATATACAAAATCTTTGCCCACTTTATTTTAACTGTCTTTTAACAAGTCGTTTAAAACATATCCTTCAGGCTGATGCCTATTTGTTTTTAATACGTCGAGATTTGGCGTCTTCCAAGCCTAAGTTTGTCATATATTCATAATTAAAACATATACAGATGAGCTATCCAAAAAGATTAGGGTTACATACCCAATATCCATCGATGAGAATTTCAAGTCTTGCAGAACAGGAAATATTAACAGTAAAAGATAGGGAAGACGCAGATGTTCTCTTTCTCAATAAAACAGAGCTTAATACGGTAAAAACTCTTTTTCAGATTCGTAATGCAAATTATTACAGAAAATATATTAAGCCCATTCAGTTATCTGATTATTCTACAGATATTTTCCCAAAAGAAAGAGTCTTTATTGTGGGAAAAATTTTTCCGGTAATTAATATTCTTTTCAACTACGTAGGGGTAAAAGATGTGGAGCAAAACATCAATCCACTTGTTATAGAAATTGTAGAAGGATCTTCTAGAGTAAAATACTTTGATTCTGCCATACATCATTCAAAATACATTAATATTGATGGGGGTAAAATTAAAATACTCCTTCCCAAAAATTATGTTGGTAATAATTTTCCTCAGTTGATGTATGATTTCCTCACCAACAAAAATTCTGTAGAAAAATATATTGGAGGAGAATTTCCCGATTATGAAACATACAAACTTGCTTTACGAAACAAAGCTATAAAAATAGAAGACTGGAAAGGACAGGATGGTTCATGGCTGACAAAAGACAGGGCAGAAAATAATGATACCTGGAGAAGAGCCTATTCTTATATTATTGAACACAAAATACCAGGAAGACTTGCCCCTTTCAAACAAATTTATGATTTTTACGAGGGCGTGGACTGGAATATTAAAAATCGATTCGGGCATGATGTAAAATGGTGCAAAGGCGCTAAAGGATTGGTAAAAGCATTATCAAACTCACTGGAAGGAGGGAATAGTTTTCTAGCAAATGATGTTGAAACTATTTTAAATGAATTAAATTTAGGGATCTGTGATTTTGCAATAACCAAATTTCATGAGCTTATGTATGGTCAATATGCTAAAACTCCTTTAAAAGGAGACGCCGCTTACCTCTGGGATAAAGAATTTATACAACATGAGCAAGGGGTTGTAGCTCCTCCCATTTATGGAAAAACAAGTTCATCAACTATATCTAGGTTTCAGAATATGGCAGACAAAGACCCTCAGGGTGGATGGCATGGAGCCGGAGCTCAGGCAATTAGTTGGTTCAACGACATTGTTCCGGCATTCGATGATTTTACACCTAATGCTAAAGTAACAGATTCACAGTTTAGAATAGACTTACCGTTATTAATGCTATATTTATACAAGCATAAACCAAAATGGTATGGGTTCAAGGGCAAACTAAATCCAGATGGAACAGTCGATAATGAAATTGTAAAAATTATTAAACCTTATGAAAAATAAATTAAACAGAATTTCTCTTTTTTGGAAAATATGGATTTGTCATATCTTTATATACTTTCCTATCAGAGCTTTATTTTTTTTGTTTCAGCTTGATGAAGCACCAAACCTTACCCAAATTATTAAATCAATTTTAATATCCCCTTTTGCAGGAATCTATGGATTATTTGATAAGTTCCCTTTGGTAATTCTCCTTCAAATGCTGACCATGTTCTTTGTAAACCAGGTGATTTCTTCTAAAAAAATATTACCATATCTCTTCATAACTTTTGGAACTCATGTTTTATTCTATGTATTTGATGTTTATGATATGGATTATTTTAGGCCTTTTCTCTATTCATTTTTTATTTTTCTGCCTATATTTTTATTTATTTTCAGAAAAAATCTCAAAAATTAAGTTAAATAATTGTAATTTTAATTTGATATATCCTGGAAGACAGCAAATACAATTGCTCTTTGCACCGTCCGGACAATTAGCTTCCATACTCCAAGTCCTTCTGAATACAAAACCACAAAACACCCCTGTAAAAAAACACCAAACAATTGTTTACATTATATAAAATTTCAAACAACCCCTAAAATTTTTAGGGTTAAAATATTTTCAATTCATTTTTTTTGTAAATTTGCGCTGTAAAAAATCAACCCAATTATGTCAACCTTAAGATTCAAAGCATTAGAAACCCTTCCATTTAAGGATTTCAGAAAAGACAACTCTGTTGAGATCCCTGCGAAATTATCAGAGCTATTCTGTAAAAATGTTTTCTCAGAAGAAACCATGAGAGAATATTTAACAAAAGAAGCATTCGGTTCTATCATGGATGCGATTAAAAAAGGAACTAAAATCCAGAGACATATTGCAGATCAGGTAGCTGTAGCGATGAAAGACTGGGCAATGAGCAAAGGTGTAACACACTATACGCACTGGTTTCAGCCTTTGACGGGTACTACTGCAGAAAAGCACGATTCTTTCTTCACTCCAATCGAAGGAGGTAGAGCCATTGAAAGATTCAGTGGAAACATGCTTATCCAGCAGGAGCCGGATGCATCATCTTTCCCTAACGGAGGTATCAGAAATACTTTTGAAGCAAGAGGTTATACAGCTTGGGACCCTACGTCTCCGGCATTCATTATGGGAACTACATTATGTATTCCTTCCATCTTCATTTCTTATACAGGAGAAACGTTAGATTATAAAGCACCTCTTTTAAGAGCTTTGAACGCTGTGGATGAAGCTGCAACGAATGTAATGCAGTATTTTGACAAAAATGTAACAAAGGTAACTCCTACTTTGGGTTGGGAGCAGGAATATTTCCTTGTTGATTCAGCATTATACCAATCACGTCCGGACCTTGTATTAACAGGTAAAACATTATTAGGACATTCTCCGGCAAAAGGACAGCAGCTGGATGACCATTATTTCGGTTCTATTCCGACAAGAGTAATGAACTTCATGAAAGAGCTGGAAATCGAATGTATGAAATTGGGTATCCCTGCAACAACAAGACATAACGAGGTTGCCCCTAACCAGTTCGAGCTTGCACCAATGTTTGAAGAAGTTAACGTTGCTGTAGACCACAACTCTTTGTTGATGGACATCATGGCAAGAGTAGCACACAAACACCACTTCCATATTCTTTTCCACGAAAAACCATTCGCAGGAGTAAACGGAAGCGGAAAACACAACAACTGGTCTTTAGCAACAGATACTGGTGAAAACCTGTTAAGCCCTGGAAAAAATCCAAAGAAAAACTTACAGTTCCTGACATTCTTTGTTAACACCATTAAAGCGGTTCACGAATATGCAGATCTTCTAAGAGCAAGTATCGCTTCTGCAAGCAATGACCACAGGCTTGGTGCCAACGAAGCGCCGCCGGCAATTATTTCCGTATTCATCGGAAGCCAGCTGTTCAGTGTATTGGAAGAACTTGAAAAAGTAACCAACGGAAAACTATCTCCGGAAGAGAAAACAGAATTAAAATTAAATGTAGTTGGTAAGATTCCTGAAATCCTGCTGGATAACACAGACAGAAACAGAACTTCACCATTTGCATTTACAGGAAATAAATTTGAGATCAGAGCGGTAGGTTCTTCTGCAAACTGTGCAGAGTCTATGACCGTAATGAACACGATTGCAGCTAAACAGCTTAATGATTTCAAGAAAGAAGTGGATGCTTTAATTGAAACCGGTCTTAAGAAAGACGAAGCGATCTTTAATGTATTGAGAGAATACATCAAGCAGTGTAAAAACATTATGTTTGAAGGTGACGGATATTCTGATGACTGGGCGAAAGAGGCTAAGAAAAGAGGATTGAACAACCTTAAGACGACTCCTGAAGCTTTAAAACAGGAAATGGACAAGAAATTCCTAGACCTTTATGAAGAGATGGGAATTTTCAACCACAGAGAAGTTGAAGCGAGAAACGAGATTAAATTAGAGAAATACTCTACTGTAATTGATATTGAAGCAAGAGTGCTAAGTGATATCGCCAGAAATCACATCATTCCATCTGCATTAAATTATCAGAACAGATTAATTGAAAACGTAAAAGGTCTTAAAGATATCTTTGGTGATAAAGAATTTAAAACGCTGGCAAAAGAGCAAATGAGTTTAATTACAAGCATTTCTGAAAATGTTTCTAAAATCAAGCTTGGTGTTGAAGATCTTATCAAAGCCAGAGAGGCTGCAAAAACCATATCAGACAGCCAAAAACAGGCAGAAAACTATTGTAACAAAGTAAAACCATTATTTGATCCTATCAGAGAAGCTTCTGATGCTTTGGAAATGATGGTGGATGATGAGCTTTGGCCAATGACAAAATACAGAGAAATGTTGTTTACCAAATAACACCTGTAAAGTTCCATATTAGTTTAAATTCCCCGGAAAACCGGGGAATTTTTTTGTTTTTTTAACAGCACTGAAAATTAAGACTTTGAATCACAAAACGTGATATATAGAAGAAAATCGAAGAAGTTTGTTAAAGAATCTTAATAAAAAAAACCGCACACTTACCAAAAACAGGCTGTTGCGGTTTATTTTTCTTTAACATATGTAAATTATATGTTAAAATGTGTTAAAATAAGATCCTGACAATTATCATATCAGGGGTCTTTTGCTCGGAATCTCTACTTTTGTAATGCTTTTGAAAATAAATATTCCTTTTTAACACGGATAATCAAATATATATGAAGAAAAGAGTTTTGTTTTATTTAGTTGCTTTAGTTACTACAGTTTCATTGCAATCGTGTGCTACAAATTATGTGGTTTCAAAACCAGCAACTTACACAAAAGAATACAAAACAGATGCCAAACTAGCTTCTATAGATAACAAAAAAATGGAGCAGGATAAGCAAAAACTTATCGACTCATTCCTTGCAGAAAAGGCGGCATCTATCGCTAGTGCTAAAAAAGCAGTTAAGAATTCTGAGATTGCAAAAGCAATCAAACATAATAAAACCATTGACGGTATCCTTGAAGAAGCTGAAACATACCTTGGAACTCCTTACAGATATGGAGGAACAACCAGAAACGGTATAGATTGTTCAGCTTTTGTTCTTTCTGTATTCGGAGCAGCAGCAGGTCTTAGTTTACCTAGAGTAGCAGCATCTCAGGCTCAGGAAGGTGAAAGAATTGAAAAAGGAGAGTTACAGAAGGGAGATTTGATTTTCTTTTCTCATGGAAGAAGAATTTCTCACGTTGGTATTGTAGAAAGTGTTTCTGAAGATGGTGAGATTAAATTCATCCACGCAGCAACATCAAAAGGAGTAATGATTTCTTCACTGAATGATTCTTATTGGGGACCTAAATTCAGATTCGCAAAAAGAGTGATCAACGAAGAAGGAGAGGCTTACAACAACTTAGCAGCAGCTACTCTTCCTACACCCGCAAATTTTTAATTTTATAAATAATTGATTTAAATAATGAAGCCATCAGAATCCTGATGGCTTTTTTATATACACTATTTCGACTAAATTCCAGCTAAGCCAGGTTAAATATCCAAGAAGGAAAAAAACGGGCTAAAACCCCTCTCCTATTATTTTAATATTGATAATTTATAAGCAAACAGAACTTAACCAAAGATATCAACTGTTCTTATCAATTTCAATATCCAGCTTATATAACAGTCCATGGATCTCAGAAAGCGAAAATCTGGCCTTTTTAAGCCTATTTAAAGCCGGATCTATCGAATAATTAACCGAAGTTCGGAAATCTGCTTTTTCCAGGTTTGTGCCGTCAAAAACAGCGCCCGACAGATCGCAGTTACTGAAGACTGCATTGGAAAGATCACACTCACTGAAATCTACCTCAATTAATTTTGAATTTTTGAAAACAGTTTTTTTAACGGATGTCTGATAAAAAACGGAATTGTTTAATGAACTTCCATCAAAAGTAAAGGATAATCCGAACGCATTGCAGTCATCAAACTGAAGTCCGAACATTTTACATTCTTTAAAGACAACCCGGTGAAATGCTGTTTTGATCAGTTTTACCATACTGAGACTGCATCCGATAAATTCACAGTCTGTAAAGCTGAAACCGGATAGGTTTCCGTATTCAAAATTACAGTTTCTGAACGTACAGTTTTCGTACTCACTTTTTTCTAAAGGAAGTTGCGTGAAATCTTTGCTCTCGAAATCTTCGTCTGAGAAATAGGATTGTTTCATACAAATTGTTGATGAAGTTGATTTTGAAGATGAATGATCAGCAGAACAATGATAAACTTCCATCATCCAGCTTCCAAACTCCCTCTTTTACACCAAACTGTTCTTATCAGAGTAATTAAGTTTAAAGAAAATAAAAGTCATCATAGAGAATGCCAGTAAAGAACTTCCTCCATAACTGAAATAAGGAAGCGGAATCCCAACTGTCGGGAAAAGCCCCATTACCATTCCCAGATTGATCGAAAAGTGCATCAACAGAATCGAGGCAAAGCAATATCCGAATACACGGTTAAAAGTTGATTTTTGCTGTTCAGAAAGATAATAGATTCTTCCTATGTATACCACATAAGCAAGCACCAGAATAGCACTTCCGATAAATCCCCACTCTTCCCCTACCGCGCAGAAAATATAGTCTGTCTGCTGCTCTGGCACAAATTTCCCCTGGGTTACAGACCCTTCACGGTAACCTTTTCCCCAAAGTCCGCCGGATCCGATCGCTGTTTTGGAATACAAAAGATTGTATCCGGAAGTATCTCTGAATGCCTTTTCCCCTTTGTAAAGAACCTCAATCCTTTCTCTCTGGTGCTTAGGCAGTTTTTCTAAAATATAAGGAGACCCGAAAGCCAGTCCGCACAATAAAAGAATAGAGCCCGCAATTCCTGAGATAGAAATTACATCCCATGACATTCTATGATAATTCATTGCTATCAGAACACCGGCAATCACTAAAACTGCAATCACAACATAAACAGGAGGAATAGCCAGTGAGATCAGGAAAACTCCGGCAAAAATAAATCCTATACCGAATAAAAGCCCGCTCAGTCCTTCTCTATATAAAGCAATGAAAAATGCAATAAATACAAGCATGGAGCCCACATCCGGAATAGCAAGAACCACTACTGCCGGAATACCAACGATGGCTAAAGTAGTCCATAAAGACTTTCTGTTTTTAAGATTAAAATCAGGTCCTGAAACATAATTAGCCAGCATTAAAGCTGTTCCTATCTTGGCAAACTCCACGGGCTGCATGGTAAAACTTCCGAATTTATACCAGTTCTTCTGGCCAAGGATTTCTTTACCAAACGGAAAAAGCCCTATCAGCAGCAGCACACCGCCAATATAAATAATTCCTGCCATATTCTCGAAGAATTTACTTCTGCTGACAAAGATGATAAGCCCCACAAATAATGAGATACAGAAAAAGATCAACTGTTTCTCACCCAGTTTCTGGTCCACACTGTAAATATTTGCAATCGCGAAAATGCAAAGCAGGAAATACAGCCCAAGGCCAAGTTTATCTATTCCTTCTGTCCATTTCATTGCTTCGCAGTTTTTTTAGCCGTGTTATTTTTTTTAGTCTCTTCGTTTATTTTCTTTTGCAGCTTAGCCTTTTGCTGTTTTACCTGCTCCAGGCTATCTTTTATTCTTTTCTGTCTGATTGAGTCAGGTTTAGGATCAATATATAAGCCTTTACGTTTCAAATCAGCAATCCACTGCCTTTTGTATTCAGGCATGAAACTCGAGGTAATCATTTTTTTGTAAAGATGTTCTCTTTTCAGATCACCTGTAATATATTTTTCAGCAATCACGGTACAGGCTGGTCCTGCCCATGTAGCTCCAAATCCTGCATGTTCCATTACCGCTACTACAACAATTTTAGGTTTATCAGCAGGGGCAATCAATACAAAGATGGAATTATCTTTTCCTTGCGGAACCTGTGCGGTACCTGTTTTTGCCAGTTGGGTAAAATCATTGGATTTCAGTCCTCTTGCAGTTCCTCTTAAAACTACAGCTTCCATTCCTTTTAAAACAGGCTCAAAATGTTTTGGATCAACCAGAGTTTTGTGTTTCACTTTAAATCTTGGGTCAGGATTTGGCTTTCCATCAATTGCTTTTACGATATGAGGAGTATAATACCATCCTCTGTTAGCAATCGCCGCTACATAATTGGCCAGCTGAATAGGAGTTACCAGAACATCTCCCTGTCCCATTCCGTTATAAATGGCACCCGTAGACATTTCATCCCAGTTTTTAAAATCAGTTCTCTGGGAACCGCTTGCCTTCATGATCGCTTTAAATCTTCTCTCGTAAAAATCTCCTGAAGGTATTCTCCCCTTTGCCCCAACAGCAAAGTCATTATTCAAGAATTCTCCAACTCCGAAACTGCTCATGATTTTTTTCCACTCATCAACACCTTTTGAAGGGTTTCCCGGATATTTCTTGATAATGGCAATAAATGCGTAGGTGAAAAAACAGTTACTCGAAACCTGAATGGAAGGGATAAGCGGATCTGCTCCACCATGGCCTTTAATTCTTTTTCCTTTGTAGAAAAATCCGCCGCCACAAGGGAAGATCGTTTTCTCATCCATCACACCCATCTGCATAGCTGCTAAAGCAGTCAGCAGTTTGAAAGTGGATCCCGGAGGATATCCTGCCTGCAACGCACGGTCAAAAGTAGGTTTATTTTCATAAAGCGTATCTTTTGATAGGGCATATAGGTTTTTTGATTTATTAGGTCCTGTAAAAAGGTTCGGGTCAATGTCCGGTCCGGTTGCAGCGACTAAAACTTCTCCATTATTAGGATCTAACGCTACAATTGCACCATGTTTGTTGACCAGCATTTCTTCAGCTGTTCTCTGAAGATCATAATCAATGGTTAACGTAATATCTTTACCGGTAATCACATCTTTATCTAAAGAACCGTTCTTATAGGAACCAATATTTCGAAGCTTGATATCTTTCTGGATATATTTCACACCTTTTACCCCGCGAAGTTCTTTTTCGTAGGATTTTTCAACCCCTGTTTTTCCAATGAAATCTCCCGGTAAATAGTAGAGTGAATCTTTTTTAATATCTCTTTCATTTACCTCACTGGTATAACCAAGAAGGTTTCCGGATGTGGAAACTTCGTACTGACGCTGAGGTCTTGATACAATATTAAATGCTGGATACTTAAAAATAATTTCCTGAACTCTGGCAATATCTTCTCTGCTGAGGTCCTTAATGAAAGTCATCGGCGTCAGCTTTGAGTAATATTTTTCTTTTTTGATAACATTGATTTTATTGATAAAATCCTGTTTTGTAATTTTCATTAAACTACAAAAAGCCAGCGTATCAAAATCAGGCTTCATCAAAGCCTGGGTAAACGAAATTTCATAAGCAGGCTGGTTTCCCACCATGATTTTACCATTTCTGTCAAAAATTACCCCACGCTGTGGAATAACATATTCTGTTTTAATGGAGGTGTTAGCCGCATTCAGTGCATAGCGGTCTGTAAACAGCTGCAAATAGGCAAGTCTCGCCACAAAAATAAGGGCGATGACAACAAGAATGGAAAAAATTTTTAAATAACGTGTGTTCAAACTTTTTGTTTGATTTTAAATATTAATGCGTAGATGACTATAAAGATAAATGAAATTACACTTGTTACCAACACATTAAATAATATTTCAAAAAACCTGCTGAACTTAAAGAACTCGATATATTGTACTAAAAGCTGATGCAGGAAAATACTTGAAAATAAAAACAGCAAAAACTGCGCCCATTGAAGGGACTGAAATGAGAAAAAGTCTGTAGACGTATCTGTGGAAGTCCTGAAGATCAACGTTCTGAAATAGGCAATTAACGTTGTTGCAAATGCATTGATCCCCCACGAATAAAGAAAACCGTCAATAGACAATCCTATTAAAAAGCTCAATGCCAGGAATTGAAATTTGTTTCTGAAAAACGGATAGAACATGACAAATACAGGATATAATACCGGAGTATATTTCCCGAAAAGAGTAATCCTGTTCAATACAAATATCTGTAATGCAACAAGAAAGATCATGATCAATATATCGGTAAATAAAGTCCTGCTAATCATTTTCCTTTTTTATTACAGCCTGCATAGTGTCCTGAATCTTCTGCACTTCTGCTTTCTTAAGATTCTTCACTACATACACTTTATTCAACGCTCCCATTTTTTCACTCAGCTCTACGGAAATATCCCAGAAGCCGGTTTTATTATCTACAGAGTATCCTGCAATGGTACCAATGGTAACTCCCTTAGGAAAAATAGCAGATTTACCGTCTGTAACAACAGTATCGCCTACTTTCAGGGCTACATATTTTGGAATATCTGCCAGGTGCATTACCCTTGAGTTATCTCCATTCCATGTTAAAGTACCAAAATACCCTGAGTTTTTAAGTGCTGCATTAATTCTGATCTTGTTAACACTTAACACGGATTGAACCAATGCATAACTATCTGTAGAATTGATTACAATTCCCGCAATACCTCTCGGCGCCATTACTCCCATTTGAGGAAAGACACCGTCTCTGCGTCCACGGTTGATTGTAAAGTAGTTGTTTCTTCTGTTGATACTGTTGAAAACAATCTCTCCATCAACAAAAGTATAGATCTGCCCTCCACCAATGGTATCATGAACTCTCTTGAAAACAGGATTCTTTGACCCGTCTTTTCCATAGAGCTCAGTCATAAGGGCTTTATTCTGAACCACAAGATCTTCATTGATCTGTTTTAGCTTCAGATAAGAAACTCCTTCGTCAATATATCCGGACACCCATGAGTTGAACGCAGCCGTCTGGCCCGCAATCCAGGATCTCTGCATGGCATTTCTTGAGAATATCAAAACCAGAGCAATAATTTGCAGGAATATAAAGAAGACGAAAAGAGTATTCTTCGAAAATAATCTCAGCAAAAATCCCATTCAGATATAAAGTCGTAAAAAGTTAAAATTATTTAATTAAGAAATTGAACTTATCCATATTCTTAAGGGCAATACCTGTTCCGCGAACTACAGCTCTCAACGGATCTTCAGCTACAAATACAGGAAGACCTGTTTTCTTGTGAATTCTGTCCGCAAGACCTCTTAATAACGCTCCTCCTCCAGCTAGATAAATACCTGTTTTATAAATATCTGCAGCCAATTCCGGTGGGGTAAGAGATAATGTTTCCATTACAGCATCCTCGATTCTGATGATCGATTTGTCTAATGCACGTGCAATCTCTTTGTATCCAACCATAATTTCTTTAGGCTTACCTGTAATAAGGTCTCTACCCTGTACCGGGATATCTTCGATGTCTACATCAAGATCTTCTACTGCAGAACCTACTTCAATTTTGATTCTTTCAGCTGTTCTTTCCCCGATATAAAGGTTATGGTGAGTTCTTAAATAATAAGCAATATCATTGGTAAATACGTCTCCTGCAATCTTCACAGATTTATCACATACGATACCTCCTAAAGCAACAACAGCAATTTCCGTAGTACCACCACCTATATCGATAATCATGTTACCTTCAGGTTTCTGTACGTCGATCCCAACTCCAATTGCAGCAGCCATTGGTTCGTAGATCAATCTTACTTCTTTTGCATTTACCTTCTGAGCAGAGTCTCTTACCGCTCTTTTTTCAACTTCAGTAATACCAGAAGGGATACAGATTACAATTCGTAATGCCGGTTGAATGAATTTACCTTTGATTCCAGGAATTTTCTTGATGAATTCCTTGATCATGTGCTCAGAAGCGTGGAAATCAGCAATAACCCCATCTTTCAAAGGACGGATGGTTTTGATATCCTCGTGAGTTTTACCCTGCATATGCTTGGCCTGCTCTCCGACGGCAATCGGCTTACCCGATGAACGTTCAATTGCAACAATTGAAGGTTGATCAATAACAATTTTATTATTATGGATGATTAGGGTATTAGCAGTTCCAAGGTCTATCGCAATTTCTTGCGTAAACATATCAAATAAACTCATATTTTTCTTCTGATTTTAAGATTACAAAGATATAAATTTAACACTAGTAAAGAAATTTCCCACCAACTTAATTTGGTTAAAATTTTATTAAAATTTATAATTCTTTATTAAGTTTTAGTTTAGACATTTACAGAGTTTGATTTCAACTAAAATTCATGGGATGTTAAAAGGGCTGAAAAGCGAATTAGCAAAAGGGTAAAAAGGCTAAGAAAGCTCAACAAAAAAGGCATAAATAAAACTTAAAAAGCGTAACAGCTTTCATACAATATGCATTTTTTGTCATTTTACAGTTTCACCTTTGCGGCATTCCCTTTTATAGTTTTTTACGATAATTATCATATACACTATCTGAGAAAGGTTAATGAAAAAAATCGTAAATTTGCCACTGCTTATGTTACAGTATTCCAACATTCATCGAACGTCAAATTTTGCCGTGCTTTCAATAAGCTACGAGAAAGCCGACGTAGAAACGAGAGGAAAGTTTGCATTCTTTGATGAGAACATCAAAAACTTTGTTTCCAGAGTCCATCAGGAAGATCTGGGTGATGCATTTGTGGTTTCCACTTGTAACAGGACCGAAATTTATACCACTTCTCCCAATTATCTTTTAGTAGCGGAAGAGTATTGCAAAACGATTGGAGTACAACTTACCGATTTTCTTCAGTTTGCAAATATTCTTACCAAAGAGGAAGCTCTGATTCATCTTTTCAGAGTAGCGGCAGGCCTTGAAAGCCAGATTATCGGAGACTTTGAAATTATCGGGCAGATAAAAAAAGCATATAGCCGTTTCAAAAAAGAAAGACAAAATTCGAATCCTTATCTGGAAAGAGCCATCAATGCTGCGATTCAGATTTCGAAAAGAATAAAAAATGAAACCGGCATTTCGAATGGTGCTGCTTCGGTTTCTTATGCGGCCGTTCATTATATTTTAAACAACCAGAAAAGGATTACTGAAAAAAACATCCTTCTTTTAGGGGTAGGTGAAATAGGACAGAATACCGTTGAAAACCTGGTAAAGCATGTCTACCAGCCGAAAATTAAAATTGCCAACAGAACTCAGGAGAAAGCCGAAAAAATTTCCCAGAAATATAATATTCCTCACGTTGATTATTCTGATTTTGACCAGGAATTAAAAAATACAGATATTCTTATTGTGGCAACAGGAGCCAAGCATCCTATTGTCAACCGGTCTCATTTCCCTAATGGAAAAGAAACACTGATCATTGACCTTTCCATTCCTCATAACGTTGAAAAGAATGTTACTGAAAATAAAAACGTAACTCTGATTGATGTGGATGAGCTTTCAAAACAGATTCAGGAAACGATTCAACAGCGCGAAAGAGAAATCCCGAAAGCTGAAAAAATCATTAAGGAACTGATGAAAGACTTTATTGAATGGGAGAAAAAGAGAAAACTTGCCCCTAATATTCATCATTTCAAAGCCGTTCTAAAGAACATGGAGCGTAATGAAATGCATAATTTCTACAAAAAAAATAAATACATAAACATCACGGACATGGAACTTTCTGATAAAATGATCCAGAAAATCACCAACCGTTTTGCAAAATATATCATCGATAATCCTTTAAAAGCCGAAGAAATTAGTAAATTAATGCACGAAATATTAGTTGAACAACCAAACAACGAATTCAATGAAAAGCATTAGAATCGGAACGAGAAATTCCGCACTTGCACTTTGGCAGGCTAGAGAGGTTGCGAGGCACCTTCAGAACAACAATTATTTAACGGAAATTGTTCCTATCGTTTCTTCTGGCGATAAGAACCTTAATCAGCCGCTTTATTCTTTAGGAATTACCGGGGTTTTCACAAGAGATCTTGATATTGCCCTATTGAATGATGAAATTGATATTGCCGTACATTCTTTAAAAGATGTTCCCACTCAATTGCCTCAAAATATTGAGATGATCGCTTATCTGGAAAGAGATTATCCACAGGATATTCTGATCAGAAAAGAATCTGCAAGGAATAAAGAATTCCATGAGCTTAAACTTGCCACCAGCAGTTTGAGAAGAAGAGCTTTCTGGCTGAGAAATTATCCTACCGCTGAGTTTTCGGATATCAGGGGAAATATTCAAACCAGACTTCAAAAACTGGAAGAAGGAGATTTCGATGCTACGATCTTATCTTTGGCAGGCATCAAAAGAATGAAAATGGAAATTGATTATGAAATGCTTCCATTAATGATCTCTGCCCCATCACAAGGCGTAATCTCTGTAGCCGGACATACTGACAAGCCGGAGATCAATGAAATTGTGCGCCAGATCAATCACCAACAGACTCAGATCTGTGTGGAAATTGAAAGAAACTTCCTGAGCACTTTAGAAGGAGGCTGTACTGCACCTATCGGAGCATTTGCAGAAATTATCGACGACCAGATCCGCTTCAAAGCAGCACTTTGCTCTCTGGACGGTAAAAACTGTATTGCTGTAGATGAAAACTTTGTCTATACTCCAAATGAGAATTTTGGAGAAAAGTTTGCAAAAGTTGTTCTTGAGAACGGAGGAAAAGAATTAATGGCAGAAATCAAAAGCCAGATCTGATAGTTCAGATTTACATTTTTATATTCCTTTAGCCACACTTTTTCATTTTCTTAATTTTACAGACATGAAAATCTTATTTACCAAAAATATAGACCCATCTATTATATCCAAAGAATTAGGAGAGGATATTTTGGTTGACTGTGTTGAGGTAATTAAGACCAGCCCTATTATGATCAATCCTTTTGATCTGAAAAACTACTCTCTGATTTTTACCAGCGTCAATGGAGTGGCTTCTTTTTTTAAAAACAGATTCAAACCCAATGAAGATTTTACCGCAAAAAACTATAACAAAATCTATTGTGTAGGTGAAAAGACCAAAAGAGAGCTGAGGAAACATGGTTTTGGAACATTTAAGGTACTGAAAAATGCTGAAACTCTTTCGCGATTCATTATCGGAAAATGCCAGCACGAGCAGTTCCTGCACTTCTGTGGCAATCTTGCCATCAATGTTCTGGACAAAGACCTTCCGTTACAAAACATTAAGTACAAAAAAGTTACCATTTATAATACTGAGGAAACTCATCCTGTAATAACTGAAAAATATCATGCTGCAGTATTTTTTAGTCCGAGCGGAGTTCGTAGTTTTGCAAGGCGAAATTCTCTGGAAGGCATGAAGCTTTTTTCCATTGGCGAAACCACTTCCGGTGAGCTGAGAAATTATACGCAGGAAGAAATTTTTACTTCAGAAGAAAATACTCTGACATCAATATTTGCATTGATCAGAAAAGAAATCGGAAGTAGGATTTAGAATATCTGTTACCGGATATTGCCGGTAATATTAGTTACAATAGATTATGATAAAAAACGACCTATATTTAAAAGCACTTCGCGGAGAAACCGTTGAAAGACCTCCTGTCTGGATGATGAGGCAGGCTGGAAGATATCTGCCGGAATTCATTGCTTTAAGAGATCAGTATGATTTCTTTACAAGATGTCAGACTCCTGAACTTGCCGCCGAGATCACCCTGCAGCCTATCCGCAGATTTCCTCTGGATGCCGCGATTCTGTTTTCTGATATCCTGGTAGTTCCGCAGGCAATGGGAATTGATTTCAAAATGAAAGAATCTGTTGGCCCTTGGCTGGATACTCCCATCAGAACGATGGAACAGGTTCAGAATATTGAAACTCCCGACGTGAATGACACTTTAGGTTACGTTTTTGATGCTATTGAACTTACCTTACAGAAGCTGGATAACGAAATCCCATTGATCGGTTTTGCCGGTTCTCCATGGACTATTCTTTGCTACTGTGTGGAAGGAAAAGGAAGCAAAGCTTTTGATATTGCAAAATCTTTCTGTTTCCAACAGCCTGAAGCAGCACATTTATTATTACAGAAAATCACAGATACTACAATCGCTTATTTAAAGAGAAAAGTAGAAAAAGGAGTTTCTGCCGTACAGGTTTTCGATTCCTGGGGAGGAATGCTTTCTCCTACGGATTATCAGGAGTTCTCATGGCAGTACATCAATCAGATTGTTGAAGCATTAAGTCCGCTTACTCACGTTGTCGTATTTGGGAAAGGATGCTGGTTCGCACTGGAAGATATGACAATGTCAAAGGCTTCGGCTCTTGGCGTAGACTGGACTATTAAGCCGGAATTCGCAAGAACTTTAACAAACCATACGATGACTCTACAGGGAAATTTCGACCCTGCAAGACTTCACTCAACTCCTGAAACCATCAAGAAAATGGTGAATGAGATGATCAACCGTTTTGGAAAAGACAGATACATTGCTAATTTAGGTCACGGAATTCTACCGAATGTTCCTGTGGAAAATGCGGAAGCATTCATCAGAGCGGTAGTAGACTGGAAACCGAATTTGTAAGATTATTTCTTTTGAAAATATACAAAACCCTTATAGGCATTCTATAAGGGTTTTTTGTTAGAATTATTTTTTTAATGATTATTCCTTCATCACTTTCTTTTTAACAACTTTTCCATCAGGATTACTGATCATTATAATATAGACTCCTTTTGGCAGATCTGATAAGTCATAGGAATCAGATGCTTTATTAAATGTTTTCACAAGTTTTCCTGACTGATCAATCACAGAAATCTTTTCAAACTTACTTTGAGAGCTTTGTTTAATATAAAAATCCCCCTTAACCGGATTCGGATATACATCTATATGATCTGCATACGAAACTTCTGACGTTGCCAGGAGGCCGCTTGTAATCTTTACATTATCTATTACAACACCGTAAGAATAATCTCCGGCATCATCATAAACAAATCTTAATTTAAAAGCTGCATTAGCATAGGGTGTCAGATCTATATTGGCGGCAGTATCATAACTGGTTACTACAAATGTAAAAGTATTAAAATCAAGGTCCCATATTCCTGCGTCACCTGAAAAAGTAAAAACCTGAATCCAGGAAGTTCCATTGAAAACTTCAACTTTTAAAGTAGAATCAAGATTATCAATCATATTAGCATAATTAAACGAGAGCTTTGGATTTACTACTCCGGCCAGGTTAATTACAGGAGAAATCAGTCTGGCATTCGTATTAACTACGGATGGTCCTGCATCATCATCATCAAAAAAAGCTGCTCCATCGGGAAAGCCAGCGAAACCATTCTGGGCACCCACATTCCAGTTAAATGAATTATCCGGATTCTCTACCATCCACCCGGCCGGCAAAGCATTTCCGTTGAAATTTTCAGAAAAAACTTGTGCATCACACAGACCACAAATCGACAATAATAGAATAAAGAATTTTTTCATAATAAAATATTTGATGTTTATATAAAATTAGCGAAATATTTTTCATAAAACATTAATAATTATATATAAAATCAATACATTACATGAAATTATTAGAAAAGATCAGAATTTTATACTTAACCTTTAAATCGCATCATATGAAAAAATTAAACAAAGAAAAGATGAAAAGCATTATGGCAGGAGGAGAAATCTGTCTGGAATGTGCTATCGGCTATTATCAGGTCATTATTGAAGGCCGGTGCTATTGTATTTCAATAGATTAAAAAAAAGCAGCTCAACAGCTGCTTTTAATTGTATATCAGAGATCCAATATTGATTAGCTCAACATTCTCTGTGCTTTTTTAACACCTTCCACCAGAGCATCAATTTCTTCGAAAGTATTATAAACAGCAAAACTTGCCCTCACTGTTCCGGCAATATTAAAGAAGTTCATAATAGGCTGCGTACAGTGGTGTCCTGTTCTTACAGCGATTCCCATTTTATCAAGAATCATTCCTACATCAGAGGCAATTCCTACTCCTTCCAGATTAAAAGAAACAACCCCGGTTCTCTTCGCTTTTTCACCATAGATTCTAATACCATCTATTTCCAAAAGCTGTCTTTGCGCATATTCCAATAAAGCATTTTCATGATTCTGAATATGGGTATGACCTACTCTATTCATGAAATCAACAGCAGCACCTAAAGCAATATTCCCGCCTACATTCGGTGTTCCCGCTTCATATTTGAATGGAAGACCTGCATAAGTGGTACCATCGAAAGAACAGGTTGCAATCATCTCTCCTCCTCCATGAAAAGGTGGTAAAGCTTCTAATATTTCTTGTTTTCCATATAAAATACCTGTTCCCATCGGAGCATACATTTTATGACCTGAGAACACAAAGAAATCACAATCCATCTTCTGTACGTCAATATTGAAATGCGGAGCAGACTGAGCTCCGTCTATCACAACATAAGCATCTGTATTCTTTCTTGTTTTGGCAATAATCTCTTCAATCGGATTCACAATACCTAATGCATTGGAAACCTGGTTTACAGAAACAACCTTCGTTTTTTCACTCAAAAACTGATCAAAATAATCCATCTGAAGGATTCCGTTCTCATCAATAGGAATCACGCGTAGTTTCGCTCCGGTTCTTTCACACAGCATCTGCCATGGAACAATATTGGAATGGTGCTCCAGATATGAAATAATGATTTCATCATCTTTCTGCAGTTTCTGTGTTAAAATATAAGCGATGAGGTTCAACCCTTCTGTTGTTCCCTTGGTAAAAATCACCTCAAAGTCATGTTCAGCATTAATGAATTTCTGAATCTTTCTTCTTGAAAGCTCCATTTCTTCTGTTGCCAGCTGGCTCAACGTATGAATCCCTCTGTGAACATTAGCATTAAGTTCTGTATAATATGCGTGACAGACTTCCAAAACTGAATTTGGTTTTTGGGATGTAGCTGCATTATCCAGATAAACCAAAGGTTTACCGTTCACTTCTCTGTCCAATATAGAAAACTGGCTTCTTATTTCCTGAATGTCAAACATTTATTTATTTTTTAAATTAAAACGTCCTTATTTAGAACTCTTCAAATTTACGGCTTTTTTTCCGAAAGGAAGCATGGGTTGGGTACTGATCGCTATCTGTTGATAGAAATATTCAATAGGGTAAGGTGAAGAAAGCCAATAAAACAAAAGATGAAATTACTAAAGGGCAAAAAGACAAAATTGAAAGCAGCCTACCAGATTGTTTAGGTATCCTGCTTACTCGTTATCAAATAAAAAACCCGCCAAAACTGACGGGTTCTTATATTGTTTAAATAAGCAATTCTTATTCTGCTGCAGTTTCAGCTGCTGCTTCAGGAGCAACACCTTCTTCAGTTGCAACTTCTTCATCCTCATCATCATCCTGCATTGCTGCACCTCCTTTCATTGCATTTCTAGACATCTTAACAGCAACTACTACTGCGTTGTCAGGGTGCATGAAAGAATATCCTTCTGTTTTGATACCACCGATGTAAAGTTTGTTACCAATTCTTAATGGAGTAACATCAACTACTACTTCGTCAGGTAGGTTAGCAGGGATAGCTTTTACTTTTAGTTTTCTGAAAGACTGACGTAAAACACCACCAGCTACAACACCTTTTGAACGTCCTGTAATTCTTACCGGAACTTCCATGATCACTGGCTTATCATCAGATAACTGATAGAAGTCAACGTGAAGAATTTTGTCAGTAATCGGGTGAAACTGAATATCCTGAAGAACAGCTGGAATTGTTTTTCCGTCAACCTCAATAGATACCGTGTGTGCTTCAGGAGTGTATACTAATCCTTTGAAAGCTCTCTCTTCAGCAGAGAAGTTCAAAGGTGCTTCACCTCCATAAACAACACAAGGAACTAATTCAGCATCACGTAAAGCTTTTGTAGACTTTTTGCCCACGCTTTCTCTTTTTGTACCTTGAATTGTAATAGATTTCATTTATAAAAAATTTAAAAAATTGTTCTAATTTCAATTTGCAATCTCTTTAAAATCAATTAAATAACAAATTTACTACTAATTGATTTATGCTCATGAACCATTGTCATAACGTCTGCAAATAACGGGGCGCAAGATAGCACTTTTATTTTAGATGACAAATTATTTTTAACAGGAATTGAGTCAGTTACAATAACTTCCAGCAATTTTGAGTTCTCAATATTCTCGTAAGCCTTACCAGAAAGCACTCCGTGGGTAGCCATAGCTCTTACTGTTTTTGCTCCTTTTTCAATCAAGATATCTGCTGCTTTGCAAAGTGTACCTGCAGTATCAATCATATCATCAATAAGGATTACGTTTTTACCTGTAACATCACCAATAAGGAACATTTCTTCTACAACGTTTGCTTTTTTTCTTTCCTTATAAGCAATTACTACTTCAGCACCCAGGTGACCGGCATAGTTTTTCGCTCTTTTCGCACCTCCCATATCCGGAGAAGCAATGGTAAGATTATCAAGATTCAAAGACCTGATGTGGTCTACGAAAATAGTAGAGGCATACAGGTGATCTACCGGAATTTCGAAGAATCCCTGGATTTGATCTGCATGAAGGTCCATTGTCATGATTCTTGTTGCTCCTGCTGCAGTAAGAAGGTTGGCAACTAATTTTGCACCGATCGGCGCTCTTGGTTTGTCTTTTCTGTCCTGTCTGGCAAGACCAAAGTAAGGAATTACTACGGTGATGCTCTTTGCAGAAGCTCTTTTTGCTGCATCAATCATTAGAAGAAGTTCCAAAAGATTGTCTGCAGGAGGGAATGTAGATCCAATCAGGAAAACTCTTCCTCCTCTTACAGATTCGTCCAAAACAGGCTCAAATTCCCCATCACTGAACTCCTGAAAGTTGATTTTTCCTAATTCTTTCCCATAATTCTGGGCAATTTTCTCTGCCAAGTCCCTGCTGGTTCTTGTACAAAATAGATAACTTAACTGATCGGCCATTTTTACTTTTTAAAAGATTTTGCAAATTTAAAAAAAAACCACAAGATTTACTCCTGTGGTTTCTAAGTTTTTATTTTATCAATTATTAAGGGAATTTAACTCCTGAATATTTGTTCGGATCTACCTGTGGAAGTGTAGAGTTGTATTTAGCATTGATAGATTTAATAAATTCATTAGCAACAATACCATATCCGCGTCCTGTCAGATGAACTCCGTCTAAAGAGAAAGCTCCGCCGGTTACAAATGTCGCCGTATATTTTACTCCATCCCAAATAATTCCTGATTTAGAATTCAATTCCATCATTTTAGCGTCCATATCCACAAAGGCAAGACCTTTGTCTGTTGCTGCTTTTTTTATCGCTGTGTTATATCCTGCAGTAGCAGCAAGGACTTTTGCAGTCTCAGCTTCAGTAAGGACAAGCTTATCTTCTAATGGTACGGAAGTACCTCCTCCAGCCTGTGGAGTAAGAACTTTACTAGCTGGTAAAAGAATTAAATCCTTCGCTGTTGTTTGTCTGTATTTTGGAAGCCCCGGAACAGTTGACAGATCTTTATCTACAATTACAGCTCCGTTGACTGCTGCTCCGGCAGTAAATTTAATTAACCTTCTCTGATATTCCGCATCGCTGATCGCTCCTAAGGTTTTAGCCTGAAGCAATCCTGCGTTATACTGAGCATATCCTGTATTCAGCTGAGTCACCTGAGCATCTGTCAAACCCGTAAGAGGCATAGCAGGAATTCTCGTAAAGTAAGGGACATTGGTAACTGTAGGAATATTAGCAATAACACCTTTTCTTTTTGTACCGGCAGGGAATAGTTTATCTACTAAATAAGCATAGGTATTACTGAACCCTACCCCTACAGCACCATCTACTGGCGTAATCGGAACATTCGGATCAGCTCCTCCTGAAGTTGCATATAATAAAACATCATTATTTCCTATCCATAAAGAAATGAAGGTTGGGTCTTGTTTTAGGGCATCTTCTACTACTGAAGTTGTTGTTGATGACGCAAACCTTACGAAATATGGATTTGCAGTAGCAGGCGTAGAGATTAATCCGGCTGGATTCCCATATCCCGGAGCCAGTAAATGCGCTACTCTTGCTCCCGGAACTCCCATATTCTGGTAAGGACCACCAGCAGAAACATTATCTAATGCTGCTCCTGGAGCTGTTGGACCGGGAGTTAATGCTCCGTTCACCACACTTAACACATATTTACCTGCAAAATCTCCTGTTGCTGGGTTAAATAAATTGGTAAACCCTCCTGTGTCATTAGGCATCATTGGCTGTTTAAAAGCGCCTCCACCTGCTAATTGCATTTGCGCTGCAATCATGCTTGGATAAGATTCATTCTGTCCACTGCTGTAAAGTGCTCCATCTCTATAACCAGCAGTTAATGAGTTTCCTAACGATATATATTTTGAAAAGTCTGCGTCTCCTTTTGTTACCGGGATATCTTTCACATCCGTATCGAAATCCGTATTACAGCTTACTGTAAAAAGAAGTGCAGAAACTGCCATTGTCGATATTATAATTTTTTTCATAGTCTTCTAAAATTAAAATGGATTATAAGAGAAACCTAGACCAAAGTAGAAAGCAGTTGCTTTTGACTGTCCGTTAAGCCCTATATTAACATTATTCACCTTTCTGTACTGAGGCATTGCATATCCTCCGGCAACATCAATTCCGAACTGCTTCAGCTTGAAGCCTACCCCACCTGTAACCACATAGGTATCATATGAAGGAGTTTCCGGTATAAAGTTATCCGTAGTATAAGGTGCTTCATCATAATAAGCTCCCAAACGTCCGTAGATCATATTGGTGAATGCATACTGGGTTCCCAGTCTGAAAGTTTTGGAGTTTTTGAAGTTCTTAGGATTGGTAAGAATCGTTGGGTCTGACGGATTGTTTCCGATAGGCGCATTCTCAAAATCCAATGTAAGTTTGCTGTATCTTTCCCATCCGTGATAGTTAAAGTCTGCAGAAACCTGCCACTTCGGTGTTATCTTATAAGTCAAACCAATGGTATATTCTTCAACCAATGGCAGCGTTGCTGAGAAACCATCTTGTCCTGCAGCATTCAGTTTTAGCTGATTATAAACAGATTGAGAAGGGAACTGGAATGTAGCAGTTCCTGATTTAGCTTTCATATCGATTGCTGAACGATATGCAATACTCACATCTAATTTCGGGTCAGGTCTGAAATAGAAACCGAATCCATATCCGTGGCCGGTTGCATTATCGTCATTAATATTAACCTTTCCGTCAAATTGAGTCACTGCCTTGTCCCAATCCACTTTTCCTCTTGCGTAGATATAGCTGGCACCAAAAGATACCCATGGAGCCAATTTTACAGAGACCATTGGCTGGAAATAGAAACTTTTCAGTTCCATTTTCTGTACCAATTCCTTACCTTCCCAGTTATCAGGCCATTTGATTGTACTTCCAAAAGGCGTTGAAAAACTGAACCCTACGGTAAGTTTCTCTATGGGTCTATAAGTAATTGCAGCATATATAGGTGTTCCTATAGGGTTATCTGTTTCTGCACTTTGTAAAGTATTGAAGTTTTGAAAAGTAACTTTATTACTTGCACCAAACCCTCCTGCCACTACACTCAGCTTGGAAGGGATAAATGACATACCCGCCGGGTTAAAGAATGTCACACTCGCGTCTTCGGCATGAGCACTAGTATGCGCCATTGCCAATTGTTTTACCCCCTGCAGGGAAACTCTGAAGCCTCCTGCATAAGATAGAACTCCCGCCAATAAAGCAGTTGATACTAATATTTTTTTCATAGACTATTATTATATATATAAGCCAAATATAAAATTATTTTGAATACGTCTGTTAATATTTCCTAATATTTTAAACAATATTGCAAAAGAAAACTATGTTTAAAATAACACCTCGAAGAAAATAAAATGCAAAATAATCATTATTAACTATTTAAAACAGTTGATAAACCAAGTCATATTCATTGTTTAGTTTTAAACGATTGTTTAAAACCAAACAATAATGCTCTAAAAAAGCAATACAGGAAAGTAAAAAGATAATAAATGTTAAAGGAAACAAAATAGAATAAATATTAGCATCTGATTAAGTCTACAGCCATCATTCTTAGTCAAAATATGAAAATGTTTTATGCCGAATTCAGCTTATTTAAGTATTTTAGAATCGCATAAAGATAAAAATACATAAATTTGCAGATTATAAATAATAGAAAATATGAGTTGTGGATGTAAAACATCCGGCGATTCTGCACATTCTTGCGGCCCTAAAAAAACCGCAAATGGCTGTGAAAATGTAAATACCTGCGGGAATAGTTATAAATTAAGTGTTTTTGACTGGCTTTCTAACATCAACAATCCGGCACCGAACAGGTGTGATTTTGTAGAAGTTAGATTTAAAAATGACAGAAAATCGTTTTATAAAAATGTAAATAATATTCCTTTACATATAGGTAGCGTAATTACAGTAGAATCAAGTCCGGGACACGATGTAGGCGTAGTAAGCCTTACGGGAGAATTAGTAAAGATTCAGATGAAAAAGAAAAAGTTTTCTGAAGAATCGGCACTCAAAATATACAGACAGGCCAACCAAAAAGACCTTGAGGTATGGCAGGAAGCAAGAAAAAAAGAAGATGGCGTAAAGCTTGAAGCAAGAAAAATTGCACAAAGATTAGGTCTTGAAATGAAAGTTACTGACGTGGAATATCAGGGGGATGCTTCAAAAATCACCTTTTATTACACTGCTGATAACCGAGTGGATTTCAGACAATTAATTAAAGATTACGCCGGAGCTTTCCGTACTAAAATTGATATGAAACAGATTGGTTTCAGACAGGAAGCAGCCAAGGTGGGCGGAATCGGATCTTGCGGACGTGAGCTTTGCTGTTCTACATGGCTTACAGATTTCAGGTCTGTAAACACCAACGTTGCAAGATATCAACAACTGAGCATCAACCCTCAGAAACTTGCAGGACAGTGCGGTAAGCTTAAATGTTGTCTTAACTATGAGCTTGACAGCTATCTGGATGCGTTAAGCAACTTCCCTTCTTCTTCAACTACTTTGGAAACAGAAAAAGGAAAAGCATTCTGTATCAAAATTGATGTTTTCAAAAAGAAAATGTGGTTTGCTTACGTGGATAGTTCAATCGCATGGTATGATTTCGATATTGATCTTGTTAAAAAACTGATTTCAAAAAACAAAAGAGGTGAAAAAACGCTTCCTCTTGAAGACTTGAAACAGCCGGAAGCCTCTACTCATACTATTGACCTGATCCAGGAAAATAATGTGGACCGATTTGAGAAGAAAAACAGAGGAAACAGAAACAGGAATAAGCAGAATAACGGACAACAGGGATCACAAAACCAAGGTCAGGGACAAGGACAAAAAAGAAACAGACCGGAGAAAAACGACAGGCCGGAAAGATCTGAAAAAACCGAAAACCCAAATGCCCAGTCTGCCAATCAGCCTAGACCTCAAAAGCAGCACCCACAGCAAAAAGCACCTGTGGAAAAAGCGGTGAACAACTCTGATGCTGATAAGAAGCCACAGAGCAATCCAAATAAGAAAAAATTCAAAAAGAGATATCCTCCAAAAAAAGATAATAATGCATAAAATTTTAGGATTACTGTCACTTATCCTTTTCTTTAGCTGTAACTCTTCCTCAGGAGGAGACATCATTATGAATTCCGTTGATAACAAATGGAATAAGAAAAGTGAACAAAAATTTAATCTTGAAGTTTCAGATCCGCAGAATCCTAAAAATATTATATTTGTCGTAAGAAATAACAACACTTATCCTTACAGCAATATAAGGTTTATAGTGAATTTCACCAATCTACAGAACAAAAAAAAGGAAACAGACACTTTAAATTATGTTCTGGCTAAACCAAACGGAGAATGGCTTGGTACAGGGTTTGGTGATACGAAAGAAACTTTGTTTCAGTATAAAGTAAATTACCAGTTTCCAGGAAAAGGAAAATATGAAATCGGTCTTACCCAGGCGATGAGAAACGACAACCTTCCGGGAATTGAGGATATTGGGGTAAAAATAGAAACGGCTAAACCGTAACCATAAATGGAAGAAAACAAAAAAAATGCAGGAAATAAGGGGAAAACATTTCCTCTGCCTCCCAAGAAAAAGAAAGATACCTCCTGGAGAAAATGGGTTTCATTTATTTGGATAGGACTCATCGCGGTAGTTCTTGGAATTTCAGTACTTTTCTTTTCGGTTTCCCAAGGATTCCTTGGTGAAATGCCTGATGTAAAAGAACTTGAAAATCCGGACATCTTTGTTGCTTCTGAGATCATTTCTTCAGACGGAGTAACCTTGGGTAAATTCGAAAAAGAAAAAACTCAGCCCATTGTTTATAAGGACCTTCCTCCTTTCCTTATCTATGCGCTTCAGGCTAAAGAAGATGAGCGTTTCAAAGAACATTCAGGAATTGACCTTCAGTCTGTTGCCAGAGCAGTAGTTTTTGGTGGCGGCCGAGGTGGAGGATCTACCATTACCCAGCAGCTGGCAAAATTACTTTTCACAGGGAAAAGAGCAGATAATAAAATTAAGGCTGTTTTTCAAAAGCTGAAAGAATGGGTAGTGGCTGTAAGTCTTGAAAAGAGATATACCAAAGAAGAAATTGTAACATTGTATTTCAATAAGTTTGATTTCCTTTACAATGCCAACGGAATTGAAATGGCTTCCAAAATATACTTTAACAAGAAGACCTCCGAACTTACTTTACCCGAAGCAACCATGTTTGTTGCTATGCTTGAAAATCCGGTAAAAAACAACCCAATGAGAAATCCGGAAAGAGCAAAAGCGAGAAGAGATGTTGTTTTGGATCAAATGCTGAAAACAGGCTACATAGATCAGGCTACGTTTGACAAAGCAGTTGCAACACCTATTGCATTAGATTATCATCCAATCAAAAATATTAACGATGATTATTCTGCCTATTACAAGTTTTATCTGAGAAAAGAGATTGATAAATATCTTGAAACTCACGAAAAAGAAACCGGCAAAAAACTAAACCTTTACAAAGACGGTTTAAAAATATACGTTACCCTTGATTCTAAAATGCAGAAATATGCGGAAGAGGCAATTAAGGAGCACTTAACGGATCTTCAGAAAAGATTTGATGCGGAACAAAGAGGAAGAAAGAACAGACCTTTCTACTATCTGAACGACAAACAAATCAATGATGTGATGGTTCAGGCTATGAAAAGAACCGGAAGATACAAGATGTTGAAAGCAGACGGTATGCCTGATGATTCTATCATGATGGAATTCAAAAAACCTATCAAAACTTCAAGATTCACATGGAACGGAGAAGAAGAGATAGAAATGTCTCCATGGGATTCTATCAGATATCATAAACAAATTGCACAGGCAGGTTTAATGTCTATGGTTCCGGGAACAGGAGAAATCAAAGCATGGGTAGGTGGTATAGACTGGCAGCACTTCCAGTATGATCACATCAAGCAAGGTAAGAGACAGGTAGGATCCACATTTAAGCCTTTCGTATATGCCACTGCGATTATGAAACTCGGAATGACACCTTGTTCAGCTGTTTCTAACGGAACATACGATCATAACGGATGGCATGTACCGGGAAGAGGCGGAATGCTAACTTTAAAAGATGCATTGGCACATTCTCAAAACCCTGTTGCCGCAAGACTTATTGAAATGACAGGAGTAGACGCTGTAATCCAGACGGCAAGAGATCTGGGAGTAACAGAAGATATTCCAAGAAACAATACAATTGCTTTAGGTTCATCAGACATTACAATTTACGAAATGCTTGGTGCTTACAGTACTTTTGCCAACTATGGTAACTATAACAAACCAGAAATGATCTGGAGAATTGAAGATGCCAACGGTAGAGTCATCAAGGAAGTAAACGTGGAACCTAAGGAAGTAATGAACCCAATGTATGCTTACACCATGATTGAACTGATGAAAGGTGTTGCACAATACGGAACCGCTTCCGGAGAACTGGGAAGAAGAGGAATTTCAAAAGCAGTAGAAATTGCTGCCAAAACAGGAACAACTCAAAACAACTCTGATGGATGGTTTATGGGAATTACTCCAAAATTAGCAACCGGAGCATGGGTTGGATGGGAAGACAGAGCTACCCACTTTTATGGAACAGGTGAAGGTCAGGGTGCAAAAATGGCATTGCCAATCTGGGCTATATTCATGAAGAAAGTATGGGCAGATAAGAGCCTGGGAGTTACCCCTGATGATAAGTTTGTAAAACCTTCAGACTGGAAAGACGGATGTTCAAACCTTAAAGGATTAAGCGGAGGATATGGAGATGAAGGAAGCCTTCAAACCATTGATGAGATCAAAAATCCAAGGCCGGCAGATCCAACGCCTAAAAAACCAACAGAAAAGAAAGAGGACAACATCAATGAAAACCTTCATTCCAATGATGAAGTAGATTTCAATAAATAATTTCTCTTTTAGAAATACATAAGACCTTTCAATAATCTGAAAGGTCTTTTCTTTTATAATTAATACCTTTGAAGGATGAATATCGAACGTATCAGACAGCCATTTATTGAAAATTTCCCGGGTGATTTCTCCAACAACCCAATGCAGAGAAATACCCCGAAGGTTTTATTTGCCACCATTAAACCCGCAGGCTTTGATAAACCTGAGCTGATAACTTTTAACGAAGCATTATCAGAGGAAATAGGCTTGGGAAAATATGAAGATAAAGACCTGGATTTTCTGGTTGGAAATCATCTTCCGGACAATATTCAAACCTATGCCACAGCATATGCAGGACATCAGTTCGGAAACTGGGCAGGACAACTTGGAGACGGAAGAGCCATTCTTGCCGGTGAAATTATCAATGAGGCAGGAAAAAAGACCGAGATTCAATGGAAAGGAGCCGGAGCAACACCCTACTCCAGACATGCCGATGGAAGAGCTGTGTTAAGATCTTCTGTACGTGAATACCTGATGAGTGAGGCCATGTATCATCTGGGCATTCCTACAACCAGAGCGCTTAGCCTGGCTTTCACAGGTGAAGATGTAATGCGTGACATCATGTATAACGGAAATCCAAAACTGGAAAAAGGTGCAGTGGTTATCAGAACTGCTGAAAGTTTCTTACGTTTCGGACATTTTGAACTCATGTCTGCCCAAAGAGAATACAACAATCTTCAGGAGCTTGCCGACTTTACCATTGAAAACTATTATCCGGAAATTACATCAACTGACGACAAAAAATACAGAGACTTCTTTGAAAATATATGTACCCGGACTGCCGACTTGATGGTTGAATGGTTCAGAGTAGGCTTTGTACACGGAGTGATGAATACAGACAACATGTCTGTTCTCGGATTAACGATTGATTACGGCCCCTATTCCATGATGGATGAATATGATTTGAATTTTACTCCCAACACTACAGATCTTCCAGGAAGAAGATATGCTTTCGGAAAACAGGGACAGATCGCTCAGTGGAATCTTTGGCAGCTGGCCAATGCTCTTCATCCATTAATCAAAGATGAAAAGTTTTTGGAAGATACTTTAAATAATTTTGGCACCTATTTTTGGGAAGCCCACGACCAGATGCTTTGCAGAAAGTTCGGATTTGATCAGCTGCGAAAAGAAGATGAGGATTTCTTCACCAACTGGCAAGGTCTTATGCAAGAGCTTCAGCTGGATTATACCCTGTTTTTCAATCAACTGGCAAAAACAACTCAAGAAACCAATATATCAGAGCACTTTAAAGAGGTCTCTTATATTATTTTGGACGAAAAAAAGTTGACAAAACTTAATAATTTCATCAAAAGTTATAGATCAAGATTAGAATTAAACTCTAATTCCAGAGAAGAATGTTTAGCCATGATGGAAAAAACAAACCCAAAATTTATTCTTAGAAATTATCTTCTTTACGAATGTATTGAAGAGATCAGCAACGGTAAAAAGGAAATGCTGGAAAAGCTTACCAAAGCTCTTGAAAATCCATATCAGGAAATCTACCCTGAATTCTCCGTCAAAAGGCCGTCGGGATATGATGATACAGCGGGATGTTCCACACTTTCATGTAGTTCATAATTGATTATTATTCATAAAAAATTAAAAAACATGTAATTATTTTCATTTTTTTATTACTTTTACTGTCAACTTTAAACGTAAACCAAATGAAAACAAAATTACTATTCATCTTCTTAGTCTCTTCTATATTGGGAAATGCGCAAACTCTACTTTCGGAAAATTTTGAAGGAACAACATTTCCTCCTGCAGGGTGGACAAAATCAAACACTAATGTATCCAGAGCATGGGACTTAACAGGCAATGTTTTTTCAGGTAGTTCCGCTTCTTCAATTGAATTAAAAACAAGGTTTACTATCGCGGGAAATAATTCAGCTACGATTGACTGGATATCAGGAGCTAATACAGCAAATCTTGTAAGCCCGGCATTCAGTCTGGTAGGAGCTACAAGCCCTACCTTTAGCTTTAAAGTAAAAGTTGGCTGGGGTTATATGATAAGTCTTAACCAGGGAAATCTTCTGGCACAGATTTCAACAGACGGAGGAACAAACTGGACGACTCTCTGGAACGAAGATAGCGAACCTGGTTTTACTGATGATGGTGATGGTAATATCGATACGGATTTCTACAACACAGTTACTGTACAGAAAAGTCTTGCTGCATATGTTGGGCAAGCTAACGTAAAAATACGGTTCCAATATGTTGCCAATGATGCAGATGCTGTTTCTATTGATGATGTACAGGTTATTGCTAACGGAACTCTTGGTACATCTGAAGTCTCAAAAACAAAAGTGGATAACCTTTCAGTTTATCCGAATCCTACAAAAGGTATAGTCAGCATTAAAACAGATAAAAAAATCAAAGCTACATCTGTAATTGATATCTCAGGTAAAACTATAAGTACAAACAATTCTGAAACTACAGATATTTCGTCACTTCCAAAAGGAACTTACTTACTAAAAGTAGACTTCTCTGATGGAACATCCAAAACCGAGAAAGTAATCAAACAGTAAGAACGTTTATACAAACTTTTACAACCACCAATTTTGGTGGTTTTTTTATTTTACTTTTGCAAAAAATTTGACACGTGTCTTCTATCAAAACAAAATTTATCCATTTTTTAAAACTGGTTTTCCCATCCACCTATACCGAACTGGCAATATTTCTGTTTTTCATGATCTGTTATGGAATATTAGGATCTTATATAGCCCTGCATTATAGAATTATCTTTGACAATAGAATTCCATGGGACGCTTATTTCAGTTTTGATAATAAATCGATCCTTATGACAGGAGGCAGCTTTGAAAGACACCCTCTGTCCTACTACTTTTTTAACTGGGTAAGAGAATTTTCATTATTTATTTCAGGAGGAAAAATGGATGCCAGCTTCAGACTCACGCTGGCATGGCTCAGTAATATCATCATCACATTGAATATAGTTCAGGTCTTTAAATATGTAAAGAACATCATTTGCCTTCCTTTATGGTTAAACCTTTTAATTATTCTTTTTTTCGGTGCCTTTTCAACCAACATCATCTTGTCTTTTACTCCGGAAAACTTCACCTACACTTTATTCTTACTCTCATTATACAATCACTATGCAGCAATAAAACTAAAGAAGGAAGAAAAAATACCTGCAACCGCCTTATCACTGGCAGGAACTGCCATCGGAGGGCTTACCATAACCAACTTTGTAAAAGTTTTCATCCCACTTTTATTTGAAAAAGGACTTTTCAGAAACTGGAAAAAATTCGGAAATGCAGTGCTTAGAGTAACAGTCTCTATGATCTGTTTTGTACTTCTTTATTTGAACAGAATTGATTTTAAATATCAGACTATTTTTTCAAAAACAAATCAGCAATATGAAAAGTTCTCCAATGTAAAGTCGATGCCGACATGGGACATGATTCTTTCGTTCTTTTTCGGAGGTAATATTCTTTTCCCCGGATTTATTATGTCAGACAAGCATAATATGAAAGGCTTTAATTTCAAGGGCCTTTACATGGACCTTTATTCATCAGTGTTTCCTTACTTTTTTGTAATCCTGCTGTTGATTCTGATCATTTGGAGTTATTGTAAAAATTTCAAAAATAAATGGGTTCAGGTGATTGCCATTTCATTTTTCATTGACATTGCGATCCATTGTGTGATGAGGTTTGGTCTTCATACTTCCTACATTTACGGAGGACATTTTGTTTTTGTATATCCTTTGCTTTTAGGATGGCTCTTTTTTGCTTACAGATCATCACCTAAAATCATGTCATTGCTAACATTAACGGTTGTCGTGTTATTCACTTATCTGCTCGCCACTAATATTTTCAGAATGACAGAATTTTTCTGGTTTATGGAACATTATTATAAATAAAAAAGCTGAGAATGTTTCTCAGCTTTTTGTTTTTCTATGTTGAAATAAATTCTTCTTATTTTGCTTCGGCACAGAAAATTCTATACTGTACTGCTACTGCAGATTTAAAGTATTCTCTGATTCTGGAAAGATCACTGGCAGCACTTTGTTTTGTGAAATAACTTCCGGCCAAAATCTTATAGTTGGGTCTTAAAGACGCATCTGTTTCCACTTTCAGGTTGGGAAATCTTTTTCTGAAATAAGACTTCACCTCGTTGGCTTCTTCATTACTTTTCACTGTTGTAATCTGAATTTTAAATCCTAAAATTCTAGGATTTTTCTTACAGATTTCAGCATTGGTAAGTTCTCTGCTTGGCACAAAGATCTTAGGTGGTTTTGTAGTTATTCCTGTAGAAATTCCACTATCATTATTACTGAAATCTCTGGAAGAATTTGTTGGCGCAGCTTTAGCACATTTCCCTTCAATTCCTTCCAAAGCAGCATTTATTTTGGAATCCATTGTCATTACAAGCTCTGTTCCTGACAGGGTGTCCTTTTTAACAACTTGCTGTGCTTCAATATTATAAAATCCAAATAATGATAATATCGAAAATATTTTGATTAGATTTCTCATTTAAACTTGTTTCCGCAAATTTATACAAATTAAAAAACTATACCAAACTGGTTATTTAGAATCAATACAAATTAAACGTAAATGATATTTTCCCTTTTCGATATACCGTTAAATTCCTGTTAAAAATATTATTTTTGCGGAATTGATTGAATGTTCAATAATTTACTAACATAAGATAATTTAAATGATTAGTTGGAGAAAGCATTATAAAAAAACGTTGATCGCGATAGGCTTATTGCTATCAACCAGTGCTTCATTTTACGGGCAAGACGGCGATCCTAAAAACGGAGAGAAACTTTTCAAAGCGAATTGTACTGCATGTCACGCGCTGGACAAACAAGTTGTAGGGCCACCATTAAAAGGGGTTGTAGAACGAGTAAAGACAGAAGGTGGTGTAGACAAAGATTGGCTTCACAAGTGGATCAAAGACAACAAAGCTCTGAGAGCTTCTGGGGATAAATACGCTAATGAGATTTTTGAAAAGTTTAATAAGACTGAAATGCAGGTCTTTCCGAATCTTACAGATAAGGATATTGACGACATTTTAGCTTTCACAACTAACCCTCCTGCTCCGGAGGAGAAAAAGCCGGAAGCAACTCCTGCAACTGACGCTACTGCGGCAGCACCTGCAGACAAAACTACAACAAACGTTGTCATCATTTCACTTTTAGCGATCGCAGGTTTACTGGTTTGGATCTTGGTTAAACTAAGACAATTGGTGAAACTGGGTCAGTCTGAAGATTTAGCCGGACTTAATGAAACACGAGTTCGTTCTTTCAGTGAAATGTACGAGAAGTTCCACTTCATTGGTAAAGGTTTATTGGCAATCCTTGCTATTTTAGCCGCTTACGGAGTATGGAACTGGTTAATGTGGATCGGGGTTTACAAAGGGTACAAACCTGAGCAGCCTATCTACTTCTCTCACAAAATCCACGCCGGAGAACAGAAAATTGACTGTCAGTTATGTCACTCCAGTGCTAAATACGGAAAAGTATCTGAAATTCCTTCTATGAACGTTTGTATGAACTGTCACAGAACAATTTCTGAATACAACGCAGATCACTACATGGAGCCTGGAAAAGACAAGGCATTCTATGACGGTGAAATCCAGAAGATCTACGCAGCAACAGGTTGGGATCCTGCAAAACAACAGTACACAGGAAAAACACAGCCAGTTGAATGGACAAGAATCCACAACATGCCAGACTTCGTTTACTTCAACCACTCTCAGCACGTAATTGCTGGAGAACAGGCGATCATCAATTCTTTCAACAAAAAGAATCCTAACAACAAAATTGATGTTGTATGTAAAGCTTGTCACGGTAAAATTGATACAATGAATGTTGTTCAGATGGCTAACGACTTTACTATGGGATGGTGTATCGAGTGCCACAGAACGACTGAAGTTGATATGAACAACGGTTATAATAAAGAGTACTTCAAAAATCTACATGACAAGTTGAAAAAACAATATCCACAAGATGGAGGTAAGATCACTGTAGATGCAATTGGAGGTCTTGAGTGTGGTAAATGTCATTATTAATAACTAAAAAATTAGAAGTATAAATGGCTTCAAACAAAATACAATTCAGAAGTATTCATGAACTTAAAGATCCGGCTTTGAATAATAAGCTGGCTCAGAAAGAGTTTCAGGAAGAAATTCCGGTAGAAGATTTCCTTGGAGATGCTGAGAAAAACGGATCAAGTACTTCAAGAAGAGATTTCCTTAAATTACTAGGATTCTCTACAGCAGCAGTTACCTTAGCTGCCTGCGAAGCTCCGGTAATCAAAACGATTCCTTACGTGGTAAAACCGCATGATATTATTCCGGGAATCCCTAATTATTACGCTTCAACCTATTTTGACGGTTTCGACTTTGCTAGTGTTTTGGTAAAAACCCGTGAAGGTAGACCTATCAAAATTGAACCCAACCCAGCTGGCGGCGATTTAGGTAAAACTAACGCAAGAGCTCAGGCAAGTGTACTTTCTCTTTATGATAATGATAAAGTAAAGCAGCCTAAACTGGATGGTAAAGATGAAACTTTCGATAAAGTAGACAGTTTTGTTATTAAAGGGTTGGAAGAAGCTAAAGCGTCTGGCAAAAAGATTGTGGTTTTATCACACTCTTTTGCCTCACCAACTTTCAAAAAGTTATTCGCTGAATTCAAAGCTAAATATCCTACAGCTGAATTAGTAACATATGATGCTTTCCCTTACTCTGCAGGATTAGATGCAGCTCAGGAAGTATTCGGACAAAGAGCATTACCTGTTTATGACCTTAAAGGTTCTGAATTGGTAGTTTCTTTCCAGGCTGATTTCTTAGGAGACTATAACGCTTCAAGCTTAGAAACTTCTTATGCAGCAGCTAGAAAGCCAGGACCAAACATGTTGAGACACATTCAGGTGGAATCTAACATGTCTTTAACCGGTGCTAATGCTGACTCAAGATACAGATTAAAACCAAGTGCTGTAAACAAAACTTTAGTTGAAGTTTACAACGCAATCGTAGGTGGCGGTACTTCTGATAAGACTGCAACTGAAATTGCTAACGAATTGAAAGCAAAAGGTAGCAAAGCTGTTGTTTTTGCTGACGGTTCTAAAGGAGCACAGGTTTTAGCACACTTAATCAACCAGAAATTAGGTTCAGTAGCTTTCACAGGTAAAGCAAACTTCCTTAAAGAATTTGACGGAGCAAGATACCAGGAATTCCTGGGATGGATAAACGGTGGACAAGTTGGTGTATTGGTTACCAACAACGTAGACCCTATTTATTCTCATCCAAAAGGAGAAGATTTCAAGAAATCTTTATCTAAAGTTCCTTACGTAATTGCTGTAGCAGATAAGAAAAATGAAATGTACAAAGCAGCGAAAGCTGTAATTCCTGTAGCCAACTGGCTGGAGTCTTGGGGAGATATCGAACCACAGACAGGAGTATATTCATTAATGCAGCCTACAATCCAGAAAATCTACAAATCAAGACAGATTGAAGAATCTCTATTGGTTTGGAAGAACGGAAAAAACAATGCAGCAAACAATTACTACGATTATTTAAAAGCAAACTCTGCTTCTCTTTTAGGTGGTACTTCTTTCAACAAAGCATTGTATAACGGTATCAACGCTTCTACCAACGCAACTACTTTAGCTTATGCAGGTGGAAACGCTGCTCAGGCTGTTGCTGAACTAGGAAACTTTAAAGCTTCTGAATTAGAATTAGTATTATACACTAAGACTTCAATGGGAGATGGTACTCAGGCAAATAACCCTTGGTTACAAGAGTTACCTGATCCAATCACAAGAATGTCTTGGGATAACTATCTGACAATTTCTCCAAAAGACGCAGAAAAGTTCGGAATTGATAACGATCTTAATGCAAGAATGCAGCTGGATGGTTCTATCGTAAACCTTACTGTAAACGGAGTAACAATAAAAGATGTTCCTGTATTCGTACAACCTGGACAAGCTGAAGGATCTGTAGGTCTTGCGCTTGGTTATGGTAAGAAAAACTCAGGAGCAACTGCTGATACCGGTGTAAATGCTTATCCTTTATTTGACGGTTCTAACCTTGTTCTTTCAGGTGTTAAAATTGAGAAAACAGGAGAAGATCACGAATTCGCAGGTATCCAGCTTCAAAATACATTGATGGGTCGTTATGAAATCGCGAAGGAAGTTCCTTTGGCAGATTTCATCAACGTAGCTTTCGATGATGAGCACAAAGGATGGAACAAACCTTTGGAATACCACACGATCAGCGGAGCACTTCCAGCGAGAAAAATCGACCTTTGGGATGCTTTTGATGATACAGATGGTCCTCACTTCAACTTATCTATCGACCTGAACTCTTGTACTGGTTGTGGAGCATGTATCATTGCTTGTCAGGCAGAAAACAACGTTCCTGTAGTAGGTAAAGAAGAAGTAAGAATGTCCAGAGATATGTACTGGTTAAGAATTGACCGTTACTATTCTTCAAGACAAACGGTAGAAGTATACGAAGGGTTAAAAGAAGGAATGGCTGTACCAGAATTATACGGTACTGCATTCAACAAAGAAGGAGGTGCATTGAACCACCCTGCTGATAATCCGGATGTGATCTTCCAGCCAGTAATGTGTCAGCACTGTAACCACGCTCCATGTGAAACTGTATGTCCGGTAGCGGCTACTTCACACGGTAAGCAAGGTCAAAACCATATGGCTTACAACAGATGTATCGGTACAAGATATTGTGCAAACAACTGTCCATACAAAGTAAGACGTTTCAACTGGTTTACTTATAACCTAAATGACAAGTTCGATTTCAACATGAACAATGATTTAGGAAGAATGGTACTTAACCCGGACGTAGTTGTAAGAACTAGAGGGGTAATGGAGAAATGTTCAATGTGTATCCAAATGACTCAGAATACAATTCTTGAGGCTAAGAAAGAAGGAAGAAGAGTGAAGGATGGAGAATTCCAGACTGCTTGTTCTAAAGCTTGTTCTACTGGAGCAATGACATTTGGAGACATGAATGATAAAGATTCTTCGATCAGAGAGCAATATGCATCTAACAGAAGATATTATTTACTAGAGGAGATCGGAACAAAACCAAACGTGTTCTATCACACTAAAGTAAGAAACAGAGTAGAAAAATAAAGTTTAAATAATAAATAGGTAAAAAATGTCAGGACATTACGAAGCTCCGATAAGGGAACCTCTAATTATTGGTCACAAAACTTATCACGATATTACAGAAGATATCGCACGACCTATCGAAGAAAGAGCAGGTAAATTATGGTGGATCTCATTATATGCTGCACTAGTTCTATTCCTCTATGGATTCGGCTGTATCGCTTACACTATCGGGACAGGTATTGGAGCATGGGGGCTTAACAGAACTATTAACTGGGGTTGGGATATTACCAACTTCGTATGGTGGGTAGGTATCGGTCACGCCGGGACCCTAATCTCCGCAGTATTATTATTATTTAGACAGAGATGGAGAATGTCTGTAAACAGATCTGCAGAGGCGATGACGATCTTTGCGGTTGTACAGGCAGCAATCTTCCCTGTAATCCACATGGGTAGAGTTTGGGTTGGATACTGGGTATTCCCTTTACCAAACCAATTCGGTTCTCTTTGGGGGAACTTCAACTCTCCTCTACTTTGGGACGTATTTGCGATCTCTACATATTTCTCAGTATCAACTGTATTCTGGTTCATGGGACTAATCCCTGACTTTGCAATGATCAGAGATAGAGCGAAAACTCCTTGGACTAAGAAAATTTATACATTCCTTGCATTCGGTTGGGGTGGTAAAGCAAAACACTGGCAAAGATTCGAAGAACTTTCTTTGGTTCTTGCAGGTTTGGCAACTCCACTTGTATTCTCAGTACACACTACCGTATCTTTTGACTTCGCAACTTCGGTAATTAAAGGATGGCACTCAACAATCTATCCTCCTTATTTCGTTGCCGGTGCGATCTTCTCAGGATTTGCAATGGTACAGACCCTATTGTTGGTTGCAAGAAAAGTATGTCACTTAGAAGAATATATTACAATGTATCATATCGAAATTATGAACATCGTAATCATCTTAACGGGTGGTATGGTAACTGTAGCTTATGCCACTGAATATTTCATCGGATGGTACTCAGGATCCAGATTTGAAGATTTCACATATCTTTCTCCGGGTGCTGCTGTAGGACCTTACTGGTGGGCATTCTGGTCATTGATCATCTGTAACCTTGTTATTCCTGCTTCTTTCTGGTTCAAGAGACTAAGAACGAACATTATCTGGACATTCATTGTTGCATTGATCATCAACATCGGTATGTGGTTCGAGCGTTTTGATATCATCGTTATCAACCTTTCAAGAGACTACTTACCAGGATCATGGACTATGTTTAAGCCAACGATCATTGATGTGGGTGTATACTTAGGAACAATCGGATTCTTCTCTGTATTATTCTTATTATATGCAAGAACATTCCCTGTAATTGCACAGGCTGAATTAAAATCGATTTTGAAAATCTCAGGTGAAACTTATAAAGCAAAAGAAGGAGATGAGCACCACTAAAATTGTATACGGACTTTATGCTGACGACGACGATTTAATGAACGGCGTTAAAGCATTCAACGATAAAGGAATCGCAATCAACGAAGTTTATACTCCGTTTCCGGTTCACGGACTAGACAAAGCTTTAGGTTTAAAGAAAACCAGAATTTCTGATGCCGCTTTCATCTATGCTTGTTATGGTGTAACGATCGGTGCTACTCTTACCTGGTATGTGATGAATCACGACTGGCCTCAGAATATCGGTGGTAAACCAGCTTTTGACTGGGGGCACAACATGCCGGCATTCGTAGTTCCAATGTTCGAATTAATGGTATTCTGTGCAGCTCACATGATGTCTTTAACTTTCCTGGTTAGAAACAAAATGTATCCAGGAGCTCCTGCTCAGAACCCGGACCCAAGAACTACTGATGATAAATTCATGATGGAATTCGTAACTGAAGATGTAGAATCTGTAAAACAGTTGCTTATTGAAACTGGAGTTGAAGAAATAACTGTTAAAGACGCTTAAAATGAAAAAGAATGTATTAAAAATTACAGCGGTTTTAGGTTTAACAACAGTTTTACTTAACTCTTGCGGACCAAAGGAGAACACTCCGTTGGTATATTTCCCGGACATGTATTTTCCGGTAGCTTATGATCCGTTGATGAAAGCTCAGGATGCTTACTCAGATCATGAAAATGAAATTCCTGCTTTTGTTAAAAATAATGGTGCAACAGGTCTTTCTCCGGTAGAAGGATCAGTTGCTCAGAATAAAGATGGAGTTTTTGAAGAAAGCTTATTACCTAAAAATGTTGACGAGTACAACGCAGGGTATGAAGCCTCTAAAAAACTTACAGTATCTCCTTTGAACCCAGCTAATGCAGCGAAGGATCTTGAAAGAGGTAAAATATTGTTTGATCACACTTGTGCTGCATGTCACGGTACAGGAGGTGACGGACAAGGACCTATCGTACAAAGTGGAGCATTCTCCGGAGTGCCAAACTATGCTGACAGAGAACTTACTGTAGGATCTGTTCATTATGTATTAACAAACGGTAGAAATGCCATGGGATCTTATGCGGGACAATTGAACGCAGGAGACAGATGGAGAGTAGCAATGTATGTGATGAGTGCTTTCAAAAAAGGAGCAGCAGCACCGGCAGCAGCTACAGCGGCGGCACCAGCAACAACTGAAACGACTACCGAAACTAAAAAATAAGAAAAGAAATGTATAGTTTTTCACCAAAATTAAAATCAACTTCTATAATACTTCTTGTTGTAGGTTTAGTTCTTTTCGGTATTGGTTTCTTTTTGAACAAAGGAATTTCTACTGAGAAAATAGAACAAATGATGGAAGCTGTTCATGCTTCAGGTCATACTGCTCCTACACACTCAAGTGAAATGGTTGGACCTCAGGATCACGCGGCTCACCTTGAGCATGCTACATTGCAGGTACACAACCAGCCTTTAGCAGCAATACATTTTGTAGCTGTATTTTTCTTTGGAGTAAGTTGCTGCGTATTATTCTTCTATTCTATTCAGCACGCTGCACACGCAGGATGGCCGATCATCATTACAAGAGTAATGGAAGCTATTGCTTCTTATATCCCTTACGGTGGTGCAATCTTAGTAATCCTGATGATCTTAAACATCACTCATAATGGTCATTTATTCCACTGGATGGACCCTGAATTGACAAACCCGGATTCTCCGCATTTTGATGTGATCTTATTCGAAAAGAAAAAATTCTTAAATATTCCTTTCTACGCAGTAAGAACTTTAATCTATGTGATTGGTGCTTCTTTCTTCGCTTGGAAATTAAAAGCTCAGTCTAAGAAAGTAGACGAAACTAAATCTAAAGTAGAGTATCAAATGCTTTACAGATGGGCAGTAGGATATATTGCATTCTTCGGATTTGCTTCTGCAGCTTGGGCTTGGGACTGGTTGATGTCTATTGACCCTCACTGGTATTCTACAATGTATATCTGGTATTCAATGGTTAGCTGCCTTTCAAGTGGTATCGCTGTAATCATTCTATTAAGTGTTTATCTTAAGAAAAATGGTTTCTTACCACAGTTCAATGACAACCACTTACACGATTTAGGGGTATTCCTTTTCGCTACAAGTATGCTTTGGACGTATACATGGTTTGCTCAGTTCATGTTGTACTGGTATGCCAACGTTCCGGAAGAGGTTAACTACTTCTTCGGTAGATTCCAGCACTACTCTCCTACTTTCTTACCAATGTTGATCATCAACTTCTTATTACCATTATTGGTATTAGTGAGCAGCAGCATCAAGAGAAACTACAAAGTAGTTACTACAATGGCAGTAGTAGTAATCTTAGGACACATCTTAGACTACTTCAACATGGTAATGCCGGGAACGGTAGGACCATACTGGAACACTCCTGAAGTATTCTTGTTAATCCTTGGAGCAATCTTATTCGTAGCCGGATTATTTATGTTTACTGTACTTTCAGCTTTATCTAAACTGAAGTTGATTCCTACAGGAAACCCATTCTTACACGAATCTGAAATTTATGAGTATCCTTTCTAAGGACTTGTAACAAAATAAAATGATAAAAGACTGATTGTTAAAACGATCAGTCTTTTTTTATGCACATCAATCAACAAACTTACTATGAAAACAAAACTTTGCCTTTACACATTCTTCCTTTTGCTATGTAGTTTTATTCAGGCTCAGACCATCACCTTTGTTTCTGAAAAAAATAACAACCCTCTTCCAAGAGTTTCTGTATTTGGAAAAGACGGAACTATTTTAGCCTATTCTGATATTGAAGGTAAGATAGACAAACAATCCCTCTCGCCTTCCCAGGAGAAATTTCAGCTTGTCTACAATAATTTTCCGGTGGCCACCTTATCTTACTCAGACTTTGATCAATCCGTTATAAAAATCAATGATCAGGTAAAGGAAATTGAAACTGTCGTTATCAAAAATAACAAACCGGCAAAATATATTTTCATTAAGGGAAATTTTAACGCCTATGTAACGGTAAACAATAAGCTTAACAGCTATGCCGATGGAATTGTAACTTACATTTTTGACAATAAAACAAAAAAACTGAAAAGCTCCAATGTAGAACAATACAGAGTTTTCAGACTGGCAGACTCTAAAAACGAGAAAAAAGAAACTTCATCATGGGATTATGGGAACTCTCTGCAAATCCCAAAACTTAAAAATGTAGGAAATCCTGAAGAGTATAAAACCAAAAGAAATATCATCAGAGAATTGAAAGGCGATCGTAAAGATCAGATTGAAGTGACAGGCTGCGCCCTTCAGGAAAAAGAATTTTCATTCTTCGGATATAGATTTTATGATATCAGAACCATATTGAATATGTCGTTTGAGAAAGGATCAGAAAAAACACTAAAAGATTTCCTCGAATATAACGAACTCGTTTTTGTTAAACTAAAACATAAAAGTGAACCTGAATACAATCAGATTGCACTTTACACTAATTTCTACCCTGCGGAACTTAGTTTCACTAATGACAACGATATTGAAAAGGTAAAATTCAATAAAGATAACAGCAGTTACCAGACGTCTTACTGGCAGAATCCTTCGTTCCCGAATATGCAGACCATCTTCAGTAATTTTTTTAAAGGAGACTTAAAAGAACAACCCAACAAAAAGTAAAAATAAGATTATGGCTCCTGTGATAAAGAAATAAAATAAGTCATAAAACATAAAGTGAAAATAAAATCTAGTATTAATAAAGGTTTTATTAAATTTGCAACAAACCAAATAAAAATGAAAAAGTTTTCTTTTCTACTTGTTTTCAGTCTGTTGCTTTTTACAGCATGCAAGAAAGATCATGTAGATGCTACGAATACTAAAACACTGCAGTCAAGTATCAATGATATGACTTCCAGTTTACCAACCATTAAACAGATTAAGTTTAATGAAGCTCTTTACATCCTTAAAACATTTGGAGTAGAAGCTGATGGTGATATCAATGAGCTGAAAGCCCTGGGAAAACTGATCAACGGAAAAAAAGTTCCTGAAATCATGGCTCTGGCTGATGAAGTGGCTCAGAAAAACGGAATTGAATGGGCAAGTACTGCCCCACCATCACTGGGAGAAATGAATATCTTCGGGGATGATAAAGCAAAAGAAAGCGATCCTAATGATGTGAAAGCAGGATCACTAAGCCTTGTGACAAGACCTACAGGTGATGACGGAACCGGGGCGCCTACGGCCATTCAGATTGTTCCAAGACTTGTAGATGCAGCCGGAAACCCGGTATCTTTCACAGGTGCAGGTCTTGAAGCCACTCTTGAAGTATTCAGCAATGGTGTAAGACTAGCTACAGCTAAAAACCTGATGCAGGATAATAACTTTAAAGGATTCAATTTAAAATTCTCATCTATCCCTGCTTCAAAAGTGGTAGATAATAAAATTGACATCACGGTTTCCGTAAAAACTACGGCAAAAACTTTCAAAATGTCAAAAATCGGACTTGATGTGAATGCTGCAGCCTTAAAAGTACCTGCCATTCCAAAAACAGATTCAACCGCGCTGACAGAACAGCCAAGTGCAGTGGTGGATCCAAACAATCCTGCAGCTACACCTGCAGCAACGACTGATCCAACAGCTACTCCTGCTACACCAGCAGCTCCAAAGCAGCCCACAGCAGATCCTAAGAATACGGTAAGCAAGTTTCTGAACAATGTAAGTTCTCAGAATTTAAAAGCAGCATACGAAACGGCAAGCAATCCAAGCTGGGGAAGTTATGAGTCTTTCTCAAATCCTACTTCAGGTTTTGGATCGGTGAAGAATGTAAGTGTAAAAAATATTACAACTAACGGTACCACTGCCAACAGTGCAAGTGTAAACGCCACTTATGATGTGACGGATAAAAGCGGGAAGACAACTTCTTTAAAAGTAACTTTCGGGCTTAAAAATGTAAACGGAGACTGGAAAATTTCCAGCTATAAAATCAATTAATAAATGGCTTCAGCAGAACTGATCAAGAAATTAGAAGAAACAATTGAAAACATTCCTGATTTTCCGATTCCGGGAATACAGTTTAAGGATATTTCACCCATCTTTTTAAATCCAAAACTTTATGAAGACGTTATTGCAGATCTTGTAGCCTTCAGTAAAGGGAAAATCGATGCAGTCTGCGGAATTGAAAGCCGCGGTTACCTTTTTGGAATCGCTATCGCTGTGGCATTGGAAGTTCCATTCATCTTAATCAGAAAAGCGGGAAAACTTCCTCCTCCTGTCATTTCAGAAACATATGACCTGGAATATGGAAGCGCTATTATAGAAACCCGTGAAGGGCAGATAAAACCCGGACAAAGAGTTTTGATTCATGATGATCTTCTGGCAACCGGAGGAACTACTGAAGCTGCTGCCAAATTAGTAGAAAAGCAAGGCGCAATAGTTTCACAGTTCAGTTTCCTTATCGGTTTACAAGGCTTAAATGGAGATGAAAAACTGAAGAAATTCGGGGCAGAGATCTACCATATTTTAAGTTATTAAGATTGATCCTAACAAGATAAATGCTTCGGCTCCGCTCGGCATGACAATGGCTAATAATTTACTGTGAGATTAGAACAAGCAGTATCAGAAGTGTCATGCTGAGCATCTCGAAGCATCTTTTTTTAATAAATTCATCATTAACCATTAACAATTCACAAGATTTCGTCAATAATACTCACAAAGTATTTTGTAAATCTCTCAGAAACAATTAAATTTGCATTTCAATTTTTAAAAACTTATGGCAAAATTGGGAAAGAGTGCTCAGAACGAGCAAGAAGGTAAAGAAACGGTTGAGTTCTTTAAAGACCTTGACAGAGAGGCTTTAAACACTGAAAGATTTGTTGAAAAATATTCAAAGCCGCTTGGTTTTGTATTTGGAGCTTTGATTTTAGGAGTTTTAGGATTCTTTGCTTATAAGCAATTTGTAATTGCTCCAAAGAACACTGAGGCTGTAAAAAGTTTCCTTGCTGCTCAAAAGAACCTTACAGAAGGCAAAGATAAAGATGCTTTAGGTGGAAAATCTGCTGCTAATCCTGGTTTTATAGGTACAGCTAATGAATATTCTTCTACTGAGATTGGTAAACTTTCTGCTTACAATGCTGGTTTATTAAAATTCAAAGAAGGAAAATTCCAGGAAGCATATGATCTTTTGGATAAATTCTCTTCCAAAAACAAAACTTTGATGGCAATGAAGTATGGAGCAATGGCTGATGCAAAATCAGGTCTTAACAAAAATGATGAAGCTCTGTCCTTATTAGATCAGGCTGCTACAGCATCTGATGATCCTTATACAACGTATTATTTTACAAGAAAAGCAGGTATTGTTGCTTTAGGATTAAAGAAAAATGCAGAAGCTAAAAAATACTTCTCTGCAATTGACGAGAAATATCAGGACTACGACAACGGAATGTCTGATTCTTATATCGAAATGACTAAATATTATTAAAAAATGGCAACAGTTAATCTATCCGATTACAAGCCACTTCATATAACGAATGCCGAAGATTTTTCTATCGGCATTGTTTTTTCTGAGTGGAATGATTTTGTAACTTACAATCTTCGTGATGCAGCTTTGGAAATCCTTGAAAAAGAAGGGGTAAAACCTGAAAATATCAAACTTTTCCCTGTACCAGGAGCTTTCGAATTAAGCTATGCTAGTATGCAGCTTTGCAAAGAGAGAAAATATGATGCAGTAATTTCTATAGGATGTGTGATCCGCGGGGAAACTCCACATTTTGACTATGTATGCTCTGCAGTAGCGCAGGGAATCAAAGACTGTAACATCATGACGGACACCCCTACTATTTTCTGTGTATTAACAGATGATAACAAAGAACAATCTATTGCAAGAAGCGGTGGAGATCTTGGAAATAAAGGAGTGGAAGCAGCCGTTACAGCGCTAAGAATGATTGATTTCAAAAAGAAATTATCTGATAAAAAGGGGAATATCGGTTTCGGACACTCTTAACTTTTTATTCACTTTAACAATATAAAGGGGCTATTTTTAATAGTCCCTTTTTTATTAGTATATAAATAATTCATAAATCTTATTAATAAAAAGGATGTTTTTCTTTTTTTCCGTCAAAAGTTCCCTACAAAAACTATCTTTGTGAAAATTAATAAAGACAGACAATACATGTTTTTAAAAAAAATAAAACCCTTCCTGTATTTAGGAATTTTCTATCTTATTATTTCGTTGATAATAAGAACCGTATTCTTTTTTCATCCTATTACTACTGCTAGTTTTGGATTTTTCGAAGTTGTAAAAGTTTTGCTGATAGGTCTGGTGAATGACATTTTTGTTTTCATACTGGCCAGTTCCATTCTCGCTCTTTACTTCCTCTTTCTTTCCAATTCAAAATATAAAAAACCTTACGGACACATTATTCTGAGTGCTCTGGTTCTATTCTTCCTTTATATATGGCTTGTGCCGAACAATATTTTCAAGCAGTATGGAGGTTCCATCATGGAAATAGCCCTTGTTTTCGTAGGAATTAAGGCCCTTTTCTTCGGATTGATGCTGTTCCTTCCTGCACAGAGAATTAAGATCCGTAATATATTATATTTCATCACATTACTGTTATATGTTCTTCTGATCATTTTCAACGGGGTAAGTGAATATTTTTTCTATAATGAATTTGGAGTTCGTTATAATTTTATTGCTGTAGATTATCTTATCTATACCAATGAGGTGATTGGGAATATCATGGAAAGCTATCCGGTTATTCCGCTGTTTTCTGCCATCATGATTGTTACCCTGGTCATCACATGGTTTATTTATAAGAAAACAAAAGATGAGCTTCTGGAACTACCAGATTTTAAACAAAAAATGGTGCTGCTGGGTAGTTTTATGGTACTTTGTGCGTTGAGTGCACTGGCAATACCATCCTTGATGCAAATCAGATCCGACAATGTTTTCGCAGACGAAATTGAAGCCAACGGACTTCCTAAGTTCTACTGGGCGTTTACCCATAATGAACTGGATTATTTCCAGTTTTATTCACAGATTAACCAACAGCAGGCTGAAAAGAATTTCTTAAGCCAGTATCCACAACCTACTTTATCAAGAGCTGTTGTTGCAGAACAGCCTGAAGTGAAGAAAAACGTAGTATTGATCTCCATTGAAAGTCTTTCTGCAGATTTCATGGAACATTATGGCAATACCCAAAAAATTACTCCTTTCCTGGACAGTCTTGCTGATAAATCACTCATGTTTACCAATCTGTATGCAACCGGAAACAGAACAGTACGCGGACTGGAAGCTTTGACATTATGTATTCCTCCTACAGCAGGAGAAAGTATCATCAAGAGAGATGACAATAAGAATAAATTCACAACCGGAAGTGTTTTCAAGTCTAAAGGATATGATGTTAAATTTTTATACGGCGGATACAGCTATTTTGATAATATGCAGGATTTCTTCGGAGGAAACGGCTATGGTATCGTAGACAGAAATAACTTTAAACCTGAAGAAATTACTTTTGCCAATGTTTGGGGCGTTGCTGATGAAGATATGGCCAGAAAAGCTATTCAGATAATGAATGCTGAAGCTAAGTCAGGAAAACCGTTTTTCAATCATTGGATGACAGTTTCCAACCACAGACCATTTACCTATCCTGACGGAAGAATTGATATTCCGGGAACGGCAAAATCCCGTGAAGGGGGTGTAAAGTATACAGACTACTCTCTTAAGTTGTTCTTCGATATGGCTAAGAAACAAGACTGGTACAAGAATACGGTTTTTGTTATCATTGCAGACCATTGTGCATCCAGTGCGGGAAAAACGGAACTTCCGATGGATAAATACAGAATTCCTGCTATGGTATTTTCTGAAGGATTTATTCAGCCTCAGAAATTTGATGCGCTGATGTCGCAGATCGATATAATGCCGACCGTTTTGGGCTTATTAAACTTCAGCTATCAGTCTAAATTCCTGGGTCAGGATGTGTTCAAACCGGAATTCCAGCCTAAAGCTTATGTGGCAACCTATCAGGATCTTGGATTTATCAAAGGTGAACGTTTGACCATTATTTCGCCGGTAAAAAAGGTAAAACAATATTCTTTGGAACTGGAAAAAAGTGATCTGAAACCTGAGTTTAAACTATATTACGACGAAAAATTATTAAAAAATCCAGATCAGAAACTGGTGGATGATGCTGTATCAGCTTATCAGTCTACCTCTTACTGGCTAAAAACGAAACAACTCAACAGATAAATATCTAAATATTTTCGCTTATAATCTGGCGTAAAATATTTAAATTAACCCATAAATTTATTAGTATGAAATGGACAGACGACAGAGGCGGAAACGTTGATGACCGCCGTGGTTCAGGAGGCGGAAGTGGCGGTATGATTGTAGGAGGCGGACTCGGAACTTTAATTATAGCAGCCATCGTATTCTTTTTGGGAGGTGATCCATCCGGTATCTTGAATTCCGGAGGCATGCAGCCTTCAGGAAATTCCGGAGAACAGAGAGAGCTTACTGCCGATGAAAAACAAATCGGAGAAATGGTCAAAATGATGGACGCATGGAATAGCCAGACCTGGAATCAGATTTTCACAGAAAATGGCATGACCTATACCGATCCAGGAATTGTTCTTTTCGAAAATACAACATCTTCAGCATGCGGTACGGCTCAATCTGCCATGGGGCCATTCTATTGCCCGGCCGATCAGAAAGTCTATATGGATATGAGTTTTTTTGGTGAACTTCAGCAAAAATTCGGAGCTAAAGTAACAGAATTTACGGTAGCTTATGTTCTTGCGCATGAAGTAGGACACCATGTTCAGACCCTTTTGGGAACTACACAGAAAGTGGATGCGCTAAGAAGAAGCGGAAGATATTCCGAAGAGCAGATGAACAGAGTATCCGTTGCGACAGAATTACAGGCTGATTTCTATGCCGGAGTATGGGCAAAAAGAACCAATGACAGCAAACATATTCTGGAACCCGGAGATATTGAGTCTGCCATAGATGCTGCCGAAGCGGTTGGCGATGATAATATTCAGAAAAGAGCACAGGGATATGTGAATCAGGAAAGTTTTACCCACGGCTCTTCTGCACAGCGTAAAGAATGGTTTATGAAAGGGTACAACACCGGAGATATCAGACAGGGTGATACTTTCAACCAGCTATTAAAATAGTTTTTATCAAAAATTATAATGATATAAAAAAGCGGTCTTAAGTCAAGACCGCTTTTTTATTTATTGCAATTCGATCGGATTAGAATTTTTCTTAGCCTCTTCTTTCACCCTTTCTTCCATTCTTTTTCTCATATCAGCAGGATTTTGGTTTCCGCCGCCGGAGCCTCTTCCGCCTCCGCCTATTCTTATTGTATTAGAAAATCCACCTTGTCCACTGCCACTTTGGCTCATAAACGACATCGGATCAGCTTTAAATTTTTGCTGCTGTTTGATATAATCTGTTCTTTTTACTTTCAAAGTATTTCCAAACTGGTTCAAAGCCGGAAACTCAGCAATTTTATAGTTTTTCATAAGATCAAAAGAATAATCTCCTTTATCATCTTCCACTTTTACAATCAACCCCGGAAGTCCTCCGAACTTATAAGGTCCATCCTGATAAGGAAGATCTGTTGTAAACCATGCCGTCCATTTTCTTCCACCAAAATCAGTTTCAGCTTTCTGAACTTTATACTCGCCTATTTTTCTCGTTTCTGACTCTATTTTCCAGTTCAGTGGTCTGTCTTCTTCATACGAATAGAGATCACGCCCGATTCTGTCTTTAAAATAGGTCTTTTGATTGGTTTTATCTTTTTCAATGGAATAGCTGATATTCGTTTTCAATCCTTCCATCTGATCTCTGTTGATGCTTGCTCTTCCGCCTCCGCTCTGAAATGCTTTTTGCATAATAGAATCTCTTTTGATTCTGTTTTCAGAATAAAACACAGATTTTTCCGGAGAAATATCCAGATAAGCATTTTCAGTCTTGATATCTGTTTTATTTTCAGCATCAGGCTTCATCGTCACCTGATATACGAATCTGTTGGTTTGTGCAGAAACATTCTGTATGAAGAGCGCCAATGCGATAATACCTATTTTTTTCATTTATATTTTTATTTATTGAGCATTATTAAAAGAAAGATTTATTGTACTTTATTTTTGACAAGTTTTCTCCCTTATTGCTTGATTATATGTCTTCCTTATAGATTTAAAATACGATTCAAGGTTAAAATTATGAATAAAACCTTAACAGAAAACGGCTCAGTTTATCTTTTTTTAACATCATTTATCCTCTGATAAATTGCTATTAATATCATAATCATTAAAATAGACATCTTCGATTTGAGATTGCGGAAATTAGTTTGTATTTTTGCATCATTAAATCATTCTAAATAAATACAATGATAAAAGTATCAGACCATGCAAAGGAGAAAGCCATCCAGTTAATGACGGAAGATGGTTTTAACCCTGCTGAAGATTATATAAGAGTAGGGGTAAAAAGCGGCGGATGCTCTGGTTTAGAGTATGTTTTAAAGTTTGACAACGAAAAAACAGACACAGATCAGATTTTTGAAGATAATAACATTAAAATTATTATAGATAAAAAATCCATCCTTTATTTAGCAGGAACAACTCTTGAGTATTCAGGAGGATTGAACGGAAAAGGGTTTGTTTTTAACAACCCGAATGCATCCAGAACATGTGGATGTGGGGAATCATTTAGTCTTTAGAGAAAAGACATTAGATCCTAGATTTCAGACCTCAGAGCTATTCTGACTTCTGAAATCTAATCTGAAACCTAAAAAAAAATAATGAGTAAATATACAGAAGACGATCTAAGAGTCGATCTAGAAAATAAAAAATATGAATTCGGTTGGGAGACGAAGATTGATTATGAAGACTTCCCGACTGGTTTAAACGAGGATATCATCCGTGCGATCTCTGCTAAAAAAGAAGAGCCGGAATGGATGACTGAATGGCGATTGGAATCTTTCAAAATCTGGCAAAAAATGGTAGAGCCTGAGTGGGCTAATATCAAATATGAAAAACCGGATTTTCAGGCAATCCGTTACTATGCTGCTCCAAAAGTAAAGCCTGAACTGGCAAGCCTTGACGAAGTAGATCCTGAACTATTGAAAACATTCGAAAAGCTAGGGATTAATATCGAAGAGCAAAAAAGACTTTCAGGAGTTGCTGTAGATATCGTAATGGACTCAGTTTCTGTGAAAACCACTTTCCAGGATACACTTGCAGAAAAAGGAATTATTTTCTGCTCGATCTCTGAGGCTATTAAAAACCACCCTGATTTGGTAAGAAAATATCTTGGAAAAGTAGTTCCGAGAGGAGATAACTTTTATGCAGCATTGAATTCCGCAGTATTTTCTGACGGAAGTTTCTGTTATATTCCTAAAGGAGTAAAATGCCCGATGGAACTTTCTACTTATTTCCGTATCAATCAGGCAGGAACAGGACAGTTTGAAAGAACGCTTCTTGTAGCTGATGAAGGAAGTTATGTATCTTATCTTGAAGGATGTACAGCACCGTCAAGAGATGAAAACCAGCTTCACGCAGCGGTTGTAGAGCTTATCGCTTTAGATAATGCTGAAATTAAATATTCAACGGTACAGAACTGGTACCCGGGTAATGAAGAAGGTAAAGGAGGTGTATTCAACTTTGTAACGAAGAGAGGACTTTGCGAAAGAAATGCAAAAATCTCCTGGACACAGGTTGAAACAGGTTCAGCTGTAACATGGAAATATCCTTCTTGTATCTTAAAAGGAGACAATTCTATCGGAGAGTTCTACTCTATTGCGGTAACCAACAACCACCAATATGCAGATACAGGAACAAAAATGATCCACATTGGAAAGAATACCAAATCAACGATTATTTCAAAAGGTATTTCTGCCGGAAAATCACAAAACTCATACAGAGGACAGGTAAAAGTAATGCCTTCTGCAAAAGGAGCCAGAAACTTTTCACAATGTGACTCTTTATTGATGGGTAATGAATGTGGAGCTCATACTTTCCCTTATATTGAAATCAAAGACCCTACGGCACAGTTAGAGCACGAGGCTACGACTTCAAAAATCGGGGAAGACCAGATTTTCTACTGTAACCAGAGAGGTATTGACACAGAAAGAGCTATTGCTCTGATTGTAAATGGTTTCAGTAAAGAAGTTTTAAATAAACTTCCAATGGAATTTGCTATTGAAGCACAGAAACTACTTGAAATTTCACTAGAAGGTTCGGTAGGTTAATCTTTTAAAAGGATTTTCAGATAAAAACCAACTGATTTAAAGGCAAGGTTTTCAGAGTTTTTATCAGATGATCAACCGTTATCAACGGGAAATAAATTGTAATCTTCACAGGAGATTATTAGTAAAATAAAATATAAAAAGCTTCTATGTCCGCTGAGGAAATACTTCAGTTAAAGACAAAGTGAATACACAATGAGAAGCTCACACAATTATAAAGCAAAAGTTAGCAAGAATGTTACAAATTAAAGACCTTCACGCCAAAATTGAAGATGGCGCAGAAATATTAAAAGGGATTAATCTTGAAATAAAGCCGGGCGAAGTTCACGCTATCATGGGACCAAACGGAGCTGGTAAGTCTACCCTTTCTTCTGTAATCGCAGGAAAAGAAGATTACGAAGTGACTGGTGGAGAGATCCTTTTTGACGGACAGGACATCAGCGAAGATGCTCCTGAAGATAGAGCTCACAAAGGAATTTTCCTTTCTTTCCAGTATCCTGTAGAAATTCCAGGAGTTTCTGTAACGAACTTTATCAAAGCCGCTTTAAACGAAACAAGAAAAGCAAACGGACTGGAAGAAATGCCGGCAAAAGAAATGCTTGCTCTAATCCGTGAGAAATCTGAAAAACTGGGAATCAAAAAAGATTTTCTTTCAAGATCATTGAACGAAGGATTCTCCGGAGGTGAAAAGAAAAGAAACGAGATCTTCCAGATGATGATGCTTAATCCGAAATTGGCTATTCTTGATGAAACTGATTCAGGATTGGATATCGATGCTTTAAGAATCGTTGCAGATGGAGTAAACTACTTCAAAAATGAAGGAAATGCAGTTCTTCTGATTACCCACTATCAAAGATTGCTTAACTATATTCAGCCTGACTTCGTTCACGTGTTAGCAGACGGGAAAATCATCAAAACCGGTGATAAATCTTTAGCATTAGAACTTGAAGAAAAAGGTTACGACTGGCTTTTAAATTAATTTGAAATTTACTATTTGAGATTTGAAATTATGCCAACCATTTATGAAGTGTAGCAAATATGAATCTCTAAAGTAAAAATTGGATTCCTATTCCTCGGAATAACAATATTTTAGTTCAAAAAAAAGAAAAAATGGTGCAAACCACAGACATACCAGTAATGGCATTAAAAGAACAAATTATAGAGAACCATAGTGAATTTTTGGAGAGTCTTCGTCACAGATTTCTGGATGAGGAAAGAAAAACAGCGCTTCAAAAATTTGCAAACTTTGGTTTTCCTACTAAAAAAGACGAAGAATATAAATATACCAATCTAAAGGAGATCACGGAAAAAAGCTACAACTTCTTCCCGAAAGAGCACCACAATATCACTAAAGAGCAGTTTGATGAACTGCATCTTGGTGAAGAGAATTTTGATTGGATTGTTTTTGTAAACGGTAAACTTCACAAAGAGCTTTCTAAAGTTTCTATTGAAAATGTGGAGTTCCTTTCATTCAATTATGCATTGAATGATGAGAAACATAAGGAGGTTTTTGAAAAATATTTCAATACCATTGCTTCTAAAGAACAGGCTTTTACGAACCTGAACCTTGCTTACTGCAAATATGGCTTCTTCCTTAAAGTTCCTAAAAATGTAGTGATTGAAAAGCCAATCCACGTTTTTTATATTTCTCAGAATCAGGAAGAAAATACATTCTACAATACCAGAAACCTTTTGATCGTAGAAGAAGGAGCAAAAGTAGAAGTGATTGAAAGCCACCATAATTTTGACACCACTTACGTACTGACAAACTCTGTAACAGAGATCTTTACATACCCAAATGCGAAAGCTGACTGGCACAAACTTCAGAACGATAACAACACAACCTATCTTATCGATAATACTTTTGCAAAACAGGAGAAGGACAGCTTAACTACGGTAAACACATTCTCTTTCGGAGGTAAACTGGTAAGAAACAACCTTGATTTTATTCATAACGGATCCAATATCAATTCATTCATGAACGGAATTACCATTATCGGGAAAGATCAGTTGGTAGACCACCATACAGCAGTTCACCACAACTTCCCGAATTGTGAAAGTTACCAGAACTACAAAGGAATTTTTGATGGTAACGCCCATGGAGTTTTCAACGGAAAAGTTTTTGTGGACAAAATTGCTCAGAAGACAAATGCTTACCAGCAAAACAACAATGTATTGCTAAGCGAAGGGGCAAGTATTGATACAAAACCTCAGTTAGAAATTTTTGCAGACGATGTAAAATGTTCTCACGGATGTACAGTAGGACAATTGAATGAAGATGCTTTATTCTATCTGAGAGCCAGAGGAATTTCGAAAAAAGAAGCTCAGGCACTACTTTTATATGCTTTTGCGAATGATGCTATGCAGAATATTGATATAGAACCTCTAAAAGAGAAAATTTCAAAGCTGCTGGCTGAGAAATTAGAAGTTGATATAGAATTTTAAAACTTATATATATTGATAAAAAAGCACTTCAAATGAAGTGCTTTTTTTGTATTTACAGATTGTGTGTCTCTTATTTTTTCAACCAGCTTTGGTTATCTTTATTTTCTGAACGTTTCTTACCGTTATCAAAATTATACGCCAATCCTACGCCCAATGTCTGCTTCAGCTGGGTCTTCCATATCTGATTATGGTCATACAAAAGGTCAAGGGTAACGTTGGTAGAAATATATTTATTGATTTTCATGCTCAAAACTCCGCTATATCCAAGGACAAGCCTGTCCGGGTGATCAAGGTAGTTTGAGAATACAGAAGCCGTATTCAGTAAGGTTATATTCTCCATAATCTTCAGTTTGTACATTGCCGTTCCCAGGAAACCGAATTGGAAAAGAGAAGAATCTCCATCGTTTTTAAGACCGTAAGTTCCTGCTTTCTGAAGATCTTCGTCTAAAACAAAAGTCCATCTGGCATTCGCAGGCCGTAAAGTAACTGTAAGATTATCATTGGGACGGTATGTAACCCCTGCTCCTACACTCAGATATCCGGGAGCCATAAAATTGGAAATCTTTTTTGCATCAGGATTATTTCCATCTTCATAACCCGGAGCAAACTGAGTCTGAAGCCCCGCCCCTGCAGATAAATACCAATGTTTGGCAAATTCTCTACCATAGTTTGTAGAAAGATTAATGACATCCTGCGTTTTTCTAACTCCTGTTCCTTGTGTGTTATTTTGTCCGTACCCCAGAATGATAATATTTTCCCAAAGATCTTTCCCTTTTTCATAGGTCAGGTTGTAATTAACGCCAGCAAGCCAACCTACGTTGTTGGCTCCTCCACCTACCCAGTTTGAAAAGGCAGCCTGATTAAGCATTAATGTATTTTGTCCCTGAATAGACCATGCCTTAGCTGTGTCTGATACCGGAGCTTCCGTCTTAGCCTCCTGAGCGAGTGCTGCAGCCCCAAAAGAGATAGAACTGATCAATAAAAGTTTTTTCATAATGTTGATTTATTACAAATGTATAAATAATAATTTATGCCGACATAAAATTCACTTTAAAATGAATTTAACATAATTAAAAAATACATCATAATCAACTGAAAACAAAAGACTTGAAAAACAAAAATTACGACTCACAAACTTAAGTCAACTTAAAATTCAGGCATTTTAAAAACAAAAAAACACCTCATTTCTGAAGTGTTTTAATTAAAATATAAGTATTCTGACTATTTTTTGATCCACCACTGGCTGTCTTTGCGATCAGAACGTTTTACACCATTTGCCAGCGTATAGGCAAATCCGATTCCAAGAGTTTGTTTCAGCTGTGTTTTCTCTATCTGATTATGATCGTATAGCAAATCAACGGTCACATTGGAGGAGATGTATTTATTTACCTTTAAGTTCAGCAAAGCTCCATAGGCAAGAACTAATCTGTCCGGGTGGTCAAGGTAATTCGAGAAGACAGACGCTGTATTGGTTAAATAAATATCTTCCATTATTTTCAATTTATATATTGCCGTTCCCAGAAAACCGAATTGTAATAAAGAAGTATCACCATCATTCTTTAAACCATAATTTCCTGCTGTCTGGAGATCTTTGTCCAGTACAAATGTCCATCTGGCGTTGGTAGGACGTAATGTTACCGTGAGATCATCATTGGGTCTGTACGTGATACCCATCCCGACGTTCAGGTAGCCCGGTGCCATAAAATTGGATATCTTTTTTGCATCAGGATTATTTCCATCTTCATATCCTGCAGCAAACTGTGATTGAAATCCTGCACCCATAGAGAAATACCAGCTTTTTGAGAATTTTCGCCCATAATTGGTAGAAACATTGATAACGTCCTGTGTTTTTCTGATTCCCTGCCCTTTTGTATCATTCTGCCCATATCCAAGAATAATGATATTTTCCCAAAGGTCTTTATCTTTTTCATATGTCAGATTATAATTCATTCCGGCAAGCCATCCCACGTTATTGGCCCCACCTCCTACCCAGTTTGAAAAGGCAGCCTGATTAATCATTAATGTATTTTTTCCTAAAACCGACCAGTATTTTATGGTGTCTACCACTGCGGAATCTTTTTTCAATTCTTCTTGTGCACTTGCATATATTCCTATAAAACAGGAAAGAATCAATAAAAACTTCTTCATTACTCTAAATAATTTTCAATGCAAAAATATTAATATAATTTTTTTAAAAGCTAAATTCAGCTTTAAAAGAACCCATTTCTATAAAGTTTAATGATCTCATAACAAGATATTTCTATAAAATCAATGCCAAATAATGAGTTCAAAAGTTAAATTTAATACCTTTTGTCTTAAAATCAGGCCGGTAGAAACTTATTCATCGACAAATTTTCCGAAATTTATCATTGGCTTTTGATTTGACGTAAAATCCACATGTTCAAAAATGTAATTTCCAAAAGAGCGGTTATCTATCCATTGCTGATGCTTTCAGCAATGTGGTTCGGGTACTTTTTACAAATGCAGGGCTTCTTTCAAAGCTGTTTTGGAGCCATTATTCCCCTCTTACCCGAGGGATTGCTTGGCATTATTACCTCTCCCCTTTTACATGGAAATATTGATCATATTATAGGAAACTCTATTCCGATAGCAGCACTTATGTTTTTGCTGTATCAGTTTTATCCGGTAGTGGCCAACAAAGTCTTTATTATCGGCTGGCTGGCAACAGGACTATTGGTGTGGCTTCTTCCTCCTATTGATATTCTTACCGGTGAATATATGTACACCTGCACCATTGGGGCCAGCGGTGTGGTATATGTGCTTGCCTTTTTCCTTTTCTTCAGCGGCGTTTTTAAATGGAATACGAAACTTCTTACGATTTCAATGCTTGTTGTGCTTTATTATGGCAGTCTGGTATGGGGAATGCTTCCGGAGGAACTGTTCTACAACATGCAGGAACCAAGTAAAATTTCATGGCAGGCCCATCTTTCCGGAGCTGTAGTAGGCAGTATTATCGCCTTTGCCTTTAAAAATGTGGGAGAAAAGAAGAAAAAATTTATCTGGGAGTTTCCGAATTATTACAGCGAAAAGGATGATAAATTATGGCAGGAATACAGGGAAAACCATCCTGAAGATTTTATGGAACTTCCCTACAAGAAAAAGGATGATATCTGGGATCATTTGGATGAATTAAGAAAAAGATAAAACTTATTTCATTACATTTGAAAAAAAACACACATGAATTCCGAAGAATACTTCTATGCCATCGCCCTCCGCGAGTGCAGCCAGATTGGTGATATCCATTTTCATAAGCTTGTCCATACTTTCGGAAGCGCCCAGGAGGTCTGGAAAAGAGCAAAAAAAGAGTATAAACAACTTGATGGAATAGGACAGAAAACAGTTTCAGATATTGGAAATACATCTCATTTGGAATTCGCAGAAGATGAATTAAATTTTTGCGAAAAAAATAATATTCAAATCAGGCTGAAACACCTTAAAGAAACGCCCTCCCTGCTTAACGAATGTAATGACGCACCGGCTATCCTTTATCAAAAAGGGAATATTGAAAATATACAACCTAAGGTAAGTATTGTAGGAACCCGGAATATGACAGCGTATGGGAAACAATTCCTTGACGATTTTTTCGAAGCGACACAATCTTCAAAATATGTAACGGTGAGCGGCCTCGCTTTGGGAATTGACAAAGAGGTTCACGAACAGTCTATTCGTCATCAAAAACCTACGGTGGCTGTTCTTGCCCATGGTTTTAAATATTTATATCCTGCCAAAAACAGAAAACTATCTGAAAAAATTTTACTGGAAGGTGGTGCATTAATCACAGAGTTTAGTTCATCCAGAAAACCGGATCGGGAAAACTTCATCCAGAGAAACAGAATTGTGGCAGGAATATCTCCGGCAACGATTGTAGTGGAAACCGGTTTTGGAGGAGGCTCTGTAAGCACCGCAGCCTTTGCTAATGATTATAATCGTGATGTTTTTGCACTGCCTGGAAAAATTACGGACAGCTCCAGCCAGGGTTGTAATCAGCTGATTTTCCATAATAAAGCGACAGCCATTTCTACCGTGAAAGACCTTATCGGACTCCTTGGATTAAATGAACCCAAAGAAAAAATGGAAGAGTTATTTCCTTATAGTGAGACTATCACCCAATTATCTGATAATCAAAACTTAATATATCAATCTGTTAAAGACCAGCCTCAGATTTCTTTAGATGATCTGGCACAGAAAATTGATCTTCCTACCCACAAAATCTTACCAATAATTTTGGAATTGGAACTTTTAGGGAAAGTAAAATCATTTTCCGGGAGGCAATTCATAGCAATTTAAGATTTAACGATTTCTTAATACTGCATTATTTCACACATAACATTTCATTTTTAATAAAATTTGAACATAAATTATCAATTTAATAATATTACGAAACATTATTATTTAATTTTTAACAATGTTAAAATATAGTGTTGTGAATCTTGAAAAAAAAATTAAATTTGTTGACAATAATATTCAACCTTAATATATGGAACAATATAATATTGACCAGAAAATCCAAGAGTTTATTGCAAAAATTGAAGCAAAAAATCCTAACGAACCGGAATTTTTACAGGCTGTAAAAGAAGTTGCCGTAACCGTAATTCCATTCATTGCTACTAAAAAAGAATATACCGGAATGAAGCTGCTTGAAAGAATGGCTGAAGCTGAAAGAATTATTATTTTCAGAGTTCCATGGGTTGATGACAAAGGAGAAATTCAGGTTAACAGAGGTTTCAGAATTCAAATGAACTCTGCTATTGGACCATACAAAGGAGGAATCCGTTTCCACCCTACTGTAAACTTATCCGTTCTTAAATTCCTAGCTTTCGAGCAGGTATTCAAAAACTCTTTGACAACTCTTCCAATGGGAGGTGGAAAAGGAGGTTCAGATTTTGATCCACAAGGAAAATCTGATATGGAGGTAATGCGTTTCTGCCAGGCTTTCATGACAGAATTATGCAAGCACATCGGTCCTGAAACAGACGTACCTGCAGGAGATATCGGTGTTGGAGCAAGAGAAATCGGATATTTATTCGGACAATACAAGAAAATCAGAAACGAATTTACCGGTGTTCTTACAGGAAAAGGTCTTGCGTATGGAGGTTCATTAATCCGTCCTGAAGCTACAGGATACGGTGTAGTATACTTCGCTGAGCAGATGCTTAAAACGATCGGACAAGATTTCAAAGATAAAATCGTTACAGTATCAGGTTTCGGAAACGTAGCGTGGGGAGTGATCAAAAAAGCAACCGAACTAGGTGCTAAAGTTGTAACAATCTCTGGTCCTGACGGATATATCTACGATAAAGATGGTATCAGCGGAGAAAAGATCGATTATTTATTGGAACTTAGATCTTCAGGAAACAACAGAGCTGAAGACTATGCTAAAAAATATCCATCTGCTGAATTCCACGCTGGAAAACGTCCTTGGGATGTGAAGTGTGATGTTGCCTTCCCTTCTGCAACTCAAAACGAATTAGATTTAGATGATGCAAGAAAATTAGTTGAAAACGGATGTATCTGTGTAACCGAAGCGGCTAACATGCCTTCTACACTTGATGCGATCAACTATTTCTTAGACAATAAAGTATTATTCTCTCCTGGTAAGGCTTCCAATGCTGGAGGTGTTGCGACTTCAGGATTAGAAATGACTCAGAACTCTATCCGTCTGAACTGGACTTCTGAAGAAGTTGACGCAAGATTAAAGGAAATCATGATCGGTATCCACAAAGCTTGCAGAGACTATGGAAAAGACGAGGACGGTTATGTAAACTATGTAAAAGGTGCAAATATTGCCGGCTTCGTAAAAGTAGCAGAAGCAATGTTGGCTCAAGGAGTGGTGTAACAAAAAAAACAAAGGTTGGGAAAAAATCCCGACCTTTTTTGATATAGCCTGTTCCCGGGATAATGGGAAAAAAGTAAAAAGTGAAAGGAGAAAGCGCTGCTATATGCAGTGCTTTTTTTATTTTTATATCATGCAAAACACCTTTACAAATATTGATGAATATATTCTTCTGTTTCCGGTAGAAGTACAGAAGAAGCTTCAAGAACTTAGAAAAGTAATCCATCTACAGGTTCCGGATATTGAAGAATATATTGGGTATCAGATGCCCGCCTTCCGGTACAGAGGAAAACCTTTGGTTTATTTTGCCGGATATAAAAAGCATATCGGATTCTATCCGGGAGCTGAAGGCATCCGTACTTTTGAAACAGATTTTAAAGAGAGAAAATATAAATTCTCTAAAGGAGCCGTGCAATTTCCAATTCATGAAAATCTTCCGCTCGATCTGATCATTAAGATCATCCTGTTCAGGGCACAAGAAATTTGAACAAAAAAAATCCTGAAATACAAGATTTCAGGATTCGACTAGTGTTTGCTAAAGTGCTTACTTTTTCTTCTTTTTGTCTTTCTTTTCCTCTTTAGGAGTATCTGCAGGCTTTGTTGCATCAGTAGGTGTTGTACTTACTGACGGATCAGTTGCCGGTGCAGTTTCCATTGTAGTGGCAGGTGATTTGTCCTGTTGATTCTTTGGATCCGCAGGACTTGTAGTCTGCGTATTCGTTTGTTGGGTTTGAGTTGTCGTAGGGTTATTAGTAGAAGTATCGGCTGGCTTTTGTGGTGTTGACTGTGCTGATACTGCGATTACTCCGACTAATGTAAACGCTGCCGTTAAAAATAACTTTTTCATAATGTAATATTTAAATGATTGTTTAACTTAAACGAAGCATCATTTAGAAAATTATGCGTAAAAAGCTTATTTAACGTACTTTATAATTATTTAAGAGGAATTTGCAAAAATGAGTCCGGTTGAACTGACTGGAAGAGTAGCGCTTGAAACTGCAAGTTTTTTAGAGTAGAAATAACCAACGAGAAGAGTTCTCAGCCCCATCTTCCCTCTTCCTGCAAAGTTACTTCACTATATTCTTCATCATCTTTTCTACGAATTCAAATGCAGCCGGGCAGATTACCGTGTTTTTCAGCATCAGGTTATTGATCTGATAAATCTTCTTACGGTCTGTATGAGGATATTCACGACAGGCTTTCGGTCTTACGTCGTAGATAGAGCATGTATTATCACTGTTCAGAAAAAAGCAGGGAAGATTTTGCAGCACTTTGTCATTATCTTCATCCACTCTTAAAAACTTTGCTTCAAAGTCTGCGGACTTCATTCTGAGATGTTTGGCAATTCGCTCAATATCTTTTTCAGTATAAAGCGGGCCTGTTGTTTTGCAGCAATTGGCACACTGCAGGCAATCAATTTCCTCAAAAACTTCATCGTGGGTTTCCTGCACTACATAGTCGAGATTTTTGGGCGGTTTTTTCTTCAATCCGTCCAGAAATTTCTTGTGCTCTTTCTGCTTTTGTATCGCTTGTTTTTTATAAAAATCTAAATCCATTATTCTTTATTTCTCACTGATTCCGGAAGCTCTTCTTTCTTATATTCATTGATTTTATCCAGATCCAGTACTGTTGAAAGGTTTTCCTTATTTGGATAATACATCGGAACAAATTTGGCCCCATATACAATTTCTCCCGTTGTATATGAAGATCTTTGAACCACCGTGTTTGAAAATACTTCATCAAATGCGCGAACCTGCACAATAAGCTCAATATCCGTATTTTTAAAATCCTCTTCGGAAAAGCCATAAAACGGAGAGTTTTCATCAATTTTATGCACTACAGTCCAGTTGAGCGCCAGTGTATTGATCTTGCTCATCTGTGTTGTAAGCCGGTAAAAATTGCTTTTGGCGATTCCGTTTTCTATTACTTCTATAGCCACTGATACAATTACATCTGCATCCGTCAATGCATTGTTTTTATAGGGAGCAAGCCTGAACATTAATGCTGAAGATTCCTGAAAAGGAGCAATAACTGCTATATCAGAAAATCTAAGATATGCCCGGGGTCTTGAAAATCTTCCGTAGAAAAGCCCTGTTGCAATAGCAAAGGTAAGCAATCCCAGAAAAGCTTCAAATGTGGCTACAAGACTTGCCAAAAAGCCTACAGGAGCTATTCTTCCATATCCAACGGTGGTAAATGTCTGAGAACTGAAGAAAAAGACATCGATAAATTCATTGAGCGGATCACTCTTATCAATTCCGGTAAGATGCTCTACACCAATCAGATAATAAATCATTGCAAACAAAAGATTAATGATAATATAAGCGATAACCAGATAAGATATAAAACGGAATGAGGAGAGATTCAGCATGGTGTGGTACCAGCTTAGCCTGTTAAAAACATTCACTCCCCTTCTCTGAACATTCGGGAGGCCGTCTTTATTGATAAATCTTCCGGATGCATTGGTTCCGAAACCACTGTTTTCCGCATTTTTCTGACGGATTTTTTTTCTGAATCCTCCTGTCATTTTGTAATCATTTTGACTTTATTATATTATGATTGTCCGCTACCCATAAGCCCCTTAATAATCTGCTCATTCTTTCAACATATAAAAAGCAAAGTTAAGAATAGAATCCATTAAGATATCAATGCTTTTTAGTAATCATTTTTAAACTTTACTATTCAGATGGCAGATGGCTTTCTCAGTGGTTTAATTGAACTTTGTCCAGATAACAAAACACAAAAAACAGCAGACATTCAGAATTTCTGCTGTTTTTTTAATGTATATTAAAGTACTTTTAAATCCTTTGCGCAGGTGATTCCATTACCGTAACACTTACATTGCTGACAGATTTTACGATTCCTGACTCTCCATGTATATTGGTAAGAAAATCTGGAAAGCTTTCGATAGGAAAAGCCCAATAATAATGGCCATCTACGGGAGAAGGAAAGTTCGCCTGTAATCTTCCTTTTAATTTCATCGGTACAAAGTATTCAACGGATGATCCCTTCAATTTTGTAAGGACAGAAATTGTTTTTTTAGAATGAGCGGGCACAATGGTCTTGTAGCTGCTGGTTTCGGTAATTTCTTCAGAATTTTCCGTACCTTCCGTGGTATCTCCTCCCACCACAACTTTTGTGGTTGCTGAAGCTTTTGCAACCAGCGGAATATCAACGGATACTGAAGCTGCCACTTCAAATGAACCCGATACAGTACGCTTCCAGGAAGTAGAATATCCTTTTTTATAAGAATACGTTACCGTAATTTCACTTTCTCTGTCGCCATTGTTAATTGCCTCCGTAGTATAGGCATTGTCCGGCAGATCTGCACCGTCTGTTTTTATAGTCACCTCAGGAGTTCCCAAAACAATGGAAACATTAGGGTTTGGAGCTGTATTCCGGGCATCTCCGTCTACAGAAAGGTCAGGATTAAATATAATTCCATCCGGAACCTGGCCGGAATAAGCAAAAACGTTTTTCAACCGTGTTCTTTCTCCGGAATAACTGACATCATATCCCATATCTTTCAGATGATTTGCCTTGAAAGGGATTTCACGCTCTTCATTTGGCGAACTATAGCTGGCACCAAGATTATTATTCCCCGGTAATTTAAACTCATCTACAATTTTCCAGCCCTGCTGAAGCATCTCTGCCTCCGTCATCTGTGATTTGTTTAGTTCAGAATAATTTACTTTTTCCGAATCATCATTAATAGCACTCACTTCATCTCTTGAACATGATACCGAAAACATCAGTAAGAGAATACAAATAGAATTGATTTTTTTGATCATTTTAATAATTTTTTAGTGTTTAATAATTAAATTTACAAAAAATGAATTCTTTTCAGGTGTTTTTTTGCGAATTAATCAAATTTTAATCTTTCATAATTTTTCATTGTATTATTTTATGTTGTGCTCTAAAATACTGTTTACATGAAATTTATCAATTTCCCGACTGAAATTTTTAATACGAATTGTACTAACTTTGAACTATGAAAAAGCTTGAATCAAGAGAAGATATTGAACACCTTGTCAATTCATTTTACAACAAAGTTGTTAAAGATGAAACTATTGGTTTCTTTTTTAATGATATCGCTAAGGTAGACTGGGATCAGCATCTTCCTAAAATGTATTCTTTCTGGGAGTCTATCCTTTTCGGACAGATGACTTATAAAGGAAATCCAATGGGTGTACACTTCCCGATTAACGAGATACAGGCTATGGAACAGAAACATTTTGACCGATGGCTGGAACTTTGGCGCAGCACTATTGAGGAAAACTTCGTAGGGGAAAATGCTGACATGGCGATTTACAAGTCAGAGAATATAGCAAAACTGATGGCTTTCAAAATGGAGCTGGCGAGAAGGTTGTAGTGATACGGGATTCGGGGTACGGGATATAGATATCGAGGTTAACTTCCTGGATTTCTTTTACAAATAAACATATATGTAATTTTGTACTTTTTCTTTTTATGGAACAATCACTGTAAAGATATAGGCTGCCAGATTCACCAAAAGAACGGTTCCGTAAAGGATGTTTGTCTTACCCCGGCTTAATGAAAGCATTACGATAAATACAGATAAAGAAAGCAAAATAATGTCTTTTTTATCCAGCCCTAATACAAGCGGAATATCGTACATGATGCAGACTACTGAAACCGCAGGAATAGTAAGACCAATACTTGCCAGTGCAGAACCCAATGCCAGATTTAAGCTGGACTGGATTTGATTGGCTCTTGCCGCACGGATCGCTGCCACCCCTTCTGGAAGAAGAACCACGGCAGCAATAATGACTCCCACCAGAGATTTCGGAGCTCCAAGGCTTTGTACCATTGCTTCTATGGTATCGGATAACCCTTTCGCCATCAGCACGACAATAACAAGACAAATTACCAGAAAAATAAAGCTGATAAGGGTTTTTGATAACGAAGGTATATAATGTTCTTCAGGATGCTCATCAGGAACAATAAAATAGCTTCTGTGGCGAACGGTCTGTACCATCAGGAAAACCCCGTAAATGGCAAGACACGCAATGGATATAAAAATAAGCTGTGCTTCGTTATAGAAAGGTCCGTTGACACTTGAAGTAAAATTGGGAAGAACAAGGGTAAGTACCAGAATAGAAACAATGCTCACCAGATAAGTAGTTGCTGAAGTTCTTGCAAAGAACTGCTCATGATATTTAACGCCGCCTACCAGAATACATATCCCCAGAATTCCATTAAGAATAAGCATTACGGCAGCAAAAACGGTATCTCTGGCCAGCGTGATCGCCTGATCTCCGCCGGCAACCATCAGCGAGATGATAAGCGCTACTTCAATAATGGTGATACAAAGAGCCAGGATAATCGTTCCGAAAGGTTCTCCTACCTTATGAGCTACTACTTCAGCATGATGTACTGCAGATAAAACACTTCCGATTAATAAAATACCGGCAAGAATATCATAAAGAACACCACTTCCCATCAAACCGGAAAAGTAGTATCCTACTGCCAGAATAGGAAAAATATAGGTATAATGTAAAAGTTCTTTTAGTCTCATATCGTGACTACAAAATACAAAAAATCTATAATAATTTCAATATTAAAAGAAAATATTAATAATATTTTAATGAGGCCAGAAGTTAAAATCCTGATAATCTGTGAACATATGAAACAGAAGCCCAATTCCTATGATCCTGATATTTCCTTTAAAGAACAACAGCAAAAAATACACCGCAATGGCATAATAAGAATGTAAGAAATGAAAACCTATGCTTCCTCTTGAAGGATCAAAAATTGGATTGGCAAAAAGATGGTCAAGATCTACCAGCATGGTAGCAAGAAGAATAAAATATGCCTTTTTCCAGTTTTTCCGATAAAAAATCAATGCAATAAAGACCGGAAAAATAAGATGCAAAAAATAATGGGTAAAAGTTTTGAGCAGTGCGATATCTGATGGAGCCATTTAAGAAAGTTTTATTCGGGTTCTGTGCTTACCACCGTAAAAGTAAGGGTAATTCTCCTTTCTTCGCTTTTATTTTTACCCAATAATTCTGAGCCTTGTTCCCATACAACACGTAATCAATGTCAGAAATGATCTTTTTTTCACTGTTACTCAGCATTTTCAAAGATGAATACAGCAAAGCATTATTTCTGATTATAATATAGTTTTGCTTTAACCGGCTGGGTAATGATATCGGATTTCGGGTTGATTTTATCGTAACACCTTTATTATTTTGCGCGATTTTATTAGGTTGAAAGGGAATTGCAGTAAATTGATTTTCGTTGTTGATCCATTTTTCAGACTGGAAATATTGCCAGGTTTTTTCAGGATCATTACTCAGAATATCGATCATATAGCTGGGCTGGGTGATCTTTTGAACCGTCTTTCTTTCAACTTCATTAAAATTATCATCATATTCATACGTGACGATGGTATCATTGATCTGTCTAAGATCTGCAGCAGCCTTTAAAGATGTTATCTGTGAAGAATCTGCTATACTTTTTTTGAAAAAACGGGTAAAATTCCTGATGTTTTCTTTGTCTAATTCAAGTTCCAGAAAATGATTTCCTTTCTCAGCTTTTGAAGCAATCATATTAAGAATCTCCGGATTTGAATTATTATTGATTTCAATTTCATCCTCCTTTAGCTCAATGGAAAAGTTTCGGATTTTCTGCCCTGAAATGAATGAAATGCTTCCCACTGTATTTTGAATAAAGCGGTCTGCCTCCCAAACATGATGTACAGAATTCTGAAGAAGTCTTTTTTGAAGGGTTTCAAAAGCAAGGTCAGAAGTTCCTGCAATGCAATGGTTCCCATTGATCATAAAGAAAAACTGATCTTTCTGAAAAAGGTTATTTCCTTTGGCTACAAAGTTTTGTTTCTTTAAATAGGTAATGAATTTTTGCGAATCTTTAAGCTCTAAAACACTGTACCATTCTGTAAATTTAGTGCCTTTAATATGAAATATCTGTAGAAAATCCGGAATTCTGATTCCTGAATCTTTCAGTGAACCGGAGCTTTTACTCTTTGCTTTTCTTCCGGACCATTTTGAAGGATGGGTTACTAAACTGAAGAGGTATTGTCCCGTTAATTTCTTCGTGTCGATTAAGACGACTGCATCTGCGCTATCAGGAATATATTGAAGACTTTTATCTTTGTGAAAAGCTATAAAATATACTGCAACAGCCAGCAATAAAAATAACGGGACAATAATCTTTTTTTTGTTCATCTATAAAATTTGAGGCTTCTTTTCTGTTTCTTTAGCTTTAAAAACCTGATCGAATATATCAAAGAAATACATTAAGCTGTTTTCCGAAGAATCTTTGATGTTATAGTTCATTTCAGTCTGGATACTTTCTCCTTTTACTTCCGTTTTATAATACAACTCTCCTACATTTTTTTTGATCGCCTCTAATGTTTTTCTTTCTTTCGGAGTTTTGAATTCTTTGTCTAATCCTGTTAAAAGTTTCTTGATATCCAATCTGCCGGATAAAGGATATTTAGCAGAGTCTTTTGCCCATTTTCTGGAAATATCAGATTGGTTTACCGGTAAATTATTATCTGCAGCACTCATTAAGTACACCACCCCATCTTTCACAGTAAAGAATAACTGATCAACATAACCGCCGTTTTTTTCTTCCTTAAAGGTGTACACATTTCCTTTTTTAGAGAATCTTTCAGAAAACTTTTTATTGGTGGTCAGCATATCAAAAATACGATTCCAATAGCCTTCATTCTCTGTTGCAAAAGCGAAAGTGAAGTTAGGAACAGCGATTTCTTTGGTTTTCTTTACTTCTTTTTCATTGAAATCAGCATCGTATTCATAATCGGTGTATTCTACGGTTTTGGATTTTAATTCATTCAAAACAAAGATTCCGTTTCCAGGTGCAATTTTGGCAATGGCTTCTTCATCCAGTACTATCTTCATAGTTTCCATGATCAGCTCCATTTCTTTTTTGTATTCATTTTCCCCGGAATTCTGAAGAAGGCTGTACATCATGTCGAAACATTTTGCCCCATTCACATTCATGGCATAGTAACCTACACTTTTTTCATTGATCAGCTCCAGCAGTTTTTTGTTTTTCTTCCCTTTATAAATGGCAGAAATATTCTTTTGAATGTCAGCATTTTTGTGCTGATAATTATTGACAAGTCTTACTTTATCTTTATCAAAATACAGATTGTATACATAATTGGAGTTGTACATGTTTTTGAAAAACTGTCCGTAGCCATAATACTTCGTCATTTTTCCATAGATCCCTTCATTTACAATCCTTCCATAGTCTGTGTACACAAAAACATCGGAATTGGCATCTCTGAATGAAAGCATTTCTTTAGGAACTTCAATCTCTAAATTTGAACTGAAATATTGGTCGAAACGATCTTCAGCGTTCTTTTTAACCACCTTAAAATTTTCTCTCCTGATAGAGTCCTGCTCTTTCTGATAGGCTTTATCTTCTTCCTCATCATATTCCGCATCAGGCATTTCCTCTCCATTTTCAGAATTCTCAGCACTTTCTTTCTCTGCAGGATATTTATGATGTTTTTCCAGGTATTTGATATCTTTCTGGATTCTTGCAATCTCGTTGTTGTTTTCTTTAATACTTTCTTTCAGGTATTTGATATCTTCTTTCAGACTTTTAATCTCTTCTTTATAATCGAATGATTTTTCCGGTTCTTCGGTATACACTGTATCTCCCGGCTCTGCGTAAGCGGAGTCCACCACCGCAACTGCTGTACTGTCTGTAACTGCTTCCTCTGCCCAAAGATCCTTATAAGGTTTGGTATAGCTGATCATACTGAGAACGGCACGGCTCCCGTTCCAAGCCACAAAAACATCATCATTGATATCTACGTAAGAATAGTTCTTTCTGCTGGAAACTTCCTGTCCTTTTTTCTTCACAGAATTAATGAACTCCTGAAACTTTTCTTTATTATCAATGATAAAATGAGTATTGTAGGTCTTAATAGAATCATTAAAACTTGCGTAATGGTATTGAACAGCATCGTATTTAATTCCTGTTTTGGAATAATCTGTCCACGAAAGCTTTTCTTTACTCTTTTTGCTGAGCTCATGCAGCAAAGGGTTCAGTTTATCCCAGTTGATTTTGTTATTAAGCTGCTTTCCGTTGACTTCCATGTAAAATACAGCGTCGGAAGGGATTTTCATACTGTTTTGGCCCAAAACCAATGTAAAGCCAAAGAGTATGAAAAATATTTTTTGCGTTTTTAATAAGATAGATTTCATGACTATAGTTTAGAAATTTATTGAAAAAGAATGGTATTTTGAATTTGCTTTTTTTGAAGGATGAGGTCCAGAATATCAGCTTCCAGTTTAAGAGCTTTTTTGTTGGGAGAAAGCACATAAGTAGTATTCGATTGTGATTTCACTGGAGTTTCAAACTGCATGATGGAAGTATATTTCGCATCAGTAAAAACCTCTTTGTCTGCCTTACTCATCTTGTCATAGTCAGCTTTGAAAGTATTGACTTTATTCCTTGTCAAGGTCTTTTTTTCAAGATTCTGACTGTAAACCTGGGTTGGAACCATTTTACCCAATATTTTCTGGGCTTTCAGTTTTTCCAGACCTGCATTAATGTTTTCAATCTTTTTGAAATTACAGCTCAGTTTGATGATGTAATTATCAAAATCCATGGAGGTTTTCACATTGCTGATTCCGGAAGTTCCTTTAAAAATTCTGGCAGCTTCATTGATTTTATTTTCAATTTCTGACTTTTTAGGAACTTTTTTTCCGTTGATGGTTTCCATTTTAGAAATTGAAGCAAGTCTTGTTTTGCTCTTGCTTGCGTTAAGAATAATGGTATATTCTCCTGTACCATCAGCTTTTACGTTCACCTTATCCAGGATATCGAAGCAGCTTGTTAAAAAAAGCAGGGGAAGCAGAAGAAGAAATAGTTTTAATATTTTTTTCATGATCAGGTTAAAAGCACAAAATTACTTAATTCTGGCCTTACATCCTTATAATCTTTGATTTTTTGGGCATAAATAGCTGTTTCCCGGTACTTTTTCAGGGGAAAATACGGTATTGCTTCCGTATATTATTTTTTAAACACGCCCTTTAAGATAATCCTGGCGAAGATCTTCATCCAGCTTTTCAATAGCATACCGAAGGCAGGTTCTGGGCATTTCTTTGTAGTACAGATTCAGATAGCTGATCAGTTCTCCTTCATTTTTATTTCCCATTTCTCTTAGCAGCCATCCATTTGCTTTGTGCATCAGGTCATGGGAGTGTTTAAGATTTCTGGTAACAAATTCTTTGGTCAGATCAAATGAACCTTTTTTTATATAATGCATTGTTCCGACAACAGCAATCCTTTTATGCCACATCTCATCAGATTCCGAGAGTTGCTTAAGAAGGCTTTCTTTCTGATTTTCAAAAGCATATCTGCCTAAAATTTTATAGCAGGTAGAATCTACAAGATCCCAGTTATTGATATAAGGAAGATGATCCAGATAAAAAGCGACCACTTCTTCTTTTACTGCCTTATCTTTCGTTTTCTCAAATTTTAAAATAAGCATAAAAAGAGCTGTCAGCCTATGTTCATGATATGTTGAAGAAAGTAATGTGCTGAGTTCTTTTAAGCTTATTTTTGAGTAATATTCTTTTGCAACAGAGCGCTGATCCGGAACTTTTACGCCCAGAAACAAGTCGCCTTCGCCATATTCTCCTTTTCCTGTTTTGAAAAATCTCGGAAAAAACTCCGCCTTTTCAGGAATGGATAAAACAGCAAGCGCTTCCTGTATTTCTTTAACAATGCTCATATGATTTTAAGCGTTTTCTTCTACAGCAATATTTTCCTTCTCCTCTTCTTCTTTGGCAATCTTATTCGGATTGGCCACTTTAGCAATGGTAAGTCCCTGAACAATGATTGAGAATACGACAACACAGTAGGTAATACTTAAAATAATTTCACTGTATTCACTTTTAGGGATAGACATCGCCAATGCAATGGAAACTCCTCCCCGGATTCCTCCCCAAACCAGGACTTTCACCGTCTGTGGGCTGAAACTTCTTCTCAGGGAAGTAAATTTTGTAGGTCCCCAGATCGAAATAAATCTTGCCAGCAAAACTACCACAATGGCCACTAAGCCCGGAATCATGAAATGTCTGAGATCTTTAATCATCAAAAGTTCAAACCCAATAAACAGGAATAATACAGCATTCAGGATTTCATCAATCAATTCCCAGAATTTGATCAGATAATCCTGGGTAACAGACTTCATTTTGAAACTTCTGTTGAAATTTCCCATAAATAATCCTGCCGCCACCATAGTCAATGGACCTGATATATGCATCTGACGGGCAATAAGATAACCTCCCATTACCACCGAAAGCGTTACTAATACGGAAATAATATAATCGTCCACTTCACGCATCAATCTTGAAGTAACCCATCCTAACAGAACCCCGAGTAAAAGACCTCCACCAGCTTCCTTAAGGAGAAGCAATCCTATCGTTTCAACACTCAGATCCACTTCTTTTCCGATCGCCAGCTGCAAAATCACTGTAAAGACCACAACTGCCATACCGTCATTGAAAAGAGACTCTCCGGCCACTTTTGTTTCCAGTGATTTGGATACATTGGCTTGCTTAAGGACACTCAGAACCGCTACCGGATCGGTAGGAGAAATCAAGGCACCGAAAACAAGACAGTAGATAAAAGGAAGTTTAACCCCCACATAAGGAAGCAGATAAAACATTCCAAATCCTACTACAAAAGTAGAAATCACAACCCCTACTGTGGAAAATATTACTACAGGTCTGAACTGTTCTTTGAGGTCATTAATATTAATATGAATTCCTCCTGCAAAGAGCAGAAAATTAAGCATGGCACCCATCAGAACTTCTGTAAAATCAATTCCGTTCATCAGGTTATGAAGATGTCCGAAAGTTCTGGGAAGAACCGTTTCTCCGAAAAGGACCAGAAAAATGGAAACCACAATGGCAATGACCATAATTCCGATGGTACTCGGAAGTTTTAAAAACCTATAGTTAAGATAGGCAAATATTGATGCTAATACGATTAATGCTGAAAATGAATAATATAATTCCACTAAGTGTTTTTATTTTAAGATTAATTGGTGAGTTCCAAATAGAGTATTTTGATATAAATCTGCTTCCCGTCCTTTTCCCATATATCAAACATCGCATCTTTAGAAGCTTTTGAACTCCTGGTATAATCCTGTCCTATATTCAGAATGTTGAGCAGAATATACTCATCTCCTACCGAATTGACGATATAGGCTGTTTTCTCGGATTTTCCGTCTCCGGAACTTCTTATTCCTTCGGTAAGGGTACGGAACTGATTCAGATGGTGTACAAAGTTATTTCCATCTTTTACCGAGTCGTAAGCCCTAAGAAGGATCAACAGAATATCCAGGTTGGTAGGATCCTTACCATACAAAGCTTTTCCCTGCTTGATACAGTCTGCAAAATTATTTTGCTTAAAGGCTTCTACAAGACTTTTAAAACTATCATCTGATGTACTTATTTTATCGTTTCTAAAATTTCTTCCATAATACAGATATTGAGCTTCTATGCTATCCAGAGACTTTGGGTATCCTTTAAATTTGAAAATAAGCTTCTCGTAATTGTACGGCGAATCGGAAGTCCTGAGACTTTTCTCAATAGCTTTTAAATCAATTTTTGATTTCTGGCTGAACCCAAAAACCGAAAACATGATGAATAAAAGGAAAAAGTGATACTTCATTAATTGTTGCTTTCTTCTTCGTCGTTGTCGAAATATTCGAAAAGAAAATCGTTGTATGGAAATCTGGAAATATGAATCTTCATGACCTCATCATAGATCATTTTCTTCATTTCCGGGAAGTTTTCTTTCGTTAATGCAGAGATGAAAACTGTCGGATACTTTGACTTTGCCATCCACGTCTTTTTCCATTCCTCAAGAGAAATATTTTTACGGGTTGAAGGCGTAAGATCATCTTCATCCTTTTTCTCATAGCTGAAATCGTCAATTTTATTAAAAACCATAATCATTGGCTTCTGATGAGCGTTGATTTCCATCAGGATATGATTTACAGATTCTATATGATCTTCAAAGCTTTCGTGAGAAATATCCACCACATGGATCAAAAGATCGGCTTCACGAACCTCATCCAATGTAGATTTAAAAGATTCTACCAGCTGAGTAGGAAGTTTTCTGATAAACCCTACGGTGTCTGTCAACAGAAACGGTAAATTTCCAATTACCACTTTTCTTACCGTGGTATCCAGCGTAGCGAATAATTTATTTTCAGCAAAAACTTCAGATTTTGAAATGGAATTCATCAGGGTAGATTTCCCTACGTTGGTATATCCTACCAAAGCAGCACGAACCACTTTCCCACGGTTGTTACGCTGGGTAGCCATCTGCTTGTCTATCGTCTTCAGTTTCTCTTTCAGCAATGTAATTCTGTCACGGATTATACGACGGTCAGTCTCAATCTCCGTTTCCCCGGGACCTCTCATCCCGATTCCCCCTTTCTGACGCTCAAGGTGGGTCCACATTCTTGTCAGTCGTGGTAAAAGATACTGGTATTGTGCCAGCTCCACCTGTGTTCTTGCATATGAAGTCTGTGCTCTCTGGGCAAAAATATCAAGAATAAGATTGGTACGGTCCAGGATTTTAACCTCCATTTCCCTTTCCAGGTTTTTAAGCTGTGAAGGAGAGAGTTCATCATCGAAAATTACGGTTCCGATCTCGTTTTCTTTTACATATTCTTTTATCTCGATGGCTTTTCCGCTACCGATAAAGGTTTTGGAATCAGGCTGAGTTAATTTTTGGGTAAAGCGCTTTTGTACGGTTGCTCCTGCTGTGAAAGCTAAAAACTCAAGTTCATCCAAATACTCCGTCAGTTTTTCTTCATCCTGATTCTGGGTAATAACACCCACCAGGACAGCTTTCTCATAGTTATGTTCTTTCTTTTCTAACATTAAGTTCTGTCTATGTTTATGATTTTTACAAGTTAATATTTTTCAGAAAAAAAACAAAATCAATTTTTACTTAATAACATATTTTAATATAAATTTAAGTTTACTGATGAATGATTTATAAAAAATCAATAACTTTATATAATAAATTTCTGATTTTTAATTATTTAAATCAAAAACTAATCTCCGGAATATCATGGTTACCCATATCAAATGTATGATTATTGATGATGATGAACTGGACAGGCTGGTTCTTCAGCATTATATCAGGCAATATCAAAACATTGAAATTGTTGCCACTTTCGACTCTGCTGAAAAGGCAGTTCCCTATCTTGATATTCCCGTTGATCTCCTGATTACCGAAACCAATTTAAGGGGTATGAACGGTCTTGAGTTCAGAAAGCTGGCCCATAAGATCCCTGCCTGTATTTTCGTAAGCTCTCATCCCGAACTGGCTGCCGGAGCTTTTGAGATTAATACTTTAGATTTTATTACCAAACCGCTTACCGCAGAACGATTTCATTATTCCATGGAAAAGCTTTTTGATTTTTTTGAAGTAAAAGAGAAATGTGAATGCTATGATGCCATGGTGGGAGAAAACTGCATCAAAATAAAAGAGGGTGGTCATGTTTTTCAGATTAAGATGAAAGATATTCTCTACCTGGAAGCTCTGAAAGATTACACCAGAATCATCACACTGGAAAAAAATCATTGTATTTTAAATTCGCTGGGAAATCTTCTGCAAAAAAGTTTTTTTAATTCTTTTGTCAGAATACACAGAAGCTATGCTGTCCCGCGTCATCTTATCCGCGGAAAAAGCTGTCACGAAATAGAACTTCCGCATCGTATAAAACTTCCTATTGGCCGAACTTACAAGGACAATCTTTCTTTTTTTAATCCTTAAAAATACATCATAATAATTCACCAATGCCATTGGTCGATTATTTCTGCCGTTGGTCTATTTTCCTGCCAATCAATGGAGATAGGTGGTAATTTAGTCTTCCCAAATTCCCCAAGAAAACACATCTATTAATCACCAAAACTGTTATCCATGGAAAGAATATCTATTTACTGTATTATTCTGTCTGTCTTTTCCATCCCCATACTGCACGCACAATCTGCAGTTTTGGCAACCGGACTGGATGCATCAGGAGCTAATGGTTTTGTTTCTTACAGTGTAGGCCAGACAACCTACCTCGAAAAAGGAACAGGACAGATTCTCGAAGGTGTTCAACAATCTTATGAGGTTGTTACGCTTACTACTCATGAAAACACATCGGAACTGAACGGCATTTTGCTTTATCCAAATCCTTTCAGAGATTATTTGTATTTGGATTTTACCTCAAATAATTTTAAAGGATCAGAATATCAGTTATTTGATGCTCAGGGCAAACTGGTAAAAAAAGACGAGATTTCACAATCAAAATCTGAGCTTAATTTCTCCTCACTTCCTTCTGCTATGTACATTATCAGAATTATCCAAAATGGGGAAAATATCAAAACTTTTAAAATCATTAAAAAATAAAACGCCATGAAAAAAATATTATCACTGTTTTGGATTCTGATAGGTTTCTTTATGGGACTTTCTCAGGCTCCGGAAAAAATGAGTTACCAGGCTGTCATGAGAAACGGATCCGGACAACTTTTAGTCAATCAGGCCATTGCTGTAAAAGTAAGCATATTACAGGGATCTCCTGCCGGAGCCGCAGTCTACTCTGAAAGACTCACCGGAAACACAAATGCCAACGGACTTATCAGCCTTGAAATAGGAACCGGAACTGTACTTACAGGAACATTCGCTACCATCAACTGGCCTGCAGGAAGCTATTATCTAAAAACAGAAACAGATCCTGCCGGAGGAACCAGCTATACCATAGTAGGAACCAGCCAGCTGTTAAGTGTTCCTTATGCAATGTATGCCAAATCTGCGGGTGGCGGCGGCGGAAGCTTTGCCATTCCTTACAGCACAACTGTTAATAATGCTTCGACTCTGTTTTCATTGATCAACGATGGAGATGGTACTTCTCTTGAGGGAGTAAGTAATGCTACCACATCCAATATTTCTGCAGTAAGAGGAATTGTAAACAGTGCTTCTCCCGGTGGATTTTCCAGTGCTGTACGTGGTATTAACAATGGTACAGGAGGACTTGGAGTCGGGGTTTACGGAAGCCAGGCCGGAAGCGGCTGGGGAGTATATGGTGTTACTCCGAACGGACTGGGTGTATATGGTAATGCCAGTGCCAACGGAACCGGGGTTTACGCCAACAGTAATACAGGAACAGGTCTTACTGCTACCAGTAATAACGGGATTCCCGCAAGTATTTCAATCTTTAATAATGCGAATAATAATGTTGCCCTCAGTGCATCCAGTGTAGGAAACGGTACGGTTATCAATGTTACCACTTCAGGAAACGGAGCCGGAGTCAGAAGTTCTACAGGAGCCGGATTCGGGCTGCATGGAATAACTTCCTCACAGACTTCCGCCGGTGTTGTAGGTGATAACAATGGTGGTGGTGAAGCTGTAGTGGGCAGAACCACCAGCGATATTGCCGGAGCAGTCGTAGGCCGTAATGACGGAGGCGGATATGGAGTAAGAGGATTTGTAGCGACCAATACAGCCGGAACGGGTATCGGTGTTTACGGTCAGGTAGGTTTAAATAACAGTACCGGACGTGCGGGAAGATTTGAAAATTTCAACAATACAAATACTGATGCTAATACTTTTGAAGTGGCATCTAACGGAAATGGAAACATCCCTGATAATACCAAAGGCAATGCTGCTTCTTTTGTACTCAATAATACCAATAGTGTTGGAGCTGCTGTAAGAGGGGAAGTCAATACTATTTTTGGAAATTTTGGTGCTGCCGCTATTTTTGGTGTTTCATCCGGAACCGGAGGGCGAGCCGGGCTATTTTACGCTTCCAATCCTGCCGGAAACGGATCATCACTGATCGCTTTGACAGACGGTAACGGTAACGCCATTACAGCCAATGCGGGTAAAGACGGCAATGGGGTTGAAACCAATATTGACGGTGCCGGAAATGCGCTTTATGCATGGGTTCCTACTTTTGCTACAGGACGTGCAGGAAGATTTAATATTTTCAATGAATCAAACACCAGCGATGTTATCACTGTAACCACTGTTGGAAACGGTATTGCAGGTAATTTCAAGGTAGATAAAGTGACCGGAACCTCTCCTGCAGTAAGAGGAGAAGTCAATTCTCAGTTTGCCAACTTCGGCACAGCAGGAATTTATGGAATATCTTCCGGAACCGGAGGATACGCAGGTCTATTCCACGCTTCCAATCCTGCCGGAAACGGCCCTGCCTTGATTGCCATTGCAGATGGTAACGGTAATGGTATCACCGCTAATGCATCCAACACTGGAGATGGTGTAGAAACCACTGCAGACGGAACAGGAAATGCTATCTATGCCTGGGTTCCTAATTTTGGACAAGGACGAGCTGCAAGATTTGTAAATTACAATACGGCCAATACCAATCCAGCACTTACTGTTGAAACCCACAGCAACGGATCTATTGCTTTATTTAAGTCCGGAAATCCGGGTACAGTGAATGTAGCAAGAATCAATTCTGCAGGACGTGGATTTTTTAACGGCGGAACTCAAAACAGCGGTGCTGACGTTGCTGAAGCGTTTGATGTAAACGGAAGTATTGCCCAGTATGAACCCGGTGATATTCTGGTCATCTCAACCAGCGCAGACAGAACCGTTGAAAAATCATCAACACCTTATTCTGGTCTTGTGGCAGGTGTATATGCTACCAAACCTGGTGTACTTCTCACAGAAGAACATATTGACACTGATATTTCTGATAAAGTTCCAATGGGTGTCATTGGTGTCATTCCGACCAAGGTATGTCTTGAGAACGGAAAAATAAAAAGAGGAGACCTTTTGGTAACTTCATCTAAAGCAGGTGTTGCCATGAAAGCAGATATCAAAAAGGTAAAAATAGGACAGGTAATCGGAAAAGCACTTCAGGATTATGACCAAAAAGAGATTGGAAAAATTCAAGTATTAGTCAACATAAAATAAACCGTCATGAAAATAGCATACATTATCCCGTTATTATTTTTAAGCACTATTATCTATGCGCAGGAAAATAAAAAGGCAGCTCCGACAGAGGAAGATCAGACATTGGTTGTAAAACAGGCACAGGAACAGCAGGCTAAACTCATGCAGGAAGCTAAGGAAAATAATGAAAAGAAAACCGTAAACTCAGGTCTTGCTTCTGATCAAAGCCTTGAAGTAAAAAAACAGGAATCCAAAACCAAAGCAGCTGCAGACAATTCAGGCAAGCTTCTTCCCAACACAGCTAGTCTCGAAGACCTCAAAAAAACAATTCCCAACAGACAGGCATATCACAATACTACAAATTCTAGGAACACAAAAATGAATGTTACCGGGCTGCCTAACACAGCAACTCTGGAAGAAATAAAAAAAACGATTCCCAAAAACTAATAACTCTCAAAGGCTAATAACCTCAAAAAGCTGATAACCAAACTAGATTTTTCAATCAAAGAAGTCCGCTGCAAGGCGGACTTTTGTATGGTAAGGGAGCTTCATTAATCCCAATCAGCAGCTACAAATTTCATTGAATTTCCATGATCATCGGATAAACTCAAAAAATGCCCGTCAATAGAATAATGAGTCATCGTTTCTATTTTCTTCTGAAAAGACATTTCAAGATTCATATCCTGACAGGCTTTCATTGTACTCACTCCTTTTGAGATTTTCACATTTCCTCCTGTTTTAAATTCAGTCATAAAAGACATCCGGTTGCATCCCATATAAGAGCTCGCCTGAATTTTACCCTTTACCTTATTGGCTGTCAGATTGAATTCGGCTTTATTAGCCATTAATTGGTCTTTTGAAAAACCATCAAAAGAAACCAGCATCCATTGCCTTTGAAGAAAGGGATCTTTGGCGGGTACTGAAGAACAGTTCAAAACAACTCCTAAAAGTAAAACTGTAAAAAGTGGTAATAGTATCTTTTTCATGTGAATTATCATCCCATTTTCATACCATTCCGGGACAGAATCTCGTAAAAATTAGTAAATTAGCGACACAAAAATTATTTTATAAAATGAAAAGACTATTTCTACTATTCACTTTCTTACTGGGCTTTGCTCAGATGAGGGCGGATGAGGGGATGTGGCTGCTAATGCTCATCAAAAGACTTAACGGTGTTGATATGCAAAAAGAGGGTCTGCATCTTACGCCTGAAGAAATTTATTCAGTGAACAATTCAAGCTTAAAAGATGCTATCGTAAGTTTCGGTGGTTTCTGTACAGGGGAGATTGTTTCTGATAAAGGACTTATATTTACCAACCACCACTGTGGTTACGGTGCTGTTGCTGCGGCTTCTACACCAGAAAAAGATTATTTGAAGAACGGTTTCTGGGCAATGAAACAGAAAGACGAATTCAATGCAAAGGATCTTTATGTAAGATTTTTAGTAAGAATGGATGATGCTACGCAAAGAATCAATTCTAAGCTAAACAACAATATGACCGGAGCAGAGAGAAAAGCTGTTATCGATGCTGAAACTAAGGCTATCCAGACAGAAAACTCTGAAAACGGAAAATATACGGTAGTCGTAAAAGATTTCTTCAACGGAAATGAATTCTACTATTTTGTATACCAGGATTATAAAGATATCAGATTGGTAGGTGCTCCGCCTTCATCATTAGGAAAATTCGGAGGAGATACAGATAACTGGGAATGGCCAAGACACACTGCAGACTTTACCGTTTTCAGAGTGTATGCTGATGCTGCAGGAAATCCTGCTGAATATTCTCCAAGCAATACTCCGCTGAAGCCTAAGCATTTCCTTCCGGTTTCTCTTAAAGGAATTAAGCCTGGTGACTTCTCAATGATCTTAGGATACCCTGGAAGAACAAACCGTTACCTGACTTCTTACGGAATTCAGCAGATGGTAACTAAAGATTATCCGGCATGGGTTGAAGCTTCCAAATTGGCTATGGACGTTATGAAAAAGTACATGGACAAGGATAAGGCAACTCAGCTTAACTATGCTTCTCAATATGCTTCTGTAGCTAACTACTGGAAAAACAGACAAGGTACTATCGATGCCGTAGAGAAAAACGGAACTATTTCTGACAAACAAAAGATTGAGGAAACTTACAATAAGTGGGCTGCAATGCCAGGAAATGATCAGTACAATGGCGTTTTAGAAGATATTGGTATATACTACAAGCAGGTTTCTGATAGAAATGTTGAAAGAAACTATGCAACTCAGTTTACAAGAAATGCAAAATATATTACCCTTGCTGCTCAGGTCGGATCTGCTCTTAAAGCCTATGCTGCTCAGGATATGCAGGGAAGATTGGCAATGAAAGCTAAAACTGAAGCTGCCATCAAAGCGGCTTATGAAAACTTCAATCCAGCTTTGGAAGGAGAAATGCTTGCTGCTATGACCAGCCTTTACCAGGCAAGAGTTAAAAACCCGGACGTTGCTTCTGCTACTATTTTAGGACTGGATGCTAAGACCGTTTCTAACTTAGCGTATTCTTCAATCTTCGCTAATAAGACTTCTGCAACGAACTTCTTATTAAACCCGGATGCATTGAAGCTTGATGCTGACCCACTTTGGAAAGCAGCTAACGGAATTGTTGCTGATCAAAAGATAAGCACAGACAGATTTGTAAAAATAGATGACAACTTTGCAAAAAACAACCGTCTGTTCTTAGCGGGATTAATGAAAGCTATGCCTGAGAAGAAATTCTACCCGGATGCTAACTCTACCATGAGATTAACTTACGGTACTGTAGATAAATTACCTATCAGAAATGACAGAAACTACTTCGGAATTACTGATAACTACTATACAGATATGACCGGTCTTGTTGGAAAATACAAGAAAGGGGATGAAGAATTTGATCTTCCTCAAAGAGTGATTGATCTTTACAACCTTAAAGATTTCGGTCAGTATGCTGATGCTGCAGGTTACATGCCTGTAAACTTCCTTTCTAACAACGATATTACTGGAGGTAACTCTGGTTCTCCGGTAATTGACGGAGACGGGAACCTTATCGGTATTGCTTTCGACGGAAACAGCGAAGCATTAAGCGGTGATATCGTATTCGAGCCTGAATGGCAGAAAACCATCAATGTAGACGTTCGTTTTGTTCTTTGGACAATCGATAAGTTTGCGGGGGCAAGAAGATTAGTTGACGAGCTGAAGCTTGTAAGAGATGCCAATACTCCGGCGGATACAAAAACTAAAAACTCAGGTACTACAACAATGCCTAAGAAAGCTAAAAAATAATCATCTTAACCGATATATTTTTAAAACCGTGAAATTTACTTTCACGGTTTTTTTATTTTTGATTATTAAAAACAAAAAATATTTCATCATGGATGCAAAACCTATCCAATTCACAGCCATTATTCAACAGAACGGAGCAATGAATGCTGCGTTTGTAGAATTTCCATTTTCTACAGAAGAATTGTTTCATAAAAAAGGACAGGTAAAGATAAAAGCCCTGTTTGATGATAAAGTTGAATACCGTGGAAGCCTTGCCAAAATGAAATCCGATTGCCATATTTTAGGCTTGACACAGGAAATCAGGAAGAAACTGGGTAAAAGCTTCGGAGATGAGGTTTCCGTCTCCCTTATTGAAGATAAGGAGGAAAGAGTGATTGAAATTGCAGATGACATCGCCCTTGTTTTTAAGGAAAATCCTGAAGCAAAAGCTTTATTTGATGCAATGAGCTACACCCACAGAAAGGAATACATCCGTTGGATTGAGGAAGCCAGGAAACCGGAAACCAGAGAAAACCGAAAGATAAAAATGATTCAGATGATTCTGGACGGAAAAAAGGGAATATAATTGATTTTATTTTTCATTCTAAAAACTATACCTGAAAAAAAACTGAATTAAGAAAATATTTTTTGTCAGGATCACAAAAAGTAGCCGACTATAGTTACAGATATCAATTATAACTATAAAAATTTACTTTTATGAACAGGTTTATTTTCAGAACATCAGTTTTAGCAGCAGCTACTCTAGCTGCATTTACTCTTTCTTCATGCCGTGATTCGGATAATGCCATGATGACGGATACGGCTTTTCAAAGAACTATTACTTTTGAAAACATTGTAACTCCCAAAGATTTTGTGCAAAGCGGAAGTTTTCAGGGAACGGGAACTCCTCCTGTTATTATGCCCGGACAATCGGTTTCTGTTACATTCAGTGCAGGAAAAACTCAGGCTTTAATGTTTGCCACCATGTACGGGGCTTCAAAAGACTGGTTTTTTGCGTCCCAGCAGCCAGGTATCAAACTGTTTGATGCCAATGGAAATGCTATTACCGGAGATGTTTCTTCAAGTGTCCGGTTATGGGATAACGGAACCAAAAATGATACCACCGGACAAGTTGAAAGCAAGCCTGTCATGCAGGTTCCTAATGTCAATGCTTCCCAGCTTATGAAACTCAATCTCTCTTACAATGATGTAAGTTCGGAGTTTACGCTCACCATTACCAATACATCCGGCGGAACGGCCAACGAAACTCCTTTTTCTCCAGGTGTATGGGCTGTTTCCAATTATAATGGCTCTCAACTGCTGAACAGTGCTCCGTTTTTTACTCCTGATGCTTTATCAAATCCTGAAATTACAGATATTGCTCAAATGGGAAATATAAGTAAAATGATGACGAAACTGAACGCAAACACAGGAATTATGACCGGGCTTTCTCCTGCCCTGGTGGTTGTGTACCGCGGCGATAAAAATCCAATTTATGAATTAGGCAAATCAGACAGCGGAATAGGTCTGAAAGACATTGCACAGTTTGGAAACGTAACCAAGCTTCAAAATAGTCTGAAATCTCTATCTGATGTGAAAGGTGTATATGTTGCGGGGAGTGCTCCTGTAGCACCGGGAAGCAAAGTAACAACAAGTTTTAATGCTGAGCCGGGCGATAAAATTGCCTACGTAACAATGTTCGGATTTTCCAATGACTGGTTCTATGCCAATGAACAAAATATTGATGCGGATACTAAAGGTGACCTTAGTTCAAAAACTTCACTATTTGATTCCGGGACGGGCATTGACCAATATCCGGGAGCCGGAAATCATCAGGCTCTGTTTGGCGGAACTCCACAAAGTGAAAACATGAGCATTTCCAAAGTAGGAACCCAATATCCTGTTCCTGCTGTACAGCATGTGATTAAAGTAACCATCAACTAATCTTCAGATAAGAAAAGGTCAGACAATACTGTTTGACCTTTTTTATTATGCTGTTCGGAAAATAAAAGTGTATCCGTTTTATTATTGTTTCAGGGCTCCTTCCAGATATTGTTTTCCTCCTCCATTGGTAACGGTTATAAAGCCTTCATAATGGCTTACCTTCACTCCCAGGTCGTTATTTATTTCTTTAAAATATCCAGCATTTTCTCTGTTATAGAACGTATCTCCCTGCCAGAGAAATTGTGCAGACTGTCCTGTTTTGTTTTGAATTGTAAGAACTCCCAATGGATTTACCAATCCCCGTGATTTAATATCCACCACTGCACTTTCATTAGCAGCGAAATCTTTTGACAATACTATAACGTTATTCATCTATCCTGTTTGGTTTTCAGTTAATTAAGAAAATGAAATAAGATTTTTTCATTACCCTGATACAAATATCCTGGCCCACTGCGACAAAACCTGACGTATTTGCCGAATAAAAATTAAAAGCCCAAACATATTCTGTCTGGGCTTTTTCAATGATTCAATACTATTCAACCGGAATTCCGAGATATTTTAAGTAGGAGTCCAGCATTTTTTTATCAAATACCGGTTCCTGAATGCCTGATCCCTCCAGATACTGAATAACATTGGAACAATCCCATATATAAGTATTCTGGTAAAGTTCTACAGTGGATAAGCCTTCATGAATATTGTCCCTGAAAAGACTTGTTAATGGATACAATCGGTTTTTACTGTCATCTTCCCACTGCTTTCTCCATTCTTTATAAGGAAGATTTTCGAGTGTGAAAGGATAATATTTTTTCAAAAGTTCGAAGAATTCTTCTAAAGTGAGATCGGTTTCCGGACGAGCAATCAGATTGAATTTTTTGCCTATCGCATCTTTATTTTTTGTGATATGAGCCATGGCTTTGGTCATATAATCTACGGTGATAAGACCTTCTCTAAGCTCTGTAAGTGCCGGGTAAGATTTGAACTCTATACAGTTTTTCACCAATCCGGACCACCATTGGTAAGAAGCACTTGCTCCTGTTTCGCTGTGGCACATGGCATATCCGAGACGGTAAGTAATCAATGGCAGTCCTTCTTTTGCTGCTAAATCGGCAACCGCTTCCATCACCCATTTACTTCTTACGTATCCGATATCTTTACTTACAGACATCAGGTTCTGCTCAATATCATCCGATTCAAGCATTACCGTTTTTCCTGTAAATATATGCCCCCAGCTGTATACGGAAATGGTTGACAGCAAGGCGAGACATTTTGTTCTTTCTGCTCCTGCCAGTTTTATGACTTCCCTTAGTCCTTCTACATTGGGAGCTTTCATATAGGAATAGGGTTCTATGAAGTTCACGGAACTTCCGGAATGATAAATCAGATCGGTTTGCCTGGCAAGCTTTGTAAATGTTTCTTGAGACAATCCTAAGGATGGCAGGGTCAGGTCTCCGATAACAGGAATGATCCGTGATTTCTGTTCCGGATTCTGTGGAATATGGTATTGTTTAAAGCATTTGTCAATCTTTTCCATCGCATAGAACTCATCCTGAGCTCTTACAAGGCAGTAAATATCAGCATTTGTAGTATCCAGAAGTTCCTGCAACAGGTGAATTCCTACAAATCCTGTAGCTCCCGTTAAAAATATAGCGGCAGGATTTTCCACCTGCTGAGGATCAAATCCGCCGGCAAAAACAGTTCCGGGAGCGAGATACACATCTTTCTGAAGTTCTACATAGGGCTCTACATCTTCCACGGGGATAGCTTCTCTGGTTTCTCCGGATCTCTCAATAAGAACTTCCGACAGCTGCTGCAGTGCCGGATACTGATAGATATCCCGCAGATACACCTTCACATCCAGCTTTCTTTGTAAAGCTACTGCAACAACTGCAACCAGCAGTGAGTTTCCTCCGATATCAAAAAAATTATCTGTAATATTAATAACAGGCCGCTCCAATGCAGACGACCAGACATCTGTAATAATTCTCTCTGTCTCGTTAGTTGGCGGTTCAGATGAAACCAATTCTTTTACTTCTTTATCGGCCAGATTTTTTAATACCTGAATATCTGTTTTACCATTTGCTGTTAACGGGATTTTATCTATAAAAATAATCTGTGCAGGAACCATATACCCTGGAAGTTCTGCCTTGAGAGCATTCCGGATTGATGAAATATCTGTTGTCACGTGGGGTTTTAATACAACAAAAGCAATCAGGTATTTGGTACTTCCTTCCGTTTCCTTACCAATAACCACAGCTTCTTTAATATTTTCCTGCCGGATCAGTGAACGTTCTATCTCCCCAAGTTCAACCCTGAATCCCCGGATTTTTACCTGATTATCAATTCTTCCTAAGAATTCAATCTCACCATCCGGTTTCCATCTGGCCAGGTCTCCCGTACGGTACAGTTTTTCTTTTTCATTGAATGGGTTGGTAATAAATTTAGCATCCGTAAGTTCTTTATTATTAAGATACCCTTTTGCTAAAAGATTTCCTCCAATACAGAGTTCTCCAACAGCTCCTACGGGCAGCAATTCCTTGTTTTCACCTAAAATATAGGCTTTTGCATTGGCAATGGGTCTGCCAATAGATGAAACATATTTCCCGTTAATATCTTTCACTTTTTTATAAGTAGCGTATACGGTACATTCTGTGGGACCATAATAATCCACCAGCTCATAGCTTAATTCTGAAGTAAGTACCGGCTTTAGCTTCTCACCTGCTGTAAAGAGATATTTGAGCTTCAGGTCATTATAATTGCGGGTAATATCCACTGCAGAAGGAGCGAGAACAGTAGGCACAAAGCCATGGGTAATATGATTTTTTCTGTAGTAATCTATCAACGCCTGAGCTTCTGTTCTATCCTCATTGTCTGCAATAAAAACCGTTGCACCTGAAGTAAGGGCCGACCATATTTCCCACACAGAAATGTCAAATGCCAATCCCGCCACGAGAGTCAGTTTTGAACTGTGATCCACATGAAAATGATGGTTGTGCCATGTTACCAGATGTTGTATGGCCTGATGGCTAATCATTACACCTTTGGGTTTACCCGTCGAGCCTGAAGTATAAATGGTATATGCAAGGGCATTCTGATGGATATTAATTCCTGGATATTCTGATGATAACTGATTAAGATTCTCCATATTGCTCAGACCAAATACTTTTACCTTTTCGGTTTCTGATAAAAGTTCTCCAAGAATTTGATTGGTAATGATAAGATCAGCAGTGGTGTCGGAAAGAATATATTCAACTCTTTTGACAGGATAAGCAGGGTCGATCGGAACATAGGCCGCACCTGTTTTGATAACTCCAAGTACAGCAATGATCCATTCTAAAGAGCGGTCCAGCCAGATGGGAACATATTTTCCTTCTTTGATACCATGGCTCAGTAATAAGTTGGCTACCTGATTGCTTCTCTGATCCAACTCTCCATACGTAATCTTCTGATTCTGATAAACCGCAGCAGTCTTATCAGGATGAAGGATTACCTGTTTCCGGAAAAGAGATTCCAGGGTTTCTTCATGATGATAATCCCAACTGGTTTTATTAAATCCGTTGAGCAATTTTTCTCTGTCTTCAGAAGACAGTAATACCGCTGAACCTATCGATAAGGTTCCTGATGAGGGAATTGTGTTTGACATAATAATTTGATTTGGATTGGTTTAAAAATTTGTGAGTGGAGTTTCAACTATAGAAAGCATTTAAAAAGTAAAGACATGAGGAATAACCACCGTTTATTTACTACATGTGTTTTCTTTATTCGTTTCTCAAAACTGGATGATACAGGTTATACACCGACCTCTGTATGAGTGGATCGGCATTCTGCATTCAAACGTTATGTATTTATTCAAAAAGAAGTAAGAATATATTTCTTCTATCCTTATAAATGAGGTACGCTTTCTATGCAGTATTTATGAATTTGACTTCCATAATATGATATTATAAATAATTTGGTAATCAAACTTAACATAATATTTCAACCTATGTGTTACATAATTCCTATGTTAAACTCACAGGTAAGAATTAAACTTATGAAAATAAAACTTAGTATTTAGTTTTAAATCAACGAAATAGAATAAAATCAACCATTCCAGAATTCACGGTCCAGACTTCTGTATTGTATAGCTTCAGAAATATGATGTGACAGGATATTTTCAGATTCTTCAAGGTCGGCTATTGTTCTGGCAACTTTAAGAATTCTGTCATAAGCTCTTGCCGAAAGATTAAGTTTTTCCATAGCTAATTTGATGAGACCGAAAGACGTTTCATCCAGTTCACAATAGGCCTCAATTTCCTTAGGTCCTATTTGAGCATTACTGCTGATATTGAGGTTTTGATATCTTTTATTCTGAATATCTCTTGCTTTCAAAACCCGCTCTCTGATATCTTTGCTCTTCTCTCCTTTTCTTTTCTCGGAAAGCTGTTCAAATTCTACTTTCTGAACTTCAATATGAATGTCTATTCTATCTAAAAGAGGCCCTGAAAGTTTGTTCATATACCGCTGCATTTCATAAACGGATGAGGTATTATTAGGGTCATCGGGGAAAAACCCGCTTGGACTGGGGTTCATAGAAGCTACCAGCATAAAACTTGCCGGATAGTTTACAGTAAATCTGGCTCTTGAAATCGTTACTTCACGATCTTCCAAAGGCTGTCTCATGACTTCCAGCACAGTCCTCTTAAATTCGGGCATTTCGTCCAGAAACAAAACTCCGTTATGAGCAAGAGAGATTTCCCCTGGTTGTGGATAACTTCCTCCTCCTACCAGAGCAACATCTGAAATAGTATGATGTGGAGATCTGAAGGGACGAACAGTCATCAATGATGTTTCTGTTCCTATTTTCCCGGCTACAGAGTGAATTTTTGTTGTTTCCAGCGCTTCTTTCAATGTCAGAGGAGGTAAAATACTGGGAACTCTTTTGGCCAGCATTGTTTTCCCACTTCCCGGCGGGCCGATCAGAATAATATTATGTCCACCTGCTGCTGCCACTTCCATAGCTCTTTTGGCTGTTTCCTGGCCTTTAACTTCAGAGAAATCAAAAGGAAAATTATTGATCTTTTCATGAAATTCTTTTCGGGTATCCAATGTCACTTTTTCAAGCGCTTTTCCTTCGTTGAAAAAATCGATAACCTCTCTGATATTTTCTACTCCGTACACATCGAGGTCATTTACAATGGCTGCTTCTCTGGCATTTTGTTTTGGAAGAATGATTCCTTTAAACCCTTCTTCCCTGGCCTGTATCGCAATGGGCAAAACACCTTTAATCGGCTGTAAACTTCCGTCCAGGGAAAGTTCTCCCATAATAATAAAGTCTTTAACGTTCTCTGCCAATATCTGATCTGAGGCGGTTAGGATGCCAATAGCAATACTGAGATCATAAGCAGAGCCTTCTTTTCTAAGATCTGCAGGAGCCATATTAATGGTAATTTTCTTTCCGGGAATTTTAAATCCTACATTTTTCAATGCTGCAGAAATCCTGTAACTGCTTTCTTTAATAGCATTATCAGGAAGCCCCACAAGATGGTATCCTACTCCTCCGGTATCTACATTCACTTCAATAGTAATTGTCTGTGCAGCCACTCCATGAATGGCACTTCCATAAATTTTGATCAGCATGGTGTGTTTTTGAAGTAAAAGTAATGAATATACTATTTTGAAAATCCGGGTTTTATATTAACAGTATTCTAGCCAGACAGATATTTAAAAAAAGATTTTAAGAAAACAGATCCTCAGATATTTTTGTAGAAGCACGATGATGATAATAAAAAAACCGGTACAAATTTCTTTGTACCGACTCAACCATTATTAAAAACTAACGAAAAAGATTATGCCATCTGAATTACTGAACATTAAGTGTAAGTCAGGAAGCGGATGCCGGAAAGAGGAAATTCCTTTTTGGGGTAATTATGATCGTCATTAGATTAACAAGGATGAAAATGTATCTATGAGCGTAAAGTATTAAAATAAATCACTTCAGTTCTTCTTCAATACAAGGAACATCCCTCCTCAGACATCCAATCTTCCTTCCCACAATCAATATTTTAGCATCTTCAGATTTTATAATCCTATTATTTTTTTATAAATCTGTTTTTATATTCTGTTCCGTCTGTGCTCCTGGAAACAATGATATAATTCCCGGGAACCAGACCGCTTACATCGATCGGCTGATTATACCTGTGATCATTTTTCTTCAGAACAAGTTTTCCGGACATATCTATAATGATAACTTCTTTATAGATTTTATCAGATTCTTTACCGATATAAAGGTGCTGTGCCGTAGGGTTAGGATAAATTTTCAGATTATTATCTTTAATTTTTGTTTCTCCTGTCCCCAGATTGCTGCAGAATTCCCAATCTCCGAAAGTCACTTCAACAAAAGCAAACGGATCTAACATCTGGCACTGATCCGGACAATATTCCGTACATGCATAAAATCCGTATTTCCCTGAGCTTGTTGCAACATAGGTGTCTCCTACTACACCTGCAATAATACAAGGATCTCCTGCTACCGGCGGATTGCTCCCTGGCACACATTTGAACCAGGTATGCTTGCCATACACTAAAGGAAATATATTGTCAAACTGTACAGAAGCTCCGTTGCAGACCTTCACTGTTCCCATATTTTCTTCATAGGTGCCCGGTGTATAAGTAGTCATCATTGCCGGCAGTCCATATACAAAACCATCTGCAAATGCTGTAGGACTTTCCGCTGTACAGTCGCCTTGGGAAACAACTACCTTAAAATAATTCAGCTGGTCATTACCACTAATGGTTAACTGTTGTGATGTCGCTCCCGGAATGGCTACCCAAGGGTTGTTATTAGGGGTCTGCCAGGTCCATTCCTGTTTATACCACTGATAACTTGCGTAAGTCTGTGTCGTGGAAAGAACTTCATCTTCCGTATCACAGAATAAGATCGTTCCCGGATATTTTTGTCCGAGTCTCGCACTGGTAATTGTAGGCGTGCACTGTGCTTTTATATCCAAGACGGAGAATAATAAAACCACTAAAAAGATTAGTTTTGTTTTCATATATCAATTATTAAGTTTGGTGTTTTAAATGGGCTGCATTAATCCAGCAGCACTCTGATTCCGAATTTCATATTAAAATGAAGGGGCTTTTCTTTATAAATGGTATTCGGAGCATTCTCTTCTTTAAAATGATATCCTATTCCCGGTTCTGCATAAATTCCAACCTTGTCAATGAGCTTCACCTGCAGGCCTGCTGCCGCATTAACAGAAAACTGGAAAGGTTTTGGCTCCAGACGTTCTTTTGAGGATTCCTTTATTTCATCATTCACAACATATGTTGTTGTAATATTTCCTGCTATCGGTTTTTCTACCAGGGCTCCGCCTGTAATGTATCCTGTGAATCTTCCTTTTTGAATGACATTATAATTAACCTGTACCGGAATTCCCAGATAATGAACCGTCTGATCTCCTTTAATATAATTGTTGTCACTTCCGGAATGCAGTTCAGAAGACAGCTTGGTGTAATTCAGTCCTGTTCCTATTCCCCATCTTTTCCCCAAATTATAGTATACAGAAAGACCAAATGTAACAGGCACTTTATGTCTGATTCTTGCTTCTACCGGCTGACTTTGATTGGCCAGTAATATAGCCGTCAGAGGATCATCATGATATTGGGAAGTCGTCCATACCTGCTCAACGTTCATCGCTTTTCCTGTGATTGAAGCATAACCCGGAAACTGCTGTTCTGCAGAATTGGAAGCCATATTGCCTGTAAGCATACCCAGCATCCATGATTTTTTGTCTCTGGATTTTCTGATATGATGGGTTGCATTTCCTGCATATACTTCTTTTATTTTTTCCTGCTTAAAAAGAACCTCATCATTTTTATTTTCCACAACCTGCTCTTTTGCTGTATCATCAACAGGAGATAATTTCTGAGCGATCTTACTTTCCTGCTGAAAAGATTCTGAAGCCGTTGGCAGTTTAATTATATCCTTCAACTCATTTTTCCCTACGGTTTCAAAATATTTTCGGGTCTGTTCTTTCAACCAAGGTCCGGTATTCACTATATTTTCAGCTAATGGAGCTTCTGACACCGATGTCATTTCTTCTGCTGAAGCATGTTCGGCCCGTACAGGTTTTAAAGATTTTTTTTCTTTCTGCACGTTTGTCTGTCTCTGAGACAGCATTGTCTCTGTATCGTTCTGTGGCCATAATTTTGTCAGCAAAAGCAGCAATGCAATAGCAGCAGCAATTCCTCCGATACGATAAAACAGGGATTTTTGCCCTCTGCCGGCTATCTTTTCTGCCTTTTCCGTTTCTCCTTCATGCATTTCAGGAACAAATGCGGGAATGCTGCTATTTTCTTCTCCTGAAAATAATTCATCTCTGATGTCATCCCACAATCCTTCCGGAACATCCTCTTCATGGTCATCCATTCTGCTACGCAGATTATTTAGCCATTCGTTATTCATATTGTGCTTTTTTTGACATTTTAAATTCTTTTATTTTCTGAACCAGCAATCCTTTTGCACGGTGAAACTGTGATGCGGAAGAATTCTCTGCAATTCCCAGCAGCCCGGCAATTTCTTTATGGCTTTTTTTCTCAAATACAAACAGGTTAAAAACAGTCCGGTAGCCATCAGGAAGAGCTCTGATCATCATCATAATATCATCGCGGGGGATTTCTTCAAAATCCGGTTCTTCTTCATTAGGGATATCCGCAAGATCGTCTACCTCTACAGCAGATTTAAAATCCCCTTTCTGTTTAATATGCTTCAAAGATTCATTGACTGTGATACGGGTCATCCAGGCTTTTAAAGAACCACTACCTCTGTACTCAAAAGATTCTATCGAACGGAACATTTTGATAAAACTGTTTTGAAGCACATCATGAACATCTTCTTTTTCTGCCAGATAACGGGAGCATATATAGGACAGATTTCCGGAATAAGCTCCAAAAAGCTCTTTCCAGGCAGCCTCTTCCTTTTTCAGAAGGTGCTTTACCAAAATCTGTTCTTTACTTTCTTCCATATGATGCAACGGCCTCCGTATCCACCGGGATGTTATAAAACTGTCAGGCAAAAATAGATTGCATCTTTTTAATAAAGCGCAATCTATGATGATACTATTTATTTATTAATTTTTTATACAGAACGGGAAATTATAATCGATCACTTCATAAGGAGTAACCACTGTTCCGTCTACTGTAATTTTATCTGCTGTGAGCGCATATCTAAGCGTTCTATCCATCCCTACATAATATCCTTTTTGCTTAGAAACGAATTCCACAACGGTCTTTTTATTCACTCCGTCTACCGGAATCTGAAGCTCCATTGTTTTTGGGGCAAGAGTAAGCTCTATCACATTATTGGCAGTATTGATCACTGCTGCATATTTAATATCATATTTCACCTTTCCCAGTGATTTCATGGCATTTTCTGCTTTTGCAGGATCCTTTACCACAGTCTTTACAATTTCACCTATTGGAAACTCAGCAAAAGAGATTGTATCTTTTTTTACTTTAAATTCTTTTATTCCTTCTCTTTTGATAGTTCCTTGTACAATAATCAGTTTTCCTTTATAGTTTCCTGGTAACTCTTCCATTTTTACAGGAGGAATGTCCGGTCCATCATTATCATTACATGAGAATAAGGTCAATCCTGCCAAAACCATTAAAACTGTCATAAAAAATCGGGGTACTGTCAATTTTTTCATTGCATTACATTTTCGTTAAACATTAATTCTTTTTCGAGTACTCATCTATATAAATCCTGTTTCCTGAAAATCTTGCATACTTTTTTAGAAAAAAGAATAAAAATTTTATAACCTGTTGATTTTGTGAATGTAAAATTTCACCACTTCATTGCAAATTCCATACCTGTTGTGAAAATTGAGTTGTATTGATGCGACAAAAACAGCAAAGGAAACTACATAATATAGTTTCCTTTTATTATTTTTAAGGTATGCTCTATTGTACTCCGCCGCCAAGTGCTCTGTAAAGATCAACCTCAGCATTTAATTTTTCAAGGGTAACGTTGATGGCTTCCAGATCATTCTGAAGCTTATTGTTCTGGGCGGTGATGACTTCCAGATAGGTTGCCATACCACTTTTATATAACTTCAATGCATCATTGATTCCTTTGTCCAGAATAGCTGTTCTCTGTTCTAAAAGCTGTAATCTTTCTGAAGAACCTTTAGATTTCGCCATAGCATCGGAAACTTCTCCCACCGCAGTCATAACGGATTGCTTAAAATTGATGGCTGCTTTTTCCTGTTCAATCAAAGCCGTTTCATACGCTGTTTTCAGTTCTTTTTTCTGAAAAATCGGGGCAGCAAGATTAGCGGCAATGGCTTTGGTAATAGATCCGGGAATGTCAAACCATGAGCTGAACTTATTGGAATTGACTCCTATTTGCGGGCTTAAACTGATACTCGGATACATGGCTGCTTTTGCCAGTCCGGTTTTGGAATTTAAGCTGATCACGTTGAACTCTGCCATCTTCAGATCCGGTCTTCGGCTCAGCAATTGTGCCGGTAATCCTTCAGACAGTTTGTTTTCAGGAATCATTGTTTTAAGGGTTCCTTCCCTTTCTACTTTAGCGGGATATTCTCCGCAAAGAATACTTAACGCATTTTCCTGAATGGAAATATTCTGGTTTGCCAAAGGAATCAGCAGCTCAGCGGTTTTCTTCTGAGCTTCCGATTGCTGAACCGCCAATGAATTAATTTGTCCTGCCGCAAACTGAAGATTCATCATTTTAAGGGTATTGTCACTCAACTCAATATTCTGTTCGGCTATTTTCAGCTGTTCATCTAGACTGATCAGATTATAATAAACCTGAGCTACCTGAACGACGATTCTGCTTTTGATGGCATTTAAATTTTCCTTTTGTCCAAAATATTCTGCTGCTGCAGATTCTTTCTGCATTTTAGCTTTTCCCCAAATGTCTACTTCCCAGGAAAGCCTCAGTGCAGCACTGAAATCATCCATGTATTTTGTACCGACAAACTGTTCGTTCAGAGAGCCGTTAAGGGTATTTTTGGAAGCCCAGCTTCTGTTTGCTCCTGCAGTGAAATCAAGTGTTGGCATCAAACTAAGCTTAGCTTGCCTGTAGATCAGATCCAGCTGTTCTATATTTTTCAAAGCAACATTCACTTCATTGTTTCTTGAAAGGGCTTTATCTATTAAACCAATCAATTTTGGATCTTTGAAGAAAGTCTTCCATGGCAACACTACAGTATCGCCTGTCACCCGCACAGATTCTTTGTAGGTTTCAGGAATCTGAAGGTCTGTTCTTGTATATTTCTCCCCTACGGCACAAGACATCAGCAGTGATGCCATTGCGCCTGAAATAAGGAAATTCTTTATATTAAATAGTGTCATTTGTCAATTGATTTTCTATCGTATTGTACTTCTTTGTGGCAGAAAATTTCTCATCCAGATACTGAAAAAACATGTAGAGTACAGGAATGACGAAAACTCCTAAAACCACTCCGCTCAACATTCCCATGGCAGCACTTGTACTGATGGATTTGTTTCCGGAAGCCATTCCTCCTGAAGAAATCATCAGTGGAACCATTCCCACAATAAAAGCTAATGATGTCATGATAATAGGACGTAACCTTGCCTTTGCCCCTTCCAGTGCTGAATCCAGAATAGAAAGTCCTGCCTTTCGCCTTTGTATGGCAAATTCTACAATAAGGATCGCATTTTTGGCCAATAAACCGATAAGCATGATGAGTCCTACCTGTACATAGATGTTGTTATCCAGTCCGATGGCTTTTATTCCTAAAAATGCACCTACAATCCCTGTTGGAATGGAAAGCATTACCGCCAGAGGAAGGATATAACTTTCATATTGAGCGGCCAAGAGCAGGTACACGAAAAGCAAGCACAATCCAAAAATGGCAATGGTTTGATTTCCTGCTGATTTTTCTTCCAAACTCAGCCCTGTCCATTCGTAGCTGTAGTCAGATGGCAGTTTGCTTAAAGTCTGTTCCAGTTTACCCATCAATTCTCCATTACTTACGCCTGGTTTTGGAGATACGTTGATATTTAATGAATTGTAAAGGTTGTATCGCTGAACGGATTCCGGACCGTAGACTTTTTTCAAAGTAATCAGCGTATTCACTGGTACCATATCCCCTTTTTCATTTTTTACAAAAATATCATTGAAGGCCTGTTCATCCATTCTGAAAACACCGTCAGCTTTAATATTCACTCTATAGAACTTCCCGAATCTTGAAAAATTCTGAGACTGATCTCCCGAGAAATAGGTCTGAACAGTTCCCAACAGATTGGAAATGCTTACTCCCAGCTGTTTTGCTTTATCTTCGTTCACTTCCAGCTCCATCTGAGGATAATCTGCCCTGAACATCGTGTAGGCAAATGCTACTTCCGGAACCTGCATCAGCTGGCCGATCAGTTCATCTGCTTTCGCTTTAAGAACCTGAGGATCTCTTCCCATACGGTCCTGAAGTACGATTTCGGCATCATTCGTCATTCCGTATCCTTCTACCGGAGGCATTCTGAAGGTCATTACACTTCCTTCTTTGATCACTCCCAATTTTGCCGTCGCCATGTCTACCACTTCCTGGATATCCTGAACATCACCTCTTTCTTTCTTAGGTTTCAGTTTAACAAATCCCATCGCATAAGCAGGTCCCGCACTATTGCTGAGTAAGTTGTATCCTGTAATGGAAGTATTTTCCTGCACCGCTTCCACTCCTTTTAAGATATCATTGATCTTGTTGGAAACCTCTGTCGTTTTGGCCAATGCTGTCCCCGGAGGCATGCTTAAAGTGTACATAAAGAATCCGTCGTCTTCCATTGGTACAAAACTTTTTGGCGTACTTGACATCAGCCATCCTGCAACCCCGATAACGGCTATGATTAATCCTCCTGCAATCCATTTTCTTCCTATTAAAAATCTAACGCCTTTCGCATAACGATTGGTCATATTATTAAATCCTGCATTAAATGCCACAGCAAATCTTTGCCCGAATCCTTGTGGTTTTTTACCTTCTCCCGAGTGATTGTTTTTCAGAAACACGGCACACAAAGCCGGAGTTAATGTCAATGCGTTAACCGCTGAAATAATAATGGCTATGGCCAATGTATACGCAAACTGCTTATAGAATAATCCTGCTGAACCGGACATAAATCCAATTGGGATAAATACCGCCGACATCACTAAAGTAATGGAAATAACCGCTCCTGTGATCTCGCTCATTGCCTTATGAGTAGCTTCTCTTCCGGAAAGGTCCGTTCCTTCCATATTACTGTGAACGGCTTCCACCACTACAATGGCATCATCTACTACAATCCCGATGGCCAGTACAAGAGCAAAAAGCGTCAGTACGTTGATCGTAAATCCTAAAACCAGAAGGAAGAAGAAGGTACCGATAATCGCCACCGGAACTGCCACTGCCGGAATAATCGTAGATCTGAAATCCTGCAGGAATATAAAAACCACGATAAATACAAGGATAAAAGCTTCTATAAGTGTTGATTTTACCTGTCCTGTAGCCTCATCCAATCTTTCTTTGGTACTCATTACCTTTGTGTATTTGATACCAGGAGGGAATGATTTTGATAATTGGTCAAGAGCTTTGTTCACCCCAATTTCAATCTGGTTGGCGTTGGAACCTGTAGTCTGCATAATCGCCACAGTCACTGCATTTTTCCCATTGGAAAGGTTATCTCCCGTATTTGAAATCGCTCCGAATTCCACACGGGCAACATCTTTAAGCCTGATGATCTGGCTTCCGGTATTTTTAACAATAATATTTTCATATTGTTCCGGCTTGTTCTTTTTTCCTTTGTATCTGATGACATATTCTAAAGCAGCATCCGATTCTTCTCCCAGTTTACCCGGAGCAGACTCCAAACTGTGGTCTGCGATCGCTCTGGAAACATCTGCCGGCTCGAGTCCGTAAGATGACATTTTCTGAGGATTAAGCCATATTCTCATGGAATAATCCTTAAGCCCGAAAACCATGGCCTGCCCAACCCCTTTTACTCTTTTAACCTGTGGAATAAGGTTGATATTCGCATAATTTTGAAGGAAAGTTTCATCATATTGTTTATTATCTTCCGTATAAATATTGAAGATCAATACCATACTGTTCTGCTGCTTGGAGGTGGTCAATCCCATTCTCACTACTTCCTGCGGTAGTATCGGGGTGGCCTGCTGTACTCTGTTTTGCACGTTTACGGCTGCCTGATCAGCATTCACTCCCTGCTTGAATATAATGGAGATCGAGAATGTACCGTCATTACTTGCCGTAGATTTCATGTATTCCATATCTTCCACCCCATTGATCTGCTCTTCCAGCGGTGTTACCACAGAACGGATCACGGTTTCACTGTTTCCTCCGGGATATGATCCTGAAACGGTAATCGTGGGCGGAGAAATATCCGGAAATCTGGTCACCGCCAGCTGGTTTAATCCTATAATCCCTAAAATAACAATGATAAGGGATATTACCGTCGCCAGTACAGGACGGTCTATTATCTTTTTTAACATTTTTGAATTTTCTAAGAAAGGTTATACAACTATTTCAAAGGAACAGTGTGTGCCACCACCTGTGCTCCGTCTGTAAGAGCATCAATTCTGTTAATGGCAATCTTATCTCCTGCATTCACGCCTTCTTTGATGAAGTAATCCTGGGAGGTACTTCCTGAAACGGTAATCTGGGTCATTTTCACTTTATCCTTACCATTCAGTTTATAAACAAAGAATTTTTCCTGAATATCTTTTACAGAGGTTTTCGGAAGTTTAATCACCCCATTCAGGGCATTATGAATCATCACTCTGGCTGTTCCTCCGGCTCTTAATAATTTATCCGGATTCTGGAAAACAGCTTTCATCTGAATGCTTCCGGTATTTCTGTCGAAGTTTCCGCTGGCATTTTCCAGTTTTCCTTTAAGAGAATAAGTGGAACCGTCTGCCAGGATAAGTTCTACATCTTCTGCTGTATTTCCTGATGCCGCAGCTCTGCTGTGTGCAATAAAATCAGCTTCATTCATTGAGAAGTACACATTCACGCTGTTGATGCTTGAAAGCGTTGTTAGTGGTGATGGATCAGACGGACTGATAAGGTTTCCTACTCTGTTCGGAATTCTGCCTATGTATCCGCTCACTGGCGCTTTGATATACGTAAAATTGGCGTTAATCTTTGAGGATCCCAATGATGACTGTGCCTGTGCAACCTGTGCTGATGCTGCTTTATAACTTGCCTGAGCGGTTTTCAGCTGCATATCGGAAACTACTTTTCCTTCTACAAGAGGTTTCAGCTTTTCTACTTCAAGTCTTGCTGTTTCCTGTGCCGCCAGTGCTGATTTCAAGGCTGCTTCATTGGTATTGACCTGCTCGTTGTACACCGATGGATTTATTCTGAAAAGGGTCTGCCCTTTATTTACATACTGTCCTTCTTTGATATATACTGCTTCCAGATATCCTGTTACCTGTGCTTTGATATCCACATTGTCCTGTCCTTCTATACTTCCCGGATATCCTGTAGACACATCTGCATCTCCGGATTTTACCTGAATAAAATCTGTAGGCAATGCCTGCTGCATCTGATGGGCATTCTCCTGACCGCTCCCGGAACCACACGAGTACAATATCGCTGCAGCTGTAAGTGAAAGTACCAGATATCCTTTTCTGTAATTCATAACATTGGTTTTTAAATTTTACAGGAGCAAAATAACTTCATCTTACAGTGATATTCATTCAGAAGTTGGGTGAAGTGTCATTAATCGCAGATGAAACGTATGATAGGAAAAATGAAGGGAAAGCAGCTATTTTCGTTTATAAATGTGGTAAAAAAGAATATTTCGGATGAAAATATAAGTAAAATTGTCAAATACAAATTTGTGGACGATATAAGTGAAGCAAAAAAAGACTGCTTTTATAGAAGCAGTCTTGTCTGTATTTTTCCAGGATTAATAATCCATCCAGGATTTGAAAACGGAAGCTTTCTCCCGGCTTACAATCACTTCCATATCAGGCTGTTTCCTCAACTCCAGCTTTAGTTTTCCATTAAAATGATTTAAAATCTGCTTAACGGAATTGATGTGAATGATAAATTGTCTGTTGGCACGGAAAAAGAATTTAGGATCCAATTGTTTTTCAAGTTCTTCCAGGGTTTGGGGAACATTTTCTACCACTCCCGTATTCAGCATGGCTTTGCTGATTCCCAATTCGGTATAAAAGTAGAGGATATCTTCTGCCAGCACGGTTTTATATCCATCTCTATGGGCAATGAGAAAACGTTTTCTGTAGTCTTTCGGCTGGATATAATTTAATAATCCTTCAATGGCTGTTCCTACTACCGGGACGGCTTCCATAAAGGTTTCATAGCGTTTTAAGGCGGCATCCAGCTCTTCTTCTTCAATAGGTTTCAAAAGATAATCCACACTATTGTATTTGAATGCCTGTACAGCATATTCATCGTATGCTGTTGTAAATATGACGGCACTTTTAACTTCATGTTTGTTAAATATTTCAAAGCTGAGGCCATCTGCAAGTCTTACATCCATCATGATAACATCGGGAACCACATTATTTTCCAGCCAGTGTATTGTTGAGGTAATCGAGTCTTCCACAGACAGAATTTCGATATGGGGTCTTAACTTCAACAACAGTCTTTTTAACCTGTCTGCATTGGGTCTTTCGTCTTCAACGATTAAAACTTTATTAATCTTCATATCAATGGGAGTTTTACTATAAATTTATCTTCTGTTTTTTCAATCACAGGTTTAGGATATCCTAAGATTTCGTATCGTGCAATGATATTGGTAAGCCCTACTCCTGAGGAATCCGGCTTATTGATTAAAGGTAGAAATGTATTAGAAACTACCAATTCTCCTTCAGGGCTTGTATAAACATGAATCTCCAGAGGATTTACCTTTGAAGTCTGGTTATGTTTAATGGCATTTTCAACCAACAATTGTAAAGACAGCGGAAGGGTGAATCTGGATCTGTATTCTTCCTGAATATCTATTTTGAATATAACGCCTTCCCCAATTCTTTTTTCAATCAGAAAGATGTAAGATTCTAAAAATTTAAGTTCCTCTTCTACGGCAATAATGTCTTTTTTGGAATTCACCAATAAGTATCTGTATACTCTCGCAAATTTCTCGGAATAATCATACCCCAACTGCTGATCTTCAAGGATAAGTTCTGACAACACACTTAAGTTATTGAAAATAAAATGCGGGTCTATCTGAAGCTTAAGTGCCTGAAGTTCTGCCGCCATTGCAGCCTGCTTGTGTTTTGATGCCCTCAGTTTGTGCTGGGCAGCTTCTACTGCTGTTTTTTTCCAGTTTTCCAATAAATAATCAACGGTATTAAAAGCGCTGATAATCAATGATATGACAATATTAGTAGCGATCCATTGTCCCAGAAGTGTATATTCTTTGCGGGAATCCATTTCAGGTAATGTGACTGAAGTGCCATCTACGATTGCATTAATAATAATCACAATCAAAACACTTCCCACGATCTGAAGCAAACACTGAATGAATAATCGCTTTACGGTCCTGTTTCTCCAAGGAAGCCACTTATTGAGCGTCCTGTCTATAAAAATACTTACCTCAGAAATAATGATGGAAAAAAAGACAATCCATGTGGCGTCTTCCAAAATCATTTTTAAAGGAGCATCAAGGTAGCCTTTCCAAACGGGATCAAAGGGATCAATAAGGTAGGAAAAAACACAGAAAGTGACCACTGCTAACGCCCAGATCACCAGCCTTCTTTTCATGGTGGAAAGAATCTTCTTATTCCGTACTATTTTTTTCCTGATGGCAGAAATCCTGTTCATATCCGGGACTTTATGAATGTAAATATAGAAATAGATTTTATATGAATATCTTCTATTTTGGACGAGACCGCCAAAACAATACCTGAAACGTAAAATAGCAGAGTTAAAATGAATGTGACGGTTCATCACCAGAAAAAGACATTTCATCATCATTTTATGCAACATCACAGTATTTTTATAATCAGGGAATAGCTGTCTATCATAGTTTTGTGGTATTAAATCCGGTACAATGAAAACAATAATTGTCTGCACAGATTTTTCCCACGAAGCTGAAAACGCTACTCATTATGCAGCATCTATGGCTAAAGAAAACAAATACAGGATTGTGCTTTTCAATCTTCAGTCCGTTTCCATCCATGCCCTGAATGCACAGGTTTCAGCTGATTTTTTCTACACTCAAACGCTTAAAAATCAGAAAAAAATGGAGGATAAGGCGGCGGAGCTTAAAAGATTATATACTGTCGAAACCCAGCATCATCTGGCTTCCGGCAATTTTATTGAAGAGCTTGAAAACTGTATGCAGATTCACGATTGTGATTTTATTGTGATGGGAATGGCTGAAAAAACTCTGGAACAAAAGCTTTTGGGAAACAGTGTAACAAGAGCTATCCACAGAATTAAAAAACCGATACTCATTGTTCCCGCTCATATAGAATATACAGGAATCAGAAAAATTCTTTTTGCTTATGATACGCACAAAAGCATGACCTGGTCTGCCATGAATGATATTTACCACTTTATTAATGAATTCAATGCTGAGATTGAGGTATTCAATGTAAGTGAAAGATTAGAAGATTTTGCTGAGGTTATTCATGATATTGACCTGAATTCCGGGTACGATCTGGATGATATTAAGTACAGCTTTAAAATGATTCAGTCCATTGAAGTCATCAAAGCGATTGAGGAGGAAATAAAACTGACCAGTCCAGACCTTTTAACCATGATTCCTTATAAATACAATCTTGTAGAATCTCTTTTCCATCGAAGCAAAACAGCCATAATGGCCTATAAAAATAAATTACCATTACTATCAATTCCCTTAAACATAGATTAAGAATCAATAAAAATCTGTTCACATTTGAATTATCCTTTTTGCCTGTAAAGGCTGAATTTTACACTTAATCTTGTTTAACAGGACCGGGAATAGATTTCCGGTCCTGTTTTTATTTCAGAGGTTTACTATTACTTTTCCTGCAACGCGGCTGGTCTCAACCTCCAGGTGTGCCAGTGCTATGTCTTCAAACGGGAAAGTTTTATAAACAAATGGTTTCAATGCTTCCTGCTTCAATAAGCCCGCAATTGCTTCTGCAGTTTCTTTTTTAGACTGTACCATCATAAACTCAATATTCACCTTTTTCTTCCTGGCTCTCAATGCAATATCCTCAGGAATCTCAGGCGTCGGAAGTGTTATAATAATACCATTCTCTTTTACAATATCTACCGAATCCGACAAAGCTTTTCCCTGAAGGGTATCAATGACGATATCTGCATCCTGCACCTTTTCATAAAAGTTTTCCGTTGTATAATCAATATGTTCATCAGCCCCAAGCGACAAAACAAATTCTTTATTTTTACCGGATGATATACCGATAACATACGCTCCGAAATGCTTCGCCATCTGAACAGCAAAATGGCCGACACCACCTGAAGCGGCATGGACCAGAACCCTGCTTCCTTTTTTAATTCCGGCAACATCTACCAATGCCTGATATGCCGTTGAAGCAGCCATTGAGGCCGCGGCAGCCTGCTGATGGGTAATGTTTTGAGGCTTTAATGCCAGATGAGCCGCCGGAGCAGCCACATATTCTGCATAGGCATTTCCTTTTCCAAAAAAATTGACCATTCCGAAGACTTCATCTCCCGGTTTAAAATCAGTTACACTTTTCCCGGTTTCTACGACTTCTCCCGAGATATCCCATCCTAAAATAACGGGCCTCTTTTCTTCAAAAATCCAGTTCAGAACTCCTTCATATGCTCTGGACTTTACATCTACAGGATTAATGCTTACCGATACTACTTTTACCAATACTTCATCATTTCCTATGACAGGCTTATCTATTTCCGTAAATTGAAGATTTTCAACGCCTCCTGCTTCGTTTACAATAACAGCTTTCATTTTTTTTGATTTTAATTATCGGGCAAATGTAGTCTCATCATATCTTTGCAGCAAGTATGTACTTTTTGGTAATCTACATACTAAAAACATACTAATACTGATTATCAAACCATTGAAAAAATGTTAAAAATAAAAAAAGTTACCAATGAGCCATCCTGTCCTGTTGACTATGCCTTTAAACGGATTGGAGGAAAGTACAAAGGCCGTATTTTATGGTATCTCCATCTGAAGACAGTTATGCGGTATGGCGAACTTCGTAAAACCCTTTCTGATATTACCCCTAAAATGCTTACCCAGACTGTCCGGGAGCTGGAAGATGACGGGCTTATCCATAGAGAAGTGTATCACGAAGTTCCTCCTAAGGTAGAATATTCTCTAACGAAAACCGGTGCCGAGCTCATTCCTTTTATTGATTACCTGAGGCTATGGGGTGAACAGCAGATTGAAAAAGAGAGAATAAAAAGGTAAACAGTTTCCTTCAAAACCATGAATGTTCATCATGGTTTTAATTTTATTGCTGAAGGAATACCATTGGATATTTTTAATTAAAAAAACAAACCTCGTAATTCCTATTCAACTGAATATCAAAAAGTCGTAAATTTAGTAAGGGATAAAAACAGTGTTTTCACCCTTTTTTATAGTTGTGCCGTTCGCTAATTTTGTTCCATAAAATTAAAACCATAAAAATGAAAACTTCCTTTTTTACTAAGATTTTAAGTCCCTTATGTGCAGCTCTTATTCTGGCATTTTGTCTGCTTAGCTGCACCGAACCTCCTAAAGAACCTGTAAGCAACAGTTATAAAAAGAAACTGATCAGCTACCGTGAAGGGCGAGTTCTTTTTGATGAATACACCAGAACCAATCATGAAATTCTCATGAAGTACAGAAACGGTGAACCTGATTCGAGATGGTACTGGTTTTCGCTTGAAGATATGGAAGGCTATATTAAATATGTAAAAGAAAATGCCAGAAAACAAAAATTAAAAAATCCAGGAATCAGGATCTACATGGGAAAATACCCGATGAATCATCCTAAAAACAGAATGGCAAAACCGGAATATGCAGGCTATCAAACTATATTTTTAGTGCCTACTGCCCAAAAAAGAGAAAGAGAGAAGGCCATGGCCAGATCAGCCACCACCGAAGAAAACACAGACGTTACTTCTATAGAATCTATGAACATGACCAATCTGGCCCCGCCACCAAAAACGTTATCGGAAACAATGCCTTAAAAAACACAGCATTATGAACTGGAATATTGAAACAGGGAAACAGATATCGATGGCCATATCCATTGTAGTGATGATTCTAATGGTCATAAAATACAGAAAAACCGGAAAGGAGAATTTATTTTTTATCATAGGATATCTGTTGTTTTCCGTGATTGATATTTCCTGTTATTTCTATTTCAAGCTGACCAATCTGCCTACGGACATCTTCTATGTAATTGGTTTTTTAATGATTGTATTTTTTCTGTACTTACTGTATTATTACCAATTATTATATGTTCCGCTGCTCAAAAAGATACAGATCATCATCCTGGTTCTTTTTGTCCTCAATATTGTTGTGATGTTTTATACAGAAGATGATCTGCTTCATCATTTTTCTTTTAATATGCTCTATGCAGATATCCTCCTGTTGCTGTTTTCAATCATTTTGTTCCTGTACCAAACCTTTAATTCTGATAAAGTATTGGAAATCAAAAATTATTTACCATTCTGGATATCAGTTGCTTTGCTAATATTCTTTATTGGAAGCATCCCGATATTCTTTTTTAGAACTACTGTATCAGAGACTATTTATTTTTTTATTTTATTTATGCTGAATCTGATCAGTAATGGCATACTCATATTGGGTTTAATCTGGAACAAACAGGAAAGAACAAGATAAATGCTTTGCAGATATGGAAGAGAATAATCTGGTTATCATCTTTACGATTACTTTATTCATCGTTGTTTTGACAATGGTCTTCATTTATGCGGTTTTTATCCGGAAAAAAACAACCCTGCTGATTGAGCAGAAGGAAAAAGATCTTCGGTTTGAAAAGGAACTGGCAACTTCACAGGTAGAAATGAAAGAACAAACGCTCAATTATATAGGGCAGGAACTGCATGATGATGTGGGACAGAAATTATCTGTGGTCCGCTTACGCCAAAACCAGCTGATTACCAAACTCCGGAATTCAGAAAAAGAAGACCTCATCGAGCTCAATGAATTATTGGGAGAATGTATACAGGATATAAGAAATCTTTCTAAGACATTAATCACTGAACAGATCATTCATTTCGGACTGGCAGAATCCATTGAAAGAGAAGTTAAGAGGATTAAAAAACTGAAATTATTAAAAATAGAATTCATCACACAAAAGCAGGATATTGATATTTCGCCTAAACACGGACTGATCCTTTTCAGAATTATTCAGGAAAGTATCAATAATATTTTGAAACATTCCAAAGCCAAAAATGTTTCCATACACATGGAGGATGACTGTGAAAAACTACATATCAGTATCTCGGACAACGGAAGAGGCTTTGATATCGATAGTAATCAGGACGGCTCAGGATTAAAAAACATGGAACTGAGAGCCAAACTGATTCACGCTGAACTGTCTATACATTCAGAACTGAATAAAGGAACACAAACTTTGATAACCTATCATAAAAATTTATTATGAAAACAATTCCCATAGCGATCGTTGATGATCATACCTTAATCTCCAAAGCACTGGAGAATATGATCACAGAAAACACTCAATATCGGGTCATTATGAATCATCCCAACGGAGAAGAATTTATTGCGGGCGTGGAAAAAGCTTCTGAATTACCTGCCGTAGTCCTGATGGATGTTAATATGCCTTATAAAAATGGTATAGAAACTACAGAATGGCTTACAGAGCATTATCCCGATATTAAAGTCATTGCCCTTACCATGGATGATGATGAAAGAATATTAATTAAAATGTTAAAGGCCGGCGCTAAAGGCTATCTGCTGAAAGACATGCAGCCTTCTATCCTTTTCCAGGCTATTGAAACGGTATTTGAGAAAGGCAGCTTTTATACTGATTTTGTAGCCCAAAAGTTATTGAAAGTAAAAACAGAGGAAGCGAAAAATGCCTCCCTGCTTTCTGAGCTGAGAGACCGGGAGAAAGAATTTATCAAATGGGCCTGCAGCGAACTTACTTATAAGGAGATTGCTGACAAAATGTGCCTCAGTCCTAAAACCATTGATGGCTACAGAGATTCGGTTTTTGTGAAACTGGATATAAAAAACAGAGCGGGTCTGGTACTTTTTGCTTTGAAGCATGATTTGTGCTGACTTAATTTTTAATCCTATTTATTTCCTGAAAAAATAAACATTTTTACATTCTATTGACGAATCCGGCAGCTTTTCAACCTGCCGGATTTTTATTTCACAACTCATTCATTTGCAAACGAAAAGGTGTTTTTCCTTTTTCAAAATACGGTTTTCTCCTCTGTTTTTGCTCTTCTGAAAGATGGAATTTTGTCATAGAAAAAAACACAAAAAGGCAGCCCCCGAAAAGCCGGAACAGAGTAGGGAATATTTTTAAAACTAATACAATGAAAAAAGCACTTATCGTAGGAATTAATGATTATGCACCCATCGGATACGGAGGTCCGGATCTTAACGGCTGTGTAAACGATGCGAGAGATATGGCAAACACATTGGTGATCTGTGGTTTTAGTCCGGCAAAGATTAAAATCCTGACCAATCAGAATGCTACAAGAGCGAATATATTGAACTATCTGAAATCCATGATCAGCACGAGTGTAAAAGGAGATTCTCTTGTTTTTTATTATTCAGGACACGGAACCAGAGTGGCCAATATCGGATCGGATCTTGAACTGGATGGTTTGGACGAGGCTATTTGTCCGCATGATTACGCCAATAACGGTGTCATTCGGGATGATGATTTTAAAACTGTTCTCAGCAAGCTAAAAGCCGGAGTAAATATGGAAGTTATCTTCGACTGCTGTTATTCGGGAACAGGAACCAGAAAAATGGATCTGGGACTGGAAGCTGATCTTCTCAACGAAACAGCCCGCTATATCCCTCCAATGCTTGAGGATGAATTTTATCTCACTTACGCCAGTGAAATGGAGACTTCTAAAAGTTCAAAAAAATCAACCGTTCTCACTAAAGCGCTTGTGCCTGTTACCGGAATGAATCATACGTTATGGGCTGCAGCAAAAGACAATCAGGTGTCCATGGAAGGAAATATCAGCGGACAGATACGAGGCTATTTTACGCATCATTTCTGTAAAATATTACGTGCTACCAACGGTAATATTGTAAGAAAAACTCTTGATAAACAGGTTGCCATTGCCTTAGCGGCTATGGGAGCAGCCCAGATCAACCAGACAGAAAGCATCACTGGAGAATTTTCACAAAAAATATTCACTTAACTAATAACCATTACCGGCGGAATCCGAAAAGCCATCAAAAGAGTAGGAATATACCAGATTAAAATAATAATCATGTCAAAAACCGAAAACAACAACCCAATGACCGCTGAAGAAGTTCTAAGACTTAGAACTGTTAAAGCAAAATCAACTGAAAAACCAGAAGCAGTTGAAAAACTATTTAAGCAGGCTCCCGCTATGGAAACCATTAACGGAAGAACTTTTCCTAAAGGAATGAAAACAATAGGAATGCCTATGGACGAAAAAACAGCAGAAAACCGGGCACTGGAAACCGACCATTTCTATCCTACCCATGCTGATTTTGAGTACAATCCAAAGCTTGAACCGAAAAGAGACCGTAAACCTAAATTTATCGACAGGGATTCTTTCCTGACTCCTGAAAATGCAAGAACCATTTTTGGAGTCGATCAGAGAAAAGTATACAATTCTACAGCCTATCCGTGGAGATGTGTCGGCAGAGTAGAAAGTTCTCTGGGGTCTGGAAGCGGTGTGATGATCGGGCCTAGACACCTTCTTACCTGCTCTCACATTGTAGACTGGCAGCCTAATAATACAACAGGATGGCTGAAATTCACACCCATGTATTACAACGGAAGCGCTCCTTACGGAACTGCCTGGGGTACCTTAACGTATTACAAGTATAAAGTTGCAGGACCTTCTATTGATTCTACAGAGATACAATATGATTATGTGGTAATTGTATTGGACAGACCTATCGGAAACAGCACAGGCTGGTTAGGTTCAAAATCCTATTCAGATTCATGGGACGGTGGTGCCTACTGGACCCACGCAGGATATCCGGGAGACCTTACCGGAACGCAAAGACCTACCTACCAGACAGGTATCGCACTGGATGGAGATTTCTGGAGTGCTGATGACAACGAAAGCATGAGCCATAAAGCAGATATATGGCCTGGACAAAGCGGAGGTCCTTTCTGGGGATATTGGGATGGCTCTCCGTATGCTGTAGCAACCCAAAGCGCACATAATCCAAGCAATAATTTTGCAAGTGGCGGCTCAGATTTAGTCAATCTGGTCATCAGAGCGAGAAATGAACATCCTTAATTTATTTTTTTAGTTTAAATTAATATCCCGCTTTGAAAGCGGGATATTTTTTAAGAATCTTTTCTATATTCTTTTATTTAACACTCAAAAACCATTTTCTAAAAAGCGTAAAATTTAAATGCATCTGTTATTTAATAATAATCGTATTGTAATAATCTAAAACAATATCTTGTTCGAATGCATCTGTTGTACTATCTCTCCATCCTCGATCTCTACCTTCTTTTTTATGTATTTTATATTCTTCTGTTTTTTTAAATATCTGAAATAACCTTGCTTTATAATCCAAAATTTGTTCTAAATTAAAATGCTGGCTCATTACAATATTCCCTTTATTGATTTCAAAAAGGGCATTCTTCTCGTAGTTTACATTCATTTCATTCAATGTTCCCTTACCCGAAGTAAAAAGAACCAACCCCGAATACCAATCTATTTTCCTATCCGTTTTGGTTGGAAATATCTCATTAGTGATATTTGTATATAATCCATTATCTTCCTTTTTAAGAATCCAAAACTCCTTAACATAGATTTCATTGTTTTCTATTTCATAAACAGTATGATAGCCTTTAGGAGAGGCCAAAGTTTCAAACAAACCCTTTAGTTTTTTAGCTGGGTACAATTCAAAATAGCTTTTCATCAGATCTTTTTTCGCAAAATATCCCGTATTATTAATACTTATATTATCAAGGTATCTTCCATTTTCATAATAGTCATAGAGGTTAGTTTGGGCATAACCTTTACAAAAAAACAGCATAATAATGAAAATCAAACTTGTTTTTAGCATGTAATAAATTTTAAAGTTGAAACTCTACTAATAAAAAAATCTTGAATTTTATTTCCATTTTTAGTTTGGTTATGACTTTTACAGATTTATAGGATCGAAAAACCCATCTTGATCTTCTTCCAACTGTAATAATTTATTTTTATCCTTTTTATAAAGCATAATATTTTCTTCCACAGAAATAGCAGTCATCATTTTATACACATTTAGTGTATCTTTCTCAATAATAATAGGACCATTTCCTGCTAAAAAATTAGAAAAATCTTCTTTAATATTCTTTACCTGCCAATAAAACACCCACCCGAAAGGACGTTCTTCTGTAAGATGATCATATATGACAATATCTGGATCTCCTTCTTCATTCCAGATTATTAAATTATTCTGATAATCTACAAATCTTTGCATTTTTGCTCTTGCTTGCTCTTTTGTGTACATAATAGTTTTTTTAATTAATTTGTTGGTAAAAATTGATAATAATCATAGACTAATTTTGCTCTCTTACCAATTTGTCCATCAAGAAATTTAATCACTCCGTTTTCATTAATTACATTAAAGTAATGTCCCATATTTGTTCCTTCTTTATATCCAAAAATAATTCCTCTTTTACCTGGTTTTAAATCTCTTATTAAGTCATTTAAATTAGTTGTCCAATTTGAAAACTTAGTTCCGAATTCTTTTTCTAAAATTATAGGCTTTGTACCTTCATATAAAGAAACATAATTTTCCCAATTCCCATTTCTAAATCGTTTCTGAATTGTATAGGGTAATGCAGATGCCGGCTTTCCTGCTAATATAGCATCTGTTGCAATAGCACAGTTTGCACAATTAAATTTTCCTTCCTGCAAATTAACTTTCCAAATAGAAAATAATTTTTTACTTATTCCACCTCCTTCTATTTCATCTAAAGATTTTTTCTCTACATTTTTCTTCTTGTCTATTTCCTCCTGAATCCTCTTCTGCTTATCCTTCGCCATCTTCTGTTTTGGAGACAGACCATGATCTGCTACCTCTTCACCAAAACCAAAGACCTCATTTAAAATCTTTTCTAATTTAGAAAAAATTTCTTTTGATCCCTTTTTAAATTCCCGGAGAATCATTCGAATAAATTCTATTATCTTGGTCAGTCCATTCTCTGCTGTTGTAATTGCCTTGGTGATCTTTTCCAGTGGATTCAGTACAAAACTTTCTACGGATTTGGCCAGCTTGGCTACGGCCGCCGTTCCACCTGTAAGAAGTGTTTCCACAATAATATCGATGATAATCCCAATGATATATCCGTAATAATAAGCCCCTTTTTCCAGTGTGATCTGAGGAATCATTTCTTCCACCCAATTTACCAGACGGACAATGGTTTTTATCTGGAAGGTAATGCACTGCTTAAAGAATTCCACATAATCAAAAGTCAGAATGCCTTCCAGCAAATCTTCCATCAGTTCCAGGAACATTTCCCCATATTCCTCTTTTCTGTCATTTACTTTATCCATGGCAGCGACTGCTTTGAAGATAAAGCCGATGATGGAAAAGATTCCGGCAATAATATCAACCAGGCTGTTATAAATTCCACAAAGAAAAGCATTGGCAATCTGATAGTTTTTGTAGACAATATGCTGCATTCCGGTAAGTGGGTCTGCAATAAACTTCTCCAGCTTGTCGATCTGGTTAAAAAAGAAAGTCAGGGATTTATTGATTCTTTTATAGATAAAAGCAGGGAAGAAAGTTTCAGCGTTGTTCAGCAGACTATTAAAATCTTCTTTTGCTTCATTGATGCTTTCAAAAAATGATTTTACAATTTTGGCATTGATTTTTTTCTGGCCTGCAAGATTTTCATAAGGATTCTGGGATGCTTTATGTTCATAGAAATCTTTTATCTCTTTATAAAAGACCTCCGGAATAAAAGTGGGATTGTATTCTCCTTCTTTCGGATTGGGATTCCATCCGTTTTCTGAAATTCTTAGTTTGACAATATTTTCGGCAATACCTTTTGTAAAAAAAGTTGAAGCTGCTTCCAAAGCTTCCTGCTTAAAAAAACTGAATATTTCCCCGATGCTTTTGTCTTTCAAACCCAGAAACCAGCTTATAAAATCTACTTTATTTCTGTAAAGACCTTTTTCAATAAGGTTTTTGAGGGATTTTGGTGTAACGGTTACTTCATGTTTCCTTGTAAAACCGAGAATGTCTGCAAAAGGCATATCCTTTTTATTTGTAAGCCCTGCTCCCGCTACAGCACGCATTACCGTATTATGATTGTAACGGTCATCAATTTCTAAAAATAGAATCAGTTCATTGCTATTGGGTAAAGCTTCCAAATAACGCTGTAAAAGAAAAGCTCCGTTTTTACTGGCAAAAAGAACAACATCAACTCCGGCTATGGTCTGGCTAAACCTGCTTTTATAGACAACAACTTCATCGATATTTCCTCCAAATACAGGATCATCCGAATAGATCTGAAATCCATTACCGTCCACAACCGGCTTTCCTCCATAGTAAGTATTTGCAATCTGCAGTGAGGTTTTTTGTTTTAATTCCGGAGGAGATTCCTGAACCGGAAAAATAGTCTTAATAAAATCAGGATTCTCATTTCCGGGAGAGAAATCCGTGATGTTCCTCAATAAAGGATTATTTAAAATTTCTAAACTCATTTTGTGATTTTTTAAGGTGAATAAAGGCAGGGTTTTAAGACCCTGCCAGTAATTAAAAAAGTTTAAGAAAGCTTGTCCAGCTGATCCTTGTGGTCTTTCACAAATTCATCAAGATAAGAGGCTAAAAGTTCAGTAAAGCCAGTCTTATTATTTTTCAACAACCAAAGCATATACTTATAGCTCTGAATTTTTACCTTATCCGTACGCACCTCCTCCGTAGGCTCAGCCAGAGGAAGCTCTACAGGATTATTACTACTATCACGAAGGTAGCTCCACGTATCTTTATAGATTACCCATTCCGGAGAAGGAAGTGAAATATTAATATCTGCTCCTGTTTCCTTGTCTTTCAGTATCTGCTTATATCTGAAACTGATGAACTGTTGTTCAGATTTAGCATCAATATCCAATACACGAATACTTCTTTGAAATTGTGTAAGCTTCGGATGTTCCTGAAGCGGGAGTTCCGCCAGGCTTAATGAAATACTCTCTACATTATTAAGGATTTCTTTAATGTTTTCCGGTATAATTAAATGTTCGTTCATAATTTTTGTTTTTAAAATTTGTATAAATTGATAATATTTAACGATGTTGTTGCATTTCCTCCCATATTGTTGACGGCCATATTCAGGCTGTATTCAACGTCAGGAACAGAAATAATGGCCAGTGATGTAACTCCCCTTGCTGTCATAGAAACAGTCATTGAGGTTCCGTTTTTAACAATAATAACATTGATGGTCTCGTTGGTTCCGGTAGTCCCTGCACTAACGGCTCCCACTACTGTATTATTAAGATAATGAACTCTGTATCCTATACTGTTTCCCAGTGTTCCTACTGTTTTCAAACGGGTAATTGTCTGATCCAATAATTCTACATTCGATGCATTATTCATTAGTCCCACATATTGTGTTTTTGAGGTCATATTAGCAGCATGCTGATAATTGACAGAAAATTCCAGATAAAAGTTTTCTCCGGCACTATTAAGCTTTGAGGATTTAAGTGCTGCTACGATAGTAGGATCATCCGTACTGTAAGCTTTTACAGCAGAGTTGCTTTGATAAATAGCTGATCCTCCGCTACCAAATGTGTCGGGATTGGATGCATCATTATAAATTTTTTTGGTCCATGTCAATGCTGATACATCTGCAATCTGTAGATTCTGCACTACTGAAACTGCAAGGGGTGTCACATAATAAGCGACTCCATTCCATAGTCTTATCTTATACTGTCCTATGGGTAAATCCTTAAAGTTGTAATAGAATGTCAGGTCTAATCCATTGGTATATAATTGTACCTGTGAATTAGGAACAGTCGCTAATTTCGTAGAGCCGCCTTCATCCATGATATCTATGGAGAAAGATGTGGGAGGGAGGTTAAGGTTGGCTCCTCTTAAGCTGATCCAGTAGTTTTTATTCTGCCTATCCACAACCGGAGGAGTGATAACAGCAACACTCATAGTATTAGTCGTCCAGCCTCCGTTCATTGCTGTTTTCCATGCTGATTTCTCTGCTTCGGAAAGAGTAGCAGGCAAGCTTAAGAACGGCTGCTTTCCATTTGTTTTACCTACACGTCCTGAAGAGTTCTGAGATAAGAAAGTACTAAAGGTAGCATCATTGGAAACATCATTCAAGCCTGTGATCGAATAATAAAGTCCTGAAGTATCTAACGTCCAGTTGGCTCCTAATTTCAGTCCTGCTCCCACAACAGATGTAAGTGATGAATTGGCTATATTTTTTCCCAGATCACCTGCCGGAAGTTTGGCAACACTTCCGTTATCATTCATTCCTATGATTTTAGGATAATCCTGCGCATTTCCATCTGTTAGAGGAATTTCTAATTTTTTAGCTAATTTCTCTTGTGTCTTGATATTATATTGAGCCTGACTTGCCATCCCTTCTGCTAAAAGATCCGCATTTGAAATACTGACATGACTATCAGCTAATTCCAGGGGAATGGTTCCATCAACAACGGCATGCGTTTTTAAATCTCCGTTTTCATCAACAGCATAATCTGTGTAAGTGGGAGAACCTAATGCAGCTACCTGATAGATCGCATTCGCTTCTCTTTCTCCAATGGGAGGCAATTCATTGACACGTATAATTTTTCCTATAATTGGCATTTTTTTTTAATTTTTAAGGTTAATAATTATGTTATTTCCAGTCTCCCAAAATCACTTTCTGTCCTTCCAGCGATTCTACTCCAAGAAGGTTATTGTTAGGGGCGAAATTGAATCTATCCTCAGTAATTACTTCGGAAGGCACTTCAAAATCATCTGGATTCTCGGTAGTAAATGGTAATGCATGAGCGACTTTCAGTCCGATACTTTCTGCCTGAAGAATATTTAAGGTAGTAGGAAGTCTGGTAATCCATGCTTTTCCATGTTTTTTGCCTTTTGGCTGCTTCAATTCATCTACAATTGATAGATAAAGATCATCACCGATGACAGGAACTTCACCTCCATTCCAGATTTTTCCTGTTGCCAGATAAAATTGTACAGCACCTTCAAAGCCCGGACGCACCGTCACTACCACTCTGGCCATACCACTTTGTAAAAATGCTTTGAAAACAGGATCAGTATTCTCTGCTTTATACATTTCTACCCAGTTCTCTTTATTACCCCAATAGTAAGGATACAAGTGGTAGGATAAATTTTCCCATTCAAATGCCTGTTCCATAAATTTTACAAAAGCAGAGTATTTGTCTAGATTCTTAGAAAGTTTCGTTTCATAATCTGTAAATGAACTTCCTTGTGTTAAACCTGATAAGCCATAGCCATGAATTGAGTTTGAAGCTCTGTCTGCCATATAGGAAATACAGTTTTTTCTGAGAACAGTATTTTCAATCTGTCTGTAAAAATTCGGATTTGAATCCTTAATTGCAGAAGCTTTATTATTCTCTTCAGATATAGCATTATTATATTCTGCCAAAGCCACTTCATATCCATTGATGATCGCATTAAAAGCTTCCTGTTGCCATTCTCTTTTTGCTTCCTGCGTTAGCTGACATGTTGCAATCAATGAACCTGAAATCCCTTTCATATCCCAAGAAATAAAAGAAACAGTAATTTTATCTTTTATAGAATTTAAAGCCATATCTACTGCAGTTCCGGATTCCTTACCACAAACATATACTGTATGTTTAGGATTCATTCCCTGTCCATCATTCATCGCTCCTGCACCTGCTCTTAAAGAGCCTTTTATATAAATAGCTTCATAATTTTCGGGAATTTTAAAGTCATTATTATGGTACACACCGGTCCATCTTCCTACTCCATATTCATTATCAACTCCAATATTTTTATCAGAAAATGCATTTGAAATATAAATAACAGGATCTAATCTTTTATCTGCAGTAATATTATATTTTCCTACCCAATATTTAAAGATGGTATCATCATCCAATGCCCCAGGGTCTTTCATTGTCATAGTTTGTGACGTTCTAGGATCTTCTGGCTTCACCAATGATTGGGTGTTTTTATTGGAAGATATTCCTAACAAATGGAGCTTTGCGGGTTCGGGTATCATAAATTCGAACATCATACGTTTCCCATAATCATAGATCTGGTTTTTCATCAGCTTATCCACCCATCTGTAAACACCTACGACATGTTTATCTCCTTTCTTGTTATCAAAGCCATGAGAATTGTTTTCTTCAAACTCTTCAATAATTTTCTCAATTCTTTCTTCGTGAACTTTTGAAACAATTCTGTCCATAGCTCTTGATGTAATATCCTGAGCCTGGGTAACTGCTTGTCTGGTACTTTCATCTCTCGAACTGTGGCTGGCGTTTCCCAATCCTAAACTCGTATTGATATTTGCATTTCCTGTTTTGTAGCTCGCATTTACCCCAAACTGAGTATTGCTGTCTGATGCTTCCTGCATCATTTTTGCAATTTCATTCTGCATTTCAAAACGGGTAGCTGTAGTAGTATCAGTAAGCTGCTCTCTTTCAGTATCGGAAGATGTTGTCGTAGTATTTTCACTTCTTCTTAACCTTCTGGTAGATTTCTCACGATATTCTCTAGCCATAATATTCTCAATATGGGCAACTTCTCCTTCAACATAGGCATGAGTTGTCTGCTCCACTTTCAAATAATCTGCAATACCGATTTGTTTGAATCCGAATCCTGATGGAATAAAATTATTTTCATCTTCAGTATCTACAGGTTCTTCTTCATCAACTTCAAGTAAAAAACGATCTGATAAACAAGTTCTTGCCTGTAGTTTACTGACATAAATATTAGCTGTTTTTCCATTAGTAAACATGATTTTTACACTTAAAGAGGCATCCTGTATGGTATTAAAATCTAATCCCGGCATACAAAGATCATTTAGAAAAATGATGTTTCCTGATCTTGATTTCACAAAATAATTACTGTTGAAAGCCGCAGAGCCATTATTAGGGGCTAAAGTATAAGAGAGTGCATTTACGTCCCATGATGAATCCGGAACTGTAAGTGCCGCATCAAATGTAAATCCTGTATAAACATACTTCGGACAGATCTGATAACTGAAAGGAACAGCAATGGTTCTTGCAACTGGAATCAAAACACCTCCTATACTGGTATATGCTTCATTATCTACATTGGTATTTTCAACAATGGTACTGGCGGCTTTTTCAACGGCTTGTTTTAATAGAGAATCAATCTCCAAAAAAGTACTTCTTCCTTCCAAAAGTATTGCAAGATCCGAGGAACTAAGTGCTGCAGACTTCTCTTGATTTGGTTCAGACTGAAAATTATGTCCTAAGATATCAAGCAACGCATCTAAGTTTTCAGGTTTTAATGCTCTTAATAAAGAATCCGGTTCTATTTCGGCTCTGAACTGAAAATTGAACTTTGGTAATACAGGTTCAGGAATACCCGGAATTTGTTGGCAGGGATCTAAAGGATCATATTTTACCTCAGGATTTCTTACCTGACAATAGTTTTGTTTATGGGCAGCCAGTTCTCTTTTATATCCTTCAAGAATTGAAGTAATTTCGCTTTGATGAATTTCTTCTTTTGCTGCATAATCTTTTTGATACTCTGCTTTATATAATCTTTCAATCGTAGAAAGGTTTTTCTTTAAAGCTTCATATCTTTCAAGTTTAATCTTTGTAGCAGAAATAAGTTGCTGACTTTTCATTTCTTCTGTTGGAGAAGTCTCTTTAGGTCCTTCAGAAGCCATTCTTGAAACAGTTTGTAATGTAGAAATACTCTCGTCTTCCATCATCAGTTCTTTGGGCAAAATAACTCTTGCAGCAAGTGCTGTTTTCATTTCTTCTTCATTGGATACAGAAAGAATATGATGAGCCAATAGCTGCTGCATAACAACTTCCTTAACATAAAAATCTTTCTGAGTTACTACCTGATAAATTAAATTATTCCATAAACCAATTAATGGCGGTGCTATTGAAGCTGCCTGTGGATCTGTTAATACTGCTCTTTTAGCAATAACCTCCTCATAGGTACATGTATTTTTATTTTTAGCCAACCAGGTTCCGAATGTATAATAAGCCTTATAAGTCCTTTTAAAACCTTCTAAACTATTCTGGCTGCTTGATTCTATTGAAATACGTTCTGGATTATTTACATAATTGGCTGCACAGGTCTGCAGCAGCTTTTGCTTAGCTTCGGTTCCATTAACAACCGGAACATAAAAAGCATTATTATTTTTAAGATCCTGAGGAATAACAATGAATCTCTTATCTTGCTTGGTATCATCGGAAAGTTCCGGGCTTCTGAGACTTACAAATCTGAAAAGTGTTTGTGATGGTGTATTTTCTACAGGTGCGCCTGTAGTATTATTTTCCATATCGTTCATTTTGTGTAATTTTGTGTAGGTTAAAATAGGTTGAGATCTGAAGCTCTTTTTAGTAGATTGTCTTCAGGTTTTAGCCTTATTTTTTTAGGTGGTTTCCGGCAAAAGATATCCACCTGGAATTTTTAAGTCTAGTTTCATATTGTGTTTTTTTCTTGAAGCAAAGATCACCCCCAGAAGCGACAGAACTTGACGTATAAAAAAAAATTTATTTTTCTACTCTAAACCTTTGGAACAAAAACTATTGGTATTCTCAATATTTTAATACATTTGTTTAAAACATACTTCAGATGAATTTCGAGCAGATCAACTTACACCTTGAGGCTTACAAAGAACACAACCAGATTCTGGATGCAGCAAAATATCTGATCCATTCTTTTAATCTGGAACATGAAAACTTTGCGGGATTCGGGTTCAGGGAAGAGCTTTCTCCCACCTCGATGCTTCTGACAGCAGAAGGAGATCTGGGAGGACCCCAAACCGTAATGATCCCACGAAATTTATTTGATTTTGACCTGAACCTTGTCCTGAATATGGTTGCCCACGAAATGCTTCATGTAAGACAGAAAGCTCCCGGACAGATGATTGAAGACAAAAACGAAAGAGAATTTCAGGCGTATTATGAAATGCTTTTTCACAAAGTCTTTCCACAGATCCCTGAAGTTTCGGATTTTCATAAAAAATTCTTTGGAGGAAAAGCATTGGAATACTACAAAAGAATGGGTGAAGGCTCAGTATTGCAGCAAAAGTATGCAGAACAGAAAACAGAAGTAGAACATCTAATTAACGAATTACCATGACAGTAAAACCAGACATCACCTGGGCAGATTTTGAAAAAATAGACATCAGATGCGGAACTATAATCTCAGTAAATGATTTTGAAAAAGCAAGAAATCCATCGTACCAGCTCGAAATAGATTTTGGAGACCTAGGAATCAGAAAATCATCTGCACAAATTACTTCTCTCTACGAAAAAGAAGAGCTTATTGGAAAACAGATTTTAGCCGTAGTGAATTTTCCTAAAAAGCAGATTGCTAATTTCTTCAGTGAATGTCTGGTGTTAGGGCTTTATGGTGAAGACAAAAAAGATGTCACTCTTTTAACGCCATCATTACCCACAAAAAACGGAATGCAGGTAGGATAACCTGCCAATAAAACATAAAAAAACCTTAGGAAGACTTTCACTAAGGTTTTTTTATTTGATATTATTATTTATTGATGGAGGGTTTTTACCCCAAGATTGGTAACCTGTCCAAAGCTTACTGATACATTGGGTGTATTTTCATCCATATATCCAGTGCTGTTTCCGGCATCGTAAGAAACGGTATAACTTCCTTGCGGAAGTCCTGAAAACATGAAAAATCCATCAGTGTTAGGGATTGCCGTAGAAATCGTATCTGAAGCCATAATGGCGTGAACAACTGCCTGCGCCGCCTGAGGCTGCACATATCCTTTAATCTGCCCGTTGGTAAGTTCAGAGAACGCCCGTATCACCGGTTTTAAAATATATGCTCCATTCCCTGTCGTTACAATAGATCTTCCGGCATCAAAATCAATCCACACGGTATATGCTCCGTTTGCTGATAATGTCTGATTCCAGTTGAATTTCAGTCCGCTCTGTTGAGCCGATGGGGTTTGCAGCGGATAAGTTACTCCGTTTACAACCACACTATTATTAGGACCCAGTACCATTCTCATCTGCGAAACATTTCCCTCAGGGAGCGTAGCCTGTCCTAAAACTAAATCAGTTCCATTTTTAAAATTAAGAAGATTATAAACTCCCGGATTTGGAAAGTTTAATGCTGTCCATTCTCCATTGCTGTTAATTTCAATTTTTTGAATATCAATATTAACGGCATTATATGCAGCAGGGCCGTCTGTAAGCCTTACATTCACTGTAGCAGAACCTTTTTCATCGGAATCATTACATGATGCCAAGTATAATAAGCAGATACTGCTTCCTATAATGAATAAATTCTTCATAAGCTTAAAATTTATGTATAATAAAAAACGTTTTGGATAATTGATTTATTATGTCATATATTTCGGTTATAAAAAACAAAAAATGATCCAAAATATTCCTTTAGAAAGAATTTTATTTCTTGATATTGAAACGGTTCCACAATCCGCCTCCTGGAACGAGTTATCAGAAACAGAGCAATATCTGTGGGATAAAAAAACAAAATTTCAGAGAAAAGAAGATGTTACGGCTGAACAATTTTATGACAGAGCCGGTATTATGGCCGAGTTTGGAAAAATCATCTGTATTACCATTGGAATGGTTGAAAAGAATGAAACATTAAAAATAAAGAGTTTTTCCGGGCATGATGAAAAGAAAATGCTTCAGGAATTTGGAGAAATCTTCAACAGCCCACGGCTTTATAATGTGATTCTCTGTGCCCACAACGGAAAAGAATTTGATTTTCCCTGGATTGCCAGACGCTATCTCATCAATGGGATGCAGCCACCGGCACCGTTTCAGATGTTTGGGAAAAAGCCCTGGGAAATTCCGCATATAGATACTATGGAACTCTGGAAGTTCGGGGATTATAAAAGTTTTGTCTCCCTGGAATTACTGGCGCATGTTTTTGGTATTCCTACTCCGAAAGATGATATTGACGGCTCAATGGTTTCATCAATTTACTACATAGAAAAAGACTTGCAGAGAATTGTTGACTATTGTGAAAAAGATGTCTTAACTTTGGCAAATATTTTCCGGCGCATGCGTCAGGAAGATTTGTTGAAAAGGAATATCAATCTAGATTAAAAAATGAAATTTACAGACGATCAAATTGCTGACATTGGTGAGGAAATCATTGGTGTATTAAAAACCGTATATGACCCTGAAATTCCGGTAGATATCTACGAATTAGGGCTGATTTACGATGTCCAGATCTCCGATGATGCTGACGTAAAAATTATAATGACACTTACTACTCCCAACTGTCCTGTAGCAGAAACACTTCCTCAGGAAGTAAAAGATAAAGTAGCTGAAGTAGAGCATGTAAAAAGTGTAGATTTAGAGCTTACTTTCGAACCGAGCTGGAATAAGGATATGATGAGCGAAGAGGCGAAGTTTGAGCTGGGAATGCTTTAGAAATTACCTTTAACAATATAAAACCCCGAAGAAGTATTTTCGGGGTTTTTATTTTTAAATATCTTTTGCTATTTCCTTTCCTTCTCTCCTGCTCCATTCACTCCATGAACCTACATACAGATCCGGAACCGGAAATCCTGCATAATCCAGGGCTAAAATTGTATGGCAGGCTGTAACTCCAGACCCACAATGAATAATAAGGTGTTCAGGTTTATCTTTTAAGAATTGGCTGTATTTTTCTTTTAAGATTTCCGGGCTCAGAAAATTTCCGCTTTCATCAAGGTTTTCAGAAAAAGGAATATTGATCGCCCCCGGAATATGCCCCGCGACCAGATCAATCGGCTCAGATTCTCCTTTATACCGGTAGGCATCTCTTACATCAATAACTGTAGAAGAATCGTTTTCCAATTCATTTTCAACTACTTCCAGACTTGAAACCGGAAAACTCCAATGATCTTTTTTAATTAAAGAAGCTTTCTCAAAGATCTCTTCTCCTGAAGCAAATTCCAAACCTGCTTTTTCCGCTGCCTGCATTCCGCCATCAAGGACCTGAACATTTTTAAAGCCAAAAGATCTCAGCATCCACCAGGCACGTGCTGCTGCATTGGAAGCATTTTTGTCATCATAGACAACAAGATGAGAATTTGAAGCAATTCCAAGGTTTGAAAGGGTTTCAGCAAACTTGTCTACCGAAGGAAGCGGATGTCTTCCACCAAAAGCTGCATTCTCTCCTATTTCAGCCAGATCTTTATCCAGATCAATAAACCTTGCTCCTTTAATGTGCTTGTCAAGGTAGTTTTGTTTTACCTCTTTTCCGGTTCTTGCATCAAGAATAATAAGATTTTCACCAGGGATATTTTTGAGTTCGAATGATGAGATGATTGGAGACATGTTTGTTGATTTTGAGTTAATTTAATTACGTTTTGGTTAAAGCCATGTATATTTCAATATAGTAAAGCGGGCTAAAGCCCGCTCCTATTGATAGTTTTCTCGCAGATTCTGCTGATTAAGCAGATCTACTTTTCTATCTGTGGGATCTGCAGAATTTGCGAGAAATTCATTCTTCTTAAAAATGAAAAATATCCTTCGCCTTGTTGTAAGAGCTCTCAAAGTTCAGAAGGTTCAGCTTATGTTCAGCTTTTTCCACACTCATAAAATTGATCACCTGTTCTGTAGGCATATTTCCTACAAGATCATCCTTAGCCATAGGACATCCTCCGATTCCTTTGATCGCACTGTCAAATCTTCGGCAGCCTTGATCGTAAGCCGCTTTTAATTTCGAATAGGAATCTTCATAGCGGTTATGAAAATGACCTCCGAAGTTGATATCCGGATATTTTGAAGGTATTTTTTCAAACAAAAGGGCAATGGTTTCAGGAGTAGCCACTCCGGTAGTATCTGATAATAAGATATCTTTTACTCCGATATCTGAGAATTTTTGTGCCCACTGGTCAACATCTTCCCATTTCCACATTTCACCGTACGGATTTCCAAAAGCCATAGAGAAATAGATATTAAGCTGTTTCCCTTCACTTTTTACCAGTTCAAGCATTTTAATGATTTCATTAAAAGCTTCCTCCTGGCTTTTATTGGTATTTCTGTGCTGGAACGTTTCAGAAATAGAGAACGGAAAGCCCAGAATATCTACAGACTCATGTTTCAATGCTTTTTCGGCACCTCTGTAATTACCTATAATGGCAGAAACTTTAGTCTTTGAGCGTGATTTGTCAATATTTTTTGCCACCTCATCAGAGTCAGCCATCTGCGGAATTGCTTTTGGGGAAACAAAACTCAGACAATCCAATACATCAAAACCAACATCCATTAAGGAGTTGATATAATCTATTTTTTTATCGGTAGGGATAAATTCTCCCCATCCCTGCATAGCATCTCTAGGACATTCGGTAAGAAACATTTTTACTTTTTGATTTTCTCAAATATAATAAAACTAAACTACTTGGTATACTGTACATACAAAGCTAACACTATTTTGATTTTCAAAGATTTATATCTGATTCATAATTTCAATAACTGATATTAAATCGCAAATAATGTATTCTCAGCACCAAATTTGCTAACTTTGTTAAAATTTATGATATCTGATGAGTACAATAGAATTCAACCCTTTGTGGAAAGAAAAATTACTGAACCGTTTTCTTAGCTATGTAAAAATATATTCTACCAGTGATGCAGAAAGTGAAACAACACCTTCTACTGAACGTCAGTGGGATATTGCCAACTATATTACAGAAGAACTTAAGACCATCGGCCTGGAAGATGTTTCTATAGACAGCAACGGCTATATCATGGGATATGTTCCTTCTAATCTGGAAAATGATGACAGACCTACCATAGGGTTTATTTCCCATTATGATACTTCACCGGACTTCAGCGGAGAAAATGTAAGGCCCCAGGTATGGGAAAACTATGATGGAAATGATCTTCTTTTGAACCAGGCAACAGGATTCACACTATCTCCTTCAAGATTTGAAAGCTTGAAAAAATATGTTGGTCAGACATTAATTACTACTGACGGAAATACGCTTCTTGGTGCTGATGATAAAGCCGGCTGTGCAGAGATTGTAACAGCAGCTGAATATCTTATCGCGCATCCGGAAATCAAACATGGAAGAATTGCTGTAGGATTTACTCCGGATGAGGAGATTGGAAGAGGAGCGCATAAATTCGATGTTGCCAAATTTGGCGCAGAATGGGCTTATACAATGGATGGAGGAGAAGTCGGAGAACTTGAATATGAGAACTTTAATGCTGCTGGAGCGGTGGTAAAAATCCATGGATTAAGTGTTCACCCGGGTTATGCTTACGGAAAAATGATCAACGCAGCTCTTTTAGCCGCTGAATTTGCTCAAATGCTTCCTGCTGACGAAACTCCAGCCACTACGAAAGGTTTTGACGGATTCTACCATTTAATGGATATTACTGCTGATATTTCTGAAGCCAAACTACAATATATCATTCGTGATCATGATGCAGATAAATTTGAAGCCAGAAAGAAATTTATGGAGGAAAAAGTATCTGAATTCAATCAGAAACATGGTGAAGGAACTGCTGAAGTGGAAATCAAAGAGCAGTACAGAAACATGAAGCAGCAGTTTGAAGGCAAAATGCACATTGTAGACCTTGCAGCAAAGGCAATGACCGAAGCTGGTATTGAGCCTAAGATCAAAGCGATCAGAGGAGGTACAGACGGTGCACAGCTTTCTTATATGGGACTTCCATGCCCGAATATCTTCGCGGGAGGAATCAACTTCCACGGACCATACGAGTATGTAGCTTTGGAAAGCATGGAAAAAGCAACTGAAGTCATTATTAACATTGTAAAAGCTTAATAAATCATGAAAAAGGTCTTAGCATCAGCATTCATTTTCACTTTTATTTTCAGCACTGCCCAGATTTCTGAATTTCAGAGGGCAGACTCACGCTATGAAAGAAAGAAAACGGCTCTGTATAATAAATATCCTAAGCCTAATGATTTAAGAACCAAGAAAGAATGGCTTTTGACAGAGGATAAAATAACAGCTTACAAGACCGCTTTGGATAAAGCTTCTCTTGAAGATCAAAAAATGATCTCGGCAGACCCTCCTGTAAAAACAAAAGTGAGCAAGGACGCAGAATATGATAAAGGTAAGGCAGCTTTTCAAAAGCTTTTATATGAGGCTGTAGATCTTGACTTTTTGAACTTTTCTTCGGAAACCTACAAAGCAACGATAAGTTTTGTTGTAGATTCCAAAGGGAACGCCCTCAATCCCAATGTAAAAGGAAATAATGAAGATGTAAACGCATTCATCGAAGCCGCTTTTTACCGGATTAAAGATAAAGGCAAATGGAAACCGGCAGAAGACAAAGGGAAACCAGTCTCCTCAAATGTTTCTGTTCCTTTAACAATGTCCTTTAAAAAATAATATACAGAACCCGCTATGATGATAGCGGGTTTTTATTTTTCATATAATAAAAACATAATTAAAGATCATTATGTTGTTGATATTAATTTAACACAATTCTTTTGTAAGTTTTAAATAATTCACCTAATTTTGATTAAAACTTAAAATCACTTTATATGAAAATGAAATCCAACCCTTTCAAAATCAACAGAAATTTTTGTTTTTCTTTCCTTGTATCTATTTTCTGTTTGTTTATTTTAACGTCTTGTTCTCAGGATGATCCTGCCGATCTGCCTGCTGAAAAACCTGCAGAGTCTGCCCAAATGAAAACGTTGGGAAATCTGACTTTACAGAAGAATGTTATTATTCTGAATGATGAATCAGTGAACGCAATTTCTGCTCATAATAACGGAGAAATCATATTTAGCCGTAAAACTCCTCAAACAGATAGCATTTCCGTAGGAACTGTTATTGTTGGGACAAAGATAGAAGGTGATCAGGTGAATACCATTCTTTCAAAAGTAAATTCTGTTTCAAAACTGAATAACCAATTCACCGTACAGACTTCCAGTGCAAAGCTTGAAGAATTTATCTACAGCGGAACTCTGAGCGGCGTGTATGATCCATCTGGCAAAGCTCCTGTCAATATTGATGGAAAAATGGTTAATTACGTTCCAGTAGAAGGAATGGTTTCAGAACAAATCAATCAGAGAATACTTTCTATTGAAGCTAAAAACCTTCAAAACCAGAAATTAATTGCATTCAACCGTTATAATTTTAATAAAACCTTTTCGTTTCCCTTGACTTCAGCAGGAACATCCAGTGTTAACCTACAAGGAGGTTTTACTCCCAAAATTGATTATAATATCACCTTCTCATGGGGACATTTATCCAACTTCTATGTTAACCTCATCATGGATGATATTAAACTTAAAAGCTCTGTAAGTATCACAGGAAGTCTGGGCTACACAGCAAGTACAACAGACTACCTGAATATTCCTATTGTTCCTATCGTTTTAGGACCTACAGGATTGATCTTAAGCCCTACTCTTTCTGCAGGTCCTTTCCTGGGAGTACAGGCTACAGGAAAAGTCCAGGCACAGCTTTTGGATCTTGAAGGAAATGCTAACTTTTTAGTAAGCAAAAATCCAGAGATTAACATTAATCTCCAAAAGAAATCAGAACCAGCCATCACTGTTGCAGAGGGGAATTTATCTGCCGAAGGAGGTTTAGAAGCAAAAGGAGCTGTAGGACTAATGTTCCTTACCATTCCTATTGCTAATTCAGGTGTAAAAGGAAGAGCTTCTGCCCTTTCATCTTTGGGATTAACACTTGTTCCTCAAAGAAAAGGTGTGATTTCTGTAAAAGGTAAAATTCAGGCTGATATGTTCTATGGTTTTGGAATTGCTCCTTTACGATATGAAGGAACTATTCCTCTTTTCAAAAAAGAACGTATGCTGTATCAGAAGGAGTTCAGTTTTTAAGATATCTTTACTAATCAACATAAGAAAGCCTCTTTTACAGTGGCTTTTCTTTATTAATGTTCCACATGAAATTCATTTACAACACATTAAGTCAATTTTATTATATTTACAATCAACTACAATTGTAAACAATAACATTAAAACCAATTATCATGAAAACAATGAAAAAACTTTTGAGAAAAGATTTATCTGCCATTCTGGGCAGCGGAGGAAATGAGTGCCATATGGGCGGAGATTCCTATAACTGTCAGAGTGACTGTGAGTGTGCATGGGGAAAAGCCTGTGAAATGTATGAAGACGGAACACCGGGGCAATGCATCGCTGTTGGCGGTGGTGGAAATCCTGGTGGTGGAGGCACTGGCGGATGCATTCCTCCTTCTATTTGTGAAGAACAGCCTTATTAAATAAAAAAACCGGAAGTAGTATTACTTCCGGTTTTATATTATTATCATTTATATTCAAAATGATACCTCTTCTATGGAATTTTGTCATTTATCTATGCAAAAATCTCAAAAAACACTCTTTATGGTCAAAAAAATGCGCTAGTACTTCTTTTATTTTTAAATCTAACAGTCTTAAAATCAAAATATTTTTAACAAAAAAAATCCTGTATAAGTGAATTTATATCAAATTTGAAATTACTTCAATTTTCTTTCGATTATAATCTTTTACATTATTATTTTTATTAAAAATCACAAAAATGAAAGTATTAAAATCTATTTTCTCATTAATTACATTCTTTTTCGCGGCCAATCTTGTATCGGCTTCAGGATCAGGCATTACCTGTAACGGAGAAACTTACAAAATTCCTCTTGCAGGAAATGCCTTTATAACCCGCCCGGTAAGTAATGGGACGGAGAAGATTACCGATTACGGACTGACAAACTGGACAAGTTCCCAAGCGGTAGTAAGCACCTATTTTAAAGTAAGCAGCAGCGGAACGTTAAACATTAAAGTAATCGCAAAAGTATTTTTTGATAAAAGCAGCACAATTAAGGTTACTGTCAATGGAGTTTCACACAAAATCTTTATGAAGGGAACCTCTTTTAATACTTATTCTGCAGGAAGCTTTTATGTACCCGCAGGATATGTAAAAGTAGATCTGCAGGGTGTCAGCAAAAACGGACTCTATTTCGGGCGCATATCTGATCTGCTGATTGACGGACCTACAGCATCAGGAAATACTGTTTTCTCTAACAATCCGGATTACTATTATTGGGCAAGAAGAGGCCCTTCATGCCACTTGGGCTATGTTATTCCTACTTCTGAGAATGTTTCTTACTACTACAATGAAGTAACGGTGCCTGTTGGCCAGGATAAGGTGGGATCTTATTTTATGGTGAACGGTTTTGGAGAAGGATATTTTGGAATGCAGGTAAATACTGCCCAGGAAAGACGTATCTTATTTTCAGTATGGAGTCCCTTTGCAACAGACAACCCTGATTCAATTCCTGATGATAAAAAGATAAAATTAAACTGTAAAGGGGAGAATGTTACCATTGGAGAATTCGGTAATGAAGGCTCTGGAGGGCAAAGCTACCTGAAATTTCCATGGAAAGCCGGCCTTACCTATAAATTTCTGCTGAAAGCAAATCCGGATGGAGCAGGCAGTACAGATTATACAGCCTGGTTTTTTGAACCGACAGCCGGTAACTGGAAACTGATTGCAAGCTGGAAAAGACCTTATACCAATACTTACTTAAAAGGATTTTACAGTTTTGTAGAAAATTTTGAGCCTGAAAATGGTTATCTGGGCAGAAGGGCTGAATTCGGAAACCAGTGGATAAGAACCGCACAGGGACAATGGATGCCGGTTTCAAAAGCGAATTTTACTGTGGATGCTACTTACTCCGCCAATCAGAGAGTGGATGCTTCCGGAGGAACTGTGAATAATAAATTTTTCTTAAGAAACGGAGGATTTACCAATGAATATACTCCGGTAAATACGTTGCTGAGCGTTACTGCACCTGCTCAGGCTCCAAATATTAATCTATCATCTTTGCCGTACTGCAATAATACCGGCACCATACAACAGCGTTCTGCAGCGGCTCCTGAAAACACAGATCCTATCAGATTGTTCCCGAATCCTGCTCATAGCTTCATTCAGGTAAACGGACTGGAAGGTAAGCAGGCTTCGTACAGCATCATGAATGTGCAGGGTAAAATAATTAATACCGGACATACAAACGGAGAGGAAATATCAATCTCAACATTGCTGGATGGTATCTATATGCTCAATATATATGATGGTGCTACCATCAGAAAAAGTTTAAAGTTTATTAAAAATTAAATGGAAAGCGGGCTTAGTCTTTCCAATCAGAAACAAACACAGATATCACGTATTTAACCACGTAAACACCTTGTAAGAAAGGCTGCGTTATTAAATAATAAAAACCGGGAGTATGACAACTTCCGGTTTTATTTTTCACCTAAAAACAGATCTTTGTCAAAGCATCTCTGCCATTCATCAAATAAAATTTAATTCCATCCTTCATAGTTGTTGTTTTGCATCAGATTTTTAACAATAATAAAATTATGAAGCAGCAATTTTTCGCTTTAAGTGCATTGCTATTATGTATTTTTTGCAGTATGGAAACTAAAGCACAGCAGACTCCGGCTTTTCACATTGGGGTAAAGGGAGGGGCAAACTTTACAAAAACCTCCACGGAATCTTCTTTAGAAGGGAAATACGGATTCGGTTATCAGGCAGGTGTAATGACAAGAGTGGATATCGGAAAACTGTATGTGCAGGGAGAAGCTCTGTTCAACAAAAGAAAAACATCATACCAGTCCCAAGACGGAAGCTCTTCAAAACTTTCATGGAACGCTATTGATATTCCAGTGGTAGTAGGATATAAACTGATTAAAGCAGATGACTTTAATGTGAGAGTATTTGCCGGAGGCGTTTACAGCTATGCTTTCAACAATAAAGTGTCTGCGTCTCAGGCCCTTCATGAAGGATTTAAAAAGTTTGACAAATCCAATATTGGCATTACGGGAGGTGTAGGATTAGATTATAAGAACTTCACGGTAGATTTGAGATATGAAACCGGCCTTACAAGCATCAGTAAAGAATTTAAGTCCAAACCCCACAGTTTCTCCCTTGGGATAGGTTATTTCCTGTTCTAAAAAACTTAAATTATCTTTACCATTAGAAACTGTTTTCCCTGCAGTTTCTAATTTTTTTATCAACCTATTTCCAATTCCATGACAAAATCTTTTGTTGCAAAAGAATACATATTTACTTTTATTTTCTGGCTTGTATTAGCGATTGTATTGTGGTTTAATTTCCAGAGTACAACAGAAAGTTATCTTGCGATGACCCAGGCTGCGATCATTGCGGCATTTTCGTTTACATTTACTCACTTTTTAACCAATAAGCTTCTTCCGAAAGCACTTCGGGAAAAGAAAATGAAACTGTTCCTGATACAGCTGGTCATGGTGATTTTCATGCTTAGTCTGGTTTTCTCCGTTATATTCACCTATCTTGAAGTGGAACCCAAAGATGAGCTTCCGGACAACTTCAGAGATCATTTACCTTTTTTGTGGAAGGGCTTTTATATGTCCCTGCCTGCCTCATTTCTGATCAACGGAGCAGCGTGTGGTGTAAAATTTTATAATGAACATGGAAGAATAGAGCGTGATCATATTCTCCTTCAGCAGGCTCATCTGGAAAACCAGCTCAAGCTTCTGCAGGATCAGATCAACCCGCATGTAGTATTTAATATCCTGAATCATATTCATATCCTGATGAAAACAGATACCCAGCTTGCCGATTTTTTACTGATGAAATTTTCGGATATTCTACGGTACCAGCTGTATCATTGCAACCAGCCACTGGTTCCTTTGGATAAAGAGATTGAGTATCTCCAAAACCTTGTTGAGGTAGAAAAACTGAGGTGGGGAAACGAGCTGGACGTAAAAGCCCAATGGCAGATCAATAACAGAAAAGCTTCTATTGCTCCACTACTTTTGGTTCCTTTCATAGAAAATGCATTTAAATACGTTTGCAGGCTTCCGGGACATAAAGGTTATGTGAAAATCTCCTGTAAAGAAAAGAATAACAGTCTGTATTTTTATGTCGAAAACTCCTATTCGGATATGGCAATCTATAAAAAGAAGGACGGAACGGGCGGAATCGGTCTTCAAAATGTAAAAAAACGTTTAAAATTACAATATCCGGACTCCCATGATCTGAAAATCGAATCCGATAATCACATCTTTAGAATAACATTAATACTAACATTATCCGACAGTTATGAGCTCTAATATTCCTAAAATGAAATGCCTTATTATTGATGATGAGCCTCTGGCGAGATTCCATCTTAAAGAACTGGCCGGTCAGATTGATTTTTTATCGGTTGAAGGAACATGCGCAACAGCATTGGAAGCCGACGCAAAGGTAAAGGAGAGTGAAATAGACCTTCTTTTCCTCGATATCAATATGCCTTATCTTACGGGCCTTGAATTTCTGGAACAGCTTGAGAATCCTCCTTTATGTATTCTCACTACCGCTTATTCCGAATATGCGCTGGAAGGATTTCGGCTGCAGGTGGTTGATTATCTTTTAAAACCCATTGCCTTCAACCGGTTTTACCAGGCAGTAAATAAGGCTCAGCAGCAATTTATCATCAGTGAAAAGCTGAAAAAAAACACTTTGCTGGATGATCCTTTTCTGTATGTAAGACAGTCTGATACTTTCATTAAAGTTTCCTGGGTTGATATTCTGTACATTGAGAGTATGCAGAATTATACCAGGCTTCATTTTAAAGATAAATCATTGATTATCCATCAGACGATGAAAGCGATTGAAGAATCACTTCCTTCGGATCATTTTTTCAGGATTCATAAATCATACCTCATCAATATTACCCATATTGATATGATTTCCGGAGGACGTCTTTTTATTAATAAAATTGAGCTTCCCATCTCCCGGACCCGCAAAGAAGAATTGCTTAACCAAGTGGTTTATAAGAAATTAATCAGTAAGTAACTGAAAGAAGCCGGAAACCGGAAATTATTACATTCCCCGTTTCCGGCTGTTTTTTATGGCAGATTCCAGCGTAATGATACTGCAGCGTAAAATGTACTTGAAAATCTTGGATCAGCTATTTTTTTGTCTCTGAAAATGCTGCTGATTTTCCGGTCATTTTCACTAAAGCTTCTCAATATCGCTGTTCCTCCCGTGAGACGTACGGTGAGCCTGTCATTGATTTTTAATTCCGGTCTGAGCCCTGCGGTGATCTGCTGATACCCTAACAACATCGATTTTCCGTTTATATTTCTCTCTGCCGTCATTCCGTTCAGTTCCACAACAGCTTTTAAAGCAAATTTATCCGAGAAAAGATATCCGGCTTCCATTCCTTCCGGGAAGTTGATCTTGAATTTAATCTTTCCGTTGGTCTTCCAGTCGAAATAAATCCATGGTAAAATCATAGGGACCCCAAAAGCAGTAGTTAGCACCGGCCCGGCTCCTAACGAAAGGTTTGGATTAAAATGCCTGATAAACAAAATTCCGCCCTGCCCCAGTACATCATCGAAATCTATTTTCTCAAGGTCTGTATATACTCCTACGGATGCCGTCATCATCAAACTCCATTTCTTACCCAGCGGTCTCATATGCTGTATTCCGACCTGTGCGTTCAGCATCTGATCCGGAAATAATGCTGTTTCGTAATTTTTGTGAGTCATCTTTGCGTATGATCCGCTCAGCAGCATAGACCATGCCCTTACTTTTCCATCATTATCTTTTTTTACAGACAAAGGAATGCTTAGATTCAGATCTACTCTTTTAAAATCGCTTTTGGAATTGGTCTTTGTACTGTCTTCCGGACGGATGTAATTGGATGCAGGAATGTATTCTGTTTTAAGCTCTGCAGAGAGCCCGGACTGTGCATTTATCCAGTATCCTAATGGTAATATACAGCATAAAGCTGTCGAAAGGGTTCTTTTCATATTTTAAATTTTATGCAAAGAGAACCCTTTGGCTATTTTTTACAAAAATTACTTGATTAAGTGCCCGGATTGTATGACAACAGGATCAAATACGAGGATTAATTTCCAGGTTGGGCAACCAATGCTGCAGTCACTTTTTGAGTCTTAAAGATACGATACCCGAACCATACAGCAATCAACGCCATAGCAGAACGCGTTACCACCATTGGAATAATAGAATCCGTTTCCAAAAAGCCAAGTAAAGCTGACATTAAAAATGTAACCATCAGCTGCATAAAACCAAGTAATGCAGCAGCTGTTCCTCTTCCCTCTTTGAATGGCGATAAGGCATGAGCTGATGTGATGGGAAATAATATACCAATGGCCAGCAATGACAGATACAGCATTGCAATTTCCAATGCTACAGAAAGATTTTCAGCCGCAATCAATATGTGAAGTGTACATACCACCAGCAACACAATGGTAGCAGCGAATAAAAGGGTGGAATTGCTTATTCTTTTGATCAGTTTAGGCGTAATATAAGCTGCCGTTATCAATGCTAAAGAATTAAAAGCAAAAATAAAGCTGAATGTGCTGCTCGAAAACCCATGGATCTCCATGAATAAAAACGGGGCATTGGAGATGTAAATAATCAAAGAGGCAAACGCGATACTTCCCACGATGGTACTGTTGATAAAATCCCTGTTGGAGATAATCATTTTCAGCTGATCCTTTAATCCTTTTTCATCCGGTATTTCATCATCGGAAAGCTTGATTCTGGTATTGGTTTCCGGTACATACTTATAAACCATGAAAAATGTGATCAGTCCCATGATGCATAAAAAAGCAAATGAACTGTTCCAGCCCCAGAATTTAAGGAATACACTTCCCAACAGCGGGGCCACAATGGGTGCGATTCCACTGATCTGCGACTGCTGCGAAAAGATGGTGACTGCTTTATGCTTATCATAGAGATCAATAATAATAGCCCTTCCGATCACAATCCCGGCGCTTCCACCAAATGCCTGCAGAAAACGCATGGCCCACAAAACATAAATATCCGAGGTAAAATAGATGGCTGTAGCTCCGATAATAAAAAGTAAAAGCCCGCAATACAGCATTGGTTTACGCCCTTTTTTATCAGATAAAGGTCCCCACAAGAGCTGCCCGAATGCAAATCCGGCAAAGAACGCCGAAATAGAGACCTGAATATGCCCGATATCCGTTTTAAAGATTTCGGCCATACTTGGGAAAGCGGGAAGATAAAGATCTATACTTAACGACTCCAGCGTGTTGAGCAGTGCAAGAATAAACACTACAATACTTAAATTCTTCTTCATAAATAACAATAAGCCTTCGCAGGCGATTTTTCAGCTGCAAAATTGCTGTAAAAAGCATCGCTTTTCAATAAAAGAACTGAAGGAAGTATAGGACAAACTGAAGATTTAAACTGAAAAACAAATGAAAAATATTAATTTATCCCCGTTATTGTGGTAAATATTGAGGATTATCTTTTTTCATTATTCTTAAAATTGTCGGGATTTTGCCCCGTATGTTTCTTGAAAAACCTTGAAAAATATGAAGCATCGTTAAATCCTAGTTTAAAAGCAATTTCCTTCACCGTGAGCGCTCCGAAGCTAAGCTCTCTTTTCGCCTCGAGGACAAGACGCTGAGAAATCATCTTTTTTACAGTCGTTCCTCTCAGATGGCGCACAATATCATTAAGATGATGGGTACTTATCTTTAACTGACCGGCATAAAAACCAGTCTCTTTATGCACTATATAATGTTTGTCAATAAGTCCCACCAGCTCCTGAATACGCTGGCGGTCATTCAATAAAGGCTCCTGAGGGATAATCTGCTCCCCGATGATGATGCAAAATGCTTTCAGATAGGCCTTTAAAAGCGCTGTTCTTGATGTTGTCGTATACTCCTGCTCCATCAGAGATATGATTGTACTGCAGGTTTTTTCGTTTTTTGGATGTAAAAAAAAGGGAAGCTCACCTCCGTTAAGTACTGATTCTATATCACATACTTCGGTGAAAATTTCCCTGCTTATCGCCATTGCATACCCTTCCTCTCCTTCCAGTTTCATATTGAATGCCTGCCCGGGTGCAATGATACAGATTTGATTATTTTCCAGTTTATAGCTTTCAAAATCCAGTTCCAAGCGGCTGTTTTCATACACTTCCCTGAACCAGATGATTTCAAAAAAATTATGCCGGTGAACATCATGAAAATTCTCCGGGCCCGCTGCGCTTAGTGTACTCATCTGAAACTCTTCAGAGGTCAGATGGTGAACGGGAATTTCTTTTTCAGGCGTAATCATTATTATGGTGTAAAATAATTAACTGGAAACAAAAACCACAGCAAAAAAAGTGCTGCGGTTTTCTTACAATATTTAAAATTAAATATAATTTTTCAATTTTATTGATATGCTTTTCCGGCCTACCTTTCGTTCAGCTGAAAACAAAATAATAAATTAAGCTCCAGATGCTCACAAAAAATAAGACAAAAACGAAAGACTCTTTCAAGTTCTGATTTCGTTTTTTTATGTAATGTTTATATAAAGTAACTATTACAAACGTTATAATTACTAAACATGGTAGTACTGTAAAAGTATACATTTTATTGGTTTAAAAAAGCATCCCATCCCTGAGCGGTGAGCGCTACCAGCTGGTTGGATCCTCTTGCTACCATAAAGTTTCCATCTTCTTTTTCTACGGCATGTCCTATAATGGTAAAATCCGGATGGTTTTTAATTTTATCAAAATCATTCGGTGAAATCGTGAACAGAAGTTCATAATCTTCACCACCGCTTAAAGCAGTCATTACCGGGTTTAAATTCATTTCATCTGCCGTAGAGATGGTAAGATTATCCAACGGAATTTTTTCCTCATACAATCTGAAACCTACTTTGGATTGGTCTGAAAGGTGAAGGATTTCGGAAGCCAGACCATCTGAAATATCAATCATAGAAGTTGGTTTAATATCCAGTTCTTCCAGGATTGTTTTAACGTCTGTTCTTGCTTCAGGTTTGAGCTGTCTTTCCAGGATATAATCATAGCCTTCCATTTCAGGCTGCATATTCGGATCAGCAAGGTAAACCGCATGTTCTCTTTCCAGAATCTGTAATCCCATATAGGCTCCACCTAAGTCTCCTGTTACTACAAGCAGATCATTCGGCTTTGCTCCGCTTCTTTTTACGATGTTTTCTTCATTTTCAATTCCTACAGCCGTAATGCTCATCACCAGCCCTGAATTGGAGCTTGTTGTATCACCTCCAACCAGATCAACTTTGTACCTTCCGCAAGCAGCCTGAATTCCTGAATAGATTTCTTCTAAAGCTTCCACAGGAAAACGGTTGGATACCGCAAGGGAAACCAATATCTGTGTAGGTGTCGCATTCATCGCAGCAATATCACTTAGGTTCACGACCACCGCTTTATATCCTAAATGCTTTAAAGGAACATAACCCAGATTAAAATGAACTCCTTCCGCCAGTACATCTGTTGTTAGAACTACTTTTTTGCTGTCTGGATTAATGACCGCCGCATCATCTCCTACTCCAAGTTCTGAAGATTCATTGGATAACGGAAAATACTCTGTCAAATGTTTAATAAGACCAAATTCTCCTAATTTTGAAATGGGCGTCAGCTCCTGTGATTTATCTTCAAACATGATTTTTTGTATTAATGTCCAATGTAAAAAGTATGAATGATGTAAAAATTGCTTCTCAAACTTTAAACATTAAACCTTGAATTTTAAACTTTGAATTATTGGGTAAGTTCTGCCGGGTCAATATTGTGCGGGTGGAAAGGAAACTTTTTGAAGTCTTCTTTCGATAATACAACAGTGTCCGGGGTTTTATACTTATTCATTGCTTCCACTACATCATCCGGTGGTGTGGTCATTTTTCTAAGCATCATATCAATCCATACGCCTGTAGCTTCTGCCGTGGCACAGTGCATTCCGTCCGGTGTATAGAATTTGTGTACGAAACGGTAGATGGAAGAATCCTCTGCACATCCGTCTATTTCCACACTTACGATTACCGTCTGATCAGCATAGATCTCTTTGAAGAAAGAATATCTTTCATGCAGGATCACCGGGCCGATTCCCCATCTGCTCAGCTGGGTAACCCCCATTTTCTCTTTAGTCATAAAAGCCATTCTGGCCTGTGCACAATATTGCACATATGATGAATTGGCCAGGTGCTTATTGGCATCAAGGTCGCTCCATCTTACTTCAAATTTATGGTAGAAAATCATATGAAAATCGTTTTTGATATAATTAAAATTATAATCTTCAAAAATACTCAAATAAGATGGTTTATAAAAATTGTACTTTTGAAAAAATAATCTTCCGCATAGGATTACCCATACATGAAACAGATCATTATTATCGGAGGCGGTGCTGCAGGCTTTTTCTGCGCATCTAATCTTGACGAAAAGAAATATACTATTACGATTTTAGAACAGAACTCAGATGTCCTTCAGAAAGTTAAAATTTCCGGAGGCGGACGCTGTAATGTGACGCACGCATGCTTTGATCCAAGAGAACTGGTTCAATTTTATCCCCGTGGAAATAAAGAATTGCTAAGTGTTTTTACTAAATTTCAGCCTGGTGATACCATGGAATGGTTTGACCAGCGTAATGTTCCTTTGAAAATTGAAAATGATAACAGAACTTTTCCTGAAAGTAACTCTTCCCAGACTATCATCAATACTTTCCTGAATGAAACTCAAAAGAAAAATGTCACTGTGCAGACAAGATGTACGGTAAAAGAGATTGAAAAACAGGACGAAAAATATATAGTGAAAACCAATTCAGGTGATTTTGAAGCAGATTATATCGTTTATACGACCGGAAGTTCGCCAAAATCGTTGAAAATCGTTGAAAATCTGGGTCATAAGATTGTAGACCTTGTCCCTTCCCTTTTTACTTTCAATATTAAAGATGAATTGCTGAAAGATCTTCCGGGAACAAGCTTTGAAAATGCAGGAATTTCTATTCCTAAGCTGAAAACTGAAGAAAGCGGACCTTTGCTTATTACGCATTGGGGGCTTTCCGGGCCTGCTGTTCTGAAAATTTCTGCATGGGAAGCGATAAGCCTGGCAAAGTTGAAATATAACTTTGAAATTGAAGTGAATTTCGTTTCTGTTGAAATAGATGAAGCGGAAGAAATGTTCCAGAATTTCAAGCAAAGCAATCCTAAAAAAACCATCGGACAATCTAAGATCTTTGATATTACCAACCGGTTCTGGCAGAAAATTTTAGAGATCTCAAAGGTTGATCTCAACAAACAGGTGGCTAATATTTCCGGAAAAGAAATGCAGAAAGTTCTGGAAAATCTTTGCAAAAAGAAGTTTCAAGTAACCGGAAAATCGACATTTAAAGACGAGTTCGTAACGGCCGGAGGCATTGATTTAAAGGAAATTAACTTCAAAAACATGTCTTCCAAATTACTTCCCAATTTCTATATTGCCGGAGAAGTTCTGAATATTGACGCCGTGACCGGAGGATTCAATTTCCAGGCATGCTGGAGTGAAGGATGGCTGATTGCACAGGATCTTAACAGCTTGTAAAAAATGATTACTTTTAATAAAAACTAAATACATGAAAAAAAATTTCGGTTTCTTTCTTTTACTCTGGTTCTTTTTAGGATACAGCCAGGAAAAAACAATCATCTCTGACTGGACATCATTCACACAAGCTGTCAATATAGAGCATAAACAGAATTGGAACTTCCGTATAACGGCAAAAATCAGAAAAGATAATGAGGATAATGGCTCCAATTGTGGATTATGGAGCAGAATAAATAATAAAGATGACTCTACAAGTTTCTTTGAAAATCAATATTATGGAATCCAGGTAACCCATGAATGGAAAACCTACGAAATAAAGGGAACCATCAATCCATCTGCGAAGACCATGACTATCGGAGCTTTTGCACAAAACAACGGCGATTTTTATTTTGACGATTTTAAGCTGGAAGTTAATGATGGAAAGTCAAAAAAGTGGATTGAAATCCCTTTGGAAAACTCAGGTTTTGAGAAAGATATCACATCCGGCGGCTGGTTTGAAGGAATCCATTCTCAGAACATAAAGCACGTAAAACATTTTACCATTGAAACTTCGGATTATCATCCATTCAGTGGCAACAAATCTTTGTTGATCAAAGGTCGTGGTATTATCGGAACAATGCCGGAAGGAAAATTTATGGATGTTAATGGTATCAAATTATATTATGAAGTCTATGGAGAAGGTGAGCCGGTTCTTATGCTTCATGGCAATGGCCAATCCATCAGTGCCTTTATGAACCAGAAGGACACCTTTGCTAAAAAATATAAAGTGATAATTGTCGATTGCCGCGAAAGAGGAAGGTCTACTTATGACAAAACAAAAGAACTTACTTTTGATATTCAGACAGAGGATCTTAAGCAGTTTTTAGAGAAGCTCAACATCAAAAAAACAAAAATTCTGGGCTGGAGTGACGGAGGAATTCTCGCACTGTCTATGGCCATGAAATACCCCGAAATGGTAGACAAAATTGCCTGTTCAGGAGCCAATATTTTTCCGGAAGGAGTGAAAGATCATGATTTAAAATCCATGAAAGAAATGCTTGTAAGCCTTACTAAAGAGAACAAAGACCATAAAAATGACATCTTTATTGATCTTCTGAATCTGGATTTGAAGTATCCTCAATGGAAATATGAAGACCTGAATAAAATTCAGTGCCCATCATTAATCATTGCTGGTGATAATGATCTTATAAAAACAGAACATACGGTAAAAATCGCAGAATCCATCCCAAAAGGACAATTAGCTATTATCCCCAATGCCAATCATTATGTTCCTGAAGAAAAACCGGAATTATTCAATGAATTAGTGCTTGATTTCTTTGAAAATAAATAACTAAAAACCAAATCATGAAAAAAATAATAACATTCATTTTATGTCTTGGATTTGGGTTCGCATTTTCTCAGGTAAAGGAAACTGAAATTCTACCGGCTAAAGATCAGTCTGAAGAGCATGTTTTGTCGAAAGACTCAAAATCTGCAGAATATCCCGGAGGATGGATGGCACTTCGAAAAGATATTGCTGACAGAATAAGGACGAAAAAAATAAATGTGGGAGGAATAGAAGGAACAATCACAGCGAGGGCAAAGTTTATAGTTAATATCAAAGGTAAAATAGAAGATATCACAGTAACTGGTGATAATGCCGATTTCAATAAAGAAATAGAAAGAGCTATAAAATCTCTGAAAGCTAAATGGAAACCAGCAGAATCCAAGGGTCGTATTGCCCGTAGCTATTATACTTTTCCTCTTACGATAAAACTTGATTAACAGCCGATGCTCTCTGCCAAAAGAAATACTGCCTTTTTCTTTAAAACCCTTTTAGTTTTAGGGTTCGGGTATTTCTTTTGGCTGATGCTTGAGATTACATTAGAATATATTCCTTATAATCCTGAAGTCAGCTTTCTGATGATTAAACAGACAGAAGTATTGGAAAGACCGGAATATCTTTCGTTTTTCTATACTCATGTTTATACGAGTATTTTTGTACTTCTTTCAGGCTTTCTTGCCCTCCTCAGAAAGAATTTTGGTGTAAAAAATTTCCACAGGAATATGGGAAAAATATATATTTTTCTCATTCTGATTTTTGCAGCACCTTCAGGAATTTATATGGGAGTTTTTGCCAACGGAGGCCTTCTGTCAAAAATTTCTTTTGTTATTTTAGGATTTTTATGGTGGTTTTCAACGTTGAAAGCGTATCTGCTGGCGAGACAGAAAAGGTTCAAAGAACACAAACAATGGATGTGGCGGAGCTTTGCTTTTACTTTATCTGCTATTACCTTGAGAATGTGGAAAGTAATTATTGTATATTTATTTCATCCCAATCCTATGGATGTTTATCAGATCATTGCATGGCTGGGCTGGATTCCCAACATCCTTATTATTGAATATTTAATCACAAAAAAACTTATATGAAAATTCTAAATTACACATTGATTTCCCTGCTTACAGTTTCTCTGTTAAGCTGCAAAAAAGAGCGAAAGACTACTGAATCAGGAAAAGATTCTCTGACTGCAAAGAAAGACTCTGTGATAATCCCCGAGGTTCACAAAGAATATTACGGAATTTATACCGGTGAATTTGCCGGCATGGAAAAGGTTGTTGACCCAACAGACGGCTCAGAATATGATGTCAGCAACTACAAGAGGATTTCTTTAAAGATCAACAGAATCACCCAGGATAGCGTATATGGACAAAGTATCGTAAATGGGAATCAGCGCCCGTTCAGAGGTGTTTTCAATGAATCCACGGCATCTTTTGTGCTTGATGAACCGGGCAATGACAAAACAGACGGAAGATTTGAAGTAAAATTAAAGGGAGACAGCTTAACCGGAAAGTGGAATGCTTTTGATAAAACAAGTGTTAAAGCACCTTCAAAAACGCTTAAACTGACTAAAAAAGAGTTTGTTTACAATCCGAATTTCATGCTGGATAAGGATTCTGACCTCGTAGACTGGTCAAACCCGAAAGAGTTTACCGAAAAGTATACCGATGAAGAGACCGGAAAAACAGAAAGCTATAAAACCTCTAAAAACCGTATAGCCTCTGAAGCAATTTTCAAGCTGAATGCATCTAAGCAGAAACTCACAGAAAAAGACCTTAAAAACTTAAGAAAACTGGATCTCGAGATCATCAAAAACTCTGTATTTGCAAGACATGGTTACTCTTTCAAAAAAGAAACCTACAGAAATTTCTTTGAGCAGACAGATTGGTATATCCCCGTTTCTAATAATGTGGACAATGATCTTTCTCCTCTGGAAAAAGAAAATGTGGCTTTACTGAACCGATTTACCAAATATGCAGAGGATAAATATGATAGTTTTGGCAGATAGAGAATAGGTTGTAGGGAATCAGGGATTAGGGGTTGAGGTTAAGCCATCACTGTTTGTCATCTTTACGAAAATATAGAGCAGCAGACAGCCTATGGCATAGCAAAGGTTGTCAATCCAGGAAAAAGAGTTTCCAATGACAATATACATCAGGCTTCCAGGACGGAAGCCTAGTTTTTCTGCAATATGGAAATACTGTGCAAATTCTACCGCAAAGGAAAAAATAAGAATTCCCGGGATCAGCTTCTGATCATTTACTTTTACAAAACTTTTTACAAACGTGTAAAGAAGCATGACCACAATAACATCTCCAAGATAAGCTCTCACAAAGAAAATATCATTAAGTTTGGTGGCAATCAGTACTTCTGCCAGAAAAATAAAAATTGTAAGAAGGAGATATTTCAGGCTGAATTGGAATTTCATTTCAAATTGGTATTAGGCATAAAAAATCGGTATTCAATGAACACCGATTTATTTTTACAGGAACAAATATATTATTTCTTCACTTTAATTGTACATCCGATGGCTACAGTTTTAGATGTTTTCACCATTTCCCCCTTGATCAGAGCATTTACTGCATCCTGTGCATAATATTCTGATACATCATTCGGGTTATCATAATTATTATCGATAGCACCAATGTATTTTACGATATTCTTTCCGTTTTCTCTTTTCAGTACAAAAACATGCGGTGTCTTTGTTGCTCCGTACTGTGGATAAATTTTCTGCCCTTCATCTACAAGATAGGGAAAAGTAAATCCTTTCTGCTTTGCTCTTTCAATCATCTGCTGATAACCGTCTTCCGGCTGTACGTTGGGATCATTCGGATTGATGGCAATGACCGGATATCCCTGAGCTTTATACTTTTTGTCCAGCTCAATAATCCTGTCTTCATATTTCTTTGCGTACGGGCAATGATTGCAGGTAAATACTACAATGAATCCCTTTGCGCTTTTGAAATCACTTAACGAAACCATTTTCCCGTCAATATTTTTAAGCTTAAAATCAGTGGCTTCATCCCCTATTTCGTAGCCTTTTACAGATGAAACATTCACGCTCTTATCTGTAGTCTTATGATCATCTTTCGTTGTAAAGTTCAGTAATCCCAGCCCAACGACAAATGCGGTCATTACAATTTTCAGGTTTTTCATAATCGATTATTTATTACAGGTTTTCTTTAATTGTTTTTTCGAGATCTTCTTTGCTCATTTCACCGTCGTTGAAATAGATTTTTGATCCGTTTTTATAGAACAGCGTTACCGGAATATTCCCGTCCCAGTCTTTTTCAAACCTTGGAATCCAGGTATTCATTCTTTTGATATCATCCAACAGAAGTACTTCAGCAGTAAGGTTTTTATTTTTAATGAATTTAATTACTCTTTCTTTATCAGCTGACCTGTCCAATGAAACCAGAATCATCTTATACATCTGATTACCTGCATATTTAGTATTTACTTCCATAAAATGAGGCAGCTCTTTTACACATGGACCGCAGGTTGTAGACCAGAAGTTCACAACAAGCAATTTATCATGTTCCTGCTGAATACGCTTCTCCAGGTCTTCATATCTTACGACAGAAACTTCCGTCTGCTGGGCTTTGAAAACCGAGCAGCACAAAAACAGGGCTGATATTTTTACTATATTTTTCATTTTTAAAATACAAACAACTACAAATCATCAATATACAAAAATAAAATTCACCTATTGGATCAATTTCTTACAAAAGAATAATTTATTTGTCCATTGATTCATTTTTTTGATATTTTTACGGCTTAAATTAAAACCATGAAAAAAGCTTATTTACTGCTGCCAGTTTTCTTTTTGGCATCCTGCTCAAGCAGCAATGATGATACAGATTCATCCAACAACAATCAAAATAATAATGATAACAGCCCGGTTTTAGTAACAAAAATGGTTGCGGACGGAGAGACCTCAACCTATACTTACAATGGCTCAAAAATCTCCCAGATTAAAAACATTACCAATGGTGAAGTGACCTCTTTCAGTTATTCAGGAGATCTGATTACCCAGCAGGTAACAACGGGTTCAAGCACCAGCTATAAAACAACCTATGTTTATGATGGAAGCAGCAGATTGAGCAAAAAAACATACAGTGAGACTTACCTTACGTCCGGAACTATTTCTACGGTAGAAACCAATTATAACTATCTTTCCGGTAATAGTGTAAAAATCACGTATACAGCAAGCTTTACCGGATCTTCAGCCGTACGAACAGGCAGCAAAACGGCCACATTAAATGCCGACGGTTCTCTTAGCAGCTGGACAGAAACGGCATCAGTACCCAGTAATACAGGCGGTTTTCACAGTGCAACAGGTGCTTTACAACCTATTGTGTATGATACCAAAAATGTCCCTTTTAAAAATATAACAGGGTTTTTAAAAATTATTGATACGGAAGATGAAAACGGATCCGTACACAATATACTAAGTTATAATCATGTTCTTAATTATAACAACGGAGCAGGAAGTGGGGAATGGGGAATCTTTAAATGCGTTTATGAGTATAATAGCAGCGGATATCCTACAAAGAATGTCAAAACATACTATAATAAGACAGGAACTGGGGTAACAAATAGTGAAATGAACACTTACGAATATAATCATTTATAATACAATGGAGCGCTTAAGGCGCTCTTTTTGTTTTCATTAACACATATGTTAATTTTATCACAATTGATAGAATTATATGAATGGTTTTGTATATTTGGGTTGAATCAAAAACTAAATTACCATGAAAAAACAAAACATTCAGCCCAAAAAGCTTTCAAAAAGTGAATTAAAAAAAATTAACGGAGGAGCATTTTCTCCAAGGTGTCTGCGTGGATTCTGCATGCTGCCTGACTCTGTCGAACCGGTACCGGGTCTTGTAGGAAAAGACGGTTTCTGCTGTTAATGTATACAAATTAAATAAAACAATAACCCTAATCAAATCATCATGAAAAAATCAAACGCTCAGAAAAGAAAATTAACAAAAAGCGAACTGAAAGAAATTAACGGAGGTAATGGACCTGTTGTATGCCCGGAAGGACTTTGCGACAGAGGTGACGGGGAATATGTAATCGGGCCCGTAGGAAGAAACGGATATTGCTGTTAATAGCAAAAGCTTTGTTAGATACTAAGATTGAGGTGCGGCCTCAATCTTTTTTTGTGAAGGAGAAATCTTTTGCAAAAAGTTAACAATTTGAATCACAATATTTTGCAGCTATTAAAATAACTTGTAAATTAGCTTTTACCAAATTAAAATTATTATGAAAAATTCAAAAAATCAGAAAAGAAAACTTAGCAAAAATGAGCTGAAAGAGATCAGCGGGGGAGCCAACAGACCGATCTGCCCAAGAGTGATAAGCTGCACAGATCCGAATACCGGAGAAGAGCGATACGGAGTTCCCGGCATGCAGGATGGATTTTGTTGTTAACCAGGTTTATACTATTTAAACAAGGAATATGAAAAATTCAAACCTGAAAACGAGGAAACTCAACAAAGCTGAGCTCAAGGAAATCAACGGAGGGGCAGCTGCCTGCGCTGAAGGATTATGCAAACTAAGAGGAGTCAGCCACTTCCTTATTATCGGCCCGAGGGGCAGTGACGGCTACTGCTGCTAATCAGACTTTTAGCATTAAAAAAATGATTGGATTACCCTCCAATCATTTTTTTTATCGCATTCAGCTTCATTAAAGCTTCAATCGGTGTTAACGTATTGATATCTATTTTCGTTAGTTCTTCACGAATATTCTCCAGAACAGGATCATCGAGCTGGAAGAATGAAAGCTGCATATTTTCTTCTGTCACTCTTTTAATGCTTTCTGAAGTACTTCCACTTCCCTGAGTTCTGCTCGCTTCAAGTGTTTTAAGAATTTCATTGGCCCTGTTTACCACTTTGGCAGGCATCCCGGCCAGTTTTGCCACGTGGATACCGAAACTGTGTTCGCTTCCGCCCGGAACAAGCTTTCTCAGGAAAATGATATTTCCTTTGTTTTCTTGAATAGAAACGTGGAAATTTTTCACCCTTTCGAAATTGACGGTCATTTCATTCAATTCATGATAGTGCGTAGCAAATAATGTTTTTGCCTGCGTTGGATGCTGATGAAGATATTCTGCAATCGCCCATGCAATAGAAACTCCGTCATAAGTAGAAGTTCCACGGCCGATTTCATCTAATAAGATCAGGCTTCGTTCTGAAATATTGTTCAGAATATTGGCTGCCTCGTTCATTTCTACCATGAAAGTAGATTCTCCGGCAGAAATATTATCGGTAGCACCTACCCTTGTAAAAATTTTATCCAGCATCCCGATCTCCGCATGTTTTGCAGGGACAAAACTTCCGATCTGTGCCAGAAGACATACAATAGCTGTCTGACGCAGAATTGCCGATTTACCGGCCATGTTAGGTCCTGTTACCATGATAATCTGCTGAGAATCCTTATCCAGGAAGATATCATTCGGGATATATTTTTCTCCTAACGGAAGTGCATTTTCAATGATCGGGTGTCTTGCTTCTTTTAAATCTATAGCATAACCGTCATTCAAAACGGGCTTTGTATAACTCTCAGATACAGCAAGTTCAGACAATCCCGCAGCCACATCAAGCTGGGCAATAATATTGGAATTCCCCTGAATCTGATCGATGTAAACCATTGTTTCTCCACATACATTTCTGTACAGTGATGTTTCCAGAACGCCTATTTTTTCTTCGGCACCAAGAATCTGGTTTTCATATTCCTTTAATTCTTCGGTAATATATCTTTCAGCATTTACTAAAGTCTGCTTTCTTACCCAGTCATCAGGAACTTTATCTTTGTGAGTGTTCCGAACCTCAATATAGTATCCGAACACATTATTAAAATCAATTTTAAGGCTGGTAATTCCTGTTCTTTCAATCTCTCTCTGGCACATTTCATCTAAGAAACCCCGTCCTTTGCTCTGAAGATTTCTCAGTCGGTCCAGCTCTTCAGAAACGCCTTCTTTAATGATATTTCCTTTGGCAATACTTACCGGAAGTTCTTCGTTAAGATGATTCTGCAGGAATTTAATCAATTCTTCCAGATCAAATAAAGGCTCTAACCACGCCAGCACATCTGCATGAGGATGCAATAACGCTTTGATTTTATGGATATTAATTAAACTTTGGCGTAAATACCCAAGTTCTTTAGGTGAAATTTTCTCTGCGGCCAGTTTTCCCATCAACCTGTCAAGATCTGAAATGGATTTCAGAAGCTGGCAGATTTCATATTTCAGAGGATCATTTTCGTTCAAGAAATCAATCAGGGAAAGTCTCCTCATAATCTCATCCACAGATTTTAAAGGAAGGATAATTCTCCTTCTCAATAATCTTCCTCCCATCGGAGTAGATGTTTTATCAATGATATCCAGCAGAGATTTCCCCTGTGGGTTGCTTGGATAAACAATTTCAAGGTTTCTCAGGGTAAAATTATCCATCATCAGATAATCTTCCTGAGGAATGATCTGCAGTTTCGTAATATGAGCCAGCAGATTATGATGGGTATCTTCTACGAGATATGCAAAAATAGCTCCTGCTGCTGTAATCGCCAGTGGAAGACCTTCCACTCCAAACCCTTTTAATGAATTGGTTTTAAAGTGATTGGTTAATTTTTCATAGGCAAAATTATATTGGAAAGCCCAGTCTTCAAGCTTAAAAGCATTTTTATTTTTAATCTGCTCCGGAATCTGTGTGCTTCTCTGGAAAATAATTTCACTCGGGTCAAAAGTATTGACAATGTGCAAAAGCTTTTCCAGGTTTCCTTCACTTACCAGAAACTCTCCTGTGGAGATATCTACTAAAGCAATTCCGTACTTCTCTTTTTCCTTATGTAATGAAAGAAGGAAGTTGTTCTTTTTAGAATTCAAAACCTGGTCATTGAAAGTAACACCAGGCGTAACCAATTCAGTAACACCACGTTTTACAATTCCTTTCACCATTTTAGGATCTTCCAACTGATCACAGATTGCAACCCTCATCCCGGCTCTTACCAGCTTGGGAAGATAAGAATCTATGGAATGATGTGGGAAACCAGCCAGTTCCACGCTTCCTTCGCCGTTATTTCTTTTGGTAAGAACAATACCCAGAATCTGGGATGTTTTCACGGCATCCTGCCCAAAAGTTTCATAAAAGTCTCCCACTCTGAAAAGTAAAAGCGCATCCGGATATTTACCCTTGATGGTATTATACTGAGTCATTAATGGAGTTTCCTTCTTCGTTTTTGCCATAGTAAAAAATGAGCCCCAAATTTAAAAAAATAAATTCAGGGTAATAGAATTGTTTAAGGGTTAATCTTCCCGACTTTTCTTTATCAGTAATTAATCGTACTTTTCGCCTGTCAAATCACATTATTTATGGAATTTCCTGTCTTAGAGACTGAAAGGCTTATTTTGCGCCAGCTTACTTTTAATGATACCCAGGACCTGTTTGAATACTTTTCTCTGGATGAAGTTATGGAATATTATGACCTGGAAACCTTCAAAACCGAAGATGATTCCCGGCGCATTATCCAGCATTTTAACAGTGAATTCGAAAAAGGAAAAGGTTTCAGATGGGCTCTGGAACTAAAATCCCATGGAAAAGTTATTGGAACCTGCGGCTATCACAACTGGTACAAAGAGCATTTCCGGGCTGAAATTGGTTATGAACTCAATCCCAAATTCTGGCAGCAATCCTATATGAAAGAAGCGATTCTTCCGATTCTGACCTATGGATTTGAAAGTATGAGGCTCCACCGTGTAGATGCTTTCATAGATCCTTCCAATATTTCTTCTGAAAGGCTGTTATCTTCTTTAAATTTCAGCAAAGAAGGAACGTTGAAAGATTATTTCTTTGAAAAAGGGAAATTTGTAGATGCAACGATCTTCGGTCTTATTAATAAATAAATTGATTTTAAATTTAATGCTAAGAAGCAAAGAAAATTGATATTGATGCTTCTTATTTTCGTTCGCAAAGGCATTTCATTTAGCAATTGAAGTGCTTTCCTCGCTGAGTGAAACGCCTTTGCGACCCTTTATAAACAGATAAGCATTAAACTAGCGTTCAATGCGTTAAAAATTATCTAAACTCTAATTCTTATCATTAAGAAAGGTGCTTTTCCAAAGCATCTGAACTTTTCTTATAGGCCCATTTCTGCTTGTAATTCACCCATTTAGCTTTGAAAAGTTTTCGCATCAGTTTATCCGTGTACCTCATAATGAAGACATGGTACAGCATACTGGCAAAGACATTGGGCTTATTGGGAAGCGCTCTTAAAGAAAGGGAAAACCCAGGTTCAAGATATCTGTTGAAATGCCAGAATGCTCCTGGAATAAAGAGGGCATCACCATGCTCCATGAAGATTTCGTATCCTTTGGCATATTTCAGTGCCGGAAATTTCTCATAATCAGGATTTTCATAATCAACCTCGTAAATGGTATGCACAGACAAAGGAACTTTATATAAAAAGGGCGACTGCTTCTGATCAAATAATAAAATCCTTTTCTTTCCTTCAAAATGGATATGCATAAAATCACCTAAATCCACATCGTAATGCATTAAAACATGAGCCTCACTTCCACCGAAAAACAAAGTCGGCAGTCTTTTAAAGAACTTTATTCCAAGATCAGGATAGGTGAAATTTTTCAGTAACTCGGGAAGCCTGTCTGTGATGATATAGAAAAAAATTCGCAGATCTGAAGGTTTGCTTTTGATGGTATCAATATAGTCCTTCATTTTCATCCGGGTCACCGGAGCATCAGAACTTTTGGCGGCATCAGCCGGTTTGTTATCATATAAAGGAACTTCCTGATCTCCTGCCTTTTCTTTGATATAGGCAAGATTCCATTTGTCAAAAGCCTCCCACCGGCTGGCAAAATTCTTAATTAAAAGAGGTTTCTGCTTTTTAAAATAATTCTTCTGAAAATCTTCTTTACTGATATCATCTACAATATCTACGTTTTCGAGGATCATGTACTTTGTATTTAATGCGAAATAAAAATAGTGTTTTTTTGAAACCTGAGAAAATTTAGATTAAAAGCGAGGGAAGCTGGAGGATAGATGCTGGAAGTTAATATTTGTCTGTAAACGCCTATACATCATTTCATAAAAAGATTTTATGAAATGACATAGACCTCTGTTCGGCTTCAATAACGTCCCTCTTCCTGCTTCATACTTCCTTACTTTATTGGCAGAGCTCATATGAAAAATTTATATTTGTAGTAATAAGTGAATTTATGAGAGTCTACAATACCAAACATTTCATTAAAATCCTTTTCAGCTTACACAAAAGTGATACTTTAAAAATTCTTTTTCCGAGTATGGTTCTTGTAGGGCTGTATTCATGGGGAATTCAGTATCTGGAAGTTGAATATCTGCACCTTACCACAAAATCTGGAGTGAGCAATGTAGGTATGATCCATTCTTTGCTGGGTTTTGTGCTTTCACTTTTGCTGGTTTTCAGAACGAATACTGCCTATGACAGATGGTGGGAAGGTCGAAAACTTTGGGGAAAACTGGTGAATGACACGAGAAACTTTGCGATAAAAATCAATACTATTCTTGGTGATAACCGCCAGGATGCTGAGCAGATTGCCAGATATTTAAAATATTTCCCGCACTTTTTAGCCAAACATCTTTCCAAGGAATCTACAAGGCTGGCTTTGGATGAAGATTATTCTGAAATTGAAAGCTCGTTGAAAAACCATGGACCAAGTGAAATTGTTATTCTATTAAGCCATAAACTGAATCAATTAAAAAAAGAAGGAAAAGTTTCTGAAGTTGAAATGCTGTACTTAGACACCCAGCTTTCAGGATTTCTGGATGTATGTGGAGGTTGTGAAAGAATCAAAAATACTCCGATTCCTTACTCCTATTCTTCTTTCATCAAGAAATTTATTATTCTGTATGTTTTTGCGCTGCCTATTGCGTACGTTATTACAATAGGGCTTTTTATGATTCCGCTTACTGTTTTTGTGTATTATGTTTTGATGAGCCTGGAGCTTATTGCAGAAGAAATTGAAGACCCGTTCAATAATGATGAAAATGATATTCCCATGGAAACCTTAGCTCAGAACATTGAGAAAAATGTACAGCAGATTATGATCAGAAAATAAAAAATCAAGCTTTTAAAGCTTGATTTCTTTAAGTTCGCCATCCTGTTTTATCTCTACAAATTTGCTTTCCCTGTTGGCAGCAGAATATCCGTAGAAAAAGGTGCTGTATATAGGAGTGGAATACAGATAAGCTCCATAGCCGTTATAAGCATCTGAGGTTCCTGTCTGCTGCTGATAACTTGCCGTTGCAGTAAAGTTGACAATGGTTTCAAGATAATATTTCCCGGGTTTGAGTTTTTCAAATTTAAATCTCCCATGGTCATCGGTTAAAGCTTCCACTCTGTATTTAAAAGCCTCTTCTGACATATATACAGTGGTCTTTTTATTTTCATATTTCTTTCTCATGTTATAAAATTCCTCAAAATAAGGAGTAACAGGAAAAAGCATAACAACCGTACCTTTGGGAGCATAATGCTTTTCTCCAAGTAACGGTTTGATTCCCCAGTTGTTTTTTTGTTTGGTAGAAGCCACTCCTTCAATGGTAGAGTTTCCAAATCCAAGCATGTCTCTTGCGAGCTTTTTATCAAAAAAAGCTTGAGGATAATAAGTATTTTGTGCACTCAGGTAAATAAATCCCCATATTAATATGAATAATGTGAATAATTTTTTCATAGTATATTTTTGAGTCAAATATAAGTATTTTACTATTTTTGAATTAAAAATAGCTATGAAGCACCTATTTCTATTGTTTTTTTCCACTTCTGTCCTGATCACGGCACAGAAACCTTGTGGATATAAAGACGGATTACAGGAAGGAGCCTGTAAAGAATTTTATGACAATGGCCAGGTAAAAAATACTGTGGAATGGAAAAAAGGGAAACTGGATGGCGATGCTGTTTTTTATTATGATAACGGAAAAGTGCAGTCGAAAGGAGAATATAAAAAAGGATACAAAGTAAAAGAATGGTCGTATTTTGATAAAAATGGAGTTCTTACTTCCAAGGAAGTTTTCAGAAATGGGGAGAAGAATATTTATGATAACAGTCTTACCGCCACTTTTTATTCTCCTGCAGGTAAAATAACTGAAATTTCCAATTATAAATTCAATAAATTACAGGGTGAAAGCAAGACCTTTCATGAAGATGGAAAATCAATAAAAGATATTGGCCATTATGACAACGGGCTGGCTACCGGAAAGTGGAAAGTTTTTTATCCATCTGGAAAATTACAGCGTGAAACTGAACTTGCCAACGATAAAAGAAACGGCAACAGAGTTCATTACCGTGAAGACGGAAGCATAGAAAAAACAGAGGTCTATAAAGACGGAAAATTAATCTCAACAAAATAATACAATTGGTACAGAAACTAAAACTGGAAGAACTTAACAGAATAGATGTAGAAACATTTAAGAAGGTTGAAAAAATTCCGTTGGTCATCATTTTAGATAATATCAGAAGTATGCACAACGTAGGTGCAGCTTTCAGAACGGCAGATGCGTTTTTAATTGAAAAAATAATCCTTTGCGGAATTACACCGCAGCCGCCCCATCGGGAGATTCATAAAGCGGCATTGGGAGCCACGGAAAGTGTAGACTGGTCTCATGACGCAGATACCAATAACGCAATTGCTGACCTGAAAAGCAAAGGATACGAAATTATCGGGATTGAGCAGACTACAGGAAGCCGGCTTATTACTGATTTCACGATCGACAGATCGAAAAAATATGCTTTGATCTTAGGAAACGAAGTGGAAGGAATCAGTGATGAAGTACTTCCGAATATTGATGTATTTTTAGAAATTCCTCAGCTTGGAACAAAGCATTCTCTTAATGTAAGTGTGTGCGCCGGAATTGTGATGTGGGAATTTGCAAAAGCATTAAAATAAAAAAACTGCATATGTCCTTAGTAGACAGTGCAGTTTGAAATAAATCTAATAAAAAGTAAAAATGAAAGGCGACAAAGGTACTTTATTTTTTTTTACAAACAAATTTTGACGGCACTTTTTTTGTTTCATCTTAAAAAAAGTCGTGTTTTCAGAAAAAGTTTCATTTAATTTTTTATAAATTAGCACAATGTTTATCAAGGACTATATCTCAAAAGACTTTCCGTGTTTTAGCCTTTCTGACTCTATAGAGTCGGCCAGAAATATGTTGGAAGACTTTGGATATTCCCATGTTTTCATCAAAAAATCCCATCACTTCTACGGAGCTCTTGCTATGGATTTCCTGTATGAGGAAGATGGCGGAACACTGAAGGATCTGGAACACCAGATTGAACGTTTTGCCATTCTGGAGGACAATAATATTATGGACAGTATCCGTCTGTTTTATACCTTCAGCAGCAATGTGATTCCGGTGATTAATAAAAATGAGAAATATCTTGGGTATATTACCTGTGAAGATGTTTTTCAGGACCTTTCCCGTTATCCTTTATTTTCAGAAACAGGGGCTATTCTTACCGTAGAAACTCCGGCCAGAAAATATTCTATGACGGAAATTACCAACATTGTGGAAAGCAACAATTCGAAATTTTACGGAGGGTTTATAAGCTTTATGTCTGAAGAGGTAGTTCAGGTCACCATAAAGATCAGCAATGAAAATCTGGCCTCGATAGACGCTACTTTTGACCGGTATGACTACAGAATCGTTGAAAAATATTATTCTGATGAGAAAACCGATCTGTTTAAAGACCGTTATGGTTTTTTACAAAAATTCATAGAAATATAACATGAAGGCAGCCATATATTCTCAGAAAAAGGATCTTGATACTTTTCTATATTTAAGTAAGTTTATCTCTGAACTTGAAGCAAGAGATGTAAAATCTGTTCTGTATGATGAAATGGCTGAAGCACTTCAGTTTTCAAAAATATTCGAAACTTTCAATTCCAAACAGGATCTTCTGGATAAAGAAGTGGATCTGTTTTTCACTTTTGGTGGAGACGGAACCATTGTCAACTCTCTGACATTTATTGAAGATCTTGAAATTCCGGTGGTAGGAGTGAATACAGGAAGACTTGGATTTTTAGCTTTTTTCACAAAAGAAGAAGCCTTTAAGGAACTGGATTCCATCTTAAAAGGAAATGTAAAAACAAGCCGCCGTTCTGTCATTGAAGTGGTTTCTCCAAAACTGGAGGGAGTTTTTCCTTACGCATTAAACGACGTTACCGTTTCCCGAAAAGAAACAACATCCATGATTACCGTTGACTCATATATCAATGACGAGTTTTTGAATGTATTCTGGGGTGACGGCGTGATCATTTCAACACCTACAGGTTCTACCGCCTACTCTCTGAGCTGCGGAGGCCCTATCATTTCTCCCAATAATGAAAATTTTGTCATTACTCCTATTGCTCCTCACAATCTGAATGTGAGGCCGTTGGTTGTGAATGATAAAGTAGAAATAAAATTCAGGGTGGAAAGCCGTGTACCACAATACTCTCTTTCTTTAGACTCCCGACTGATACATATAGAAACCGACAAGGAAATCATCATTAAAAAGGCAAAATTCCAGCTTCTTCTGGTGCAGCCCAACAGTTTGAGTTTCTATGAAACCATCCGTCAGAAGCTCCTTTGGGGCAGAGATAAAAGAAACTAGTAATTTCTTAAAAATGATTACCTTTACACGAAATTAAAACACCTAATAAAATTTATAATAAAAAGTAAAACATGAGCAGAATTTTTCCGGCAGGAGTTGCCACAGGTCAGTTAGTTACTGATATCTTTCAGTATGCTAAAGAAAACAAATTTGCATTACCTGCAGTAAACGTAATTGGATCAAGCAACGTAAACGCTACGATGGAAACTGCAGCGAAATTAAACGCTCCTGTAATTATTCAGTTTTCAAATGGAGGGGCTGCTTTCAATGCAGGGAAAGGATTAAGCAATGACGGACAAAAGTCTGCAATCTTAGGAGCAATTGCTGGAGCAAAACATATTCACACTCTTGCAGAAGCTTACGGAGCAACTGTAATTCTACACACAGACCACTGTGCAAAGAAATTACTTCCTTGGATCGATGGATTGATGGATGCTAACGAAGAATTCTTCAAGCAGACAGGAAAATCTCTTTACTCTTCTCACATGTTGGACCTTTCTGAAGAGTCTTTAGAAGAAAACCTTGAAATTTCTGCTAAATATTTCGAAAGAATGGCTAAGCTTCAGATGACTCTTGAAGTAGAAATCGGGGTAACAGGAGGTGAAGAAGATGGTGTTGACAACTCAGATGTTGATAACTCAAAATTATACACTCAGCCTGAAGACGTAGCTTATACTTATGAAAAATTAAAAGCTATTTCTGATAACTTCACAATCGCTGCTGCTTTTGGTAACGTACACGGAGTTTACAAACCAGGTAACGTAGTTCTTACGCCGAAAATCCTTGACAATTCTCAGAAATATGTTCAGGAAAAATTCGGAACAGCTGCCAAGCCTATCAACTTTGTATTCCATGGAGGTTCAGGATCTACATTAGAAGAGATCAGAGAGGCTATCGACTACGGAGTTATCAAAATGAACATCGATACTGACCTTCAGTTTGCATACACAGAAGGTATCAGAGATTATATGGTAAACAATATTGATTATTTAAGAGCTCAGATCGGAAACCCTGAAGGAGAAGAAAAACCTAACAAAAAATTCTATGACCCAAGAGTTTGGGTAAGAAAAGGTGAGGACACATTCTCTGCAAGATTGGTGAAAGCATTTGAAGATTTAAATAACGTAGATACTTTAAAATAAGAACTGTACATTTGTACCAATGTAAAAAGTATTCATAGAAATGCATTTACATTGGTACTTTTTACATTTATACATTAATACAAGCAAAAATGGCATTCGACTGGTTTAAAAGAAAAGCAAAAAACATTACCACTTCTACTGATGAGAAAAAAGACGTTCCCAAAGGCCTTTGGCATCAGACTCCATCCGGAAAAGTAGTGGAACATGATGAACTAAAGAGAAATAACTATGTTTCTCCTGAAGACGGATTTCATGTAAGAATAGGAAGTGCAGAATTTTTTGACATCCTTTTTGACGGTGGTAAATTTACCGAACTGGATGCCAATGTTGAAAGTATTGATATCTTAAACTTCAAAGATACAAAGCCTTATAAAGACCGTTTGAAAGAAGTAAAAGCTAAAACAAAGCTTACAGACTCTATCAGAAACGCTGTAGGAACTGTAAAAGGAACTGAAATGGTAGTTTCATGTATGGATTTTGCTTTCATCGGTGGATCTTTGGGTTCTGTAATGGGAGAAAAGATCAGAAGAGCAGTAGATTACTGTATTGCACACAAACTTCCGTATATGATTATCTGTCAGTCCGGAGGAGCAAGAATGCAGGAAGCCACTTACTCTTTAATGCAGCTGGCAAAAGTTCAGGCTAAATTAGCTCAGCTTTCTGAAGCAGGACTTTTATACATCGCTTACCTTTGCGACCCTACATTCGGAGGAATCACTGCTTCTTTCGCAATGACCGCTGATATCATCATGGCAGAACCGGGAGCACTGATTGGTTTCGCAGGACCAAGAGTAATCCGTGAAACGATTGGTAGAGATCTACCGGAAGGATTCCAGACATCAGAATTCTTACAGGAAAAAGGATTTGTAGATTTCATCGTAAAAAGAACTGAAATTCAGGATACTGTTGCCAAAACAGTTAATTTATTAGCTGTAAAAGCATAGTATCTGTAACAAAAACAATACAATCTCTCTCTAATTAGGGAGAGATTTTTATTTATGAGGACTTTTAAGATATTTTTCAATACCATCAGAAGCATGAGTTTTAAAAAGATTATGCGTCTTTTATCACTGATCCTTCCCCATCCTCTTTTCGCTTTACTGAGTTTTTATGCAACAGTAAAAGCGTTTTCCATTGCACAGAAAAAATTCCCTGATACAGCCTCCAACAATGGAATTGGAAACGCCTTCAGACATGCGCTTTGGTGCTGCTTCATTATGATGTACTGTTGTAAAATTTCTTCTCCGAAAAAAGCACTTGATTTCTGCAAAAGAATAACAGATATGCATGAAGAGCTTTTCCCGAATGAGCCTTTGGAAACCAAAATGGATCTCCATAACAACAAAATCGGAATGGATTATTTCATGGAAATTTTACCGGGAATTCACCGCCAGTTTTTTGAAAAAAGCTTCTTTGTAGATGCATTAATCAAAAAAATGGATGATGCTAAAATTCTGAAAAATTTGGATGATGATTTTGAAGGTCATCTTGTTTACCTGAAGGAGTAAATAAATCATTTTATTTTAAACGCTAAAGATCGCAAGGAAAATTTAAAGACTTTATGCATTTCCGTCCGCAATGGCATTTCATTCAGCTATGTTCCATGAATGAAGTTCTCTTTGCTTAGTACTAACGCCTTTGCGTGCATTGCGTTAACAATAGATTTTAAGATTAGAAGCCATCATTAGTTCTCTTTGGCACCGGAATAACAAAAGACTTTAGTTATTTTTGTGGTTTAAAGTATTTTTGATAAGTTTAAACAATTAAATCAATCAGATGGTTCTCAGCAGAATTTGGTCGGCTTTCATTATCATTGCCATTGCCATTGCCAGTATAAAATACGTTTCGTCAGGTAACTACAAAACCATTTTCAATGATATGGTGGTGGGAAAAGGAGGTGATACCGTAAAGATTGCTTCTCAACCTATGAACAGCCTCTCTCCTGTTGTCAGAGACAGCCTGATGAAAAAAAACGATTTTGCAGACAGCAGAATTCACTATAAAACAGATTCTTTAAAACAGAATGTAAATGTTTATCGCGTTCAGGAAGCCGATGGAGTGATCGGAACTTCAGAAACAGCAGTGAAGATCTGTCTTGGTCTTATCGGAATCATGACTTTATTTATGGGATTCATGAGCATTGCTGAAAAAGCAGGCGGCATCAATCTTCTAAGCCGTTTGATTCAGCCCTTTTTCTCTAAGTTATTTCCTGATATTCCTAAAAACCACCCTGCATTCGGGCATATGCTGATGAACTTCAGCGCGAATCTTTTGGGATTAGACAATGCTGCGACTCCTTTTGGTTTAAAAGCCATGGAAAGCCTTCAAACCTTAAATCCTAATAAAGATACCGCCAGCAATTCACAGATTATGTTTCTGTGTCTTCATGCCGGAGGAATGACGTTGATCCCGGTCTCCATTATTGCCATCAGAGCCTCAATGGGATCTAAAACCCCTACAGATATTTTCCTGCCATGTATGATTGCCACTTTTGCCGCTACACTGGCTGCAATGATTATCGTTTCTTTGTATCAGAAAATAAATCTTCTCCGTCCGGTAGTAATCGCTTATGTAGGCGGAATTTCGGCTATTATTGCCCTTTTGGTACTGTATCTTGTACAATTGAGTAAAGATGAACTGGATGATTTCAGTAAAGTATTAAGTAATGGTTTAATTCTGTTTATCTTCCTTGCGATTGTATTGGGAGCCGTTTATAAAAAGATCAACGTTTTTGATGCCTTTATAGAAGGGGCAAAAGAAGGATTCACCACCTGTGTTAAGATTATTCCTTATCTGGTTGGAATGCTGATTGCGATTTCGTTACTAAGAACTTCCGGTGTATTTGATGTAATCATTGATGGAATGAAGTGGGTCGCCAATGTTGCCAATATGGATCCCAGATTTGTGGATGGACTTCCAACTGCATTGATCAAACCTTTATCCGGTTCAGGAGCCAGAGGAATGATGGTAGATACGATGACAACATTTGGAGCTGATAGTTTCCAGGGGAAATTAGCCGCAGTGCTTCAGGGAAGCTCAGATACAACGTTCTACGTGATTGCAGTATATTTTGGTGCCGTAGCCGTTAAGAATACAAGATACACGGTAATTGCCATGCTTCTGGCCGATTTAGTCGGCGTTATGACTGCCATTGCATTAGCTTACTTATTCTTTGCTTAATGAAATCTGCAGGTTGAGCAGATGCTATTAACTTTAAACATTAAACTTAAAACTTTAAATCCATTATGATCACAGATAAAGAATTCACCTTAAGACTCATCCGCCAATTAACCCAGGCATTGGAAAAATTGATTCTGGATAAACCTGAAGAAAGTCTAATGCAGAAAGAACTGGATTTTGACACATTGATGAGAGACATTTTCAAAATGAACTTTACAGAAGTTGCTTCTAAAACCAAGGAAGAAATGATTGCCATCGTCAATGAAAGACAGGAAAGAGATCACAAAGATTATTATGAAATGCTGGGAAATCTTTTCTACTTTAACAGCAGACACGATCAAAACAAAGATTTTCAGGATAAAGCAAAGACATTCTACGAGCTTTATCTTCAGACAAGCGGTATTTTTGCCCTTCCGGTCATCAACAGAATAAATGAATTGAAAAAAGCACTTGAATAAAGTGCTTTTGTATTGTTAGAAGGTAATTTTGTAAGTTCCGGTTGAAGATGTATTGGCTTTTTCTGCTTTTACATATTTCTTAACCCAGGCCACAGATGTGGATGAGACACAAGGATCTGAAATCCCGCCGGCTCTTCTTGCGGATACTACATTCCCTGCTTTATCTACAGTGTAAGCAATGGTAATTGATCCGCTTGCTGTACAACTGTGTGAGGGCTGCGCTCCACCTCTTCCCATTGTTCCCGGAATATAACCAACCAATTTTCTGTCGATTCCTACTTTACTGTCACCGTTTCCGTCACCGCCTAAAGGATCTCCCGCGTTTCCGATACCATCACCGGTTCCCTGGCTTCCGGCTTTAGTTCCTCTGCCTTTAATCAGGTTGCCTATGGCTGCGGTTCCTTTTCCGTCACCATTTCCTGTTTTTGAATTGGCAGTGGTCGCTCCGGATTTTTTAGTATTTTTAGAAGCACTTGTGCTGGTTGCTTCTTTTTTCTCAGCTTTTTTGGATTCCTCTTTTTTAGGAACGGTTGTTTTTGAATTGTTTCCTGTAATAACCTTCTCTTTAACCTCTGTTTTCTTTGGCTCCAGAGTTGGTACTGGTTCTGGTTTTATAACTGTTTTTGTTTCCGGAACCGGAGTTTCTGCAGGCTCGGGTGCCACTTCTTCAGTTGCAGCGGCAAGGCTTCCCGGCTGTTCGGCAGGTTCTTCAATTCCCTTTCCGTTTCTGTTATCTCCAAAGTTCACCAGCATGGTAGTAACCACCTCAGGATCTTTATCCAGTTCAGGTTTTAATTTATACAAAAAAACAAAAAGCAGAATAGCAGCCCAGATGAGAATAGAAAGCAATGCACTCTTTACTCTGTCTTTATTTTCTTCGTTTCTGTTTGCTGTATAGCTTTTCATCTTAAAACGTAATTCTTTCCGGAAATCCGGATATGTTATTTGTCTTTAACGGTTGCAATAGCAATATTAAATTTATGTTTCTCAGCAATTTCCATCACAAAAACAACATCTTTATGCAATGTGTTTTCATCAGCTCTGATCGTAAATGATTTATTGGTCTGGCTGGCTAATTTATCTACAATAATTTGCTCCAATTCTCCTTTATTGGCAGGATTATCATCTACAAAAAATGAACCGTCCGGCTTGATGCTTACCGTTAAAGGATTGGGAATATTATCATCAACTGCTCCGGCTTTCGGAAGATTCACATCGATGGCGCTTTGATTGGCCGCCGAAGAGGTAATCATAAAGAAAATCAGCATCAACAGGATAACGTCTGTCATCGCTGCTAAACTGAATTCCGGATTCGCTTTATTTCTTCTTTGAATTTTCATCGTAAGAAAGATTTATAAAGGTTTGTTGATAAGGTCTAAAAATTCTCCTGACATATTCTGGGCTTTCAGGACAAATTTATCAATTCTTGTCAGTAGAATATTATAACAGAAGTTAGCAGGAATCGCTACAGCCAAACCTACAGCGGTCTGCCCTAAAGCGGTATAAATACCTTCTGAAAGTGTTTTTGGAGAGAATGATCCTGTTGCGTGTGATAGATTAAAGAAAGCAATAATCATCCCGATTACCGTACCTAAAAGTCCCAGCATCGGTGCGATACTCGGTACAACAGCCAAAAGGTTCAGGTTTTTTTCCATATTGGCAACCTCTACCTGCGCCTGTGATTCCATAGCACTTACAATATCAGAAACGGGACGTCCTAATCTTGAAATTCCTTTTTCTAAAATTCTTCCTTCCGGAGAGTTCTGGGTTTTGCAGTAATCTGCTGCTGCCTCTATTTTTCCGGCCTTGATGAAGTCTTCGATATTGTTCATGAAGTTGGAATCTGTTTTTGATGTCAGCCTTTTGATAAAGAAAAACCTTTCAAAAAACAGGTATAGAGAAAACACTCCCAATAGTAATACAGTGACCATCACTATTTTAGCGAAAGCTCCTCCATGGAACATGATTTTCCAGAATGAGAACTCCAAGTTGTCTGCAGCAACTGCAGGGGTAGCGATTTGTGCGAATAAAATCTGAGAAAGTTCCGTTAACAGCATTAAATGTAAATTTTATTAAATTTCAACGACAAATGTAGGAGAATATTATGAATTGAACTCTTAAAAATTGCTTAAAAACAACTTAAAATTTGTTACCATTTTACAAACAGCAAATTTCTTTCCAAAAATAATTTGAAAAGAAATGTACAGTTAAAAAGGCAGAAGCTCGGTTAGTCTTCTTCTACCTCAATATCATCTTGTTTAAATTCGCATTTTAATCTAAAAGGGATCGGTGTATCTGATCCGGTATAGAAATCATCAATAGTTCCTTTCCAGATAACCTGAAGCTCTCCTTCTTCATTTTTTTCAAAAAGAAGCTCGTTATCATAGATATAGGCATCTTCGTCATCAAAAAGGTCTACTTCTGTATAGGTTTCTTCATCAGAGTCATTGATGATGATGGTCTTCCCTTCTATTTCCGCCGATTCGATAGGAAAATCAAAAACTTCAAGTGAAAGCTGCGGAAAGTTGTACTGTAATGAATCATCGTCCACGTGATCCAAACTGTCATCCGTAATCACTTCAACCTCTAAAAAATGTTGCTGGTTGCTGTAAACGGCCTTACAATAAGTATTTCTGATATTGTATTTTAGCGTTTCGTCCGGATGGTAAATTTTTAAAATCCCTTTCATTTTTTCTTAAAAAAGAACTGTAATAATATGATTGTTAAACGTTTTAGACAAAGATAAAAAATTGATTCAAAGTTAAAAGGATTTTGAAAATAATTTTTTAAAATCAATGCATTCAATAAGCATGAATATCCCAATAATACTTACTTTTGTTTTCATAAAGATTGTGAGATGAAAAACATTTTATCAAAAAGTATTCTGGGATTAGGGTTGATGATTGGTCTTGCTTCCTGCAAAAAATCGGATTCTCCCCTTACAAAAGTGACACCCAGCAACCTGGATTCTATCGCTTCGAACTATTATGAGCAATATCTTAAGCTATATCCTTTAGATGCTACAGCACAGGGAGATACAAGATATAATGACCAGCTTCCGATTAATATTGATAAAGATTTTATCTCAGGAGAGGTAGCGTTCTACAATTCTGTACAGAAACAGCTGGAACATGTAGATTACAAAAGTCTTTCTGATGAGGATAAAGTGGTATATGATGTGTTGGATTATACTTTAAAAGATAAAATTGAGGGCTATGCCTATCATCCGGAATATATTCCTTTCACTCAGTTCGGAGGGCTGCCACTTACTTTCCCATTGTATGGAAGCGGACAGGGCAATCAGCCTTTTAAAACCGAAAAGGACTATAGTGACTGGCTGAAAAGAATGGAAAAATTTCCGGAGTGGATGAATGCTGCTGCGGACAACTTCCGTGAGGGAATCAACAATAAAATAGTGCTTCCAAAAAAACTGGTTGTCAAAATGATTCCTCAAATGAAAGCTGAGGAAATCACTACTTCCGATATGGAAAAGAATATTTTCTACGGACCTATTAAAAATTTCCCTAAAAACTTTACAGAGGCTCAGAAAGAAAAATTCTCAGCACTTTACAAAGATGCTATTACGAAAAAAATCATCCCGGCTTATACTAAAATGGGAACATTTTTAGAAAAAGAATACCTGCCAAAAGCAAGAGATACGGATGGATATAACAGCCTTCCTAACGGCAATGAGATCTACAACTATTATGTAAAAAGCTGGACTACCACGAAGAAATCACCTGAAGAGATCAATAAGATCGGGCTTCAACAGGTCGCAATGCTTCGCGCAGAAATGGAGAAAGTAAAACAGCAGGTAGGTTTTACCGGATCTCTGGAAGAATTTATCACCTTTGTTAAGACGGATCCAAAGGCAATGACTTTTAAAACATCTAAGGAAGTTTTAAATGCATTCAACGGGATCTTAACTAAAATCACTCCGAAGCTGAAAACAATGTTTAATGTAACGCCAAAAACAAAGTTTGAGATCAGACAAACGGAGAAATTTAGGGAAGCAAGTGCCAGCGCAGAATATATGCCGGGAACTCCGGATGGAAAAAGAGCAGGGATATTTTATGTTCCGCTTCCTGATCCTACTAAATTCAACGTTACTTCGGGAATGGAATCTCTTTTCCTTCATGAGGCGATTCCGGGGCATCACTATCAGGTTTCTCTTCAGCAGGAAAATACAAGGCTTCCTAAATTCATGAGATTCGGATGGTTGGGAGCATATGGTGAAGGATGGGCTCATTATTGTGAAACATTAGGCCCTGAATTCGGTTTATATACAGATCCTTACCAGAAGATGGGATATTTAAGCGATCAGATGCTGAGAGCGGTAAGACTTGTTGTAGATACGGGACTTCATACCGGAAAAATGTCAAGAGAAGAAGCCATCAGATATTTCTTAAGCAACATTTCTTATGATGAAGCATCGGCCACTGCAGAAGTGGAAAGATATATGGCAATGCCTGGTCAGGCCTTAGGCTACAAAATAGGGTCTTTAAGAATCCGTGAGCTGAGAGAAAAATATCAGAAAGAACTGGGAAACAAATTCAATCTGGCAAGCTTCCATGATGAAGTTTTAAGCCAGGGATGTCTTCCGCTGGACGTTCTGAACAGAAAAATGGAGCTTTGGGCTCAAAAACAAAAATAGTTTCTTATGAAACTATTTTTATTTTTTTCAGGTATTTTATTGATGGCTTTGAGTTGTCAAAAAGAGCATAATTTTGGAAATTTTACTGTTGATAGTAGCTTACCTAACCATGATAGTATTCTAGTTCTCTCAAAATATCCGGAACTGAAGCTTTATAATAGTGAAGTTGTTGAAAGCAAAACAAGAACAGCACATATTGTTCAAACTGCAAGTTATTCGGATGGCTTTCGTAAGGGAACGTTTTTATTCAATGATTATAAATGTAAAACTCAATACCTGAATGACACTCTTACTATCAAATTGAATAACAATAATGGATATTTTGGAAATGGTATTTTGATTAAAGTTTTTAATAATCAATTTTACATCAGAGATATTGATCCTAAAACCTTAAAAAAGGAAGAAAAATTCATAAAATCTGAAGTTTGTAGTCAAAAATTAGTTCTTAACAGCCATAAATTCGCCACAAATGACAGCATATATGGTTTTATAGATTACAAATGCAATATTGACAGTTTGGTTGACAAACACTTTAAAGGATATTTTAAAACTATAATACAATAATAACTAGTATGATCACAGAAAGCCTAAGATCTCTTTACAACAGAGATTTAAATAAGTTAAAAACGGAACTGGAAGCCTATCAAAGCGAAGAAAATCTTTGGAAAACGGATAAAAACATTGCCAACTCTGCGGGTAACCTCGCCCTTCATCTGGTGGGAAATCTTAATCATTTTATAGGAACACACCTTGGAAATACCGGATATGTAAGACAGCGTGACCTGGAATTTTCTTCAAAGGATATTCCCAAAGCGGAACTTATTGAAAAGGTGAAAGCCACTGCGGCAATGATAGATTCAGTACTTTCCCAATTGTCCGATGAAGACCTGAAAAAAGAATATCCATTGGTTGTTTTTGAAAGTGCCATGACAACCGATTACTTCCTGATCCATCTGCTTGCTCATCTGGATTATCATCTGGGGCAGGTTAATTATCACAGAAGGTTGTTGGATAATTAATCTGATTTCTTTATTTTTATTAAAACTAATTTATCCTGAAAACCCCAATCATCATGAAGAAAATATTTGTTTTATCTTCAAATCCTGAAAAACTTTCTGGTGCCTTAGAGCATTATGCAGAGAGAAATTTTACACCTGAATTTATTGCCACAGATGAGCATTTAAGTTTCACAGAAGGAATACAAAAGGTAATAAAAGAAAGTAATGATGAAGACTATATCATTATTTCAACCTCTCAACATCGGTTTTGTTCTAGTTTTTCACAAGATCATCTTGAAAAATGTATTGAAAAGGTAAAAAGACTTGACGGTAATTTATTGCTGGGAGGTCTCCTAGGCTTTGAAAAAGTGATCGAAGTCTCTGATCATATATTCTGGGTTGATGGTTTCAAGGGATCACAGTTCATGATTATTTTCAAAAAAACATATTCTCTTTTCCTGCAAAGGAATTTCAATGCTAAGCTGCCTCTTGATGTTTTTTTATCATCACATCTGGAAGATGTCTTTGTAATGCATCCATTCATTTCTCAGTTTGAAGATGACGGAAACCTTCAATCATTCGAAAACACCACTGATTTTCAATATATATATGACAATCCGGAAGTTTTTCTTGATGAACTTTCCCAAATAAAAAAATACTACAGCTATGAGCCATAACAGCTTTTCAGAAATTATGATCCCCACTTACATTATCAATCTGAAACATAGAGAAGACAGAAGGGAAAGTGTGTTAAAAGAGTTTGAAGGCAGACCGGAATTTGGCTGCCAAATTGTAGAGGCATGTATGCATGAGAAAGGGAATGTAGGCCTCTGGGAAAGCATAAAAAAAACGGTATCTCTTGCTATTGAAAACGAAGATGATGTGATTATCATTGTAGAAGATGACCATGTTTTTACAGAACATTATGAAAGAGATGCGTTTATAAATAATATTATACAATCTAATGAGCAGGGTGCTGATATTCTGGCCGGAGGCATTGGAGGAGGCTTTAGATTTGTTGTTCCTATTACAGAAAACAGGTTTTGGATCAATCATTTCTGGTGTACCCAGTTTATGGTGGTATACAGTCGTTTTTTTGATCATATACTCAATGCAGACTTTGGCCCGGAAGACACTGCAGATAACTTTTTATCACAACTGTCAGCTCATAAAATGGTATTATATCCTTTTGTCTCCGTTCAGAAAGATTTCGGATATTCTGATATTACTGCAGAGAATAATATTAATGGAAATATTGAACATTATTTTAAAACAGCAGATCTTGCCCTTGGTATCTATCAAAAAAAGTACAAACAATTGGTTTTAAATAATAAAAAAGAGAGAACAATATAAGGTTCTCTCTTTTTCTTTTCATAAAATGATTAGCAACAGATCACTCCTGAAGGTCCACAATAAGCCTCCATACTCCCATGGACTAGACACATCACTGCCTGGCAGTTACATGATGTTGGGCCCGATCCTGCTTTAATAACTCTCATTTCCTTTCTGCTCATGTTATTCTTTATAACATTCATGCTCATTTTTTGTAATTTTTTCATGCTATTATTTTTTAATTAGTAGTACAGTAATTACCAATAAATTCTAGTGGGGCTTACATTATACCTGTTGGGGATTTTTGCAGGTACTTTTTCGGGGTTGTATACTTTTTTAAGCCAAAACATATGAAACATAATTGCCTCATATTTGTTTTTATAAATAACTTTTCCATTATCAAATTTTACTCTCCCCGTATAGCCCTCCATAAGAATAAAATCAAAATGAGTTCTGAGAATTCCTTCTCTTTCAGCATTTTTCATGATATGGGTAAAACTTTCAATTTCTGTTTCAATTTCGAAAATAGGAATACCTTCTGCTAGATCGTCCCAAACAAAATTACATTCATCAAAACAGAAGTGATCCGGCATAGAAAATACCTTTTTATAGTCTTTACTTCTTTTAAAGAATGTATTCATCAGTTCATTATTCCTGTACAGACCAAAGCATCCGGTGGTATAATCATCTCTTACACTGATATAATCATAGCTATCGAGAAATTCATTGGTAAAAAAAGCTCTTATATCTCCGTAAATAAGATCGAGATCACAGTGCCCCCAGAAATCATATCCTTCTATAAGTTCCGGAAACATAAAAGCATACGCAGGCTTAAAATCACACAGCTTATAAGGATAATCTATGTTGATTGGAAACCCAAGTTTATCAGATGTATCGCAGATGATATCTTTCAGATTTTTATGGACTATTTTTACATTTGAGGGTAAGTTTTTTACCTCCTCTGTATTATCAGTTATAATCACAAAATCTACACTTGGATTAAAAGCACAAGAATGCAGATAATAGGGCATATACCATGGATATTTACCATACCAGCATGTAATTAAAACTAAACTTGGTGTATTCATAGGTTAAAAAAATTCTGTAATTGCAGAATTGCAATTACAGAAAAAATATAAGTTATTTTTGATTGATTAGCAGCATTTTGCTGGCCATCCACCGCCACATATAGCTCTCATACCATTCATATAGCAGTACTGTGAGTTACAGTTACAAGTTCCTGGCTCACCTCCTGAACCCGCTTTAATAACTCTCATTTCGTTTCTGCTCATTTCGTTTTTCATAGCATTTAAGCTCAGCTTTTGTAATTTTTTCATAGAAATTTGTTTTAATTTGTTTGCCTACTCTTTAGATTTTCGGCTTCCTCTTTGTATAATTATTATAATAATTTTCTTCTTTTATCTGTATTCAACCTCCAATTCCTTTACAGAATCATGCTGTTCATTCCATTCGTCCTCAATAAGATCCGGCATAAATACTTCTATATACTTTTTATTAAGTCTTACAGGATATGCATAGTCGTTGATAAAGTAATGTGGTGTGAAAAACAGGTTATTCTGTAAATTTTCATAAGAAACAGAAACCAGTTTATTCAGTAGAAAGGTTCTGTTATCAAGAGTTGTACTATATTTTTTCAACCATTTCTCTGCCTGTCTGTGACTATACCAGTCATGAAGAGCTTCAATAAATTTGCCTTCGCCTTTTGTTTGATAAATGTTCAGGAGCTGGATCAACATCTCTTCTACTTCAGCAGTTACGACTCCTGTCATATTAAATCTGATTTTGATGTTGACCTGATTTTTATATTGGTTGTAAATTCTCTGCAAGAAATCATGCGCTTCTCTACAGTATCCGCACAAAGGGCTTGTAATAAAAGTAATTGTAACAGGAGCATTTGGATTTCCCAGCAGGATTGGCTCAGCTTTTAAAACAAGAGGTTCTGTGCTTGTAAGAATATTTTTAAAGTAAGGATAATGCCTTATATATCTTGAGTCAAACTCCGCATCCTTTTTCAGCACTGCATAGGTTATCAAAGCTTTTTTAATAAAAATATAGGTTCCGGAAAAAGCGATCACTACTGATGACAAAAGCAAAACTGTTAGGAGGTCAAGATGTACATTATTCAGTATCTCCGTCATGTTAAATGACAAATAGATAAGCTGTGCATAGATTACTCCTATAATACTCAAACATATTGGACACCACTTCTTTTCTACTTCCATCTGAAAATAAACAGAATATAATGTAAATGGTATACATCCCAGCAGAGAAAAACCAATTAAAAAATAATAATTATTGATAAGCTCCTTATTAAAAACAAGCAGTGAAAAAAGCTGAATCCCAAAAAGAAAAACACTTAGATCACTCAATTTGAACCCTGCAATTTTTCCTTTTTCAGAGTTGATAATCTGGCTGCAGCTTGACTTCTCATTTCCATCACAAAACTGCGCAGAAAAACCAGACTCCAGCCCCAGCTCTGTTTTTATAGCTTCAAAGGCTAAAAGCAACCCCACCATTGTAATCGCACCGAAACCACTTATAAACCAGCCTCCGATAAAATACAACACTACAAATACTGCACAAAAGATGAATGCTGGCAGGAGTTTATTGTAAAAGACATTAGACGGTTTTGTGATTTCTCCGTTATTTTCAGCGGCCAGTACCGCACCAGTCCACAAACTCTCCATTTCAGGAATGGAGATAGTCTTCTGCACACCCTCATGATCTGTATATAAAACCGATTGCTCCTTTTTTTCAATATATGATAAAATCAAATGCCCGTTTCCTATATCTAATATGGTTAGAAATGTTTCCGGTAAATGATCAAAATCCTGAAAATCAATCGTAAAGGCACCATTTGGAATACCAAAAAAACCAAGAGCATCACTAAAAGCCAGAAGACTAGGTGTCTCCGGATGCGATTCTACCTGATAGATGTAATCATTCTTATCAATTTTTACATCAATCGATTTCAGATATAAAAAAACAGCGTTAATTTCTTTTCTTAATTCCATGGTTATAGTTGAATTGTTGATACTATCTTTCGATGGTATTATCGTTTTCCCGGTGATATTTTTTTATTGATTCGGCCTGTTGATTCATCTTATTCATGATTTCCAGACTTTTACTAACATCTGCCATACTTTGCATCAAAACAGGCAAGGGATCATTTATGAAGTTTTCTTTATTTTTAATGTAGGCTTCTTTTGACATCAAACTCTCATCCATTACTGATTCTGTTTGCAATGTAGACCGGACATTTTTTTTACTGCCTTTCAATTTCCATTGATATTCATTATTAGCATCTTTCAGCTCTATAATCAACCCTGGAAGCCCCATAAAAACATAAGGACCATCAAAAACCGGAATATCCTGAGTAAACCATGCTATCCAATGTCTTCCTCCATAATTGGCTTCTGCTTTTTGTACTTGAAAAGTCCCGGTATTTCTTTTTTCCGGTAAAAGCTTCCAATGAAGATCAGGATATTCTTTATAGGAAATAACACCTATAAATAAATCATCTTTCAGAATAACTGATGAATTACCAAGATCTTTTATTACCTTAAAATTCATTGTTCGTAATGATAAAACTGGGGATTGTGTTGTGAAAAGAGAATCAGATTCCCACTTTTCTTTTCGAATGAATACAGACCTTTTATCAAGACTGTCCAGATAGAATATGTCGGTCTTTATCGTCTTATTTTTGGTAGAGGGTTTATAGGTAAGTTCATAATAAAACCGATGAACCTGCCCTTTACAGGCACAGGAATATAAAACTATAAAAAAAACGAAAAGATTAATTTTTTTCATTTTGGTCTTCATGGTACTGAGCCAAATATATCTCTTTTTATGGAAATACAATACTTCTGTAACAATTTACAGTAAAGAAAATTACGAAAAAGAAAACTATTGTCTCTAAATGATATTATAAATCAAGCAGATAAAGTTTTCTTTATGAAATAAAAGAATTATCGTGAAATTTTACAAATATCCTTTATTGGTGAAAAAAAAATTTAGAATTTAAATTATGAGATAAAAAAAAACACTATAAAATAGTGCTCTTCTTGTTCTATTTGTAACTGAAAATAGTTCTTAAAATCCTAAATAATGTTAAATTCTATTTTTCAAATAACATTTTTGTAATAAAATCTTTCTCTCCTTTTCCTCTTGCCGGAGAATATTCTCTTCCGTAGAAAATAATCTGAAGGTGAAGTTTATTCCATACTTCTTCAGGGAATAATTTCTTGGCATCGCGCTCTGTTTCCACCACGTTTTTTCCTGAGGTAAGTTTCCACTGTGCCATCAGACGGTGAATGTGGGTATCTACCGGAAAAGCAGGAAATCCGAAACCCTGGCTCATCACCACTGAAGCAGTTTTATGCCCTACGCCCGGAAGGGCTTCCAATTCTTCATAAGTTTGCGGAACGATACCATTATGACGTTCCAGCAGAAGTTCTGCCATTCTTTTAAGGTTTTTGGCTTTGGTATTGGAAAGTCCGATTTCTTTGATGAGTTCTTTGATTTCAAATTCTTCCAGCCTGGCCATTCTTTGTGGAGTTCCTGCCACGGCAAAAAGATCAGGCGTAACCTGGTTAACTTTTTTATCTGTGGTCTGCGCGGAAAGCGCTACGGCCACCATTAATGTATACGGATCGGTGTGATCTAACGGAATAGGTGTAGTCGGATATAATTTATCCAGTTCTATCTGAACGAGCTCAGCTCTTTGTTTTTTTGTCATGTAACCCTTAAATTTGAACAAAATTAAATCATTATGCTGAAAGTTGGAGATAAATTACCTGAATTTGAAGAATTCAATCAAGACGGAGAAACGGTAACCTCATCAAAGTTAATAGGAAAAAAACTGGTGGTTTTCTTCTACCCGCAAGCGAATACCCCAACGTGTACCGTGGAAGCCTGCAATCTGAGTGATAATTATTCCAAGCTTGAAAAAGCAGGATATCAGTTACTGGGAGTAAGTGGTGACAGTGTAAAGAAACAGAAGAACTTTCACAGTAAATTTGCATTTCCTTATGATCTTATTGCTGATGAAAACCGAGATATCATTGAAAAATTCGGGGTCTGGCAGGAGAAAAAAACGTTTGGAAAAACGTATATGGGAATTGTAAGAACGACTTTTATTTTCGATGAAAATGGTGTCTGTACAAGAGTGATTGAAAAAGTAACGTCAAAGACTGCTGCTGAGCAGATTCTGGAAGGATAATTCTTTTTGAAACACAAATATCACAAATGCTTTCACAAATAACACGATTTACGATCTATACGTTATTTGTGAAAGCATTTTTAGAAGTTTTATTCGGTTTCGTAATAGTTGAGTTCTTCGGTTTCGCCTGGAAGTATGACGTGTTTTTTAAACCTCAACCCTAATTTTTCGATCAGTTTTTGGGAAGAAATATTATCCTTTGAAATAATGGCTGATATTTTTGTTAATCCGAAATCATCCATTCCAATAGACTTCACTTTCTGAGCTGCTTCGTAGGCATATCCCCTACCTTCGAACTCTTCCAGCAGAGAATATCCTATATCCACGATATCAAGACCTTCTCTTTCAAAGATTCCTACTGCCCCTACTTTTTCATTGCCTTCTTTGGTTATTAAAAGATAGTTTCCAAATCCAAGTCTTTCAATCTGGGGAGCAAATCTGTTGAGAATATAATTTTCGGCATCTTCAACAGAATTAACGTTGCGGTTGCCGATATGTTGAATGAATTTTGGCCTGTTATAAAGGTCAAAGACAAAATCTTTATCTTCACGGGACATGGGACGAAGGATTAATCGCTCAGTCTCATAGATATTATCTGCGTTTGGGTGTTTTTTTAGACTCATCTTTCTTGGGTTCTTCTTTTTTTTCGATTTTCAACAGTCTCGGGTTATTAGCACATTTTTTATTGTAAAGCTCAATATATGTTCCATTATCTTTTACATTGCTTATGGCACCGGTTGATTTATTTACCGTTACTGTATAATGTGTTTTCTGATAGGGGCATTCTTTCGAAGTGAGTTTTCCAAGATCCAGATAATAATTCGATTGATCTTCATGGTAATTGCCTGCAAGATCCTTGAATTCCTCATCCACCATATATCCTTCAGCAGCTAATACAACCGCAGCCTCCTGAGCATTATCAATTCTGTCAACAAATTTCTTCAATCCCTCTACATCCGTTACATAATTTACTTTACCTCCTTCTGAGTAAGCAATATAATAAAAGCTGTCTTCACTAGGGAAAAGATTGAATCCTGAGAACTGAGGAGTGTAATTTACCTTACCCGAAGTCTTTATTTCTTCACCTTTACCGTAGCTGTTGTATATCAGCACCCACGAGTCTACTCTGCTTCCTGGGTTGATCTGCTGCAAAACAGAAGGTATATTTGAAAACTTTTTCTTCTCCTGAGAATATCCTAAGATTCCCAGAAGTAAAAATGTAAGAATTGTAAATCGGGTTGCAGTGTTACTCATAATTTAAAAATCAGCAGAAATATACCAAATATTACATGAACTTCTCGCCTTTCTTAAAGTTTTTCAGATCAAGAACATAGTCTTTAATGAGCTGGTCATTATCACGCGGACAGATCAGAAGTGCCTTATCTGTATCTACAACAATATAGTTTTCAAGACCATCAATGATTACGGCCTTGTTATTATTCTTTAAACGGATGATATTTCCTTTTGAATTATAAGCAAGTAAATGTTTCAGTTTTACCGCGTTTCCGTCTTTATCTTTTTCTGTATTTTCATATACAGAAGTCCATGTTCCAAGATCGCTCCATCCCAAATCTGATGGAATCACATAAACATTCTTTGCTTTTTCTAAAATTCCGTTATCAATAGAAATCTTCTGAACCTTCGGATAAATGGTTTCAATACAGCTATTTTCTTTTTCTGAGTTGTACTCACAAGCCATAAAATGCTGCATCATTTCTGGAAGATAAAGATCAAAGGCATGATGGATACTTTTCACATTCCATACAAAAATTCCTGCATTCCAAAGGAAATCACCGCTTTCCAGAAAGCTTTGGGCAATTTCAAGGATAGGCTTTTCTGTGAATGTTTTCACTTTAAAATATTCCGAACCCTTTTTTTCTACAAACTGAATATATCCGTATCCGGTATCAGGCCTTGTAGGGGTAATCCCTAATGTTACCAGATAATCATTTTTTGAAGCCAGCTCAAATGCCAGCTCCACTTTCTCCAAAAATACATCTTCTTTAAGGATCAGATGATCTGCCGGCAATACAATCATCGTTGCATCCGGATTAATCTCAGCAATTTTGTTGGCCATATACAGATTACAAGCGGCTGTATTCTTCATCAAGGGCTCGCCCACAATATTCTCTTCAGGAATTTCCGGAAGCTGCTGATGGGAAACAGGAACATACTCTTTATTCGTAATTACGAATATCTGCTCTTTAGGAATTACCTTGCTGATTCTGTCATAGGTCTGCTGAATCATAGTGCGCCCGGTTCCTAAAATATCCTGAAACTGTTTTGGAAATTTTTGCGTACTCATCGGCCAGAACCGGCTCCCGATTCCTCCCGCCATTATAACGCAATATCTATCTGATTTTAACATTATTAGCTACATTTTTCTACCCTCGCTAAAGGCTTGAAAGAATACTTCCTTCCAGTAGCCAGGTTCTTACAAAGATAGTTTTTTTTAACCAGACCTTCTAATAAATACTTTTCGTTGCGATAGATAAAGAATTCTCCCTTTTTAAGCTCCTCGATAAAATGAAGACTATCATCCTGTTTCTCAGTATGAAAATATCTTACCAGATCAGGGCTTGCCATGAAATTGGCTTTAGGCGATTTTGAAAATTTTATAATGATAGGTTTGAGCTCTTCATCATATATTTCAAGGCTTTCCAGAAGCATATTTCTAAAAGTTTCTTTCCATTCGTTGCCGTGGGGCGAAATTCTCCGTCCATATTTTTCGAAAGCAATCAGATGTGCGAGCTCGTGAGTGAGCACAAAGAAAAAAAGTTGTGGGGTAAGGGTTGAATTTACCGTAATTTCATGCGAATTGTCCGGAAGTTTTCTGTAATCTCCCAGTTTTGAATTTCTGTTTCTTGTAACTTTTATATGTATATAGTAATCTGCAAACCAGATTCTTAAATATTTAAGTGTATTTTGAGGTAAGTATTTTTCTAATGATTGAATTGGCATTTTACAAACTTAATGGAATTCCTGCATAGAAATTCAATAGTTTAAGACTAAAAAGATAATTATATTTTGCCTGCGCTACTGATCCCTGTGCATTTGCATAATTATTTCTCGCCACATTGACGTCGTAGATGGTGGTTCTTCCGGCAGCATAACTTTTATCGGCAAAATCAAGAGCCAGTTTTGAGCTTTTTTCAGCTTCCACTGCAGCCAGATAGGTTTCATAATTGGCATCAGCATCAAACTGAGCTTTCTGAACATTTTGTCTTACCGTCTGTTTCTGTTGTTCTAGTGTATTTCTGGCTATACTCTCATTGACCTTAGACTGTTCTACCTGAAGTTTTGTTTTTCCTTTATTGAAGATAGGAATATTCAATGATAATCCAACATTTTGCCCGAACTGATCTTTATATTGTTCAAAAAAAGTTCCCTGCACAGTACCTGGCATAGGATCAAACTGCCTGTTATAGAAAGTGTTAAGACCCGCACTTGCCGTTAACGTTGGCCAGAATGCTGTTTTGGTTACTTCAGTTTGTGCTTCGGCAGATCTTATCCTGCTTTCGGCTGCTTTGATCTGAGGTTGTATCTCATACGCCGTTGTAAGCACTTCATCCACAGTATTAAGCTGTAAATCAAGTTTTTCCGGAACGTTTACATCTTCCACATCGAAACCTTTGTAATCTGAAAGCTGTAATAGCTGAGCGATGGCAAATAAAGCACGTCCAACATTTACTTCTGCCGTTTTAAGGTTTTGTTTCTCTCTTGCCAGCGCAGCTTCAGCCTCAGCTAGAACCGTCTGGGCAGTTGTCCCAACCTGGGTTGTGATCTTAGCTCTGTCAAACTGTTTCTGGGCATTATCCACAGCACTCTGAGAGATTTTAACAATCTCCTTATTCAACAAGGCTGTCAGATATTGTTGAGCAATCTGAAGAGAGATATCATTTTTAATGGTTTCAATGTCATATTGGCTTGCTTCTACATCAAACTGGGCTTTTCGTACATTTTTCTCTAATCTTCCATTATTATAGAGCAAAATATCGGCTCCCAGACCAACACTGTTATTGAATCTATCGTTTCTAAAACTTCCCGCTCCTAATGACCCTTGCCCGAAACTCACCCCATTCGTCATACTCCCCGATACAGATGGTAAATATTCTTTTTGGGCTGCTTTAAGATTATATTCCTGGTTTTGTTTGTTATACTGATTTTGGATAACCTGAAGATTATGCTCCACTGCATAGCTTACACATTCTTTTAAGGACCATTTCTTCTGAGCGCTTAAACCCAGATAACCTAATCCAAAAACGATGATCCAAACTTTTTTCATATGTATATGTTTATTTGTTTTTAATGGTCATATGGAACCGTGTCATCTTCATCAGTACTGTTATCTGTGAATCACAGCGATTTCATATTAAGATTTTTCAATATTAGACGAATTAAATATAAAAAAGTTACAGATTGAAAAATTATATTTTATTTTAAAAAAACTTTTGGGAATTTTGCACCATGACAAATGAACAATATCAGGAAGCTATCGACTGGCTTTTCGTACAGATGCCCAACTATCAGATAGATGGACAGAAGGCTTATAAACCTGGACTTGATAATATAACAAAGCTTTGTGCTTTTTTTGGAAATCCTCAGGATAAAATAAAGTGTATTCATATTGGCGGCACCAATGGAAAAGGTTCTTCAAGCAATATGCTGGCATCTGTTCTTCAGGAAGCCGGTTATAAAACAGGATTATACAATTCTCCACACCTTATAGACTTCACAGAGCGCATAAAGGTGAATGGAAAAAACTGTAATAAAGAATTTGTCTTTGATTTTATTCAAAAACTGAAAACGATTCCGGAAGACATCCGTCCCTCTTTCTTCGAGTTTACGACCATCATGGCTTTTGAATATTTTTATCAGCAGCAGGTAGATTTTGCCATTATTGAAGTTGGATTGGGAGGAAGACTGGATTCAACAAATATTATCAAACCGTTGATTTCGGCTATTACTAATGTTCAGCTGGATCATCAGAATATTCTTGGAGATACCATCGAAGAAATTGCATCAGAGAAGGCTGGAATTATTAAACAACATATCCCGATTATTTCCGGTGACGAAAATGAAGTTGTCAAAAATATCATTAAAAAGAAAGCTACGAAAGAAAATGCTGCTTTGATAGATGCCACTCTTATCAATACAGATCTGGAATCTGATCTGAAAGGGAATTACCAGAAGAAAAATGTCAGAGTCGTTCTGGCCGCTGTAGAAGAATTAAGGAAACTTAAAGTAAATATTTCTGATGAAGCATTGGAAAAAGGACTTCTCCATGTTCACCAGAATACAGGATTTATTGGCCGTTGGTTTGAATTTTCACAACATCCGCTTACGATTTGTGATACGGGACACAATCAGGCAGGTTTGGAGTATGTTTTTTCACAATTAAATTCAATTGACAGGCACAAGCATATTATTTTGGGGTTTGTGAACGACAAAAAAATAGATGATGTGATGAAATTACTTCCCGAAAATTCTGAGTTCTATTTTGCAAAACCATCCATCAACAGGGGAAGACACCCGGAAGATTATGAAAATCTGCTTCAGGAGGCGAAAATTTTTTATAAAATTTTTGATTCTGTACAGGAAGCGTATCTCTCTGCAAAAGAACGATGTACAAATGAAGAAATGATTTTTATCGGCGGAAGCAACTTTGTAGTGGGAGATTTTTTGGAAAAAAATTTGGAGATTAAAGAATAAGTCGTATATTTGCACCACTCTAAACAAGAGAACAAGTCTAGAGGGTTCTTAGCTCAGTTGGTTCAGAGCATCTGGTTTACACCCAGAGGGTCGGGGGTTCGAATCCCTCAGGACCCACAGAAAAGGAAACGAAACCTTTCAAAAAAATTCGGGTTCTTAGCTCAGTTGGTTCAGAGCATCTGGTTTACACCCAGAGGGTCGGGGGTTCGAATCCCTCAGGACCCACAAAAAATCTCTCAGATTTCTGGGAGATTTTTTTATTTTACCCCTAAGCAATTTATAAAGCTTCTCCTCCACTTTTCCTTATATTTATCTACCTTTGCCTACATCGAATAGCCGAACTTGAAGCAGCTCCACATCATATCATTCAATTATCCCTACCCTCCTTCCTATGGTGGAATCATTGATGTATATTATAAAATCAAGGCCATATCTGATATGGGAATAAAAATTCATCTTCACTGTTTCATAGATCAGATCCCTTCAACCATTGACAGAGAAATTAAAGAGATTACAGAAAATGTATTTTTTTACAAAAAGAAGAAGAATCCTCTGCTTTATTTTTCATCAACGCCTTTCGCTGCTGCGATCAGAAAATCTGAAGAACTTATTAAAAATCTGGACAGGAATAAAGCTCCCATCTTGTTTGAGGGTTTACAAACCACGCAAATTATACGGTTTTTGAGAGAGAATGACCACAAACTCTACCTCCGTTATCACAATAACGAAAAGGAGTACTATAAAGGTCTTTCCGGATCGGAGAACAACCTATTCAAAAAGATCATCTACTCCATTGAATCTTTAAAATATACAGGATATCAGAAAAAACTTTTAAAGAAATTTGACGCTGTATTCTGTCTGTCTGAGAAAGAATATCATGAAGTTGAATCCTATTCAAAGAATGCACACCTGATTCATATCTTTCACGGTAATGAATCGGTAAAGGAATTGGATCAAAAAGGAAAGTATTTTCTATTTCATGGAGATCTCACCACTGCAGACAATAAAAGAGCATTAAATGAGACTATCGGTTTATTTAAAACGCTTCCACAATATAAATTGATTGTTGCCTCCGATCGTGCCAGTGAAGATATTAAAAACAAAATCTCAGCCGTTGAAAATATCAGCCTTACTCCTATTCAAACCAGAGAGAACCTTTACCGTCTTCTGGAAGGTGCTCATGCCAATATTTTAATTTCTTACCAAAATTCAGGAACAAAAGTGAAGCTTTTCAATACGCTTTACAACAGCCGTTTCGTGATTATTAACGGGAATATTACAGATGATCCGGTTTTAACAAATTTATGCCTGTATGGCGATGATATGAGCCAAATCCGTCAGCAGATTATCATCTCGGCTGAAAAAGACTATGATGACAATGAAAAAAGAAAGAATATTTTAGAAGCAAGTCACTCTGACAAAGCTAAAGCAGAAGAAATAGTAAAGCTAATTTTTAAAAATTAACCCTGTCCACCACTTTCTGGATATTAAATTCTTCAAGACAGGCCCAGTCACCTCTGTAACATTCCTTATCTCCAAAGACAGAACATGGTCTGCAGCTCAGGTCTTTTACCTGAACAACATCTTCCTCACTTTGTCCAAATCCCAGAAATCCTGCATAAGGATGAGTAGCTCCCCAGATAGAAATACATCGGGTTCCCACAAGACTTGCGAGGTGCATATTGGCAGAATCCATAGATATCATCAGTTCCAGTCCGGCAATATAATTGAGCTCTTCCGTAAGATTTAATTTTCCGGCAAGATTTTCTGTATTAGGAATCTCTGCTTCCCATTTTTCTAGAGTTTCCGTTTCTTTTTTACCTCCTCCAAAGAAATACACCGTATGTTTCTGAGCAAGAATTCTTACCAGTTCATACGATTTCGCCAAAGGAAGCATTTTCCCTTTATGCTGGGCAAAAGGGGCAAAACCAATCCCGGATTTTTGCGCCGAAACCGGTCTTAATTGATGAGAGAGTTCAACTTTGAAGCCCATTTCACGGAAAACATCTGCATAACGTTCCACTGTTTTTTTCAGCTGTACCTTTTCCAGATTCCAGATATCTGTAAGATGTTCTTTTTCTTCCTTGCCTTTATCAATTTTAAAGACCTTGAGCCCTTTCCTCCTGTATATTCTGTCTAAAACCTTGGTTCGGATTACATCATGGAGATTGGCAATACAATCCGGATTAAATTCACGGATCAGTTCGTTACTCAGTTTTCTCAATCCGAAAAGACCTTTGTAATCATCCAGGTCAATCCCTTTAAAAGTTACATTGGAAATTCCAGTAAACAACGCCTCAAAATTTTTCCTGGAGACCATAATAATTTCCACACCGGGGTTCTGCTCCAGAAATTCTCTGAAAACAGGTACGGTCATCGCAACATCTCCGAATGCGGAAAAACGATATGCTAAAATTCTGGTCACGGTTATGATTTCAGTTGGTAAGCAACTGCATAAAACTTGATCTGCTTTGTCATCGCCATAAGTCCGTTGGCTCTGGAAGGTGAAAGAAACTCCTGTAGTCCTATTTCTCCGATAAAATCAAAATCAGAATCCAGGATTTCCTGAGTGGAATGTCCACTGTAAATACTTACTAAAAGAGAAACGATCCCTTTTGGTAGAATACCATCAGAATCTGCATTAAAGAAAAGTTTCCCGTCTTTAAATTCAGCATCAATCCAAACTTTGCTCTGGCAGCCTTTAATCAGATTTTCTTCTGTTTTCTTATCTTCAGCCAAGCCTTTCAGTTCTTTTCCAAGATCAATGATGTACTCATACTTTTGCTCCCAATCTTCAAGAAAAGCGAATTCATCTATTATTTCCTGCTGTTTTTCTTTAATGGTCATTTTAAATCAAATTTCTTTTGCAAAGATAACCAATTTTGTAAAAATTATTTACAGGATGCTTTTTCAAAAAGTTGGAGGATTTTTGTCTCTTCATTCTCCCAGCAAAATACATCTGCTGCCTTATTTAATTCGCTCTGATAATAATGTCTTCCTCTCTGAAGAACAAGATTGATTGCTTTTTCAATGGTTTCAGGCTGATGATCCGGAATAACTTCTCCTACATTAAATTGATTTTTTATCCTTTGCATTTCCGGAAAATTAATCATCACAAGCGGTACTCTCGATTGGATATAGTCACAAACCTTATTAGGAAGTGAATAATAGTAGCTTACTCCATTATTTTCTTCGAGACTGAATCCTGCATCAGCGGTTTTTGTTATTTCCCTGAGATTTTCCGGTTTCAGCTTACCCAGAAAAAAGACTTTATCCTGAAGTTTCTCCTGAATAACAAGTTCTTCGTATTCTTTTTTCTTCGGGCCGTCACCTGCAATTTTCAGAACAGCATCTTTAATATGATGCATGGCCACAATCATTTTTTCAATTCCCCTCGACTGATTAATTGCTCCCTGATACAGAATGATCTTTGGATGATTTTCAGGAATTTCCGGTGCTGAAAGAATTTTTCTCGGAATATTTCTAACCACTACCGGATTGACATTATACTGTTCATGAAACCATTCGGCATAGCTTTCACTTTCTGTCATCATCAGTTCCATATGGGGAACCAGCTTTCTTTCCAGCACTCTCCAGAATTTCTGAGAAAACCTGTTTTGAACCGATGGCATTTCCGTGAAAATTTCATGGCTGTCAAACACCAAAGGGATGTTCAGTTTTCTGGCAATGAGATAATTTGGCAGAAGTGCATCAATATCATTGGCATGGAGAATCGTATCTTTGTCCGCTTTTTTCTTCAGTTCTTTGTATAATTTCCAGTTGAATTCAAAATAAGCGGTCTTCAGGCTTTTAGACTTCAATCCTATTCTGGAAAAGGGATAAGGACGTTCCATTTTTTCATTTCCTTCCCAATCGTTACCAATCAGATCTATGGAATACCCGTTATCAAAAAGGGTTTTGCATACCTTCTCTATCCGTTGGTCAGTATACAGATTACTAAAAGCAGAAGTAATAATTTTTTTCCTCATCAATCTTTCTTGTCTAGTATTAAATAATAGATTTGAATGAAACAAATAAGCCCGTTTGGTATGATAACCGGCCAAAGCATTCCATTAAAGATACCATAAATGACAAAACAAATACAGCCAATCATGTTAACCACTCTGATTTTTTTTACATCTTTCAGTATGAAACTCAATACGATAAAAAGAGAAGCAGAATAGCCAATGTAAGTGGTAAGTTCAGGATTCATGGGGAAAATTTAAGGTTACAAACTTAATCATTTTCAATAAGATAATAAATTTTTTTCTGCCATAAAGTCATTAATTGATTTTTGGTAAAATATTTGTAATTTAGATAATGAATAAAAGGTAATGTTGCCTTTGTTCTAATGAGATATATTATGGATTATAAGTTTTCACAAGGTTTGAGCCAGGTGTTCAAACAAAGCAAAAGCGAAGCTAAAAGGCTGAAAAGTGAATTTCTTAATACAGAACATCTACTTTTAGGTATTATAAAAACGGAAAACTCTGCAAAAGAAATCCTTCAAAACCTTAATGCGGATTTAACACAAATCAGAAGAAAAATTGAAACTTTAAATACAGCAAGTCTTAATCCTATTTCTGAGGAGGTTACCAATATTTCTTTCACTAAGATGGCAGATCATGCGATCAAACGTGCAGAGTTAGAATGCCGACAGTATAAAAGCAATGAAATTAATACCGTTCACCTGCTTTTAGGTATTCTTTATAAATATGAGGACCCTACTTCAAATATTCTGGGAGCTTATGACATCGACTACGAAGGAGTTTCAAGAGAGTACCAGACTATGCTTAAAAATTCAGGCCAGTCTCCACAGATGAGTGCTTACGATGATGATGATGAGAGAGAGGAATTTGAGCAAATGAGAAAACCTACAGGAAATCTAGGTTCTGCAAAAAGTAAAACCCCTACATTGGACAACTTTGGTAGAGACCTTACTTCTTTGGCCAGAGACGGAAAACTGGACCCTGTGATCGGTCGTGAAAAAGAAATTGAGAGAGTTTCTCAGATCTTATCGCGTAGAAAGAAGAACAACCCGCTTCTTATCGGGGAGCCTGGAGTTGGTAAATCTGCGATCGCTGAAGGTTTAGCATTAAGAATTCAACAGAAAAAAGTGTCGAGAGTTCTTTACGGAAAACGTGTGATCACTTTAGACCTGGCAAGTTTAGTTGCCGGAACTAAGTACCGTGGTCAGTTTGAGGAAAGAATGAAGGCCATCATGACGGAACTGGAGAAAAACAGGGATGTCATCTTATTTATTGATGAGCTTCATACGATTGTAGGAGCTGGAAGTTCCACAGGAAGTTTAGATGCTTCCAATATGTTCAAACCGGCTTTGGCAAGAGGTGAAATTCAATGCATCGGGGCAACTACCCTGGATGAATACCGTCAGTATATTGAAAAAGACGGAGCTTTAGAAAGAAGATTCCAGAAAGTAATGGTGGAACCTACTTCTATTGATGAAACCATTCAGATTCTGAACCAGATCAAAGATAAGTATGAAGAGCATCACAATGTCATTTATACACCTGAAGCGATTGCGGCGTGTGTCAATTTGACATCAAGATATATAACAGACCGTTTCTTACCGGACAAAGCAATTGACGCAATGGACGAAGCCGGATCCCGTGTTTATATCAAAAACATGAAAGTTCCTACTGAAATTATTGATTTTGAAAAGAAAATCGAAGATATCAAAGAACTGAAACAGAAAGCGGTAAAAGCTCAGGACTATCTTGAAGCAAGAAAACTGAAAGATGAAGAGGAACGTCTTCAGATGGAACTGAATTCAGCTCAGGAAAAATGGGATAAGGATGTAAAAGAGAAAAAAGAAACCGTAACAGAAGAAAATGTAGCGGAAGTGGTTTCTATGATGAGCGGAGTTCCTGTAACGAAAGTTGGTAAGAACGAGCTTGACAAACTTGCCCAAATGGATGAGAAACTGAACGGAAAAGTAATCGGTCAGGAAGATGCTGTGAAGAAAGTTGTTAAAGCTATTCAAAGAAACAGAGCTGGTCTTAAAGATCCTAACCGCCCCATCGGTACCTTTATTTTCCTTGGAACAACCGGGGTTGGTAAAACCGAATTGGCAAAAGTAATGGCAAGAGAGCTTTTTGAATCCGATGAATCTCTGATCAGAATCGACATGAGCGAATACATGGAGAAATTTGCGGTGTCAAGATTAGTAGGTGCGCCTCCGGGATACGTAGGATACGAAGAAGGAGGTCAGCTGACAGAAGCGGTAAGAAGAAAGCCTTACGCAGTGGTTCTTTTGGATGAGATTGAAAAAGCTCACCCGGATGTATTCAATATCCTGCTACAGATTTTGGATGAAGGACACGTTACAGACAGCTTGGGAAGAAAAATTGATTTTAGAAATACCATCATTATTCTGACTTCAAACATCGGAACAAGAGATCTTAAAGACTTTGGAGACGGTGTAGGATTCGGAACTTCTGCGAAGAAAACCACTTCAGACTCAAGAGCGAGAAGTACCATTGAAAATGCCCTTAAAAAAGCATTTGCACCGGAATTCTTAAACAGAATTGATGATATTGTGATCTTCAACTCTCTTGTACAGGATGATATCAAGAAAATCATTGATATTGAACTGAATAAGCTTTATGGCAGACTTGAAAAATTAGGATATAAAGTGGATCTTACTGAAGAAGCAAAAGACTTTATTTCTGAAAAAGGATGGGATAAAGATTTCGGAGCAAGACCACTGAAACGTGCAATTCAGAAATATATTGAGGACTTATTGGCAGAAATGCTGGTAAACAAGCAATTGAGCGAAGGAGAAACCGTAATTCTTGATCTTAATGAAGCAAAAGACGGACTGATCGGGAAAACACAGAAAGCTAAGAAATCGGCTGAAAAGTCTTCTCAATCTTAATTAAATAAATAATTTAATTTCAAATAGAAAATCCCCGGGAAGTTTCCCGGGGATTTTTGTTTTGTAAGCTTTGGCTGAAGCCGGATGAATTTTGTTTTCTGACTAAACGGGTTAAAGCCCGTTCCTCTTGATAAATGAACCTTTAAAGCCCCACCACAAAACCAATAGTCGGGATCAGACCGCTGGAAAATACACTGGAATTCTGTTTCCAAAGCACATTGTACATTAACCCCAGCTGCATGAAGGAATTATTCCCGATCCGCTGCATATATCCTCCTCCAAGGTACAATGCATTTTCTTCCGTATTGTATTTATAATCGTAGTATTTATCCTTGTAATCAACAAAATAATGCTGATAGTTGGCTCCCACGTAAAATGATCTGGCAAAATAATAATTGACAAAAGGACCTACTCCAAACATAGTAGATTTATAGTAATCAGAAGTCTGCCACGAAACACTTCCTACCACACCGCCTTCAAAATCATCTGTAAACCTGTAACCTACTCTTGGTGAAGCCGACAGATTAAAGGCACTGTTGCTTCCAAATCCTAATCCAATACCTCCTCCGAAAGTCCATTTGCTGTTTTCCTGTACCGGTGCACCTACTGAAATTTGGGAAAATGCTGATCCTGAGCTTATCAGCATCATAGAAATAATAAACTTTTTCATATATACTATTTTTGTTTTTAAAGTTATGTTCTCCTCTGTTTCCGTCTGCAGAGAGACTGATAAAAGGTAATCAATATGCTATCGTTTTTATCAATGTTTAAAATTATGGTTTTTTTACGAATTTTTTAATTGTATTTTTGCCGCATCAAACTAAGAACTCCCGTTAAGAGTTTCGTAAAATTGAATACAATGAAAGTAGTAGTAGGCCTCTCTGGAGGTGTAGATTCTAGTGTTACAGCATATTTGCTGCAGCAGCAAGGCCATGACGTAGTGGCTTTATTTATGAGAAACTGGAACGATGCTTCCGTAACATTAGAAGATGAATGTCCCTGGATTGAGGACAGTAATGATGCTCTGATGGTAGCACAAAAACTTGGAATTCCTTTCCAGGTGATAGACATGAGTGAACTTTACAAGGAGCGTATCGTTGACTATATGTTTGCCGAATATGAAAAAGGCAGAACTCCCAACCCTGATGTATTGTGTAACAGAGAAGTAAAATTCGATGTGTTTATGAAGACCGCAATGTCTTTGGGCGCCGATAAGGTAGCAACAGGACATTATGCAAGGGTAAATTCTACTTTTGATGAAAACGGAAAAGAAATTTTCCATCTTCTGGCCGGAAAAGACAACAATAAGGATCAGTCTTACTTTCTTTGCCAGCTAAGCCAGGATCAGCTTTCAAAAGCGTTATTCCCAATTGGAGAACTTACAAAGCCTCAGGTAAGAGAAATTGCAAAAGAAATCGGACTGGTAACGGCAGATAAAAAAGATTCTCAGGGATTATGTTTTATCGGAAAAGTAAGTCTTCCCCAGTTTTTACAACAGCAATTGAAACCAAATGAAGGGGAAATCGTAGAAATTTTCAAAGATTCTCCTCTATTTTCGGAAGAAAAACCTGAATTCTCATCCAAAGAAGAAGAACTTGAATTTTTATCAAGAAAAATCCATTATAAAAAATCTGACGGAAAAGTAATCGCGAAACATCAGGGTGCCCAGTTTTTCACGATCGGACAAAGTAAAGGACTTGGTATAGGCGGCCATAAAGAAAGCTGTTTTATCATCTCCAGAGATATGGAAAACAACATCCTTTTCGTAGGAGAAGGAAGCCATTTCCCGGGTCTTCATAAAAAAGCTTTGAAAATAGACAATTCTGAACTGCACTGGGTGCGAGAGGATTTGAGACTTCAGAACGGAGGATCTATGGAAGTAATGGCCAGATTCAGATACAGACAGCCTTTGCAGAAAGCAACCCTGTATCAGTTTGAGGATGCTTTTTATATTGAATTTGATGAACTTCAGTCTGCTATTGCTGAAGGACAGTTTGCATCATGGTATATTGATGAGGAGCTGATCGGCAGTGGTGTTATTTCATAAGAGTTTCGGGGTACGGGATTCGGGTCATTGAGATTGTTTTTTTAAAGAAAATATTTTTTTGAAATTTTTCTGTAACGTTTTTTAAGTTATCATACTTACTGAGTAAATAACAATAAAAAATACTACTATGAAAACATCTACAAAAAACCAGTATGCTTATGTAAACAATATTCTGATTGCAGTTGTATCCGCTATTTTCGGTTATAATCTTTATCAGGCCATTGTACATCCGGAAAACTCCAATATCGCGATCAGTCTTATTTTGGTAGTCCTGACTTCCGTTATGGTTCGAAAATATGGCTATCAGCCCGCAAAAGAAGAAAAGAAAGATATTTAATATCAACAACACATAATAAAGCCCGGAACATTTTTGTTTCGGGTTTGTTTTTAATAATAAATTTTATTTTATCTTTTCATTTACATAACCTGAGATAAAAACCAATGTAACAATACCTTCTGCTATTAATATCACAACAAGAAACCCAACAGGTTTTCCCAACAAGAACCCTCTGATAAGTTTGATAATTCCCAATAATAAAATAAATCCCGCAAAATAAAGTGTTGTACTCGAAATAGCTATTTTCAAAGACTTTAGAATAAAAAGCGAAGCATAAAATCCGAGGATCAGGATGAGATAGAACCTCAGAAAGTCAGGTCCTTTAAGAATAACCGGATTAAATGTCTGATGGACTGCCATAAGCCACATAAAGCCTATCACAACCGGAACTGAATAAATGATGAGTTTTTTCATAATGATTAGTTTTATTATCCTCCGCATCCCCCACAACCACCGCAGCCTCCTCCACAACCACCTCCTCCGCTGCAGCTTGATCCGCCACAACTTCCTCCGTCATTATTTTGTTTATCTTTTCTGTTAGGGTCAGAAACCTCCTGATCTCCTATGATTGAAACGATAGTTCCCAGAATAAAAATAATCCCAAATACAACTGCAGTAACTATTAACCCTGAAAAGTTATCTCCTTCTGTACACGAAAATAAAAGCAATAACACCAATATGGGAGCAAAGAAGGCCATTTTTCTAAGCCATGATTGCAATGTTGACTTTTTCTTACGCTCTCTCCAGATTTCTTCAGGTGCTTCTTGCCGGAAAATCTGCCGATAACCTGTTAAAGTATCTTCAAACCAGTTCTGATGTTTTTCTTTTTCCGCATAACCACCTTTGGATGGATGATGATGAAGTGGCCTTTTTAAGATATGGGGACAGAATTCCTCCCAATAATTCTGCGTATAAATCAGATGCATATGCCAAACCTTGTCAACGATGTTACTGGGAGAAGCTCCGTGGGGAAGAATACAGCAGAGATACACGAACTTTTTGTATTCTTCAATTGCTTTTCTTGCGAAATCAAGACTCCAGCGTTCTTCTTTGGCGAGTTTTTTTGAGAAAGGGAACTCGACCCCGGGAGCATCCAGAGAAAACTCCTGTATCCTTTTCCAAAGGGACTCATCTAGTAATAGCATTTTTGTTTCCATTGTTTTGATTTTTGTTTTCTATTCAAATATCAATGGATTATATAATATAAAAGTCTTTCAAAAATCTTTTTTGGTTTCATAAAAATCTTAAATTAGTCTTATAAAATATATACCATGAAAAAGGAAGATATCCTGCATCTTGAAAAGCTTATGAATTTCTTAAGCCGGCAATTTTTAAAGAAAAACCATTGGGAAGATGTGACCAAAACCGAATGGTCTTATATAAGCGCTGAACTGAATGAACTGATTATCAATGATCATTCAGAAAAAGAGATTAAAAAAGAACCTGATATTCTGGGAACAAATTATCTGTATGAGCATCTGATCATCAATAAACTGAAAAAATTCAAACAGAACGAGAATGCAGTTTTAAGCAGACCCAACCTTGCTAAACTGAGTTTAATTGTCAAAGTTTTGGGATATTCCAATTACATAGATTTCATAAATTCAAATACGGAAGCATTCAATTTTAATGATCTAAGGATTGATATGAATAATACCAATATGAATACCGCTCTTTTAGACCGTTTAGTAGGGTGCTGGTATTCTTATAACAGAAATCTGCCCGATAATCCTTTGATGGCAAAAGAAGACCGCATATGGCGTTCTGCCATGGAAATTTATAAGTCGGAAACCACAGGAGAATATTTTATTGAAAGAAGCGGTGGTGATCATCACAAATACTTTGGAAAAGTAACCGCCTATTCTGATTATGTTTTCATCATCATGAACAGCAATACTTTTATTCGTCAGAGACATTTCATTTCAAGGATAAAGGATATTAAAGAAAAACTTAAGAACCCAGACTATAAACTCCACGAAATCCACTTTATAAGCACCTGCATTAGTTTCAATCAGGAGCCGATTGCTTTATTTGAAATCTTCAGAAAAGCGGACAGAAAAAACTTCATTTCTGATTCCATCAGTTTTCCCATTGACAGTGACGAAATACCTGAATCAATTGTTAAACAACTTGAAGATACCGAATCTAACAGAATAGATTACAGATAGTTAAAAAAAATAAAGATTATCGGACAAAAAATAATTCAACAATAAACATCATCATCAATCTCTATACCATGGCCCCGGAATAAGACTATTTCGGGGTTTATTGTATTTCTCTTATGCCTGGAATATATTTAAACCTTAAAAATCAATTAATTACCGCAATAATTCTCTAACTTGATGGTTCTAAATATAAACCCTTCAATCGTCTTGCTATGGAATATTATGAATTGTATGAAGTTTTGAAAAATCATTTTGATTCCGAAAAAGACAGGGCTGAACTTCAGGAACTGAATGTAAGCATTGAATCAATTCCTTTTGAATCCAAGGTATGTGATCTGCTTTATGGCTCAGAGAAACAACAGTGCAACAAACATCAGCAAACCCTAGAAATCAACAAAAATGGTTATCTCTTATACAACCAACCTGCTGTAGACATCAAAGATTTTGATATTGAATGCAATAAAAGATTTGAATATCATATCCTGAAGCGGGCAGATATAGAAACAGCCGAAGGAGCTTTGTTTTTTTTCCATGGACTGAATGAAAAGAAATGGGATAAATACCTGCCATGGGCGTATGAATTGGCCCAAAAAACACAAAAGGCCATCATACTGTTCCCTATTGCGTTTCATATGGATCGAGCAGAACCTATCTGGAGTGACCGCCGTCACATGATGGAAGTGGTTAATTTCAGGAAAAAAAAGTATCCGGAAAACATGAATTATTCCTATGTAAATGCTGCGATAAGTTCCAGACTGGAAGCGCATCCGCAAAGAATATTCTGGTCCGGGCTACAGACCTATTCTGATATTACAGAAGTGGTAAAAGATATTAAAAAGGGTAAAATAAAGGGTATTTCTACAGAAGCAGATCTGGATTTATTTGGGTATTCTATAGGATCATTTCTTGCTTTAATTATCAAAATGGCTGATCCTCATCATTATTTTACCCGATCAAAAGTATTTTGTTTTTGTGGAGGAATGACGATCGACAGGATGTTTCCTATATCCAAATACATCATGGATACTCAGGCAACAGTTAAAATGCAATCTGTTTTTACGGAACTGTTGAGCTCTGATTTTAAGTCAGATTCACGTCTGAAACATTATCAGAATGAAGCATTGCATCCACAGGAAAGCTGGTTCAAAAAAATGCTCCGCTACAATTATTTCCAGAAGGAAAGAGAGGAAAGAATTCAGGAAATCCAATCTCAGATCAAGGCTTATGTATTAGAGAAAGACAGTGTAGCTCCTCCGATAGAAGCACTCAATACGCTGCAGGGTGGCTACAGGAACATCAATGTAGATATTGAAATCAAAGATTTCCCCTTTGAATATTCCCATATGGTTCCATTTCCGCTTACCCACAAGCATTCAAAAGAAGTTACCGACGCATTCCACCAGTTTGTACAATCTGCCAGTGATTTCTATAATGCCTGATGATTAATTTTTCAGGGATAAAATAGAGAGAGAAATAGTTTAAAAATAAATAGAATAAGATCCATGGTGTTTGTTTTTAAGTTAATCTTTATCAACTGACCAACCAGTCTTTAAAATCTTTCACACGGTCTCTGCTGACCGTTATTTCTTCTTCAGGCTGAAACTCAAGGTCCACCTTATAGTAAGGCGAAGTATGGATGTTTTTGATATAATCCGAACTGATAATAAACTGTCTGTTCACCCGGAAAAACTTTTTCTCATCGAGTACATCTTCCAGCTCATCAAGTGTAAAATCTGATGGATAGGTACGGTCTTCCGTCTGAAGATAAACGATTTTATTCTCACTGAAAAAGCAGCTTATTTCCTGAGTCTGAATAATCTTAAGGTTGTATCCTATTTTCACCAGAACTCTGGAAAGCGTAGACTTTTCTTTTCGGATTAACTGTTTGATATCCTGAGAACCATTGGTATCGCTGGCAGGAATGAAGGATTTAAATTTCTCCACTGCTCCTTCCAGATCTTCATCAAGAATAGGTTTCAAAAGATAATCAATACTGTTCAGCTTAAAGGCTTTCAGGGTATATTGGTCAAATGCTGTTGTATAGATAATGAAACCTTTGGTAGGTGCTTTTTCGAAGATATCAAAAGACAGTCCGTCACCTAAAACAATATCGGAAAAGATCAGCTGCGGATGTTCATTTTCAGAAAACCAGGCAACACCTTCTTCTACTGATTCTATTTTGGCAACGATCTCTATTTCAGGAAAGTTATTCAGCATTCTCTCTAATTTCCTTGAAGCCGGTTTTTCATCTTCTATAATGACAGTTTTGATCATTGAGTTTAAGTTTTGGTTTTCAGATTTTAGGAAATAAATTTATATAAAAGTGGACAGATTTTAATAGTGTATCGTTTTTTTCTCTTTTCTGAGTTCTTTTTCAATCATATCTTTTTCCCATTCGGAATCAAAGAGAAATAGTTTTGCCGCTTTTACCAGAATAATAAATCCCCAGATTCCAAGAATAGTATATCGGTCAAACCAATGAAAGCTGATCATTTTTTCACCAAAAATATCATCAGGAATGATCAGAACGGCAAATAAGGCAAATATAAAAAGGCTTTTATAGAATTTTCTGATGTTGCGGGTTTTTGTTTGAGCAGTTTCGTAATCCATGATGGTAAGTTTTTAAATTATAATTGTTTATAGTGTTTTAATTTTCTGTTTTTCATCCTTCTCCATCAGTTCTCTGATTTTTCTTTCTTCCCAGCTTTTACCAATCCCGAATACGCTTATGGCATGAAATGCAATTCCTACTCCCCATCCCAGTGCAGGCCATAGAAACCATAAATATCCGGGAGCAGTTACAATGTTCAGTATTGCTAAAAAAGGAATAATGATACAGTAAGAGGTAAGGTTTCCATAAAATTCTTTCAGGTCTTTCACTCTTCTTGAAGCTTTTCTGTAAGCTATTGTTTCTTTGTCTGGTAAAATTTCCATAATGATTTGTTTTAAAAGGTTGGTTTGTTTTTTCTTGAATCAAAGTTAGCTCAGGAAAGTGCTACGAATCAATTTTATGTGACCGAATGGTAGATTATGCTGTCTGAACTGTAAAAACCTGTCATTAATAAATAAATGGGATCAATTTTTTGGTGCTTTTTCTGTATTCAATATATTCATCCCCAAACTGTTCTATCAGCGTCTGTTCTTCAATCTTAATCCTGTAGGCAAAGGCTAAAAAATGAGGAACAAAAGCAAAAATCAATGAAAGCCAGTTATTTAAATACAAACCAAGACCGAGAGAAGTCAGCAGAGAAAAAGCATAGGAAGGATGCCTCAGATACTTATAAAATCCTTCTTTTTTGATTTTATGATCCTGTCTGATGGTTACATCTACTGTAAAATATTTCCCTAATGACCTGATGATCATGTATCTGACAATGATCCCGATAAGGATAAAAAGTTCACCCAGATATACAATCCAAATTCCATTAACTATCGGAAAATGAGTATTGTAAAAAATAAATACTGAACTTGCAATAGAAAACGGAATAGCCAGCCATAGGATATTCAGAGTTGATTTATCCTTGTTCTTTTGATCTTCTTTGCCGGACTTCAGCATGTTCTTGTAAAGGAATTCCGTGAGAAACCAAGCAGCCATTGAAATGTAGAACAGCGTTGATAAGGTATTCATTGTAAAGAATTTTTTTAGATTAAAATTTCCTTTTTAGTGATCTTTCTGTTTATCCATCAGTTCCTTGATTTTCTTATCTTCCCATTTCCTGATAAAATTAACGTGCGGCAGAAAAACGGTCACCGCATGAGCTGCAAGCCCTATTCCCCAGAAAATTGCCGTAAAAAAGTTTTTAAACTGAAAATAGCTTTCACCAGGCTTCAGGTGCATATAATTATAGACAACGATCAGAGCATTCACAGCGATATAAGCGAATACATGTCCGTAAAATCCACGCAGTCTTTCTACCTGCCTTCTTGCCCGTTGATATTCAATATTGTTTTCGTCAAATCTTCCCATGGTGTTATTTTTTTTGTTTGTTCATAATTTCACGAATCTTCTTTTCCTGCCATGATTCTCCTACTCCAAACACCTGAAATGCATGGGAAGCAACGCCTATTCCCCATCCCAGTACGGGAAACCAGAACCAATGATTTCTGCTGCTTGTAAAAAGATTAATAAAGATTAAAAAGGCGCTTACGGTACAGTAAGAAATAAGGTTCATATAAAAACTCTTAATCTCTTTTACTCTCTTTTGTGCCCTTTGGTAAGCGGCAGAATCATCTTCAGGTTTTGATGTAGAAATATGCGGTTTAGCCATCAGCATCGGAAGTTTTACTTTAAAATAATCTTCGGATTTTTCAATGAAGACATTTCGCTCTGTAATAAGGGAATAACGCTGTACAATATTGGCAAGGCCAATTCCTGAGCTTTCTTTGATCTGCTCCCTTACCTGAAGATTATTTTCAATACAAAGGGTATTTCCGTCTGAAAAAATTCTGATGACCAAAGGTTTTGATGACGTTGCAAAATTGTGTTTGATACAATTTTCCAGCAAGAGCTGCAAAGCCAGTGGAACTACATATTTTTGATAATCCTCTTTAGCGACATCAAAAGTAAAGTCTACACTGTCTTCAAACCTTGTTTTTAAAAGTTCGCAATAAGTTCTGGCAAATTCTATTTCATCTTCCACCGTTACCAGCTCTTTATCTTTTTGTTCAAGTACATACCGGTAAATCTTTGACATTGAAGCGGTAAACTTTTGTGCCTGTCGGGGATTTTCATCAATCAGAGAGCTTAAAACATTCAGGGAATTGAAAAGAAAATGCGGATCCAGCTGGTTTTTTAAGCTTTCAAACTGGGCATTGGCGGATTTGGCGATAAGCTTCTGTTCCACCACTTCTTTTTTGGAAGTTTTCTTCAGTTCTTCCATAAAACCTTTCGCGTGCAGGAAAGCAGAAATCAGAAGGGCAATATTGATCATAAACCAATTGGTTACCCCATATTTAGAGGAAAAGAACTCTTGCGTGGTTGCTGTTTTCTGAATCACCACATAGTTCATATAATTACAGAAATACACCAGAATAAAGTTTCCGATAATAATGGAAATGATACTTAAAATAGCTCTCGTTCGGGTAGCTTCGGACCATGGAAATTTTCTGTTGAGGAATTCATTGATAAATCCGTTTCCAAATCCCAGAACAAACGAGTACATGGTGGAAAGGAGCAGCGTAATCAAAAAAGTCTGCAAAGTTTTTTCATCATTAAAAAACAAAAAGAAAAACAATGTAGTTCCCAATGATGTCCAAAGTAAGGTTGTCAAATATGTACGCTTCATGATCTGTTTTCTTGACTCAAAATTAGTTTTTATTAAAGGTATCAAAAATTAATTGTTACCGAAGGGCTGATTTTTCTTTCCGAATGGTATAAAAAAACCTTCACGAATGAAGGTCGATTGATTTGAAATACAAAGAAAACTACTTTGCTTTTTCTGCCGGTAAGCTTAGGAAATAATCGGCTTCTCCTCTTCCCCAGTTAGGATCTAAAGCTGTTTTAGGCTTATATGTTGTAAACTTGGCCTTGGCATCTTTAAATAGTTCCAATCCTTTGGTTTTACTTCCTCCGTACTGTTCGGGAGTAAAATAGACATCTTCTGCTTTGATCAATGCAATTCTTGGGTTTGCCGGGTCTAATTTTTCTGCAATATTAAGTTCCTCAGCAGCTCTTGCCCCGTCTGTCATATAACGCTGGGCAGGATTCACCATCATTCTCAGGGAATAAGACATTTTTTTCAACAGATGAATTTCCGCATTATCTGCTCCTGCAAGGTTCTGAGCCAATGAAAGACTTTTCTCTGCCTGATCTGCAATACCATCCAATTCCTGCATTTTTCCGTCCCTCATCAGGGTTCTTCCTTTTTGGATATAAGAAAATGCTGCATAGTAAGCAGGTAACCACTTTGAGCTTTCCTTGCTTCCTATTCTCTGGAAATCATTTGCAAGAGCCTGGAAATCTTCCGGGGTTTTACAGGTTTCAATTTTCGCAATTTTCTCAGACATTATTTTATCGTAATCTGCCTGTGCAAAAGCCGTTAAGCTCACGAAAGCTAAAGCAAAACTTAAAAGGTATTTTTTCATGATATTAAATTTTAAAAGTTAGTTTATTGTGTGTTCTAAGATATGTTTTTTATAAATTATTATTGATGGCATCATCTGTTTTATCTACTCCAAAGCTTATAAATGCTCCTATGAATACAAAAGTATTGACTGGCGGAACAATAGCAGAGCTTCTGGAACCATTGGCTGAAAAATTATAGCCATATACATTCTTTGATCCTAAAATATTGCTGATGCTCAATACAAATACAGGAAAGGCTTTCGCATCTTTTTTACCGATATTCGGAAGATAATTGACACTGAAATTCAACGCGTTGTAATCCTTAAGTGTTCCTTCATTCCGGATAAAATTTACAGTTTTTCCATCTTTAAATGTGGAGGCAATGTCATAATAAGGCCGTCCTTTGGCGTAAGTATATGATAAATTGACCCCAAGCTTCCATTCCGGAATAAATCTTTTTGCAACGGCTGAAAGGGTATGTTCTGCTGCAAAACTCGGCTGCAGGCTTACCGGATAATTCAGGAAATCCCTTTTTGAATCCAGATAAGAGTAGCTGATCCAATAATCGATATTTTCAAATGTCTTTTTATTATCTCTCCAGAAAAACTCCAGTCCTTTTGCATATCCGTAGCCATCATTGTTTAAAGCGGTCTGAATCTGCTGATTTTGCTCTTTGTCCTGGGTAATATTGAACGTCTTAATCAACTGGTCATATTTCTTGTAAAATGCCTCAAAACGTAAAGTTCTGCCTTCTGAAGCTCTCTGAACCTGGAAAATATAATGCTGTGATTTCTGAAAACCAAGATTGGCAGGTCCATTGATGTATTTACTTTCCGGATTCTGATAAAAAATCCCGTAAGCTAATGAAGTGGTCCAGTCTTTTGCAAGACGGTAGGCAATCGCAAAACGAGGCGCAATATTATCCTTTCCTAAAAAAGAAGAATGCTCTGCTCTCACCCCTATTTTTGCTGACAATGCATTGCTGAAGCCAAGGTCTGTTTCCACAAAAGCAGAAGAGATCAGGTCTTTATAATGTTTCTGTACAGCTTCAAAATTCAGGTTTTCATCGGTATTATTCAGTTCAATTCCTCCTCTTACGGCACTGATTCTGTTTATCTTTCTTTCAAGAACTGCTTTGAAGTTCACATAGTTTCCATCAGTGAGAAGCTGGCTTCTGTTGGATTCAACATCATTGGTTTCTGTAGAAAAATGAAGATCCGATCTGTTGTAGGAATAAGAACCGCCCACATTAAGCAGATATTTTCCGAATTTTTGTTTAAAAGAAAGGTTGTGAAATGTATTTTTACCCTTAAGCTTTACCAGACTGAAATCGGATCCGGGTTCAAGGCTTTCCGACTTTACTCCCATTTTATTGGAATTGAACATTCCGTAATATTTGAAAAAGCCTCCTGATTTTGTTTTAAATCTGAAATTCAGATCTCCGTTGAGACCTTGCGGAGCTTCAACAAAATCTGTATTAAAATTAAAAACTTTCTGCATCAGGCTTAGCAGAGAATATCCTGCCGTAGCTCCGTAAGAATAGTTTTTATTATCTCCTAACTTCTGAAATCCGGCATTCAGGAAAATGGGTGAAATCCCAACATTATAAGAAGTTTCTTCCGGAAGATCCACACTTTCCAGCATTAAAGCTCCCGAAAGGGCCTGGCCGTACAACGCCGAATAACCACCACTTGAGAAGATATTTCCTTTAAAAAGTGAAGTATTGAACTGATCTCTTCCCGCAATTCCCGGAACTGAATTGGAAAAATAATTATTGATAAGACTTCCGTCCATAAAGATTTTAGACTCGGTTCCTGTACCTCCACGGATAAATAGCCCTTCTGTTCCACCTACTTTCTGTACTCCCGGGAGATAAGTCAATGCTGAAGAAATCTGTCCGTCTGCTCCTGCTGTGGTATAAATATCAATGGGAGTGAGTAATGCTGTTGCTCTTTTCTTATCGCTGGCTTCAATAGATCCTGCAGAAACCACCACTGCATCAATCTCACTGATCTGTTCTTTAAGATCAATATTCAAGGTAATATCCTGACTTTCAATAGAAACTGAGCTTTCCACATTTTCATATTTCGGGTGGGTAAAAGTAATTGTATGAGCTCCTTTTTCTGAAGTTTCAAAGGTAAAATTACCCTGGGCATCTGTTGTAGCCCCATCATAGGTGTCTTTCAGTGTTACATTTACTTCGGCGACTCCTTTGTTTTTGAAGGATACTTTCCCCGATATTTTCACCTGGGAATATCCCATAATGGAAGTGAGAAGAAGAATCAGAAATAGGATGTTTTGTCCTTGTGTTTTCATTTTTATTGTTTTCTGGAATCAAAAATAGCATGAGAAATACCTTTCTGTAAAAAATTTATTACTGAAAGGCATTCTTTTGCTACCGAATGGTAATTAATGAACCGGAATGCAAAAATCCACGATCATTTTTCCTTCCGGATGTTCTTTAAAATTGGAATGATAGATTTCATAAGGGAAGGTTCTTCTCATGGTGTAATTGTTTTCATTCATCCATAAGAACAAAGAAACCCAACATTGTTCAAAATCATCCAATGTCACCTCTCCGCTCCCTACAATGTACTTTCCGCCCTCTAATGTTTCTGAAAATATTTCTCCCTCCTGTTGCTGAAGTTTTTCATCCAAAAGCATACAGGCGTGAATCCTGACTTTATCGAGAGGTGTGATTTTACAGCTGTCATGATATACAGAAATCATTTTAAGATTTTGCCGCGGAAACAGGTTTTTCTTTTTTGCCCAGTCTATTAAAATGTTGAAAGAAGATTCTACATTAGCCATTCCAAGACTCATAACAGAGGCCAGATTCATTTCCGGCATTTCTTTTACTTCGATTTTTAAATTCATTTTAGTCCAGTTTAACAGGTTTTCGATATTGCAAATGTATTGGCTGAAAACCGTATCAACTTGTCCGTTCTTGCTTTGTATTTGTAAAATCCTGTGAAATTTTTCCGGAGCCGATCTGCGAAACTCAGTGGGTGCGAGACCGTAATATTTTTTGAATGTTTTACAGAAAACTGAATGATTGGAGAAACCAAGATCCCAATAGATCTCCTTGATCTCCATATTTTTATGAACCGCCAGATGAAGAGCACTTTTCTCTATTTTCTTTCTGATGATATAGTTCTGAAGGGTTTCTCCTGTAACCAGCTTGAAAATTCTGTGAAAATGAAACGGAGAATAAGCGCTTACCTCTGAAACTTTCTCCAGAGAAAGATCTGCATCAATATGGTTATCAATATATTGAATTGTTTTTACAATCCGTTTTTTATACTCTTCCACTTCAAAATTATTAGTTTACAAAGATATTTTTCCGGAATGAAAGTCTGTTGTCTTTTATTGCTATTGTCTGGAGGTCATTTCGCTTTTTTGTCACGAGATATCTTCTTCAAAACGTTTAAATAAAAGAACATCTTCTTTAATTTTCTGATCTGAAGATGCAATATACCCCTGATAATCTTCATGAATAAAAATTTCTCTGGTAAAGAACTTTTCTTCTTCAATCCTGCATTCGTTATTGACCACTTCAAAAGAATCCAGCGGAAGCATCATCCCTGCTCCATGAGCCTTTATTACAGCTTCCTTTCTTGCCCAATAAGTGAAGAATTCTTTCGTTTTATCCTCAGCATCATGAATTTCCTGAAGCTCTCTGGCCGTCATCTGAAATATAAAATCCTGATAATTGATCTTCGGATCTCTGAATTCAACATCTATTCCCAAAGGATATTCTGCAATAGCACAGACCGCAAGCTCTTTGGAATGCGATATATTAAAATGAAGATGATGGTCTTTTAAGTAAGGCTTTTTATTGGGAAGAACATCTGTTTTTACATCAGAAATATTATAATACGTTTTTAAACCATATTGTAAAAGCACCTTTCCCAGTAAAGAAAGCTGCACATCCTGCCATCTTCTGTATCGCAGGATATTCTGATTAACCTCCTGAGAAAAAGCAGGCAGGTATCGGTCTAAACGTGACTGATGTTTTTCTTCGCTAATGAATGTATACAGAATAATCATTTTTCTTTTCTTTCTCCAAGGATCAGATTATACACTGCTTCCCAGCTACTAAAATAAGCTTTTTTCTACCTCGTTTTAAATCAGTAAGCCTCAGAGCTAAGTTTCGGAATTTAAGGTTACAACAGCCTGTATTAAAGCAATCATTTAAACTAAGTTTTTCAAAAAAGAGTGAGATCATAAAGCGCTTTGGAAAATCTTTTTTAAATTTATCGTAAAATCACTATAAATCATTTAACAAATGAAAGTACAAACATTAGCATTATTGGCGGGATTTGCAGTTTTTGCCGTTTCATGCGGAACCACAAAAACCTATTCTGTAAATGCCAAAAGCGGAACACAGACAGGAGGAACAGCGAAGTTTACTCAAAATGGAAATGAAGTAACAATGAAGCTGGATATTACCAACCTTACTCCTGGAATCCATGCGGTACACATTCATGAAAAAGGAGACTGCTCTGCTGCAGACGGAACTTCTACTGGCGGCCACTGGAATCCTTCGAAGAATGATCATGGTAAATGGGGTGCTGAACATTTCCATATGGGAGATATAGGAAACCTGGTTGCTGATCAGAACGGAACAGCAACATTGACTTTCAAGACAGACAAATGGTGTCTGGGCTGTACAGATGAGTCTAAAAACATCATTGGAAAAGGTCTTATTGTACATGCCGCTGCAGATGACTTCCATACTCAGCCTACCGGAAATGCAGGAGGAAGAGTGGGATGTGTAGAAATTAAGTAATCTACTTTTGACTAGTCCTGAAAAACTGATACAGATTATAGTACAAAAATAAATAATTAAACCAGAGTAATTTTACTATTGCTTTGGTTTTTGTTTTTATAGGTTTTCATTTTAATTTGTGATTGGTTATGCATT
>NZ_JBKKJT010000059.1:0-279 GCF_046614675.1 Chryseobacterium cupriresistens | reverse complement strand
GGGCCTCTATCACCTGTTCCGCCTGCGCGAGCAGGGCCTGAATGTCAGGGCTATTGACGCAGGATCGAGCGTCGGCGGCACCTGGTACTGGAACCGTTATCCCGGCGCGCGCTTCGATTCCGAAGGCCACACCTATCAGTATCTGTTCTCCGAGGAGCTCTACAAGGGCTGGAGCTGGAGCGAGCGGTTTCCGGGACAGCCCGAGATCGAGCGTTGGCTGAACTATGTGGCCGACCGTCTCGACCTCAAGAAGGACATCCAGTTCGAGACCACGGTGAA
>NZ_JBKKJT010000058.1:0-279 GCF_046614675.1 Chryseobacterium cupriresistens | reverse complement strand
GGTCGACAAGACCTGCGTGGGCCTGCGCGAAGGCGCGCCGGAGCGCTACCCCGTCAAGACGCGCAAGCTCAAGCGCAGCGCCCAGTCGCTCTGGCTGCTGCTGGCGCGCGACGCGCAGGGCCGCGTGTGGCTGGAGAAGCGCCCGGCAAAGGGCATCTGGGCGGGGCTGCACTGCCTGCCCGTGTTCGACAGCCGCGACGACCTGCTCGCAGCGCTGCCGTCCGCCGCGCAAGGCAGCGTGAAAGACCTGCCGGCCTTCGTGCACGTGCTGACCCATAA
>NZ_JBKKJT010000057.1:0-279 GCF_046614675.1 Chryseobacterium cupriresistens | reverse complement strand
CCTTCGCCGATCCGCTTGATCTCGCGGTGGGTGCGGTCGAGCCGCTCCAGCACGTCGCGGGCACGTTCCAGCAGAACGCTACCGGCCTGGGTCAGCCGGATCTGGCTGCGGCTCCGGTCGATCAGGATGACGCCGAGATCGCTTTCCAGCTGCGCGATCTGCCGGCTCAGCGGCGGCTGGGCGATCGCGAGCCGCGATGCGGCACGGCCGAAATGCAATTCCTCGGCGACCGCGACGAAATAGACCAGTCGCCTGAGATCCATGACATCGTCGCGCTCG
>NZ_JBKKJT010000056.1:0-279 GCF_046614675.1 Chryseobacterium cupriresistens | reverse complement strand
CAAGAGATTGTGGTGATGTGGAAAGTTCTGCAAAATGAGAAGGAATAACTTTTTCCGGTTTCAAACCTTTCATAGCATCAATCTGCCCGATACTTACATCTATTATACTTCCAACTTTCTGAATGGTATTCTGATCTACTACAATTCCTCCTTTGATAAGGCTGGTGATGCATGGATTGGTACTTCATTTCTTTCGTCGTCTGATAATTTGGAATGCGCTCTATAATCAGTAACCCATGGGATCTTACAGCATCTCCCGAAGGCTGGCATTCTGACGGA
>NZ_JBKKJT010000055.1:0-279 GCF_046614675.1 Chryseobacterium cupriresistens | reverse complement strand
CTCGACATGCTGCCCAAGGTGCGCGCCGAGCGTCCCGACGTTCCCGTCATCATGATCACGGCCTACGGCGATGCCGAGACGCGCCGCAAGGCGATCGAGCGCGGCGCCACCGGGCTTCTCACCAAGCCGATCGATTTCGCGCTGCTGCGCCAGCAGATCGATACGAGGCTCGAGCAGGCGGCATGACCCCAACCATCCTCTTCGTCGATGACGAGCCTGATCTCGAGGCGCTGATCCTGCAGAAGTTCCGCAGGCAGATCCGTGACGGGCTCGTCACCA
>NZ_JBKKJT010000054.1:0-280 GCF_046614675.1 Chryseobacterium cupriresistens | reverse complement strand
CCGCAAGGTCTACGAACAGGGCCTGTCCTTTGAACACAAGCAAGGCCAGGACATTAGCGAGCAGAACCTGGACTACTTCTACCAGTGCTACGCCAACACCTATCAGGAGCGTGGACAACGCCCTTATTTGAATCGGGATTTCTTTGCGCGCCTGCACGCGCAGTTACCCGAATCCCTGGTGCTGATTCTGGCGCAGCAAGATGGACAAGACGTGGCCTGCGCCCTGTCGCTACGGGACGGGCACACACTTTATGGACGTTACTGGGGCTGTACTCGATAC
>NZ_JBKKJT010000053.1:0-280 GCF_046614675.1 Chryseobacterium cupriresistens | reverse complement strand
ATCCACGGAACCTTCAGCCAGACGACCGGCACGTTCGGCAAGCTCTGGACCGAGCACCCGGAGTTGGTGGCTGCGCTGTTCAAGTCCTATGACAACAGGGTCTATGCCCTCGACCATCCGACGCTCGGGGCTAGTCCGATCGCCAATGCCATCACGCTCGCCGAAGCGGCGCCCAGGAAAGCACGACTTCACCTCTTGACGCATTCGCGCGGCGGACTGGTCGCCGAGGTGCTGGCACGCGTCTGCGCCAACCCGCGGCTGTCCGATCTGGACCTGTTCA
>NZ_JBKKJT010000052.1:0-281 GCF_046614675.1 Chryseobacterium cupriresistens | reverse complement strand
CACCAGCGAGACGACATCGGCGCCCTCGGGGAGAGGGTTCGCAAGGAAATTCCCCCCGATCGCGACCGCGCGTGATGACAGACCCGCGGTGCGAAAGCGTTCGCTGGCCTGGTCGACTACCGCGGGCAGATCGAACAGCACGAATCGCAGCTTTGGTGCCTGCACCGCGACGGCGGCGATGAAGGAGCCGTCGCCGCCACCGATGTCGAGCAGACAGCGATGTCCGCGGAACGAATAAGCCGACAAAACCTGCTGCGAGATCATCGGCTGCGACGCCGCCA
>NZ_JBKKJT010000051.1:0-283 GCF_046614675.1 Chryseobacterium cupriresistens | reverse complement strand
AATTGCCGCAATCCTGTTCAGCGCGCATTCACGGAAGTAGCCTTTCCATCCGTTACGCCAACTCTCGAGAAGAAAAGGGACGACCACTATGGCGCGCATTCTGTGGGCTTTGATCGTCGGTCTGGTGTCGTTCGCCGCGCTTCCTGTCCATGCGGAGGACCAGGAGAAGCGCCTCGCGCTCGTCGTCGGCAACGGCGCCTACCAGGCCGGCGCGCTGCAGACCGCCGCAAACGACGCCGGACTGGTGGCGCAGACCTTGCAGGCCGCCGGCTTCGACGTGATC
>NZ_JBKKJT010000050.1:0-284 GCF_046614675.1 Chryseobacterium cupriresistens | reverse complement strand
AAGTTTTCGATCCGCATGGCGCGGCCGCCGCCGTCGCCGCCGACCCCGCGCCCCGTCTGCGCGAGATTCCCTATAACTACACGTCGTTCTCGGATCGCGAGATCGTGATCCGCCTGCTCGGCGAAGAGGCGTGGGCGGTGCTCGACGAGCTGCGCGCGGAACGCCGCACCGGCCGCTCGGCGCGCATGCTCTACGAAGTGCTCGGCGACATCTGGGTCGTGCGCCGCAACCCGTACCTGCAGGACGACCTGCTCGACAATCCGAAGCGCCGCGCGCTGCTGATC